>NZ_JAJQKI010000001.1 GCF_023036475.1 Bacillus pinisoli
CTCCAAGCATTTTTATTTTACTCACTATTGAGCATTCGTATCCATGAAAAATAGTTCCCAAAGATGACCGTCAATATCCTCAAAACCCCACCCGTACATAAAACCATGGTCCTGTGGCTCTTTTGAAGGCTTGCCTCCAGCTTTTAAAGCATTATTGACAATCTCATCAACTTTTTCCCTGCTATCAATAGATAAAGCCATAATGGCTTCTGAGCTATTAGTTGTATCAGCAATCTCTTTTTTAGTAAAGTTCTTGTAGTGGTCTTCAACTAACAACATGGCAAATATATTATCACTGATGATCATACATGCGGCTAATTCATTGGTGAACTGAGAGTTAAACTCAAAACCTAACTTAGAGAAAAACTCCTTAGTCTTATTTAGATCTTTTACTGGTAGGTTAACAAAAATACTTTTTGCTTGGATTCCCATATCTTACCTCCCTTATATTTTCCATCCTAGAGGTAATTCTCTATCGCTCCTACTAATTCCTTCAGTATTTAAACAAAAAGTACTCCCCGAAACTTTCACAGAAGATACCGGTCCTTACGGTTAAAATCACTGTGTAAGTATATGGATTGTCCTTAAACAGCATTTATCGTTAAAAATAAGCTTGAATTTAGGTAAAGTAGATTAGAAGGCAACTTAGTACTAGAAAAGACCCATTAAAAAAGAAGAAGTTCAATTTTATTAAAAAACTGAACTTCTTCTTGAGTTATTTTGTGTACGTGCTTTAGAGCCAAACTCGTTAGGATGATGCCTACCCGTTTTTCTTTTTTTGTTCCTTCTTTTTACTTTCGGACTTACTCTCGCTCAAGAGTTCGAGTACTTTATTAGCATTAAAATCGCCTAGCTCATTGCTGTACTCTTCGCTAAACGTTTCACGATTTTGATGTTGATTGCTATTCTTGTTTTCCATTTTGTAATCCTTTTTTAGAGTTGCGGTTTGCACCCTTCATTGCGTCTTCCGCAATCGCTTCTTGAGCAAACTCTGTATCCGGCATACTTTCTGTTGGTGTATTATTATTTTTTAAGGCTGCATCAAATTTTACTTTTCTCTTAGCCATAGTGAACACCCCTTATCTAAAGTTGAGGATTTTCCTCACTGTTTATTGTTTCCGTTTCTTCCTTGCCTATGAGCTTTTTTTAGACGTCAAGCTCCTTTCATATCCTTGTGGCCGTTGGAGATAATAAGAAGGAAACACTAAATAAAGGGGTGAGATGTTTGAAGAAAAAGAAAAAGACTGAAGATCAACTAGAAGTGCCATTTATGAATGAAACCATGCCACACCAACCCGAAGCTCCAGTGTTCAAAGGGAGTGGTATTAAGATGGAAAAACCATTCGTGAATGAGCATGGAGTGGTAATTGGCGACAGCTTTTATGATTCACCTAACTCTCCGCTTAATAATTGGTCGGACGACGTGGATCCTTCTATAATGGCAGGAGAAGAATGGGTTCACCCTACCAATGATATTGGCTGGAATACAGCTGAAAATAGGGACTTAATAGAGAAAAAGATACCACCACAAGGTGTTCCTTTTACACATCCAGATAAGGATGTTAGCTATAATCAGGATTAATAAAGTAAAGCATCAGCTCAAATGAGGCTGATGCTTTTTGTTGCTGTCGAGCTATACTGATACTTAAGAAAGAACACTGTCTTAGAGATAACGTAAAAAATAGCCTGCTCGACGCAGGCCTTAACCTTCTGCCTTTGGTTTTATCTCCTTTAGAGCAATTAAGCCAGCGAGAATACAGATCCCTGTAATACTATAGTACATTACTTGATGAGATGCTTTCATAAGGAGAACAAACACAGGAGGACCTGCTGCCACCCCAATAAATCTCATTGAACTATACAGTGAGGTAATCGTTCCTCTTTCCTCTTTTTCAATTCCTTCTGTAATGAGTGAATCCATACAAGGTAACGTAACCCCGATCCCTACACCACAGACAAAGAAAATGCCAAGCAAGAAATAAATATTTTCTGTAAAACTAATCGCAAAAACAGAAGCTGCTAATAAGGCAATGCCCCCCACTGTTATCCATTTCATTAAGACTTTATTCTCTTTAATTTTTCTACCTGTTATAAACGAAGCTAAACATAACGAAGCAAGTGGGATTGCTAAAATTAAACCTTTTTTTACCCCTTCTATACCATGTTGATCCTCAAGCATAGAAGATAAGTAAAAGAGTACGCCAAATAGAACAAACATCAGTATGCAGCCAATGGCAAAAATGGCATATAACCATCTTCCACTTTCCTTAAATATTTTTTTTACTGACTTAAGAAATTCCTTAAAAGGTAAGGGCTCATCCTGTTTTTTTGGACTTTTAACTAAAAATATCATTAAGATAATAGAAATTAAAGTAAATGCAGGAATGGCAAAGAAGGGTAAAAACCACACAATCCCGGCGAGTAAGGAACCTAAAATAGGACTTAACACCTTACCGAACGTATTGGAGGTCTCAATGACACCCAGCTCTTTACTTACTTCTTCTTCACTTCTAAACATGTCTCCAACTAGAGGCATCACAACAGGAGCTGCACCTGCTGCACCGACACCTTGCAACACTCTTCCAACGAGAATCATCATGTAAGGATCCTTCATTTTCCATGAGGCCCAACCTGATATTAATCCTCCAATACCCGCTATAATTAAACTAGGAATAATTACTTTTTTACGTCCAATTCGATCCGATAAATAACCCGCTATCGGAATGAGAATAATCGCCACAATGGAATATAAAGTTATGACCATACTTACTTGAAACGAACTAATTTTCAACTTTTTCTCAATTGTAGGGAGAACGGGGATAAGCATTGAATTCCCTAAAGTCATAACTAACGGTATGGAAGCAAGTGAAACGATTGACCACTTTTTTTCATGTTCCATTTAAACAACCTACCTTATCAGAATTGAATTCGACTCTATTATCATTAGTTTTTCTTCGTAAATTTATATTGTAAGTTAATGGTAATGGTGGTTTAACGCAGTAAAGCGGTGGGGGCCAGGCCCCCACCGCTTTACTGCGTTAAATAAATAAATAACAAAAAAGGACCTTCTGCAAGAGAAGATCCTTTGTTTAGCCGATAATTACTCGTTCTTTTGGATAATGGTAGCGGACTTTCTTTTCTCTTCGACCACCTAATAATACTAATACGAGAATAATCCCAATTCTTCCTACGAACATAAGGAAAATGATGATACATTTACCTAATGTGCTTAAGTCAGGGGTAATTCCCATTGATAGTCCAGACGTACCGAATGCAGAGCATACTTCAAAGATAATGCTGATAATCGGAAACGGTTCTGTGACTAAAAGGATTAAAGTGGCAGAGAAACAAATGATAATCGCTAAGAATGAAATAGCGAGTGCCTTTAGAATATCATCTTCATGTAATTCTCGATTGAATATTTTTATGTGTTTATTTCCCTTTGCAAAATGATATATAAATAATAGGTTTAAAGCAAAGGTCGTCGTTCTTATTCCCCCACCTACAGAGCTTGGAGAGGCACCTATAAACATTAGGATGGATAAGAAGAACAACGTCGGTTCGCTAAATTCATTAACATCCATTGTAGCTAAGCCACCACTTCTCGTGCTAATCGACTGAAATAAGGAATAAAACAAAGCTTCATGCCAAACCATGTCTTTGAAAAAATTCTTGAGCTCTAAAAGTATGATGACAATCGTACCAAATACAATTAATAGAAAAAAAGTAATGGATGTGAGCTTCGCAAACAATGAGAATCTAAATCGATAACCATCCGTTTTATTAGTAAGGAAGTCTTTTACCTCAATTAAGACAGGAAATCCAATTGCTCCAAGTATGATGAGTAACATATTAATAAATTGTACAAAGTAGTCTTTGGCAAACGGAATAAGAGAACTACCGGTTATATCAAATCCACCATTTGTAGTTGCCGAAATGGAGGCGAAAAAACCCTGTAAATATGCTTCTTGCCATGTAGGAAAGTAATTTAAAAAATAAGTTCCTAAGATCAATGCACCCATTAATTCAATAATAATAATGATGGCTAAAATTTGTCTCATTAAGTTGACGAGACCAGACAAATTAGTTTGGTTCTGATCTAGCATAATTAATTGTCTTTCCTTCAGACCAATTTTCTTCCCCATAATTAAATATACAAAGGTCCCTAGTGTCATAACCCCGATACCGCCAAATTGAAGTACGAATGCGAGAATGAAGACCCCGGTCACACTAAAGGTATCTGCGGTGGAGACTACGGTCAATCCCGTTACACTTACTGCACTAACAGCTGTAAATAACGCATCAATAAAACTCCATGTTACGTCTTCTTTATGAGCTACAGGTAAGCTAAGCAATATAACTGATATGGTTACAGCTATGAAATAGAAACTGACAATGAGCTGTGCCGGACTAAGCCTATGTAGCTTCATTTTAAATGGTTGAAACATAAATTGACCCTAACCTTTCACACTTATTATACACTCCCATTTTGACCTATATAATCGAAAAGGGCAACAGCCTTTCGTAAATCTATTTATTACAAGTCCTGTATGGTTATGAGATTCTTTCCATCAATTGAAATCATTGGACAGTATTAGTTACTATACAGTCTCTCATACTAAGAAAGCAATACCTTATTGCAAAAGAAATGGAAGGAGTCGATCCAAATGGCTAACAGTAGTAATAAACTATTAGTGCCTGGTATCGAACAGGCATTAGATGCAATCAAATATGAAATTGCTGAAGAGTTTGGTGTGAGCCTAGGCTCAGATACAGTTGCAAGAGCAAATGGTTCTGTTGGTGGCGAAATTACAAAGCGTCTTGTAAAGACAGCCCAACAACAAATCAATGGTCAATTTAATCCACAACAATAATTAAATATACATGGCTTAACCCGGAATAGTTGATATTCCGGGTTTTACATGAGGCAGAAATTGTTATCAATACTACATGTACTGATATTTCAACGGAAAATAGATTGATTCCAACTTCTTACCGAGTATTCCAACAAAATATAAAATCATTCCACGAAATATTGCCTTATTTCACTATTCTACCTACTAATTTCACGAAACAATGTAAAAGAAAAAGAGCAGGTTTACCCTACTCTAGTCATCGTCTTCTTCGTCGTCATCGTCCTCGTCGCGATCTTTGCCTTTTTCATCGTCGTCATCGTCATCGTCTTCTTCTCTGTCATCATCGCGATCTTCTTTTTTATTTTTAATTTTTTCTTTTACTTCTTTTAGTTTTTCTTTTACATGTTCGGTCTTCTTTTCTTGCTTTTGCTCTGTTGCTTTTTGTTGATTGGCTTTAGCATCGTTATTTTTTTCCTGCATCTGAACCTTAGGTAATTCTTCTTTTTGTTTCTCTACTACTTCATTCTCTTTATCGACAGGCTTTACTGGTTGTTCTACAGGCTTATCTTTTGCTTCTGTTTCTTTATTACTTTCTTTTTGTTCTTCATCTTTTGTAGCCATGATGAATTCTTTAACGTACTTTCCTGTAGATAAGCCTTTTCCAATTGCAAGCTCTCTATCCTGAATGCCCCGGTCCAAGACGGTAATTTTCACATTCTCTGCTTTGTGAGCTTTAGCTATGGCTGATACATTTTTTGTTAGTTTTTCTTTAAGTACATCTCCTTCATCATCCACTACGACTGTCGCAATGATGACCTCTGCACCTTCCTTGTAATACCCAGATTCTCGACTATCCTTGATGATAGATTCCGTTACACTCTCAATGGAGTGATTTTTCCATTCTTCCAAATTAGCTATAATGGCTCTACCTTCTTGGTTATATGCTTTTAATGTAATAACCCTTAGCTTCTTATCAACAGCTGCTTCTATACTTGGATTGATATCTATAGACATATAGGCATATACCTGATGACTGTCATAATAGGAAAAGGCAGTAAAAAATAATAAAATGGCTGCTATTGAACTTGCTAATGCTATTCGTAACTTGCCAAAGCTAAAGTACGGAGTTTTCTTAAAACTAGCACGTTCATTTAACGGAAAAAAATCAATTTCCTCTCCAACTTCATAATTCTCTCTCACTTTTCGTCCTTTTAGAAATTCACCATCAGGGGTAAGAACCGTTACATGTGTCGCATTAACCTCCAGCACTACTCCTTTCTTCAATTGTCCATCACCCCTTTAACATACTCTTTTAAAAATGTATAATCGCTTGCCATGATGATACAAACCGCGATGATATACTTTCTATTTCGTTCTATCGTTTTGCGACTAACTTCAACTTCCTTCTCTAAGTCTTTCATAGGTAGCCTTTTCTTTTCAAACAAAATCCGTTTAAACTCAGAATTACTAATGACTTCCTTTGCTACCTTCATTGCATTTTCTCTTGCATCCGAATGCTTGGGAGAATTCTCAACTAAATCCTGAAAGCTTAAATCAAATTGCTTTAATACCGATTGATAGTGAAAGATTTCATCTCTTCGATGTTCTTCTTCTAGCTTTTTATAATAATTGTCTACTGACACATCTACCTCATATTTATTTTGAACAGTTTCTTCATCATTGATTTGAGAATCAAGTTTGACTGTTTGTTGTCTACTTTCTTTCCTAATAAAATCAATGACTCTTCTTTTTATAATTAATTCTGCAAATGAGAGAAGCGAACTTCCCTTATCTGACGAATACTTTTCAATGGATTCATTAAAAGCAATGAGTCCAATACTAAATTCATCATCCATCTCCGTAATATATCGTTTGCAGACTTTCGAAACTGTCTTTGCTATAAAAGGTTTATAATCATTAATAAGTTCATCTTTAAGTTCAACATTCCCGTTTTGGATGTCAATTACCTTATCCTCAAGGGTTTGCGTCTTTTTTAAGTTAAAGAGTAAACTAAGCATAAGGCTTCACCTCTTCTCTTCAATAAAAAAATTCGTGATTGTATAAGAGTATGTGACCGTCGTGTTAAAATTAATTCATATTAATTTTTTGCTACTTTCTATCCATACGAAGTAACAAAAATGAATCCTTTCATTATAACATGACGTTGCCTTATAGATAGTACCAAAATATTGAAGAGGATTCGTTTAAGTTTGCCTGTTTTTCATATAAACACATGTATCTATAGCATCTTGACATTGACTTTAGCGATGGCGCCAACGCTTTATCTATTACAATGGCTTTGTTCCATTTACCATAACGTACGCATCTTCCTCCCCCTTTTAGGGGGTGAATTTATAAAACAATTTCATACACTTTGGATGACGTATAAAAGCCCTCTCTTTAGTAAGAAAGGGCTTGTTTCTATTTTCGAGTAACTCTGAATATAACCACTCTTTTTTTCCACATTACATATAAAAAAATGATGATCACTAATCCTACTGCGACTGGAAGTAAATATTGATTTGCTAGGCTTCCGACATCCTTCCAACGTGGCCCTAATTGAACTCCCAAAAATACATAAAGCGCAGTTATGGGAAACATGGCAATAAAGGTGTATATACTAAATACCCAGACGTTCATTTTGGCCATGCCACAAGGTATTGAAATTAGCGTTCTCACACCAGGAACAAACCTGCCTGTAAAAGCAACAATCCCTCCATATTTTGTAAAGAAGTCATCTGCTTTTTGAATTTGGGCTTCTTTAATGAATAGGTACTTTCCATATTTAAGGAGAAATGGTCTGCCACCAAATCTTCCAAGTGCATATAAAGTAAGCGGTCCAAACGTTCCCCCTAGCGCTCCCGCTAATACAACGAGCCAGAAAGACATATCTCCCTCATACACCCAATAGCCGGCAAGAGGTAAGACAACCTCAGCAGGAACAAATTCTAACGTTAACGCAATTGCAACACCTAGATATGAAAACTGCTTTAGAAATTCTACTAATGTTATAATCCATTCTTCCATTTATGGCTTCCTCTCAATTTAAACTTTTTCTAAATTAGTGTCTTGGTTCTTAGAAAAATGCAACTGCATAGATCATTAAGGTAGTTAGTAATAATCAGGATTCTTTTCCAAAAGCAACAACATTTACGAAAAAGCCTTTGTAATTAATTAAATAGGACATACATCGTTATTTTAAAGGTATGCGTGTAGGAGGTCAATGATTGATTGGAAAGATTATACCCGTGTGAAAATAGTTAGTAGGGAAAAACTATAACAAACAATTTTTGTAAGGATGTGTTAATTTATGCATACAATGTGGAAAGGCTCTATTAGCTTTGGCCTTGTTAATATACCGATTAAGCTTTTTTCAGCAACCGAAGATAAGGATATAAAATTAAGAACACTTCATAAGGAATGTCATACACCCATTAAGTATGAAAAAGTCTGTCCAAATTGCGAAAAAGAGGTCGAAGCCGAAGATCTAATCAAGGGTTACGAATATGTGAAAGGGAAATTCATTATGATTTCTGATGAAGAATTAGCCAGCTTAAAAGAAGAACATGAGGAAAAAAGTGTAGAAATTATTGATTTTGTGAATTTAGAGGAAATAGACCCTATTTATTTTAGTAGGTCTTATTATATGGGTCCTGGTGAAAACGGAAATAAAGCATATGCATTATTACGTGAGGCATTACAAAAGTCAGGGAAGATTGGTATTGCAGAAATCACCATTCGTTCAAAGCAGCAAATGGCTGTTGTCAGAGTGTATAAAAACACGCTTGTCATGGAAACCATTCACTATCCTGATGAAGTAAGAAATGTAGAAGAAGTACCAAGCGTCCCAGAAAACGTTGAGATTAACCCAAAAGAGCTTGACACTGCCATTATGCTTATTGATCAGCTGACGACTGAATTTCAACCTGATAAGTACAAGGATGACTACAGAGAAGCTGTTCATGGACTTATTCAAGAGAAAATTAATAAGAATGAGGGAACGACAGCGAAAGAAGCACCTCGTACAAACGTTGTTGATCTCATGAGCGCATTACAGGCTAGTATCGAACGTACTAAAGATAAAGCCCCTACAACAACTAGACCGAAAACAGCGCCTAAAGCAGAGCCTATAGCTGAAAAGAAAACTGGAACAGAAGCGACTACTGCTGCTCCTGCTGACAAAAAGAAAACAAGAACGACTCGAAAAAAGGCTTAAAAGTTAGGAGTGAGTTTTGCTCACTCCTTTTTTGTAATCCAAGTAGCAGCATCATATAGATCATTAAATCGAAAATCTGCCATATCCGCTTTCTCATCTCCGACTATAATCGTTTTCGTCCCCGCTGCTTTTCCCGCTAAAATATCAACATCTCGGTCACCTATCATATAACTTGTACTTAAATCCACACCATGTAACCTTGCTAAATCTGTAATCATTTTGGGACCTGGTTTTCTACACTCACAACCGGCCGTTGGCTTATGAGCACAATAAACGACTTCAACGATTGAGGCACCGTATGCACTTAAATCTTTTTCTAATTGTTGATGAATAGCCTTCAATGCTTGCTCTGTCATATAACCTAAACCTACTCCACCTTGGTTGGTGACAACAAAAACAGGATAACCAGCATCATTTAGTAACTTAATGGCTTCTCCTACTCTAGGAAGTAAATATAGATCACTTGGTTTATTGACAAATTTTACTCGCTTGGTTAATACCTCATTAATGACTCCGTCTCGGTCTAAAAATATTGCACTTTTCATAGGAAAGTCCTCCTGTCAGCATTGATCTAAATAAATTATTGCATAAAAACAGTGAAAATAAAAAAAGGTAAGGTTAAAAGAAGTGGAAAGGAATTAAACATGTATCGAATTCCTAAACCGATGCTCCCTACCTTAACAACCGATTTCCCAAAAGGAAACGAGTGGGCGTTTGAGATCAAGTATGATGGATTCAGAGCCCTTTTTTATATTGACGAACATAGCTTTCAATTCATGAGTAGGAATGGTCTTTCTTTACATCCACAATTTCCTGAGGTGGATGAAGCTGTTGCTTTTGCAAGAGAGGTATGGAAGGACTCTCTTCCTCTATTATTCGACGGGGAGTTATGTTTATTAGATTCTCCTTTTAAAGCTGATTTTGAAGCCATTCAGTTGCGAGGAAGGTTAAAGTCTCAGGATAAGATTATGGCCGTAACAAAGGAGAAGCAAGCTCATTACTGCGTTTTTGATGTACTCATGATGAAGTCTGAAGTTATTTCTCAAAAACCTTATAAAGAGCGAAAAGGTCAATTGCAGGAACTATTTAAAGAAGGAGATTTACCATTAGAGGTTCAACCACATTCTTCTGTATTTTTTCAATACATACGAGAATTCGATCAGCATGAGGTAATTTGGAAGCTAGCTGAACAGTATGATGCAGAAGGTGTCATTGCGAAGCACGTTAACAGCAAATGGGAGGATGGAAAACGAACGACTCAGTGGTACAAGATAAAAAATTGGAAAGAAAGTACTTTTTTTGCTATTTCCTATGAGAAGAAAAATGGATATTTTCATTTAGGTGTTGTACGAGATGGTGAACTGTACAGTGTAGGGTTAGTTTCTCATGGTTTTTCATCAGAAGAAAGGGATGCTCTCATACAAGTAATAAAAACTAATAAAACTAACGAAAATAACGAGTTTATTTTTGTGGAGCCAGGTATTTGTATGGACGTGCAATTTTTAGAGCTTTATAAGGAGCAGCTAAGGCAGCCAGCTTTTAAGCAATTTCGTTTTGATGTAAAGTGGCAAGATTGTACATGGGAAAAGCTACAACAAAGTATTCATCCTATTCCTGAAGAAGTAACGATTACTCATCCTGATAAGCCGTTATGGCCGAAAGTGAATATTGATAAGCAGACTTATTTATTTTACCTAAGAAGCATTGCTCCTTACCTCTTACCGTTTCTAGAGAATCGCTTGTTAACAGTCATACGTTATCCACATGGTATGTTAGGGGAAGCCTTTTATCAAAAAAACTGTCCTGATTATGCGCCCGATTTTATTCAGACCTCGATGTCAGAGGGTATTAATTATATTGTTTGCAATAATATGGAGACTTTAATGTGGCTTGGTAATCAGCTCGCTTTTGAATTTCACATTCCTTTTCAAACGATAAATTCTACCGGACCTTCTGAAATAGTCTTTGATTTAGATCCTCCTTCGAGGGACTTTTTCCATTTAGCGGTGAAAGCAGCTCTCTTAATGAAGGAAGTATTTGATGGACTAAAGCTTCAGTCGTTTATCAAAACATCTGGAAACAAAGGGCTCCAAATTTATTTACCTTTACCAGAAAATACGTTTTCATATGAGGATACAAGAAAATTTACAGAGTTCATTGCTCATTATTTAATTACGAAGGATCCTGATAGCTTTACGATTGAAAGATTAAAGAAAAATCGTGGACAAAAACTTTATGTAGATTATATACAGCATGCAGAAGGCAAAACCATCATTTCTCCCTATTCGGCAAGAGGGAATGAAGACGGACTAGTTGCCACTCCCCTTTATTGGGAAGAGGTAACAGAGGAGCTCACCCCTGAATTATTTCCTGTGAACAAAATGGTGGAACGGATCAAGCAGGTTGGTAATCCATTCCAAGATTACTTTAAAGTTAAAGAAACACAGCCTTTTCAAGACATCTTAGATTTTCTAAATCAGACAGAATAAAATTAGGTTGCTTGCTGACTCAGGTACCAATAAGTACCTGAGTTTTTAGTTACTATATTCAATTAACCAACAATCCCGATACTCACCTTCATGCCATTCTCGCTTTGGGAGAAGCATCTTTTTTACAAATCCGCATTTTTCATAACATCGGATAGCTCGAACATTCCACGTTTGTGGATCCATAATGATTTTTGAGGCACCGACTGTATTGCTTAGAAAATGTACCATTGTGTTTATTAACTCTGTACCTATTCCCCTGTTCCAATAGGAAACCTCACCGATAAATTGATCCATCCCGTAAATTGTTTCATCGTCACGATAGGAAAATTCAAGCCTCTCTTCAGAATCAATTGGGTAGTATTGGATATAACCAATAGGCTGATCTTCATAAAAAACAATATTCCTAAACACTTCTTCTTCTCTTTCATAGAAAGTTTCTTTCACTTGTTCAAGTGAAAATGGTCGATCACGACCTTCATAGAATTCTAGTACTTGGTCATCACTCAACCACTTTGTCAACCATTCAGCATCTTCTTCGGCTAGTGGACGTATTGTTAACGGTCCTTGTTTAATGATCACTATGAGCTCATTCCTTTACTTGGAGTCGGTATTGGTTGTTTTCTTGCTTGAAAAGGTAAACCTTGTTTCCAATTTAACCCATATCCATTATAAGGTATAAGTTGTTTTCTGTGTATGTAAATCTTTGACACTTTGACACAGTAAAGATAAATAGAAAAAGCCTCCTAAACAGGGGCTTTCTCTGTTTGTTCTAGCTTCATTTTCACTAGAACTAGCTTTATCTTAAAGTAATCAATGTCAGCAGGTAACTCTTCCTTAATTGGTTTTAAGCGTTCTTCACCAAGCTCTATGACTTTTTCCATAATCGCTTTTTCTTCATCGTCATTAAGAACGCTGTACCAATCAAACTCATTTCCTTCTTCCACTGCTTGAATAATGTGATTTTGTATCGTGACAAGTGATCTTTCTCGTTGAGTAGATATCTCTTTTAGTGTCATTCCCTGTTGGTACAGGTAAAAGGATTCCAAATGACTCGGCTGCTTGTTGTTTTCTGATATGGGCTTTAAAGTTTTTACTTGCACCATTTGTTCATGAATGACTGTTAAAAAACGAGCTCCGTATCGTTCACGCTTTTGCTCACCGATCCCTTTTACCTGTATGAGTTCTTCCATTGATAATGGCTTGATCTCACTTAACTCTCTTAAGGTCTTGTCTGAAAAAATCATGAACGGCGGAACCTTTTCTTCACTTGCTATTAGCTTTCGTAACTCTCTTAATTGTACGAATAATGGTTGATCGCCTTCACTTTGCTGTGTTGGTAGACTAACTCCTTTTTTATATACCCTGACTTCCCCAAGTAGTACCGGGAGTGAAAGTTTTGTTAGAGAGACTATCGGGTACTTTCCTTCAGATAGTTGTAGAAACCCTTCTGCGACGAGATACTGAATAATGGAAGTAATCTCTTTTTCCGTATACTTGGAAAGAAGTCCGTATGTCGAAAGCTTCTGAAAATCAAATTCTTGAATTCTTTTATTTTTTGAACCCTTTAACACTTGAGATACGAGGGTAATGCCAAAACGCTCATTCATTCTTTTGATGCAGGAGAAAACGATTTGGGCTTCTTTAGTAATCTCCACTTTTTCTCTTGTATCCTTACAATTAGCGCAAGTTTGACAAGTGTTGAATTGATCTTGATCGTTAAAATATTGCAATAAATAGACTTGCAAACACTGCTCTGTATGGCAAAAATCAACCATTGTTTGCAGCTTTTTATATTCCTGTTGTTTTAATTCAGGATTTAGCATAGTTTGTTCGATTAAAAATTTCTGAAGTTGAGTATCTTGTGGAGAGTATAATATAATGCACTCACTAATCTCTCCATCTCTACCTGCACGTCCAGCTTCTTGATAGTAAGACTCAACATTTCTTGGTAACTGATAGTGAATGACATACCTTACATTCGATTTATTAATCCCCATTCCAAATGCATTAGTAGCAACCATAATTTCAGAATGATCGTATAAATATGCTTCTTGACTATTCTTCCGTTCTTCCTCCGACAGTCCTGCATGATACTTTGATACCTTATGACCTTTTTTTGCTAAAAAGTCATGAATCTTATCAACGTCCTTTCGAGTGGAAGCATAGATGATTCCTGGCTTTTCTTTATTCCTAGAAACATAGGATGTAAGGTAAGCCATTTTATCTACACCCTTTTCTACCGAAAGAATGAGGTTGTCTCGTTTAAACCCAGTAGCTGTCACATTTTGATTATCAATGGAAAGCATTTGACAAATATCCTCTACTACCTCATTTGTAGCGGTAGCCGTTAAAGCCAGAATAACAGGATTTGAAGGAAGAGTTTGAATGACCTGGGAAAGTGTTCTGTAGCTTGGCCGGAAATCATGACCCCATTGAGAGATACAATGCGCTTCATCAACTGCAATCATTTCCACACGGAGATTATCAAGCAGGGAGCAAAATTGAGGAGATTCAAAACGTTCTGGAGCTACATAGATCAATTTATAAGTTCCATTCCGAGCTTCATGTAGCCGCTCATCAACTTCCCGCTGTGTTAACGAGCTGTTTATATAAGTGGCAGGAATATTCATCAGATTTAAGCTATCCACCTGATCCTTCATTAAAGATATTAACGGAGAAATGACAATCGTAATGCCCTCCATTAAAAGGGCAGGAATCTGATAACATACAGACTTTCCACCACCCGTAGGCATTAGCACTAACGAATGCTTCCTCCTAAGAACATGCTCAATGACCTCAGCCTGGCCACGCCGGAACGAATCATACCCATAATACTTTTTTAATAAAACCTCAGCATCTTTAAGAATACAGTACCCCTCCTAAACTAGTTACCTTTTACTGCACAACTATTATATCAAAGATTCAGGAATATTAGATGAGGAATTAATTAGGATTTACTTATAAGTTGATGCTCTTTATCACATTAAAGCATTGGGGGCCAGGCCCCCAATGCTTTAATGCACTAAATGACTAAATTTCGATTGATGTTTAACTAGCTATACTAGCCCTAGCTTGTTTCGTTGCTGCTCGATTACGCTCGGAAGGATTCTTTCAAACAGAATCTCTACAGTAATGGTAGTGCCAGTATCAACTTCAATATAGTTCCACCTTGGCTCACAAATCCCTAGAAATATTCTTAATTGATCCGCCGAGAATGGTAGGAATGGAGATAGTAGGTTCGATAAGTTAGCAATGATTTGTACACAGGTATATAGTGTATTTTGACAGTTAGTTATATCTTCGTTTAGTGCAAGCCAAGGTTTTTGTGCGTCAAAAAATTTATTGGCATCACGAATACAGTGAAAGATCTCTTCTATTGAGGATTTAAGTTCTCCACACTCCAGTTTCTCCCCTACCGATACATACAAATGACTAAGTTTATCTTCGAAGGCTGGTTCAATTACTCCGGATGGAACCTTGTTGTTAAACGCCCTTCCTATAAACTTTAGTGTACGATTTACAAAATTTCCGTAAGCTCCTAGTAGTTCACCATTATGGGAGTGAACAAAATCTTGCCAGGAAAAATTGGCGTCTTTGGTTTCAGGCCCGTTAATCGTGACATAATAACGAATGGTATCAGGATGAAAAGAATCTAATAAGTCAGGCAACCAAACTGCATAATTTTTACTTGTAGAGATTTTCTTTTGTTCGATGGTCACATACTCATTTGAGATAATATGGCTCGGTAAGGCTAAATTTTCTAATCCTAGTAATATGGCTGGCCATATTATAGTGTGAAATGGAATGTTGTCCTTTCCATGAATATAGTAGGATTTCACGTTTCTTTCCCAAAAATCTTGCCAGTCATGACCAGTAACATCTGCCCATTGTTTTGAAGCAGATAAATAACCAGAAACAGCTTCAATCCAAACGTAAATCTTTTTATCTTCATACCCTGTGATAGGAACAGAAACTCCTATCGAAAGGTCTCTTGTTACTGCACGGTCATGTAGCCCTTCAACCAAATACCTTTTTGTTAGCATAACAGCGTTTCTTCTCCATTCACCTTCCTGGCTTGCTCTCTCTACAAGTTGACTAAGCTCCTCCTGAAACTTAGAAAGAGCAAAATAAAAATGTTCAGTCTCTTTTATTATTGGTTCAAGTCCACACAACTTACATCTCCTGTCTAGGAGTTCTAGAGGATCAAGGATAGAAGAGCAATGATCACATTGATCCCCTCTTGCCTCGGAACGACAGTGTGGACAGATACCTTCCACATAACGATCAGGCAAAAACTGGTGACATTCATTACAGTATGATTGATCAACTTTTTTTCTATAAATTAAATCCTTCTCTACTAGGTCTTTAAATATATCCTTAACTGCCTTATGGTGATATTCATGATCTGTTCGAGTATATAAATCATAAGTAAAACCTAACTTGTTAAAGCATTTCACAAACTCATCATGATAATAATCAGTAATCTCCTCAACGTTCTTACCTTCTTGACTTGCTCTAATAGCAATAGGAGTTCCATTACAATCACTTCCTGACACATAAAGCACTTTCTCTCCCTTTATACGAAAATATCTCGCTAATACATCCCCAGGAAGTAAACTCGAAACATGCCCCAAGTGAAGAGAACCATTCGCATATGGCCACGCCCCCCCAATAAAAACTGCCATTAAAAATTCCTCCATTCATTATTTAGTGTGGATTTCTCTTTATCGCATTAACGTATCGGGGGCCAGGCCCCCGATACATTAGTGGAGTAAAGTGGTGTATTTCGAGTACTAACTAGAAATAAAAAACCTCGCCCTCTTACAAGTTCACTTGTAAAAGGACGAGGTTTGCCTCGTGTTACCACCTTTTTTCACTAATAGCTTACACCATTAGTCTCAACAGGTACGGAACATAGTTTATTTCTGCTCGATACCGTGACGTTTGTAACGGACGTCAAATCCCGTTGCAGTCTACCTCCATTAAGGAATCGGTGCACAGCTCTGAGACCATTTTCCAATAGTAGTTCTTGCTTCTTTTCAGCAACCGAAGCTCTCTGTAGAAGAACATAGTTATTGTACTTTTCTCTTAATAGCCTTTAACACATTTTTACAGAATGTTCCAATAAAATCAAGTGTTTTTTATTTCATGTATGTAGTTCGTAAAAAATAACAAATACTACCTATAATTAAGTAAAAGGAAAGGAGTGTCTCATCTTACATCCATGGCTCAACTAAAATTCTGTTCATTAACTATTATTTTATTCCTCATCAGTCCTATATCTACATTGGCCACTACAAACTGTTCGTTACCTTGCAAATATCAGTCGAACAGTTGGGAAATTCATGTTAAAGAAATAAAAACAGATACTCTAGAGTCCGGTTCACTTTGGTTTAAGCTAAGAAATAAAGAACTTACTAAACAAGATATTTCTATAGACGGTTTAGTAGAGAGTCCCATTCTAGAACTTAAGTTACCTTTCTTCCAATCCGTTCTTATTCATTCTCTACCACAAAATCAAGAATTTATCTTTCAACAATGGCTAGAGCAGATTAACCCCGAGCAACTTGAACTCGTTGTAACCTGGCTTACTGGAGAAGAAATTCAAAGGGAAACACTAATCATTAATCTAAATTAGTTGTTTTTCATCAGAATTAGCTTTAACACATTAAAGGAGTGGGGGCCTGGCCCCCACTCCTTTAATGTAATAAAGTACCTTATTTAAAACCTATTTTTATTTCAATATTTATATTTGGGTTGTTACTAACTCAAACTAATAGTGATAAGATTTATAGTATTAAAGTTAGTATAGAAGGAGAAAATTCTTATAAGTAAATTACCTTATAAATTATCGTCAATCCCATAGACCTCACATACTCATCTCCTACCACATCAAATTTCTCAAAAGACCTTTTTGTCTCTCACTTCATGCAGCAATCACAGCTACCACCATTTTTCACAACATGATCCTATTATTAAAAAAGATATTTCCCAAGAAATTTGTCGAATCTTAATTAACACCCAATACCCCTATTAAAAATCAAATATTCCTCTGCGTTTCACACTATAATTCTAAGTCATTTAGGTATCTATTAAATAACTTCTGTCCATTATATTAGTAAGGAGTTGAGATCGTAATGACAGATTCTACGTTTAAAATTGTTACTAAAAATGAAGAAACTAATAGTACTACTATTGTGTACCTATGCCAGAATGATCCCTTACAAGATTCTCTTTTTCAATGTTCATTTTCAAAAGATAATAACGACTACGTGGTTACCGAGCATCTACAATACTGTATGAAATCAGAAAATTTTCTAGATATTCAAGGTCTGTATTCTAACGAGCTTCAGCAAGAAATCATTACTGCATTACACAATTGTAGCTAGAAAATCAAATTAACCTTAAATCTCCGCTGAAACCACCTTATGACTTTCTTTCTCATGCATAGCTTGAACATCTTCTATTGCATCTGGGAGCTCTTTGTCTAAATTTCTAATCCGAGGATGCAAGTAATATACTACACCAAGAATTGCCCATAAAATCCCTAATATGATAAAGAGTAAGCCTATACCTCTACTTTCGCCAACTCCAATCAGTCTACCTATACTGCTAGCTAATAATCCTCCTTCTACCATCATTGGTGTAAAGAGCTTTTCTGCAACTGGACCCGCTGTTATATATGCAAATGGTGCTAGGGAAAGGGCTACCATTCTCCTTAGTGCAAACACCCTTCCTTGAACATTAGGCTTTACCTTCCTCTGCCAAATCGATTGACTTGCTGCATTGCCAAATGGAATGAGTGACATAGTCAAAAACATTCCAATCGTAATGACATAAACTGACGACACAAAACCTGATATACTTAGTCCAATTGCACTTAAGAATCCGAATAAAATAAACTGTTTAACTTGATCTTGCATCCCCTTCCAGACACTCATAATTATTCCACCTAAGAGCATTCCACCTCCTGTAACAGAGATGGCAATTCCAAGAGCTCTTTCATCTCCAATAGTTAGAATTAAAGGCTGCATTAGAACATTAACGTAGCCTAACAAAAAGTTAGCAAAGGCAAAATAAAGTAACAATCCTAAAAGTGCTGGCCTTTTTTGAATATAGTCCCATCCCAACATAGCTTCTTTTAGGAATGGCGCCTTCTCTTGATTTTCTTCCTTTTTTAATTCAGGGAATCTAACAAAAACTAAGGTAGTAATGGCAATGATGAATGTGATGAAATCAACTAGAATTACTCCTTGTAGACCAATGATTCCTAATAAAAATCCCGCCGCTAATGGAGCAATAATCATAGAAAGAGAATCCGCCATTTGAACCATCCCGTTTGCTCTTGATAAGTTCTCTTTAGGGACAAGTAAAGCTATCGTGGATTGATAAGCAGGCATTTGGAACGCACTACTAAATGAACCGAGTGCTGTAGACAAAAAGATATGCCAAATTTCCAGTTGATTTGAGAGGAGAAGGACAAAAATAAGTAATGTACTAAATCCTGCTACACAATCGGCTAAAATCATTACATTTTTTCGTTTCCACTTGTCTACAACATAACCGGCTATTGGAGAAGCTAAAACTCCAGGAAGAACCGAAGACATGACAATTAAAGAAAATAGTGTGACAGATCCTGTTTCCTGAAAAACCCAAACACCTAATGCAAATCCAGTCAATCCTGAACCAATTACGGATGCAAGCTGACCAAACCAAATGACTAAAAAAGTTTTAAAACTTTGCTTAATCATGGCCAACCTCCTAATCTATTATTTTATGAAAAGATAAAAATAAGTTATATTCCTCTCCATTGCCTTCTGAAGCTGTTTTCTGGTTCATCTTTTCATTCCATTTCTCAGACAAACTCTTTAACTCATTGTATAATTCGTCACGATCTTCATTGGTTAGAGTCTGTTTCATTTGAAAAAATAAAGGCTTAAAGAACTCCTCATTTTTTCTTGCCTCTTCAATAGATTTTAAAAAACTGTTACGAAATTCACGGAGAGTAGAATTAATAATTTGGCTTTGTTCATGGAATTCATGGATACCCTCTCCTTCTGTTCGAGATAAGCGAATTCGTATGTTTTTCGCTATTGGCAAGTAATACTTCTCAACAATTCCACCATTAATTTTTGTGTCAATTAAGATTAATAACCCGAGTTTTTCAAGTTCTTTAACATGATAATGTACTTTAGAAGCTGGCAGTTCCAATTCATCTGCTACTTGTTTAGCTGTTCTCGGCTTATCATCTCGAAACATACTTATAATTCTCATTCGCAAGTCATCAGATAATACTTTAGCTTGTTTCAAATTTTTAACTTCGTAATAATCTAACTGTTTCATTATTCATATCCCATCCTCAATCAAATTAATTTTATCGTTCAAGAAAATTTGAATGGTAAATTTAATTTGATTATATAACCAATTTCCATTTATTTCAATAGTTTTACAATTATAATAAAAATAATCTGTTTATAAACTTATTTTACACTTTATTACATTAAAGGAGTGGGGGCCTGCCCCCCACTCCTTTAATGCGATAAAGCAACTTATAACTACTAGTAGGACCGTTCGAGTAATTTGCGCATATGCTTTACTAAACACACGAAAAAGGAGAAAAGAGATGAGTTATTCTTATACAGATTTACTAGCTCTATTTGGTATTGGTGGGGCTCATCCTGGTGGCTTAACGCTGACAAGAGCTGTTTTGGATGAGTTGCCTATCAATGAAGAAACCGCACTACTTGAAGTGGGGTGTGGTACTGGCCAAACGACAGCATATCTTGCACATCACTTTCCTTGTAGGCTCTATGCCATTGATCAACATCCGGTAATGATTGAGAAAACACGTAAAAGGTTGTTAGGTAAGCAAGATTCAATTTCATTATTAGAAGGTTCTGCTGAGGATCTTCCGTTTGTAGATAACAAGTTTGATTACATTCTGTCCGAATCAGTCACTGCTTTTACCAAAGTACAGGAATCCCTAAAGGAATACTCAAGAGTCTTAAAGCAATCCGGGACACTTACACTCATTGAAATGACGAAACTTCAGTCTCTTAGTGATCATGAAAGTCGTGAATTATTAGACTTTTATGGCATTCATGACATTTTCTCAGAAGAAGATTGGCTTTTGCACTTAGAAAGGTCAGGCTTTAAAAATGTAACAACGTTTTCTATACAATTAGAAGAGTTAGTTCCAGATGAAGATGATTTTACTGAGTTTGACATTAGTCCTGGAGTAGATCCTTCACTTTTCGATAAATTAGATCGACATGAAGAGTTAACCAGTAAATATAAAAACAAGCTGGGTTTTCGTGTATTTTTTTGTAAAAAGGCTTAACTAGTCAAATGTACAATCCCTGACATCCTCCTAAACATATGTTAGTAGCGTATAGAAAATGTAACAGGGTATCGTATTCGATACTTGTTATAAGTGACTGCTATGCACAAAGGAGGTAAGATCAATGTCTCATGATATTTACGGATTATGCTGTCGTTATCAAGGTAAGGTAGTTAAAATTAATGAGCACAACGGACGCGTTCATTACGGACGAATCACTAGAGTTAGTAGAAACAATGTCTACCTAGAACCGATTGGATCTCGTGGTGGTCTTGGTGGATATGGGTATTGGGGCTATGGATATGGATACGGCTATGGTTACGGCGGTGGGTATCGCGTTGCATTAGGTGTAATTGCTGGTGTCGCTCTTGCGGGTCTATTCTTCTGGTAATATATAATTATCTTAATCGCATTAGCAACGATATTTTTCAGTTCAGTTTCACACTACTCCCTTTAACACATTAAAGCAGTGGGGGCCTGGCCCCCACTGCTTTAATGCGCTAAAATCTTATCATTCATCTCTAAAAGCCACTCTTGTCTCATATAATCGATTAAGCTTATAAATTAATAAACTGTTCAGGGAGGATGGAAGATGGATAGACAGCGTACGTTTTTTTATGGGTTGATTATGGGAGTTGTGTTCATGATGTTTCCTGTTCCGAGTGTATCTATTTTAGGTGAATTACTGGTTACGCTTAAAGGTGCGATTCAAATTATTGGGTTAATCTTATTTATTGCCTGTAGTCTTCCTTTGATGGTTAGTGTTTATAAAGCATTTATTAGGTAGCTTTTTGGTTGAGGTTACATAATTTTGGGCCTCCTGGTACATTCTATTAGTCGTACAATAGAAGAGGAGGATGTTCACATGCAGAAGAATGCTAGAGGTTATGCACAGGAGTCTTATACTTCATTAACAAATGCGAAGGATCAATTGCAACAAGCTTTACAAACGGTTGAAAATGACGGGAATCGTCAAAATATTGAGCAATCATTAAAAATGGTTGAGCAAGCACTACAGCAATGTAGCCAAACAGTTAGCCAATTAGAGCAAGCTTAATATCAAGTATCACAAAAAAGGTAGGTTGTCTCCCCATAAGGATACACCTACCTTTTTCAAATAACTTGGCCCATTAAAAAGCAATTCTTGAACCAGTAGCTAATTTGTTTGCATACTCTTCTAACAAGTCAACAGAATTGATATCTGTTTCAAACAAAGGTATAAAGTGAATATCTTGGTTCTTAAACTCTTTATGAATCCATCGTACATACTCACGTTCTGTTTCTTTTCTTTTCTTCCAAAACTCCCCTTCCACTTGCTCCGACAATACTTTATTGACAATAAGCCCTTCAACTTCTAATTCGTGATTTTTTAATAACTTAATGGCCTTTGATGTTTCTAATATAGGAAGTCGTTCAGGATTTAATACAAAGATAAATCCCGTCATTCCTTTGTTTAATAGAATTTTTCGTACAGCTGCAAATCGTTCTTTACGCTTTTGTAAAACTTCGTAAATGGGATCTTCAATCGGCTCTCCATCATTTAAGAGTTGTACATAGTTCTCGTTGCGCTTTTTTCTTCTCTCAAGCATTCCGTCAATCCAAACTCCCATTAACTCTGGTAACGTCAGAAGTCTGAGGGTATGACCTGTTGGTGCTGTATCAAAGATGATGGTGTCATATTTCTCTCCCTCATCTAAGATAATTGAAACAATACGATCAAAAAGAGCCGCTTCCTCAGCACCTGGAGACGAACTGGCCGCATCAATTTGTCGGTTCACCTCATCTAGCATTGTTGACTTCACTACACCGTGAATATTTTCCTTTACCGACTGAATGTAACGCTTTGATTCTAAGGCAGGGTCTATTTCAATTGCATTTAGATTAGGCAGTACCATGATAGGCTGATTTGTTAGCTCTTTGTGAAAAATATCCCCCACATTATGAGCGGGATCCGTTGATATAAGTAGCGTTTTCTTCTTTTCTTTTGCATGTAACAGTGCCAGGGCTGCAGCACTTGTTGATTTACCTACTCCACCCTTACCACCTACAAATAAAATTCGTTTATTCATTAACATCGCAAATCTCCTTAACAACAGCGTATTCCATCAAGTGGTGATTTTTCCATCCCCATTCGTAAATGCCAATCATGAAACTTTTCAAGGATATAAGGATACAGCTCTAACGTGTAATAAAAAGCTGGATTGGGTAAACCAAGCGTTTCTGACATACAAAGTAATAAGAATAAATCATCCTCATCCCTTAACTCTCTAGCGATTTCAGTCCGATGTTGAACAGATAAAATTTCATCATAAAGCGTTAATAAACGTTTCAAAGCCGAGAGTCCTTTTTCCACAAGCATCACCTACTTAAAAAAGTGAAAAAGGGAACCCGTATTATACGGGCTCCTCTCTTCCCTACAGATTTGTATGAATACTAGTTGGATCATCTTTCTTTGATAGTTCTTTGAAGGCAGTTAGGACAATCCAGATCGCAAATACTAAGATTATACTACCTAAAATAAAGAGTAGTAGGTTCGCGTCTGTCTCTCCAAATCCAGACCATTGGAAGAATACTTGTTGAACCATTGCCCAAACTGTCATCGTCAGGATAAACACCATTGGTATGAACGTAACTAAGTAATTTCGACCTAATCGTTTTAACCAAATCGATATGAGCAATAAACTAATGCCCGCTAACAACTGATTAGATGTTCCAAATAACGGCCACAGTAAGTATCCACCAGAACCGAATCCGTTTGGCCCTTTCGGTAAAAGAACTAACGCTGCACTAGCAAATACTGCAACAGATGTAGCAACATGAGTCTTTGTTAACGTGTTGACCTTATATTCCTGTCCAAGCTCTGAAATAATGTATCTCATTAATCGAACAGAGGAATCTAATGTAGTGGCAGCAAAACTTACGACAATAACCGAAATAATGGTTCCAGCGATACCAGCAGGAATTCCAATACCCGTTGCTAGTTGAGCTCCACCTTTAATAAAGTTTCCTAAACCACCCGCATTCGCTGCTCCAAAGCTGTTATAAGCTTCTTTAAATTCTCCCACATTTGCAAATACAGTCACACAAGCAATAATCGAGATTAAGGCTAAAAACCCTTCCCCAACTGCTCCAAGATAACCAACAAATCGTGCATCCGTTTCTTTATTTAACTGCTTAGAGGATGTACCCGATGAAACAAGTCCATGGAAACCTGAGATGGCTCCACAAGCGATCGTAATAAATAATAATGGTAACCATGATTTATCCGCAGCATCAAGATTTGTCATCGGAGCTGTAATCTCAGGACGAAGAACGAATAAGCCAAGATACATGACCACTAATCCGACCACTAGCTGATGAGAGTTAATATAATCTCTCGGCTGAAGCAATTTCCATACCGGCATAACGGAGGCGATATAGCAATAGACCATTAAGATAATGATCCAAACAAAGAATGCTAGTGAAACTCCATTTAAGCCGAATATTGTCGTTGTTTCAGCACCACCAAAATAACTTACTAAATCAATTTGTAAGGCTGGCACTAAGGAAGTAATAACAGCTGAACCATACATAACAGCAAGTGCAACTAAAGACGGTAACAGCATGCCTCCTTTTTTCTTGTATACAGAGTACCCAATCCAAATAGCTAATGGAATTTCAATAAAGACTGGAATAACACTTGCTGGGAATTTAATAAATAGATTGGCGATAACCCAAGCAAAGACCGCATTTACCATTAAAACTAGAATTAAAATAATAAATAAGAATAATAGCTTTGCACGCTTTCCAATTAACTTATCCGCTAGAGTACCGACAGATTGCCCTTTATTTCTTACAGACAAGACTAATGTTCCAAAATCATGAACACCTGCAGCAAAAACGGTTCCAAGAATGACCCATAACAAAGCAGGTAACCAACCCCAATATACGGCAATCGCAGGACCTACGATCGGTGCTGCACCTGCAACTGAAGTAAAATGGTGACCCCATAATACAGTCTTTTTAGTTGGAACAAAATCTACTCCATCATTAAATTGGTGTGCAGGCGTAACAAAATTAGCATCTAATTTAAAAATCTTCTCTGCCACAAACTTAGAGTAATAACGATAGCCAAGCGCAAACACAATGGTACCAATAATAGCTAACCATATACCGCTCATACTTTTCCCTCCTATGACTTTATTTTAGTACCAGATGTTAAAATCTGGGTCTAATTGAATAGTAATAATATATGAAAACGTTGTCAATAATATTATTTGAATTTTTTGTAAATACATTTTCTTACGAAGAAAAGACTCTCTTTGTATAGATTGTTGCTTCCGTAAAAACCCACTAGGTAGCACAGTGATCAGTGCTTTATAGGGAGAGTTGCCCTTGTACCTACCAACATGTGATATATAAAATAGTTCCACTCATTACTCATATTCGTATTACAGAAGTTAGCAAAATGATGCTCATGAAAAATGCAGTAGAAAATGATGTGGACGAAGCGATCTCTTCTCTATTCGTAAAGCGTATTAATTTCATTTAGATGATTTCCAAAGGTTTATCCGCGAAAACATGAGAACAGTGGTAGCATATAAACGATTTTATAAAGATGATTTTGAGAAGGACTTTATAAATCTGTTAGATGAGAAATTATCTACTTTTAACGAAAACAAAGAACAATCCCTCTCCATTAAAGATCACATTCAGAATGTATTGAATACCAATCGTTTGAGAAATTTAACGAATAAACCTGTAGTAGAACCTATTCAAAGTTTTCCGTCAGGTTTATACAGCCAAAAGGATTTAATGAATTTATTTAACATCAAACACAAGGTGGCGTTATATCGTAAGTTAGAGTTACTGGGAATTAATAAAATGGAGTTAGGAAACATGGTACGTTATTCAAAAGAGGAAATAGACGAAGAACTACAAGAAGATAATGATAGAGAATTCCTTGCTAGAATGTACATCACAGATTTTCTTCATTTAACCAAAACTTATGGGGATAAATATATTCTAGAAATACAAAAGCAAGCTCTAAAGGTTTTGGAAAAGAATGAAATAGCGGGATTTTAAACAAGAAAATCCTCGTCAAAGACGAGAATAATCGAAAATGGACCAAAGACAGTATCAGGGCCTTTGATCAACAATATTAAAGGTACTATTATAGTATCTTACATTCTAGAAACTTGCAATAATTAATGATAGAGATTTAACCTCTAGTTAAATAGATTAAATTTGAAGGGATATAAATAATTACAAAGAAATTATGGTTGGGTTACACAATTTATTTTTTTCCTATCTTCTTGTTTATCCAGTAAGCTTCGTACCTTTAGTATTACTAACGATGGGTGCTGCTTTAATTCCTGGAATATTTCAGGATAATGTCTTTTATATTTTCTATACCTTAGTCACGATTATTGGGGCAATTTTATTGAATTACTTCTTCAAACGAAATATGAAATTACAAAAGAATACCAAGTTTTCACTGGCAATATTCTTTGCTCATCTGGTTCTGCTCCCTATGACAGCGTATGTAATTCTTATAATGTAATAACCCTTCCCTTTCATAAGAAATAGGCACCATGCATATAATTATTACACTTCTAATTTGAATTTTTCTAATTCTCTTTTTAAGTCAGTGATTAAATCATTTAACTCATTTGCCGATTCGGATACAACAACAATTGCATATAGTTGTTCATCAATGCTTGAGGTAATCTGCTCAGTAGATGCAGCCGATTCCTCACTTACTGAAGCAATACTTTCAACTGCTCTTGAAACATTGTCTTTTGAAGACACCAGTAATTGAATGTTTTCATTTACTTCTCCAATGATCGTTTCAATTCCACTAACTGATTCTGCAATCTTATTAAATGAATCCTCTGTTTCTTTTACAGCATCTAATTGTTCTTTTGCTAATATTTTTGTGCGATCCATTTTTGTATTTGCTTTGTTGTAACAGAAATAATTCCTGAAAGTGTTTGGCGTACTTCTTCAGTAGCTTTCTTTGTTTCTTCTGCTAAAGAACGTACTTCACTTGCAACTACAGCGAATCCTTTACCATGTTCACCAGCTCTCGCTGCCTCAATAGAAGCGTTAAGGGCAAGCAAGTTTGTTTGCTCAGAAATGGGGTTGATAGTTCCGATAATGACTTGAATTTCTTGTACTCTTTGAGAAAGGGTTTCGATAACATCTTTTGCCTGTTCTACTGATGTCTCTGTTTCAACAGACTTCTCTTTTAGCGTTGTAACGCTGCTAATACCCATTTCATTAGATGATACAACTTGTGTAGAAGCTACACTCATTGATTTTGTTTGTTCAGAAAGTAATTGGATCTGTTCAGCCAGTTCCACCGTAGCATTAAATGTTTCATCAGCATCGCTTGCTTGTTGAACAGCACCTCTAGAGATTTCACCGATTGCCTTCCCAATTTCTTCACTGGAAGCTGTCGTTTCTTCAGCTACTTCACTTAGGTTTTGAGAAGTACCAGTAATACTATTAACAGATTGATTAACCTTACCAATTAATTGCTTTAGGTTTGTAACCATTGAAGAGAATCCATTTACCAGATCACCAATCTCATCAGAACGCTTAACTGAATTTACTTCTACAGCTAAGTTACCTTATGCAACTTCTTTTACATGGTTTGTAATAGAGATAAGTGGTTTAGATATTCTCTTAGCAAAGATATAGGATATAACTCCACCAATCTATAGAGAGATTGATAATGTAATCGCTAGTGCCACTAATACTTCGTTTGCACCGTCATTAAAGTCCATTTCATATGTTCCAGCTGAAATAATCCAGCCCCAGTTTGGATCTATCTTATTGTACGTAATTTTCTTTGCAATGGCATTTTCGTCAGTTGGAAGAGCCCAACTATACTCTACGAATCCTCCACCTTCTTGAGCTATTTTGATTTGCTCTTGAACAAATAATGAACCATCAACGTCTTCAGTTTCCCAAACATTTTTACCTTCAATGGTTGGGTGAGCCATTTCTAGACCTTCTTTATCATAAGCAACAAAGTAACCATTTTCCCCTAAGTTAACTGGACTTGACATTGTACACTTACCATCAGGGTTCATTTCTCCAATTAAATATACCTTCACTCTTTCTTGAGCTTCTTGTAAAGATAATTCACCATCTTCTACTTGCTTATTGGCTGAATCAATTAGTTGAATAGCCATCTCTACACCATTTTGTAGTGTCGTTTTTCCTAAGTTGTCCATTTGGTTCTTTGCAATAAAGTATCCTACAGTCCCAATAATGATATTAGGAATGATTAAGACAAGTAGACTTATTTTAAGCTTCATATCATAGCTCCTTCTAACTTCGTTATAGACTCCCCCTTTTTATCGTCAGAATCGACTCACTTATAGCTTAGTAATTTATGGGAAAAAACAAGCATTAAAAAAGACTGTATAAATGAACTATACAGTCTTGGTTCTAATTTAGGATTGTGTCTTTAATGGGATCTAAGAGAGAAGTAATATTGATTGGGTTTTCGCTAGAACCCACCTTCATTTTTACTGAAATAACAGTCTTACCGTCTTCCAATTCTTTTGGCTCTACAATACTAATGCCAATTACTTTAAATTTGTCGTCTTTATCACGTAAATATCGTTGGAACATTTTTGTTTCCCCTTTAATTGTTTAATACATCATTCGTTTTTAGTTAGTAGTTTATGACTATGTATTAGCTAGTATAATATGGATTATATACAATACGTGTATAAGTAACTCTATACACATATTATCATGATTACTATGTTTATGATAAACATCTTTCACTTCATAAAAAGGTAAATTTAACTAATTAACGTATTTTTAAATCAAAAATAGGATTAGCAATGGATTTCTCCTATGCTAATCCTATTTTCCTAATGTATGCGAGTCACATTGAGAATTCCTCGATTCCTGTTATAATATTTACTTCTTTTCAATTGAATATCTTATTTAGGGATTTGAACTGTCTTCAGATGATTAACACCTAAGCCCATCATAACCCGTCTCAATTCAACTACTAATTTTTTATCTAATTTACTTTCATACACTAGGTTGTAGCAGGCTCTCATGCTTTCCCAAGTTGAGGGACTATTACTTAACCTAGGTATACTTTTTAATAAGTTAATGAATTCTGTAACATTTTCCTCTGTAACATTGGTTACAAATTCCTTCTGTAATTGCTTTATTCTTCTTGATGTAGGAAGGTATTTTAAATTTGGACGGATAAAAAGAAAGAAGAAGAGTCCAAACATGATTACTAGTGGTATAAAGGGATATATATTTTCCATTGTTACACTCCTTTGCTAAAGTAGCCTTAAAATTTTATTTATTCTTTCTTGCTCTATTTTCTTTTTAGGTTCATAGTTTTCAATAAATTTATTTAACTGATATTTTGAATTAAATACAGGTGCATGAAAATCATCTAACCTAACATCAACACTTGGATTAGAAAAAAATACACACCCTTCCACCCATGCCCTTGTACCATTGTCTTTTAAATAATTTGATAGTATCCATACTTGCCTTTTTACTTGTTTTAATGGGTTTTTCATTGTATTTGTGTACTCTCCACCTTTTCTTCCAACTTTGTGTTGTGTCCAGGTAGAAGAATCAACATTACCTGCTATTTCTCCATTATGATTTTTGGTTTCCACTATAAAAACACCATTTGGACCTACAACCACTAAGTCTAGTTCAGCGTCTTTTCCGTCATATGAAACTCTGACACTTGATATTCCGGTGTATCCAGAAGGTAATTCAGAAACCGAGTTTATCGCTGTTTTTTCACCCTCAATACCAGAGTTTATACTTTTATATTTATGCCAAAACTTGCCCCCAATTGCAGCGGGGATGATAGCTGTTAAATGCCATATGCCTTCAAAATGATAGCCTTGGGTAACAAATAAGATGCCATAAAGAGCAGTAGGAATAAAAAATAAAATAGATAATAGTAGGTACTTACTTTGAAAATCTTCTAAATGATTTTTATTTTTATGGATCGTAGCCATAGTAGTAATCCTCCTAGTGTAAGTTGGGTGAGTCTTTATAAAAAAAAAGGGTAAGACTACCCTTTTTTTACTTTAATGAAATGATGAATTTCTCAGATTGACCAGGAGTAGGTAGTTTTCCGTTTGCTTTATTTACTAGATTAACATTATCAATGATAAGCTCTTTAGGCTCACCCATTGCATTTGTAAACTTAAATGTATAGCTTTTTGTTACTCCTGCACCTAGCTGTTCCATATGTGGGAAGTTTGCAGTGTACTCCCCCTCGGTTGTTACCAATGTAGCGGTTCCAGCTGTTCCCCATCCAAATGCAACACTGTATTGTGTATTTGTATTTTCAGTATCCATTATTAATAAATACCCATCGCTTTGCTTGTTTACATTAAAATTACTAAATGTAAGATTGGTTGTAACATATGGTTCTATGGAAATGGAGGTTTCTACTTCTGGTTGAGTAGCAGCTACCGACGCACTATCTGTTGATTCTGTATTTTCAGATGCTAATTCATTTTTTATTTCTTCCTTTAGTTCCTCTTTTAATTTATCCTTTTCTGCCTCTGCTTGGAGTTCAGCTTTTACTTCTGCTCTAATTTCTTCTTCTGTTTTTGCTTTCTCGGAGCATCCAGTTAACAATGTTAACACAAATATTGTTGCAATAGTAAGTAGCTTAGTTATATTCATGATAATCTCTCCTTTGTTAAGTTTCCTATTAATTTAAAAGCCACTTGGTGGTGGCATCATTTGTTGTTGCATCTGTTGCATTTGCTGTTGTTGACTCTGATCCATAAATTGTTGATGAGCATTCATATGGTCTTGTAATGCTTGTTGATGGACTTGATTTTGTTCTTGCACCCATGCGAGGTGTTTTTGCATTTCTTCATCTTGTTGAACAAGCTTATTTAATTGTTGTTGTAACTCAACAAAGGATTGAGTATGTTCTTGAGATAATTGATTAGCATCAAAAACTAACTTATAGCCATCCTCTTGTTTTAATAAGCTTAGTGTATTAATTTCTACTTGAATTCTTTCATTCTCCATATTAAGTATTTCTGTTGAATATATAATGGCTCGAGTATCTCCACTTGTAAGTAACTCAATCGTTTCTAAGAAGTTAACTTGAATTTCGTTTGTTTTTAGGTGTTCAGTAATGATCGTTGTTTGTTCCTGAATTAATTTCTCTTGACCTGATACAGCTATTTCTTCGATCAATTTAGTATCCTTGTTATTTAGAAATTTGAAATACCATTTAACTAATTCTTCTTCATTTAGAAGTGACAGTTGGGGCTTGCCTGTCTTTTCACTTAGTGTTTTTATTTGTTCCTCTATCGTTTTTTCTGCATTCCCTTTATCTCCCACCACTTGCTCTTCTAAAGAAGATTTCTCTGAACATGCTGCTAATAGTAGAATAGTAGATAGTAATAATAGACTAATAATTTTCTTCATATTATTTACTCCTTTTTATGAGTATAGGTAATTTTCTCTGTTTCTAGTAGAAGTGTACTTCAAATAAAGAGATAGTGTCAACCATGAATTACAAAATAAAAAAATAAAAAAGTGAAGATTTATTCTCCACTTTTAAGACCTACTGGATTAATTTTTAGTGATGCAGCAATTCGATGAACCATATCAATAAATTCGTCACCATCTAAATATTGATCTAGATTAGACATTTTACAATCAAATAGAACGAATTCTGTTGGCATTTCTACTCCATTTAAGTATGTAGGGTTAACTGGATCATCTAATTCAATAATTCCTCTGATAAAAAAGCTATCAGCAACATGTTCCATTCCGTAACTAAATTCGTGACCCGTCTCTTCCAATACAGATAGGGCTAAGTCAAAACTTGTGAATTTAGTTGTATGTTTATTAAGCCATTCCGTAAAGTCTTTTTCATTTAGAGCTTGGGATAGGTTAACTGAATCCGACATAAATGAATATTCATCTTTATATCGAAATCGATTCTCTATCAGTTGTTCAAAGCACTTTTGATATGATATTGGCACAACTTCTCTAAATGGAATGGGAAATAACCTTGAAATATAGATTTCAAAGGTTCCTGTGTAGGGACCAATTCTATTTTGATTAAATAATTCACCGTAACTTCTAACAACGTTTGTTATTCTCGTGCGATAGTCTTCCATGTACTTGTTCTCCTTGAAAAAAAGTTGCTTACAAAAATTATAATTAATTTAAACAATTGTTTAAAGACTTTGTTTTCAAGACCTAAAACCTTTTGCTTGTAAGAACAATATATTATAGTTAAAATGGTAATCAAGAATTACATATATCTAAGTTTTTTGGTGCTCTTTTAAGGAGGTAGGAATCATTGATTAAAGATGACACTAAACAAACTCTACCTACGATGTTACGCCAATTACGTGGTAAAGAATCTTTACGAAATGCTAGCACTCGGATTGGTATTTCTCATAACTATTTAAGTAATTTAGAAAAAGGAATTGATCCAAGAACCGATAAACCAATTCACCCCTCACCAGATATCTTAAAGAAGATTAGCAAAGCTTACTCCTTTCCTTACGAGGAATTAATGGTGATTGCGGGTTACACTGAATCTGAATCAACTGGTGATAAAATAGACCTCTTGGAATACCTAAATTCTTTTAATGGTTTTACTTGGGGTGGAAGAGAAATTAGTTCTACCAACCAAAAGAAGATTATTACCATAATTAATACCATGTTATTAACTGAAAATGAATGATTTAAGTAGATAATAGATAAAAAGGATGTACTCTAAAGAGTAAGTAGTTCAGTTTTGGAGTGCAAAATTAGAAATAGCAGTCCAAAACGGACTGCTTTTTTAATATGTAATCGGTATATATATTCACTGTTAAAATCGCAGGCTTTTCGTAGATGACAATTTTATAAGATTATTCTGTAAATATGTTATTCTTTAAACAAAGCTTATTCAACTAACGGGAAAGTTTAGTGAAAGAAGAGTTTCTGAATTGAGTTGAGAAATGGAGATGTAATTAGGTAATTAATTAATTTAATTCTTCTAAACCTTTAATAGTAAAGCGAGGATGTGTCATTTTGAGGAAATATGGAATAATTGCTGCACTTATCCTACTTATTGTTATTTTATTAACCTTATATATATACCGTGTGCAAGACTTAGATGATGTACTTAATATTGAACAAGTTGACCGCATTCTTCTGACAACAGAAGAAAGAGAACTTAACGGCGTTGAAATTCCAAGGGTAAGCCAAGAACAACTAAATCAACTTGCTAAATTTTTAAATCAATATCAAGTAAGGTTATCTATGAAAAAGGGTTGGTCTTCTGATTATCCAAGAGAACAGTTTACTCTTCGCATAGTATATAAAAGCGGAGATTATGAGATTTATACCTTCGAACGAGATGTCGTTGCAACAACACGAATTTATAAAGTAGTAAATGATCCATTGGATTATAAATGGATACAGGAGTTTGAGCGTGATCTTAACTCAAATTAAGACGAATTTAAAGGATTACTGGAAGTTGAAATTAATAGCTTCTTCTTAAGCTAAAGGGTGCTTTAGTTGAAGAAAGAGTCACTTTCAAAAAGCGAATTTCTTATGGATTTTAATCCCTATAAGAGAATGAATGAACCATAATGGATAAAATCCGTTATGGTTTTTTGCTGCAATTCGCAAGCGAATTCGCTACATAAATCACATGACTACAATATATATTTCATTGTATTGAAAAGGTATACGAATTAAGGCGTGAAAACACCGTCAAATGTGAATAAATCGTTATTATATCAACAAAAAAGAGCATACGAAATGTGTTGCGAATTCGTATGCTAAAAATATTGTTTTTTCTTAGTTTGCACTCCAAAACTGAACTACTTACTCTAAAGAGTTCATCCTTTTTTTGCTTTTGCCTATTTATTGTCTACTGAGTTATAAAGGTTAGTTAGATTTACTTTGAAACTTGAATATGAGAAATCCGCTTCTAGTGTTTGAGCCTGCAATATAGAACTAATTTTTATCCAATCCTTTTGCAGTCCTTGACTAATTTTATCTTCTTTACTTTGAATAAAGTTTAATTGGTCTTCATGGATTTTTAGAAGATCCTCTATAGTTGCTACAACGGGTTTGTTAATCTCTACTGGTGTAGGTCTGCTCTTTTTAGCACTTGTCCTATTCGTCTGCATGAAGCTCCTATTAGCCATAAACTGAATAGGATCAATAACTCGTTCCTTACTTTTGGTAACTTCCACCGGTTTCTCAATATCTAACATAGCACTATAAACATTATAAGTTTCTATTATCTCATTTGTAGTTAGTTCTTTGCGGTTTAGAGCAATATATTCTTCATGTAAATGGCGATCTGTTCTCCCGTAATCTTTGCGTTCCATACTAGATATATAGAGTGATACATAGCGATTAGCAACACCATCATGTAATCTAGGCAGGGCCTTACAATTGATTTGTTGGTACTTAGGTCTCCATCCTAACTGAGTTAAGTAACCAGTCTGTCCCAATTTAAAAATATAGTCGTATATTGCGAATGAATAGGTTGCCTCGGTTTCTTTCATATACTTTATACGAAACACACCACTTTTCTTTAATTTCCAAAAATCATTTTTCACATTGTCTAACCAGACCTTCTCTTTTTGGTAAAGGTATTTATCATATAGATATAGCTGCCAAACCTGTCTTGGCGTTTCAATTAAAAAGTCATTAAGAGTATATACATTTAAAAAGCCCGGAAAGTTTTCTGCATTAAAGTTATGTTTTTCACAAAGGCGATTAAACAAAGCTTGTTCATTAGGAGTCATCTGTATTCGTAGATAATCCAAATGAATATCAATATGTCGTATATATGATTTACGGTTTGTGTTTATTTGTTGAATAACTAGCTGTTGACGTTCTAACATTCTTTCACGTTCTAGTTGTTGCTTCTTCAACCTTAATTGATATTGTTTTTCTTCTTCTTTTTCCTCTTGTTCCCGTTTCATTTGTTCTATTCTTTCTTCTTCTCGCTTCTTTTTCCATTCAAGTAGCATTTGAAAGTAGTGGTCAGTACCGATTAGATGTCCCCTGATGATACCTTCTTTTAGTTCAAACCTCTCTTCAGAGCCTTTTATAAGTAGACTAGACATCCTCGATTCAAAGATAAATGGATAAATTGCTTTCACTTCAACAGACTCAGTATCTAAGAAGAATAATGACTTAAACTGCTTAAAAATGGCTTCAGAAAGTGATACTAATCTATGTTTTTCTTCATCCACTTCACCGTTCGTTATACCATAGGTATGCACAGAACTACCTAATACCCACACGTCTTGAATTCCAACACTTTTATATAGATTATGTCTATCTAACCATTCGTTACCTGAAATCCTTGAGCACTGCATTTCAACAGCAATTCGTTTTCCATTAGGTAGAATGGCCATGACATCAGCTCGTTGATTTGTTTCTTGGATCTTATATTCCATTTCAACTTGAGCATCTGGAAATAACTCCTTCAGCCAGTTGTAGATTTGTATTTTGCCTTCAAGGTGTTCCTTTGTTTCTGGTTCACTTTCGTATACACAGTTCAGTATTTTATCATGTCTAAAATGAGGTACTTGTTTTTGTCCGGAAAAGAACGTTACAGGCTTTTCACATTCAGAACAGTACAGTACTTTGCATTGTGATAAAAACTTTATTTCTTCAGTGTTTTTGGTTATAGGCGAGATTTTATTCCCGTATTGATCAATGGCAACTAACATTTTTCTTCTCCCATTAGCTGTTTTTATAAATAACTAATTAAGTATTTCACCAAATTTGATGTGAGTCCTCTTTTTATAATGTGAATATACAAGAAAAAAGTCAGCACCTTATGAAAAGGACTGACTTGATGTTTAATTAATTTAATGATTTAGTTGCTGTTTATTTTGGAGTAATTCAAACTCTTTTAGATCATTTGCTCTCTTCAGCTCATGAGCTATGTTAGCGAGTGCTTTTCTAATGCTAGGGATTTCTCCTTCAATTAGCTTTCTTCCACCAATTGTTTGAAAAAATGAATTCATTTTTTATTGCTCCTTCATGATGTATTGCTTAGCTCTTATTTAAATAGAGGGATAACGTTATTATTAGGATTTTGTTTAACTGGCTTTGGTTCACTCTTATTTGATGGAGCGAATCCAGGATATTTATGTCTAAATAAGCGGGTTTCATCATCTGAGCTAAGTCCCATATCTGCCATTGCTTCCATTTCTGCGATAACACTTAATTCATCACTTACTACTGAATGATAATGGTTGGCCGTTATTTCCGAACGCTTACGAAGTTTGATATTGCTTGATAAACCTGCTTTCGCTTGAATCAGCATCTCAGCAAGTGTGAGAGCTGCATCTTGTCTAGAAATAGTCCCGGTCCATCTTACTCTATCTACTTTATCCATCATGTCACTTTGTTTGAGTAATTCTTCTGCTACTGGGTATTTGCTGAAATCTATCATCACTAACACTCCTTTCTTCAATATGACTCTTATATCTATTTCTATAGTAATATGATATTAGTAGTAATTCAAAAAATTATTAGGGCTATTTTAAGTTACGGGGGAAGCAATAATTATGTTGATAACAAAAGGGACATATGTAAGGTGGAACTCAAAAAACAAAAGAAAATTCGTGGAGCTTGGTTACAAATTCACAAAAATGAGGGATTGGCTTCCTGTTAAAGTTGAACATTTGGCTATATACTCTGATACACGTGTAGATGTAATATGTGATTACTGTCTAGAGGAAGGAATTACGGAAAGGAAACATAACAGTCTTTGGAAGGCATATTCCCATTATTTAAAGGAACAGAGATATGTTGAGAAGGACTGTTGTGATAATTGTAAATATAAAAAGTATAGAGATGTATTAACCTTTAAACAACATAAAGGCATGTTAACTATAGATGATGATGGATATTGGACTTTTGAGGAGAACAGATTAAAAGAACTGGAGTCCTTCATTTTAAAACACAAAACCATTCATAAGATGAAAGACCATCCAGAGGGAAAAAAATTATATCATAATTTAACAAATAAGAGACGCCATCAAGATAATACAAGTATTTCTACAATGGCAATTGGAATTGCTATTAAATATGGACTTGAAATTAATGTAGTTGCCCCAAGAAAATCACGTAATTACTATCAAGATGAGTTTGTCTTTTATGAGGCAATTAGAAAAATAATAGCAGAACATAATAATGTATTTCCCTCAACTCCTACTTTACTTAGAGAGTTGAAGGTAGGATTTAATATATTAGAACATCATGGTGGTATTTATGAAATTAAAAGGAAACTTGGTCTAAATAACAAAGAGGATCTAAGAGATAACAGTGGCTTTTATAATTCAAGTAAGTATGAGGTATATGTTGCAAACTATCTTTTTGAAAATAAGATTCCTTATAGCCGAGAAGAATATCCTTTTCAGGGCTATGATTATAGAAGTGATTTTTTCCTTCCTTTGAAGGATGGTGGAGGATTGCACGTAGAGGTTTGGGGGTTCGAGAGGGAGAATACCTCTTCACTTGGTGTTGAGTATAATGCTACGAGAATTGATAAAGAAAAGCACTATGCTGATGTATACAAAAACGCATTTATAAGTATTGAAGGTCCAGCTACCTTTGATAAAAATAGCTATAAAAAGATACAAGAGTCTCTTTATGACGTTTTTTCAAAGTACCTTCACTTACCATTCAAGTATATAGAACAAAGTGTATTTATACCTTCAGGTTTACTTACTAACGAGGAATTGTTTAACAAAGTAATGGAATTGAGTGATGATACTGACTATGTCCCTGAAACAACTACTCTTGTGAATAACGGATATAGACCTTACTATAACGAAATTATTAAAAGATTTGACACTTATGAAGAGTTTGCTAGTACATTTAATATGAAGACTCGATTTAAACGAAGAGGATATTGGGATAAGGAGAAAATACAAGAACTTTTTCTTTATATGTTAGAAAACTATGGATATATCCTAACAAGAACAGAAATTATATCGAATAAAAGCGATGAAAAAATTAAAGAACTAAGTAAACGTATTGCACAAATTGCTGTAATTGACGAGAAACTAGATCTATTTGATTTTTGTATTCGTTCCCAAAAGAAAATTCCAGAAAAAGAAATCAAATGGCTTGTAAATGTCAGTGAAAATAGAGGGGCTACTATAAAAGGGAAAGTTAGTGAAAATCAACAGGCCAAGGCGCAAAACATTCTTAATGAACTGAAGGTAGAACCAGCATTAATTATAAAAAAAGCAAATGATAAGACTATATCAATACTAAAAGAAGAGTTATTTGGCATATTTAAATATATGCTTCTAAACTACGGTCAGATCTTATCTCTAACAGAGTATTTAAATGCTAGAAAAAATGATTACATCCTAAATCGTACAGAGATATATAAAAGAATTCGTAGAAAGAAGTTGTCCATGATTAGTTTAAAGTTAGAGTTTTATCAAAGCTGTATTGAAGAAGGGGTTGCAATTCCTCCTTCGGAAGTATATTGGATTAGAAAAACTGCTCGTGGTATAACCGGTAATCAAGTTCAAACAACTTCTGAGGAAAGAGCTTTTGCTAGAAAACTTAGAGACAAACTGAGGAATTAGAATACAAGTTTCTAAGAGTATGACAAATACTGTTCAGATAAGAAAGAAGACCTTGCAGAAATGTAAGGTCTTTTTGCTTCTTTCTATTCGTAAACATAGTATCTGTTTTTCCCAGTTACTTTAGCCTGATACATCGCACTATCAGCCTCTTTTATTAATTTGTCACTGTCCTTGAGTTTATTACTGTTAAAAGAAATGCCGATGCTTGATGTAATTGATACCTCTATATCATCAATTTTTATTGGAGAGTCGAGCTTCTTAATTATATCTTCAGCAATCTCAAGTGTATTTTCATAATCAATATTGGATAACTGTATTGCAAACTCATCACCTGCTAATCGTGATGCCGTATCATGTTCTCCTACACATTCTTTTATATTCTTTGCTGCTTTCTTTAACAATTCATCACCAATATCATGCCCATAATTATCATTTACTTGCTTAAACCCATCCAAATCAATAAAATCAATAAACATCACCGCTATATCTTTCTCAGACTGCAATGCAGCGTTTAATCGTTCATTAAACAATCGTCTATTGGGAAGATGAGTCAAGCTATCATAGTAGGCCATTTGATAAACAAGTTTTTCAGCATCTTTTCTGGCTGTTATATCTTGAAAAAAGACCTGTACTTTTAAAACACCATTTTCTTCGTATGGAATTCCTTTCATTTCTACATCAATTACTTTATGAGCTAGTCGAATCATTTTTTCTTCTAACGTATCTACAGTTGGGTTTAATTGAATTGAATTCCAACGGTTTCGAAGAATTTCATGATAACTTTGGTCTATTAAGTCCAGTACATTTCGACCAATTAACTCATTCTCTTTCTTTGCTGCAAGAATTTCCATAACAGCTTTGTTTACATAAGTGAGCTTACCAAATTCGTGGATTATGATTCCAAATGGTGATTGTTCCACTAACTTCCGATAACATTCTTCACTTACCTTTAGTTTTATATTGCTTTTCTCATCCAGAAGTGAAGTTACAATGATGGATATTAGGACTAAAAATATAAACAACCCACTCATTACTACCAAAATTAGATTGCTATGTTCACTAATATAGTCATTTCCTCGGTAAATTAGGAACATGGTTGTGGGTTACAAATTGAGCAGCACCCATACCGGTATAATGTAATGAAGAGATAGCTAAACCTAATAATACAGAACCTACTATCCTACTTGTTAATTTACCTTCTCTTTTCTTTGAATAATACCAAAATGAAATGACAAGGACTAAAATAGCAATAGCAATGGATAATAAAAACATTCCAGGTTTATACGTAATTGTAGCTTCCATTTCCATTTAAGCCATACCAGTATAGTGCATTCCTGCTATACCAGCTCCCATTATCAAGCTACTTAACACCAATGAGTATCTATTTTTGGTATGATGCTCAATAAACCAAAATGACAGGATAGAGGTTCCTATAGGTAAAATAAGCGATAAGCCTACTAATTTTAAGTTATATGTCATTGGGATATCTATATGAACCGAGAGCATGCCAATAAAGTGCATGGTCCAGATTCCCCCACCCATTATGACAGAAGCGACAAATAACAGTATCCGGTCACGATTTTTATAAGTTGTCACCCTGCTTAATAAGTGAACAGCAGTATATGAAGTTAACATGGCAATTACAACAGAAAAATAACCAAGTGTAACTGGTGTGTCCAATGATTTCAGTTTCAAATGTCATATAATTACACCTTTATAATTTATAATAGAAATCCTTTCAACAATATATCATCTAGTTAGTGATTTAATTAACGTTATCTATTGTTGACCTTCAACATAAAAAAGCGTCAATCAAGTGATCAACGCTAAGTCTAATAATAGTTACTTATCCTACTTTTTAAAAGAGCATGAAGTATAGTTTTGCTACACCAATTAAACCAAACAACAATGATGTGACCTTTGAAACGAATGAGCCAATTATTTTAGTAATTTTTCTTACTACTATCCATATAGCAAGGATTACAACGATAATGATTGAAAGTGTGTTAAGGGATAAAAACCAGTTAAGTAATTCCATGATGTCTATTTTCCTAATCCTTAATTCTTCTCTATATTTTTACGTATGCTTGTCACGATAAGGGATACAGCATATCCCCCAGTTGCCAAACTAATTAATCGTGTTATTAAGGTAATATATAAATCCACTCCTTGAAGGCGAAGCATCGATTCAGAAATGAATGCTAATACAGATATAGCTAATAAAATGAAGATGTTCTTCTTTTTCATAAGTTAATTCCCAGCTAATTTTATTTTGAGAAAACCTCTTTTAACTCTTCCTTTGTATAACCTATATTTATAGCAGCTACCCGGAATGCCTCACGATTTAAGCACTGCATTAGTTCCTTTTCAATCTTTACAAGCTCTTCTTTTCCTTTTGCTTTATCAGCGGGTGTTCCAATATTTATTAATCCCAGGATCATCACCATTTTTTCGAGCATAATCGCTACTTCAAATCCGTTTTTATCATGAATGGTAGGTTGTTCAATATGGATATCTGAAAACATTGTGATAACCTCCTTATGTTCTGTGTTTGTATCTTCATGTTAGTGCATCGTAAGGATGATTTCTAATTTTCAAAGGCTCTATTTTACTTATCGGCGCTATTAACCTCTGTTTTCTGTTCTAGAATAGATAAAACTTTTGAAACTGCCTCTCGTACTTCCCCTACTCTATTTGCTACGTCTGAAGAGATCCGTTGAAAGATTGCAGGGTTCGCTCCTTCTTCTGTTAATTCATAGAGTCGTTTATGACGGGTATTACTTTCAAAGCCTTCACTATCTACCCAAATTCCCTTTAGAAAACCTTCCTTCTCTTCCATCAATCTCGCAATATCGTAAATATAGCTCACAGACGAATCCCAACCGTATTTTTGCTTAATCTGGTCTCTCATATCTTTTACGTAGAAACGCTTCTTCATGGACCCGTAGACCCCGCTCAGGAGCTCTTTAAGAATGACATACTTAATATGGTCACGAACACTCACTAATTTAGAAAAGAATGGACGATATTCTTCGTTAAAAGGTTGAATCTTACCTTTGGAATGTCCATGTAGATCAGCATGAAATACATCGAGTACCCGCTTCACTTCTGTAAGTTATTCATAATGGTCTTGAAAGAAAGACTGACGAGCATCTTTACCTTGACCAGTAATGGAGTAAATCAGTCTCTTTCCTTCTTCTTGAGTTTGTAGCAATCCTTCATTTACTAGCTTTTTAAGAGTTGAATAAAAATTGGATCGACTAGGTGTGGTGCCTGGTTTTCTTACAATGACACTTCGGTTTTATAGTATTAGTAGGGAATTTATTAGAAAACATCTCATGACCTCTCGCTCTCAACCCGGGAATGAAAATAGGTTCTCTTTACCATAATGTAGATACTACAAACAGTGAGTATATAACGTGGCTCTTAATGGTGGTTTAACCCTGTTTAGAAAACTGTTGGAATGAATTTGGTGCACAACCCATTGTTAGCTCTCTCTTTTATGAGAGATGACTACGAACAGAAAAATGTTCAATTTCAAATTCGTTCCACTGTTTTTGTGGAATACTTTATGAAGGAAGAGTGGAATGGAACTATTATACAAACGGTGTGCGGGTTTAGATGTTCATGCAGAAACAATTGTAGCTTGTGTATTGTTAGGTGAATCTGAAACTGACATGGAAAAGGAGATTGAAACCTTTCCTACTTTAACGAAAGATTTATTTCGCCTATTAAAGTGGTTAGAGGGAAAAACAGGTTACCCATATTGCGATGGAAAGCACCGGGATTTATTGGAAACCTGTTTACAATATTTTAGAAGATTTCTTTGATATTACCTTAGCTAATGCACAAAGAATTAAGAACGTTCCAGGTAGAAAAACAGATGTTTCAGATGCAGAATGGATCGCCAAATTAAGACATGGCTTGATTGAAAAAAGCTTTGTTCCTCCTGAAGACTTTCGTAATCTTCGTGATTTAACACGCCTTAGAAAGAAGTGGATTGGACATATGACATCTGAAAAGAATCGGATTCAGAAGGTACTCGAGGCTTCGAACATCAAATTGGGAACCGTTATTTCAGATGTATTTGGTGTTTCAGGAAGAAAGCTCTTAGAAAAATTAATGACGGAAGGTTATATAGATTCGGAAGAAGTCGAACAGAGAATCCACGGAAAGATGGAACATAAGAGACAATTAATTACCGATTCATTATTTGGAACATTGAATGATCATCAGATTTTTCTTATCAAGCAATCTTGGATGCACATTGTAAACCTGGAAGAATTAATAGCTGAAATTGAGAAAAGAATCGATGACGTTTTAGTAAAGTATCAAAAAGAAGTAAATCTTCTTATTACAATGCCAGGTATTAAGAAAGACACAGCTGCGGTTATATTGGCTGAAATAGGTCTGGATATGATTCAATTTCCAACCTCTAAACACCTCACCTCCTGGGCAGGTTTGTCACCTGGTAATCATGAAAGTGCAGGGAAACGAAAGACTTCACGAACGATGAATGGAAATCCACACATAAAATCTGCTTTATGTGAAGCTGCCTGGGCTGTTTCACGAAGTCGAAATAAAAGATTATCAACTAAATATTGGTCATTGGCTGCGAGAAGAGGAAAGAAAAAAGCACTCGTTGCGATAGCACACCGAATGCTTACGATTGTCAATCATATGCTTTTAAACAAGGAACCCTACAACGAGACACCCGTAAACTAGCAGTATAGACAAACAATAAAAAAGTTATACGAGAAACCTTAAATTAAGGTAGCTCTACTTTCCTATTGTAAAAATTTGATTAGTATTAGGATAAACAGTTCGGGTGAAGTTTAAACCCGATAATTATTTTCACAGAAAAAGAGCCAAAAAAAGAAGGATACCTATTACTCTAGGTTCCTTCTCCTTATTAAAATCCGCCGACAGAAGCCTCACGCAAATGAGTCTGTTCAGGTATTTGATTGACAACATATTTACCAATCTCAATGGATGCAGTGGCAGCCGGTGAAGGTGCATTACACACATGAATACTTTTTTTACCCTTGATAATATGAAAATCATCAACAAGGCTACCATCTGCTTTAAGTGCTTGAGCTCTTACACCAGCTGGAGCTGGTACTAAGTCATCTTCTGTAATCTCAGGAATTAATTCCTGAAGGCTCTCTACAAATCTCTTTTTACTGAAGGAACGAGCCATTTCATCAAGACCTTCCTTCATATATTTACTTGCAAGCTTCCAAAATCCACCGTAAGACATTACTTCAGCAAAATCCTTGATATTGAAGTCAGTTTTTCGATATCCTTCTCGTTTAAAGCTTAAAACGGCATTTGGTCCGGCGTCTACCTCTCCACCTATCATTCTCGTAAAATGTACACCTAAGAACGGAAAATTCGGATTGGGTACAGGATAGATGAGATTCTTAACTAGCCCTCTTTTTTCCGGCTTCAGCTTAAAATATTCACCTCTAAACGGTACAATCTTGGTATCAGTAGCATACCCAGTCATTCTTGCAATTCGATCACTATGTAAACCAGCACAATTAATCAACATGTTCGTTTGGTAGGTCGCATTATTCGTATCAATGAAAACTCCGTCATTCGTTTCTTTAATATTTGTCACTTCTTCAAATACTTTAACTTCTCCACCATTTTCTTTAATAATAGTAGCAAAAGCTTCCGAAACTTGTTTATAATTAACGATTCCGGCCATTGGTACATGAATAGCTCCAAGACCCTTCACATGAGGTTCAATTTCCTTCAGGCGGTCGGAATCGATTTTTTTTATGTTTAGTCCATTCTGTAAACCGCGGTCAAAAAGATTATCTAATAACGGAAGCTCTTCTTCCTTCGTTGCTACAATTACTTTTCCACAAATATCATGCTCAATATTATAACGCTGACAAAACTCGGTCATGGATTGGCTACCTTTACGAGCAAATTGGGCTTTAAAGCTACCCGGCTTATAATAAATACCTGAATGAATAACCCCACTGTTATGTCCCGTTTGATGTGATGCAAGTGTTTTTTCCTTTTCTAATAATAGTACCTTAGCATTTGGAAAACGTTCTAGTAACGCCTTACCAACCGATAAGCCGACAATTCCTCCTCCAATTATGGTGAAATCATACATGCTGTCTCCCCCACCTTATCTATTTTTTATTTGACAAGCCTCTGCTAATAATTCAACAAGATGAACCACACGGATCTCCTTTGTCATACCTTTACGCTCTACACCAAGTTTCATTTGCAAGTGACATCCTGGATTCGTTGTTACAATGACACTCGGCTTTACTTCTGCTACAGTAGACATTTTCACGTCTAATATATCCATCGATTCTTGATAATTTACAATATTGTAGATCCCAGCTGAACCACAACACATATTCAGACTAGGAAGCTCTTGATATTGGATGCCTGGTATAGATAATAATAATTGTCTCGGTTCCTTTACCCTCTTTTGAACATTTGTCATGTGACAGGAAGGCTGATATGTTACTTTCTCGTTGATCTCTTTTGTAAAAGGTAAGGAAAGCTCGTTTAAAATGACACTAATATCAACATTCTTCTCTGCAAACGTCTTTGCTCGTTCACTCCAAACGGGATCGTCCTTTAATAGGTGGTCATATTCTACTAACGCAGCACCGCAACCACCAATACTATTCACAACAAAATCAAATTCATATTTCTCAAAAGCTTCAATATTCTTTTTAGCAAGTTCTATAGCAAGCTTTCTCTCACCACTATGGTTTTGTAAAGCACCACAGCAAGTTTGTTCTGAGATCACTTGAACTTCACAACCAGCTTTTTGTAAAAGCTTGATACTAAGATCATTAATACTAGTAAAGACAGCATCCATCACACAGCCTGTAAAAAAGCCAATCTTATACATCGTTTTTCCTTCAGGCTTTACATGGTTTTTCCTTTTCTTTTTTAACGGGGAGTCTACTTTTGGAATGATATGGTCAAACGCAACCATGGACTCAGGCAATATTTTGTCAACCATTCCTGTTTTATGGGCTAGTGCTTTCAACCCTGTTGTTTGGTACATGTGTAAGCCATAGCCAACAAAATTCAGCATCTTTTTATTAGGAAATGTCATTTCAAAAAGGGCTTTACGAAGCAACTTTGTACGACTACTAGTAGCATCCTTTTTATCTTCATAGATGACTTCTTTGGCAGACTCAAGGATTGCTCCATACTGAACATTGGTTGGACAGGCAGTTTCACAAGCTCGACAGCCTAGACATAGCTCAATTGGATCTTCTAGTTTAGATAGAGGAATTTTTCCTTCAGCAGCCATTTTCACGAGATTAATTCTACCTCTAGGAGAGTGAGTCTCCTTGCCCATGGTCATATAAGTGGGACAAGAGGGAAGACAATAGCCACATTGGACACAACTAAAGGTCTCTTCATAAGCAAGGCCCGGATAAGTTATTTTACTATTCATGATGCAACACAAGCTTTTGACCAGGCTCTGGGAAAATCTTACCTGGATTTAATATATTGTTAGGATCCCAGCTTTTCTTAATTCGTGTCATCATATCAATGCCTGCCTTTCCAAGCTCCATCTCCATAAAAGGGGCTTTCATTGTACCAATTCCATGTTCCCCTGAAAGTGTGCCTCCTAGCTCAACTGCCGCTTCAAAAATCTCTCCAACTGCCTGCTCAACACGCAGCATTTCTTCTTTATCCCGCTTATCTGCAATAATGTTGGGATGTAAGTTTCCATCACCTGCATGACCAAATACAACAAGATCTACCTGATATTTTTCTCTAATTTCTTTTAATCTCTTAAACATATCTGGTATTTTACTTCTTGGAACGGTTGCGTCTTCAGATATTTTAGTAGGTTTAATACGGACAATAGCTGGAGAAACAAGCTTTCTAGCTTTCCATAGCTCATTTGCTTCGTGATCTGTTTGAGCTACCTTTGTTTCTCTTGCTCCCACCTCTTTACACACCTGCTGTACCTTCTGCATTTCATAAGAAATAGCAATTGGATGTCCGTCAAGCTCAATTAACAATATTGCTTCAATATCCGTCGGTAGTCCAAGAGGTTCATATTCTTCAACAGCGATGACTGAAGCCTGGTCCATGATTTCCATTTTGGCAGGTACAATTCCTGAAGTTAAAATTTTTGAGATGGCCCTTCCTGAATCCACTAAGTCATCAAATATGGCCATCATCGTCTTTGTCGCTTGAGGTTTAGGCACTATCCTTAAAATAGCCTCTGTTATTACTCCAAGTGTCCCTTCTGACCCAACAATAAGCTTCGTTAAATCATACCCGGTTACATTCTTAACCGTTCTTCCACCAGTACGGATGATTTCTCCTTCCGGTGTGACGACTTCTAATCCAATCACATAATCCTTTGTTACACCGTACTTTAATCCCCTTGGTCCCCCTGCATTTTCAGCAAGATTTCCACCGATTGTCGAAACACTTGAGCTACTTGGGTCCGGTGGATACATCATTCCCCACTCGTTCGCTGCTTTATGTATATCTGCTGTTAACACTCCTGGTGAAACAATAGCGACCATGTCCTCTACATCAATTTCTAATGTTTGATTCCACCTAGCAAAATCTAGAACAATTCCTCCCTTAACAGGAAGAGGACCTCCACTTAAACTAGTACCTTGTCCTCGTGGACATACAGGTATTCTATATTGATTGGCAAGCTTCATAATTTCAGATACTTCTTTAGTTGACAATGGCTGAACCACAACATCTGGTAGATGAATGCCAAAGGATGCGTCAAAGGAATAACTATATCGGTCCGCTTCATTTAAAAGCACCCTCTTAGGATCTCCTACGATTGATATAAGTTGTTCAGTGATTTCAGGAGAGAGCTCCGCCATGTCTACTTCACCTCATCTGTCTTAGATTTTTTCTATTAAAATATGACCCTAGCAAAAAAGAAGGTGATAACCTCCTTTTACTTAATCAAGTGCAACCTTGAAGCTTCCCTTTTCATCCTGTCCCCATCGTAACGATAGGGTATCACCATGACGAATAGGCCCAACTCCTTCTGGTGTGCCCGTATAGATAATGTCACCTTTTTTAAGACCAAAATAATAATTACAATGCTCAATCACTTGTTTAAAATCAAACATCATGTCTCTAATGTTTCCTAGTTGAACAGTTTCTCCATTTTTTGAAAGAGAGAATTCCACTTCTTTACATCCTTCAACACCAGGGAAAGCCCAGAAATCTGTTATAACAGCTGAATTCGGGAACCCCTTTGCCTTTAGCCAAGGATGACCTTTATCCTTCAGCTTCGATTGCTCATCACGAAGAGTAAAATCTATTCCAAGTGCCATTTGGTCCACTACATCTTCAACTTCAAAAGATTCTGGGACATCTTTTGCAATATGTAAGACAATTTCAAGCTCGTGATGAATTTCTCCACGACCTCCTGGATAGCGTATTTCACTTCCATCTGCCTTTACTAAAGAATGCGTTGGCTTAGAAAATAATATCGGTGAAGAAGGGATTGCATTTCCTAGCTCTAATGCATGATTAGCATAGTTTCTTCCGATACAAAAGATATTTTTTACTTCAACCATTTTTATCGCCTCTATCCTTTTAGTCTTTTCTTAATATTCATTAGAAATGGCTCTTTTCGTATAGATTGTTGCTTTCGTAAAAATCCCAATATCCGGATTTTTACTCGGTAGTACTGTGGTCAGTACTTAATAGAGTTGCTCTATTCTAACAATGATCGATAGGTTTCAAGGTATTAAGAAACAAAGTCTTATAAAAGAGCCTTAGAAATAAACACTAGCATTTGGATCGCCAACTTTTAACCTTACAACATTCAAATGATGTTGCATCGTTTGACGGGCCTTTTCCTTGTTTCTTTCTTTTATGGCAAGAAAAATGGCCTCATGCTCTTTAAACACTTCTTCTCTTTTACGCGTGCTACCAATGTTCTTTTTCAAAGAATAGTGTAATGCTTTCTGATAAAGGTCTGCTAGGTTATCAATTGTCTGAATAAAAAACGGGTTATAGGTAGCCCTAACGATCACACGGTGAAATTCAAAATCTGCTTCAGACCCTACACTCTTTTCATCCTCAAGTGTCTGACGAAACGCATTCAAAGCCAACTCTAGCTCTTTTATATCCTGATCTGTATGCCTTTCTGCTGCAAGGGCAGCAGCTTCCGTCTCAATAATCGTCCTCATTTCCAACAGATGATACACTTCTTCAACCTCAATCATCTCAAAGGAAAAACGGTCTAGCATATTTATCATTTGTACTTCTTTAACCCAACTTCCTCCACCTTGCCTTGATTCAATTAACCCACTTGCAGCCAATACGCTTAAAGCTTCCCGAATAGGAGAACGACTTACCCCAAACATTTTTGCCAATTCGTTCTCTGTCGGTAACTTACTGTTAGGGGGAAACTTACCGTCTCTTATCATCATTTCTAGTTGTTCATATACTTGGTGTGATACCTTTTTGCGATTAATGGATTCTACCATTCCGCTTCCCCCTTCATGTTTTATGCTCCGCTTATATTTAGATCATTATTTAAATTCGGTTTCTTTTTTGCTCGAGTCATGTGAACGGCTAGTAAGATTGCCATGATACCGATACCGATCAGGTCTGTTATACCACCTGGTTTAATTAATAAAAATGCCCCAACGAAGAAACCAATTCTCTCTATAATGTTTAATTTTGTTGAAAAGAAATTAAATGTTGAGACTGACAATGAGAATACCCCTAAAAGACCTGTCACTGCTGCAAGTACTACATTTAAAACAGAAACTGGTTCTCCTGTTGATGTTTGCATGACAAAGATTGGGTTATAAGCAATCATGAACGGGATAATAAATCCAGGTAATGTTAATTTTAGTGCTGTTATGGACGTTTTCATTGCATCTGCTCCAGCTAATCCAGCCGCCGTATAAGAGGCTAATGCTACTGGAGGTGTAATGTTAGACATAGCACCAAACCAGAATACAAAGAAGTGAGCAGCAACTGGGTGTACTCCAGCTTCAACTAAAGCCGGTGCCGCTGTGACAGCTACCACAATATATAAAGCTGTTGATGGTAAACCCATACTAAGAACAATACATGTGATCATAACAAGGATTAATATGATCCATAATTGACCACCTGAAAGAGCTAAAACATTATAAGCAATCGCAGAACCTAAACCAGTCATCGTCACAACCGCGATAATGATTCCGATGGCAGCACAAGCAATACCAACTTGGATTGTTCCCTTTGCTCCTTCTATTAATGCGTCAATTGCTTTTTTAATGGTAATTCGATTTTCTTTGTTTCTAGTTAGCCAACTTGACACAATAACTGAACCAATCCCTGCAAAACCTGCAAATAATGGCGTTTTTCCTGCTAGTAAAGTTCCAATAACAATGACAATCGGTAATAATAAGATTCCACCCTCTTTTAGTACTTCTTTTACAAGAGGTATTGAATCTTTACTCATTCCCTTTAAGCCTTTCTTTTTCGCTTCAATATCAATCGCAATAATTAAAGCACTATAATACAGTAAAGCAGGAATAATAGCAGCTAAAATAATAACGGTATACGATACTCCTAAGAAACCAGCCATAATAAAGGCTGCCGCTCCCATGATTGGCGGCATGATCATACCACCGGTAGAAGCCGCTGCTTCAACTGCTCCCGCAAATCTTGGAGCTAATCCAATCCCTTTCATTAATGGAATAGTGAATGTCCCTGTTGTGGCTACGTTTGCGACAGCACTACCACTTAAAGAACCTGTAAGGGCACTTGATAAAACTGCTACTTGAGCAGGTCCCCCTCGTCGCTGTCCAGCTGCAGCAATGGCTAAGTCATTAAACAGCTTAGATGCACCACTCGCACCTAGAAACGCACCAAACAAAATAAAGAGGATAATATAAGTAGAGGCAATGGATAATGTGATGCCGAACACACCTTCAGTTGTCATATACAATCTATATAACAAACGTTCGAAAGTGAAGCCCGCATGTGCAAACATTCCTGGAAAATAGGGCCCGAATAGCGCATAAACAATGGCTATTAAAGCGAGTAATGGAATGAAAATTCCGATCGAACGGCGAGCCGCTTCTAGTAAAACAACAATCGTGATAACTGCAAAAATGTAGTCTCTTGTAATAGCGTTGGACATTTGAACATTATGAATCGTGGAGTAGGAGAATAAAATATAAACAACCCCTATTAATCCCAACACTGTCCATCCAATGTCTAAACCGTTGAACTTAGTTCTGTCACCACTTTTTCTGGCAGGATATAAAAGCAAAGCTAAAATTAATAAAAAGGCTAAAAAAGCAGAGTTACGATAGATTTCTTGGATATTTGTAAAAGCATTTACATAAATCGAAAAACCAGATAAAAGAGCGCCAACAATGGCTAATACTAACGCCTGTTTACCTGAGAGTAACCTCATTCCTCCACCGGCTTCTTTATCCAATTGCAATTCAACTTGTTTTTCATTTGCCATATATATTCCTCCTTTCACTTTTGCAAATAAACCAATTACTTAAAATATGGAGATGGAATTTACTCCCCATCTCCATATTTTTTCTTGTTAGATTATTTTGCTTCAGGTGGGATTAGGTGATCTGGAATATCCAGTCCCGCCTCTTTAAAGTATTTATAAGCTCCTGCATGAAGTGGTGCTGGTAGTCCATCTAGTGCAGTTTCAAGCGTAATTTCCTTTGCAGAGTTATGAACTTCATACATCTGATCTAAGTTTTCATAAAGTGCCTTTGTTAATTGGTAAACTGTCTCTTCATCCATGTCTCCTGCTACTCCAAGGAAGTTAGGTTGAGCAATTGTTTGGATTTCCTTATCAACCTTTGGATAAGTTCCTGCTGGAATTGTATAGCGGTACCAAGTATTGAATACACCATTTACTGCTTCCATTTGCTCATCTGTTACTTCAAGAATAGTAGCCTTTACTCCACTAGCATATGCGTCAGTTAGAGCAGCTACTGGAATACCTGCTGGCATTGATGCTCCTTCTAAACGTCCATCACGCATAGATGCAACAGCATCATCATATCCAAGATATTCTGGCGTAATGTCTTCTTTTGTTAGATTAAGAGCTTCCATGATAACTAGAGTCGATTGTTCTGTACCACTAGCTTGTGGACCAACTGAGAATACTGAACCTTCGATATCTGCAATGGTACCCGTTGACACTTTAGAATCCATTAATACAAAGTGCTCAACATTTGGCCATAACATTGAAATTGAACGTAAATCTTCATATGCATTTCCTTCAAAATTACCTTTTCCTGTGTATGCCTGAGCACCAATTAATCCTTGAAGGATTGCCATTTGTGCTTCTCCATTACGAAGTAAATCAATATTTTCAACAGATCCTGCTGAAGATTGACCAGTTGCATTAATCCCTTGATCTGCCAATTTTTCAGACCATAGATTTCCCATCCCTACTCCAATTGGATAATATGTACCACCAGTTGATGCAGTTGCAATTGTGACGAATTGCTTTTTAGCTCCCCCGCCACCGGCTTGGTTTGTTCCGCCACATGCTGAAAGTAGTAGTAGTGCTAAAAGGCTGACAAACATAATACTTTTTCTGTTTCTTAGAAATTTCATTGTTCTCCCCCTATTAAGCTAAATTTTTCAAACGCTGGAAATGAAAGCGCTTAAAATAATTTGTAATACAAGTATACAACATTACAAATCTATTTCAATATTTTTTTAATATGAATTTTTCGACAATTACCAACATGATTAACTACTACCTTTAGCGCGTCAATAATTTCCTAATTATGGTATAATGATTAAATCGAATATAGGTGATTGTTACGAGCTCTAAATAGTTTTAACGAATAAGGAGGCAATACATAATGAACAAGCTGCAAATTAAAGTGGTAAGCATATCCTTGATTGTACTGGCCGGATTATTTGGTTATATGGTTTGGAGTCAAGCAACTTCCTCTAATTTAAAACAAAAACAAGAGGCTGCTGATTTTACTCAAGCAACTGATCAAAGTAAAACTTTATCTATAAATATCGTGGATGATGCAAAACGAGTTGAAGAAATCTTTCCTCTTGAGATGCAAGAATACCAAATACAAAATGCCATTCATTTTATGTCTCATCAAAAGGTAAAGGCTGATGAAAAATGGGGTGCGATCCAAATTACTCCTGAAAGAATTAGAAGGTTATTAGTCATTGTCGAACATAATCAATCAAACTATAAGCATAGTAAACTCTATATAGATATTCTGAATCGCTGGTTACAAGGAAATTTCTCCTCTGCTGACGATGATCACAATTCAATATGGAAATTGCAAAACGGGAATATTGGGGAAGCTACTGGAGTGTTAACAGCTGATGAGGAAAGAAAATTTATTGAGAAGCATTTTAATAAATAACATTTAGTTTAATAATTTATAAAACACCCCGGTCAATCTGAAGGTTGGCTGGGGTGTTTGTATTTTAGACGTTTTAGACGACGACAACAAAAAAACACTTTTATATAAAAGTGTTTTTTTAATGACCTGTGAGGGACTTGAACCCCCGACCCCTTCCCTGTCAAGGAAGTGCTCTCCCACTGAGCTAACAAGTCGTATATGGGATGTAGGAATAATATATCGGAATAAGTGAAAAAAGTCAATGTCCAAAGTATGTGAAAAATTTATTTCATTTTAACATTTGCAAACAGAACAAATGTTCGATTATAATATATTTGAGGTGATCATGATGAGTACATTTCAACCAGTTCTAGAAAAATTATTCGAAAGAAACCAGCGTGCTGAGATAATCTACTTATCGGCATCTGGCTCACTTACACATCGTGTAATTAAAATTAAAAAAGTAACGCCTTTTTGGGTCAAAGGATACTGCTATCTTCGTAAAACGGAAAGAACTTTTTCCTTACAAAATATATTATCTATATATCCTGTACAAAATAACCAAGAGTCCCCTTTCAAACATGCGGCAGGAAGATAAACTTTCTGCTCTTTCCTTTTATCAGAACACACTCTTTCATTTTCAAATTCTCTACATAACATAGTATTCGTGCAGTAAACTATTCCTTAAAGGAGGAAATCAGATGAATTTTGAGTATAAAATCCCTACAACTTTTTTTAGTAAAAGTGAATATGCAAAAGAACTAAGTGATGAACTAGAAAATGATGCAGAAGGGTTAATTTTTGATCAATTTATACATGATATTGGCGCGCAGCTACATATAGACATCATTTATAAAAGACTTTCTCCAGAGCAATATCGTTGGCTATTAGGTAAAAATCAGGATGTTGAGGTTTTCTTAGATTCCCATCATGAGAAGTACTATCAATTATCCATCATACCGTTAACTCCCCTTGGAGAGCAGCAAGCTTTGCAACTTGAAACAAATACGGGCTTACTACATTAGAAGATGAAGATTATTGTGGTTTCAGATACTCATATGCCTAAAAAATCAAAAGTACTACCAGTTCCCTTAGTTTCAGCATTGTCCCAGGCAGACCACATCCTGCATTTAGGAGATTGGCAATCAGTAGATCTATACGAAACACTTAAAGGCTTTGCACCAGTGGATGGAGTTGCCGGTAACGGTGATCCCAGTGAATTAATAGAGCAATTTGGATTCTGTAAAGTTGTTTCCTTTCAAGGCTTTCGTTTCGGATTGGTCCATGGACATCTTGGAAAAGGAAAATCAACCGAAGAAAGAGCCACTCGTGCATTTTTAACTAATTCAGTTGACGTTATTTTATTTGGACACTCTCATATACCGATTAACAAAAAGAAAGACGGTATTCACCTATTTAATCCAGGTTCACCTACTGACAAACGCCGTCAACCTTTTTTCTCTTATGGAGTCATTGAAATAAAAGAATCTTTATCCATACGCCATGAATACTTTTCAAAGGATGAGCTAGTTGGTAGAAAGTAAACTCTATACAACGACAACCTCCTTTTATGCTAAAATAAAAATTACTAACAAATGAGTTTGCTGTACTTGCTTAATTAGGCACGTTCATGCAAAAGCTACAATGGATGGAGGTTAGACAGATGGCATCTATGACCGGGAAGACAGAGGAAATCACTTTTTATAGTCAAGCTTTACAAGAAGAATTAACCTTACTTCTATATAAACCGGCAAATTTTTCAACGTTATATAAATATCATCTTGTTATTGCTCAAGACGGACAAGACTATTTTAATTTAGGTCGAATTGCTCGCGTAACAGAAGAATTGCTTGAAGAGAAAAAAATACCTAATACAATTATTGTTGGGGTTCCTTATTCAAGTGTTCGAGATCGACGTGAAAAGTACCATCCTGAGGGTAAGCAAAAGGATTCTTATATTCGCTTTCTAGCACATGAATTAGTTCCTTATCTAGACCAAGCTTTACCTACCTACCAAATGGGACGGGGGCGAGTTCTCATAGGTGATTCTTTAGGCGGGACTATATCATTGCTTACAGGCTTACAGTATCCTCATACCTTTGGGAAAATAGCAATGCAATCTCCATACGTGGATTCATCTATTTTACATAAAGTCGAACAGTTTCCTTCTCCACATCTTTTACAGCTTTATCATACATTCGGAACTAAAGAGGATTCTGTAAAGACTACAGACGGTGAAATCAAAGACTTTGTTACTCCAAACCAAGAGCTGTCAAATCTAATTAAGAATAAAAATTTCGAGTCACTTTGTAATGAATTTGAAGGCGATCATACTTGGACTTATTGGCAACCTGATTTGAAGCAAGCACTACATTATATCCTTAATGACTAATGTGACTATTTTTTGAATATTTGCTATAATAATAGTACTTTTAAATAAAATTGATTGATATTTATATACTTTAAGGGAGGTATTCCTATGAAATATGGTATTGCTATATTTCCGTCCAAAAAATTACAAGATTATGCGAATTCATTTCGTAAGCGTTATGACCCAAGCTACGCTCTTATATCTCCACACATTACACTAAAGAGTGGATTTGAAGTGGAAGAAAACCAAGTCGAAGCGATTGTTCAAGAATTACATAAAATCGCATCTGAGGTTAAAGCATTTAAGGTCAATGTATATAAAGTAAGCTCTTTTCATCCTGTAAATAATGTTATTTACTTCGGGGTGGAAGCTAAACCTGAATTAGAAGTGCTGCATAATAAAATGCATGAGGGAATTTTATCAACGGATCGCGAGTATGCGTATGTTCCCCATATTACAATTGCTCAAAACTTATCCGATGATGAGCACTCTGATGTATTAAGTTCACTTAAAATGACAAAAGTGAATTATGAAGAAACGGTGGATCGTTTCCAATTACTATATCAATTAGAAAATGGTTCGTGGACTGTCCATGAAACATTCCACCTCGGAAAGGAATGCTAAACATTGAACGTAACAGTTGTAAGCAATGAACAGGAATTTGAAGATGCTTTAAAAGTTAGAAGAATCGTCTTTATTAATGAACAACAGGTTCCTGAAGAAGAAGAAATTGATCAATATGAGAATGAATGTACACATGTCATCATGTATGACACTGAAAAACAACCCATTGCTACGGGAAGATTACGTGATGTTGACGGTATCGGCAAGATGGAAAGAATCTGTGTCCTTGATTCTCATCGCGGATTAGGATTAGGCAAAAATATTATGGATCGTCTTGAAGTCATTGCAAAGGAAAAGGGTTATCACAAACTCAAGCTGAATGCTCAAACACATGCAGAAGGCTTTTATAAGAAACTTGGGTATCAAACCATCTCAGATGTTTTTCTTGATGCCGGCATTCCTCACGTTACGATGGTAAAAGAGGTATAAGGTCAACTGCTACTAGTGATAGTAGCAGTTTTTTATTTTGCGAATTTGTTTCATCCTAAGATTCCTCATCATAAATATGGCGCTTCCTGCACATTCTAAGTAACGAGAGAAAAGGGAAGGTGACACGCATGGACTTTTTGGGGATTGGGATTAAATTATTAGTTGGATACACAGCTTTAATGATCACAACTAAGACTCTCGGGAAAACGCAGATTAATCAGTTAACACCTTTCGACTTTATTTCCGCCTTAGTGTTAGGTGAATTAGTGGGTGGAGCTGTACACGACAAAGACATAAATTTTGTACAAATTATCTATGTTGTATTTATTTGGGGATTACTCATTTACGTAACCGAACTAGCTACACAGAAGTTTAAGAAATCTCGGGACTTATTAGAAGGACAACCTTCACTCATTATTAAAAAGGGAAAAATTATTTATGAAGAGTTAAAGAAGAATAAATTAGATCTTAATCAGCTTCAGGACCTGCTTCGGAAGAAAGATGTTTTTTCTATTAAAGAAGTTGAATATGCCATATTAGAAATCGATGGGACCGTCAGTGTGTTAAGGAAATCAAATTTTGATGCACCTACTAGAAAAGACTTGAATATTAAAGAGGAACCTGTCTACTTACCTATTGCTTTAATTACGGATGGAGAGGTCATTGAAGATAACATGAGAGAATCTGGATTAGATCAATCATGGCTTTTGAGTCAGTTACGGGTTCATGGTTGTAACCGAATACGAGACTGCTTATACGCAGAATGGAGAGAGGGAGAAGCCTTGCACGTCATTAAGTACTAGGCTTCTCCCTCTTTTTTTCTTACGGTTAGCGTATTTTGAATAATGTCTAATTGTATCTCTTGATTTTTATATAACATCGTTAAGTAAGACGTAATAGCTGTCCTGTATAAGGCCCATGACGTCATGTTAGTAAGGACCACATCCCAACGATTGCACATCAATTGGACAAGTTGTTCATGACTAATACCGTTAGGATGTATGTCTATAATTTCCTTAATTGAATGCAGTATCTCTTGGTGCTTTTCTTGATTAGCTGTAATCGTAGATTGGAATTTTTCTTCAAATTCACCGTGGCCAGGAATGGCTCCTTCACAATTAATCTTCTGTAGTTTTTCTAGAGAATGAAAGGTTTGTTCAAGATCAACAATGTAAGGAATCTTATGTTTGTCTAGCGCCTCTGTTCCAAAGTAGGAATCAGAAGCATACAGTAAATCGTTTACTTTAACCCCAAGCTGGTTTAGACTATGCCCTGGAAGACTAATGAATTCAAGGTGAAATCCATCAATTTCATACACTCCTTCATGTATCACTTGATGTATATGAATGGCTTGTCCCTCTATAAATTTGTTGCGCAGCTCATCTATTGGAAGATTTGACTGAAAGAAAGAAGAAGATGCCAGAATGGGATATCGAAGGATAGCTTCCTCTAAGTAAGGAGCCATGGTGTAAACACCAAATTTCTCTTGCAGAAAGGCGGCTCCACCATAGTGATCGGCATGAGAATGTGTCACAAAAAGATGAGTAACAGGTAGCTTTTCTTCATCAAGTTTCCTTAACACTTTCTTCATAGACTGCTGATCTAACCCAGCATCGATAAGCAAACCTTTATTTGAATGAGCTTGTTTTACATAGCCAATATTAACAGCAGCTTTAAAATAGTATTGATTCTCATTGATTTGAATAAATTCCATATTTACACTCAACCTTTATATTGCTTCGTTTATATGATTTCCTTTACCGGTAATCTTTGAAATTAATCGAGGACTAACTTTTGTTTTTGTAGGCTTTTGTGCTTGATTTCTGTAAGAATTTACACTAGTCAACTCTTCAGAGGCCTCAAACTTATAATCCGATTGTTCTCTATTATGACGGTCTTTTAATTTTTTTTCCATAGATACCTTTGCAATTGGCGTCAATACATATGGGGATACCCCCGTTTTCACCATCCGGTTTGCATATTGTGTATATTCATGCTGAGTAATTGGTAGAATATAACCCACTATCAACACCTCCTTATTTATTTACCCACTTTTCTCACTCACTAAACGATTCGTGTTAAGATTTCAATTTATGACAGTCACTGCCCTATCAATTTCGATCAAAGTGGTTAATACAATTATTATCCGATACTCCCCCTATGAACTTTGACGATTCATGAAACCATTCCCCTTGAATTCACCATCAATTTCAGACACAATCAGACAAACGAAGAGGAAATCCTCTAATCTAGCGCAAGTGTAACCCTTCGGCACTCTCCCTGGTACAAGAAAGGATAACTACTAAAAAAATGCCCTCCGTATAAACGAAGGGCCAAAGAAATTAGCATGTTGGGGAAATCCGTTCTATATATACTATGTCCCTCGTTCCATCATGTATGGACAAGTGCACTAGGGAAAACGTGGATTTTCAGACAATCTATTTTCTAATTAACCATTCCCCGCTTTCGCACATTAACGCATGTGGGGCCTGGCCCCCATTCCTTTAACGTGTTACCGCACCGGGGGCCTGGCCCCCATCCCTTTAACGTGTTACCGCAGTGGGGGCCTGACCCCGTTTAGGTGGGGTTCGAGGGTTTGGATGAGTTGTTGCATTTGGGTTGCTTGGTGGTGCATGATCGTTTGGATGGATTGGTCATTGGTTTGGAGTCCAAGTAGCTCTAATTCGGCCTGACATTTTTTTAGGGTAGCGTAGAGCCTTTTGGAGTGTTGTGGATGAGGTGCCTCTTCTTGATCCTGATCATCGTAGAGATCTAGGTGAAGATGCTGGTTCTGGTTTCCATCTATTTGTGCTAAATAGATGTCATCCACTTTTAATCCTCGCTTCTTTGCTTCTTTATGTAGCCAGCTCCTGTCTAGATTGAGTTGGGAAAGGGATTCATCTACAATATCCCCGTCCATTATGACTACTTTTGGTTCTTTTTCTTCTTGAGGTTCCTCTACTACATCCCCTACTGATAAAGGCTGGTATTGTTTTTTTCTTAATACGCTTAAGTCTCCTGTCGGCTCAAATGAGGCAAATTCGACATCTGCTACGCGGAATATATCTTTCTTTCTTAGCATTTCTAGTAGTTCATCTGCAGAGATTTTCTCTTTTTTTAGGTTCTCCTCTAGAACTTTTCCGTTCTTAATAAAGACAGTTGACTTACCTTCTACAAAGTCTCGGAACTTTTTACTTTTAACTGCGATAATATCGAATAGATAAGGGATAGATGCCCAGATGATTATGGCAATTCCTCCATGTAAGTAGGATACTGCTATGTCCATTGACAGCGATCCAGCAATATCCCCAATCGTTATCCCAACGATTGTTTCAAAAAAGGAGAGCTCTGATAGCTGCTTTTTCCCTAACAGCTTTAAAATAAAAAATAATCCAATTAAAATTGAAATTGAGCGTACAATAATCAGCAGCCATTCCGGCATCATATCCCTCTCCCTCTTACGTCACTAAATTGACCTTCCCATCAGCCTTTTGGTTTAAATATTAATGCCCCAATAAAAGCAAAAATAATGGCAGAAGATATCCCTGAGCTTGTCACTTCAAACATCCCAGTTAATACGCCAATAATACCGTGCTGTTGTGCTTCTTCCATCGCACCGTGCACGAGTGAGTTTCCAAAACTAGTAATAGGAATTGTCGCACCAGCCCCCGCAAACGCAATGAGTGGCTCATATAGGTCTAATCCGTCAAGTATGGCTCCAAGGACTACTAATGTGCTCAGCGTATGAGCTGGGGTTAACTTAAAGACGTCCATCATAATTTGACCAATGACACAAATGAAGCCACCTACAACAAAAGCCCAGAAAAAGGTTGCTAGCATTATGCATCACCTCCATATTCAATTGAAACAGCATGTGCAATACAAGGAATCGTTTCCTTCTGTTGAAAAGACAGTGGAGAAAGAAGTGCACCTGTTGCAACAACCAAGATTTTCTTCAGTTCTCCCTTTCTCATTTTATTTAATAGATGCCCATAAAGCACTGTAGCAGAGCATCCTGGCCCGCTTGCTCCCGCCATTACTGGTTGGTCATCTTTATAAATTAAAAGTCCACAGTCCTTAAATTGTTCAGGTGATAGTGTAACATCTTTCTCAGTTAATAGGTCTAGCGCAACTTTCCTTCCAATTTTCCCTAGATCTCCAGTCACAACTAAATCATAATAGGAAGGGTCAATACCTCTATCCTTAAAATGTGCTTCAATTGTATCAACAGCTGCTGGGGCCATGGCTCCTCCCATATTAAAAGGATCTTTTAGTCCCAAGTCCATTACCCTTCCTATAGTAGCGGAAGTAACACGAGGACCTTTGCCTGTTTTACTTACTACACACGCACCTGATCCTGTTACAGTCCACTGAGCTGTTGGGGGCTTTTGTCCTCCATATTCCGTTGGGTATCGGAATTGTTTTTCAACTGCTGAGTTGTGACTTGATGCTGCGGTTACTACATGTTCTGCTCCACCATGATTAACGATAAACGCACCAAGAGCTAATCCCTCCATTGAAGTAGAACAAGCACCAAACAAGCCAAAATATGGTATACCAAGAGTTCTTGCTGCAAAACTAGATGGCGTAATCTGATTGATCAAATCACCCGCAAGCAAGAACTGAATATCATCTTTTGTTAGACTCGCTTTTTCTAATGATTTATAAATTGATTCCTCTAAAAGAATTTTATGAGCTTTTTCATACGAATCTTCACCGAGCCATAGATCATCATGGAGTATATCGAAATCTTCTGCTAGGTTTCCTTTGGCCTCAAATGGCCCTCCTACCGCAGCAGAGGACGTAATAACGGGTTGATTGTCAAAAACCCATGTACGTTGTATCTGGTTCATAAAATGTCATCCTCACATGGTTATAATGGTTTTTATTAGTGCTACGACGAAAGCTGAGAAGGTACCAAATAGAACAACAGACCCTGCAAGCTTAAATATATTAGACCCAACTCCTAATACAAATCCCTCTGTTCGATGTTCAATGGCTGCTGAAATAACAGCATTACCAAATCCCGTTACCGGAACAGCACTACCCGCTCCTGCAAATTGAGCAAGATGATCATATACACCAAATCCTGTTAATAACATGGAGATAAAAATCATCGTTGCAACTGTAGGATTTCCTACCGTCATCTCAGTGAAATCAAAGAAAGTTATATAAAATAATGAGATGGCTTGTCCTATACAACAAATAAGCCCTCCCACTAAAAATGCCTTCATGCAATTTCGTACGACAGGTCTTTTAAATTCTATCTGCTGCTCAAACTGTTTATAAGTTTCTTGTGACGCCATATGGTTTTTCTTTGGTTTGTTTGCCAACTGTATCAACTCTCTCTCTTTGTTATGTTTTCTCCTTAGAAAGACGTTTAATTTCGTTTATCTTTTTTTCAATTTCCTTCTCAGATAAATCTCCCTTTTCAGTTACTAAATTATTTAGCTCAAGTAATATTTTTAAATCATGCGAAACCGTTATCTTATGTTCTGGGAACTTCTTTTTAAGATTTTTTCTAACTTTCTCTTCCACTTCCATTACATTAAATTCTTCAAGCTTTTCCACATTAAAGCCAACGATTAGCTCCTTGTCATGATGGACAGCAATTACTTCATTTATTTCTTCGTAACGTAATGTTTCATTTTTAGCTTTTATCGCTATTTTATCTTTCGTTAACTTCATTTTCTCCAGTTCATCATGCGTCATGGCTACGTTATGTGGTTGAGTACTTTCCTGATTTTGTCCCTGTTCGTTAGTTCCTGAACAAGCTGTTAAGAGCCAGCACAAGGCTACACATATCATTATTCTTTTTTTCATCACAATCATCCTTATCCTGATCTAGTAGCTTTTTAGTTACGTACTTATATTAGATTGTGTTTTTTTTCCTTGTTTATGATGGTATTCTAATTCCAATTTTTAGTTATCTGGTTTCATTGCATGCAAAAAAAAGAAACAGGCTATTGCCTATTTCTGAATTAGGAGTATCTTCTTTTTCTGCCGCATCCGCAGCCTTTTTTCTTTTTCTTCTCTACTTCAGCTACTGGTTTTTTATCTTCTTTTGCTGTTTGAACTTGTTTTTTCAGCATCTTGGATCCCTCCTAGCTTTGATCTATCATCTATATAATATGATGAAGAATTTTAGAGAGTTCCCTATACAAGCAAAACAGGCTTTACCACTAGTCATCCGTTATCTTTAAAACAATGCTTTCAACTATTGCTGCCAGCCCTGCAATAGCCATTATCATCACTAAAGGTTCCGTTCCAACCGGCCATATCCACCAAGCGATATAAAAGAAGGCTGCACACCAAATCCCTGTGCACCAATAGCAACTTAACAGTTCTCCTATCCACCTTCGTAAGCCTTTTCCTTTCACCACAATATAGGTTGAGGTGCTTCCATCCTCTTCCGTTTCTTTAATTTCTTCATGAAAAGGTCTGCGCAGAAAAGACGTAATGTTATCAAACACAAGTAAATGAGTTAAACGAAAGCTCGCTAAACTTAACAGAATAAAATGTAACCAAGTCACCCTACCGCACTCCTCTTCTGGTCAAGCATAGCTGAAGAAAATCTGCTCATTCCTCACGAGATCATCCTCATCCTTATACAATATTCAGCTAGTACACGGTTAGTGACAGAAAACTCCATTTATGAAGGTTGAATCTTTTTTACAACATGTTGGTGAATGAGATGAAAGGCAGTTCGACAACTAAGTAAATAAACGATAAATCCCAAAAATGAATAGGTATGCTTCCAGTCATGTAGTTCAAACATATGAAAATAAATAAAAACTGGTTCAACTATAAACGACAAAATGGCAGCCCAAATAATTGTTGCGATGATGAAACTTTTCCACTTTGTAAACCATTGAAAAATAAACATGGAGCTCACTGGGATTACACAAATATCAGCTGGAAATAACGGAGGAACCATTGAAAATAGCTTATCAGGGTAGCCCCATAATAATAAATCAACCCCCACTACATCTAAAACGGTAGCTACGATTCCACAAAACAAACCGAACGAGAAGATCTCATAAAATTTAGTTTTATTAACATACCTCCACCAAACAATATAGGGCATGAATGTTGAAAACAAAAGGAACCACCAAGATAATGAAAGAAGATCGTCATGCCTCCAATGCTTTATGGACATTTCACTTAATGACTTCCTGACTTCTTGAATTTCCTCATATGTTGGAATTTGTCCAAATACTAGTAGCTCCATATATATTCTCCTCGTCGTTTCCTTTCTTATATTATTTTATGGACCTTATCTTTTCATGTATATAAAGCATAAAAAAACACCCTCAATTGCTAAGGGTGTTCTGGATAAATATTATTTTTTTGCTCGTAGCTCTGCGGAATCAACCGTATGTTTTAAAAGCATAGAGATGGTCACTGGACCAACTCCTCCTGGAACCGGAGTAATAGCACTTGCCTTAGTGTAGCATGCTTCATAGTCAACATCCCCGATATTACCAGGGTTGTAACCAGCATCTAAAATCACCGCACCGGCCTTTATCCAAGCTCCTTGAATGAAGTTAGGCTTCCCGACAGCGGCCACCACAATATCTGCTTGACTCACTAAATCAGCAAGATTCTGCGTCTTAGAGTGACAAGTCGTAACTGTTGCATCACGGTTAAGCAGCATGACAGAGACCGGCTTTCCCAATATCGGGCTCCTTCCTACTACAACTGCATGCTTTCCCTCCATTGGTAGATCATAATAATCTAAAATGGCCATAATAGCAGCAGGTGTACAACAAGGGTATTTTCCAAATCCGAATGCCAATTGCCCATAACCAAAACTTGTTACTCCGTCGACGTCCTTCTCAATAGAAATGGCTTCGAATGCTGCCCGCTCATCAATATGAGCTGGCACTGGATGTTGTAACAGGATCCCATCCACTAAAGAATCGCTATTAAGTTCCTGAATACATTGAATTAGCTCTTCAGTAGTGGTCTCTGAAGGCAAATGAATTCGTTTTGATTGAATTCCTAGCTTTTCACAAGCATTGCCCTTCATCTTTACGTATGTAGCAGAAGAAGGATCATCCCCTACTAACACTGTTGCTAAGCATGGGGTAATCTCCTTTTCCTTCAAGTTGTGCACTCTTACCTGCAACTTGGCTTTAACATCATCTGCGACCTTGAGTCCATCTAGTACTAGTGGTTGATTCATTCTATTTGCCCCCTTGAAATGGTAAAAGGTAAGTAATCTTACCCCTGCCCAGACGAACGGCTTCTTCTATTGACGCAGCTCCCCAGTGGTCTTTTCCACCTATTTTCGTCAGTCACTGCGATTTATCTACTTAATAATGTCTTCATTCTATCATAGTAAACACGAATAAACAAAACAAATTAGTTAACTTCGTTCGCCTTTCTAGCGATGTAGCTTGCATATAACACTGTATGTTTCGCTACATCTAGTTCGAGACTAAAGGTCGGAGGTGTACCCGGTCTCCAGTTCACTTCATAAATCCATGCTTTATTGTTCTGATCTACACCAACATCTATTCCCAGTTCATCCAGTGGTTCTTCATATAAGCTGTCAAAATGAGCAGCAAAACTTAAGGCAAAGTGTTCTAAATATCGCTTCATGTTATAATATTGGTCATGAAATTCCATTTTTAAAAAGTCCTCAAACAAGTTGGTATATCCACCTTTACTTATGTTTGACACCACGTCATTCACTGTAATTCTTGGATAAATGCAAGTAATAATCCACTTGCCTTCAGCATTTTTTTGTACATGAAGTCTAAGATCATATGGGTAACCATCATTTGTAATGGACCTTATATAAGGCTGAACAATCCAACTATTGATCATCATTAAATCTACAATATACTGGCTAAACTGCTCTTCTCTTAGCCTTATTTCCTTTCTTCTAACAAGCAGTCGGTACATATCCTCACATTTTTCAACGAAAATAGCATCTTCACTTTTTCTTCCTGAGATAGGGTTAATGATTAATTCCTTTTCCTTTTTAAACATTTCGGTAACTGTTTCAACCGACGACAGCGTCTTTGTAGGTATAAGATATTGACTAAACTCTTCACCTGCTTTAATACGATGATAGACATTCAGTTGATTTCCGATAGAGTGACTAGTAAAGGGTATTAACTCTCTGAGTTTTCTCTCTATCTCTACCTGCATATCAGTAGTAGCACTTCCTGCATTATAGATCACATCTGGAAATAAAAAAGTGTCATTCACCCATCCACCATCTTCATATTTATAACCAACTATTGTCTTTGTTAAAAAGTCCACATTCCCGAATGAAAAATAATAAAAACCCACACCTTCCATTTTTGCAGCTGCAGCATAGGCATACGCTTTTTTCACCGTGTCAGGATGTTTTCGATCATATAGCATACCAATCGTCACCATCGTTTATCACCGCTGTTCTTCAATATAAAATTGTATTTCTTTTGCAGCAGAGATGGCTAAATGTTTGGCTTTTTCTTTTGTTTCTGCAGCTGCGATGATATATCCATATCGATGACCCATTGACGTTGGTGGATGGACAAGCATCCCTTTTCTCGGCTTAATATATACTTCTCTTACTCCGTCAGCTCTTGATGCTCTATTCTTCCCTGCGATCTTCACAATACTTCCCCTGGTTAGGATGGTTAAATAATGAGTATAGACAAATTCATGTTTAGTAGGTGAAACGTCTACAGGAAGTCCAAGATATAATCTCAAGGTTTGTTCCACTAGATTGATTCCCAGGCTATACAAAATCATAGAGTTCATGGCTCCACCAGAAATTCTTGGATTTACCTCAATGAGCTTCCATTGTTTGTCTACTCTCCTAAGCTCAAAATGACAACTTCCTCGCATCATACCCATTGCTCGGATAATTTCAGTAAGCGTTTCTTTTAATGAAGCTAATATAGCAGCATCTAAATCTAGCAAAGAGTAGTAACCAGTAATAATAAAACGCTCTTGCTTCGTAATCTCCTGTCCAATTATTGCGATAATATCTACATCACCATTCTGGACAATTGCTTCAATTAACCATTGTTGTCCATCAATATATTCTTCTACTAAAATCGGCGTCTGAGGATTCTCAACCTTTAATTGATTCATGACTTCGTTTAGTTCGTGAATGGTTTCAACCAGGTGGACATCCTTTGAACCTGTGGATGCAGGTGATTTTACGATACAAGGTATTTCAATCGTCATGCTATTTATAAATTCATCTATTGTCTGACTATGATCGTAAACAGCAAATTGCACATTAGCAGGGCTTTCTTTCAAAGCTTTACGAGTTAGGATTTTGTCTTCCATAACCTTAGTAGAAGCTAACGTAAATCCTTCCAACCCTAATTGTTCGGATAGTTCCATTGCCACGGAAACTAAAGAGTCAATAAAACTGATCACTCCTTTTACAACCTTCCCTTGTATCTGCAATCTGTCAATATACTCCAACATCTGCTCGGTATCGCGTGTGTTAAGTAGCACCATTTCATGGACATCACAAAATTCTTCCCTCTGCATAATGAACTTCTTTCGACTTGTAAAGAGCACGGTATAATAGCCAAGTTCTTCAGCAGCACGAATGGCGTCTCTACTAGAACCTGACTTATTCGTTTCTAGAAAAATAATGGTTTTCAAAACGTTAAACACCTTCTTTTGCATAAAGGTAATTCTCTTTATTACAGCATATTTAGCAGAAGGTTAAATGTGAGGCTTCCAATGTACTTTAATTTTTAAAATACTCTTTTCGTATAGATTGTTGCTTTCAGTCTAGTTTAAAAAGTAGGTTATAAAGCAACAAAGTATCAGAAAAGAGCCTATAATAACGATGAAGAAAGGAGATCACGCACATGCATGATCTCCTTACCTATAAGAGGAAGATTTAAATTAGAACCACCAAGGGCGTCTACGGTCCTCTTCATCATCTCGATTATCTCTGTTGTCATCATCGTTTCTCTCTTCGTCAAAATCCCGTCTTCGATCATCTACATCATCAAATTCATCATCATTAAAATCATCTCTTACATCATCTAAATCTCTTTCCTCTCGATTTCCTCTTAGGAATCCGAACCATGGATCTCTTTTTCGCTTGCGGTCATCATCATTAATTATAATAACTTTATCTGCTTTAATAATTACTTTATCAACATGGATTTCTTTCTTCTTTTTAGACATCTAGCTTCCTCCTCTTTAAGTAGTGCTCACATGTATAGTATGTTTTATGAAAAAAGAGGTTTGGGCACTTGTCCAAATGTAAGAAAAATCAGCATAACTATGACGAAGAAAACCTGCTCCTTAAAAAGAGCAGGTCTTTACCATTTAGGCTCAACGACCGGTAGGTTCCGTGTTACTAACCTCGGGTCCACAAACTGAATTCCACAAAACTTGTTAAGACATAAAGTTAGGCAACATTTCGTTTTTTTAAGTTTGTATACTTCACATACAGATGTTGTAATTTCACCATCTACATCGAGAGGAATAAGAAGACTAATGGTTATGGTACCTTCCTTTTCATGAACATCTTCTATTCTAAAAAAATGAGTTTCAAACACCGTTACTCCCCTCGTTCCAGGTCTGTAAAAGTATCCGATCGCCTCAAAATAATCACCAGAACTTTCGTCTGCCAATAACATAAAAGGTATGGTATCTTCTCCCATTCTCCCAGGGAGTAGATTTCGAAAATAGGAACTCATGAAATCATAAACTACATCTTGGACATTCATTGTTTTTCGTAATACTTCTCTTAAATTCATGTGATAAACCCCCAGTAACATCCTGTTGTATCCTATGCTATGGGTGTATGACTAGTGATAAGTGTACGCTATTTTTGCTTGGCAAGATAAAGAGCATATTCAATGTGATATTGAGCTGTCTCCAATTCCCGAAATTTGCAGCCAGGTCTCCAGTTCACCTCGAAAATTTTAAAGTCACTTCCGTTCACTAGTGCCACATCAATACCTAGCTCATCAAGACTTCTATCATATAGTAGTTCAAAGTCCACTGGAAATTGTAAGGCTAGTTCACTTAGTCTCTTCATAATCCTTGTAGCACTAGCTGGAAATTCATCTTGTAAAAATCCTTCTAACTCAACTCGATACCCCCCACTGTGCACATTGCTGACGATACCATCCTTTTGACCGACTCTCGGATAGATCGTGTTAATCACCCACTTACCTTCCCCGTCTTTTTGAATATGAACTCGAAAATCAAAGGGGTGATTGTGTTGGGTTTTACATTCGATAAAAGGTTGCAAGATATAGGATTTCTTTACTATTTTTTCTTGGAGGATATTAATCGCAGCTTCTATATTCAACTCTACTTGCTCATGTCTTTCTTTCCAAATAATGGTGTCCTTCTCAATAGTCTTTATATAAATAAGCTCTCTTCCCTTATTTCCATTTTTAGGTTTAATGATGATCTCTTTGTATTGGTGTAGCATTTCTACAACTTCCACAGCCTCTTTCACTTCAAAAGAAGGTATGAGCAAATCTTTAAACTTATTTGAATCGTACATCCTTTTAAACACAGCATATTTATTGCCAATCGGAAAACTTGTATAAGGAATCTCGTGCTTTAATAATCTATTTATTTGTCTTTCTTCTTTTGTTTTGGGGGAATCGGCATTAAATATTACACTAGGAAATGAGATTACCTCCTCCACCCATTTTCCGTCTTTATAAAACTTTCCATCTATTGTTCGGTTCGTAAAATCCACATCTTTGTAAGTGAAATAAAAAAAAGTGACCCCCATCATCTTAGAAACGGCTGCACATGCATAGGCTTTCCGAATTTTTTCAGGGTTCTTTTGACGATGGAGCATACCAATTATGGACAATTCTCTCACCCCTATTACCAGAAACTACTCACGAATAATGTACCGTTATTAGTCTATTATGATACCTACTCTTATGTGCCCTTATAGACAAATGAAACATTTTTTAAATGAATGATATCTGTACCTGTCCATCCATCAAACTTTCTCATAAAATACATTATTCCCTTAGAAAGAGGTGAAAAGCTATGTCAAAAAAATGTAAGAAGAAAAAAAAGAAAAAAGTGGATAAAGTCATCAAAGTCATAGTGGAAGAAAAACATCATCGTCACCATGATGACTGTCATCACTGCAAGTCACTATGCCATCGTTTCCGTTGTCGTCCAGTTTGTCATTTAAAACATCGTTGTAGCTGTAGACGTGACTTTTTCTTTGATGATTTCCATCATTGTTAACATTTCTTAGGGAGAACAAGTAAATCTTGTTCTCTCTTAAGGCTTATGTCCCTTTCAATCTAGTCAGTTATTCATACTATATAACATACGGGGAATAGGAGGTAAGAAGTATGTCTCACCATTGTACCTGTCATTCGTGCCATAAAAAGCACGATGTCGATTCTCATTTCTCTAGAGATTATCATTCTAGTAAGCATTTTTCCCACTTAGATCATCATGATCATTCTAAGCATCATCATTTAAAACACCATCATCACAGCACTTGTGAGTGTCACCGCCACAACAGACATCATTCAGTTCATCACAGCAGTTGTAAATGCCACAGTCATAGCAGAAATTTTAATCACATTCACAAGTTAACTAGTAAACATCATGACAGATTTAATGTACTGCAAAGAAATTATCATAAGAAGCAAAATGTTATGAAGTTAGCCCCACTAAAACCCAGAGAGTTACATTGCCATGATCATAAAATTTGCCACGAAAAGAAAATCCATTCTGGCGGAAATACGATTATTATTCATATGTAACTCTTTACAATCGTAAATACAAGGAGGAATCTAGTATGAGTCATTTTTGTTCAAAATGTGGCAAAAAGAAATTTGACCACCATGATCATCATGACCATTTTGGTCACCATGATTGCCATCATCCTCGCCACGATCACCATGGACATGATCATCACTTCGATCATCATGTGTGTGATGACCACTTTTGCGACCGCTTTTTATGTGATAAAGATTTTCGAGTACGCTTAGGTGGGTTACAGGGTGGATTAAACTTCCGTTTACGTCAACTAATTGGTTGTATCGTTAAGATGGAACTTGAAGGAGACCGAAAAGTAAAAGCAAAGATTTGCTTTGTAGGCTCTGATTTCGTAGAAATTGAAGTGTTAGATGAAATGAAAGAAGTAGAAGAAAAAGAAGAAGAAGAGGAAAAGAAGAAAAAAAAGAAGAAAAAAAGAAAAAAAAGAAAATTTAGAGGGAAATCCTGGATAGTTCCTTTTGAGTCTATTGATTTTGTTGAACTCGATGATGATCACCATCATTAAGGAATAACCCGCTCTTTACCAAGAGCGGTTACATACTGCTAGAAAGGAGGGTATATATGAAACGAAAAGCAGTCATCCAACAATTACAACAGCTTCTACCATCTAGTAAACCTCACTGTTACCTTCCGTTTATACCGGAATTTGCGATCATTGTCTACCTAGCCAATGGAATGCCATTCTCACCTTTGGTAAGAATGAAGGACAAATGTGCACCGACAAAATTATTAAAACTCTTACAAGTTGATTGTGAGAAAAATTGTCTCTTTGTACGCCCTATTCCAGAACAAAATCCCTCTTTTATTTCAAAAGAATGCATAACCATAGATTTTAACCAAGTGTGTGCGCTGCAAATTGTGGAGATTAAAAAATTTATTAAAGAGGAAGATTATGAAGAAGAAAGCTCTTCAAGCTCTGAAGAACTGGATAAAGAAGAAAACAGTCAGGAAAGAAAAAAGAGACCCATTTACTTTCCAAGCTATCCAATTGTGTCTACGAATGGAGAAAATCACAATTCCAAAGAAGAGCCGAAAGAAAACGAGCCATGCGATGGTCCTACTAATCTAAATTCAATAGATTCTAAGGAAGCTACTGAACAACTAAAGAGCTGCTATAATAGTAATCAACAACAATACGCTCATTTGGAAGTAGAAGTCGAACAGAATAATCAAGACAACTGTTCACAGGAAGAAAGTAAAGTTCTAAAAGAAGTAAAAAAATACAATAAGAAAAAGAAAGTTAAAAAGTTTAATCACTGGATTGTACCATTTTCCTCCATTATAAACATTGAAGTAGATGAAGATGATAACTGCTAGTTAAGAAACACTATTCACTGGGAAGGTAAAAAGAATGCCACTCCAATTGAAGTGACATTCTTTTTGTGTTACTTACTTTTAAAAGTCAACTTACATAGATTATTTAGGGGAATCTCTCTTTCTTTATTTTTCATTTTTAAGGTGAATGATTCATCGTGTACATCACATATAATCCCCTTCATCTTCACCCCATCTAGCGTGACCTTTACTTTTTCCCCTACAAGTAACATCATATAGATCTTAATAGTTAGTCTGAAGAAAATTTGGATAAGCTCTGGTGAAGAAGAGACCACCTCTCCAAAATTAAAAGTTAATTTCCTCCTGAAGCAGGGATCTATATCTGCAAGATTTGGTTCTGGATTTGGTTCAGCAAATCGATTTTTCAATTTCACAAGAAGAATTTGCTCAAACGGAATGAGTACATCCGTTTTCTTCCTCTTTAATAATACAAAATCTTGACCTACAAGAAACACTCTTCCTTTTACACTCAAGTTTTTGTTTTCATTAGTAAGGCTTGGGCAATTCAACTTTACGATGACCTCTTGGCCTACTAATCCATCGAATGAAATTTCAAATATCTGATTTTGTTCTCTTTCCCCTGAAAGGGCAATATCTAATAACATTTCATTAATCGCGTCTATTTTTGCTTCAAGTTCTTCTAATTCTTCTTCAGGTAAACAGGAGTTTGGTGAAGGATATTTGGGTTGAGGTATTCTGGTGGGACAACAATCCTCTGGAATACAGAAATCATCTGGAGTCCCAGCTGGAATAAATTCAGGACATCTAAAGTCTCTACATACACTTTCTTCTTTCATTCTTTCACCACCCTTTTTAAAATAAGGGGACATATGTCCCCTCTGTTATTTCCTCTTTAGTGGAGGTAAATGTTCCATTAATCGTTGATGGACGCGCATAATACCCCACATACCTAACTCAATATCCCACATGATATTACCAGAGCGGTACATATAATCCCCAGGATAGTTATAACTTCCACCTGCACCCCCAATTAACTCTAGATCAGCTTTTCTTCCCATTACATTGAAACCTACAAAAGATTCTTTTCGGGAATTTAAGTCCTTGGGATCAAAACGCCAGTAATGTCCATGAAGATGGAAGGTATGCGTTCTTCTTCGTTCTGATGGAGTAATAAGTCTGACTGTAACTGGGTCTCCTGGATACGCTTCAAAGACTGGTGTAGCTGGATCTCCAAATACTTTGGAACTAAATAGATCTCCAAGCTCTGAGTGCTCTCTAAAACGGTTCATTAATCTCTCGGTTCGATAATTGAAACCTCTCGAACCTTGGTCATACGTGTCCACTTCTTCTTCTGATAAACCTCCCTCTCCTTCTCCGAGAAGAATTCCATCTGGTGGGTCATTAATAATTTGATCGAATTTATCAAATAAGCGAACACCATCGTGCATAATCATGACAAACTCTCGTATATCCGGGATCAATGGGTTTCGTAAGACAACACTATTACCCGTTTTCACCGGTTCCATGGTGTGAGGATCCAAATAAACAGTCCCACGCGGCTCTGCTATAAATGCTCCAAAGGCTCCCTGTGAACGATGATTTCGAATATCCGCCATATCCCACATACCGCAAGCACCATAATTACGATCTACATACCAGCTATAGGTTATCGTTTCACCAGGTCCTACTGTCTGATCAGCGTTAAATCCTACAGTTTCACCCGCCGATGTTTTCACATCATAATCTAATAGCTGTGGATGAAGAGAGATTCGAAGTGATGGTGGATAGAAGGCTTGTTCTTTAACGATTGGATAGTCATAGATACCGTCCTTAAACGGAAACTTGTCAAATTCTAGTAAACTAGTTAATTTTACTTCAATGACATCACCTAGATTACCTCTTATTATAAGCGGTTCAGGATTTTTCCTTCCTGATCGTATGTCTTCAACATCCTCTTCAAGTGCAAAAACAATACCATTAGCATCATAATCTCCATATGATTCGTTATAAACAATAGGTGTTTGGAAAGCTACAATACTATAGCGACGCACAGGTGCATCTGCTGGAGCCACGCTTATAACTTTGTCAGCAGGTGCTGGAGGTAATCCTGTACAATCTGGAAGTGGTTCTAATCTTTCAGGTGGTAATGGTCGATCTGGAAGTGGAATTAATTGTGGTACTTCGGCGTCATACCCACGTATAAGCCCCCACAGACCATTCCATAAATCTTCCTCAGTTTCGAACGTCCATAAATAGTCACCTGATCTCGGAACATACATTTCAAACGTGAATGATTCCGAAAGACCGATATGCTGCTGATCCTCAAATTTTGAATCAAGGTCCCTACGTTCTACTTGCCATTTCATTCCATGCAAATTAAAACTGTGTGATTCCTCGTGTGCTCCTTGTAGTAGACGTATCCGGATTGGATCGCCCTCATACGCCTTAAAGACTTCGGTAAAAGGATCACCTTTTACAAATGAACTAAACGTATAGGCCGGGTCACAATCCTCTCCAAGTCTAAACTGTAATGGTTCGTTTCGTAAATTTACTCCGAACAAACCTGGGTCATCTAAAGAACCTGGAAATTCAGGTGGTTGTATTGGTTGACCGTCCTTCGTAAACATGTAAGTGAAGTCTTGAGCAAAGATTGTGTAATCTCTGAAATCCGGTATTAATGGGTTTAGGCATGTCACTTCTGTTCCACGATCAACCAATTCTCCTGTAGTAGAATCAATGACAGTTGTAAATCTTGGCTCTACAACACCTCCCGCAAAGAGACCATGCTGTTCATGGAGTGTTGCAAATAAGTGATCATGGAAGAACCATGCTTTTAGTTCCACATCTGCATAATACTCATATCGAATTGTTTCACCTGGTAATACGCTTGAATCATAATTCCATCCGACGTTTGCCCCATCATTTACTAGTACATCAAATTTAACAAAATGGATATGCATTCCACATTCGTACGTTCTCTTTACTAACTGGAAAGCATCTCCATCAAATACATGTGGAAGTCGATTTGTAAAGTTGATGCGAATACAGGTACCTGCCGCCTGTTGAAAGACGAGTGGCTCTGGTGCTTTTCTACCTGAACACACGTCATCAATATCTTCATCTAATATAAATATTCTTCCATTAGGATCGTGCCATCCTTCTCTATTGTAGACAATGGGTAGCTGAATAACGGAGACATTGTATTCCCTAACAGGTGCGTTTTCTAGACAAGGATCTGAGAACACCGCACCTGGTCTTGGATTTGGTATCGCTGCATTCCTTTCTAGTTCCGTCATTTCTCTACCACCCACAATACCTAACGGTGGTCTAGGTGCTTTACATCCTACTTTACCAGGAATAAAGTTTGGAAAACCAGGTCGTTCAGGTGTTGGTTTTGGTGGTGCTGGTCGATCTGGTAAAGGTTGAAGAGCTTTAATTGGTACTCCGTTTGGATAACATTGACTTCCATCTTGCAGAGTATCAAACACTCGGTTCATTCCCCACATTCCAGCACCAAAGTGAGGATATAGATGACAGTGAATGATGGCGTCTCCAATAGCGCCATGGAGACTTCCTAAACCGTATAGCGGCTCAATATTATAATGAGTTTGTGGACTCGTTGCTTGTGAATCAAATATCTCTGAATTTAAGTTATCAGGGTCTCTAAACCACTGGTGAACATGATAGTGGAATACATGTGTTTCTTTTACCCCAGCGTGAATGAGACGAATTTTTGCTGGATCACCTACATACCCTCTTAATATAGGGGTAGCAGGATCTCCAAACACCCATGAATCATGGTGAACTTCCTCCCCATCGCAATCCGGACAAACGACTGCTTCATCTATGAGCTGCGCTCGTCGATTTAACGGTTCATAGCGGTAGTTAACACCGTGGAAAGATTCACTTTCTTGACCTGTATCGAAATCTATAGGATTATTTCCAGTTATATCATTGATCTCCATCTGGTCGGCAAACATCCAAGTATACTCCCGAAATGAAGGTAAAATCGGATGATGAATATCAGCATCTGCCCCACTATTTATAGGTCCTCCTGTAACAGGATCAGTCCACCAAGAAAAGCGCTTCTCAACGTACAATGCACCGTATAGTCCATTGCTATTCGAACCATTCTCACTGCTTGAAGGATTCCCTAAGTCTGAGAACATATAGATACCCTGATGAGGCGTATTAATTCGATACATAATAGAATCACCAGGTGGAACGGTTGTATCTGGATTAAATCCTACATTTGCTCCGTCAGATGTCAACACATCATATTCAGCCTCTTGAAAATGCATACTAGCATTAAAGGGAAGCTTGTTTTCGAACAAGATCTCAACTACATCTCCTTCATTTGCTCTAATAACAAGTGGCTGTACAAGGTCAACGGGAGTGAATGGGTTCTTCTTCACAAGTTCTCTTACTTTAGATTCATTTTCTTTTAAAACATACATCATACCGTTTGGGTTGTGATCACCAAAGGTATTAACCACTATTCGAATCGGTATAGCGACGACATGATAGCATCGCTTCATGGAATAACCTCCTTTCTTCTACTTAATCACTAACATTCGGAATTCTTGGTCCATTATCACGTTCAATAAAAAATACTTCAATGGAGTCTATATGAATGTGCCACTCTCTATTCTCAAGCTGTGCTATATGCGTTGTCTCAACGTCCATAACAAGTAGGTCTTCTACGACATCCTTAATCGTGCCGATGAATAAAAATGGGAAGGCTGGTGTTAATAAGAAGGCTCTCCTTCCAATTCCATTCACGAAATGCTCTATTAGGGCTTCATCATGTATGTCATTAATTGAAACCCCTCCAGTTTGTCTTAGGTGCTCAAATGATTCCACTTTTAGTTCCCCTCCTTTTATGCTAAGAAATTGAGAATCTTGTATCACAATCAAAATTTGTTGTAAATTGTGAGATTTTCTCTAACGGAATACTAATTGGAAATGGATTCTCATAAAAAGGTGCGTTTACAAATTTAATAATGACTGGAAATAATGTGATGTGCCCTGCTTCTACCTCTGAAATCTCACCACAGAATATAGGCCTAAATGTCTGACCTAATAGATTTAACTGTGAGGTTTGTGTAATTACTAATATTTGTTCTCCAATCATTTCTTTTAAATCACGATATATAGGATCTATAATTGGTTGCTCATCATGACTCATAATAATCCTCCTTTTTGACTAGGGTTATAGTAATCTATTCAAACTTTGTGAACATGGTATAGTAAATAAATCTAACTCCGCCAATAAATCTGGCCCAATTTTCTAATAGCTTGGAAGAATCGCAACGTTTCAATCATATAAACTTCTGATAAAGCTATTTCAGTCTCTGACTTAAACAGTGATAGCTGAAGCTTCTCCTTCGAAACATAGATTATTTTTCCTATTCCTACTTTTTCGTCACCATAATGAATCTCGACTAAGGAACCAATCCATCTGTTTAAACTTGTATATAAAGTATCTTCATTAAAGAGCTGATATAATGGTTCCCTTTTTGTGACGGTTTCACCAAATTGATACAGTAGTTTTTCTCGGTAATTATTGTCATAAATAAAATGCTGATGTGTATTTGAATAATTGGGAATGCCATAAGGGATGTTGGCAGATTGAATGACCTCATATGGAATCCAGTATCTTTTTTTAAGATCGGTCAGCATAACATGATCTCTTCCTACACCCGCCACCTTTCCGGTCGTATATAGAAATGAACCGTTACAAGTGGAATATACCTCTACTTGTTGATTTCTCTTCATTTTAAAAAATTTCTTCAAGGTCAAACTCTTTTTTAATTTTGAGTTTTTGCTAGTAATATTAAACAAATTTTGTTGCTCCATATACTCCATTAAGATTCTCGTTTCTTCAGTTGATAAGTTACTGGTTGGTGACGTCAATCCTTCTCCCATTGAAAGGTTTCTCTCATTGATTTCATCCATTTTAATTACTTCTTGTTTTCTTTTTTCTAACAACCTCTTTACATATTCATCGTGTCTGATTTTCTCCTTCATGAGCTCCCTCCCCCCTTACATGAAGGTAATCTATATACAGTATGTCAAAAGACCTAAACTTGTAATTGGCATTCGCCCTCCTTGGCGAGCGAATTTTCCAAGCAGGAATAGCCTATTTTACGAAATAAGGACACCTCCCCAACACCAAAAACCTCCCAATTCATATTGTAATTAGTGACAATAAGTCAAAAACAAAAAAATTAAGGAGATGAAAGTCAATGAGTTGTAAAGATCACGACTTTAATTGTGTATGTGAAGCCGTTCGTAACATTGCTGACCTTCAAGACGCTGTAGAAGATAACTGTCCTACTAGTTGTTTCTCAAACCTTTTAAACCCTGCATTTGCACCAGGTAGAGATACAATTCCATTCATCTTATATACAAAAAAAGGTAAGCCATTCACTGCATTTGGTAACATTCGTCCAAATCAAGTTGCTAACCCTGTAGTTGGTATGAATGCGTTTAAGACACCTTTCTTCCGTGTAAATAATGTGGATGGGTGCTGTGCTACACTTGAGTTACTTGAGTCAAATGTAGAGCCAGATTGTAAAAAAGATGTTGAAGAAATCATCTGTGGTACTGAACGTTTATTCAGAACAGGTAACTGTATTGAAGTAGACTTAAAGTGCTTCTGCGCAATCCAATGTTTAACTCCTGAATTAGTTCAAGCTAATACAGGTCAATTCAGACGCTAATTTTAGCTAATAAAGCTCGGCGAGATGCCGAGCTTTTTTCATGCCCAAAGGAGAAAAAGATAGGTCACGTACCTAAACACATGTACACTTGTCCCCCAATATGATAATAGGGACTAATAAGTTCAAAACCGTATTAGGAGGAAGTGTAATGAGTAAACGTAAGGATGATTTTAATTGTGTATGTGATGCCATTCAAAACATTAAAGATTTACAAGATGCTGTAGAGGATCAATGTCCCACTAGCTGCTTTTCAGATCTATTATCACCAGCTAATTTTGTAGGTGACACGATTCCTTTCTTACTTTATACAAAGAAGGGCGATCTTTTTAAGGCTTTTGGAAACATCGGTGAGTTACGAGGAGGAGATTGTTTTAAAACTCCATTCTTCCGAGTAGAAGGAATTGACGATTGCTGTGCCACTCTTTCATTACTAAGACCCGTTGGTGTAGATTTCTGCGATAAAGATGACATTTGTGATGTGGAAAGACTCGTAAAAACTGATTTCTGTATCGAAGTAGATCTTGGTTGCTTCTGTGCTATTCAATGTTTAGACCCGAGGCTTGTCAATAATTTTGCAAGAGGAAACGTTGCTGGAGTAGAAGACCGAGTCAAGGATAAGGTGGAAGATACCCAACAAGAAGATGATGACAATACAATGGGTAGACGCCGTAGAAGAAGATAAAGATAATAAACTAAAAGGTATATTCCTCATATAACCTTTTATTCACCCTTTACTCTATGAGAAACCGGAAGTAAATATTTAAAAAAGAAATTGGCAGTAAAAGCCAATTTCTTCTTCTATAACCCTATAATTTGGACACTCTTTATAGACGAAAGCGGTATTTCTACCTTATATGGATCTTTTAAGATTCTTGCTGTAACCATTTCATTTTCTAATGACATAATCTTTCCTTGAAACGTATCATGTTCTGTCATAATTTCACACAATGGTTTTGGCATGTTTGATTTAGCGTTTGTGAAGAAGTGAATTTTTTCGAGTGTAGAGAATTCTTTAAAACTCTTTCGATCGTTTGTACTTTTTGCCGCGTTATTTCCTTCTTGAGCTACACCTTGTTGTTCAACGACCTTCTTTTCCTTTGTTACAGACTCTTCTTCTATTATTTGTGCTTCTTTTTTAATTGAAATATACTCCTGCACCTTTACATAAGCTGGTTGTAAGTTGGGCTGGGTAATATATAAGAGTGGACTCCGTTTTACCGCCTGAGCTTCTTTCATGGCTTCAACCTCCGTAACTAAGTTTTCACCATATTTGTATGCATATTACGAGTTGAATGTGCCTAAACAACTTATGACGATCACTTACCTTTAAATATATTGAACGAATTTAATAAAGGAACGGATTTTTTTTCTTTTTCTCCGAATAGATCTTTCAACAGTATGACCGTTTCCGCTAGCTTTAAAATATCAAAGTCTAATTCTTTAACAAGGTTTACAAGCCCTTTCTCTTTTTTCCTACTTTTACTCCCTCGTTTCCGTTTTTTCTTTCTTTTTTTCTTACTAGATTCTCGTTTCAAACTTTTTATTTTCTCATCTGTCTCCAAGATCCGGTTTGTTAGAAGTCTTAAACTTTCTTCAATACTATTTAGTTTTCCCTCCAAGTTAGAATACTGATTACGAAGTAATTTCAGTTCTTCCATTTCAGCATCTTTACTAATATCTATCACTTGCTTTTTCAAGACCATTGTTTATAACAGTCCTTTCCCTAAATAAGGGAGCAAGACAATAACTAATAATAAAAAAATGACTAACGTTAACACCCATAATACCATCTCTTATACTCCTCCTTTTAGATTTCTAAATAAGACAACACCTACTTTTAAGTAGGTGCTGCCTTCCTTTTATTAGTAAGCTGCTCCAACAATAATTAAAAGAATAAATAAAACAACAATTAACGCAAATCTATTGTTATTTCCACCTGACATTGTCTGGTCAACTCCCCTCTTCTAATCTGGTAAGACATCTTACATTAACTACTATATGTAAGAAGATTATTTTGGTATGGACAAACCGCTTGATGAAAAAATGGAATTTTAATAGGAAGAAATATTTATATTGAGCGAATATTATATATTCCCTAATAAAGCATTTATGAGTATAATTTACTAGAGAAGGGAGATTATGGGCATGTATATAAATAGTGAAAAAACGGTCACTCCATATGACTATTACAAAAATCAACAAACTAGTTATTCAAAAAATAATGAAAACTCCTACCAACAACCACAGCAAACTACTAAATCATATTCAACGAATAAAACGGAAACTTCAAAACAATCAGAGCTAACAGACCAACATTCAAAGTCTTCTAACACAGTTAAGCCTACGACTGATTGGACAAAGATGAAGGAAGTACTAGAAGCCTATTATTCTCTTAACAATCAGGGCTTTGGTAACTTTCAAGATTTTAAAAGTAACATGCAAAACTTAATGGAGAAATTTGTATCTTTTAAAGTAGATAAACAAAAACAAACATGGGAATCAAAGCTCCACCAATTTAAAATTGAAATAAGCAGAGAAGCTTATGAACAATATAGAAACAAAGAAACAAAGAACACCACTTCTGACAGTGTCAAATTAGATAACGGATCTACTATTAGTTCTGGTGCAACCACTAATACAGGATCAACAAGTAATACAAGTACATCTTCAGATACAGATTCTACATCAGGTACTACTAGTGGCTCAGGCTCTACTGGTGGCACAGGTTCTACTGGTGATTCAGGTTCTACTAGTGGCTCAGGCTCTACTGGTGATTCAGGTTCTACTAGTGGCTCAGGCTCTACTGGTGATTCAGGTACTACTAGTGGCTCCGGTTCTACTGGTGATTCAGGCTCTACTAGTGGCTCCGGTTCTACTGGTGGTTCAGGTTCTACTGGTGACTCAGGTTCTACTGGTGATTCAGGTTCTACTGGTGGCTCAGGTTCTACTGGTGGCTCAAGTTCTACTGGTGGTTCAGGTTCTACTGGTGATTCAGGTTCTACTGGTGGCTCAGGTTCTACTGGTGATTCAGGTTCTACTGGTGATTCAGGTTCTACTGGTGGTTCAGGTTCTACTGGTGATTCAGGTTCTACTGGTGGCTCAGGTTCGACTGGAGGTTCGACTGGAGGTTCGACTGGAGGTTCGACTGGAGGTTCGACTGGAGGTTCGACTGGAGGTTCGACTGGAGGTTCGACTGGAGGTTCGACTGGAGGTTCGACTGGAGGTTCGACTGGTGGCACAGGTGATACTGGTGGTATTATCGGCGGTCTATTTGGAAAGAAGTAAAATATATCCTAATAAACGAAAGAACCCTGCAAATGCAGGGTTCTTGTTTATTAGTTGCCTAAAATATGATAGCCAGAATCTACGTGTATCATCTCACCCGTAATTCCACGTGAGTAATCACTGAACAAGAATACTGCTGTATCTCCTACTTCTTCCTGTGTTGTTGTACGACGTAGCGGAGATTTTTCTTCGATTTCTTTTAAGATTGAATTAAAATCACTAACACCTTTAGCAGATAATGTACGAATCGGACCAGCAGAAATAGAGTTCACTCGGATTCCTTGCTTTCCAAGATCATTTGCTAAATACTTTACGCTTGCATCTAGAGACGCTTTTGCAACACCCATTACATTGTAGTTGTTTACAACACGCTCTCCACCAAGGTAAGTTAGCGTAACTATGCTTCCACCTTCTGTCATAAGGTCTTTTGCCACCTTAGCAACAGCTGTTAAAGAGTAAGAACTAATATTATGTGCTAATAAGAACCCGTCTCTTGTTGTATTCATGTAGTCACCATTAAGCTCTTCTTTATTAGCAAAAGCGATACAGTGAGCAACTCCATGAATGGCGCCAACTTGTTCCTTAATATCTGCAAAACACTTTTCGATATCTTGGTCATTTGTTACATCACAAGGTAACACTAAGGAATCTGCACCTTCTAATGTTCCTGCAAGTTCACGTACACTTGACTCTAAACGCTCACCTGCATACGTAAAGACAAGACGAGCACCAGCCTCATGTAATGATCTAGCAATCCCCCAAGCAATACTTCTTTTATTCGCAACACCCATCACAACATATGTACGACCATTTAAAGATAACGACATAATTTGGTTCCTCCTACAAAAATCTTTTATACAAGTTATTAGTACCTAGTCATAGTATAACATAATAGTTAAAAAAGAAAAGCCTTATCGGTTTGATAAGACTTTTTCATGTATTTCAGCTAGCTATTACTTCTATTAAACATTTTTACCAAATTCTAGTATCATCTTTAATTCATCAACATATTCACGAGAACCTGTCACAATTAATCGGTCCTCTAGCTTTAACTCTGTATCTCCATGTGGAACAATTGAATCTTTCCCTCTAAAGATTCGGACAAATATAACGTCGCCCGTAAATGGGAAGTTCCGAAGTTCAATTCCGTTATATAAGCTATTTCTCATATTAATTTGATATAAAGCTGTTTCTTGGTTCGTCAAGATATTCATGACACTTGGTGATTCAATTAGTGCACGCAATAAGGACTTCGTGGATAAAAGTACTGAAAATACTTCTACTCCGTGACTTTTTAACGCTTCATCCAGCACAGGGTTCTCAGCACGAGCAATCACTCGTTCTACTCCTGATTCCTTCGCAAATGTAGCTACTTCTGCATTAATTTCCTCATCACCTGTGGTCACAACTAGTATATCAACTTCAAAAATATCGAGCTTCTTCATTTCTTCAATCGTGTAATTTTCTAGTTCTACGATATTAAATAGTGAATCAGAAACTTGCTTTTCGATCTTATCCTGCTTCATATGATAGATCGTTGTTTCGAATAAGTCCTTGTTTAATTCTAATGTTGCTGGCAGTGTCAGCTGATTGGCACCTATAAAGGCAACTTTTTTCTTCAAATCTTCTACTTTTTGTTCTGGGAAGATTTTCTTAAATGCCACTGGTGTAATGATACTTGTAATGACGGCTACAAGAATGAGAGCACCTGACATCTGTCCATCAATAATTTCCATTCTCTCCCCAATCGTTGCAGCAGCAATAACAAGCGATAAGGTAGATGTAAGTAAGAACCCTGAGGCAAGGACAGTTTTCGTATCATACCAAATTTTCATTATATAGACTGGTACAACTTTCGATACAAATAACGCTATTAATAATAGAGGAATTAAATAAATAACCTTTGGGTCTTCAAATAGACTCCATACATCAAGGTTAACCCCTACCATAACAAAGAATATAGGAATTAAAAAACCATATCCAAATGAATCAAGCTTATGAACTAAGTCTGCATTTGGAGACAATAGTGAAACGAGTACCCCCGCTAAGAAAGCTCCAAGAATATTCTCGGCTCCAACTGATTCTGAGAGGCCAACTAATACGATGATGAGTGTAAATACCGCTCTCGTACCAATTTGTATGGTTCCTTTTGACATGGTTTCTAAGTAAGTTTGATGCTTGAAGTATTTCCCTAATAGATAAATACCTACTCCAGCCCCAAATAGAATCAGTAATAACCACATGTTCCCCTGATCTTCACTATACAGAGAAACAAAAACTGCTAGTAAAATCATCGTTACTAAATCAGCAATAACCGCCACTAAAAGAATGGTTTGACCGATTGAACGTTTCATTAAGTTTGCTTCTTTTAATGTTGGAACGACAACCCCAAGTGAGATCGTAGAAATGATCAGAGTCATTAAAAATGCATTTTCAATAAATCCTGTCCATACAAAGAGGTAAGATAAAAATAAGGAAATCCCAAATATCCCAATAAAGATTACGCTAGAAACTAAAAATGAGTTCGGTGCATTTTTACCGTTAGGAAGGACTTCTTTCTTTTTATTACCAGCAAATGCTGTAAAATCAATTTCTAATCCACTTAAAAACATTAAAAATATAAAACCTAATGTGGATAATGTTTCGATCCACATATCTGGATGAATTAAATTGAATCCAGATTTACCAATAATTAAACCCATGATGATTTCTGCAACCACAACCGGGAGAAAATTCAATTTAAATCGGTGCATTAACAGTGGTGTTAAAAATGCGACCATAACGACAATAAGTAATGATGTAACTGAAGCATGATGTTCCATTAGTAATTCCCCCTTGAACATATGAACTTTTTCTAAATCTAATTTAAGTTCATATCAATAACTTCTATTCCGAAATTGTTATAATAAGTACTGCATAAATGTGGTTGCCAGCCCAAAATAGACAATAATACTTATAATATCATTAATCGTTGTAATAAATGGGCCTGAAGCAACAGCTGGATCAATTTTAAATTGATGCATAAGCATGGGGATAAGTGCGCCTGCTATGGTGGCAATAAACAGAGTGATAAAAATAGATATCCCTACTAGCATTCCCAGAATTAAATGTCCCTTCCATAAAAAAACAACGATTGATACTAATATCCCACAAGTTGTACCAGTTATTAATCCTGTCCCCGCTTCTCTCCAAATAGATTTCCAAATAGAGTTCTCTAATTGTTCTCCAATGGCTATATTTCTTACCGCAACCGCTAACGATTGGGTACCAGTATTACCTGCCATCCCTGCGATTAAAGGAATAAAGACAGCAAGTATTGCTACTTGATCTAACGTTTCCTCAAACCTTCCGATCAAGCTTGCTGTTAACATACCTAAGAACAATAAGATAATAAGCCAAGGCAATCTCTTACGTGCCGCAGCAAAGGAACCTCTGTCAATCGTATCCATATTAGATACGGCAGCTAGTTTAGAGTAATCATCGGATGCTTCTTCATCTATAACATCTATAATATCGTCAACGGTTATGATTCCAAGCAGATGGCCTTCAAAATCAACAACTGGTAGTGCCAAGAAATTGTAATCCTTCATGGTTTTAGCAACGTTCTCTTGATCATCTCCGACACCAACTGATACGACACGATCATACATGATGTCAGCAACCATCGTGTCTTCATCAGAAATGATAAGATCACGTAAACTGATAACTCCTACCAGTTTCTTTTCCTCATTGATGACATATAAGTAATAGATCGTTTCAGCGTCTGGCGCTTCGTTCCTTAAAATTTGCATGGCAGAACGAATGGTTTGATGTGCCTCAATCGAGATAAATTCGGTAGTCATAATACTACCGGCTGTATATTCATCATAATGGAGTAAGTCTTTTATTTCTCGTGCAGCCTCATCATCCATCATGGTCAAATAACTAGCAACTTGGTTTTTATCAAGCTCATTTAAGACGTCTGCCGCATCGTCTGCATACATTTCAGCTAACATGTCAGCAGCATAAGACGGTATCATATCAGAAATGATTTCCTGAACCTCTTCATCATTATCTAGATTTTCAATAATAGGGGCCATTTCTTCTGGTGACATATACTCATATATGCGTTGCCTAAGCTCTCTTGACTGATCTTCAAAAAATCGCGCCTGATCGTAAGGGTGAAGCTCTGTATATATTTGTCGAAAAGATAAAATATCTTCCGTTTCTAAAAATCCAAGAAGTTGCTCTTTAGTATTCTCATTATTCTCTTTCATGATGTCCTCCTTTCACAAGAGTCGATAGGCACCACTGTTAGGTCCTAGCTAAATTACTAGTAATATACTAACAAACAATACGAAAGAAATCTTGTTTCGCGACTCTTATTTTATACTATTTTTTATATGACGAATAAACTCGAATAATAGTACATACCCGATTTTTATAAATTTTAATCATGCTCATATGTGACGTGCTTATGATGTACTCATATTTTGTTTGTCGTTGTAGTGTTTAATAGGTATGGTCATACATTTTTGTTGCTAGTTGTAGCTATTTTCTTGCGTCGTCCATTTTTCTTGCGACTCCGGGCTCTTTTCTTGCGGGTTGGACACTTTTTCTTGCGAGTTGGACCTGGTTTCTTGCGTCCTCCATTTTTTCTTGCGACTCCGAGTTCTTTTCTTGCGGCTTGGTCACTTTTTCTTGCGAGTTGGACCTGGTTTCTTGCGTCCTCCATTTTTTCTTGCGACTCCGGGCTCTTTTCTTGCGACTTGGTCACTTTTCTTGCGAGTTGGTGCTATTTTCTTGCGTCCTCCATTTTTTCTTGCGACTCCGGGTTCTTTTCTTGCGACTTGGTCACTTTTCTTGCGAGTTGGTGCTATTTTCTTGCGTCCTCCATTTTTTCTTGCGACTCCGGGTTCTTTTCTTGCGACTTCAAGCTTTTTTTTTTTGCGAGTTCCACCCGTTTTCTTGCACCATCAAGCAACAATCCACTCTAATACAACCTAAATAAAGATTAGTTCCTCAAAAATATGGCATAACTGATAATAACCTTACATTAGAGAAAGGGTTTAATTATGCAAACGGAAAAATCGACATCGCAGCGAATTGATTACACATTACTGTTTATATTATTTTTATTAAGTATCGCAAGTACGCTAGCTATATTAAGTGCACAGCCTTCTCTTCCTGAGAAGCTTCAACATATTAATTTTGCTTTTCAGCAATGGCAATGGTATACCGTTGGGTCTGTTGCCATTTTAGTAACCATGCTAATTGATTATGACAGGTTTAAACAGGTTGCTTGGTATTTATATGGTTTCGGTCTCGTCCTTTTACTTGGTCTTGAGTTAAACGTACCGAGTAGCCTAGTCCAAACCATAAAGGGGGCGACTAGCTGGTACAAGCTTCCTGGTATTGGAAATTTCCAACCTTCCGAATTACTAAAAATTTTTTTAATTTTAGTGTTAAGTCAGTTAGTAGTCTCCCATCGAGAGAAGCATCAAGAAAACGCGTTAAAATTAGATCTCTTGTTGCTTACTAAATTATCAATTACCACACTTGTTCCTTTACTGTTTTTAATCAAACAACCTGATTTAGGCATGTCAATGGTATTCATGGCAATCTTTGTGTCCATCTTATTTGTGTCGGGAATTAGTTGGAGAATTATTTTCTCCATTGGCTTACTATTTGTTGCTTTCGTAACAAGTTTGGTTTATATGTATTTTGCTTTTCCCGCATTCTTCAAGGCACATATATTGGATGAATACCAACTAAACCGATTTTATGGCTGGCTTACTCCTTATGAGTATTCAAGTGCCCAAGGCTTCCAATTAATTAGGTCGCTACTTGCTATTGGTTCAGGCTCACTGTCAGGGAAAGGCTATATGAATACGGAGGTTTATTTACCAGAACCGCATACTGATTTTATTTTTTCCATTATAGGAGAGCAGTTTGGTTTTATAGGGGCAAGCATTGTCATATCGTTATTCTTTATATTAATTTTTAGGATGATTCATATCGCTATTGAGTGTCATGATCCTTATGGAAGCTACTTGTGCGCAGGAATTATTGGCATGATCACTTTTCAAGTATTTCAAAACATCGGAATGACGATTGGCTTGTTACCAATTACTGGACTCCCTCTCCCGTTTATCAGCTACGGTGGGAGCTCTTTGGCAACCTACATGCTTGCAATGGGAATTATCCTAAACGTACGCTCTAGAACAAAGAAATATTTATTTGATTAGTAGTAAACAAAGGCAGTGTTCATCTCACTTGTACAACAGGGTTTAAGGAGGATTCTTATGAAAATTGATATTATTGGAGATATCCACGGGTGTTATCAAGAGTTTGTTGAACTAACCAACAAACTTGGCTATCAGTGGAATAGTGGGCTCCCCATACATAAAGATGGTCGGATTCTTGGGTTTGTAGGCGACCTAACAGACCGTGGACCGCAGTCTTTACAGGTCATTGATACCCTTTATAAACTCGTGATGATTGCAAAAAAAGCTTACTATTGTCCTGGCAATCATTGCAACAAATTATACCGTTATTTTCTTGGTCGAAAGGTACAAATTACTCACGGACTTGAGACAACGGTAGCAGAATATAAGGCTTTGTCCGAACAGGAACAAGAAAGGATCAAGAACCAATTTATTGAGCTCTACGAATCTTCCCCACTCTACCACGTCTTAGATGGAAAAAAGCTTGTTATTGCACATGCTGGTATTCGTCAAGACTATATTGGAAGGCATGATAAGAAGGTTCAAACATTTGTGCTTTATGGAGATATCACGGGTGAAACGAATCCAGATGGTTCGCCTGTTAGACGTGATTGGTCACAACACTATTCAGGTGAGGCGTGGATTGTGTATGGTCATACACCGGTTAAACAGCCTAGAACGATTAATCATACGATAAATATTGACACAGGCTGCGTATTTGGAGGACAGTTAACTGCTCTACGTTACCCGGAGCTTGAAACCGTATCCGTTCCATCTACCATGATTTATGTAGAAGAAAAATTCAGGAGCTTTGGCTAAACCTTCGTGATCTTCAAAGATCCCTTTTAGAAAGAGAAAAGAGCGTAAAGCAGTGGTATAACAAGTAAAGCTGTTTCCACTATTGTTACGCTCTTTCTTCAAGTACTTTTTTCATGTCATTTGGTAAATCTGAAGTGATTAATATCTTCTCATGCGTAATTGGATGATGAAACGATAATGTTCTACTATGCAATGCTTGCCTAGTAATGAAATCTCTTTTTCCACCATATAGATCATCTCCTAATAGAGGGTGACCGATATGAGCCATATGAACACGTATTTGATGGGTTCTCCCTGTTTCAAGTGATACCGAAACATGAGTGAACTCTTTGTAGTGCTGAATGACGTGGAAATGGGTAATGGCCTCTTGTCCATCCTCTCGTACTTCTCTTTCAATAATACTCGTATCTTTTCTACCGATTGGAGCTTTTATCGTTCCCTTATTCTCGCTCATTACTCCATGTACAAGTGCTTCGTAGGTCCTTTTAATACTAGAGGACTTTTGTTGTTTTGAGAAAAGATGATGAGTATAACGGTGCTTAGCCACAATTAATAGTCCTGATGTATCACGATCTAGCCGATTTACAATATGAACCGTGCTCCCTATTTGTTGTTGCTCATAATAATAAAGAAGTGCATTAGCTAACGAGCCATTCGGATGCTCTCGTGAAGGAATCGTTGACATGTAAGGCTGCTTATTGATAATAAGCAGATAATCATCCTCATACGGTATGTTTAAAGGAATGTTTTCTTTTACCATGTCTGTGCTTGGAACTTCAGGGGGGAACACGACATGAAGAATATCTCCCTTTTTTAGTTCGTAACGCACGGTAATGGGGACATGATTAACAAGAATATGTCCACCATTAAATTTGATATCAGTTAAAGCCGTTTTGGAAATCTCTTTATCTTTCAAAAATTCTTTTACAAGTTTCCCGCTGTCATGCTCATGAATCTCCCAAGTAAGACGAAAAGGCTGCACGTTACTTATCTCCTACGAAAGAATCTCTGACTCTCTTCCAAAATGGGAATGGGCGGAAACGAGCAAATTTAATTTTTTCGTTGGCTACACGATATTGAATAGATTTTACATCCTTGTGTAATAAGGTTAGGTGGTCAACCGTAATTTGAAAATCAACATGATTAATCGGTTTTAGCATACAAGTATGATGGCCTGGTAAGACGAGTGGTGACCCAATTGTTCTAAACACTCGATTGTTAATGGAAGCCATCTCTGCCACTTGAATCGCTTCAATGGAAGGATGAAGAATAGCCCCGCCTAATGCTTTATTATAGGCCGTACTTCCAGACGGAGTAGAAATACAAAGTCCATCACCGCGGAATGTTTCGAAACCTTGCCCCTTAATTTCCACATCCATCACAAGTGAACCCTCAACTGCCTTAACAGTACTTTCATTTAGTGCAAGATACCTAGCCTCTTTCCCACCATTTAAATGACGGATAATCACCTCAAGTAGCGGATATTCAACAACTTGATAAGGTGTTTTAGCGATGGCAATAACTAACTTCTCCACTTCTTCTGGAACCCAATCTGCATAGAAACCTAAATGACCTGTATGTACCCCAACAAAAGCTGTTTTATCTAGTCGTTTTTGATAACGATGAAACGCATATAGTAGTGTTCCGTCTCCCCCTACGGAAATGACGATATCGGGTTGATCCTCATCATAAATAAGCTCGAAGTCTTGTAAGTAGGTTCTCATCTTTAGCATTAATGTATTAGATACAGTGTCACCCTTTGATGTAATGGCAAATCTCATAAAAATCTCTCCCACCCTTATCCTTCATTTTTTCTGGAAAAAGCAACTTGCGCCTCTTGAATTTCATCTTTAATAAGAGACATCTCTTCATCAAGCCTGAAAGCTGCCTCAGCAGCACGCTGAAGTCTCTGTTTAATATTTTCAGGAATTTGCCCACTATATTTATAATTTAATGAATGTTCAATGGTTGCCCAGAAATTCATAGATAATGTTCGGATTTGAATCTCAACGAGAATTTTCTTAACACCTTCAAGTGTTTCTACCGGGTAGCGAATGACTAAATGATAGGAGCGATACCCACTCTCTTTCTTCTGAGAGATATAATCGCGCTCTTCAACAACCTCAAAGTCCATACGTGCTTTTAAAAGCTCAACTACCTTCGTTATATCCTCAACAAACTGACACATCATTCTAACTCCAGCGATGTCTGATATCTCATCCTCTATCTTAGCCAGTTCAATATTCTTACTTAGTGCTTTATTTAAAATACTTGGAATTGGCTTAACTCGACCGGTAACAAATTCAATTGGTGAAGTTAGAGAATGCTGTTCAAATTGAGAACGAATCCCCTTAAACTTTATTTTTAATTCGTCAACCGCTTGCACATACGGCGCTAAAAAAACATCCCAGTTTTCAATCATTCTACCACCACCACTAGTATTAGAAGAGCGTAAGCCCCTTGCTTATGCTCAGCGAAAGCCTATTTTTTATAAAATTAAATTATGTAAAAAAAACCTTCTCTACTTCTTTTTCCATATCACTACCATAATTAGCATTGCCTTGGATATTCTGGATTAGATACTCTAGTTCATCCTTTAATCCAATCAGTTCTAACTCTAATTCGTTCATAACTAGTTGAACAGAAGCATCATCAGCTAGTGCCTTTTTTAACTCTGGCCAAAATGGAGAGGATAAAGCCAGATATACATATTCTTCGTTATTTTCCAATATGTAAATAAACGCGAGTTGATCTGAGTCGACAAGAACTCTTTCAGCTGCCGATAAAGTACCCTTTTCAAAGTTTGTCGGATGAGCAATTAGTTTTAACTGTCCATCATTCCATTCAGCTCGTTCTATAGAGATTCTCTTTTGCATGTTGTAACTCCCTTCTATTTCCACTATCTTTTTTATTTTACCATAGAAAACCTAACTACATTAATAGCTAGAATATAGTATAATGTTTTAAGTAAAGGAGTCGTGCGAATAATGACACAAGAGCTTGAGATTGAATTTAAAAACCTAGTAACAAAAGAAGAATTCTCCTATTTATTAGCTGAGTTTTCACTAGACATGCATCAATTTATCATACAACAAAACCATTATTTCGATACGATTGACTTTTCACTAAAAGAAAGAAAAGCAGCCCTTCGAATACGATATAAAAATAATTCTTACACGTTAACGTTAAAACAGACAATTGAAGAAGGCATTCTTGAAACGCACCAAAAATTAACCGATAAAGAAGCAAGGTCCATCCTTGAAGGCTTTCCCCTTATAAAAGGAGAAGTCTATGACATCATTAAGGAAGATGGAATAAATCCAGAAGCACTCAAGTACCTGGGTATGTTAGAGACAAGCCGAGCTGAAATACAGTATGAGGACGGTACTTTAGTCTTTGATCACAGCCGTTACCTAAATCAAAGTGACTATGAAATTGAATATGAAGCTACTCATTTTCAAAAAGGACAACAAAACTTCCGAAAGTTTTTACAAACATACAATATTCCTATTCGAGAAACGGAAAACAAAATCAGGCGATTTTTTAGGGCAAAAGGGTTGGAGGGAACAGAATGAACATAAATCAGTTAAAAATGGTACTTGAACTGCAGGCATTGCGAAATTTCTCAAGTGCATCTTCATCAAACGAGACAGATTCTAACCTATTTCAAGACATGTTCAATGAACTGCTGTCAGAAGGTATGAACAAAACTTCTCATACACTCTCCCTACTGAAGAATGGTGTGGAGTCTTTGCCTACTATACAACTACATGCGGTAAACAAATCTCTACCTCCTATCCAACTGGGTAGTCTGGATGAAATGATTCAGCAGGCAGCTGAAAAATATAATATTGATGCTAAGCTTATTAAAGCTGTTATTAAAAATGAATCAAATTTTAATGCGAATGCGGTTAGTCATGCAGGAGCTAGTGGTCTTATGCAATTAATGCCGTCAACAGCTAAAGGCCTTGGTGTAAAAAATATCTTTGATCCCGCTCAAAATATAGAAGGTGGAACAAAATATTTGCGCAATATGCTAGATCGTTATGACGGAAACCTCTCTCTAGCACTTGCAGCCTATAATGCAGGCCCTGGTAATGTTGATAAATATAATGGAATCCCTCCTTTTAAAGAAACACAAAACTATGTAAAAAAAGTAACCAATACGTTCCAGCAATTAAATGCTTAATGAAGCTATCCATATTCCTGGATAGCTTCTTTCTTTATAACTCCCTTATTTCCATAAACTCTCAAGCACTTTATTTGATGTCCACTTCCCAGATTGATAAAATAAGTAGTAAACATATTTCTTTAACTTTAGAGAGAAGTTATATCTATATATTCATACAATACAACTTGAACCTTCCTATAATGAAAAGGAGTTTTATTTATATGACAGAGCAAGAGTACGCTAATACCCCCTTCCAGGCAATTGGTGGAGAGGAGGTAATCTCTCGTTTAGTAGATGCCTTTTACAATAGAGTAGGAAGTCATCCTGAGCTACAACCAATATTCCCTAACGATTTAACGGAGACGGCCCGCAAACAGAAACAGTTCTTGACTCAATATTTAGGAGGCCCAAGCCTTTATACGGAGGAACATGGCCATCCCATGCTGAGGGCCCGTCATTTGCCTTTTGAAATTACACCTAGTCGAGCCAAAGCATGGTTAACCTGTATGGACGAAGCTATGGATGAGATTGGATTAGAAGGAGATCTTCGTGATGGGTTTTATCACCGCTTAGTGCTAACTGCACAGCATATGATTAATACTCCGGAAGACAAGGGGGAACCACGATGATTGATCAGATAGATCCCTCCGCTTCTTATGAATGTGGAAAAAAACCGCTTGAGATTTATGTATTCATTGATCCTTTATGTCCGGAATGCTGGGCATTGGAGCCGATTCTAAAGAAATTGCAAATAGAATACGGAAAATATTTTTCAATTAGGCATGTTTTAAGTGGCCGTCTCGCTACATTAAACCTAAGAAAGGCTACATTAAATGGTAATATTGCTACTGTATGGGAACGAACGGCAAGTCGATCTGGGATGTCATGTGACGGTGACATATGGTTTGAAAATCCAATAGCAACCCCCTTTACAGCTTCAATCGCCATAAAAGCAGCTGAACTTCAAGGTAGAAAAATTGGCCTGAAATATTTACGAAAGCTACAGGAGCTTCTATTCTTACAAAAACAAAATATATCAGAAGAGGATGTCCTTATTGATTGCGCTGATGAAGTAGGTCTTGAGACGAATGAGTTCGTAAAAGACCTGCATTCTGAAAGTGCGGCAAAAGCTTTCCAATGCGACTTGAAAATTACTTCTGAAATGGAAGTAGACAAAATTCCGACCTTAGTATTCTTTAACGAAAATATTGAAGAAGAAGGAATGAAGGTAACAGGACTATATGCTTATGAGGTGTACGTTCGTATCATTCAAGACCTTCTGCAAGAAGAATTGGCGCCTGCTACTCCGCCTCCATTAGAAGAGTTTTTACAGTATTTTAAGTTTGTTGCCACCAAAGAGATAGCTGTAGTCTATAACATGGAAGTGCATGAAGTAGAAATAGAAATGAAAAAGCTACTTCTCAAACAAAAAGTAGAGTTAGTACCAGTCAAGTACGGAACATTTTGGAGGTATATTGAGTAAGTATTGATAATACGGTCCAATTATCACTATATAAAAAAGATTTGGTTTCTAACCAAATCTTTTTTATTAGTCTTTTTTTCAAGGCTCTTTTCTAAAACTTTGTTGATTTTCAAGCTAATAATTCTAAATATCCATCCTATTTTGTACGAAAAAACGAAGTAATAATTGTTAGAAATGAGCAACTCTCTATTTAAAGGACTGGACGTTGTACTACCTAGTAAAAATCCGGCTACCTGAGATTTTTACGAAAGCAACAATTTTTACGAAAACAGCCTTTTTCAACCATAAGATGGTTCGAACTTGCATAAGATTATAAAACAGGACGACTTCTATAAAGGAGGGAAAGCTATGAGTCTTAAAACAATCATTGCCATTTTAGCGTTTATGTTTGCTTTTTACATTCAGCTACTTGGCATGTTAAACCTAATGCCTTTATTACTTACGACCCCTCTATTATTCATCGTACTATTATTGATAGTCTATAGTTATAATAACCGCAGGCGATTTAGAGGCTTTCATCGTAATTAGTGTTTCTTATCATACAATAATTCAGCTTGTTTTATTGTTTCTACTACTAGTTCTTGAACGGTAAGATCTCGTGCCAGTTGAGGACATTGACCCGACCAAAGTGACATATAGTCTGGATTATTGTTTGTTGCTGCCGCTTTTCGAATGTCTTGCGTTAATGAGTTTTGTACAGGGAAAACCGGGAGTGTCTGTTCATTTAGACGAAGCTGCTCTATAAAGTGGTTTTTAATTCCTCTTGCCGGTTTTCCTGAAAAGGCTCTTGTGATGACGGTCTCATCCTCTGCCGCTTGGAGGATTGCTTCCTTATGCTTCGGATGAGCCCCACTTTCCTTAGTTGTTAAGAAAGCTGTTCCCATTTGAACCGCCTCTGCACCTAAATGAAGAGCAGTAACTAATCCTCTCCCATCCATAATACCCCCTGCAGCTATAACAGGTAGTTGGACTTGCTTCTTTACTTGTGGAATAAGAGACATAAGTCCGATTAAACTATCTTCGTAATCTTCATCATTAAAGGTTCCCCTATGACCACCTGCCTCACTTCCTTGTAACACAATCAGATCCATTCCGGCCTGTTCACAAGATATAGCTTCCTTTACATTTGTTGCTGTTCCCACTAACTTTATACCATGCTTTTTTAATTCATGAATGGTTTCTTCAGAAGGTAACCCAAACGTGAAGGAGCAAACAGGAATGTTTTCATCTATAACAATCTTTACTTGCTCTTGAAAAGTTTTATGTAAATCTGGAAAAGTAGGTAGCTCAAGAAGTTCCGGCAAATTTAGTGCAGCACGGACGGGAGCCAATAATTCTTGTGAAGTCTTTATTGTCTTTTGATCTATGAGATAATTTACTGGTACAAATAAATTTACGCCAAAAGGTCTTGAAGTTATTTTCTTTATCCCTTGGATTTGGGTTTTTAACTGAACTGGACTCATATACCCTGCCCCAATCATACCGAGTACTCCTGCTTCTGCAGCGGCCGTTAACAATTCAGTTGTCGTCACGCCACCAGCCATGGGTGCTTGTATAATTGGGTAACGTATTGATAGCATTTCAGTTATTCTTGTATTCATCCTTCTCCACCTCTCAATCTGATTATGTTCTATAATTTAATATTTAATTTAATTCTTACCTTATAATCTATCATATGCTTCATAATCATGTCTGCAATACCTACTGCTTGTCCCATTATAAATCTAATTGGTAACGGGGTAACACCCGTGCTGCTGTAACAAAAATAGAAGGTGGAACTATTATTTATAAGTAGTGATGTCTTTAACTGCTTAAAAGTGGATTTTGAAAGGTAGTCGTGAAGAATGTATTATGAAGCAAGTGTAAAGGTGGCAATAAATCTAATATAGGTCATCTCTATATTAGATTTTTCTTACATAAGTAAATGAAACAAAACACCCTAATCCCTTAGGTGTTTTTATCATGTATAGAGCTTCTCTGAATTATCATACTCATGAATAATTTTAAAATAGAAAGTACGCCTCTAGAAATTAATTTGACGATAAATACGAGAAATATTGAATAGTACCACTCCCAGCTTCTTGAGAACTTCATTGTATCAGTTTTCCGTTCAAGCCAAATTTCATATGAAGCTTGTGGTATGGTAAAAAAAAATGCTTTCATTAATATTTTAGGAAGTTTATCATGATATGTTTGTTGCGCAAACCACACAGATAAATAAGGACAAACTAAATAATCATACACTACATTTACTTTAAAGATTCTAGGTAAGAATCGTTTTGGATATTTCAATTTTTTTGTAGTAATCAATATTCTGTCTAATACGTGATTAAAGATTCCATTAATTATAAACAATGAAACCCAGAGTTTATTCGACGGTCTTTTGAATAACGTAGGAAACGCAAGGATTCCAAATATTATACCTACTCTAATAATCGTTCTCTCAATCATAGCAATGTCCCCCTTATCAAAATATAGAGTTTCCAAAACCTCATTATCACATTCATATCTGAGTTAGAGCAGTATTCTAGAAAGCATGTCCTTATCAATTTTGTTGAAATATTGTTTTACTTCCCAACCAATATAACTTAGAATACATATGGAAAGTATTTACATTTAACTCAATGTTGCAACAATCTTACCTTAGTCAGCATTATATTAGTAGTTGAGGAGGATGAAGATGAATGTAGTAATCAGTTTGGTAAAGCAAATCGTGATGTTTATAGTCATAGCGTTTCTATTAATTTCTATTACACTCATACCTACTGGGACAGAAGAAGTTTTAGAGGATTATCAATTAACATTTGACTATAAGTGGACTATCTATTGGAACGAAGTTAAAGATACATGCCTTAACTTGTTATCCGGCAATGGTCTGGGTACTACTAAAATTGGAATTACCGTTTCTGAACATATTCAGCGTTACGTTGGAAGGAGTCTACTACTTATTATATTAGGGTACGTTTTAAGTTTACTGTTTGGTTTTATTAAGGGATTACTAGATTATAAATTTTCAAGAATGTCCCAAACTTTAATCGGTAGAGTATCTAATATCCTTTTTACATCCTTACCTGATTTCTTTATCTTTATCTTACTTCAATATTCGTTTTTACTTCTTGCCAGATCAGGTTTTATACGACTGGATTTGTATGGACACGAGAATTGGTTCAACATCTTTTTACCTTTATTTGCTTTGCTAATTTTCCCTGTGTTCTATTTATCCAAGATTGTATATACTGAGCTGAAACAGGCTGAAAAAAATGATTATGTATTAACAGCAAAATCTAAGGGGCTACATCCCTATTGGGTCTTAAATAGGCATATCATTAAAAATTGTATACAAACTTTCATGGCTCATGGTCAAACCGTGTTTCTCTTCTTTTTATCTAGTCTTCCTATTATTGAACTACTATCCGCGTATAACGGAGCGGGGTACCAATTAATGAACGCGATACTTAACCGGGAATTTAATTTAACGATAGGGTATTTACTCGTGTTTTTACTTATAATGTATGTTGCTGTATGGTTCAATAAAATCATATTATTCATCTGGAAAATAGAACGGCATTCTACTTGGTTAACCAATCGGTCGCGAGATCAAGAATCCCGTGTTGTTCAAAAACCAAGAGGAGCCTCACTATGAATGTATTTCGTATAAGTCCATTATTTTTAGTTGGTAGCATTGCCTTAGCCCTTTTACTGTTGATCACGTTTATCGGACCCTATCTTCCGTTTGTGAGTAATGATCTCGAGGGAAAAATGTATATATTAGATGAAAATCGTAAACCAGTACCTCCCCCTTATCCACCTTCTGAAGATTATTTATTGGGCACAGATGCTAAAGGAAGAGATTTGTTAAGTGTGTTAATAAATGGCGCTAAAGAAACCTTATTATTCATATTGTGTATCTCCCTTATCCGATACACATTGGCTTTACCTTTAGGATATATGGCGATCCATAACAGATTTGCTAAAAGTTTAGTAATGTCATGGAACCGTTTATTTTCTTATGTACCAACCTTTATGGTGATACTAATACTTTCTTTATTACCCTTTATCTTGTATTCTCTCAATCGTTTATGGATGATGATTTTTTTAATTGCCTTTATCGATGTAGGTAGAGTGGCAGAACTATATCGAGTTATGTTCGAGCAAATCAAAACAAAGCAATATATAGCATCAGGAATCTCATCAGGAGCAAAGCCTATTTATTTATTTTTTCGTTATTATTTACAGCCCGCACGAAATCAAGTTATTGTTCATCTAATTCTTGATTTAGGCAGGAACTTACTATTACTTGCCCAATTAGGCTTTGCCTCTGTATTCCTTACTCAAGTAATCTTTCAAGATGAAACTGGACAATGGATTTGGATGAATAACTCGAACAACTGGCCCATTTTCTTAAAAGATGTTCTTGAAGATATACGTAGAGCTATTTGGATCCCGTTCTGGGCTTCCGTATTTATAGCTTATACCATTTTTGCCATTAATTTATTTGGCGAAGGGTTAAAAGACTTCTTTGAAAAGAAGGCGAGAATATGAACAAAAGGCGCATTTGCCCCGGTTAGCCTCAGGCATAGCAAATGTTCCTTTGACCGAGGAAAAAGTGTTGTTCTTTTTCTTTCGAAGGGCTGGGCGCTGGAGCTGGATTGAAATGCACTGACCCAAGTTATCCGCAAATGATCATTTTATAATTTCCTTACCAAAATAAAAGGCCGATTTCTCTTTAGAAAAATCGGCCTTTTGCTATTTATTTTTGTTCTAATAATTGTTCCATTTCTGTTAGCTTCTCTTCAAATACTTGAAGAGCCTGTTTAATTGGCTCAGAAGACGTCATATCAACGCCAGCCTTTTTAAGGACTTCAATCGGATAATCAGAACTTCCTGCTTTTAAGAAGTCTAGGTACCGGTCTACAGCTGGTTGACCTTCTTCTAGAATTTGTTTTGATAATGCTGTTGCAGCACTGAATCCTGTCGCATATTGGAATACATAGTAATTGTAGTAGAAATGAGGTATTCTAGACCACTCTAGACCAATTTCTTCATCAATTACGATCTCATCACCGAAGTACTTTTTGTTTAGCTCATAGTACATGCTAGTGAGTAGATCTGCTGTTAAAGCTTCTCCTTGTTGAGCCTTTACATGAATTTGATGTTCAAACTCAGCAAACATCGTTTGACGGAAGACCGTTCCACGGAAGCCTTCAAGGTAATGGTTTAATAAGTATAAACGTTTCTGATCATCATCAATTGTTTTTAATAAATAATCATTTAGAAGATTTTCATTACACGTCGATGCAACCTCCGCTACGAAAATAGAGTAGTTTCCATAAACGTATGGTTGTGTTTTTCTTGTGTAGTAGCTGTGTACAGAATGCCCAAACTCATGAGCAAGAGTGAATAAATTATTCACATTGTCTTGCCAGTTCATTAGGATATATGGATTTGTTCCATATGCTCCAGAAGAGTATGCACCACTACGTTTCCCTTTATTTTCCTGAACGTCGACCCATCTGTTTTGATAAGCTTCTTTTAAGATATCCTGATATTCTTCTCCAAGAGGAGTTAGGCCTTTTAATACAAGATCCTTTGCTTCGTCATACGTAACTTCCATCTTTACATCCTTCACAAGAGGAGTAAACAGGTCATACATATGAATCTCTTTTAATCCTAGCACTTTTTTGCGTAGCGACACGTAACGATGTAATAAATGTAAATGGTCGTTTACGGTGTCTACAAGATTCTCATACACTTGCTCAGGAATGTTATTACTACTTAAAGCAGACTCTCGAGCTGACTTATAATTTCTTACACTAGCATAAAAATTATCCTTCTTTACGACTCCAGCCAGCGTACTTGAGAATGTGTTTTTATACTTTCCATAAGTCTCATACACTGCTTTAAACGCTTCTTCTCTAACACGTACATCCGTGCTTTCTAGAAAGCGAATATAACGTCCGTGAGTAATTTCAACTTCTTCCCCGTTTTCATCCTTAATGGTTGGGAATTTTAAGTCAGCATTATTCAGCATTCCGAACGTGGTAGCTGGTGAACTTGTCACATCAGCTGTTTTAGCTAATAAAGCTTCTTCTTTAGCACTTAATACATGAGGGCGAGTCCTCGTAATATCCTCAATTGCATGGGCATATACTTGTAACTCATCCTTTTCAGCTATAAATGACTTAACCTTCTCTTCATCTAACGCTAAAATTTCTGGTACGACATAAGAAAGAGCACTTGAAATTTGAGTATATAAGTTTTTCGCGCGATCATCTAAGCCTTGGTAGTGCGAATTTGTTGTATCTTGGTCATATCTCATATGTGCATAGGTATAAAGTTTACCCATTCTCATTAATAATTCATCCTGATATGTAAGTAATGCTAATAATGTATCTGCTGAATCTCCGAGCTTCCCTTCAAATTCACTTACCTTAGGAATCATTGCTTTAACCGCATTAAATTCAGCTTCCCATTGTTCGTCTGTCGTAAAGATATCTTCTAATCTCCAGGTATCCTGATGTGGAATCTCACTTCTTGCTGGCAATGTTTTAGTTGCTGTTTGTTCTGCCATTGTTATCCCTCCTAATACATTGAAAAAATACTTTTCAAAGACAACGAATATCCCGCTATCTCTCATAACTATTCGATTCTAACATGTATATTCCCTCTTTTTTTACACATTATCTAGTTTTTACGAATATATTTTTTATATCCACTCCTTCCAATGTATAATAAAAAGATGTTAGATTTACACATATACCTCTACACATAGAAAAAGGAAGTGATTGATATGATTACAATAAAAACAGAGAGAGAAATTGAACTAATGCACAAAGCTGGTAAGCTCTTAGCTGCTTGTCATAAAGAAATTGCAAAGATGATTAAGCCTGGCATTACGACAGCTGAAATTGATGCCTTTGTAGAAAAATTTCTTGCCGAACACGGAGCTACACCAGAACAAAAAGGCTTTCGTGGCTATGAGTATGCAACATGTGCATCCATCAACGATGAAATTTGCCACGGTTTTCCTAGGAAAGAACCGCTAAAAGATGGCGATATTGTCACGATTGATATGGTCGTAAATTTAAACGGTGGGTTGGCAGATTCAGCCTGGTCTTATGCAGTTGGCAATATACCTGAAAAAACGCAGAAGTTGCTTGATGTAACAAAGGAAGCTCTTTATCGAGGAATAGAGAAAGCTGTAGCAGGTAATAGGATTGGAGATATCGGGCATGCCATTCAAACATATGTTGAGGCAGAAGGATTCTCTGTCGTAAGAGACTTTATAGGCCACGGTATTGGACCTACTATACATGAAGACCCGCAAGTGCCTCATTTTGGCTTACCTCATAAGGGGCTTCGTTTAAAAGAAGGAATGGTCATTACGATTGAACCGATGGTGAACATTGGAGAGTGGCATTCTAAAATGGATTCCAATGGTTGGACTGCACGTACAGTAGATGGCTCCTTATCGGCACAATATGAGCACACAATAGCCATAACAAAAAAAGGACCATTATTATTAACAGAACAAATATAGAATAGGGTTTAGCAAGAGATTAATTCATTTTGACATACAAATAATTATCTATTTTTGTAATTTATTAATTAGTTTATCGGGAATAATAAGTGCGTTTCATTGCGCTGCAGACCCTCGCTTTCCGCGGGGAGATAAGAAGGGTATTTTCACTAGCGTGAAAAACCCCACTCCTCGGCTACGCCTGCGGGGTCTCAGCCTTTTCTCTATTTCCCGCAGGAGTCGAGTGTCTTTCGCTTCATTCCACTACATAATACTTAAAAATATTTTGTGAAAAGAACAACAGTTTTATAATAGAAATAAAAATAGACCCGAACTACTAGATGAATGATACTTTAATATTTCGCCTAATAGTTCGGGTTTACTATTTGGTAAGACACTTAGCTCCCAACATCTTTCTAATAAAAATCTGATTCCTCACAACAAATTCATAAATAATTAGGCGTTTACCTACATTAACAGCTTTTTATGCTTGGTAAAGAGTCTTTCATCAAATTCAAGCGCTTCTTCTATATTTTTAGGATATTGGCACCTTGTTATTCTTTTAAAGGTCTTCGTATTGACACGTTCTAAAAGACCCACTTGAACTAAAGATTGTAGATACTCCATAAGTGCAAACGAATAATGACTTGTCGTGATTAGAGGCAAGTCACGAATAAATAATGGCTCTGTTTTCCTTTTAAGATTAAAATATTCATATAATGATTGAAAAGTAAACACGTCTCCGATTGGACGTTGTTCGATAAATTCTAGTAGGATCCAAGATTGCCAAACAAATGGAGAAGTTTGAATCCAATACATGGATCGAATGGGGATGCCAATTTCAGAAGGAAGTAAAGATGGATAAACTTGTTTCTGATATAAGAAGTGTAATAGTTTCTTCATACTTTGAGACGGGTACCTCGTACAGTGTAATCTCCAGTTTTTCTTAATATCTATCCATTGCTGTATGGATGAGTTCGGATCTTTATGATGGGAAACGAGATTTCGAAATGTGAGGTCAGCGGGACAAATTATATCTAGATCCCCTAACGCTTTAGTAGAAGAAAGTGGAATAATATGATGGAGAAATAAAAACTTTCTTATTTCTGAACAATAAGATAATAGATAAGGTTTATGGTTACTCCCTAATTGCACGAACATCCAATCAAACGCTGAAAGCGAAAACTCTCCGGGACCATAACGCTTTAGTCTCTTCCCTCCTAGAATCCAAAGCGGCTTGATTTGTTTACTTACATATCCCTCTGTTCTCTCCTTAAATTGCTTAAAAGAAATGGTTGAACACTGATATTCTATAGCATATGAAGCTGATTTTATAGAGAGATATAAATCGGGGCGCTGTTTAATGTAATGAATATAAGGCTCTAGAACAGGATAAAGTGATTGATTTTGTAACCATTCATACAGTTGAAGCTTACCGCTTAAATGATAGCTTGATTCTGGTTCTGAGAAGGAATGACATTGAGAGGATCTTACGTGGGCAAAATGAGGAATTCTTTGATCACCAACTCGGAGCATTACGGGCTCTTTACAACCGGGACAGTGAAATTCTTCCTGATTTCTCAAGTTGAATAATGACTCCTTGGTCCAATCCTTGGTAATTGAGATTAATTGACCATTATGATTTTGAGCAACTAGCACTTACTCATCTCCTTTTTTTAGATTCCCTTTTAATTTCGATTCTTCTTCTAAGATTCCTTCATGATATGGCTCTTTTACAAAAAAATAAAAGCTGTACTCTAATCAACAAAGTTGTTAGAATACAGCCTACAATAAAGGAGAAAGCAATCGTGATAAAGATTCAAGTACTCTTATAAAAATCGAGCGCTCGTTGAATAGGTTAGGGTTAATGGCATTAGATTGCTCAATATCTTTTTCAAAAGCATTGACTAATCCTTTAATACTGTTGGATTCATACAAGAAAGCATTAACTTCAAAATTTAGATGAAAGCTTCTCATATCCATATTAGACGTCCCAATAGAAGCTACTTCTTGATCTATTATAATATATTTACTGTGCATAAACCCTTTTTGGTACTCATATACTTGGACACCCGCTTCCATCAACTCTGGAAAGTAAGATCTCGATGCATAGAAGACAATTCTTTTATCTGGGCGGCTTGGAACGATGATTTTCACATCAATGCCACTAAGCGAAGCAATTTTCAAAGCCGATAAGATATCTACATCAGGAATTAAATAAGGCGTAGCTATACAAATAGATTTTCTAGCGGAAGAGATCATTTCAAAGAATAGATTTTTAATAACCTCCCACTCATTGTCTGGCCCTCCTGCGACTAATTGAACTGCTCCGTTATTGGGTGATTCTACGTAGGTTGGTGATAAGTAGGCTCGAGATAATAGAGCTTCATTTGTCATGTAGTACCAGTCTTGAAGAAAGATAACCTGTAAGCTCTTCACACCCTCCCCTTCAAGATATAAATGAGTATCTCGCCAAAAACCAAAATAATCATCTTTACCCAGATATTCATCACCTATATTAAGTCCGCCGACAAAACCTCGCTCTCCATCAACCACGATAATCTTTCGGTGATTTCGAAAATTCACCTTATGGTTTAGGAAAGGAAGCTTAACAGGTGAGAAAGGGATAATTTGGACTCCTGAGTCTTTTAAAGACTGAATGTAGGTTTTAGATAACCTCCAGCTGCCTACTGAATCATAAAGAAATCTGACCTCTACCCCTTGTTTAGCCTTCTCTATTAACAAATCCTTTATTTGATTGCCAATTTCATCATCTCGAACGATATAATATTCAAGGTGGATAAATCGTTTCGCTCGTTTTAACTCCATTATGATCTTACTAAAGGTTTCTTCCCCGTTCGTTAGAACCTCTGAATGGGTTCTAGTCGATATCGGATTTCTACCTAGTCTTTGCGCAAGCGTCAAAAGCCTTTGTTGATGACCGTTAAATAAGTTACGATTATCATCATATTTACTACCTTCTCTTCCGGGAAAAGTTTCCTCATCAATTTCAGCTTTCTCTTGAAAGGTCTTTTTCTTCCTAAAGTTTCGTCCAAAAAGTATATAAAAAATAAATCCTACAATTGGAAAGATTCCTAACACAATCAGCCATGTAATCGTTTTGGTTGGATTCCGGTTTTCAAGGAAGATGACAAAACCCGTTAAAACAGCAAGCAAACTGAAGATTACACTGATGGCACCGATTAATTGTTGCCCCGTATATGTCTGTATAGAATAAAGAGAAAATAAAACAAACAGGATGAAAAGCAGTACTTGAATCGTTTGTTTCATAATTAGACCTCTTTTCTTCAGGTAAGGTTTCCCCAGCCTTCTAAAGAAATAGTTAAACGACTGATTTGTTTAGGCTCTTTTCTAAGTCTTTGTTGCTTTTCATACTAATTTTCAAATAAATTTCTCTTCTAATACTATTAAACCAGAGTAATAATTGTTAGAAAAGAGCAACTGTCTCTATTTAAAGCATTGAACACTGTACTACCGAGTAAAAATCCGGCTTTAGGGATTTTTACGTAAGCAACAATCTATACGAAAAGAGCCTTTGCTTAAAAAACCGACTCCTTATCAGGAATCGGTTAAGATTTTAATGAAAAATGTTTATTAATAACAGCTAATGCTTCTGTATCAACAATTTTCTTTCCATACTCTTCCATTCGGTGAATGGTTAATTGGCTTTCGTGTCCATATTCGAGGACAAGACTTAAGATATTATCTAGACTTTCTTCCTCTATATTTTCATTAAATTCAATATAGAGGTAATAGGAATTCTCAAATACAAATAAACTATTTTGTACATCGTCCAAATTAATTCTATGACTTAAAGAGATGACATCCTCAAAATCTCGGAATCGTACCATAAATTGTAGAGAGTCAGATTCTAGCTCTGTATCCAATTCCGATGTATCCTTGTCTTTTGTTTGGAAATGCTGGTCCAACAAAGATTCAATTTTATCATCGACAGGAAGGTCCAGATTCTTGTCTTCTCCTAGAGATAGTTCAAACTTCTGTCCATCCTTTGAAATTTGTGCTTTCGTTACGACAACTTCAATACCTTTTTCCATTGCCTGTACTTGAATCCAAAGTGGTCCTTCAACAGCAAACTCTTCTTGATGATGAACTTCATCCATCATTTCCCAGAAAAGTTCTTCACTTCTTTCTCGGTTATACCAAATCTCTTCACGATCGAATCCTCGTTCTTCAATATCACCATATGTTATATAAAACTTTACTGTGTGTTCATTAATACGTTCGATTTCCATTTTCACCTCTCCCTTCTTCACCTATTTTTGAAGGGACATACTACCCCCAAAGCGGAAGCTCTATTATACAATGTGCCCATTTTACTTATATATCAATCGTATCACATTTATTTGTTAATATCGACTGAGAGCTATTAGTAAAAGTATGGGTAGAGCTTAGTCAACAAGTTCCTTCACCTAGCAAAAATATTGTGTGATCTTCTATGTCTGAGACTAAATGGAGAACTTGCGCCTTTTGTTCTATTTTATGATAAAACGCAAAAATAGGGAAATAAAAACACCTAATCTTTTAAAAACAAACGTATGCCTATTACATGGTTAAAGATGCTGTTAATCTATAAATCTCACTAGTGAAGCAGGTCCACTTTTTCTTGACAGGTACTTTAAATATGCTTATATTGAGTAAGTCAATCAATTTAACGGTTAGGGTGTTTGTTATGGAATTAGAGTTTTGGACAGCTTTACTATTAATCATCGGTATTGATATAGTCTTAGGCGGAGATAACGCTATTGTCATTGCATTAGCAAGTAGGAATCTCCCTGAATCAAAGCGAAACAAAGCCATATTCCTAGGCACAGGTCTCGCAATTGTAATAAGAATTGTATTAACTATATTAGCTGTTTATTTACTGCAGATTCCATTCCTACAATTCATTGGTGGTATTCTATTACTCTATATTGCTTATAAACTCTTAGTAGACGATGGTGATGACACCGCTGATATACATGCTGGTGCAACACTTGGTGCTGCAGTCAAAACAATTGTTTTCGCTGATATAGTAATGGGCTTTGACAATGTCATTGCTGTAGCCGGAGCGGCACACGGAAATATCTATCTTGTCATGATAGGATTATTCGTATCCGTCCCTATCATTATTTGGGGAAGTAAGTTGATTTTATACCTAATGGAGCGGTTTGCTTCACTTGTCTATGTTGGTGGAGGAATTTTAGCTTATACAGCTGGTAATATGCTAGTTCATGAGGATAGACTTCAACCATTTTTTAATCAAAATGAGACTCTACGAATCTTAATTCCCATCTTCACAGTTGTTCTCTTACTTCTTGTAGGGTATATCGTAAATAAGAGAAAGAAATAGTTTAAAAGAAAAACTTCTACACGGTGTAGAAGTTTTTCTTTATGTCAAAGAGTTATTAATTAACTAAACGCTGTGCCTCTCTAAGTTGGAAAGTACGAACCTTACGAGGTAGGAATCTTCTAATTTCATCTTCATTGTATCCAACCTGAAGACGCTTCTCATCAATAATAATAGGTCTTCTTAATAGTCCTGGATTTTCTTGAATGAGCGAATATAGATCTTGCAATGGTAGCGATTCAACATTAACATTTAGTTTTTGGAACGTTTTAGATCTTGTTGAAATAATCTCATCTGTCCCATCTTCTGTCATACGTAGAATTTCTTTAATTTCTTTTAATGATAGAGGTTCAGACATAATATTACGCTCTACATATGGAATATCATGCTCCTCTAACCAAGATTTTGCCTTTCGACAAGATGTACAACTTGGTGATGTATATAATGTAACCATTAATACTTCACTCCTTTATATAATAAGGTTTAGTTTTTATGATCCAGCCGTAGCTTCGCGTCGCTCCAAGAAAACATGGGCAATCGGTATGCATACGCCTCTTACTGATAATGATTTTCATACTTATTTTAGAATAAGTACAAAATAGAAATATTTATATTTATTATAAACTAATTTGTATAATAAATATATAGAAACTTCTTGACTTATTTTGACTTTTTAGTGACTTTTTCACCTACCTACCTGACAAAAAGCATATATACTATTTGTACGAGTTTAGTATGTAAAAGGTTTCATCTTTCCTCTTCTTTTCCCGAAAAAATTTTCTATAAACATAAAATGGACACATTTTTTCTCTAATTTCTAAAACTCGCAGCTTATTCTTTGTTAATTCTTACATATACATGATAATTTTATCTTTAGACATGCTATTACAAGAGGTGAAAACATTGAGAACTTCTATTTATATGTTGATTATTTTTTCACTGTTTCTATTAAGTGGTTGCACGACAAAAGAGATTACCAAACAGGATACAGCAAGTGAGCAACTCCCTGTTAAAGTTGAACCAGCATTAACGAAAGCAATATCAAACTCCATTCAGTTAAACGGACTGGCTGTTCCTCATGTTCAAGTCCCACTTTTTACGGCACAGCCCCTCAATGTTCAAAAGGTTCATGTAAAGATCGGTGATGTCGTCAATGAAAATGATGTCCTTATTTCATTAGACCCTGAAGCAGCTTTAAAGCAGCTTAGTCAGGCTCAAGACACAGTTGTAAAGCTTCAATCTGCTCTAAATACTGCCAAACAAGCAATACCTTCTGAAGATCAACTAGTAGAATTAGATCAGTTACAAAAAGAAATTGAGGAAATTTTAACAAGGACGACTGAACTTATTACTCAGATTCAAGAGGGTGAGGTTTCAACTGAAGATGTACTCAAACAATCCTTAGAGGTCTCTATTAAACAAGCTCAGCTAGCTAACGCAACGAGCCAGCTTCAACCTGTTTCTCAAGCGACCATTACTGAGCTTGAAGCACAACTTTCACAAGCAAAGCAAGCTGTTGATCAGGCAAAAGAACTAGTAGCTGCGGCAGAAATAAAATCTCCAATAAACGGAATTGTAGCTTCTATGAATGTCGTTGAGAAGGGACTGGCTACTCCAACTTTACCACTTGTGACCATCATTGAGTTAACCGAAATTGATGCGACCTTTCAGGTAAATAGTTTTGAGGTTGTAAGAATCAGCCCTGGAACCGAAGTTAGCTTAACTTTCACAGGTATTGAAGAGCCTTATATAGGAAAAGTAGAAACCATTTCCCCTTCTGTGAATCCAGAAACAAATATGTTTACGGTAACGATTCCAGTTGCCAATACCGACAATAAAATTAAAGGTGGAATGAAAGCTACTGCCACTATAAAAATAGATGAAGTAGAACAAGCATTAGTGATACCTATTGAAGCTGTATTATATGAAGATAATAGCCCCTTTGTCTATATTGCTGTAGAGGGAACTGCTGTAAAAAAATCAATTGAAACGGGTATACGTGACGGAGAATTTATTCAAGTTGTCTCTGGACTGAATTTAGACGAGCAAGTTATTACGGAAGGAAAAGAAAGATTGAAAGATGGGGATGACATTTATGTATCAAACTAAAAGAGAGTTGAAAGCATGAACCTTTCAAAACTAGCCGTACTTAGACCAATAGCGATGTCTATGGTCGTATTGCTTCTCCTTATATTAGGGGTCGTTAGCGTAAAGAATATGACCATTGATTTATTCCCCGAGTTAACTTTTCCAGTTGCTGCCGTTACCGCTACATACGATGGAGCAGGACCAGAGGAGATTGAAAACCTTTTAGCAGAGCCACTAGAAAATGCCATGGGAACAATCCCAAATGTTGAGACAATCTCTTCCTTCTCTCAAAATGGAGGGGTATTGGTTGTAGTTTCCTTTAATTGGGGTACTAACATGGATTTTGCCGCTCTAGATATGCGGGAAAAAATAGATGCCGTACGTGAATTTTTACCTGCGGGTGTGGAAGCACCTAGGGTTGTTAGATTTGATCCTAGTGATTTACCTATTATACAGTTAGCTGTTAAAGATGTAAGTAATGAATTAGTAAAAGCAAAACAACTCGCTGAAGATGAGATTAAGCCACTGCTTGATTCCATTGGGGGAGTAGCTTCTGTATCCATTGAAGGTGGAGTGGAGAATGAAGTTAGATTAATCGTCGATCCGAAAGAGCTTGCAACGTATAATGTAACAATCGAACAGCTTCAACAACTTATCGGCTCAGAAAATCTAAACTTACCAGCAGGATCCATTACAGATCAAAGTCAACAGCTACCGATTAGAGTTACAGGACAGTTTCAATCAGTATCTGATATTGAGTCACTTCCCATTCCAACTAGTAATGGAATTCTCCCCTTACAGCAATTAGTAAAAGTTGAAGAATCGTTTAAACCTTCGACTCAGCTTAGCTTTTTAAACGGGGAGCCAAGTGTAGGAATTTCTATTCTCAAGCAATCCGGTACAAACACTGTGTCAGTAGCGGAGGAAATTCATAAGCGAATAGATGAAATAAAAAATCAGCTACCTGAAGGTATCGAGATTCAGACTGTTTTTGATCAAAGTAAATTTATTAACCAGTCCATTTCAGCGGTTACTTCAAACATGATTATTGGTAGTATTCTAGCTGCCATAATCTTGTATGTATTTCTGCGAAACTGGAGAAGTACATTAATAATCGGTTTTAGTATTCCTATTTCCATTGTCACGACTTTTATTTTCATGTATTTCAGTGGATATACATTGAACTTAATCACAATGGGTGGGCTAGCACTAGGTATAGGGATGATGGTTGATAATGCAATCGTCATATTAGAGAATATCTATAGACTGAGACAAACCGGTCAATCGATGAAAGATGCAGCTATCCAAGGAACGATGGAAGTTGGACCAGCCATTATAGCGTCCACTCTTACAACCATTATTGTATTTTTACCGATTATCTTTGTTGAAGGATTGGCTGCTCAATTATTTAAACCACTCGCCATTGTGGTGTCATTCTCATTATTTGCATCCTTGTTTACTGCACTTATTATCGTACCATTATTCTCTTCTCTATTTTTGAAGATAAAATCTACTAACGAAGAACAAGTAGGGAGATTCAGTGTATTAGCTACACAATATAAACGGTTACTAGAACGTACCCTCCATCATCCTAAAAAAACAATCATCATCACTTTGTCATGTGTCATTATTTCTTTGGCCGGTACCCCTTTTATTGGAACTGAATACCTGCCCGCACAAGATCAAAGTTATATTAATATGACCGTTAAACTACCCGAGGGCCGTTCATTAGATGCTACTTATGAGGTAACAGAAAGAATTGACCAATTATTAGAGGATATTGAGGAAATAGATCTTACCTTTGTCACAGTAGGTGGTGGAAATAATTTCTCTGTTGTAGCAGGTACAAGAACAAATCAAGCAAATTATAATATCCTTCTAGTGCCCAAAAATGAAAGAAACTATTCTGACCAGGAGATAGCCGAACAGATTCGTACAAGGGTTTCTGATTTACCTTATGCAAAGGTCTCAGTAGAAGCCAGTGATGGAGGTTTTTCAGATGATCCGGTATCTCTTACGATATCAGGTCCAAATATCGATGTGTTGCAGGAGTTAGCAAATGATACGGTTGATCTCATATCCAAAGTTGAAGGTGTTAGAGAGCCAACTACAAATTATACGGAAGGCAATCCTCAAATCTCAGTTATTATTAACAGAGAGGCTGCTAGTCAATATGGTATTGGAAGCGCACAAATTGCCTCAGCCGTTACAAATGCTACGAAGGGTGTTGTAGCAAGCCGACTGGCTAGAAATGGTGAAGAATTAGATATTCGATTAACATTGGAGGACACGTATACGTCTTCCATTGAGAGTTTATCCGAGCTATTACTATCGACGCCAACCGGTCAGAAGATCCCCCTACATGTCGTAGCAGAAGTCATTCGAGATCAAGGTCCAAGTCAAATTACACGAACTGACCGGATACGCGAAATAACCGTAAGAGCATCCATATTAAACCGAAGTCTTGGGGATGTGACAAAAGACATTGAAGAAACACTTAAAGAAAATATTATTTTTCCGTCAAATCAATATAAAATCTCATTTGGTGGACAAGACGAGCAGATGAATGATGCCTTCTTCAAACTTTCTCTGGCACTTGCTCTTGCAGTTGTTCTTGTTTATATGGTAATGGCAGGGCAGTTTGAGTCATTCTTGTATCCTTTTATTATAATGTTTGCAGTCCCACTAGCTGTCATTGGAGTAATTCTTGGATTATTAATAACCAATCAGCCATTTGGAGTTGGGTCCCTCGTAGGCATGCTAATTTTAGCGGGGATCGTCGTTAATAATGCCATTGTATTAGTAGAGACGATTAACCTTCAGAAAAAGAACGGAATGGCTACGTTTGAGGCAATTCTGAGTGCGGCACCAACCAGGTTAAGACCAATATTTATGACCACTTTAACAACCATTTTAGGTCTTATACCATTAACTCTAGGCTTTGGAGAAGGTACTGAAATTCAACAGCCGATGGCAATTGTTATTGTATTTGGTCTAAGTATTGCCACCTTTATTACGTTGCTCTTTATCCCTGTAGTCTACTTAACTTTTGACCGTCAGAAGAGTAAACGAAGGAAACAACGAGATATAGCTGTTGATTAAATACACAAGGCGTAACCGCCACGTCTTCCTATAAGATAAAAGGACCCACTTGGGTCCTTTTTACACATTCTTCAGTATGTCTTTTCCTTCCTCATCATCACTGAAGGTTAAAACTTCATCAACATCCTGATATGATTCCCCATACAACTCTTTATCTTTATAGGTGTGAATGAGTTGATATGTGCTTTTCATTCCTTCATATATAGTTGCCTCATCCTGATCATTTGGCGACCAATATAGGATTTCTAATTCATTCACCTCATTCGTTGCTAACGACCTTCTTCTATATCCTATTGAGTTTGCATGTATGAATCCTTCTCTTTTATAAAAACGCAATCTTTTAGACGTATCTGTGTCCTCATAATTGACAGGCTCTACTTCTAAGATGATTGGTTTATTCTTTTCTTTTAACTGTTCTATTAACTGATGTCCAAGACCCATTCCCCTTGCATCCTTTGAGACAAATAGGTAATCAATAAAGATAAAATCCTCCAGCTCTACATACATGAGTACATGATGTGGTCCCTCTTCTTTATGATAGATATCTCCCTGCTCTTCTAGCAAGATTTCCATGTGTTCCTTTGATTTCATTTCCTCTACTGGAAAATATTGATTTAACTTCTCATACCAATTCATTTAGCTACTCCCCTATTCCATAAAATCTTTCATTAATAGTTCGTCTTGAATATAGGTTATCTTATTCAACGATAATATAAATCGTGTATTTTTCTCTACTTAAAGGACAACTATGCTTAAAAATAAGTTGCCCTCTTTTCATTTCATTAAACATTGTCTACAATAGAAGGAGATGGATTGGAGGTACATAATCATGATTGAATATATTGTTGACTTTAGCTTAGTGGCACTCTTGGTAATAGGTCTAACGGCTATAATTGGTGTACTTACGAACGGAATTGGTGAGAAATTAGCCGGTGGAAATGGTGACCCTGAAAGTTTTAACCAATCGGCTCATACGCAAACTGGCTGGAATCAAGTTGGTGGCAAGAGAAAAAAGTAAACTGCACTTATGCGGTTTACTTTTTCTTTACCCTAATTTAGTGGAGTATAATCAACATTTGACGTGTAACTGTTACCAGCATTCCATAATAGAAATTCGTTTACACCATTTTCATTGAGTGCTTTAATTTGTGCCTCTATCTCAGCCTTACCGTATTTTCTATAGTTTCCGGCACCTAGATATGAAGCTGTAAAATCCTGAATCCATGGCCTTGATAACGGAGGATTAGATAGTTGGCTCAATTTTTCTTTTTCCACCTTCGCGTATTCTGATACTAACCTGTAAGGTTCTAAGTCAGGCTTTGAAATACCAAAGTAAGAGGTCCAGTGACTTGGATAAATCATTGAGGAAATAACATCTACATGTTCAGAAATCTTTGTGAAATTTTGGCCGATTCCAGGTGCCTCTGGTAAAGTAGCTGTGTACCCAAAAATGTCAACAGACACCTTTACTTGGTAAGGCTCCAATTTTTCCTTTGCATATTGAACAAAGTCTGTCACTGCCTGAACCCTCTTTTGAACATTTTCAAGGGGGAGGTCCTTATACTCACCCATCCCATAATCTAAAACTTGGTCTCTTTTCTCAAATCCTTCAGGAAACCGCACGTAATCAAATTGAATTTCTTGAAAGCCTAGCTTGGCAGCTTCAATCGCTATATTAACATTATGATCCCAAACCTCTTTTAAGAATGGGTTTACAAAAGACTCCCCTCTCCCATTTTTCCAAACCTGATCGTCCTCTGTAAAAGATAAATCTGGTCGATTTTTTGACCATACACTGTCTTTAAATACTACTACTCGGGCAATTGGATAAATTTCATGCTTTTCTAATATTTTTAGTTTATCATTAATATTTTTAATATACGGTTGACCAATAGAGTAATTTGGGGAGTTTGGTTCGGGCATATATGTTAAATGGCCCCGATCATCTTTTATATCGACAACCATTGCATTTAACTCAGTATTATCCATTAACCCAACTAACTGATCAAATCGTCCACCACCAAAAGAATGACCAGTAACATAAATTCCTCTAACTGCGTCAGGATACTGAAAGCTATAACCTGAGTCAAATTGAAAACGCACCATTTTCTCAGGCAACGTTTTTTTGTCAACAGACACTTCCCTAAACTCAAATTGTTTACTTGTCTTGATCACTTCATCGGCAAATGATCTTCCTGGGAAAAGGGCGCAGATCATTGCTAAAATAACCACAACCTTTTTTACATGAGATCGCATAACCATTCTCCTATCTACTTACTATTTTTTCATCCATTTATCACTCTTTCTGATGCAGTTTTTTCTAGATATACTATATTACATCCTATGAGTAACCTATAATCACTCATGCAGAATTAAGATAATTTGGTTCATATTCTTTATTGTTTCACAAACTTTATAACCCATTTATACTTTTAGTCCGGGAAAATATAGTAGTACTGGGCACACCTATTATAGTTATACTTGTATATAATAAAAGAAAACAGTTCAAGCTAAGTAAGAGTTACTTGTAATTGGAATAATCTTCTTATATAATAAGAAAAAAATTAAGAAAAATATGCAATGATAAAGATAGTATATATGGGATATTCATAACAGAGAGCCTGTGTTTGCTGGAAGCAGGTATGGAACCTATATAGAATGGGCTTTTGAGCATTTAAACCGAAATGAGATCACTCAAAGTAGGCTTTAACGCATGTCTAAGCGATAAAATAGACCCTGTATCATATACAGGATGAAAGTGATTTCGCATAAATCTTGCGAAATAATTAGGGTGGCACCACGGTCATTCGTCCCTATTCCATAGGAGACGAATGGCCTTTTTTTATTGGTCAAATTTAGGAGGTATTTAAAATGAAAACAATTTTTTCCGGTATCCAACCAAGTGGATCTTTAACATTAGGAAATTATCTTGGTGCTTTAAGACACTTCCCTTTATTACAGGACGAGTATAATTGCTTCTTCTGTATAGTCGATCAGCATGCAATCACGGTACCTCAAGATCGTTTTGAGTTGCGTAAAAACATTCGAAATCTAGCGGCACTCTATATTGCTGCTGGCATAGATCCGGAACGTTCAACATTATTTATCCAATCAGAGGTACCGGCACATGCCCAAGCAGGTTGGATGATGCAATGTGTCTCTTATATTGGTGAACTTGAGAGAATGACACAGTTCAAAGATAAGTCACATGGAAAAGAAGGAGTTTCTGCATCACTTCTTACTTACCCTCCATTGATGGCAGCTGATATCCTTCTCTATAGTACAGACCTAGTACCTGTTGGTGAGGATCAAAAGCAACATATCGAGCTAACTCGTGATTTAGCAGAACGTTTTAATAAAAAATATAATGATATCTTCACTATACCTGAACCAAAAATCTCTGAAGTAGGCGCTCGAATTATGTCCCTACAAGAACCAACGAAAAAAATGAGTAAATCAGATGAAAATCTAAAAGCGACTATTTTTATTTTGGATGAAGAAAAGCAAATTGAAAAGAAAATTAAAAGTGCCGTTACTGACTCTGAGGGAATTGTTAAATACGATAAAGAGAATAAGCCTGGCGTATCTAACCTTTTAACCATCTATTCTATTCTCTCTAATAAGACGATTGCCCAACTAGAAGAACAATATGAAGGTAAAGGTTACGGAGAATTTAAAGGGGATCTAGCAAAAGTCGTAGTAGATGCATTAAAACCTATACAACAGAAATATCATGAACTAATTAATTCAGACCTATTAGATACCTACTTAGATACTGGTGCAGAAAAAGCAAATACAGTTGCGAATAAGATGCTTCGTAAAATGGAAAATGGTATGGGGCTCGGAAGAAAGAGATAGACTTAAGATACAAACGGACGTTTTATTTAAACATAATCATAGTTATAAACTCAATAATGATATATTAGAATGAAAATTAACAGGGATGCAGCAGCATCCCTGTTAATTTACTCTTGTTTCATGTTCTAATTCCCAAAGTTTTTCAAAGAAGGGTTGTCCCTTAATTAAGTTTTCACATAACTGAACATGACGTTCACTCCAGCCATATTGAACCTCTTCTATTAAGTTCTCACAAACTTCATCTAGTTCCATCTTTTGAATTTCATTGTATTTTGATGGTTCCCAATCTGTATACCAGTATCTAATTTCAGCAACATTCTTAGAATTATATAATTGATCCAATGCCATAAATAAAAGCTGCTTTAATTGACGTTCTTTTCTTGTTAGTCCACTCATAAATTGAGGGGAAGGAGATAGAATATGATATTCTTTATATGTATCCATATTACTTGAATTAAATTGATAGCTAGTTGGCTCTAAGTCTTTTACCATATCATATACTAACTGCTCTTGTCTTGGTATTAGTCTACTCTTTCGAATAGGAATATTGTAACCAATTGTATCAACTGCTAGTATACCGATTCCATCCGTAATAATAAAACAGTAGTCAAGTTGGATACGCTCATGATTTTTGCGCAAATATGCTTTATGAAATACATCATTCATAAGCTGCCCTGGAATCTCAAATAAGTCATTCTCAATGTAATGAAATAATGAAGAATCAATTTTCAGTAATGGCACCTGGTCTAGTAGTTCAACTCGGTCATCCTTGCGCCATTCGTGAAAATGACAGACATTATAACCATTTTCTTCACCCTCAAACCAATTCACCCATACATCATGCAGATACAACATTTATGACCCCTCACTTTATATCTGTTTGTTATGAATCAGTATAGGCAGAACTTGTCTAATTTATTCCAATGACGGAAAGTTCTTGTATTTAATTTTCATACACAAACATTCAATCCTCTTACTCTCTCGTATTCGGTAAATATAAACTGAGCCATATAAAGGAAACCCCTAAAGGTAATAAATAACACTCAATCCGCATTGATATAAATAGTAAGTATTCATAAAGACCATGTCCGTGAGTTAAAAGATTTAGATAAGCAATGGTAGATACCCCACCCGCCACAGAAATACCAAAGCCTATAAGAAAAAATAATAATCGAAAGACCATTTATTGTCCCAACCCTTCTATATTTATACGTCTGCAGGCCTTGTCCATCTGTTTATACATATATATGACAAGCTGTTTCTAAGATATTCCGTTTTATTTCCATAATTATTGGTCTTATGAACAAAAGGAGTAAGTGCACCGATTAGGCTCAGCCATAGCAAATGTTCCTTTGAAAGTGAAAAGGTGGTTGATCTTTTTATTTCTCAAAGGGTTATTTGGCCGAGGAAACACTCTTATGAGGGACTGGAAGTGGGATTTAGATTCATTGACCGTAGTTACCCACAACCTATAACAACAAAAAAACCATCACATATGTGATGGTTTTTTGTGTAATATTAGCGGCTAGATTTAGGGTTGAATGCATCTTTTAAACCTTCACCAACAAAGTTAATAGATAAGATTGTTAGTGAGATGATAGCTGCAGGTGGCACCCAAATCCACCATTTCTTACTTAATACATCTGGACTTCTTGCTTCTTGAAGCATGTTACCCCAAGTAGGAGTTGAAGAAGAAACACCAAATCCTAGGAAACTTAGTCCAGTTTCAACTACGATCATAACAGCAAGTAATAGTGTTGCTTGTACGATAATCGTAGACATTACGTTTGGTAATAAGTGTTTAACAATTACTTTAAATGGCGAACATCCAATTGAGATTGCACTCAATGCATATTCATTTTCCTTTTCTGCTAAGATCTTACTACGTACAAGACGAGCAAGTCCTCCCCAAGATAACAAACTAATTACGACAATTAACGTTAAAAGCCCAGAACCTTGGAAAATAGAATTTAGTACGATAACAAAGATTAAGAATGGAAAAGTTAGAATGAAATCTGTGAATCTCATTAGGATTGAATCTATTCTTCCACCAAAGAATCCAGCAGTTGCACCTACTATAGTACCGATTACACTAATACATAAAGTGATAGTGTATGCTAGTGTTAAGGAAACCTTCCCACCATACAGAAGGCGTGGTAGAATTTCTCTTCCCGCTTTATCTGTACCTAGTAAAAACTCTGACGAAGGCTCTTTTGCCATTTGAGAAAGGTTAACTTTCTGTACTTCTTCATAAGGAAGTGTAATATATTGAGCAAACATAGATACAAGTGTAACAGTTACTAGAAAAACTAATCCAATCATTGCTGGTATATTACGTAAAAATTTTCTTCTTGCAATCACCCATGGAGATTGGCCCTTTGTTACAGTATTCTGATTGTTTACCACAACTGTGCTTTCGTTTTGTGTAACTGGTTCCATGGTCTCACCTCTATTCTAATCTAATACGTGGATCAACTAATCCAAGTAGTATATCCGCAAGTAAATTTCCTATCAGTGTGAAGATCGTAAGCATTAATGTGATAGCTAGAACAACTGAGTAGTCACGTGATCCGATAGATTCTACGAAGAGATATCCGATTCCAGGGTATGTGAAAATTGTTTCAGTAATTACTGCTCCACCTACTAAACTAGCAAAGTCAAAACCGATAAGTGTAACAATCGGAATTAATGAGTTACGTAGAATATGCTTGTTAAAGATAGTAGATTCTTTTGTACCTTTAGCTCTTGCAGTACGAACATAATCTTTTCTTGAACTTTCAATCATATCGTTACGTAAAAACTGCGTGTAACTTGCTGTTGAGAGCGCTCCAAGACAAAGTGCAGGAAGAATCGTGTGCTTAATCTTACTTAAATAGAATTCTAGTGATCCAGGTTCTACACCAATTCCAATACTCCCCGTAGCAGGTACCCAGCCCAATTGAAAGGCAAAGATATAGATAGCAACTAATGCAGTAACGAAACTTGGAATAGCAAGTCCCAAATAATTATAGAATGAAATAGCGTAATCTCCAATGCTATATGGGTGACGTCCTGCATGACGCCCCATAAAGAAAGCAAGCACATAAGTGATTAATAAAGCAAATAAGGCTAAGAATATAGTGTTTGGTAAACGAGATCCTATTAGTTCCATTACCGGCATCTTATGATTAAATGAATCACCGAAATCTCCTTTAAGTACCCCGCCGATCCAATTAAAATATTGAATGTGTACTGGATCATTCCAGCCCATCTTCTCTCGCATTTCTTCAATATAAGCTGGATCTGAGTTTAACGGGTCTACTTTTCCAGTTAGTGCATCTCCTGGCATTAGCTTTGCTAGAGAGAATACCACTACTGAGATAAGGAAAAGTAATGGAATCATTCCTAGTAATCTACGAAGTGTGTAAATTAGCATTATGAATTCCCCTTATCTGTTGTTTATTCTTGTGAGGCTCTTACTGTCGGTTGTCCTCCACTTATTCATCATACCACATGTGGGGGATAACCGACAGTAAGAACTAAATTTGTTTTTAACAGAACACTAAGTGGGAGTTGCCTCCCACCTAGTGAACATTAGTTCTTAGAACTGTTATTATTGTTGTTCCTTAACCCACCATAAGTGTACATCTTTTTGTACAGTAAATGCGTTAGCATCTACGTTTTGAAGACGCTTGTTAGCTGCATAAACATCTAACGGTTGGAACATAAAGATTGATGGTAGTTCATCGTTTACAAGTTTTTGCCACTCGTAGTAGATTTCCTTACGGTGTTCAATTACATCCTTGCTTGCATCTTCAGGGAATTTAACACCAGCTTTGATTAGCTCATCAGATTTAGGATTATCCCATCTCATCATATTCCACTTATCTGTGCTTAACCAGATACCAGATGGATCTGGATCTGTAGCTAGACCCCATCCACCGTTGAATGTTTCAAATGATGGATCGTCAGCATCGATTGAATCATAGAATAAGTTGAAGTCTTTTAACGCTCCACCATTAAGTTGAGCATTAATTCCTACGTCCTTCCAGTTTTGAAGGATGTATTGAGCACGTGGCTCAGCAGTTGACGTACTATTCATTCCGTCAAAGTTTACAGTGAACTTTTCACCATTTGGATCTTCAACGAATCCATCTCCGTCGATGTCCTTGTAACCAGCTTCAGCAAGTAATTCTTTTGCTCTTTCTGGGTTGTACTCATATTGATTGATTTGATCATCAGGAATCTTAGCCCAAGATACTGATGGAAGTGGTACGTTTACGATTTGTCCTAAACCGTTAGAGAATCCATCTAAGATACCTTGACGGTCTAAAGCGTGTGCCATTGCTTGACGTAATAACTTGTTTTGGAACTTAGGGTTGTCAGAAACAACTTTACCAGCTGCCTCGTCCCAACGTCCGAAGTCAAATCCAATGTAATTGTAGCCTAAGCTTGGCTCTTCAAATAGGTTTAAGTTTGGAAGTTCTTTAATATCTGGATATTGATCAGATGGAGCTTCCATAATATCAATTTCTCCACTTTCAAGTAATCCACTTGCAAGTGCAGGATCGATGATTTTGTAAACTACACCATCAAGTAATGGAGCACCTTGCCAGTAATCATCAAAGCGTTCGAATTCAATCATTTCACCAGGAACGATGTTCTTCACTTTAAATGGTCCGAATCCAACTGGGTTCTTACGAACTTGCTCAGAATCAACCATGTCAGCTACTGCAATACCATCATAGTGAGTTTTGTTCATTGGGTATAACCATAGGTTATCAAGTAAGTTTACTACAGGCTCTTCTACAGTAATTGTGATTGTGTAATCGTCAACTACAGTGATACCTTCAATTTTGTCAGCAGTGCCGTCTTTGTAAGCTTGAGCACCTTTGATCATAGATACGTTAGTGAAACGTGGTCCAGCATAGTCAGGGTCAGCAAGTACATACCAAGCAAACTCCATGTCTTCTGCCTTTAGTTCTTTACCATCGTGCCATTTAACACCTGGTTGAATTTTGAAAGTTAACTGAGTTTGATCTTCGTTGAACTCCCAAGAAGCTACGTTTTCTTCAGGTAATAAGTCATCACCAGTAGAAAGTAAACCTTCAGACATAAATGCTAATGCTAGTGAATCATCTTGTCCTTCATAGAATGCATACTCTAGAACACCTTTGAAAGGTTGAGTATAAGCGTAAGTTACTGTTCCACCTGCTACAGGCTCATCTTCAGCAGCTTCTTTGTCGCCTTCATCTGTACCTTCAGTTTCTTCTGTTTCAGGTTCAGTTGGCTCAGCTTCTTCTTTACCGCCACAAGCAGCTAAGAACATTGATAGTACTAATAGCATAGCTACTAGCCATAATACTGACTTCTTCATTGATTTCCCCCCAATAAAATTTAAAGATTTTCTTTAAAGGCTGTATTTGCTAGAACTTAGAAAGAGTGTCTCTCTTTAGTTATAAAGGTGACAAGCTACTCTATGTCCTGGCTTCACCTCCTTTAAAGAAGGTTTTGTTTGCTGACATTCTGGCATCGCATGACGACAACGTGGATGGAATGTACAGCCTGAAGGTGGATTAATTGGACTTGGAACATCACCTTCTAAAATAATACGGTCTTTTTTCTTACGTGGATCTGGCTCAGGAATAGCTGAAATCAAGGCTTGTGTATAAGGATGTAAAGGTTCAGCATATAAGCTGTTCTTATCAGCAACTTCTACTAATCCACCAAGATACATAACACCGATTCTGTCACTCATATGCTTTACGACACTAAGATCATGAGCAATGAATAAGAACGTTAAGCCGAATTCTTCTTGTAATTCTTTTAGTAGGTTTAACACTTGTGATTGTACGGATACGTCTAGGGCAGAAACTGGTTCATCGGCAATAATTAACTTTGGTTTTAATGCTAATGCACGAGCAATACCAATACGTTGACGCTGACCACCTGAAAATTCATGTGGGTACTTGTAATAAGCATCTGCAGGTAAACCTACTTTTGTTAATAATTCCATAACTTCGTCTTTTAGATCATTTTCAGATCTTTTTGTATAGTTACGAATTGGTTCAGATACTAAATGCCCAACCATCATTGTTGGATTTAGAGATGCATATGGATCTTGGAAGACCATTTGAAAGTCTTGGCGAATCTTTCTAAGTGAAGTTCCACGAAGATTAGTAATATCCTGACCTTCAAATATAATTTGTCCATCTGTTGGTTCTAATAGTCGTAAAATTGTTCTTCCGGCTGTTGACTTACCACAACCTGATTCTCCTACTAAACCAAGTGTTTCACCTTTTTTAATTTCAAATGATACACCGTCAACTGCTTTAACTGCACCAATTTGACGTCTAAAAAATCCACCTTTGATTGGGTAATGAGTTTTAAGATTTTTAACTTCTAGTAGTATGTCTTTTTCTTTGACTGCTTGGCTCATTAGTTTGCCTTCACCCCTTCTTTAGGATAGCTAACGTCATACAGCAAACAGGAAACTTCATGTCCCGGGGATACTTCAGCAAGCTGTGGTGTTATCGTTTTACATTCAGCAGTTGCTTGAGGGCAACGACCAGCGAAACGACAACCAACTTGTGGCATGTTTACAAGGGATGGAACAATCCCTTTAATTGTACTTAACTCTTCCACTTCTTCATCCATTTTAGGAATAGCTCCCATTAAAAGCTTTGTATATGGATGCTTAGGATCGTGGAATAATGTATCTACATCCGTTTTTTCGACAATTCTTCCTGCGTACATTACGATGACCTCGTCACACATCTCTGCAACTACTCCAAGGTCATGGGTAATTAATAGTACTGACATATCGTTTACTTCTTGAATTTCTTTTAGCAAGTCAAGAATTTGGGCTTGTACGGTTACGTCAAGAGCCGTAGTAGGCTCATCAGCAATTAGTACCTTTGGCTGACATGCGATTGCAATCGCGATCATAACCCTTTGTCTCATACCACCTGATAATTGATGAGGATATTCGTCAACAATTTTCTCAGGTCTAGAGATCCCAACGCTCTTTAAGAGTGCAATACTCTTTAGACGTGCTTCTTTTTTCGTAATGTTTGTATGATTTAAAAGTGCTTCTTGGAGTTGAAATCCTATTGTAAATACAGGATTTAAAGATGTCATAGGTTCTTGGAAGATCATACCGATATCTTTTCCTCGAACTTTATTAATCTCTTTATCTTTTAATTTTGTAAGATCCTGTTCTTGGAACAGAATTTCACCATCCATAATTTTACCGTTTTCTTTTGGTAGAAGTCCCATAATAGATAGTGACATAACACTCTTTCCACAGCCTGATTCACCAACTATACCAATTACTTGTTTAGGCTTTACAGAGAAAGATACGCCATCTACTGCATTATGATATTTACCACCAATACGGAAACCTGTTTTTAGGTTATTAATCTCTAAGACCGGTGCTCCATTGCTAGGTTTAAGTTTTGCGTTCATTATCACACCTCTGAATATTTTGATAATTCCCAATGTTATCTGAATCTCATATTATTACAATATCATTACAATTGCAACACTCTTTTTATTTTTAAGCTCGGAATAAATCCTTTTAATATTACGCAATCGTTGTTACATGAGGGTTTATTATGACTCTGAAGGGATATATTTACAGTATTCCTCACTCATCAATTTTTCAAGAGATTGTAAAGAATGTTTACATTTAGGTAAAGCTTGCTTCACCATGTAAAGACCAACGGCATATCCAAGCATACGAGGATATCCCTTTAAACCAAACAATAATTCATGATACTTAGGATGCCGCTTTGTAATATGCTTGTTTGGTTCTATAAACTCATTGTACCATTTAAGAAGTTGATCATCACTGTAAAATCTTGTCCACGATGCATTCTGGTCCTCTCCACATTCTTCCTTAACAGATAGTTCTGCGAGACCTTCTAATACCATCGCATCTAACAAAGTCATACTTTCCTCTTCTTTATTTAAATACTTTAATCTGCAAACATGATGATATTCATGTGTTAGCAATGCTTTAATTTCTATGATTTCCAGATTGGGAGATAGAAACATAAATAGTTTATCATAAAAAGCAAGTCCTGACTTCCCCTTGTTTTCTTCCATCATCCTAGTTTCTCTCTGATTGATTGGAAATATAAACACTGGTATATCAGGACCTTTTTGTTTTTTGCGGAGTGAACGATAGAGTTTATCAACCTCACTCCAGTAATCTAATTCAATTAGTTGATTCACTTCTTTATTTCTGTTAAATATAGATGGTTTATACATGCCATATAAACACAGATAATCGTAAATTTCTCGTGGAGAGTTTCCCTTAAAGTATTTTACTAAGTGCTCACAGAGCTGAATTGGGTTTTCCCCTGATTGAGACAACCACTCTTTCGTATCGATGACAGCCAACACTTTTCACTCCTTAACATTTTTACAGCTATTATATGAGGAGTGTATGAACTTGTTAGCCCTTACATATTCATTATAGATGAAATTCCTATAAAAAAACCTGTCAAAATATTTCCATTGACAGGTTGAACAGTATAATTATTCGTATTTTTTGAATATTAATGTAGCGTTGTGTCCACCGAATCCTAGGGAGTTACTTAGGACAGCATACACTTCTTGCTTTCTCGCCACGTCAGGAACATAATCTAAATCACAATCTGGGTCTGGTGTTTTAATGTTTATAGTTGGTGGTATGATTCCTTCTGAAATCGCCATTACAGAAAAAATTGCTTCAACGCCACCAGCTGCGCCTAACAGGTGTCCTGTCATTGATTTAGTTGATCCTACTGCCATTTTATACGCATGCTCTCCGAACACTTCTTTTACAGCCATTGTTTCAAATTTATCATTGTATGGAGTGCTTGTTCCATGAGCATTCATATACGTAATTTGTTCAGGTTGTAAGCCAGAATCTTTTAGAGCCTGTCTCATTGCACGAACTCCACCCTCTCCTGCTGGAGCAGGCTGCGTGATATGGTAAGCATCCCCTGTTGCACCGTATCCAACGATTTCAGCATAGATTTTGGCCCCTCTTTCAAGTGCGTGGTCAAGCTCTTCTAATATTAGGATACCTGCACCTTCTCCCATAACAAACCCATCACGGTTTAAATCAAATGGGCGGCTAGCTGTCTCAGGATCTGGATTAAAAGATAGTGCCTTCATAGAACTGAATCCTGCAAATGCCATATTTGTTAAAGGTGCTTCTGTTCCACCTGTTACCATTACATCTGCATCACCACGTTGTATAACCTTAAAGGCATCTCCAATTGAGTTTGCACCAGATGCACAAGCTGTTACTGTACATGAATTAATCCCTCTTGCTCCTAATGCAATGGAAACTTGACCTGCTGCCATATCCGGAATCATCATTGGTACATAAAATGGACTTACTCTTCTGTAGCCTTTTGCTTGGAAATTTTGGTATTGTTCTTCATGTGTTTCCATCCCTCCAATACCTGAACCAATCCAAACTCCTACACGTGGAGCAATCTCTTCTGTTATAGTAAGGTCTGCATCTTTAACAGCCATTAGTGAAGCTGCTAGAGCATATTGTGTAAATCTGTCCATCTTCTTTGCATCTTTACGATCCATAAATTCTTCAGGATTAAAATCCTTTAGTTCAGCTGCTACTTTAGCTGGAAAATCATCAGGATTAACTCGTGTAAGTGGTCCAATACCAGACACTCCGTTAATTAGGTTATCCCAAGTTGTTTCTAAATTATTTCCGATTGGAGATAGAATTCCAAGTCCTGTTACAACTACTCGTTTTTTTTCCATTGCTACAAACACTCCTTTACCTGTAATAAAATTTATTTGAATGATAGCTGAAGTTAATCTTTAGTTTTGTTTACCCAGAAGGGAGACTATCTTCCCCAGCGTAATGCAACTGCTCCCCAAGTTAATCCTCCACCGAATCCTACCATGACAAGAAGATCATCTTCCTTAATCTTTCCTTGTTCTAATTCTTCTACAATCGCCATCGGAATAGATGCTGCGGATGTATTTCCGTATTTAGCGACTGTTTTTGCCATTTTTTCTTCTGGTAACTCTAGTCGTTGTCTTGCTGCTTCCATAATTCTAATATTAGCTTGGTGCGGGATTAGAAAGTCTACATCTTCTTTATTGAGTCCTGCTTTCTCTAGAACATTAAGACTGGATTCTCCCATTTGACGCACAGCAAATTTAAACACTTCTCTTCCGTTCATTACAATAAAATCATCTTGATATAAATGTTTCGCTCCGCTCCCGTCAGAACCTAATTCAAACGAAAGGATTCCACGACCTTCAGAAACTGGTCCCATAACTGCTGCACCTGCACCGTCACCGAATAATACTGCCGTGTTACGATCATTCCAATCTGTAATCTTTGATAACTTCTCTACGCCGACCACCAAAATGTTTCGGTAAACCTTTGATTCAATGAACTGTTTTGCCATAACCATCCCATACATAAAACCAGCACATGCTGCTCCGACATCAAAAGCAGCTGCATTTTTCGCCCCAAGTTTCTCTTGAATTAAACATGCGACTGAAGGAAATGGATGATCTGGGGTAACAGTAGCCACTACAATTAAATCAATATCCTCAGGAGATATCCCTGCATCTTCAATTGCTTTTTGTGATGCAAAATATGCCATATCTGATGTATCTATATCATCTGAAGCTACTCTTCGTTCTTCAATACCCGTTCTTGTACGTATCCATTCGTCAGAAGTATCTACTATCTGTTCGAGATCCTTATTAGTAAGGATCTTTTCAGGGAGATAGCGTCCAATTCCAATAATTCCAGCATTCATGGAAAAACCCCTTTTCCGTTATTTTATTATCAAATATTATGACTTGGTACTAATTTTATAGTAAATTTATCTTTTTTTCAATTGTTTTCACCTTTCTATTTTTTTGAGGCTATTGTCTATATCACTCGGAAGCTTTCCTCATAAATTAATACTAGATACAACTGTTCTAATCCATTTATTAGGAGGTGTTAACATGAGTGATCAAGCAAATGACAAAAATACCAAGTTAAGTCGTTTTGATCAGTTAATGTTTGGAGCGAGAAAAACGGAGTCAACTGATAAGAGAGAGGCACCTACTAGCAATAACAATAGTCCTAACTCTAGTACCTCTTCAGAAGGAAAATTTGACTTATTTCAAATGATGCAGAGTGTAGATGAGCTTATGTCAAATGTGAAACAAATCAAACCAATGGTTCAACAACTTGCCCCTCTCCTAGATATGTTTAAACAAAAAAAATAGACGCTCAGTGGAAGCGTCTATTACTTTTTTTAAATAAAATGCTCTTTTCGTATAGATTGTTGCTTCGTACAAATCCCAAAAGCCGGATTTGTACTTACTAGTTTAATGTCACCTAATTTTCAATGCTAGTGAGCAACACTTATACAAATAGTATTTGTAGTTTAGTTTTCTGTTGCCTCTGATTTTCCTAGCTCATATGCGTCTGACATCACTTTCGTTAAAAGTTCAATCACGGGCTGCATCTTAGACATATCTAATTCTATACCGGAGTCATCTAAGATGGCTTTTGCCTCGGGTAAGTACTTCATCGCTATTTGCATAAACTGCATTTGTTTTTGTGCATCCATTTTTTTGGCTCCTTTTAGTCAATTTGATTGGGAAGATTACCTGTTTTTATGTAGGTACTCACTGCTTCATCAACATCTGCTATTAATTCTTGACTTACGTCGGGACTATATTTCCCTAAAGTTATAACTTTATCATCAAAATCATAATAAATATTACCACTTTTGAGAGATCCAGCGTTAAATTCTTTTGCTACTTCTTCATAAAGCATATCGACATGTTGTATAGTGCTTGTTAAGACGGTTGCTTGACCAATATCAGACTGATCTGAAATATAGCCAATAGCATATAAGCCATTTTCTTTAATACGCTCAATGACAGGTACATTGAATCCATCTCCTGCAGGGTAGATTACATCTACTCCTTCGTTCATCATACTCTCCAATTGCGTAAGTGCCTTTTGGGGATCATTCCAATCCTCGGTATAACTTATTTTCACTTTTACATCAGGGTTTTGATGGATGGCCCCTTCAAAAAACCCGTTTACCTCTGGTTGCCATTCAAAGGCTGCAATGACACCCACTTTGTTTGTTTTCGTCATCTCACCTGCAATCATTCCACCAAAGAAACCCATTGCATCAGCTTTAAAAGTTAAGCTTGTTACGTTATTTCCACGGACATCTCCGTTAAAACAAACAAAATGAATATCTGGATATTTCTCAGCTAATTTATTAAACCAAGGTGCATATTCACTTCCATGGCCAAAAATTAGATTAACTCCTTTTTCAGAGAGCTCCTCAATCGCCTGAGCTACATTTGCTTCGTTATTCATCGCCTCTTTATAGTAAACATCTACCGAAAGATTGGATTGTATTTTTAGTAAGCCCTTATATCCTTTTGTCCCCCATACTTGGTCATTAATGGTTTCAGGCACTAGTAGGCCAACTTTTTCAATGTTTCCGGTTCCCGTCGCATTCGCACAACCTGATAAGATTATAATAAGAAGTAGAAGTGCAATAAATGGTTTTCTCATAAAAGTGAGTCACTTCCTTTAATAACCTAGATTCAATTTAGTTCTTTCTTTCTAAACTTGTCCAGTTTATTTTACCCTTTAACCATTAAAATGGTAAAGGATAAATCCTGTAATCTTCAATTACCTTTCATTTACTCCTAATTTCTTCCAATATCTTTAGTGAGTGTGTGGATAAACTCTTTTTGTTTCTCTATTCCCTCCTGAATAGATACAGAAGGTGAAAAGGATAATAATTCTTGAGCCTTCTCACTCGAGAGTGTAATAGTATTTTCTCCTCTTTGTTTATTTGATTTATTTATTATATAGGCTATCCCTTTTGCCCATTCGTCTACTTTCCCAGTTGTAATATGAATAATTTCGCTTCTTGATTCTGAAATTCCTGCTTGAACTAATGCCTCAACTGCATCATCAATAAACAAAACATCTCCTTTATACTCATCCCAAGTCTCTCCATGTTTGTGTTCGTTCTGAAGCAACTGATGGTAGGCAAAACGTTCAGGTTGCCAAGGTCCATATAAAGTTGGCAACCTAAGAAGCAGATACGCAAAACTTTTCTTCTTATATTCACTCCTGAGTAGGTCCTCTAGTTTGGCGTATACCCTTCCTCTTTCATTAACAGGTAAACTTGGCGTATTTTCCGTAATTTTCTCATGTGTACGATGATCTACAACTTCTAAAGTTGAAGCAAAAATTAAGGAGGTGGATGTTGATTGACAGTATTGGATTGCTTCTTTTAGAAGGTCTTCTGCTCTCGCTAAGTCTTCTCCTCCTGTAACATCTACACAATAAAATAAAGTATCCACTTCCTGTAGTGATTCCCATTCATTATCTTCTATATAGTTAAAATTTGCATTACGTCCAATCGCCAAAATCTTTTCTTCCTTTAGGTCACTTGCTTGCTCTGATAACTCAATATCTACGCCATGAACAACCACTCCATCATTTAATAACTTGTTTAACAAGTTATAGCCAATGAAATCGAAAGCTCCTATAATAATTGCTTCTTCCAAGTGAATAGCTCCTTTCCATTCTTTCCTCTTCTATCCTATGACGCTTTTTAAACATTCTATGACGATTAACCATACAGATTCCATTTTCTGTGAGAATGAGAAAAGAAAAGCTAGTAATGTTTATTTCTACTAGCTGGACACTAAGCGATAAACACAATAAAAGCCCCATTTTGAATGGGGCTCTTAAAGGGTCTTCTCATTTTTACTAAAAAATTGGAGGATCGAACTTCCTATTCCAAATCTTTTTTCATTAAGATGTAAAGTAAGCTGAATAGGTGAATATTCCTTTCGGCTTTCCTCAAACATTCTAGCTATCTTCTTGGATTGGTAAGTTTGCTCATCTGTAGAAATCCAGATTTTTACTGGAATTGTTGACTGGTGACTCTTTAAATCCGGTAACTGGGCTAACCCATCTTCTATTATATGCTCTTCCCATTGATAAGCTTCGACGACTTCTTTAATCATTCTTTTATAGAATAATTTATTTTCCTGCTCGTGTTTTAATTGCTCCTTTAAGCTTAAACAAGGATTAAGCATGGCTACAGATCGAATATTTTCTCCCATTTGGTCCATAAGTTCTAGACCTGATAAAGCTCCCATTCCCTCTAATAACAGATGTACATGCTCATTTAGTATTTCTCTCTTCATGACAACATGGTATAGTCGCTTTGCAAGGTTTGTGGCTTTAGGAGAGCCCCAATGCCTACCATAAAGGTTAGAGTAAAAGACCGTATAACCACTTCTGACAAACTGTTCAATAAACGTATATCTTCCAGCATTTTGAATCCAGAAGCTTGAGTTGCTGTCTACAAAATGATGGCGATCCCCTATAATAAAAATGGCAAAGCCATTTGGGCGTTCCGGTAAATGAACGACGCTCCATTCTTCGTCTAATAAAAAAAACTGTTGATTCATAGATAACTCCCCCGCTCAGGCTCCGTTCCTGGATAAGATTCGCGCACATAATAATCTATGTAAGCGTCCCTTCTCTTGAAAGGGGAATTGCCTATTTTATTATTCTTTTCTAAAACTTAGGTGCTTTTCTCCTTATTTTAACAGGATTAAGTACCCTTCAAGATTGTTTCATTTCCTCTATGAGCTCATCTAATCGGTTCTTACCTGTGGCTGTTAAGTTAGACTCTTCTTGTTCTAACAAGAGCTCAAGTTCTTTTTGTTTATCAGACATCTAACTCCCTCCTTTAGCTCCACATGTTTGAAGTATGTCTAACTCAATAAATTAGCACCAAATAGTTTATTACAAGTATTTTCCTTTACTATCTATTTTATGACTTTACTAAAATAATTTATGAAAATATTCAATCATATTTTTATATACTTATTTTTATTTCTTACATGTGATACAATACTTTTATATGCTTGTAGAAATAGAGGTGAACGTATGCGTTACTTTTGGACACTTTTCTGGACATTCCTACTCATTCAAATGGTACTTTATGTAGTAAGCTCCATGCAAGGTGGTACATATGACTTTGTTCAAGGCTCCATTATTGCGGTAGTCTTCTCAATCCTGATTTTCATTTTAGGAGATGCATTAGTACCTAAGGAGAATGCTCAAAAACACCATTAAGAACAAAGGTAAACGTGCTACAAACCGTCATTGATTTATGATGGCGCATAGGCCGTCCCTACTTGTTGTTCTAAATATCGTAAACCCTTCAGGCCTCGCTTGAAGGGTTTTCATTATTTTAGGTATACTAGAAGAGAAAGGAGAGATTTCATATGACACTAACAAAAAGGGTTTCCACTTGGATTCTCATTGGTTCATCTGTTTCTTGGTTAGTCTGGATACTAGTCGAAACATTAATTGGAAAAGGTTTGGGTTATAATGTTCCAGGGTTACTATTTGGGTTAGTCCTCACCTTACTTGCGTTTATACTGTATATCTCTTATTTTAGGCTTCAAAATACAAAACTAATTTATATTCTTCTGACTACTGGCTGCCTATTCTCAATCACGTTATACATATATGCATACTTCTTTATGCAAGGTCATCATTAAGGTAGTCACCAGAACAGTTTATTCGGGGCATAGTTCCTGTGTGTTATACAATCACATGAGCTACGCTCCAGATTTAATAAATATCTCTTATCCTTTGTTGCTCCTGTCGATTCAAGGCTCATGGATTGTAATAGGTAAAGTGAGGTACATCTTGATGGTATTTGGAGAAAATCTCTTAGTTCCTTGTTACTAATAGTGTTGCTAATCAGTAATGAGTAGTCTGATAGTGAATCTATATGAGCTGTTTTTGAATGATCATTACAAGCTGTGCAGTACCACTTCTTTCTTTTCCTTTCCATCGGGATGTAGTTACACGGTGGACAATGCACACCTCTTATTACGTCTTCTTTACGTACACCAAAGCTTTCCGCTGATATAGCTTCATGGGTATGATACTTTAATAAAACGGAGGATAATTTTTTCATATCTTTTGGAGTTATGATTTCTTTTTGATATTTGTCTTTAATAAGGTTCATTCTAAAAGGAAGTTCTGCACGATGGATAATGTTGGATAGTTCGTGAGGAGCGTATTCAGGAGATGCCTTTATTAATGTGTGGGGGTTACTAAACACAATTAAAGATTCAACAGGAATATTAAACTTATGTAGTCGGATTAATTCCATAAGATGTAGTCTCTGACGTTTAATCTGAAGAAGTGGATCTGAGAATGCTTCCTCTACACCGTTGTAAGAACGTATTAGTTGATTAAATTTCTTATCAAAATACACGGTTCCTGCGATATTTTTCACTTCAATGATGACGATGAAAGACTTTGTCACAAGTAGAGTATCTAGTTGGAAAAATTGTTCTCGATTAGGTAGCCTTAAATCATGAAAAATGTAATCTTCTTTTGTGTGTAACTGGCTTAACTCGTAATCAATGGATTGTTCACCTTTTAGTCCAGCCTTTCTCCTCAAACATTCATCTTGTAAGGACTGATATTTTGGATGATGCTTCGGTAATCTTCTAAGAAGAGCCTGTAATGTGTATAGTTTTACAGGAAAAGAACGTTCTTTTTTAATCAATTTATCCACTCCTTTAATTTTTTCATCTTATCTTCTACTTCTATCGTGAATTCTCCTCTATTCTTAGGTATGTTTACTGTGCAAAAGATAGGAATTGCACAGTAAATGGAGATTATTGCACAGTAGTTTTGGTTATTCGCACAGTAGCCAAAAAAAATTGCACAGTAACCCCAATTAATTGCACAAGTCTCCACTTCATCGTCCGTTCTTCACAAAAAAAAAGAAAGACACAAACTCATGCCCTTCTCCTTACTTTAATACTAACTGCTCTCCCATATAATCAATTGTGATCACAGAAGTATCAGCAAGCTCACCAGCTATTAGTTTTCTCGCAAGCTTTGTTTCTATGTGTTTTTGGATAAACCGTTTGAGTGGGCGTGCGCCATAAGTAATATCATACCCTTCCTCAACAATATATCTTTTTGCACCTTCCGTTAATTGGAGTTCAATTTTCCGATCGGTTAACCTTGATTCTAGATCAATAATCATATTCTCAACGATATACCCGATTTCTTGTTTAGTTAACGGCTTAAACAGTATCACCTCATCTAGACGATTTAGAAATTCAGGTCTAAAATGAAGTTTAAGCTGGGACATAACATTTTGGCTCGCTTCTTCACTTTCCACGTCAGTTGCTTCTAGTAATAGCTGAGACCCTATATTTGAAGTCATAATTAAAATGGTATTTTTAAAATCGACTGTTTTCCCATGTGAATCTGTTATTCTACCGTCATCTAAAACTTGTAATAATAAATGAAAAACCTCAGGATGTGCTTTTTCTACTTCATCAAATAAGATAACGGAATAAGGATTTCGACGAACAGCCTCAGTCAATTGTCCTCCTTCTTCATATCCTACATATCCTGGAGGAGCACCAACTAGTCTAGAAACAGCATGTTTTTCCATGTATTCGGACATGTCGATTCTAATCATATGTTCTTCACTATCAAATAGAGCTTCTGCCAGTGCCTTTGCTAATTCTGTTTTCCCTACTCCTGTAGGGCCTAGAAACAAGAAAGAGCCAATTGGCTTCTTCGGGTCCTTAATCCCTGCACGTGCTCGAAGAATAGCATCGGACACTAACGTAACAGCTTCATTTTGACCGATGACTCGTTGATGAAGCAGAGTTTCTAATTGTAGCAGTTTTTCTTTTTCACTTTCTACAAGCTTCGTAAGAGGAATTCCCGTCCAGTTTGAGACAATTTTACTGATTTCCTCTTCTGTAACCTCTTCTTTTAATAGTCGTTGTTGATTGCTTTGCGTGATGGACCGTTCCTCTGCCACTCTAAGATCTTTTTCTAATTGAGGGATTCGCCCATGTCTTAGTTCAGCCGCATGATTCAAATCATATTCACTTTCCGCCGCTTCTAATTCACGTTTTGCCTTTTCGAGTGATTCTCTTAAAGTCTGGACACCTAGGATCGCCTCTTTTTCAGATTCCCACTGCTCTCTCATTTTGTTTGCTTTTTCTTTTAGTTTATCCAACTCGTGTTGAACAGCTTTTAATCTTTCTTGGCTGCCCTCATCCTCTTCATTTCCAAGTGCAGCTTCTTCAATTTCAAGCTTCATCATGCTTCTCATGACTTCATCCAGTTCACTTGGCATTGAATCAATTTCAGTACGAATGGTAGCACAGGCTTCATCAATGAGATCAATTGCTTTATCTGGTAAAAATCTATCCGTTATATAGCGGTTTGAAAGCGTAGCAGAAGCAATGATGGCTTTATCATGAATATTTACGCCATGATGGACCTCAAAGCGTTCTTTTAAGCCACGTAAAATTGAAATAGTATCTTCGACTGTTGGTTCTTTTACTAGTACTTGTTGGAATCTGCGCTCTAGAGCAGGATCTTTTTCAATATACTTTCTGTATTCATCGAGCGTTGTTGCCCCTATACAATGAAGCTCACCTCTAGCAAGCATCGGTTTTAACATATTTCCGGCATCAAGAGCTCCGTCTGTTTTACCTGCCCCGACAATGGTATGAAGCTCATCAATAAATAGTAGGATTTTGCCTTCGCTATTCTTGATTTCATTTAAAACAGCCTTTAACCGCTCCTCAAATTCACCACGATATTTTGCACCTGCTACCAACGCACTCATATCAAGGGAGAAGACTATTTTATTTTTCAGCCCTTCTGGTACGTCCTTTCTCACGATGCGAGCAGCAAGCCCTTCAACGATTGCTGTTTTGCCGACTCCTGGTTCGCCAATGAGTACAGGGTTGTTCTTAGTTTTTCTTGAAAGGATTCTGATCACTCTTCGAATCTCATCATCTCTTCCAATGACAGGATCAATTTTACCTTCACGGACCTCATTAACTAAATCCCGTCCATACTTTTCTAACACTTCATATGTTGCTTCAGGATTTGCACTCGTCACTCTTTGCCCACCTCTAATTTCTTGTATCACTTTTAACAGCCTATCCTTTGTTAGATGAAACTTTTTAAAAATGGGATATACTTCATTTCTCTCGCTTTGTTCTGTGAAGGCAAGTAACATATGTTCTACTGATATATATTCATCCTTGAAAGTTTGTGAATATTCTTCCGCCTTTAAGAAGGATTTTTGAAGAGGACTTGAAATATATACTTTTCCATTCTCAATACCGGTTCCACTAACTCTAGGTCTCTTATGTAATAATTGAGATAATTCTTTCGTAACATATTCTTCATCAATATCTAATCTCTTACATATTGAAGAAAAGATACCCTCACTTTGGCTAGAGAGTATATGTAATAAGTGTAATTGATCCACCTCTGGATGAGAAAGTCTGGCTGCCAGCTTCTGAGCACCTAATAAGCCTTCACGAAGTCGTTCTGTTAACTGATTAGAATTCATGACTATACGCCCCCTCCTCTTTATATATAAGGCCTTCTTTGTCAAAATTGTTGCGGCTTTTACTAGAATATACTGCCTGCTTTACACATTTAATGAGTTGCTTGCACAGCAACATGTATTTTAGAAGAGCCCTATATATGGAAAGCCATCTCAAAAAAAGAGATGGCTTTTTATTAAGGCTTGCGTTTATAGCTCCACTTTCTGTTGTGATTGGAGGTTTCAGGAAAGGTATCTCCAGCCTTTAAATGAATCTGCTTTGGATTCATTACATTACTTCCAGTTTCTCCAATCTCCACATAAATACCGTTATTTGGTGCTTTCTTTCCTGGCATGAACTGACGACTTTGTCCCATCGTGCACCCTCCTTTTTAGTAATTGGGTTGCACCATATATTGTACCCGTTATCGTCTTTTTCTTTCATCTTAAACCAGTCTGTGAACTACTAAATATTGGCTGAAGAAGTTGTTATTATGATTGTATATGAAGGAAGAGACTGAATCATTCCGGAATCCATGCATTCTTATGAAAAAGGATAAAGATCTAACGCTTATCTGTAGCCTTTCCATCGCTTATCCAAATAGAATACATATACGGACAGTCTTTCTTAATCAGCTATTCCCAGTGCAATCTTTGCATAGCGAGACATTTTGTCTTTCGTCCAAGGAGGACTCCAAACAATACTAACTTCCGTCTCCTTCACTTCAGGAAGATCTGCTAATGCTTTCTTTACTTCTTCTGCAATTGTTCCGGCAAGTGGACAACCCATTGAAGTAAGAGTCATCGTAACAGTTGCTACGCCTTGTTCGTCCAAGTCAACTCCATAAACGAGACCTAGGTTAACAATATCAACGTTTAATTCTGGATCATTGACAGTCTCGAGTGCACCCATTATGCTTTCTTCCATCGCTTTATCCATTCTTACTCATCCCCTTTCGCTTTATATTTAGTATAACCAACATTGTTTGTTAGTTTAAATCATATGCTTGCTTTTCCTCATAGCGCAAGCTTGTATTCTTTTTCGTATGATAATAAGAAAAGATAAAGGTTACAATTGGTAAACTCCATAGAAAAATAGCATATAGCAGATAGTCTTTCAATGGTACCCCAAGAACAGTACTGCACATGATGGCAAGGACACTCCACGGTATCATTCCGGCAAATAACATCGATGAATCGGCCATTACACGTGCAAAATCTTTCTGATGATTAGACTGTGACCAATTCGTTAAAAACGTTCTCCCTGTTAAGATAATGGGGAGTGTTTGGTTACATGCCAGTAGTGATATACAAAGTGAAGCAAGCATCGTCTTCCATGTTTGAGTATATAGTGCTTCAGATGGATTTTGCCATTTTGTTAAGATTGACTGAAAAATTTGAAGCGACTCCACAATTCCGTTATACGCACCAGCTAATCCTATAAAGGCAACTAATGGAAGCATCTTCTGTAATCCGCCTCCAGATGCCTCTGTTCCTTCCCAAAATAGGAATATATCAATAGGTTGTTGGTGAAAAAGAATAATGGCTAGTGCAGCGATGATACTCCCCAAAAAACATGTCTTTATTTTCACTCTAAGTACTGCCATAAATAGAAGCAGAATGATCGGAAGCATAACAATTAGGTTTTCATTGATCCAACCGCTGTTGATCATACTTGTTTTTGAGGGCTTCACTATATAGTCAATTAATAAAAAGAATAAGAAAGTTATAGTGATTCCTACACTTCCCGTCTTCCATAGTTCCTTTTGAAATCCTTTTCTGTCTACTTCTATCGTATTGGACAACAATTGATTGGCACTTGAAAAAGGGGATGTCCGGTCACCGACAAATGCTCCTGACACTAATGCGCCAGCTGTTATCTCTAAAGGAAGTCCCAATGTAACTGAAGCTCCTATTAAAGGTATACCGATTGAACTTAGCGTACCCACACTTGTTCCAAGTACCATTGATACAACTAAAGCAATTAAAAAAGCTGAAATGAAAAAGAATTCAGGATGTATGAATAAGAGAATGAGTTGAACCATCCCATCAATGGTGCCAGCTGTTTGCCATGATGGGAGCAATAAACCTACTAACAATAGGATGTACATAACTTCTTTTGTTTTCAAGAAGCCTTGAAAACAAAAGGTCAATATCACTTTCAAATGATTACCCTTTTTTAGACATACAATTAGCAAATAAATAAAACCCGGCAAGAATCCTATTAATAGTAATTGTTTAGCTAAAATGGACCATACAACGCCTGCTAATGTAACAAAAATAATCATGATGATTTCAATAATCGTAAATGGCTTCAACATTACACCTTCTAACTAAAATGATCTTGAAAAGTAGACAGCTTAATTTATTTGACGGTAAACTGGTATAGAGTAAACTAATATGTGTGATAAGGAGAAGCCTATGATTAAACCACATTTAATTGCTGTTGATTTGGACGGCACATTATTAACAGAAGAAAAAGTAATCTCTGACCGTACGAAAATGGTTTTACAAAACGCAATGAATGAAGGACACCATGTTGTCATAGCAACAGGAAGACCTTTTCGTTCTAGCCACAGTTATTACAAGGAGTTAGGTCTAACTTCACCAATTGTTAACTTCAATGGGGCTTATGTCCATCATCCTACATCTTCATCATGGGGTACATATCACTCACCTATAGATATTAAAACAGCTCACTCCATTTTTGAAGCTAGTGATGGCTTCACTATTAAGAATATTTTAGCAGAAGTAATTGATGATGTTTACTTTCATTATGATGATCCTGAACTTATGGATATTTTTAGCACGGGAAGTAACAATATCTCTACAGGGAACTTAAGAGAGACTCTTCTTCACGATCCTACGTCCATTCTCATACACGCAGATGAGCATAAGGTTGGAGAAATTAGAAAGCATTTAACAGATGTGCATGCCGAAGTTATTGACCATCGACGCTGGGGAGCTCCTTGGCATGTTATAGAAATTGTGAAGAGTGGATTAAATAAAGCAGTGGGTCTAAAGCTAGTTGCAGAGCATTATCAAGTACCAAGAGAACGAATTATTGCTTTTGGAGATGAAGATAATGACTTGGAAATGATTGAATATGCAGGGCATGGAATTGCAATGGGGAATGCAATTAATGAGCTGAAAACGCTCTCCAACCATGTGACGAAAACAAATGAAGAAGACGGAATTGCACATTATTTAGAAGAAATCCTTAAGCTAAAAAGAAACTAATATATATCTATACAGATTATTGTTATCCTGTTTTAGAAAATTCTCTCTGGCATAGGTTTAGCCTGTTCGCCGCATGCTATTAATGACGCTTAAGCAATAGCGTTATTATCTTTAAGGGGGAATAGATCATGGGACGCAGTAGTAAATCAAATCGCTTTGTTCAGAAGAATAAAGATTTTGTTACTAAACATGATGAACGATTCCCGTATCACTCAACATTAGCTGAAGCCGAAGCAAAGAAGCTAGAAAATGTTGAAACCAGTTCCTATGGAGGCGTTTAATTATGGCCAATCAGCTTTTTCAAAAAGCACGTGAGACGGTTGCTATAGCCAAACAAGCCGCTAATGGAAATAGTTCTGCAGATGCACAACAAGCTATTTTTGTTGCGAAAAATGCTCTTTCATCAGCCTATGCTAATTCAACTGTAGCCGAACAAGAGCAACTTAGCATGATGCAGAATGAACTGGATGATATACAGTCTCAATAAAGATCACAATTGGGACCTGCAGCTACTACGCTGTAGGTCTCTCTTTTCATATAAAGCCCCTTCTGTTACTATTTAATTATCTTACTACTGGGGAGAAGCAACATTCATGAAGGTAATTACTTTAAAAAATAATACAAATGAACATTACTACCCTATTGACCTTATAGATTCTTCTTTATTCTACTTGTCAAAAGTTACAACCATCTTTCCAGTTGCTGACTTTACTATTTATGAAAAAAACAAGAACCGTACGAAAGAAATTCATACCGTTAAGGATGCTGTAGAATTTCCTTATGAATTTCCTTATGTTAGCTACGCGACTCGGACTGTCTCTTCTAACCAAGTCTTTTATACCTTCTATCGTTTTCATTTACTTAGTAAAGAACTTCATGAAATTGGATCTACTCATTTCCCTTTTGATGCTGAACTCGAAGGAGTGTTTATGACTGATCATGAAGTGATGTTCATCATCAGAAAGATGGATCCATCTAGTTACGAAGATGATGTCACACATTATTTGCTGGATGCAAAAAAAGAAAAACAATTTGTGATTAACGATCACACATTTCATGATGCTATTTCAACACCTACCTTGTTTACCCATAAAGGGGACACCTACTTATTGTTGAACCCTTATTATATGGAAACGTGGGAAAAAGAAGACCATGCTCGATATCATGAATTAAATAAAGAAAAGGAATTTATCGGCGTCATTTCTTTAAAGCAATATATGAAAGATGTGAAGTCAGATTACCCAATACATCCGTTAATTATTGACGAGACGGACCGTAATGGATTCATTCGCGTAATTGCTGAAAATGCAGACTCTATTTATTATATACGGAAAGATTTCCCTACTAATAAAGAAGAACTGATTGAGTTAAATAAGGATGATTTTGGAAAGAGAAGCTATTTACTTCCTAAAGGATTTTCCTATCATTCCATCCGGATTTTTAATGATACAGTTTACTTTGTTTCAACAGAAGAGGATTATTTTTACTCACCTATGAAAAAAGAAATTTTCCGTTTAGAGCACACCTATTTTCAGCATCTTCCGGGTGTAATGAACGTGTATGTCCACTATTTAGATGAGCGTTATATCGTGGCTGATTGCTGGACTAGAAATCATGGTGAAGATCTATTCTATGTAGCAATCGTTGATAAACAAGAACGGAAGATTCAATACTTTGAAGATAAAGCATTAGGCTGTGAAGTGTACGACCAAACAATCGTCATTTATTAAGGCTCTTTTCTGAAACTTTGTTGCTATTAGTACAATTATTCTGAATGTATAACCATTTTTAGAAGCAAATCGAGGTAGAATCAGAAAAGAGCAACTCTCTTTATGTATTTTACACAAAGCAACAATCTATACGAAAACAGCCTTTATTAACTACAAACGAAAGAGAGAAGACAACAGTCTTCTCTCTTTCTTTGTAGAAATAACCTAAAACATCCTGTGGGCCTTTGAGTCACTCTTCGCCTTAATAATCGTTTGGGACATCATTGTATGTCCGTTCACTTGAGAACTAGCGTGCTTCGGTCTGGTCCAATTATGGTGAAACTTTTGAGAATGTGGATCTAAGTGATCTTTATAACTCATACGTAGTCACCTCATCAATAGGATTGTTATTTCTAAATATGATATTACGAGGAATATCTCTTTTAATATGTGAAGTTACATTGAGAATCATACGTACAAAAAGATATTCTATTTGGTTAATTTTAAAAAAATCTCCCTCTCATCTGAGTAGGAAGATTCAACAGTTAAAACTGCTCTAAGGTGACAAAGTAAGAATTTACGATTGACCCATCTTTTGCGCTTCGTTCATAGATATGGGCTGTTACTGTTCCTTCTGTAGGAAGCTGGTCCTTAGGTATGGATATTTTTAGTTCAAAGGAAGACCAGGATGGTGCCCCTTCATTTGCAAAGAAAGGTGTTTCTTTAACCAGCTGATGATGCCCGTCTTCAACGGCGTACATAAAGACAGCTTCAAACACTCTCGCTTCCCCTGTTATGACGTATTCACCATTACTTCCTGCTGCTTTTATATTACGGAACGCAGGATTTTGTTTTTGTTCATCCTGTGACCCTTCTGATTCCGATTTTTCCGTTGCTTGAGCCTCCGCAGATGTTTCAATTGTAAAGCTTCCTTCTGCTGTGAATGGGTCTTTTCCGAGTTTTTCTCCGTTCATTTCGATTGGGATGACTGAGGCAACTACTTGATACTCACCAGGCTCTAAAGTTACTCCCTCTTTTTTATACTCCCATACATCCTTATAAGTGACCGATTCACCAGCTTTAAGTTTTAGCATTTCTAATGCCATGGTGAACATCTTCCCTTTAGAAAATCGATACACCTCTTGCCCACTCTGATCTTTCACTACAACTTCAAATTTTTGACCAGAAGAGAATGTAAACTCGACAGGTTCATCTGCATTATTTTTAAAATTCATGGTAAACCCTACGTTCTCTTTAGTAGGCTTAATATCTAATCCTAAATCAATATCTGCTAAATCAATAGATGGAGAGGTTGTTTCTTTTGACTCTTCATCTGCAGAACCTCCGTTCGTCTCCTGTCGATCCGCTCCACAGCCAGTAAATATAAATAAGAAACTAATGAAAAACATAAAGTACTTCATTTTCATACCTCCTGAGAATGATACTTCTACTAATATGGTCGATTATTAGCAAGAAATGTTACATGGAAACTTACCCATCTTTTCGAAAAAACCCAAACACTCCTGTAGACTGAACGATATTCGTAAAGGCATTTTCATCTACTTCTCTAATCGTTCGTTCAAGATCATAAAGTTCGTATCTTGTTATAACAATCATCATCATTTCTTTTGTTTCATTTGTAAATGCACCTTTTGCAGGTAAGATGGTAATACCTCTAACCAATTTAGATTGAATCGCTTCTTTAAGCTCTTTGCTCTTTTTTGTAATAATCAAGGCTGTCAGTTTTTCGTGTCTTGTATGAATGGCATCTATGACACGTGTTGATACATATAAAGCTACTAACGTATATAATGCTTGCTCCCACTCATATAAAAGGCCCGCTGCGATGATAATGAATGAATTAAGAGTGAAAATATAAACACCAACTGGGCGATCTTTCATTCTTGATAGGACCATAGCTATAATATCGACCCCACCAGTTGATGCACCCCATTTTAAGGTGAGTCCAACACCAACTGCGGCAATCACTCCACCAAACACGGCATTTAATAAGATATCCTCAGACACGGAATAAACTGGGATTAATTCAAGGAAGAGAGTGGTTAATGCCACGCTAATAAAACTGTATAATGTGAACGATTTCCCTACTTTCAGCCAACCTAAGATGGTGACGGGAATATTTAGTATAAACAATAATACACCCGTAGAAATAAAGTAAGGTGTATAGTCTTGAACAAGACTTGCAATGAGCTGTGCAATCCCGGTAAAGCCACTTGCATATACATGAGCAGGAATTAAAAATAAGTTTAACCCTACCGCATTTAATAGTGCGCCTATTATAATGATAACTATTTTTTTACTCTCTCCCAAAATCATGGAAATCCCCCTTATTATCCCTATACTCTTAATGTTACCCAATCAAAAATTTTGAAACAAAAAAATACCTTTTTTGCGAAAAGTTTGTTGTTTTCAGCACGATCCTTATAACGAAATGAAACGACAGGTTATTAAATTTACTAAAAGCAAAAATAAACATTTCATGGAATCATGTAAAACAACAAATAATATTGAATGATAAGTATAAATTAGCAGAAAAGCCCCAATTACATATATAATGCAAGTAGAGGTGATGAAATGATGATAAAGTTACTAACAGATAGTGCATGCGACTTACCAAAAGAATGGCTTGAAAATGAGAAGGTTCATCTCTTTCCTTTAGTCGTTCATTTAGATGGAGAAGATTATTATGATATGGAGACCATTGACTCTTCCTCGGTCTTTGATGCCATGAAGAAAGAGCTTGTTCCTAAAACGTCACAAGTACCACCGACACGTTTTGAGGAAACATTTACAAGATTTGCTGAAGAGAAAGCTGATGTCTTTTACGTGGCGTTTTCTTCTCAACTTTCAGGTACATATCAGACAGCTACCATGATGGCTGACCAAGTAAAAGAAAAATATCCTGACTTTAACATAACGATACTAGACACAAAATGCGCTTCACTCGGTATGGGTCTTGTTGTAGTTAAGGCAGCAGAACTCATTCGACAAGGACTTTCCTACGATGAGGTTGTCGTAGAAACAACGCGTTATGCTAATCAGATGGAACACATTTTTACCGTTGACAACCTTGATTATCTTGCTAGAGGCGGAAGGGTATCAAAAGCGTCTGCATTTGTAGGCGGACTTCTTAACATTAAGCCACTTCTACATATGGAAGATGGGAAGTTAATTCCACTCGAAAAAATTAGAGGTCGTAAGAAGGTCTTACAACGAATGGTAGACCTTATGAAAGAGCGTGGTCAAGATTTCACAGGACAAACAATTGGCATTAGTCATGGTGATGATGAAGAAACTGCACTTTACTTAAAAGATAAAATTAAAGAACAAATTGGATGTGAATCATTTATGATTACTAAAATTGGTTCAGCAGTTGGAGCTCATGCCGGCCCTGGTACCATTGCTCTTTTCTTCTTAAAGTAGACTGTTGTTGTTTAAAACCTTATCAGTTAGATGTGTTTAATATGGTTGATGCTGCACACAATTTTCATAATGGTAGAGGAATGTGACAACATGCAGTTTATCTATACGAAAAGAGCCTTACATAAAGAACGCCCTTTTGAGTTACGCTAATCTCGTACCTTTATTTTGAAAGGAGCATCTCTATGACTAGACATACTAGCGATAATGATAAGAAGGCTTTTGACAATAACGCAAAGCGTGCCCAAAAGAATGCAGAACGTGAAGAAAATCGCCAAAAGGGTAAGCGTCAATATTCAAAGCAAACAGATCACTTGTAGAAAAGAGTAAACTGCCTACAGATTTAACACACAAAAAGCTTGGCCCAGTGCCAAGCTTTTTACATGCCTGTATTAATATCAGCTGTACAATTGGGACATTTTGTTGCCTTAAGAGGAATGGTTGTAATACAGTAAGGACACTCTTTATTGGTTGGCTGTGTAGAGGCTTGTTCTTCTTTTCTTTTCATCCTATTAATTTGCCTGATTACAATGAAGATGACAAGGGCTGTAATTAAAAATTGAATGATGTTATTAATGAACACTCCGTAGTTAATCGTTGCTGCTCCTGCATCCTTCGCTTCTGCGAGTGTATTGTACTCTTCTGATCCTAATGTAATGAACAAATTAGTAAAATCTACTTTTCCTAGCAACATCCCAATAGGGGGCATGACGACATCATTAACTAGAGAGGAGGTAATCTTATTAAATGCTCCACCAATAATGACCCCGACTGCTAAATCGATAACATTTCCTTTTACAGCGAAGTCTTTAAATTCCTTTACAAATCCCATTTTCATCTCTCCTTCCTCTTTTACTATGTACAAAAAAGGCCAGCATTATTTCGCTGACCTTTTCCTATTACTTTAATTTAAATTGTGATAAAACTGAGTGTAATTCGTTTGTAAGCTCATTCATAGCTTTTACTTTATCAGCTAGCTTTCCAAACGCTTGTAGCTGCTCGGTAGTGGATGCTGAAATCTCTTCACTTCCTGCCGCTGATTGTTGGACAACAGAGCTAATATTGCCTACTGATTCTAATACTTGATCACCAATTGACTTAGAATGCATCATACCCTCTACAAAACCTTGAATATGGGACGAAATTCCTTGTACCTTTTGGTCAATGTTTTCAAATGCTTCTTTTGTGACGAGCATTGATTGTTCTTGCTTTTGTGATAAGTCAACACCTTGATTAACTGCTTGTATGATATCTGTTAACCCAGTTTGGATTTGATCGACCATACTGAAGATTTCAGAAGTTGCTCTTGTTGATTCTTCCGCAAGCTTTCGTACTTCATCGGCAACAACCGCAAATCCTTTTCCAGCTTCCCCGGCTCGGGCTGCTTCAATCGCTGCATTTAATGCTAGTAAATTCGTTTGACCAGCAATAGATGAAACCGAAGTCGCCATTTCTTCAATCTTGCTAGCATAACCAGCAAATTCTTTTGTCGCTTTTTCAATTTTATTTGTTGAGTTCGTATTTTCAGATAGTAGAAGACGTTGTTCTTCCATCGCACTACGTCCAGACCTAATTGACTCAACAGTTTCTACACTATACGCAGCCGTTTGCTTAGAAGACTCAAGATTTTTCTCGAACTCTTGATCGAGCTGTTCGACTAATTGAACAGATTGCTGTAGGTCTTCAGAGATTGCTTGTGAACCTGATGATAGTTCATCTGTTGAAATAGCTACTTGATTACTTATTTCAATGAGAACATTATTTTCATCTTCTATTTCACCTGCAAATTGTTCTACTCTTTTACTTACTGCTTCAACCGAACCAATGAGCCCACGAAGCTGTTCAACCATCATTGAGAAAGATTGATTTAACTCTCCAATTTCATCATTTTTCCTATAATTAACTTCCTCAACTACAAGGTCCCCTTCGGCAATCTTTCTAGCGTTTTGTGTTAAAAGCTGAAGAGGTCTAGTAATAGAAATAGTCAAACGGTAGCTTAATAGAATAGATGTAATAATAAGAACGATAGACCCTACAAGAGCAACAAGTATGACTGTTTCAATTTTCTTTTTTAATGTTTCTTGTAATTCATCATAATACGTTGACGCATATAAGTTTAAAAGATGTAAGTCATTAATTACGCCATCTGTACGTATGGACTGTCTCTTCACTTCAGAAGCATCATTATTTTCAAGTGCTAACTCCGCTTCAGATTGTACTTTTTCATACTTTACCTTCGCTTTATTAAGAACTTCATTCATGTGTGGAATCGAGCTTACCTTTTCGACCTGACTAAAACGATCCGCAGTAAGTATTAATTGATTAGTAGCTTCTAATTTGTTTCCTTCAGTCATATTAAATGAGAAGTTATTCAAACTTTGCTTCGTAATCTTCATCTCTGCATCAAGCTCTTCTACCGCTAGTAAAAAAGGAACAAAGTCAGTATTAGATTTTTCGATTTCAATCATTTTCACTATGATATAACCTATCATGGCAATAGCTAGCACTAAGCCAATCATAGATTGCAACATAAGTTTCTTTTTTAAGTTCATTCTTACACCTCCTCATTATTGATGAATTGTTGTTGTTCCTGAAATAATATTCTCTTTATAGCTGTCGATCACTTGTAATTCTTGCTCAGTAAAAGGAATGATTCGAATAGGAGCTAAATCTACTCCATTTTCTTTTAACCCAAGTTCAACATGCCCAGTAGGCAGCTCACCATTTTCTACAAATGCAGAGATTACTTGATAAAGAGCTACGTCTACATTTTTAAGCATAGAGGTAATGACCGCTTTTTCCGCATAAAAATATTGATCACTATCTACACCAATGGCAAACACCTGACTAGTTTGTGCTTCACGTAATACGCCAACTCCTGTAAATCCTGCCGCTGCATATAAGACATCCGCACCATTTCCAATCATGTCACGTGCCATCGTAGCACCAAGTTGATCGTTACCGAAGTCACCTGCATATTCAACCATTACTTCAATTGCTGGATTAATCGACTTGGCTCCTTGTAAAAAGCCATTTGCGAACTTGTTAATAAGCGGAACATCAGCCCCACCAATAAATCCCAGCTTATTTGATTTCGTTGTTAAAGCAGCTGCCACACCAGCTAAAAAGCTGCCTTCATCTTCTTTAAAAGTAATAGATGTAATATTGCTAAGCTCAGATACAGAATCTATTAAAATAAATTTTTGCTCAGGGAAATTTTTAGCAACTTTTTCTATATCCTCTTGCACCATAAAGCCTAGTCCTACCACCACATCATTTCCCGCCTCAACAAGCTCCGTTAAACCAGCTTCATACGTACCGGTTTCACTTAACTCACGGTAATCAAATAATATTCCTAACTCATCTCTTGATTGTATTAATCCTTGAAAAGCTGAATCTGAAAAAGATTGGTCACCCAAGCCTACATCAGACAGCATAATTCCGATTTTAATTCGATTTACTTCTTGTGAGTTCAGTTGATTTACAGATGTACAACCTGAAAGAATCAAAGCTAAAATCAACAATAGAGGTAAAAGCTGTCTCCTCATATCTTCACTCCCTTTTTATATTCACATAGAACATATCGACACATTTCGACCTGTCTGAAGGAATTCTTAAGAAGTAAAAATTGTCAAAATAATATAGAATTTAGTTTTCGTTAAAATTCCAAAAGCATGATCTTGTTACTATCATCTACTTTTCATCTAGTTTCTCTTTACTAAATTTTTTAACACGGCTTGTTTTACAACAAATTTAATAAGTAACAAAGTATTAGAAAAAGAGCCATAAAAAATAGACTACTGATTAAACAGTAGTCTAAACACATTTATTTTCTAGAACTAAAATAGGTCCAGCCTTCTTCTTGGTATACTTTATCTTCTTTCATGAGTTTTCCTAATGCCCTCTTGAAAGCACTTTTACTCATATCAAACCTAGCTTGAATATCTTCGCTGTTGCTTTTATCCCAATATGGCATAGCCCCACCGCGGCCTTCCATGTATTCATAGATTACCTTTGCATCTTCATCCATTCCTTCGTGCGCTCTTGGTAATAAGGATACATTGACAGTTCCATCTTCTTTCACATCTATAATTCTTCCTTCAACGGTCTGACCAAGTCTTGGCTCTACTCTACGTTGAGAATCATGGATAAATCCAATATATTTCTCTTCAGTAAAGATATAGGAACCAACCTTAACCGTACGATAGATAATTCCGCGAACATTTTTGTTAAAAGCCTGTCTTGATGCATCTAATGACAGTTCGTGAATAACCGGTTCAGTCGCTAGCTTTCCAAAAAGTCGACCGTTACGATCAAGTTTTAAACTACAGTAAAGCTGATCACCTTCTTCTGGCCATACCTCTTCAAACAGAGGGAGATCATCCTTTGACACTAGCATATCCTTTGTTAATCCAATATCAATAAATACACCCAAACCATAGTTCACCCCAACTACATTTACCCACTCATAGTTGTCCATTGTAATCTTCGGGGTCTTCATCGTCGCGACCGGTCTACCCTCATGATCATGGTAAACAAAAACCTCTATATGATCATCTAGATCTATCTCTCCTATTATTTCACCATTTGGAAGTAATACTTCCTCTTGTTCATCTTCATCTGTTACATAAAATCCAAAGTCCACTTCACGATTAACATAGAGCTTTTGGATGATTCCTGGATTAATTGACATTATGTACCCACCTTCTAAAAATCTTTCTACCTTTCATTGTTACCATTTCGCACCATTATATCACTAAAATCATCAGTGGGTAGTAATTTAAATGCTCAGAGTTGTTTTAAAAGGTGGAAATTTTGTACAATATGTACATGAAATGTATTGTGGAGGGGATTGCATGTCAAAAGAAAGCTCATTTGATATTGTATCAAAGGTAGAATTACCTGAGGTGACAAACGCGATTAGTATTGCCATGAAGGAGATACAAACGCGATATGATTTTAAAGGAAGTAAAAGTGATATCTCACTTGATAAAGAAGAGCTTGTATTAGTATCTGATGACGAATATAAGCTTGAGCAATTAAAGGACGTACTAATCAGCAAACTAATTAAAAGAGGCGTTCCTACTAAAAATATTGATTATGGTAAAATTGAAAAAGCATCTGGTGGAACCGTTCGTCAAAAAGCAAAATTAGTTCAAGGCATTGATAAAGAAAACGCAAAAAAAATCAACACGCTTATAAAAAATTCCGGTTTAAAAGTTAAGAGCCAGATCCAAGATGATCAAATTCGTGTTACGGCAAAGTCACGTGACGATTTACAAGCCATCATAGCAGCCGTTAAACAAGCTGATTTAACAGTGGATGTACAATTTTTGAACTACCGATAACAGAGAATTCGTCTCTGTTATTTTTTTATGACTTTGGCATACTAATTCTAGAACTTTTAGGAGGAGATTAGTATGAGTAATAATAATCAATCGAAGCAAACCCTTCCTCCCCAGCATCAAAACCGACAGCCGGGGATTGAGTCAGAAATGAATCCTTTACCAAAATCAGTGTCTTCTACATACAAAGGAAGTGGTAAACTACAAGGAAAGACCGCTATGATTACAGGAGGAGATAGTGGGATTGGTAAATCTGTGGCCATCTACTTCGCGAAAGAAGGAGCGAATGTAGCCATTGTCTATTTAGATGAACATGAAGATGCACACACAACCAAACAGTTAGTGGAAGCTGAAGGCGTTCAATGTATTCTTTTACCTGGTGATGCAGGAGTCGAATCATTCTGTCAAGACGTCGTCAAACAAACGATGAATGTATTTGGTGGCATTGATATTGTCGTGAATAATGCGGCCGAACAGCACCCTCAAAAAAATCTTGAAGACATTACAGCAGAACAACTAGAAAAGACATTCCGCACGAATGTGTTTTCCTTCTTTTACCTAACAAAAGCAGCATTACCACATATGAAAAAAGGTAGCTCCATTATTAACACCACGTCTATTACTGCCTATGACGGTCATGAAAAACTAGTAGATTATTCGTCTACGAAAGGTGCAATCGTGACATTTACTCGATCATTGTCTAAACAAGTAATTAATAGAGGTATTCGTGTGAATGCTGTCGCTCCTGGACCGATATGGACACCGTTGATTCCTTCGACCTTCACAAGTGAAGAGGTATCTACGTTCGGAGGAGACACGCCGATGAAACGCCCTGGACAACCTTCTGAATTAGCACCTAGTTATGTATTTTTAGCTTCGGAGGACTCTTCTTATATGTCTGGACAGGTGTTACATGTGAATGGTGGGAAAATTGTAAATGGATAGAGAAAAGGATGATGACTTGTAGTAGTCATCATCCCTTCTTACTTTCTAGGTGTATTATCTTCCACGATTAAAATATGGCTTAGGTGGGTCAACTGCTAAGACCTTTGCTCCGTTAATATTCACCCAAGCATATGAATGGTTTACTTCAAGGCCAGTAGTACTAGTTAACGTGTTGTGCACATCTTCTTGCAATTGAAAAGTTGCATCTCCTGTGCTATCTGAGAACTGTAGATAATCACCTAGAAAATTAATATTCACATTAAGATCCCCACTTGAATCATAGGCAGCTGACGACGTTGTACCTCCAACTGTCAAACCTCCAATTAATAATGCTGCAGCAACTAAAATCTTTTTCATTTTCTCTCTCTCCTTTTTATATTTCTTTTTCTAATGATAAGAAAATATCAACGACATCAGGGTGATACAAAGTCTCTCTACAATTCTTAATTTCTGTTAGTGCTTCTTCTTTAGACATCCCTTTTCGATAGACTCGATCAGTCGTCATGGCGTCATAGGAGTCCACCACCGCTACTATAGAAGATCCCATAAGAATGTCTTCTTTTTTTAATGCATACGGATAACCTGAACCGTTGTAGCGTTCATGATGTTGCTCAACAATGGCAGCTGCCTCCATAAGGATGGGAAAATTCGTTTCTTCCATCATAATTCTTCCATAAGTAGGATGAGCTTTCATGATGGTCCATTCTTGTTCCGTTAACTTACCAGGTTTATTTAACACATGATCAGGTACTTTCACTTTTCCTAAGTCATGTAAGTAAGAACCAATATTAAGTTGATGCATTTCTTTAGAGCTTAGGTTCATATTTTCCCCGATTAACATGGAAAGATTTAAAATACGGCTACAATGGTCAGAAGTATAACCATCTTTTTGCTCCACTTCATCAGCAATATTTTTAAATTTATGTAGAATATTACTATAGTGATGGAATACTGGTTGAGATGTCACATAGAGGAATTCTGTATCTACTGTCGCGTAAAATAAGCAATCTTTTTGAATGGGAGCTGCTTTTACATAATCACCCTTCTTCACTACCATCTTGGTGTTATTCAAAGTAACTAATAGCTCACCCTCAATCACATAAATAAATTCAAGGGCGTTCCAACCATCGTCAGGTCCCATTCCCCATCTAGCATCCTTTTTTAGCTTATGGCTAATAACTTCAGTTCCATCAAAGGATGCCATTAGGTCAACTGTCATGTAGGGTTCACTGACCGATTCAATTACCTCTCCAGCTTTACTAAAAGTCAACCCAAAATCCTTAAAGATCATGTGGAGACGCCTCCGGTTAAAAAATAAAAACCCCTCTATATCATAATAAAGGGGCTTTAATACTAGATTAATGCTCGCTTGTAACTGGCTGGCTAGTTTTTCAAAAAAATGTAGCCCCTATAGCTTTGCGTCCTATCATTTCTGATAGTTTGCCCTTTACGAAATATATTCAATTATAGGTCTTTGTAATTATAAATTAGTATAAATATACTATAAAAATAATAGAGTTAAAAGTAAAGTTGTTTTTATCGACATATATAACAAATTAGTGACAAAATCCTTCATTTTTCTCTACTTAGAACTCTATTATTGTTTTGTTTGGTATTATGACGGGTTCGTTGACCATAATCCTGCCGATTTTACAAACACACGGCGATTTAGCTTTAATTGAGACACAATTAACTCTGCTAAATCTTCTGGCTGCATGAATTTCTCGGTATTATTTTCATTAATTAAATTTGTATCAAAAGCTAAATCAGTGGCTACTGTACTTGGTGTTAAAGCAGTTACACGAATATTATGCTTCCTTACTTCTAACATTAATGATTCTGTTAAACCGAGAACAGCAAATTTGGATGCACTGTATGCGCTTGTCACAGGTGCTCCTTTCTGCCCTGCTGAAGAAGAAATATTAATAATGTCACCTGACTTTTGTTCAATCATACCTGGAAGAACAGCTCTTGTGACATTATAAACACCCATTACATTTACGCGAATAATGTTCTCCCATTCTTCTGGTGTTAGATCCAAGAAGCCGCCGAATTTTGCAGTACCAGCATTGTTAACTAGTATATCAATTGAACCAAGGTCACCTTTAATATGTTCGACTGCACTATGTACGGATTCAAGATCACTTACATCACATACTGCGGCAGATGCGTCCACGCCAAATTCGGAAAGTTCCTCTACTACCTTTTCAAGATTACTCATTGTTAGTCCTACTAGACCTACATTTACTCCCTCTTTTGCAAGTGCAATCGCTGTTGCGCGACCAATTCCTCTACCTGCACCTGTAATAAGTGCTGTTTTTCCTTTTAAGTTTTCCAATGTTTTTAGCCCCCTTCTAAATTCACCTTACTAATATACCCTTCTCTGTTACTCTAAATCGTGAAAATTACATACCTTAACGTTAACCTTTGGATCGTTTAGATTTTCTTCTCACGAACCATATAAATAGACCAAACGCTGTCCAAACCCCTACCATGCCTAAAATAAACGGCCAGTTAATACCTGTTCGTTCAGATAGCATATATATATTCGCCGTTTCACGGTCCATCGTCACCATGAATTTTCCATTAGTTGACCTAACAACTTCATCGTTTAGTAAGGCACGTAACTCTAGATCCTCACCAATTGCTGCTACTGGTATTTCAGCGGTCAACGTTTCGTTCGCATTATTGATTGCTACAATTGTGGACTCACCCTTATAACTTCGTTTGAAGATTGCCATACCTTTTTCATTTTCAAAAAGTAGTTCAAAATCACCATTACGCAGTGAGGAGTGATGCTTTCTTATTTCTGATAGCTTTGCAATATAATCAATAATCACTTTATCCGAACGAAATGCCATCATTCTGTGATTATCCGGTACTTCTCCGCCATCTAATGCAATTTCAGTTCCATAATAGACCATAGGTATTCCTGGTGCTCCGTATAAATAGGTTAAGGCTAGTTTCAGCCTTGTTTCAGGATTTTGCTTCTTCTCCACAATCTCCCTTGTAAATCGTACAGTTTGATCATGATCAATAAAATTCCCTACTAGTAAAGGTTCTTCTACCTCGGTCTTTACATCCATCCAATTCTCATACAATCCTGTTAAAGGCTGGTCTCCTTCACGAAACACAACGGTTGCCTCTTCATAGAATAGGTTGTTCTGAAAAGAGTCAAAGGCATTTTCAGCATGTCCTTGATCACCGATTAACAGTAAATTTTCTTTTGCTCGCTTTACTTCCGTGACAAAGGTTTTCCAAAATACTTCCGGTGCCAAATCAGCATTAACGAATCGATAGCCGTCAATATCTGTCTCTTCTATCCACCATTTTGCCATATCTATAAGATATTGTTGTACCTCAGGGTTTGTATGAACAAGTTGTGGTAAATCAGTGACGAAAAGATCTCCTTCACCATTGGTGGTGTACCAACCTGCTTTTTCAGAGTCTTCTAACCAAGGATGAGTAGAGATAATATGAGTGATTGGTAGATCCACAATGATACGTATCTCTTTCTCGTGAGCCGCTTGTACTAATAATTTAAATTCCTCTAACGTACCAAAATGCTCGTCTACTTCATAATAGTCTTGTGGCCAGTAGCCATGATAGCCATTCGCTCCATTATCCACAACCGATGATAGAGAAATGGTAGTAAACCCTAACTCTTTTATGTAATCAAGCTGTTCCATAATCCCTTTAAAGTCACCACCATGATAAGCCAAAGGGTCTTGGATTGTAACATCAATATCGTTACTTAAATCCCCATTATAAAAGCGATCGATTGTAATGGAGTAAATGATTTCATCTTGCCAATTTCGTTCTTCTTTTTCAACAGCCCCTACATGGCTACAAAAAAGAAAGAACGGAATAAGCAACATTAGTACCTTCTTGCTCAAAGTCCGTTCCTCCTAGTGTTAGATCTTTTATTTACTAGATTAGTCATACCTCTAGTTAATTAAACCTCTTACATTATACATAGTTTTTTAGGAATGACAAAGTATAATGCCCACTAAGGCTTATATGAAAAAAAAATAATACACCACCGATGTGATGTATTATTTTTGCTATATTCATTACTCTTTCACATTTATTCCATACTTATTGAACCAAACATGAATCTGAGCAAGATGAGCTAATAGCTGCGGTCCTGTCATAAGCTGACCAAACCAAGGTACAGTAAAGGCATCTCCTTCTGTCTCCACGATTTCTTTTAACTTCTTTTCATCAAAGAAATGATATAGAGCGGAAGACTTATCTTGTAAAATACTCTCTAACCAACCTTTCACTGCTTTTGTGTAGTTCGGATTATGCGTCTTTGGATAAGGACTCTTCTTCCGATATAGTACATCATGAGGTAGAATTCCCTCTAACGCTTTTCTGAGGATTCCTTTTTCACGGCCTTCATAGTTTTTCATTTCCCACGGGATGTTCCACACATATTCGACTAAACGATGATCTGCAAAAGGAACACGAACCTCTAAACTTGCCCCCATACTCATTCGATCTTTACGGTCTAGTAGAGTTGTCATAAACCAAAGCATATTTAGATAGAATAGTTGCCTACGTTTAGCTTGTTCTGGTGTTTCACCATCTAATACTGGAGTTTCTCTCACGGTTTCATCATAACGGTCTTGAACATATTGCTTTAGGTTTAACTTTTGTCTCCAGTGAGATTGAAGAAGTCCTTCTCTAAGGTCTGTTGATCTCATCCACGGGAAGGCACTAGACTTTAAGTCTTCTTCTCTTCGAAACCAAGGATATCCACCAAATATCTCATCCGCACATTCACCAGATAGTCCAACCACGAAGTCTTGTTTAATCTCCTTACAGAACCAGAGTAAAGAAGAATCCACATCCGCCATTCCTGGCAAATCACGTACTAGTACAGCATCTGTTAAATGCTCGACAAGCTGATCAGTTTTAATAACCGAACGATGGTGGACTGTGTTAAACGTATCAGACATAAGCTGAATCCAAGGCTGATCAGAATTAGGTTGGAATTCATTCGCCTTAAAGTATTTATCATTATCTTCATAATCTATTGAATAGGTGTGAAGCGGACCCTTCCCTTCTTTTTCAAAAGCATTAGAAGCAATGGCTGTGATAGCACTAGAGTCGACTCCACCTGATAAGAAGGTACATACAGGAACATCGGAAACTAGCTGTCTTGTTACCGCATCAGTAAATAGCTCTCTCACTTTGGCTGCCGTTTCTTCAACATCATCAGTATGTGGTTTACTCTCCACGTTCCAATAACGCCAAATCTTTAAACCATTTTTTGAGTAAGTGAGCGCATGAGCTGGTCGTAATTCCTTCACACCATTAAAGACCCCGTGCCCAGGTGAACGTGATGGCCCTAATCCAAACACCTCAGATAAACCGTCTAATCCGATCTCAGCTTTTACCGATGGATGAGCAAGAAGTGCTTTTAGTTCTGAGCCGAAAACAAGTTGACCATTTTGCTCATGAAAAAATAATGGTTTTACTCCTAAGCGGTCTCTCCCAATAAACAGCTTTTCCTTTGTCTCATCCCATACAGCAAATGCAAAAATTCCGTTTAAGTATTCGACACATTGCTCGCCCCACTCAATAAATGAAGTTAATAAAACTTCTGTATCTGAATGAGATTGAAACGTATACCCTTTAGATAAGAGTTCTTTTCGAATATCTTCTGTATTGTAGAGCTCCCCATTATAGCAAATTGTATAAGAAAGCTCTTTTTTCTTTCTAGTCATAGGTTGTTTACCACCTGTTGGATCAACAACCACTAAACGCTTATGTCCAAAGGCAACGTGTCGTCTCACCCATACATTCGTGTCATCAGGTCCACGAAGCTGTAACGACTCTGCCATTTTTGTAATGGTGTTTACTTCATTTTCTAATGATTGTTTATAGGAAACCCATCCTGTAATTCCGCACATGATGTCATCATCCTTTCTCTCTTTCTAGAACCCAAAGCACAAGTTCCCCTTACCATTTCCTCTGGGGACTGGGTGTTAGAATACGTGATCCATCGATTGAAAATGAGCTTTTACTCTTCATTAAGAAACACCCGATGGCAAACACTCCTTCCATTCTATGCAGGACTTTTCAAAACGATTCTCTAAGTAGCGTGGTAGCTGGGGTTCTCAACATAAGTAGAAAATGCTTACATGATGATGAGAATAGGAATTCTTCTAGTTAAGCTTGATACGCCTCACCATAATTATTTTTTTTAATAAAATAAAATAACGGATTATAATTTGGTCTATTTCTGTCAAGAAAGAAAGATAGGACTGATTGAATGACGGAGGAAGCCATGAAACTACAACAACGACTAGAGCAACTACCTTTCCAGGAGAGAGCCTACATGATTGGGTCCGTTGAAGCGATACATGACCAATGGGTATTCTTTGATGAACAAGATGAACCTTCCGCTTTAACAGATATTTTAAATGAGCCCTTTGAAATAAAAGGAAAACATGGATGGGAAACTTTTCATACATTTGAAAATGGAATTGCCATTGGGCCTTATAGTTACCCCATCAAAAATGGCGATTCTTTTAAAATAAAAAAACCTCTAACCTATGTATATCAGGAATGGTTAAATGAACTCACTGATGAATCGTTTACGAGGTTTATACACTTAATTAATGCTATGAACTTTTCAGTGTATGATTGTATCTATTGTCATAACTTCTTATTTTATCAAGTCACAAAGAAGCAACGAGATGGTGTCAATTTCATTACTTTTGATAACGGAGAACAGCTATGCTCTGTTCACCATCACTATCAACGAGGGATTCCTCACAGTGATCGCTTCGAACTTACCTTAAATAATGGAAAACGGCATATTTTGACTAGTTTATAACAGGACCTGTTTGGGTCCTGTTTTTTTGTTTTTTGGGGTGAGGATTGGCTTGGCGGAAGTTGCAAGTAATTTGTTGAAGTCGCAAGTAAATGCGGTAAACACGCAAGTATATTGGATGAAGTCGCATGTATTTTCTCGACTCGCAAGTATATCGGGTGAAGTCGCAAGTAATTCTGGAAACTCGCAAGAATTTTGGATGAAGTCGCAAGTTTTTTCTGTACGCGCAAGAAAATGAAGAAAAGTCGCAACTAAATATGAGAACTCGCAAGAATATTGGGTGAAGTCGCAAGTTTTTTCTGTACGCGCAAGAAAATGAAAGAAAGTCGCAAGTAAAATGGAGATCCCGCAAGAATATTGGGTGAAGTCGCAAGTTTTTTCTGTACGCGCAAGTAAATGAAGAAAAGTCGCAAGTAAATATGGAGATCGCGCAAGAAAATGAAAGAAAGTCGCAAGTAAAATGGAGATCCCGCAAGAATATCGGGTGAAGTCGCAAGTTTTTTCTGTACGCGCAAGAAAATGAAAGAAAGTCGCAAGTAAATATGGAGATTCCGCAAGAATATCGGGTGAAGTCGCAAGTATTTTCTGTAAGCGCAAGAAAATGAAAGAAAGTCGCAAGTAAAATGGAGATCCCGCAAGAATATTGGGTGAAGTCGCAAGTTTTTTCTGTACGCGCAAGAAAATGAACGAAAGTCGCAAGTAAATATGGAGATCCCGCAAGAATATTGGGTGAAGTCGCAAGTTTTTTCTGTACGCGCAAGAAAATGCTATAATCTCGCAAAATAACCCAATTAACTTGCAAGAAAACAAGCTAAACCTGCAAGTATGTGAAGAAATTAGCTACTACTCCCACTAACTGAGCATCCAGCTGAAGAGAATAATACCTCGGTGATGCCTCTATCAACGAATAGTTGTCACTTTTCAACGAAATATTCATCTTATCTAACACTTCTCAGGATTTATCTAACACTTTTTCAATCATATCAACGAAACCACCCAATTTATCCGCAAAATGAAAGGCTCTTCCCCCATAGTTTGTTGCTTTCTTCAAAATCCCAAAAGTCGGATTTTTACGGATGTACAGTGGTCTGTACTTTAAATAGAGAGAATTGCTCTTTTCTAACAATGATCACTTCGCTTTTATAGTATTAGAAGGGAGGCTCATTAGAAATGATTCGTTAAAAAAAGTAACAAAGTCTTTGAAGAGAGCCATAAAATAAAAGCCCCACTCTCCTAAGAAAGTGAGGCTTCCATCCTTAATAATCTAATACGACATAACCATAATAAAACACTAACACTAACGCAATTACTAACTGAATCCAGAAAATCTTCGTTGGCTTGCCTTTGCCTCCGCGAGTTAAGATGAATTCTAGACAGAAAATTACCCATAACCCGACAATTCCTTTAATTAAAGCTGCACCTTGGAATTGGTAGTAAGCAGCTAACAAATGTAAACCTGTTCCTAACACGAGTAAGTAAAATAAACGTAGGACCATTTGAATAATTTTTAGTGGTTTTTGTTTATTTGCTTTTAGTAAGTAAACAGCTACAAAGAACAATATTAATGTTAAAAACCAAGTGGTAACATGAACATGAATCATATGTATTTCCTCCTTATCAAATCTAACAGTTGTCCAAACTCATCATACATGATTTTGTTTAAAAAATGAAGATTTAGCGTTGAAATTAACAAAATAGACAACAATATTGTTATAATGGTAAATGGCTATGTAAGTGCTTTAATTATAGAGATTGGAGGATTATTCATGACAAAAACTCAAGAAATCATCTCACAAACAGAAAAGTATGGAGCGAATAACTACCATCCACTACCGATTGTTGTATCAAAAGCAGAGGGTGTATGGGTTGAAGATCCTGAGGGAAATAGATATATGGATATGCTGAGTGCCTATTCAGCTGTAAACCAGGGGCATCGTCACCCAAAAATTATTCAAGCTCTTAAGGATCAAGCAGATAAAATTACGCTTACGTCAAGAGCGTTCCATAATGATCAATTAGGACCTTGGTATGAAAAGGTCTCAGAATTGACTAGAATGGAAATGGTGTTACCAATGAACACGGGTGCTGAAGCAGTTGAAACGGCTGTAAAAGCTGTTAGACGCTGGGCATATGATGTGAAAGGTGTTCCTACTGATCAAGCTGAAATTATTGTAGCGGAAGAGAACTTCCATGGACGTACAATGACAGCTGTTTCTATGTCTTCTAATGATGAGTATAAGCGTGGATTTGGACCGATGCTTCCTGGTATCAAGGTTATTCCTTACGGTGATACAGAAGCGTTAAAGTCAGCTATTACTCCAAATACGGCAGCATTCATTTTTGAACCGATTCAAGGTGAGGCTGGAATTAAGATGCCTCGTGAAGGATTCTTAAAAGAAGCATTTGATATTTGTAAAGAAAATAATGTGTTATATGTAGCAGATGAAATCCAAGCAGGTCTTGGGCGCTCTGGTAAAATGTTTGCTTGTGACTGGGAAGATGTGCAGCCTGATATGTTCATTTTAGGTAAGGCACTTGGAGGCGGAGTGTTCCCAATTTCATGTGTTGCGGCAAATCGTAATGTACTAGGTGTATTTGAACCAGGTTCACACGGATCTACTTTTGGTGGAAATCCTCTAGCTTGTGCCGTTTCCATTGCAGCACTTGATGTGTTAGTAGACGAAAAATTGGCAGAGAGATCACTTGAATTGGGTACATATTTTAAAGAGCAGCTAAGAGAAATTAGCAACCCTGTTATTCAAGAGGTTCGTGGAAGAGGCTTATTTATCGGTGTTGAGCTAAAAGAACCAGCTCGTTCTTACTGTGAAAAGCTAAAAGAAAAAGGTTTACTATGTAAAGAAACACATGAAAATGTCATACGTTTTGCACCGCCTTTAGTCATTTCAAAGGAAGACCTTGACTGGGCCATAACACAAATTAAAGAAGTATTAGCGTAAAAACTTGTAACACCAGGTTATCAACCACTCAAGGTGGTGTCCGATAACCTGGTGTTTTACTTTTTTTACCATTTAGACACAAACAACACATTGTTAGTTTTTAAGAGTTTTTGTAAATTTATCACTACTTTTGACGAATTGGTTTTGAACGCTTATAGAATGTGTATAATATACGTAAATTAGTACGTGTACGACCATTCTTAAGCAAGGGAAAGAAGTTAGATGTTAGAATTATTAATTGAAGAAAAACGTGAAGAAATGATTGTATTAGCGATGGAACTCGGTTTCACCGCTAAAGAAACCGTTGAATGTAGCCAAGAATTAGATGAACTCATACATAGAAAATTAACCTCGTATCAATACATTATGTAATGCTACTGTTCATTATTGACTTATCTGGTGATAAGTCATTTTTATTTGATGTAAGTGACCTGCTAGTTCCCTTCTATGCCTCAAATGGTACACCTTTTTATCGCTACTTACTTCTTTTAGCTTTTGTCTAATGCCAGGAGCTTCTTCCCTCGGAAAGTCATACACCCACTTTAGAAATTCCCAATCGAGTTTTTCTGGACAGCCTTTCCCCATATCTGGTCTTGTTTTCCCATGGTACATAAATCTGCGCTTGATCACACTCCATAAGCACACCCATCTTGAATAATCTAGAAAAATGATAACATCTGCCGCCTTTAATCTTATATCCATTGTACTTCCGTAATTACCATCGATAATCCAAGATTCCTTTTCCATAAGCGTTTCCTGCCATGCTATCCACTCATCTCGCGGTGTCTCTCGCCAATTTTCTTTCCAATAATGAGCATCAAGATGAGTAATCTCAAAAGGTAATTGCTCTCCTAACAAACGTGCAAGCGTTGATTTACCTGCACCACTTGAACCAATAATCATAATCTTCATTGTATCCTCCAAAAACGAAAGCGGATATACGTATGTATACCCACTTTATCTCCATTAGTTCTCTTCGATTAGTTGAACGTTTGTGATCTTCATTTGACCCCATGGAGCAATCTTAATGTAGGCCTCCATTCGATCAGCTTGTTCCTCTAATTCCATTCCAGTCCCTTCTTGGACGAAATATCGCTCAATCCCATATTCAATAAACAGTTCAGATTCATTAAGGTCATATAAATAGCGGCCCTTCATTAATACTTCATTATCATTGATCTCAGGACGATTACGATTTACAGAAACGGCTTCAAAATAGCCCCCTTCTTCTCTTATCACAACGTATACAGGCTCTTTGTAAGAAGGTTCCTCAGAATCCTTCCAGAGTTCTTTTGGTATTGTTGAGATGGTGTAGTGCAGTGTAACATAATCTCCATAGAAAATATCTCTCGGATCTACAGGCTCTGTTTTTAAACGGATCTCTTGACCGAACCAATCTATTGCGTAGTAAGAAACAGACATGGCAAGTAAGAAGAACACTTGTAATCCAATAACTCCGTAAAAGAGAGCGCGCTTACCCATTTCTCTTCACCCCTTTTACTAAAACACGTCTACGTTTCTCAAGGAACCAGCTAAGAATGAATAATATGATTCCTCCAAATAAGAAGAAAATAGATTTCGGCATAAAGCTCCATGCCAACTGAATATATCCAATAAATGAACTCAGAAGGAATAATACCGTTCCAAATGTAGCTTTATCGGTCAACTCATCTCGATATCCAACAATTAGTAGACTTATGGAGTAGATGAATAAGAGTAGTAGGTATAGAACATCCACCATGACTCCAAGAAACATGACTGGTAAGAAGAGAATAAAATCTGAGAGATCAGGAGTCTTCCTCTTTTTTACAAAAAACAGAATGAGGAGACTTATAATTAGTACTCCATATATGATTAATTCAGGATTTGTAAACTCATCAAACGGTATAAAGGAATCGAAGAAAAAGATATTAAACATAGCCAAGATGACAGAAGCAACTAGCATGATCATTTGGACAGGTTTGGTAATCTCTTTCTTTTTAACAACATCCCCTAGTAAATAAAGGCCTAGGAAGAAGACAAACAGAAATTGATGATTCCAGCCCTGGTGAATAATTAGGAGTAAAGCTTGAATAGAAAAAGAAAGTGAGAAGAGCACTGTTATTATGTGATTAGGTCGGTGATACACAAAGTGACCAACACCAAACAATAGAAGTACGCCAAGTACATAATTAAATGTTGAAAATTGTGAAAATGTATATAACTGTCCAACTGTCACAATAATCATCGTGATCAGTAACAAAAATCTACTTTTCCAGAGTTGAACAATGAGCAAACCTGCCAAGCCCCAAAAGATAAAAGGTCTCCCGTCATACGATTGAAAGTGAAACATCTGCCCTAACAAAAAGATTCCGGCCCCAAACGAAAGTAAGCCGATTCCTATTAACCCATTTCCTAAGGTGTCATTTCCTCTTTTGTGTGCCCTATCACCAGATACGTAAAAGCCGGTCATTGAGGTAATGATGATTCCTACCCTTACTAAGTCATGGATTCCATCCCAATTGGAGGCAATGAAAGAAAGAATGCCCAAACCTATTAATACACTGGCAAAAATGGGTAGCAGATTGGAGGATTTCTTGTTTGTGTACCGTTTCAGGATAGCTTCTAGCTGCTCCTTAGAAATTAGCTCATCCTTTACCCATTGTTCACCTTCTTTTACTAACCATTTTTTCATTGGATGGACCTCCTTTTAAATGGCTGCCTTTTTCCATACGTTAACGATCTCCATACCCATTCTACTGGCCCATATTTAAAACGTTGTAACCATAAATTACTAATAAAAATCTGAATGATAAATATTCCAACTGTTAGTAAAAATGCGTGAAAATGACTGATATCCCCGTAAAAGCCAAATCCATATCCGTAAAAAATAGTTGTACAAACTACAGATTGTAGCAAGTAATTAGATAAGGAAAGTCGACCTACATAGGAGAACGGTTGTAGTACCTTTCTCATGCTCTTTGTCTCCATCAATAATACGATGGAAGTTGCATAAAAGAGAGCAAGCGCCGGTCCACCTATAGCATCTTGCAAATATTCTGTAACTATGTTTTTGGTTGTAACGTATGGCAATAGTTTCATAGGTATACCAATAACAAACGAAATCGTCCAGGTCACCCAAATGGCTTTTTTATATTTTCTGGACTCACTAAACCACTTTGATTTTGCCACATAGGCTCCCAGTAAAAACAAAGGCAGAAGAGTGATTAATAAAAATACAGCAGATTCTACGTTATTCACATAAAAGTAGTCTGTCATTCGTTGAGTGGTTACTTCTAGATAACTACCATACTTATAATGCTGAATGGATTGTTCAATGGCAACCTCATCCTTAGGCATTTGAGCATCTTCAGGAGAAAAAATGGTTAAAAGTACTAATAATGCACTAAGAAGTAAAGCAGGAATAAGCAAAATGGATAATCCCGTGACTAGTAATGCCTTGGGTTTTACTTTATAAAACAAGAGCAAAATGCCTCCAAATAACGCATACGTAATTAATATATCACCATGCCAAATTAGAAAAGCATGTATGCAGCCAATTACGAATAACACGAAAAGCCTTCTGACAAATAAACGTTTATAAGCCGTACCTTTTTCCTTCGCTCGATCTAAAAAGATGATCATACCAAAACCAAACAAGAATGAAAAAAGAGTATAAAAGCTTGCCTGTGCAAAAAAGTCAATTACATTCACGGTCCATAAATCGATTCCTTGTAGCTCTCTATTACTCCCTATATAGAGGGCCGGAGAGTGAAAAGAAGCCATGTTGACGAGAAAAATACCAAGAATGGCAAATCCACGCATCACGTCTATTGACAGTATTCTTTCTTTTTCTGAAATGGGGTTCGTTAACATTGTTTCCTCTCCATTACTGTATTTATTTGTAAGCTACTACTATTATACTAAGTAACTTCTAATTTTTGCTAAGGTTCTTTTGTAAAACTTTGCTATTTTTCAGCGGATTAATCCTTGCTATTGGTTCATGATTGTCAACAAAAACGGGCTATTGTCATAAGATATTGCATGTAATCTTACTATAAAGGGTGTTTACTATGCCAGCAATTGTTGGGGCAGTTAAAGTACTTAGTATCGGAGCTTCGAGCGTCTTTAATATCGGGGATGTATTTATGATTACTCCCAGCTCATCAGCGAAAACTTTTTCCGGAGCTGGTTCATTTAACACGGGAGATGGCCTTCGTGTCATCAATAACGCAAGTTCGACCAATACCCAGGATAACGATGCCGTCGATCAACCTATTGTCGATTTAGCTTAGAGGAGGGATAATATGAACTTTTATGTTCATCAAAATATCCATATCAATATGTTAAAAGTAGGAAGTGTCTCTAATTCCTCAGTTCTTCAGATTGGAAGTGCTGGTATGATTAAGCCATTGTCCAACTTATATAATACAGGTGGCTTTAAGGAACCTGCACCTCAAGCAGGTGATCCTTCTGGTGGTATTAGTGGACCAGTTGTACCTTTTTCAACCACATAGTTTACTTCTAGGCATTCACCCATTTTAAGTCTGAACATATGATAAAGAATAGACTATGGATTCTGTGCCAATGACGACAATCTGATGTAAAAGGGTGAGAAGTGATGTCTTACAACTACAATCAATATGATTTCTCAGCATATCTTCAACAGCTATATCAATATATTCAAAAGCAGCAGACAGACATAAACAATATGCAACAATCAATTCAAGCTCTACAGGCGGAAATAAAGGAATTAAAAGCAAAGCCTGCGACGAATATTGAACGGATTGAATATAAGTTCGACCAGTTAAAGGTTGAAACGCTAGAGGGAACATTAAATATTGGATTAAATCCATATAACTCAGATCAGGTAGAAGAGTTTGCCGTCAATCAAGGTGCCTTAAATGTTCCTCCTCAGCAAGCTTTATTACCACAAATCCAACAAAGAATTCGCCAATCCATTCATGATCATCTAGATACAAACGGTTTTGAGACAATCCGAGCAATTGAACAAAAACTCGCCATTCCTCAAAACGAGGCCTATTATGATTTTATGATTCAAGATGTTAAGCGACAGCTTGATGGGCGAATTCAGTATTATCTTGAACAGACACCAAAAGAACAATGGGGTCATGAAGAACGGTCGAATGACGTAGTAGAGCATATTACAGTCCGTATGAAGCAAGATATTGAGCAAGCTTTTACTGCATTTCTTCAGCATTTACCAAGAGAATGGAAGGACGGAAACGCATGAAATTTACAGTCGTAAACAAAGGAATACAAGTAGGACATATTAAAGTGTCAGGTGTCTCCTCTTCCTCAGTTTTTTTAATCGGAGATACAGAGACTATCGCTCTTTCATCAACATTTGACACTCCACCTGAATCGCTGATTATTGGTCCATTTGTTCCTTTAAGATAGCTAAAAGGGGAGCCTTGATTAGGAGGTACTAATTTGTACAGAAGAACCTCAATCGTTCCACACATCTATGTAAACTCACTTGCCTTTAGTTCTGTATTTGAAATTGGCGATGCCCATGCTATTGATCTAACATCAAGAGCTATTGCTGTACAAAGGCAATACCCTCTTTTTGTTGAGAATGAAGCTTCTTTTTCAGACTATCAAGTATTTTCTGAGCCTATCCCAGATCCTGTTTTGGATGAACCTGTTTATTCTACGTTTATACATGAAAATCCGGTCATCAAGGTAGATTCCGTCTATTTAATTGGAGCTTCTAACGCCTCAGTCATGCAAATTGGATCGACAAAGAGTATTAAAGCTGAGGCTCGAGTTAAGCATATCCGACAACTACTCCCTTCCAACAAGAAGCAATCTAAGTCGAACCAATCTAGCTAATATAACATAGGCTACAGTAGATCGTTCTTTTTAAGTAGTTCGACACTTGGAATAAAGGGTGTAGTTTTATGCCATCAATCGTTGGACCCATTACCATCAATAGTATTGGCGGAGGCGTCGTTAATTTTGGAGATTCTTTAAACATATCTCCTACTAGTTCTTCAAAAACAAATGCTGGTTCTGGTGCATTCAACACAGGTGACTGGATTATGACCAATAACGGAATCAGTGTGACCAACTCGATTGATCCAGACGTCAATGACCAGCAAACAACGAATGTAAGCTAACGCCAAAAGGCTCCCCATATTAGGGAAGCCTTTTATGTTTATCGTCCTTTTCTTTTCCGATCATTGGACTTCCGGATTTTCATCAGCTTTCCAGAAGGCTGTTTTCGTATCCACTTCACAAAGCTAGCAAGCTTTTCGTCCTGTCTTAATTCCTCAATTGTACTTAGACGGACAGCAATTTCATCGTTCGTGTACAGCGCATGTATTTGTTTATGGCAAGGTATACATAATTTGGCTGTTGCTCCATAGGTTCCGCCTTTTTCTTTTGGTAAGAGATGGTGAATCGTTGTTTCTACATCTGATCTTCCACAAAGCTCACATATATCCAGCCTTCTCACCTCCAACACTTTCCTTTGGTAATATACCCAAATAGATGAAATTCTAGAAAGGAGTGAAAGGGAACCTTAGGTTTATTTAAATGGTTTTATAAAAGCTCGAGCTTCACTCTTGTCCCTTTTCCAGACGGCTCTGCAGGTTCCACCACTAGTTTCTTTGGCAAACGTAACCTTAACTCGTGTACGTGGCTTATGACCCCAACAGAAAGATTATTTGTATGCAGCTTTTCTAATGCTGTTATGACCGTATCAAGTAAATCACCATCTAATGTACCAAATCCTTCATCTAAGAAGAAGAATTGGAGAGGGTATTCACCGCGCAATTGTATTTGAGCGGATAGAGCGAGTGCAAGCGCTAAAGAGGTTAGGAACGTTTCTCCTCCAGAAAGTGTATTCACTGGTCTTCTAACCCCACCATTCGCATCATCCCTCATGATGAATCCTCCCGCTGAATCTACTTCAATGGCATAACGCTGTCTTGTCAGTAATCCTAATCGTTCAGATGCATCTCTTGCCACACGAACAAGCTGTTCTTCTGCTAGAAATTCTACAAAGCTGTTTCCTTTTAACACCTGTTGAAGCTTTCCTAATTGCTCGACCTCTTGACTCAATTCTATCCGAACTTTTTCAAGTTCCATATATCTCTCATGCTTTTCTTTTAGCAGAAGAAGCGTTTGGTTTACCGAGCCCTTTTGTTCCACTAATTCTTGAAGTAGCTCCTTCATTTCTAGAAATAAAGCTTTTGATTGTTCCCACATTTCTTCTGTAATAAGCTCATCACCTAGTTGTTCTTTTAGCTTATTTAGATCATGATTAGTTTGCTTTTCTTCGTCCAGGTATACTTGTAGTGTTTCCTTTAACTTCTTACTTTCATCAGGTAGTAAGATTGATTTTTGAAGATCACTTAGACCTGTAAACATAGAGTCCTTGCTTTTTTGTTGCCATTTTTCCTTGGCTACTTCAAGTAAGGCTTTAAGATCTTGTAGTAATTGGTGATTTGATGTCAGCTCACCTTCTACCCTTTGGATGGTACGTCCCGTTTCCTCGTAAGTCGTAAACGCTTCTTTTTCCTTGTTATAAAGTTGTTTTAGCTTTATTTCAATATGGTGTAAAAGAGATTCGACATCTTCATCATTCGTAATTTCTTTAATTTGTTTTTCTAATTCATTTATTCTTTCTGTACGGTACTGTAATTGTCCTGTTCCTTCAATTTGCTTCTTTTCTAACCCAAAGAGTTGATCCTTTGCATCCGTTACAAGTTTTTCTTTTTCCTCAAGGAACGGGATACTCTTTTCAATTCGTTCCGATATTTCTTGAGCTTGACGATCCTTTTCAGTCATTTGGCTTACATGACCTTCGAAGCCATCAAGGTTAAAAGTAGGAAACTCTGTTTGCCATTTTTCTCGTACTGCTTGTTCATCATCCTGCCATTTTTTTACCTTCGTCTCTAGTTGATCTAATTCTTCTGTTTGGAGCTTAATAATTTGCATTTGTTCAGAAATCGTTTGTTGTAGCTGTTTTTTATGTGTTAACTCTTTATGAACAAGCTCCTTTTGGTGAATATAGTCCTGATTAATCGCTTTTACTTCTGTTAACAGTGTTACAATGTCCTCTGCCTGAATCATTGCCTCATCTTTTGCGCTAACAAGTGGGACCGAAATAGGAGTAGAGCTTATCCCTTCATTTATTAACACTTCAGCTAACTGCTCAAGCGAGAGCTTTAAAGAGATAATCTGTGGATTTGTCTGTTGAAGACTTGCCAATGATTCTTTCCATTTACTTATTTGACCATCTATATTGCTGTCTTCTTCTGTTGAGGTCACATGCTCTCTCGAATGTTCAATAGAACCACAAACAGGACATGGCTCCCCATCTTTTAATCGTTGTGCAAGAAGTTCTGCTAGTTTTGCCTCACGAATTTGTTCATGTTCCACTCTCAATCTTTCAACGGCATTCTCTATATATAATTTCGTGTATTCAAGCTTTCTTTCCTGTCCACAAACCTGCTCATACATCCTTTCCACCTGCTTAAAGGAGTCTAGCAGTCTAGTATGCTGTGCCTTAACTTGTTTTTGATGAGCCTGAATTTGTGCTTGAGTGTGTGTAAATTGACTCGTTCTTTCTTTAAACAGTTTTTTAGTCTCTTCTACTTGTTCAACTATGAATGCTAGATTGCGATATTGATCTCTTGCACGTTGAAACTGTTCACGCATGGAAGACGAGATGGTTACATCTGCTAGCTGTTGCTTTAACTCTTTTTGTCTTGCCTGTCCTCTCTCAAGTAATGATTTATTCTCAGTTAAGAGCTTTTGATTATGATGTAACTCTTCTGTGATGAGTGCGAGCTGTTTCTGTAAATCTTTACGTTCTTTATCCAGCTGAACTTTTGAGGAGATTAATTCCTTAGCACCTGTCAGTTTTTCTTTTTGGCTTAGAAGAGCAGGTTCTTCTTGTAATCTCGTTTGTTGCGCAGCTCGGTATGCCTCTTCTGCAAATTGATAGTTACTTTTACTATCTTGTAACGTTTTTTCGAGGTTACTAATTTTCTCTTCTGTTACCTGATACCTTTGCTCTGTTTGAGTTAATTCCTCAGCATAAGGTAGTAATTGTGTAGCTATGTCAGATAGAGATATTTGTTTAGCCAACTCGTTCATGCTTTCTTCTCTTAGTTGTAAGTCCTTTAACTTTCTTGTAAGTTTTACTTTTTCTTGCTCTAATTGCCATAACTTTGTTTGTTTCTCGAAAAGACCCTCTACTTCGTGTAACTCTTTCTTTCTTTTCTCCAGCAATATTTCTAGTTCGTTCGCTTCTTTAGTAACCGTTTCAATTGCTTCCCTAGAAGCATCTCCAAGACCTGCTTGTTCTGCAACGATTTCATTCACTTTCTGATTTGCTTCTTGTAATCTTGCTTTTACTTTCTTATTGAGGTCATCTCCATATTGTTCAAGGTGAAATAGCCTCTGAAGCATTTGACGGCGGTCCACTCCCTTTAAGGAAAGGAATTCTGCAAATTTCCCTTGTGGGAGGACTACTGCTCTTGTGAAGTCTTCTATTGTTAATCCTAACAGTTCTTGAATTTTTTGATTAACCTCACCCGTCTTATCAGCCAGGACAAAGCTTTCCTCACCCTTTTCAATCAGACGACAAGAGCCTGCTCGTAGACGGATTTCATCAGCCCTCTTAAAACTTCTTTCAACGGTATAACTCTTTGTTCCTGAAGAATGAAGGAGTTCAAAGGTGAATGATACCGACAATTCATTTTCGGCGTGGTTCATGATTCCTTGTGTCTGGTTGGAAGCCCGTTCCACTTTACCGTATAAAGCCAGTGTCATCGCATCAAGAATGGAAGATTTTCCACTTCCGGTCGGTCCGAAAATCCCGAACACTCCGCCCTCACACAGAGCTCGAAAATCGACCTCTTGCTTTTCACGAAAGCTATGAAGACCCGCAATGGATAAATGAATAGGTTTCATTTTTATTCCTCCCCTTCTTCAGTAGATTGACCTTCGTTTAATAACTCTAAAAACACTTGTAAAAGTTCTGGTTCAAGCTTGGCTCCACCTGTTTGTCTTTCATAAAACCGTTTGAACAACTCGTCAATCGGTAGATTGGTAGATGCCGCTACTTCTGTTTGTTGAAGCTCTTCTTCAAAAATAGGTCGAATATGAATGATCCCTGCATGAGCTTTACGAATTCGTTGAATTTCTTCAATAGACAATGCATTTGTAACATGAATTTCTAAGTCAATCCATGCTTGCTGGTCTTTTTGACTTTCAAGCCAATGGTGAACCTGAGCGACCCCTTCCGTTGCTTTCCATTTGACTAACGGTCTTCCAGAAGATAGATATACTTCAGTGACCTCAGCTTCCTTACCAGGAACTACATCAATAATAGAAACTGACTTTGTATAGCCAGCTTCTGAAAAGCTGTAGGCGAGCGGTGAGCCTGAATACCTAGCAATCGTTTCGGCGCGCTTAATCATCTGTGGACGGTGCAAATGGCCTAAAGCCACATATTGAGCTTGCTTCGGTAGACTTGTTCCTGCAACTGTGTAAGCACCCCCTACTTCAATAGGCCTCTCAGAATCTGAGCTACTACCTCCTTGTACATACAGATGACTCATGGCAATATTGACAGTATTAGGCGAGAACTGTTCACTCATGAAATCAAACATTCCTTTAATCCGTTCATCATATTTATTTCTAAGAGCGAGCTCATCGTTCACTTCAGACAATACTTCTGCTAGCCTTGATTCTGACGGATAAGGTAAAGCCGCTAGTTTCAATGTTTCGCTGGTCGTCGGAACATATATATCCTGAACTTGAATCGTTGGATAGCCAATAATGGAAATCCCCTGCTTCATTGCAAGTGGAGCTGCAGCCAATAAGCGATCTGGGCTGTCATGGTTTCCAGCAATGATGGAGATAGGACGCTTCCCATTATTGGATAAACGTGAAATACCTTCATAAAAAAGCTGTTCTGCTAAGGCCGGTGGATTGACTGTATCAAACACATCCCCCGCCATTAAGATCACATCCACTTTCTCCCGTTCTACGATTTCTACAAGCTCGTCCATAAATTGTGCCTGCTCTTCCAATCGACTACGACCTTCTAACGTTTTTCCCAAATGCCAATCTGCCGTATGCAAAATTCGCAAGACCATCCACTCCCGGTTCATATAATACAACTATTCTACCATAGCTAAAATCTATCAATCTATCATAGAGGATTAACAGTTTCTGTCACTTATTCTTTCTCTCACTCCATAAAAAAAGACGAATCACTTTTCATCATGATTCGTGCTTTTTAAAGCTTATACTTTTACTAAATATTCCCCATCAAAGAAGTAAAGATATTTTTCTTGTAATGGGCGTTTCCAGATTTGTTCAATGGCCTTACTATATAGTTCAACCTGTGTTTCATAGCGTTCCTTTAACATACGCTCTAACTTAGTAGAGTCGTCTGGAAATTTACCAGTTGTCACATCTGTTTTGAAATCCAGCAGAACGGTTCCATGTTCGTCTTCAAACAGTAGATCAATAACCCCTTGTAGAAGAATCGTTTCCGTATCACCCTTCCAGTCCGGATATACTTCTGTTGATGGTAATCCGATGCTAAAAGGAACTTCTCGCATAACATTCTTCGCTTTTAAAATTCGTTGTCCAATTTCTGTAGTGAAAAAGGTGACAATTCCATCGATGTTTATATGTTTTGACTGTTCTTCGGTAAGAAGCTCGTTTACAACCATATAAGCGACTAATTCTTGAACCGTTTCTTTGGTTACAGGCTGATCCAATCGTATATGTTGCATCACCATATGCATCGCTGTTCCTTTTTCTGCAGGCGTTAATGCTTTTTCCTGAAGAAAACGAGGTCTGTCTGTAATAGGTTTTTTCAACGAATTAACCAAGCTTGTTTCACTGTAAGCATCATGTACCTCTCTCATTCTTTTAATTTCGGAAACGGATTGTTTAGAGCGGTGTACAGATGCATTTTTATAGTGATACTCCCAAAAAAGTCGCTCTTCAATAATGTTCTTCCATTCACTCTCAACTGGTACTTTTTCTCCTTTTTTAAGAGCGGTTAGTAAGTTTTCATCAATACTAGATATTCCTTCTTCTACTAATTCAAGCTGAGATGGATCAATGAAAGAAAGGTTCCATCTTGAAGGATGAGTGGATAAAGCATCAAGTTCAGTGGGCAATAACTGCCCTTGTCTTAGCAACTCTCCGTCTTGATGACGAATAAGGGCTGGAGCGACCCAGTCCATGTAACATTTACCTTTAGAACGTTCGAAGCTAGGTAACAGCCATTCTTTATTAGTCAGCAGTCCACTCAATTGTTCAAGTTTCTTTTCTAGCTTTTTTATGGTTCCCACTAAATACAGCTTCTCTTTTGCTCTTGTAAGGGCTACATAAAGGACCCTCATTTCCTCTGCGAGCATTTCATTTCTCATTTTTTGTCTAATCGCAAGCTGAGGCAAGGTTGGATAGCTGATCCGAAGAGTAGGATCTATATATTTAGATCCGAACCCTAAGTCTTTATGAAGTAGGAAGTTACTGTTTAGATCTCTAACATTAAATGGTTTTGATAAGCCTGCCACAAACACAACCGGGAATTCTAGTCCTTTACTTTTATGAATGGTCATGATGCGGACTACATCCTCTTGCTCCCCTAGAGCTCTCGCTGTTCCTAAATCATCTCCGCGATCTTGCATGCGCTCAATAAAGCGAAGAAAACGGAAAAGGCCTCTAAATGAAGTGGACTCATACTGTCTTGCACGGTCATATAGTGCTCTTAAGTTAGCCTGACGCTGCTTACCGCCTGCCATTCCTCCAACAAAATCATAGTAGCCGGTTTTTTGGTAAATTCGCCAAATTAACTCCGATAAAGACCCAAGCCTAGCATACTTTCTCCATTTTTGTAGCATCAAATGGAATTCTGCTACTTTTTCATACGTTTGGCTGTAGATTAAAGATTCCACTCCATTGTGTAGGAACGCCTTTATTGCCTCAAAAAACGACCCTTTTTTATCCTGTAATCTTATATAAGCTAATTCATCTGCCTGGAGGCCAACAATGGGTGATCGCAACACGGCTGCTAACGGAATATCTTGGTATGGATTATCAATAACCTTTAATAGTGACAGCATAATGGAAACCTCAGTCGCTTCAAAATATCCTGAAGATAAATCTGCATAGACAGGTATTCCATGAAGTTTAAACTCATCCATAATTTGTGGAGCCCATGGCATTGATCGAAGCAAAATGACAATATCACGGTAGTGAATGGGTCGATTCGTTCCAAGTTTCCGGTCATATACCTGATATCCCTGGTGAATCATCTCTTTTATTTTGCTAGCCATTAACCTTGCTTCAAGTTGGACCGTTTCTAATTCGACTGGATCAAAACCTGTATCATCCTCTGATTCTGGTAATTCTGTTCCATCGTGATTAATGATAAGTAATTCAGCTTTTGTATCCTCATGCTCTGGATAACTTGCTCCAAGCTTTAGTTCTGCTTGCTCATCATAATCAATTTCACCCACTAGTTCGTCCATTATTTGTTTAAAAATATAATTTGTTCCATCTAAAACCTCTGCACGACTTCTGAAGTTTTGAGAAAGATCAATGCGTAATCCATATTCATTACCATCTGGGGAAAACATTTTATACTTCTTTAAGAAAAGTCCGGGCTCTGCTAAACGAAATCGATAGATGGACTGTTTGACATCTCCCACCATGAATAAGTTCCCAGCATCTGGCTTGTCTTTACAAACAGAACGAATAATAGATTCTTGAACATAGTTGGTATCTTGGTATTCATCCACAAGAATTTCATTAAAATGACGCTTAAAATATAAGGCTGCTGCCGATGGAACATAGCCAACATCCTCTTTATACTCGCGTAATATATTTAAGCAATAATGCTCTAGATCCGCAAAATCAACTAAGCTTTTTTCCAGTTTAATTTTTTCATATTTTTCTCCGAATTTAAGAACGAGCTCTGTCAATGTGTAAACGGAAGACTTCATTTTCATTAAGTCTTTCAAGTAAGATTCTGGCTTACGGTCAAAGTAATCTTCTTTTATTTGTTTAACGGCATTTTTCGCTTGTTCTCTTATATCCTTGACCTGTTCCTTTAGAAACTCGTCGTATTCATCGCCCTTGACCGTTTTTAATTGACTAAACTTTAAGGACTGTATACGGTCATAAAAGTCTGCCCAGCTAGTATGGAAAGCCATTTTGAGTTCATTTATTTGCTGAAGGTCTTCCTCTAAGTTAGCCGCTCTTGGTGCAGGACCAGCTGGCAGTCTTGTTAGTTCAAGTGCTTGATGAAGCATGGCTTCTGCACCGTTCAGTTGCATTTGAATCTCACGTTGAATAACTGATAAAAATGGTAAGTCATCGACATTTGTATGTTCGTCAACATTATAGGCATCAACTAGTTTCTGCAACCAGTGTGCAGGATTGGGATGAGCACGAGATTCATCATATAGTTTTCGAACCATAATTTGTAGGTCACTGTCATTTCGATCGCCCGTATAACGGTCTACTAGGTCAAAAAAGGCTTGATTACCTTCTTGACCATATTCTTCTTCAAATAACTCTTCCATTACTTCTTCTCTTAATAGTTCAGCTTCTGTATCTTCAGCAATTCTAAATGAAGGGTCAATATTAATTAAATAATAGTAACGACGAATGACCTCTAAGCAAAAGGAATGCAATGTTGAAATAGATGCTCGATTTAATAAGCTAAGCTGTCTTCTTAAGTGAAGAGAAGCAGGGTTTTCAGAGATTGCTTTCTCTAGTGCTTCCCCTATTCTGTGCCTCATTTCGGCTGCTGCAGCATTGGTAAACGTTACAATGAGAAGCCTGTCTACATCCACAGGATGATCCTTGTCCATGACCTTACGGATTATCCGTTCAACAAGAACGGCTGTCTTCCCTGAACCTGCTGCCGCTGCTACTAATATGTCCATTCCACCTGCTGTTATTGCTTTCCACTGGTCATCTGTCCACTGTGCGCCCTCAGGCTTTGCTGGTATGGAGATTTTCATGCTGGATCACCTCCTGCTTCATTCGTTCTAGCATGGTAGAATCATCAGATCCCTGTAATGCCCGGTATTGATTTTCATCTAGTCCATCATCAAATTGACAGATTGGTTTATATTGACAGTACGTACACGGTTTTCGGTCCTTAAGTTGATAAGGACTGATATCTACCTTCCCGCTAACGATATCTTCTCCAATCGTTTTAAACGTATTTCGGACATACTTTCTTAAATGTGTAAATTCTTCTTCACTCGCTATAGAGGAATTACTGTAAAATCCTCCCGTTTTCTTCAGTCCCGCCGACACAATATTGGAATGTCCACTCTCAAGCGTTGTGTCCATTAAACGGACAGACTCCTCGTCTCCTAACAGCAAGCCTTTCATCTTAAAACTTTTCAGTAGTTCTTCTTCTATTTCTTCTAATGGTATTTCAGACTTCTTTTTAAGCATTGGATTATGAACATGGAAGTATAATACCCCTGCTGGCTTTGTCTCATGACCAATCCATGTTTTGGAGTTTGCTAGCACAATGTCTAGGTAAGTCAAAATTTGCAATGAAAGTCCGAAGTACACTTCAGATAAATTTAATGCCTTTTGACTAGATTTATAGTCAACAATTCGTAGATACGTTCCTTTAGAACCTGTCGCCATATCAACACGGTCAATTCGTCCTACTAGTTCTAATTTTGCTCCATTATTTAGATCAAATTGAATAGCTGGTAATTGTCCGTTTTTACCAAAACCTAACTCTAATCCTATCGGTGTAAAACCGCTAGCTTTTGCATGCTCGCTTAACACAATGGATGCTCTACTTACGACATTTGCAAGCTTCCGCTTCAGGTAGTGGTATCGATTAGAGCTCAATAGGATTTCCTTTTGAATTTGAGGTGCCAAGATGGAAACAATCTGATGAGCCAATTCGTCACATTGAGACTTTGTTAATTGACTCCATGTCAATTTTTGCTTTTGTAACTCATCTGCCATCATCTTCAGAGCAGCGTGAAAAAATTGTCCAATATCAGGAGCTTCTAGTCGATAAATTTGACGTTCCTGCAAACGTAATCCATAGGAAGCAAAATGTGAAAACGGACAACTTTGGAATAATTCCATTCTTGACACGCTTCCGACGAGTGTTTGCCCGTATAATTCTTCACTAATGGGTGAAGGAAGAGTTTGTTCTTTATTTTGATAGAATAAACTCGCTAACACTCTTGTCCGAAGGCTCTTCCACTCTTTCTTTTGCTCGTAAGCATTATATACATCCCACCAAAATGGCGAAATGGAATAATGCTTTTTCCATAATTGAAGCTGTGAAGCTAAGAAGGTAATTGTCTTATATGGCGTTGAAACATAGTCCATTTGCTTTTCATCAGCTAAGTCTGTTGGATCTTGTAATACTAACTCTTCCTTAATCTTTGGGAATAAGTCCTTTAATCGCTTGATAAAAATAGATGGTACGAGTGATTTACCTTCTTCATTTGCAAGAGGATAAGAAAGCCATAATTGAGACGCTGGAGATGAAACTGCCATATATAAAAGAAACTGCTCATCTAATAGCTGTTGTTTTCCACCCGGAGCAAGCTTTATTCCTACGTGTTGAAGGACTTCTCGCTCCTCTTCATTTAGCACTCCATCCTCACTTGGAACAGCTGGAATTACTCCATCATTAATACCTAGAATAAAGGTAGCTTTTATTCCTGAAAAACGGGAATGCTCAAAGTCCCCAACTACTACTTGATCAATGGCAGGTGGGACGAGAGCAAAGCGGAGCGCGTCCATTCCAGCTTCCATCATGGAATGAAAAATGGTCGTTGACACCTCTTCATTACCCATTAACTCAACAAATTGATCGAGTAGTTCAACGACGGCACTCCATACTTGTGCATGTTCTCTGGATTTTCCCATCTCTTGTTCTTGCTCTGCCTCATAACGCCATTTCTCAAGCTTGGCTGGTATGTCAAGTTCCTCTAAAAAGAAATACAAAGCTTCTGCATATTGTTTACCTGACTTTGCTCTTTTTAATCTAGTTTCTAGTGCTTGTATAGGAGAAGAAATCATATTTCGGAGCCTTTCTATTTTAGACTCCATTTCTTCTTCAGACGTTGTTTTAGCTAGACCCTGTTCATCTATGCCAACAAATCTTCGATACGTCCACTTAGATGTATCCTTCCACCTATGGCCTTGAATTCCGTATGCAAGCACATAGTTTTCCAATAGATCAAATTCTTCCCTTATCACTTCCTCGTCTTCCTCTAAAGGGTACATAAGGTCGGTTTTGACACAGCGGAAGACAGATTCATATCTCCAGTTGCTTGCAATCACGTCTAATACTGATCGTATTAATTCAATTAATGGATGATGTAGCATAGAACGTTTTTGGTCAATAAACAGTGGTATGCCATACTCTTCAAAAACCGTTTCCAGTAAATCATGGTACACACTTGTATTTCTTAAAATGACAGCCATGTCACGGAATCGGTATTGTTCTTCACGAACAAGTCGTAGCACTTCCTTCGCTATCGACTCTACTTCTGTTCTTCGGTTAACGGCAGCCGCTAGTTTAATCCCTTGAACTTCGGTTGAAGTAACAGTCGGCCTTGACTCAAAATGTTTCTCAAGATGCAATAGTGCTGGGAAGTGTTGCGATCTAAGATTGCTTGTTTGAACATGAACCTCTAAGTCTTTCCCACACGCTTTTGCCATTTCTTGAAAATGCAAAAAGGTTTTGCCCGTCATATGAAAAAGCTGTAATTCATGAGGTTGGTGAGTTAGTGGTCGGTCCAATGTTAAGGCAATTTGTACTTCTTTACACACCCTTAAGAGCTGTTCAAGTACTAGTAATTCCTGTGGTGTAAAACTATGGAAACCGTCAATATATAAAGTGGCATCCTTAAGATAACTTGAATGTGGGATTTTCTCAGTGAGTAGTCTTAAGTAGTCCTCTGAATCAACGTATTTTTGGAACAACAGTTGTTCAAATTCATCATAAATAATGGAGAAATCATGAAGCTTGTGAACGAGTGTAAGGTCTTGATCATCTGCTTTGTGTAAATTATTCAACTGTTCTCTTATACCCTCTGGTGTGACACAATACCTTTTACACTCTTGAATCATGGATTCAATATGCTCAACAAATCCAGCTTTCTCCGCTGCTTTTCCGTATACGACAAAGTCTTGCTTACGCTTCTCTATGATTCTTCTAATTAACATGCTTGTTCCAACGTTATTCAGATGGTAACGACTCATTCCACCTGTTTCCTGTAGGATACGCCAAGCCAATCTTGTAAAACTAAACACCTGCGTACGAAGCATTCCACCAAGCCCTGGTGTTTGTATTAAGTCATATTCAATTTGAAAGGTCATCTGATCCGGAACAAGGTAAACAATAGGCGGTCCAATTGGCTGTGAACGCAATTCGGTACGAACCTCTTCTAGTAATCTGTGCGTTTTCCCGCTCCCAGATCTCCCCAAAATGAGTTGAAGTGTCATTCTCTGACCTCTCCTTTATAATAAGTATTCGCTATCTATCTATTTTACTAGATTCGTTTTATCTGTTTCAATGCACAGTATATGGAGAAGACGACTTACCAATAGAAGTATCCTTGAATAAGATACTACAATAGTTGACCAGTAAAGGGTGTGAATAGCTGATGGGACCTAATTTACGCGTTATTGCGTTTTTACTTATTGTAGCAGGTACATTTGTCGCATGTAACATTTACACATTAATTCCCATATATGATGTGTTATCTGTCAATTTCATGACCAATACCTCTACCATAGCACTTGGTAGTACAGCGTTTACCCTTTTTTATGCAATGGGGTTATTATTTTTTGGAACCATGTCTGATACGATTGGTCGCAAGCCTGTGATCGTCATTGGTATGCTAACTTTTTCAGTGGCAAGTCTTTTGGTTGGTTTTGCTAACTCTGAATTCATGTTAATTCTCACAAGAGGAATTCAAGGTTTTGCAGGTGGTAGCTTTGCACCTGTTGCCTTTGCCTATACATTTGACTTATACACGGGTAAACATCGTGCCCTCATATTAAGCCTAATAAATACTGGTTTTTTAGTAGCTGGAATTTTAGGCCAGATCATCAGTACAGGCATTACCATAGATTGGGGTTGGAATTTCGTATTCTACTTTTTTGCCATTATTTATTTTCTATTATTTTTATTATCAATAAAACTCCTTCCTACAATGAAGAATCAATCTCCGTCGGATTTTCAGCTAAAAAAGACATTCCATCAGTTTTCCAAATTTATACACTCTAGGAATCTCCTGTTATGTTATTTCATTACTTTTAGCCTTCTGCTGACTCCTATTTCTTTCTATGATGCATTGAGTCAATATCTACAACCTACCCGCACAGAAGAAGAACTTTTTTCCATAAGAGCCATCGCTTTACTTGGCACCATTTTTTCGTTTTTCGGCGGGCCCATTCACGCTAAGTTTAAATTAAAGGGTAGCTTTTATATTGGACTATTGCTATTAATTGGCAGTTTACTTCCCATGCTTTTCTTCCCTACTTACGAGGTGATTTTATATTCCGCTATTGTTCTGGTTGCCTCCATAAGTATCCTAATTCCAACTATTATCGCCATTATTGGAACGATTGAAACTAAGGCTCGAGGCAGTGCCATTGCTCTTTATTCATTTACTCTTTTAGTGGGTGCCAGCTTTGGGTCCCTCCTTACCTCGATGTTTGAATTTCGTGGTGTGTTAGTCTTCTTACTACTCTACGGAGTCTTAAATATTTTCTTGATGAGAAAAATTTCTTATTCTGTATAACCATTTTTTGTGTAAGGAGATAATGATTAAGGAGGGGTCATTTTTCTTTTTAATGATTTGGAAGCCATAATGCAAAGAGGACCAACTAATGGGTTGGTCCTTTACTTTTGGAAATATTCTTCTCGAAGTATACCATATAGTAACAGATCAAAACGTTTATTATCACGTTCTAGGAAAGAGCGATATGCCCCTTCTTTCACAAACCCTACTTGTTCATACAGTTTTATAGCGTGTTCATTATACGCAAAAACAGTAAGCTGTAGTCGATACAAATTAAACTCTTGAAAGGCAAGCTTCATCGCAAGCTGTAGAGCTTCCCTTCCATATCCTTTTCTGCGGTTGGTACCCCCGATTCCTAGCGAAATCCAAGCAGTACGATGATTCCAGAGTATTCCCTCAATCCCTACTATCCCAACTATCTGACTTGTTTGAAGGTCTCGGATAGCAAATAAGTAATCCTTTTCTGAAGTAAGTTCAATCATTTTTTGTATATCCGTTACCTGTTTTGGAATAGACAATAATGCGTCCATGTTTCTAGTAAATTCTTCATCCCCGTACCAGCTCGTTACAATAGCTGTATCTTCTTCTTTTAAGCGATCTAAATAAAGCTTCTCACCTTTTAATAGCGAAAACTGTAGCATATATCATTCTCCCTTTGACTACATTGTACCGAAAGAAGAATGAACTCTCTAGAAAAATTATCCAATTTCTGAATGGTGCTCATCTTTTAGAAAGCGTTTGTCTATTTTTCCAACATGCGTTTTCGGTAAATCTGACATGAGCCTGAAAAGTTTAGGAACCTTATATTTTCCTAGTTTTGCTAAACAATAATCCTTTAGTTCTTCCGTTGTGACTTGGTGGTTCGGTAGGACGGAGACAAATGCGGTCACCACTTCTCCCCATTTCGAATCTGGTAGACCCACAACAGCTACCTCAGATACGGCAGGGTGATGTTGAATACAGTGTTCCACTTCAAGAGGATAGACATTTTCGCCTCCAGTAATGATCATTTCTTTTTTCCGACCTACAATATAGTAATAGCCTTCCTCATCCCTTTTAGCTAAATCGCCCGTGTGTAGCCACCCTTGTTGAATGGTCTCATTGGTTGCTTCTGGATTATTCCAATACTTTTGAAACACATGATTTCCATACAAGAGCAGTTCTCCTACTTCATTCGGTCCAGCAAGCAGCCCATCATCTCTTACAACCTTGACTTTATTGAACATCATCGGTTTTCCTATTGATCCTTTTTTCCCCATAGCTTCAACTGGATCGATATAAAAATTATTAGGACCTGCTTCTGTTAGGCCGTATCCCTCCTTGAAGGCCACTCCTTTTTGAGCAAATGCTTCATAGATAGGAAGTGGACAAGGGGCTCCACCTGAAAGGAAGGTCTTCATATGTTGAAACTTGGCTACCTTGAAAGCCTCTGTTTGAATCATTAAGTGATACATCGTTGGAACCATTAATGATATGGTACATTTCTCTCTTTCAATCAAGTGTATCGCTTGTTCTGGGTCAAAATCATTGGCAATTAGAACGGTACCACCCATTACTAAAATAGGGAGCGTAAGAGCATTTAGTCCACCGGTATGAAACATAGGTAAATAGGTTAACGTGACATCTTCCGCCTTGAGGTTCCAGCTGACAACGGTATTAAGGGCATTCCAACCGATATTGGCATGCGTTAAAACCACACCTTTAGATTTTCCAGTTGTACCACCTGTGTAGATAATAGTGAGAGGATCATCCTCAGTTATACGTTCATCAGTTTGGTATGAATGACGATTGTTAAAAATTGTTTCATAGTCTTCATGATCAAGCTGAATGAGCTTTTCACAATTCGGAACAATGTGACGATGTTTCGAGTGAAAGCCCAAAATTGATGGTGTACAATCCTCTAAGATAGCTTTTATTTCTAAAGCTGATAAGCGCCAATTCAACGGTACAAAAATAGCTCCCATTTTCATGCAGGCAAACAAGAAATCAAAATAACTTATATGGTTAGGGCAGATTATTGCCACTCGTGATCCCTTTTGTAATCCTTGCTTCTCTAAAAACGTCGCTAATGTATGAGCACGTTGGTTCATTTCTTGATAAGTCCAACGTTGATTCGTTTCCGCGTCAACAACCGCAATTCGATCAGGTGTTAATTGTGAGCGCTTCTCAATCCAGTCCAGATCCCATCTCACATGTACTCTCCCCTTTTGCAACTTTGTATGTGAATTATCATAAATAGTAGTAGTTGCAAATGAGTTACATGGGCCTATATCGGCAAGAGTAGACGAACAATTTTCTTAGCATCGTGATTTTTTTTGGGGGAGGTGCTTCGGAGGCAATTTTTCGCGAGGGGATAGAAGAAACTGGACTCAGTGATTAGTGAATTAATATAGTTATTGAGTCTCGTTTGCGAAAAAAAGGAGTGCAATACCACTCCTTTTAGACATTTTTTACTAAGTTTTTCTCCAACTGTTGAGAGCTATGGTTTGTTTTATACTCTTTCAACAAAGACAGCTGCACCCATTCCACCACCAACACAAAGTGAGGCAATTCCTTTTGTTAGTTCGCGTCGCTGAAGTTCATGGACGAGACTTGTGACGATGCGCGCACCTGTGCAACCAACAGGATGCCCTAAGCTGATTCCACTACCGTTAACATTTACAATCTCACGGTTTAGCCCAAGCTCTTTTTCTACTGCTAAGTATTGAGCCGCAAAAGCTTCGTTCACTTCGATAAGCTCAGCATCTTGCAATGTCCAGCCAACGCGTTCAAGTCCTTTTTGGACAGCAGGAACTGGACCTCTTCCCATTACTTTTGGATCTACACCCGCAACAGAGAAACCAACGATTTTTGCTAATGGTTGTATCCCTCTAGCCTTAGCAGTCTCTTCATCCATCAGTACTAATGCAGCTGCACCATCATTCAACCCAGAAGCATTCCCCGCTGTCACCGTTCCATCTTTTCTAAACACAGGCTTTAATTTAGCCAGGTCTTCTTTTGTAAGCTGTGGCCTAGGGTGTTCGTCTTTTGTGACAACCGTTTCACCTTTTCTTGTTTTCAACGTAATTGGAACAATCTGACTATCAAAATACCCATTTTCAATGGCATGGTTAGCACGCTTATGGCTTAAGTAAGCAATTTCATCCTGCTCTTCTCTAGAAATTTCATGAAGATCTACAAGATTTTCTGCTGTTTCACCCATCATGATTTTATGTATTGGATCCTCAAGAATCTCCCAAACCGTGTCCGTGATTTGGCCATGTTGCATTCTAGCACCCCAACGATGTTGCTTTAACACATAGGGACTTGAACTCATCACTTCCACACCACCAGCAACCACAATATCAGACAAACCGGTTTGTATTTGAAGTGCCGCAGAAATAATCGCTTGCATTCCAGAAGCACATTGACGTTGGATCGTATATCCCGTCGTCTCATCAGAGAGCCCTGCTAGTAAAGCAGCGGTTCTTGCTGTATTCGGCTCATCTGTCCGCTGAATACAATGCCCCAAAATAACCTCGTTCACATCATTCGCACCGAGTCCACTTCTTGAAACAGCCTCCTTCAACACAGGTACCATTAAATCCGTAGGCAACAAATCCTTAAATGCACCACCAAAATCTCCAATAGGTGATCTCACCGCAGAAGTAATAACTACATTTCTCATCATAATCCCCCTTTTCTAGTTATGGACAAGATCGCTTCATCGCATTAAAGCGACGGGGGCCTGGCCCCCATCACGTTAAAGTGGTAAAGCTATTATTGATGCTACATCATGATTCCACCGTCGACGTTTAGGACGGTTCCTGTTACATAATCTGAGTCACTTGATGATAGGTACAGGTATGCTTTAGCAATATCTTCTGGTTTTCCTAATCTTTGAAGTGGAACCATAGCAAGCATTTGTTGAATAACTTTGTCTGGTACTGCTGCCACCATATTCGTTTCTGTGAAGCCCGGGGCAACGGCGTTTACATTGATTCCTTTTCTACCTAATTCTTTTGCCCATGTTTTTACCATTCCGATAACGCCTGCTTTGGTCGCAGCATAGTTCGTTTGACCAACATTTCCATAGACACCAGAGACAGAAGAGGTAACTACAATTTTCCCGCTGCCTTGTTCGACCATGTGTGGCACAACTGATTGTGTACAATGAAACACACCTGTTAGGTTCACATCAATGACTTGTTGGAAATCTTCAGTTGAAAGTTTCGTTAACATACCATCTCTTGTGATTCCAGCATTATTTATTAAGATATCTATGCGACCATAGGCTTCCATAGTCTTGGAAACCATTTGGTCTACACTAGCACGGTCCGCCACATTAACTTGAACAAATAATACGTCTCTCCCTTGTGCGCGTAACTCTTCTGCTTCCTTTGATCCCAATTCCTCGTTAAAATCAGCAAGGACGACGCGGGCCCCTTCTTTCGAGAATAATTTGGCTGCTTCAAGTCCAATTCCATTTGCTGCTCCTGTTATGATGGCAACCTTGTTTTCTAGTCTCATTTTCGTTCCTCCACTTTTATATTTAAGGCTGTTTTCGTAAAGATTGTTGCTTTCGTAAAAATCCCAATTGCCGGATTTTTACTCGGTAGTACAACGTCCAGTGATTTAAATAGAGAGAGTTGCTCTTTTCTAACAATTATCACTTTGATTTTGCGTACAAAATAGGGTGGGTTTTAAAAAAATTAGCTTGTAAAACAACAAAGTTTTAGAAAAGATCCTTATTTAAAAAGGTTGTTACGGTACTTACTAGCTGATTTAAATCATCGATTAACGGCGAATGGCCACATTCTTTTAACTCTACTGCCGTTAAAATGTCGTGATTTAAATCTGCTATAATTTCATCTGTCATTGGTTTGGTTACGACTAAGTCACGTTCTCCACTTAGGACGAGTGTGGGTATTCTGATTGAATCTACTAAGTTATTCCCTTGAGTTAACCCATTGTGTACCTTACTAATATTAAAAGTATTTAATGCATGATAGACCTCCACTAAGTTTCTTTGCGTCAGCATATCATCTACATACTCTTCATACTTTTCAAGTGTCGGTTGATTAACATTATAAATAGCAGCATTCCAGACAGCCTTGAGGAACTCCCTGTTTTTCTGATCGTAAGCTCCTTGAATTGGTATTGAACGGACTGGGTCCTTCCTGATGTCATCTAAGGACTGATATCGACTAGTCACATCAAGATGTCCCTCCTCATTTACCCCATAAAACGGATAACCTCTTGTAGAAGCTGAAGCTAAAAGAATTAATTCGGTTGCATAACCTGGGTAATCCGCCTCAAACTGCATCGCAACAGCTCCACCTGTAGACCATCCCATCAACGTGAAATTCCTTAATTCAAGTTCATCCACAAATAGCTTTACATCATCAGAGAAATCTTTAATGCTTGATATTGGAGTATTGTAACTTGAAAGACCAAATCCTCTCAGGTCCATTGCAAATACAGTGAACTCACTAGGTAGCGCTTCCATAAAAAGATCCCAATGCTTAGACGAAGTCATATTTCCGTGCAGTAAAAGTAACTTTTTATCTCCTCCCACACGTTCACGATAACCATAACTTTCATTGTTTATTAGCTTTATAGTCTTTAATTGGATACTCAACGCCATTCTCCTCCTTATGTAATCAATTATTTAAGAAACAACTGACTTCTGTTAACGAAGGTTTCGCTTTATTACATTAACGTATCGGGGGCCTGGCCCCCGATACGTTAATGCGTTAAAGAACGATTATTATACCGCTGCTCCCCAGCGTATGGTTGTGGCACCCCATGCGTAGCCAATTCCTGCGCTGACTAGAACTACAAGGTCACCGTCTTTGAGTTTCCCTTGTTGGGAGGCTAGTTCTAGCGAGAGAATTTGGTCAAGTTGGCCCATATGACCGTAGTTTTCTAGATAGATAGATTGTTTCTGAGAAAGTCCTAGTTCCGTTAGGACGTAGTCATGGGCTGATTTTTTCATGTGGAGGATGGCAATGTAATCAATATCTTCTTCCGTTGCCTTGCTTTTTTCTAGCGATTTTCGAATGACCCTTAAGAAATTTTGCATAGATTTTTCCTCTAGGCGCTTTTTCATTCCTTCTGGATCGATGACGTCTAATTGATTACGTTTTGCTTGTATGGCTTCTATGGAGATAGGTTCTTTCGTTCCACCTGCTACCACTACGACGTCCTCTGAGAAGCTTCCATCTGTCATCAAATGACTTTCAAGGAGAAGATTTTGTTCAAATCCCTTTTGAAGGATCATTGCTCCTCCACCCGCTGATAAATTGTACATAAACCGTGTCCTCGGATTTTCATAATCTATGAAATCAACATTTCGATATCCTCCAGCTAACAGAACCGTCTGTATGCTTGGATCGGCAATCATCATATCTTTGGCCACTTTCAAAGCCATTACTGTTGTACTGCACCTTAAAGCAACATCATATGCCCAGGCATTTAAAGCTCCCACTTCCTGCTGTAGCTTAATTCCTGCAGTCCAGAGCGGATATTCTTTGTGCTCTTCACCAATATAAATCACTAAATCAATATCTAAAGGATCAATCTCAGCGCGCTTGATTGCTTGCCTTGCTGCTTGGATTCCCATTTGACACGTATGGTCATCTGGCCCTGGCACCGGTTTTTGTTTTATGCCTAGCTTCTGTTCGACCACCTCTATGGGAATGCCGGACTTCTCAGATAGTTCTTCACTTTTCATCACAGTCTCCGGAATATACATTCCGACACTTCTAATTCCAATAGATGCCACCTAACTTCACTCTCCTAAAACCCGCTTCATATAAATCAACATATCTTCTAAACTTTGAACTGATATTTCTTCTTCCCCTTGTACATGCTTTATTTTGATTCTCCACAGCTTTTTACCGGTTACTTCTTGAACTTCAATACAATTACACCTGATGACAAAAGACGAGATTTGTTGTGTATCGTCCATCACTGTTCTACCTCGACACATCGACTTTTTGCTCAGCATGCTTTGTAACTTTTCTAGACTGCTTACGATTTTCAAACAAATCCTTAACCGTTCCGACAATCCCTTTTGGGAAGAACATTACGGCTAAAATATATATAATTCCGAAGAAGATGATCCATCTTTCAAATATCCAATGAACCTTTGCTAAGTCAGTAAGCCAGTGGTGAGCCCACTCTATTAGCCCCGCCCCAATAATCGCTCCGACTAAAGTTCCTACTCCTCCAATAATTGTCATTAATAAAGCATCTAACGTAATATCCATTGTAAATACTGACGTGTTAACAAAACGTAATGTCAGTACATAAAAAGAACCTGCAAGACTAGCTATAATACCTGCGACAATACTAGCAAACACCTTATAATGAAGGATTTTATAGCCTAATGACTCCGTTCTAGATTCGTTTTCTCTAACAGCCTGTAGCACCTTTCCTACAGGTGAATTTGTGAAGCGTTTCAATGCAAAAAACACAAGAATCATGAGAAGTAGTGTTGTAAAATATAAGATTTCACGTTCTTTTAACGCATCTGGTATCCCAAATGTAAAACCATCGTTACCACCAGTTAACGATCTCCACTTTTGCGCACCTACTAAAAACAACCCAGCGAACGCCAAGGTTAGCATTGCATAGAAATGACTTTTAAGTCTTAACGATAAGACCCCTACGATGAAACTAACAATAGCTGCAATAATGACGCCAATTACGATCCCAATAACCAGTGATAGGAATGTTGCATCCATTCGATCTAGTACGACTGCCGTCGAATAAGCACCAATCCCAAAAAACATGGCATGACCAAACGAAACAATTCCTGTGTAACCAAGCAGTAAATCATAGCTCATCGCTAAAACAGCAAAAATGAAGATTTGTGTAAATAAGATCAGCAGCTGCCTTTCATCATTGATAAATGGAAATATCAGTAACAATACTCCTACTAATCCATAATAAAAGGTTGGTTTTTGTAAGCTATTCTGCACAATATTCATTGCTCTCACCCCTTTGTCTGGAAAAGTCCCTGTGGTCTAAAAATAAGGACAATTACCATTAATAGCATATTAACTGCCAGAGAAAGCTCAGGAACATAATAAGCCATAAAAGAACCTGACAATCCTACTAAAATAGCAGCTAATACAGAGCCAGTAATATTACCCATACCGCCAATAACAACCACGATAAAAGCAAGAATCCCAAACTCTAATCCCATTTCTGCATATATAACTCCTGAGTATGGTCCGAGTAGCACTCCACCAAGTGCAGCCATAGCAGAACCAATCATAAATACAAACATAAACACTTTTTTAATATTAATTCCTAAAGCCTGCACCATCTCTTTATCCATAACACCCGCTCTAACAATTAATCCAAGTTTTGTTTTTGTTAATAACAAGTGAATGCCTAAAAAGACAAGAGCACCTACTAAGATAATAAATAGACGGTATTTGATAACTATCACTCCGCCCCACTCCCAGCTACCTGATAGCCACTCTGGCGTAGTCGAGCTTAATTGGTTTGGACCCCACACAACCTTTAGTAATTCACTTAAAACAAGCATGACTCCAAGTGTTATTAAAATTTGTTGAACATGATTACCGTACACGGGCTTAATAATGAATCGTTCCATTAACAAACCTAGAATAAGTCCTACGACAATTCCACTCACAATTCCAACAAAAAAATTACCTGTAATTCCGTATGACCAAGCCCCTGCATAAGCACCCCATGCAAATAAGCCACCATGAGCAAAATTCAGCACGTCCATTAATCCAAAAATTAAGGTTAAACCTGCTGCTAATAAAAAAATCAACATACCCGTTGCCAATCCATTAATGGCAAGGTTTAATAAAACATCCATTTGCTGACCTCCTCTCTTACCTTACGCAATACCTAAATATTTTTGACGAAGCATTTGATCTTCTTTTAGTAATGACATTTGACCATCTAAGACCGTTCTACCATCATCCACGATATAAAAATAATCGCCAATGGTACTCGCCATCATGAAATTCTGTTCCACAAGGATAATAGTTGCTTCCTTTTTTAGTTCCTGAATGGCATTCATCACACTCTCTACAACAATAGGGGCAAGTCCCTTACTTGGTTCATCTATTAATAAAAGCTCATTATTACCGACAAATGCCCTCGCCATAGACAGCATTTGCTTTTGTCCACCACTCAGAGTTCCACCCGCTTTTTTCCAAAACTTCTTTAAGTCCGGAAAAAGAGTTAAAATCCAGTCCAGTTTTTCCATTGTTTCTTTATTCTGGTCTTGCATCGCAACCTTCATATTCTCTTCAACTGTTAAACCACTAAAAATCCCTTGATTTTCTGGAACATACCCAATCCCACGCTTTGCGATTTCATAGGTAGGTAGCCCTTGTATCTCTTGGTTATTAAAGAAAATCTTGCCATTTGAAGCTGGATTCAAGCCCATAATAGATCTAAGTGTCGTTGTTTTCCCTGCACCATTACGACCTAATAACACAGTTACTTCTCCTTTTTTTGCAACAAAGGACACACCCTGTAATATGTGGTATTGCTCAATGTACGTTTCGATATTCTCTACCTTAAGAAGCATCGTGTAAGCCCCCTAAATACGCTTTTTGTACCGTTTCGTTCTCCATAATCTCCTGTGGTGATCCATCTGCTAATAGACCCCCATTAAACAAAACCGTTACAGAATCGGATAAATCCATAATCATATCCATTTTGTGTTCAATTAAAATAATTGTCTTTGATCCTTCTTCTTTAATTTGCCGAATAACCTCTAAGATCGTTGGCACTTCTTCAATTGACATCCCAGCTGTTGGTTCATCTAGTAAAATAACTTCTGTATCAAGTGCTAACAACATAGCAATCTCAAGCTTTCTTTTTTCACCATGTGCTAAATTTTTTGCAAGAGCAGTAGCTTTCTTTTCTAATAACACTTTCTTTAATAACTCATAGGCTTCCTCTTCAAGTCCTTTAATAGATTGAAAATGAGAAAAGAAGTTATAGAGAATTCCTTTTTTAGACTGCACAGCTAACCTTACATTTTCAAGAACTGTTAAATTAGGAAATACATTCGTGATCTGAAAAGATCGGCCGATCCCTTTTCTTGCTCGTTCTGTTGGAGATAATCGAGTGATACTTTCTCCTTTTAATAGTACATCTCCCTTTGTAGGGGATAGCTGACCACTTAACAGATTAAAAAAAGTTGTTTTTCCTGCACCATTTGGACCAATTATAGATTTGAAATGACGGGAGGGAACCGAAAAATTCACTTCATTAACCGCTACATGTGCTCCAAACGAAATGGTTAAATCCTTGGTCTCAATTATTTTTTCCAAACTCTTTCACCTACCTGATTAGAATAAAAGGAACTTAAGGTATACAACCAAAAGTTCCCTAACCTTATTTCTTACTTATTACGAACGGGTGGAGCTGTTTCTTCTGGTGATAGCTCACGAATTAAAACAGGAACTGGATAATCTACACCATCCACCTTTTCAAGCTTTACAGCATATAACGTTTGAAGTGCCTGATGATCCTCTGCTCTAAACGTCATTTTGCCTTTTGGCGTTTCGAAGCTCATCCCTTCCATTGCAGAAATCAGGGTGTCCGCTTCTGTATTTCCTTCTGTTTTCTTAATTGCTTCAACAATGGCAAGTGCTGCACTCATTCCACCTGGTGTGAATAAGTCAGGTACGGCACCATTGTGGCGCTTCTTATGCTCTTCAACTAACCAATTATTAATATCGTTTTGTGGTAATGTATGATAGTAAACGGTGAATCCTTCCATGCCTACAAGTGCATTCATTGTAGATAGGGCTGCAATATCAGGAGCACCTGTTGAGATCTTAATTCCTTTTTCTTGAACCTTCATATCTGAAATTTGGTTCCAAGGAGAGTTTGCTCCTGCCCAAACAACAAATAAGTAATCAGGCTTTGCTTCAATAATCTTTTGAATATTTGACGTAAAGTCTGTTGCAGCAGGATCTGCAAATTCTTGATGCACGACTTCTGCACCTAATTTTTCTGCTGCTTCTTTAAATGCTGCAATTCCATCTTGACCGAAAGAAGAATCCGGAGCTAATGTTGCAATCTTTACTCCATCTTTCGCGATAGCTGCTGCTCCAGCTACGGCATCTTGAGAAGAGTTACGAGCTGTTCTAAACACATACTTATTCCATTCAGAACCTGTGATACTATCAGCAACGGCTGGTTCTACCACCATAACCGTTTCATATTCTTCAGCTAATGGAAGAACTGCTAGAGTGTCACCTGAGCTAGAAGAGCCTACTAGGAAATCAACTTCATCTTCTTCTAATAATTTTGTCGCTTTCTGAATAGCTACTTCAGGTTTTGTTTCAGTATCTTCTACAATGAATTCAATTTTTTGACCGTTGATTTCCATCGTTCCATCTGTTCCATAATCTAAACCAAGTTCAAAACCACTCACTGTTTGTTTTCCATATGCTTCAAGGGCCCCTGTTAATGATGCAAGTACACCAATCTTAATTGGTTCCTTTTCAGCAGTCTCTTCTCCTCCTGATTTCCCTTCAGTTCCCGATCCGCTTCCCTCATTTGAAACCGTACCAGAACCACCACATGCTGATAAGAGAAGAAGAAAGGCCATCATAAACGGAAACAATCCATGCCATTTCTTTTTACCCATACTCAATTTCCCCCTTTTCATTACATCTCCATTACGTTTGGAAACGTTAACCATACTGTATTCGGTCAAAGTTACAAATGAGTTACACGAAAAGCTGAAGCGCCTTGCTCAGGCCCGACAAGCAAATGTTCCTAAGCAAAGAAAAGGGTGGTCTTTCCCTTTTATTTGCTTAGGGTTATTTGACTCGAGGGCCTAGGCGCTGAAGCTAGACAATACGAAAAGCTGAAGCGCCTTGCTTAGCTCCGACAAGCAAATGTTCTTCGGCCAATAAAAGGTGCCTTTCCCTTTTATTGGCCGAGGGTTATTTGACTCGAGGAGCTAGGCGCTGAAGCGAGACAATACGAAAAGCTGAAGCGCCCTGCTTAGCACCGACAAGCAAATGTTCCTCGGCCAATAAAAGGTGCCTTTCCCTTTTATTGGCCGAGGGTTATTTGGCTCGAGGGCCTAGGCGCTGAAGCTAGACAATACGAAAAGCTGAAGCGCCTTGCTTAGCTCCGACAAGCAAATGTTCCTCGGCCAATAAAAGGTGCCTTTCCCTTTTATTGGCCGAGGGTTATTTGGCTCGAGGGCCTAGGCGCTGAAGCTAGACAATACGAAAAGCTGAAGCGCCTTGCTCAGGCCCGACAAGCAAATGTTCCTAAGCAAAGAAAAGGGTGGTCTTTCCCTTTTCTTTGCTTAGGGTTATTTGACTCGAGGGCCTAGGCGCTGAAGCTAGACAATACGAAAAGCTGAAGCGCCTTGCTCAGGCCCGACAAGCAAATGTTCCTAAGCAAAGAAAAGGGTGATCTTTCCCTTTTATTTGCTTAGGGTTATTTGACTCGAGGGCCTAGGCGCTGAAGCTAGACAATACGAAAAGCTGAAGCGCCTTGCTTAGCTCCGACAAGCAAATGTTCCTCGGTCAAGGATGACAAAACGCAAGAATATTACATCAACCCGCAAGAATAACTGATAAAGTTGCAAGTAATTGACTCAAACTTGCAAGTAAATCAGCTTGTCGCAAGTATTTTCCCAAACTCGCAAATAAATGCCTTAAAGTCGCAAGAAAAACTCGTAAACTCGCAAGATAAAATCTCCATATTGCAAAATGAAAAGTAAACTTTACACGATAGATTCAAACTAAGGATCCCCACCCGTTAAACAACCTTCATTACTGCATTTTTGTAATCATTTCATGCATTTGTTTGGTTGGTTCCATTGGTTCTACACCTAATTCTTCTTGGAGGCAATCGCAGCATTTTTTATACCACTTAATGGCTTGTGGGCGGTTATTTTTTTGATAAAAACAGAACATTAGTAAGCGATATGCCTCTTCCCATGTCCGATCTTTTGTTAAGATGTTTTCACACCAGTGGATGGCTTCCTCATAGTTAGCGGTTTGGACAGAGAGTTGGGCCATTTTTTCAGCACCACGTAGATAGTACACTTGTAATCTTTCACGTTCGGATATACACCAGTCCTCATAGCGTCGTTCTGGTAAGTAATCGCCTTCGTAAAGTTCTAATCCCTTCGTTAAGAAACTAATTGCCTTCTCGTTATCTTTTTCTTTCAACCCCGCCCGGATCCATCGCTCAAATTCGTCAGCATCCAGATAGATACTCGCTTTCGGATTCAACCCGTATGATTGACCATCTCGGTTAAAGAAAAACGGATTAGACCGCGCCTTTCTGTTTGGTTCAATGGCAGTATTTAGTGCGTTAAAGGCTACTTTGAAATCTCTAACTGCTGCTTTTTCTTCTGTATCGGGCCAGACAAGCGAGAATATAGTGTCCTTTTGTATGTAGTGATGTCGTTTTGTTATAAAAAGCTCAAATAATTCTCTGGCTTTAATCCGCTGCCAGTCTTTCTCTCGTACTTCTTTATCACCAATCCATACCCTAAACCTACCTAGTGATTGAATTCGTAACGTATATCCTGGATGATGATCGACATCATGATAACCTAATTCGTTTAGCAAAGAAGTCACATACTGACGTTGAATTCCTCTCGCTTGCGCCTCAATTAATAGCGGCGTCATGGACTGGAGATCTTTCGGTCCAAATGTTGTCCGGTTGGTAAAGATAAATTCATACCCTCCGATTTGCACATTATTAAGAAAGGACGTGAATGCCTCCTGAAACTTAATTTCTTTTTCTGTTTGGTAGTACAGGAATGATTTCCACAAGTATGTGAGACAGCTTCCATACTGATCACCACAAAATTCAAATTGATCTTGTACTTTGGACAACCAATCTTCTGCTTCCTCATATTCTTCTGCGTAAAAGCAAGTTACTGCGATACACAACTGAATTAGAGCGGATAACCATAAGTCGTTTACCTGGTCGGTTTCATTCAATGCCTTTTTTCCAATTTCCATTGCTTTTTCAAAGGCACCTTCTCTTCCGTAGAGCATGCACAGACCCATTAATGGCTCTGCCTTCCCCCTTGGCACTCGAAGGTCATCCATCATCTCCAATGCTGTCTCATAGCATTTTTTAGCTAGTGATGGATCATAACGATCAATTAGCTGTACAGCATGCCCCATCCGAATCCAACCACACGCTTCAACAAACGGAGCCTTATAACGAATCCCCTCTTGTATGCCTGTTTCGGCTAACTCTTTTGCCTGTTCTGCCTTCCCCACAAAACTTTCAATTAAGGACAACAACAGGTTTGTCTCACGATGGGATTGCTGCAAATGTGTATGTTCAATAGGAGAATGCAACCCAAAATTCTTGGAACTTAGTAAGTTTCGTTTAGCTTCAAGAAGACTACCCGTTCTTAGTTTTAGGCGTGCCTCTAAGTTGCCAACATCATTTAATTGATAGATATTCAACGCTTTTTGAAACCACTTTTCTGCTTTTTTCGCTTGACCTGCATTTACTAGATTTTCAGCCATTAGTAAGTAGATCTTTGCTTTTTCATTTGATGAAGCGTTTTCATTTTTCTCCATAAGATCAATGGTGCGCTGAAGCAAACGGTCTGCTTTACCTGGAGAAATCGTATCTAAATAAATATAAGCTTGCCCTTGTAACGCCTGGCATTCTCCCTTAACATCTCCAGCCTGTCTAGCCAGGATGGCTGCTTGGTGATAATGTTCCTCTGCCTCACGGTATACACATTGATATCTGAGAACTTCTCCTTGTAGGTAATGAAGTCGGTAGAATACTCTTTTTTGGTCAGTTGAAATTCGCTGAAGTCTTTCTAGTAAACTTTCAAGTTTCCCACTCTGTATAAGAGTCTCGCCAAACTCATTTAGCAAATAGGCAATCTCTTCAAATTCCCCAATTTGTTCTAGATGATAAATGGCCAATTCCAGGTGATTGCGCTTTTTGTAAAATTGAGAAGCTCTTTTGTGCAGCTGGTTCTGTTTTGATTGTTGTTTACTCAGTTGACGTTCAAGGAATTCCTTAAATAAGGCATGATAACGGTACTGGTCCTGCCCTATTTGCTGTAGAAATAAATTCTTTTGGATTAGTAGCTCTAGCATCTCTTTTGATCCAGAAATTCCAAGTACTTCATCACAAATGGAAGGAGTCAATTCTTCAAATATGCAAGTTTGCTCAAGAAATTGTTGAATCATTGGAGGTTGCTTTACTAGCACTTCCATTGCTAGGAACTGAAACAAATCTTCCATCGAGCTATACTTATTACGCAACAACTTTGACAAATCTCGGTGATGATTTAATTGTTGGATGACCATCTGCAAGGCAATTATCCAACCCTCTGTAAGCTCATATATTTGATTAATCTCTTTTTCTGTAAACTCTAAACTGTACACATCTGTAAACCATGCTTCAATGTCTTCTTTTGAAAACACTAAGTCCTGTTCATTAAGTTCGAGCAAGGCACCCTTTAGCTTTAAATTGCTGATAATATTCCACTGTGGTCTCGTTCTACTTATGAACACTAAACGTAAATTGGTTGGTACATTTTCTAAAAACCAAAGTATCCATTCTTCTATTTGACTAGAATGCTGAACAAGATGAAAATCATCAATGATTAACAAAATCTCATGATCCATTGAGATAATCTCATTCACTAGCATTGCACTGAAGCTACGAATCTCTTCATCTCTTGCATATCGGTTCATCTTGTTTACATATTGTATAAGTTCTTCTCCAAAACCTGTATATTTCTGTTTAATAGCTGATATAAAGTAAGTTAAAAAGGGGATAAGCTCATCTTCATAGCTTGAAAGGCTGTACCAACAATAAGTCTTTTTTGAATCAGCCAAAAAAGTAGCAACTGCTGTACTTTTACCGAATCCTGGACCCGATTGGACAATCGTTAAGGAGGTGTTAAACATAGTTTGTAGCTTCTTTGTTAACGAGGGTCTTCGTAGAATATCGTCCTTAATACTTGGAGGTGTTAGTTTTGTTTGAAGAATAAAAGAGGAAGACATATCATCACACCCTACTAATAATTGGTTTTTCTTCCTATTTTATCATACTAACTTACAATTCTGAACAAAAGAAAAAACCCTAGTTCGGGTTTAAAAGGAAATATCAATATGTTGAAAAGGGTAATAACGAAGGTTTACTTTGCCAACGACTTGATTAATAGTAATACATCCAAAATGTCGACTGTCATAGCTACCTAACCGGTTATCGCCAATGACAAAAATATGTCCTTCCGGAACTGTCTCTTCTCCAGTTAGCTCTAGTAAAGAAAAATCGTTCGTCAATTGATTAAGCGTATGAACCTCATCATCACCAAATAAAAATGGTTCTTCAACTGCCTTGCCATTAATAAACAAATTTCCATCCTTATACGAAACTTGATCACCTGGTAGCCCAATTACTCTCTTTACAAAGTCAGATTGATGATCTGCACGAAATACAACTACGTTGGTTGAACCTATTGATTTCATCAAATTGATAACTCAATTTATTGACTACTAGATTACCTTCTTGAAGTGTAGGCGTCATTGAGCTTCCCTCTACAATATAGTTAGAAAAGAAAAACTGTTGTAAGAAAATAGCCAACACAACACCAATAAAAATCGGATGAAGTATTCCTTTTGCACGAACCTTGGATAGACTCATCATGATTCTCCACTACTCCTCCTTACCGTTTTCTGCTCTTTTATATGTAGATAACTCTCTACTTTCTTGCCTACAAGCCACAGAATAAAAATAATGAGTCCCACAATGGCAGTCCGGATTGGCTGCTCTACTAATGATCTTAAATCATAACCGATGAAGCTTATGATAAATACCATTACCATTTTTCCTGTTAACACAGCAAGCACAAATTGGTAGACACTTACACGTGATAAAGCGGCAACCACATTAATGATGGCAGATGGCGAAAACGGAAAGCATAATAACAGAAATAATGGACCAAAACCATGATGTTCAACCCAATCCATTAGTTTTTTCACTTGTTTATTTCTACTTAAAAATTGGAAAAAGCGCTTTTGACCTAGTCTTCTAATAACAAAAAAAACGATAATCGCTCCGATACTTGTTCCAAGCCATGAATATAGAAATCCTAGCCATAATCCAAAGGCGGCTGCATTGGCAACCACAAACGCAAATAACGGTAGAAAAGGGAATATTGCCTCTAGCATCGGAAGAAAAATTCCTGGTAAAGGCCCTAGGTCTCTATATTGTTGCATTAACTCTTCTATATTTTTAAACGTAATAGCATCCTTCATAAGAAGCCAAAATTGCTGCAGCGAGTCCATGTCCATTGATAAATTCTCCTCAACTAATACTATTCTTTATTGTACACAAGATTGCTTCAAACCAAAAGAAAAGTAGATGGTTAAGAAGGCTGTTTTTCTTAATGTTTTAGTTTTAGTAAAGCTTTATGCTTTATAAATATAAGAAAAGCTTTGTCTAGATTGTTGCTTTCGTAAAAATCTCAAAAGACGGATTTCTATTCGATAGTACAATGTCTAGTGTTTAGATAGAGAGAGTTGCTCTTTTCTAAACGCTTTTCTTCAGATAAAACAGTCTAAAAAGCAACAAAGTTTTTGAAAAGAGCCATAAGAAAAGCCATATTGTAACATCTACAATATGACTTATTGTTTAACTTTCTTATTTATAAGTATTCATCAAACCAACCGGCAATATGATTGAGTCGGTGGATACGCAGGTTCGGGTTACCACTTCTAGATAATTCATGATTTGCTTCTGGGAATCGAACCAATTTAGTTGTTTTCTTTTGATGCTTTAAGGTAATATACAGCTGTTCAGCTTGCTCTACCGGACAACGATAATCCTTTTCACCATGCAGGATTAGAAGAGGTGTCTCAATGTTTCCAGCATACTTTAATGGCGAGCAGTCCCATAGTCGGTCATAGTCAAAAGATTGACCTCTTAATACTTCCCACTCTGCAAAAAAGTACCCAATATCACTGACACCGTAAAAGCTAATCCAGTTTGAAATACTGCGCTGTGTTACGGCCGCCTTAAAACGATTTGTATGACCGACGATCCAGTTTGTCATAAAGCCTCCATAGCTTCCACCCGTTACACCAAGACGCGTCTCATCAATAAAATCATACTCTGATAATACATAGTCTACAGCAGACATGATATCTAAGTAATCTTTTCCACCATAATCGCCACGAACGGCATCAACAAAGGATTGACCATAACCATCGCTACCTCTTGGATTTGTAAATAATACTGCGTACCCCTTTGCAGCAAGCACTTGGAATTCGTGGAAGTATGTGTTGGCATACATAGCGTGAGGTCCTCCATGGATTTCAACAACAAGAGGTACCTTTGTACCTTCTTTAAAACCTACCGGCTTCATTAACCAGCCGTGAATTTCCCAACCGTCTTCTGCATTAAATGTAATGGGCTCAGCAGATGATAGCTCAATATTCTTTAAATATTCATCATTTACAAAAGTAAGCTGTTTTTTCTCACCATTTTTCATATCAACTAAGAATAAATCTCCAGGATGAGTAGGTGTACTGATTGCTACAACCGCACGATGTGTCTTTACATCTACGGTAAAGGAGTATACATGTTGTTCGTCATGGATCACAGGATACACTAAGCCCTCCACATCTCCATAATAAACAGCTGTGCTACCATGATCACTTGCTAAAAAATAAAAGCCTTGACTATCTTCTGTCCACACTAAGCCTCTAGATATACTCCCTGAATGGAAATCACCGATTGCAACATCACCTATTTGAACATCCCAATCTCTCGTTAAACACGTCATTTCTTTTGTTTTAGCCTGGTAAAGCCAGATCTTTGATAGGGTTGCGGATTGGAACTCTTGCTCATGACCTATAAAAGAAAGGATTTCTCCATTAGGTGACCAACTAGCTTGACTAAAGCTACCGCCACTTGTTACCTTGTCCATTCTTTTTTCCTTTATGTTATAAATGTATAGGTCTGAAATAAGCTCATAATCTGCTTCTGCAGACGGATTTGCAAAAATAGCGACCTCATTTCCGTCTGGTGATACGGCACCAAGTGTAAAATCATAATGGCCTTTAGTTAAGACTGTCAACTCTCCAGAATCAATTTGAACCTGTGCTATATGAGTATGTTTCTGATCTAAAAATCCGCTTGCGTCTGATTTATAAAATAGTTTTTCAACCACTAAAGGCTCTAGTAATTTCTTGTCTTCCTTCGGTTGCTCTTCTAAACCATTCTCACCTAATGATAGGGCTACGAATATATTCCTCCCGTCAGGAGCCCATTTAAACTGGGAAATACCATTAGGCGACTTCGTTAACTGGCGAGGCTCTCCTCCTTTTACATCCATCAAGAAGAGTTCGTTTTTCTCTGCTCTACTTGATAGAAAGGCAATGGTTTCACCATCTGGTGACCAAAGAGGCTGAGTATCTCTTACTTTTCCGTATGTAAACTGTTTGATATTATTACCGTTCTGATCTCCAACAAATAAGTGAGAATAATATTTATGTTCCTCTTCATTTGTTTCAGTTTGAACAAATACAATCTGTTCACCACTTGGAGAGAATAATGGATTGTTAACAGACTTTAATTTATATAGATCGGTTGATTGAATTCCTCTTTTTTCGCTCATAATGAATTTGCCACATCCTTTTTTTATTTGTATTGACTCCTTTTCTAAAGGCTGTTTTCGTATAGATTGTTGCTTTCGTAAAAATCCCAAAAGCCGGATTTTTACTTGGTAGTACAGTGTTTCTGCTTTAAGTCAAGAGAGCTGCTCTTTTCTAATCTAAAAAATCAGTTTAATCATATTCTAAATATGGCGAGATTGCTGAAAGATTAGATAGAAAAGCAACAAAGTTTTAGAAAAGAGCGTTTCAAAAGACTTTGTTGCATTGTTATATATTTCGATAATTGAAATAGAGTTCCTTCTAAATGAATTGGATTTTTTTCTTGCAACTTTACTGTAAGTTTACTATTATATAAATACGAACACTTGTTCCTTAAAAGAGGTGAATTGACTTGACACGAATTTCAGATGAAGACCGTTCTATACTGGAGCAATCACTATTTCTCCCCATGGCATTAACCGTTTTTCAACGAGATCTTGCTATCATAGAAAAAGCGCCATTTAAATTAAAGCAACCCTATATTCGTTGCATAGAAGAATCTATGAACCATATTCAGCGTGATTTAGCCATTTTAAAACACGAAATGAAGAAAAAGAAGATGAAGGCTCAACAACTTACTCGTGATGAAACCTTCACCTCCTTTGTATTCGTTTATAAGGGATATGAGGAACAACATAATTACTTTAACCCTAGAATCCGAAATAACGTTCAATCTATTATGGAAAAATACTTATTACAAACAAGAGCATAGTCAACGGACTTCACTGTGGTGAAAGTGTGGCGAAATCATAAATGAGGATTTACGGAAATCTGGAGATATCCTGCTAGATAAGGTTGTTCGAAGCTGAGCAGTACGATATAACTGATTTTCAATTGAACCCTTTGAAATAGGTAACACAATTTCCTCTTTGTTAGAAAAAGTTAACAAGGTTTCATCATATTTAGTAGTTTGGATACTTTGTACAAAAGAGTGGGAAATCCATGAGCATTGTTGACGATTGGGGGATGATGTTGGAAAGAAGTAAATATAATTCGTTGGGTCAATAACAATAGGGGCTTTATGGGTGATCCCCATTATAAATTTGGTGGCTTCACGTCTACCTTTTAAACTGCTTCCAAAGAAGTGACAGCTCCGATCAATAATATCAATGGGCTTCATTGTCACCATATACTCCCGGTCCATCTCCTTAACAATTGAATGGACACCTTTATCAGTGACTTCAGGTAAAATAGCCATGGTGTAAGGACTAATTTCATATTCAGTTAAGATTTGTTTTTTCAAATGTTTAGCTCCTTTTCTATAAATTTAATTCCATAATAAGACAAATCACAACAAAATAAAAGTATAAAACTACGTTTTCTAAATAATTATTTTATAGAGTTTCATTAATTGCATGAAAAAAGTGATTTTCCTCATTCTGAAGAAAACCACTTTTATCCATACATTATTATGAATTATTAAACACTTGCGAGATTTCCTTTTCCGCAAGATACTCATTACCCTCTTCTACTGTAATATGCTCATCAACGGAATCCCCCATATTAGAACCACTGAAGTGATCAAACGCTGATGATACTGTCATTTGAGGATTAAGTGGTGTTCCTAAAGGGATTTCACTTTCTTTTCCAACACCAGGGTATTTACCTTCCATCCTTCAAACACCTCCCATCATATCGTTCCCTTGTTAGCCACAGATTATCCGAGTCCCCTTATTTTTATTCAGAAAAGGAAATATTTTATTAGTTATAAGAATATTCAAACAAATAATGGAATACATATAATATCCCACTTTCATTAGCGGGAAAATAAAAAATGTGTCTCTTTAGGGAGAAACATGGGGAGTGAAGTTTATGAAAGAAAAAAATTCATACTCTGATATCCGAAAAAACGATACAAAGCACAATCACACCAATCAAACTGATGTCAACATATATGTACAGATGTTATTGGATGACATCCTATTTAAGTCAAGAATTAAAAAGCTAATCAAAGAAATCGATGTTGCGCTTGACCAACGTGATTACTCTTCCTTTCAACGACTATCAAAAGAGTACAAGCAACTAGTACAAAGTTCGACGTGATCAACCAAAAGTGCAATGTACCACTTAACCTCAGTAAAATATTCTGAAGAGAAGAAAATAGTTAAGTCCCTTTTCTTCTCTTCAGGTTATTTAACGAGTGTAATTGGTTACTTGCACCACTAACATAATAAAAAGCCATGCTTCGCATGGCTTTCACTTACTGTTCAGTATTAGAAGGTATGATCGTCGTAGATGGAGTTTTACTTGGCTCCACTTTCTTTGTGGTAATGTTATTTATAATGTCCACCACATCAATACCAGAGACGTCCTTAAGCATCTCAGGTGCAGTAGCCATGAGCTGCGTAACATAATTACTTACTCGGTTCGCACCATCACCATTCCCTGTATCCACAACAGTAATCTTATCAATATTTCCTAGTGGCTGTGCAATCTTTTCTGCAAGTTCAGGAAGCATCTTCGCAAGAATATCTAGAACAGCTGCTTCACCGTAGTTTTTATAAGCTTCTGCCAGCTTTTCTTTCGCTTCTGCTTCTGCCAGACCTTGAAGTCGAATAACCTCTGCGCGGGCACTACCTTGTGCACGTTCTGCTTCTGCTGTTGCCTTCGCTTCTGCTTCAATTTTATACTTAATCGCATCTGCTTCACGCATTCTTTTTGTCTTTTCTGCTTCTGCTGCTTGTTCAACAGAGAAACGATCTGCCTCTGCTTTTTTCTTAACTTCTGCATCATACTGCTTTTCACGACGTAGAATTTCTTTTTCCTGAAGGTCAATTTCTCTTTCTTTACGTACAATCTCAATCTTCATACTTTCTTCAACAGCCTGCTGTTGAGAACGTGCTTCCGCAATTTTATAGGCCTGATCTGCCTCTGCCTTCGCGGTATCCTGTTCACGTTTAAACGAGGCGACTTTAAGTTCTTTATCTTTTGTTGCTTCAGCAATTGCTGTATCACGAATAAGCTCAGCACGTTGTCCTTCTTCTTCTGCTACAGCTTTTTTTATACGAGAATCTCTCACTGCTTCTGCCTCTGCAATTTCTGCATCACGTTTTACAGCTGCAATTCTCGGGCGACCTAACGCATCTAAGTAACCATGCTTATCACGTACATCTTTAATCGTGAAGGAAACAATTTGTAGTCCCATTTTCTTTAGATCTTTTGCTGCAACACCCTGCACTTCTTGAGCAAACCGGTCACGATTACGATATACTTCTTCAACTGTCATTGATCCTAAGATTGCACGAAGGTGACCCTCTAGTACTTCTTGCGCCTCACTTCTTAAATCTTCAATAGGTTTACCTAGGAACTGTTCCGCTGCTGTTGCGATTTCTTCAACAGAGCCTCCAATCTTAATAATGGCCACACCATCAGCCATTACAGGAACACCTTGCTCTGTATATACTTCTGGAGTTGTTACATCCAACTTATGAGATAGTAACGAGATAAATTCTGCCTGTTGGAAAATTGGAAGAATAAACGCTCCTCCACCCCTAACGATTTTAATTTTTCTACCAGTATCATCTGATAGAACATTTTTCGTTCCTAAGAAGGAACCAGTTACAATCATTGCCTCATCTGAGCTAACGGTCTTATAGCGAGCCCAAAATGCAATCCCTAACACTAAAAATACGCCAAGAACAATAATCGGAATTAGTAAATACGGTTCTAAAAACATGTAATGCCCCCCTTAATCTAATTGTTCATAAGGCGACACAAGTAATGTGTCATCTCTTATTTCAATCACTAAAGCTTTTACACCTGATGGAATGTCTATGTCTTCGAAGCTCGCAGCAATTTGATTTGAAGCTCCACCGCCAATAGAGAGTAGGATTTCTCCATAGCCGTCTTTAGGGATCGGAATTGTAACCTCTCCTACTTTCCCTACAAAATCCTGGACAGAATAGCCTGTTGAGTTTTCTGTATTCTCCATTGGTTTTACATAGAGTAAGTAAAAAAAGATGCTAAGAATAAGACCAATACATAGGGATAATATAAAGATAATTGGCTGCGAAATGGATGTATAGATCGTTAACAATATGCCAGCCCCACCAAATGCAGTTAATGCACTCATAATTACCGTTGTATTAAAAAAACCTGGTAGGTCAAACGCAAGCGCCTCCATCATTCCATCCATCATATTTCCTAAAAAGTCATCAAAGATGACAGTAAGTAAAGTAAAAATGATTCCTGTTATTAAACATCCCCAATAAAACTCCAGCATTCAAATCACCTCCTGCTCAATATGTAATACGGTTTAAACCAAAGAAAGGTTTCTTCAATTTCACTTAATTTTCACAAGGTGCATTTAACCGTTTTGGAAACAAACCTTTATAAAAATCCATATCTGTGTAAATGCTAATCAATGATTGCTAATTTCATTGTACATGAAAAATTGGAATTTGGTGGTAGATTTATGAAAATCAGTAAAATATGGTATTTTATCCGGGAAAGTATTTGGTTTATCCCTTTTCTATACGGATTTATTTCTATTATCCTTGCGATTGGGAGCTATTATCTCGATAACTATATTGCTCATCATCCTCATCTTTATAAAAAGATCCCGATTATCTTTTTAGCTGATATTGATTTAGCTTTAACCGTTTTAAGCTCCATTGCAACAGCCCTATTAACAATGACTACAATAACGTTTTCCTCCATCATGATTGTATTGACTACTTTTCTATCTCAATTTTCTCCCCGAACTCTGCAAAATTTCATTGCAGATTCACCCACACAGAGAGTGCTGGCCGTTTTTGTGGGAGGGTTTATTTATACCGTAATTCTTCTCTTAGTTACAAGAGAAACCAAAGTTCATCAACTTTTTATTTTGCCAACGTTTGCGGTAATTTACGCGCTTATATGTCTAATCTTTTTTGTATTCTTCATTCACCACGTCTCGAGATGGATACAGGTAAGTAACTTAATCTTTGATATTACGACCAATGCTCTGAAGATATTAAAAAACCATTTTATTGACAAAAAGAATGTCCATCCTGATGCACCTTGGGAAGATTGGGAATACCCTGAAGTTTTGCAATCTACACCTCTTATTGTATATCCTGAAAAACCTGGGTACCTTCAAAGCATTGATACAAACGGTTTGCTAAAACAAGCTACACTTGATAATAGTATTGTTCGAGTGGAAGCAAGAGTTGGGGAGTTTGTAGATATTGATTCTCCTCTGTTATCCATTTGGAAAATGGAAGAAAAAGAAATTGCTCACAACTATTTACGGTTCATTTCACTAGGGCTAGAAAGACGAACCGTACAAGATATTGAATTTGGCATCACCAAACTGGTAGAAATTGCATTAAGGGCGGTCTCACCAGCTATAAATGATCCAAATACAGCAATCAATTGCATTGCACAAATTGGGAAAATCTTAGCCGTTATGTCTTGTAAGCATCTTCCAAGACCCTTTTTAAATGATGAGAACCGGAGTCTAAGGATTATCATAGATCAACCAGATTTTAAGGAGTACTTATATAAATCTTTTTACCAAATAAGGCATTATGGGAAAGATGATATCTCTATCATTTCATCTATTCTACAAGCACTTATTCATATCGCAACAAAAAGTGATACTGAAACGAAAAAAGAAGTTTGGGAATTCGCTCAATATATAGTAGAGGGTATTAATAGAGATGCCATTTTATCTTTAGATAAACACTATCTAAATGGAAGGCTCCATGAGCTCGCCAAACAGACAGGACACCGAAAAGAAGCCTCATTACTTACATGAAGGCTCTTTTTGTTGCTTTCAAAACATTTACGACTTTTAGCTTATTAGAGTCATCTATAACATACATGAAATGGGGAATTCAGCAAATACTACCAATGAATATAAAAATTGGATTGGAGTAATCGATGTTGAAATACCTATCATGTATGCTCATTTTCGTATTTACGTTCCTATCTCCTCTACTCATTCAAGCTGACACTTTAGATGAACTGGAGACATACTTGAATCATATTGGTTGGTCTCAAGTTGACTTAGAAGAATACTTAAATAAACAAGGACTAAGTACGGAGCAGGATTATTCTCCAAAAGAATTACTTGAGAAACTTGGGACACCGGTGAATGAAAGCAACATACGTTTATTATTGAAGCAATATAAGCTTTCAAGGCAGGAACTCGATCAATTATTACATCAAGTTGGAGAGAATGTAGAAGAGTATTCTTTTATTGAGGATTTAAACGAAGCAGTTTCTTATTATATCGAGCATGCTGAGGATATTGCTGGCCTTTCAAATTTCTTATCGTATATCGGATTAACCGAACATGAAACAGTAGGTTTGTATCAACATATCCAATCACTAGATCCGGTTTTACTAAAGAAAAGCCTTTTAACCATAAACCAAAGAATGGCTCAGAATACAAGCTCAGAAGCAATGGAACCAACCAACAAAGAGGAGCTTTTCCCCTTTTTCAATGAAGTATTATCTGTGTACAACTTGACTGCGACCTATCATATAAATGCTTCTACTAGCGAAGGCGCATCACAAGAACAACTTAATGGGGAGCGTGTAAGAGTCGAACTATTTAATCAAGCAGGGAATCGAATCGGCGATTTACAGTTTTCATCAGACATGCTTTCGCCAGACTTTATTACGCAAACCAGTCAACAGCTGTTAAGAATAGGTGAGACGAAACATGCTATACAACTAATACCATCTGATATTCAAACCCAGCCCAACGCTAGTCACTCTCCCTACGTCAGTCTTGTATATGGGGCCATTTTATTACTCGGCAGCACGGTCTTTTATCTTATTTCCAGAAATAAGGAGACACGCTCGTGACAAAAATACCTATGATTTTAGGAATAATGGCTATTGCCTTCATTATACAAAATGGATAGGAGTTACATACGCCGAATACGGAAATTAATGAAGAAAGGTCTTCCCCATTGAAAGGATCCTCTACTGTTGAGGGTCAATGGGAAGACCTGGATTACGCTTCATAAAGGTTTCATGTGTTTCAATGTCACTTTTTTAAAATATGGGTTAAGCAGTCGTCGATCTTATTGTATGTAAACCGAAAACCTTCACGTTGAAGTCGCTCAGGAAGAACCCATCTACTCTTCAACACTAGCTCCGTTTCTGTTCTAATGACAATCGATCCTATTTCTAACATCCATTTAGGCGCGGGTAGTCCTACTGGCATTTTCATTATTCTTCGAAGACAATTCATTAACTCACTGTTACTAACAGGTTGTGGGGCTGAACAGTTGAATACGCCGCTTAAATCCTTTCTTTCCTTCAAAAACATAATAATTCGAAAAAGGTCTTTTACATGAATCCAACTAAATTTCTGCCTCCCTGATCCTTGCACACCACCGAGACCAAATCTTACTAGGTTTTGATAAGGAGTCATCACTCCACCATCTTTTCCTAAAACAATGGCAATTCTTAAAGCAGCCTGCCTCGTCTTAGGAAGTTGAAATGAAAAGAACGACTCTTCCCAAGCTTTTGCTACATCAACAGAGAAACCTGTGCCTATTTCACCTTGTTCTTCTGTCATTGGTCGGTCTTCTGCATGTCGATATATGGTAGCTGTACTGGAATTCAACCACAATTCAGGAGGCTCGCTACAGGCTAAGATTGACTCACCAAGTATTGTAGTTGTTGAGGTTCTTGAGTTCATAATTTCATTTCTATTTTTCTCGTTGTACCGACAATTAACTGATTTTCCAGCGAGGTTAATTAATAATTCCGCACCATCTAATGCCTCTATTATTGCTTTTCGATCGCTCCAAGAGATATGATTGGGCTTTCTTGAAATAACCTTCACTTCATATCCTTGATTTTGAAATTGATGATGAAAATAGCTTCCTATAAATCCTGTTCCTCCTGCAAGGACCACTTTTTTATTCAAGATTCCCACTCCTTTCTGACTAAGCTAAATAGATTCTATATCTCTATTATAAAGTTATAGTCTATATTTTCCAAAGACTGTTTTCTTGGTTGTTCTCTAAAAATGGTGCCAATAATCAAAGGCTCTTTTCTAAAACTTTGTTGCTTTTGGTACAATTATTCAGGGTGTACAACCAGTTTTAGTAGCAAAACGAGGCTAGATTAGAAAAGAGCAACTCTCTTTATATATAGTAATAACTAAATACTAAGTTAAAAATCCGGTTTTTGGGATTTTTACGCAAAGCAACAATCTATACGAAAACAGCCTAATCAAAAAAACCAAGCAAACGGATAGCTTGGTTTTTTCGAATCTTTTTAACTAGTAAACTGTTCTTCTTCTGTAGAACCTTTTAAAGCTGTTGTAGATGAATTTCCACCTGTGATAACTTGAGCTACCTCATCAAAGTAACCCGTTCCAACCTCTCTTTGATGACGGGTTGCAGTATACCCGAATTGCTCACTATCAAATTCAGCCTGCTGTAGCTCAGAGTACGCACCCATGCCTCTTTGTTTATATCCTCTCGCTAGTTCAAACATTGAGTAATTCAATGCGTGGAATCCAGCAAGTGTAACAAACTGGAACTTATACCCCATCTTGCCTAGCTCCTGTTGGAACGTTTCAATGGTGTCATCATCTAGCTTCTTTTTCCAGTTAAAAGATGGTGAACAGTTATAAGCTAGCAGTTTACCTGGGAATTCCTTATGAATAGCATCTGCAAATGCCTTTGCTTCGTCAAGGTTCGGTTCAGACGTTTCACACCAGATTAAATCTGCGTAAGGCGCGTAAGCTAAGCCTCTTGCTATCGCCTGGTCTAAACCAGCTTTTGTTCGGTAGAATCCTTCTTCTGTTCTTTCCCCTGTGATAAATGCATGGTCATTTGGATCAATGTCACTTGTAATTAAATCGGCAGCATTAGCATCTGTTCTTGCAATAAGGACTGTAGGGACTCCCATTACATCTGCTGCTAACCGCGCTGAAATTAAGTTCTTCACTGCTGTTTGTGTAGGAAGAAGTACTTTACCACCTAAATGGCCACATTTCTTTTCAGAAGATAGTTGATCTTCGAAGTGTACGCCAGCAGCACCTGCTTCAACCATTGATTTCATCAACTCAAACACATTTAGCTGACCACCAAAACCAGCTTCAGCATCTGCTACGATTGGTGCAAACCAGTCGGTGTTACCGCTTCCCTCTAAGTGTTGAATCTGATCGGCTCTTTGTAACGCCTGATTGATTCTTTTTACAACAGAAGGAACACTATTAGCAGGATATAAGCTTTGGTCTGGGTACATCTGTCCTGAAAGGTTTGCATCTGCTGCTACTTGCCATCCACTTAAGTATATCGCCTTTAAACCTGCTTTTACTTGTTGAACAGCTTGGTTTCCGGTTAATGCTCCGAGAGCATTCACATAATCTTCACTGTGTAATAAATCCCAAAGTTTGGCTGCGCCGCGTCTTGCAAGAGTATGTTCGATGTCAATTGATCCTCTAAGCTTTAATACATCTTCTGCACTGTACGGTCTTGTAATTCCCTTCCAGCGTTGATCCATTTCCCAGCTTTCCTTTAAAACTTGTAATCTTTCATTAGACATGTTGCATTCCCCCTCTAATTTGTTATAACACAGTTAATTATTTCATAAGTTATTATATAACAGAGATTATAAATTTGTAACCCCTTTTTTAGAAAAATTCTCCAAAAAAATTTCTGCGTATTAACTTTAGCTATAGAAATCCTTAATAAATCGTTGATATCATAGGCTTTTCCCCATAAAAAAAGGCTCATCCCGTATGATTGTTGCTTTCGTAAAAATCCCAAAAGCCGGATTTTTACTTACTAGTATAATGTCGACTACTTTTCATCTAGAAAGTTTCTCTTTTCTAACGTTATATACGTCCTATTATCACGTGGAACAAGCTTAACTTCAGATAAACTGGTTTAATAAGCAACAAAGTTATAGAAAAGAGCCTAAAAAAAAGACTTACAAACGTAAGTCTTTAAACAGCCTCTTCAACTAGTTGTTTCTTTTCAAGATCAAGATTGTTAATCTGTGTTATAACACGAAGCTGTGCGGCGTGTATTCTTCTAACAATCGCTAATAGATGATCATTGTAGGCCTTCACTTGTTCTAATGAATCAGTGATTTGATTTTGAATAACCCAATCTGTAATTAATCCATCAAAAAAATAATCGGCAAACTTAGTTAAGTAGGATAATTCAATAGTCTCGGTAAATTCTGGCCCAATATCCTCAAGTTCTTTATGTAGTTTCTTCGCCAAAAACTGTGCATCCTGCATATAGCTTTTCGCATCATCTAAATGATTGTGCTTTAGCGCTGTTGCTAAAATTCCTCCACCAAATATATCAAAAGATCCCCAGCCTTTTGCACTCTCGAGAGAAGCAACTGCATTTTTTAAACATGTTTTAACACTTTCAGCAGCTATTAGTGCTTCTTCTAAATCCTGTTTGTGTAAATGTAAAGAAACAACTTTTTCATCAAGGCTGTCTAATTTTAGTAAGTACGTTGACTGTTTAGCTTTTAATACTCTTTCTTTTTCAAGATGATACTTCTGTAGCTCACGCTCAGTATCCTGAATTCCTGCAAGCATATGTTGTAATGTAAGTATTTCATCTTGAAGAGCTCTCACTTCCGCTTTGGCTTCATCATACTGCAACTTAACAAGTGCTGTCTCTTGTTTTTCCTGAAGAAGTCTCTCTTCCTTCGTACCTAGCATTGTTAAGAAAATGGCATTGATACTTAATCCTTCTAACTTTTCAACGTCCTGGTACTCCATATGTAATACTGCTCTTAAGTTATCTAACTTCATCGTAACTTGTTCAAGTTCTTGGTTTGATGCATCTAACTGTTTTTCCAATTTCCTCTTCATACGAATTTGTTCTTGGGCAATTCTAATCTTTTTATTAAGCTCTGCTACCATTAAAAAATTCCCCCTTTTTCAATCTGACGAGGTTAGGTCGAGAAAAGTTTCACTTTTTATTCTTTTTTTTGTTTTTTACCTATCAAGTTCAACTTTAGCCTAAAAAAAAGACCGCCTAAAAGACGATCTATCTCATTAATGAAGATACTTGTTCCTTTGTAGGCAACGCCGTCATAGCTCCTTTTACAGAAGCAGCAAGGCCACCAGATATACTGGCAAATTTAGCAAACTGAACGAGTTCTGTCATCGATAAGGAATTCAAATCTGTATCTTGCTCACTTAGTTGATAGAGAATAGCCGACACAAATGCATCACCTGCTCCTGTTGTATCAACAGCCTTTACCTTCATTGCCTGTACTCTTTCCGATTCACCCTTATAGTGAATAATACTTCCTTCCTCACCTAAAGTAACGAGTATAAGCGGAATATGATATGATTGCAATTCCAGTAGTCCTTCTGCAATATCTGCTTTATCAGTTAGGAACGTTAATTCTTCTTCCGATATTTTAAGCACATCTGCTTCTTTAAGTAAGGACATGATTTGCTCTTTTGCAGCTTCTGGAGTTTCCCATAGCCCTAAGCGTAAATTAGGATCATAGGATAGCAGTAGTCCTTTTTGTTTCGCAAGACGAACCGCCTCTATAGTAGCTGTTCGTGCCGGTTCTTGGATCATAGAAATTGAACCAATGTGAAGCACATTATGTTGATCAAAGAAATCTGGGGTAATTTCCTCTTTTGAGATAAGCTGATCTGCACTTCGTCGAATATAGAAATCAAAGCTTCTTTCTCCACTTTCTTGATTCGTGACAAATACTAAGCCTGTTTTCGCTTCTTCTGTTTGGTAACATTTTTGGACGTTTACTCCATAGTTATCCAATGTCTGAATTAGAAAATCACCTAGCACATCTTTCCCGACTTTACCGAGAAAACTTGCTTTTCCACCTAGTCTTGCAATACCTACAGCTACGTTGGCTGGAGCTCCGCCAGGGCATTTTTCATAGGTTATATTGGAAGAATCAAGTGGAATAAAATCGATTAATGCTTCTCCGAGACAAATAACACCTTTCAAGGTTCCACCTCTATTTATTAATTTTTCGCTCTTTTCACATACTTCGTTGCTAATTAGTGAAGTTATAGTAAATAACATACCGTTCCGTTCCTTTGCGCTCCAGACACTTCTTCTAATCATATGTCTAGATTCAAAACCTTTTCGAAAAGAGCCTTATTTATTTTTACCCCTAGTGTACACTACAACTTTCTTTTTATCACTTTTTTTCCACTTCTTTTATTTCATAGGTTTCTAAGTAGTGAATTCGTTCTAGCATGGTTGGGTGCGTGTATCTAAAGATCTTCACGAGTAATGGCGGATTAATTTGGCTTAGGTTTGATTTAGATAATTCTTGAAAGGACCCAACCGCTGATAGCTGATCACCTGTTAATTCGATTGCATAGCGGTCAGCTTCAAGCTCATGATGTCGTGAAACAGCATTGCTCACCGGTGTAAATGCAAATGATAAGAGTGATAATAACAAGAAAAACAAAGGGATCGTGGCTATATCAGAAGCGTGGTTTATCCCCATTCGATGTCCCCATCTTAACACAATCATGTTCATGATACGATAAATTAGGTACAAGCCAGCTAGAGAAACGGCTAAATAGCTAATGATTCCTAAGAAGACGTGTTTTTTCACATAATGTCCCATCTCATGAGCCATGATGAAAAGCACTTCTGGGTCATCTAGCTTATTCAGAGTCGTATCCCATAGGACAATTCTTGAGTGATCACCTATACCATTCACATATGCATTCATGGCATTGGTCTTTTCAGACATATTCACTTCAAACACATGTTGAGCTGGAATTCCCGCTTCATCTGCAAGCGTAAGTATTTTTTCTTCGAGTTCTTTATCTTTTAAAGGATAAAAATCATTATAAAGAGGATCAATATAGACTGGCTGAATAAACGTTAGAAACAAAGTAAATGGAACGGAAAGAAACCAAGCATAAAGCCACCAGCGCTTTTCGCTTTTCCGCATTAAGCTGTATAAAACAACAACGATAATAGCTGTTAGTAAAAAGTTAATCCAAAAATCGAGCATAAAATCTTTCATCCACCCTTGAAAAGGTTGGACACTGATACCATATTGTTTTGAGAGATTGTAACCATATAGTTTAAACGGAAAAGATAAAACAGTCGTAAACAGGGTCATCCAAAATAAATAAATTGTAACTTGTAACCCTCTTGTTCTCACTGTCAGTTGAGACCAATCTTGAATCTTTGCTGATAGTCCAATGCCTAATAAAATAAATAATAATAACCATTCATATGGTGTGGAAAGAAAATATAATATGTTTCTAACCTTTGAGAAGTCTTCACTTAGTAATAGTTGTTGATTATTCATAAAAGTTTGTGGGTCTGCTGCCGTTCCCTGGTATGCTTCTGGAATAGAAGTATCTGCCCATTGATAAATATATAGACAGATTACAATGCTAAACAGAATATACGAAATAATAGAACCCCATACAGCTTTCTTCATTTTCTGTCCCTCCTAACTAGTCCTCTTTTTATTTTTAGTCCAGATTGGAAGAAATAGAACTGTTTGTCTGATTATGCCATGTTACATTTTTAATTAGAAAAACTCAATATCCTTAAACATACAAGAAGGGAACTCCTATTCAAAGAAGTTCCCTCTCGACTAAACCATAATAATTATGATGCAACCTTTTGACCAACTGATATGCTATGATCGCTTTTCACTGCTGCGTTAGCATGTTGATAGGCACAGTACACTAAAAAGATTGCTACTAGTAAATATGCCAGTGAATATTGTGGAGCTGCATTAAGCGCAAGCTTTGGTGCATGCATGAAACCAACAAATGAAAGGAATGCACCTACCAATGAAAAGATACTTGCTTTTACATATTGTTTATCAATAATAAAGACCGTTATGGAACCAAGGACAATTGCTGTAAACATTGCTCCTTGACCGAGTGGCACGATACCTTCAGAGATCTTGGATACCACTTCACCAGCCGCATTATTAAAACGTGTCATTACATAGTTAGCTAAGTACGGAAGCATCGCTAGAGCTACGGCAGGGTAATACTTGTTTTCATTAGATTGAAAAGCTGTAGATACCATAGAAATACCCACGAATACTAAAATTGGAGCGACTGCTGCAATAGGAATTACCGCTGCAAGGACCGCAATCATACCTGTCATCGCTGCTAGTCCGAAAACGATCGCATTTAGAATACTGTAACCACGTCCAGCTCCCATCATTTTAGATCCAACCGTAGCAATATATACTGTTGTCGGGAATAAACCACCAAACACAGCCCCGAGCATCGTCCCCACTCCGTCTACTGCTTGACATTCGCGGACATCATAGGAGTCACCTGCTGCAGCCATAGCCTCTACGTTATTCATCGTTTCAATTGCATTATATAGCGTGATAGGTAAGACCACTGCTAGTAATCCAATTAAAGCTCCAAATAAATAAGTCATTCCTTCTAATCCAGCGAGAGTAGGTAAGAGTGGATAAAATCCAACATTATTTAATCCTTCCACTAGTTTATCAGTTGATTGGTGACCAAGGCTAAAAGCTAAAATAGTACCCATTAAAATAGCAAACAAAGCAGTTGGGATTTTAAACGGCATGGTCAATTTACCAACAATACCAACAATAATAATTACAAGCGTAACTAACCCAACAACTGGAATTGAAAACGTATTAAATAACATTTCACCAGCAATGAATGTTAATGCCACACCAGCCAGTGCTCCTAGCATAGCTGCTCTTGGAATATGGTTGCGGACCCAATTCCCAGTGATACTTACTATTGCCTCAATCAGACCACTTAGAAATGCGGCCGCTACAGCAATTTTCCAAGCTAGCTCTGGATCATTAGTAAGTGCTTTGGCAGGTGCAAGAACACCAAATAAGAATACGAACATAACAGGCGTACTTATACCGTATGAAAGAGCGGTAACATCAACCCTACCTTCTTTCTTGGCCAGACGTTTTGCCATATGAGCATAATACAAGTTTCCAACCATCACTGCTACTGCTGCACCAGGAATTACTTTTCCAAAAACAATACTTGTTGGAAAGCCCATACCAAGCATAGTAACAGCTATAATAACAAAATTTGCTAAGTTATTTTGAAAGAGTGCAAAGAATGCGTCAGTGTCCTCTTTTTTGTACAAAGGATAGTGTACGGCTTTATTCATGTTGGTTAACCCCTATCAATTATGTATTTTGTAGCACAGGTTCTGGTAAAAATGTAACTTTTCCGTTTTGTAGTGACTGAATACGGGCTAATGACTCAACACGAAATCCTGCCTCTTCTAGTTTTGCTCTACCATCTTGAAACGATTTTTCAATAACAATTCCAATTCCTGCAATGCTTGCTCCAGCCTGCTCGACAAGGTCAATTAAACCAAGGGCAGCCTGTCCATTTGCAAGGAAATCATCAATAATTAACACGTGATCATTAGATGTAAGAAAATTCTTTGAAACCGTAATATCATTTGATTCTTGCTTAGTGAATGAATAAACGCTACTTGTGTACACATCGTTATTCATCGTAAGAGATTTCTTCTTTCTTGCAAACACGAGTGGAACTTCTAATTCATGTGCAGCAATAAGGCTAGGAGCAATGCCAGAAGATTCAATCGTTAACACTCTAGTAATGTTACCGTCACGAAATCTAGTAGCAAACTCTTTACCAATGTTTATCATTAGATCCGTGTCCAATTGATGATTCAAGAAAGAATCAACCTTGAGTACACCGTCTGATAGAACTGTACCTCTTTCTTGTATGGCCGTTATTAACTGTTCCAATATAAAGTCCTCCTTCAAAAGCAAAAAGCCGAATGACAGAAATCACTAAGACTAAAAAAGTGATTGCTTACCATTCGGCTTTTCATGGTTCATTTATGACTAACTAGAAAAATAGATAAGTATAGTCTGAATGAATAGATAACTATTGTAAGATATCACTTGTAGTCAAGTCATTTACGGTAACCAGGTAGAAACTTGTGGGCCATATCCCCACGATTATACAAGTGTTTTTATTAAATTGTTCGTGTATGAATGTGATTATATATGATATTAAATAAAAAAGGAACCCTAAAACTGTTTTTTCCGAATAAAAATTTCTTGAATATACTATAAGTTCGTTTTTAGCGTTATACAAATACCGAGTAACAAGTTAGTACGGCGATGGTCCCTAGGACAACGACAATAACATTTGCTCCAAAATAGGCAATGCCAAAAGCAATGACCGCACCAATAATCCCAAACCATGGATCCTCACTTATTAGAAAGATACCTGGAACAATGAGGGCACCTAATGTCGCAAACGGAACATTTTTTAGGACCCCTTGTAAAAATGGATGGAGTTCCTTTCCTCCTAAAGATACGAGTGGAATCATTCTAGGAATATATGTGACGATTGCCATTCCAATAATCATAAGGATAATACTATGATCCATGCTGTTTCACCTTTCTTCCGACAACTACTTCTACTAACACTGATGATAGTAATGTTGAACTTACAATGGCCCACCCAGGTGCCATGAAGAGATAAAAGATACTATTAAGAACCGCTGCAGCTCCTGCTAAGTACACAACTTTACGTTGCTTTTTTAGAGAAGGAACGAGTAAAGCTACGAACATCGCATAAAGAGCAATTCCCATACTTTCCTGTAACCTGCTAGGCAAACTTGATCCAATTAGATAGCCTATGACAGAGTTAATAACCCAGCTTCCATAAGAAACGGAGATGACCCCAAACATAAAGCCTGTTGATATTTTTCCTTCTCTTGTTGCCACAACCGAAAACGTCTCATCCGTAATCCCAAAAGAATATATAGCCTTTATCGGTTTAGGGGCATCTTCTAGTTTTTCATACAAAGAGGCACTCATGAGAAAGTGTCTAATATTGACGATAAAAGTAGTTAGTATTATCTCAAAGGCCCCTGTCCCTAATGAGATTAGGCTCAGTGCAATATATTGTGAAGCACCGGCAAACACGAGCAAGCTCATTAAAAAAGTCTCTGTCACGGTGATACCAGTTGCCTTCGCTAAAAGTCCAAATGTTAACGCGATTGGCATATACCCTATACCAATACTGATTCCTGCTTGTAAGCCATATGTAAACGGTGATGGCTTTTTCTCAATTGCTGTCGCTCCCAACATTTTTACCCCTTTCACTTATCCTCTTAAAATGTATTCTTATTTTCTATTATCCTATTCCTTTTTGCAATGAAAAAATCTGTTAGGGGAGATGGGGGTTGTTGTGGGTATTCAAAAAAAAATACCTCAATCCATTAGATTAAGGTATTCTTCTCCACGATTTTAACAAGTGCAGGCCATTTGTACATTTCCATCTGGATCTTTAAAATTAAACCAGGCAAAGTGTTCACCAATTCTTTCGATCTCTCTAACTATCTCGATATTTTGGCTTCTTATAAATTGGTAAGCCTCATCGATATGATCCACTTTAAAGTTTGCGATTGGATTCGGACTTGGTTGATGTATGTATCCTGGGTCAAATGTATGATCATCTAAGGTTAAACCCGTTGAACTAGTAACTGGGATATTGTACACAGGGGACTCGACCTTTGTAAGGTCATAAGGCAATCCTAAAACAGTACTGTACCATTCTACTGCTCTTTTTAAATCTGTAACATGGATAAACACAGCACTTAATTCATTTTTAATCGGTGACACATTTGAAGAAATGGTCATTTGTACGATCCTCCATTTTATTAAATAAGGCTCTGTAAACCTTATTGTTGCTTTTCGTTCCAGAACACTCGCTTTCCGTGGGCAGTAAATGAAGGATATTTTCTCTATCGTGAAAAATCCCACTCCTCGGCAAAAACCGTGCCTGCGGGGTCTATAAGGACAAAGTGAACTTCCTTTGTCCGCGACCCGCTCTCCCACAGGAGTCTCGCGTCCTTCCACTTCAATCAACTCTGCTAAAAAATCAACACTGTACTTTAACACAGCCATTAAATAAGCTAGCCAAGCCTTTACGAATCTCCTACTTCCCTCTGAAAACAGGCTTTCTTTTTTCACTAAATGCCTCGAGTGCTTCGATCCGATCTTCAGTAGGAATGGTTACTTCGTACGCTTTTCGTTCGAGTTGAAGTCCTGTTTGAAGGTCTACATTCATCCCTTGCTTGATTGCGAATTTTGCTTGTTGAAGTGCAATAGGTCCATTTTTCGTCATCTCACCAGCAAAGGATATGGCTTCATCTAGTAGCTGCTCAGGCTCTACCACCTTTAATAACAATCCGTATTGAAAGGCCAGCTCTGCATCCATTCTTTTTGCAGTTAAGATTAACTCTAATGCTCTAGATTCCCCAATGATTCTAGGTAATCTCTGTGTTCCACCTGCTCCTGGAATAATCGCGAGACTTGTTTCTGTTAGTCCCATAAGTGCACTCCTGGATGCTATTCGAAAATCACAAGACAAGGCTAATTCCATCCCCCCACCAAAAGCAAATCCATTCATCGCTGCAATCGTAGGTTGTGGTAATTGATCAATGGCGGTAAAAACCTGATTAATTTTATTTAGATTTCGTTTGACCTGCTGAGTCGTTAATGTTTTTCTTTCCTTTAAATCAGCTCCAACACTAAATGATTGATCTCCTGCTCCTGTAAAAATGACGACTCGCACTTCTGGGTTTAATCTAATTTCTTCAACGACAGCCTCTAACTCACATAGGGTATCATAGTTAAAGCTGTTTAGACTTTCAGGACGATTAAGAGTGACAAATGCCACGTTATTTTCAATTTTAGCAAGTACAAGCTCCATGATTGGGCTCCTTTCAATTTGGCATAAATACTAATTGATTAAGACTTAGTAATTTGTTTCACTCGTTACGCTCTAGTTAGAGTGTAAAAACGCTTTCATTTCACTTTAAGAGTGTTTTCATATAGATTGTTGCTTTCGTAAAAATCCCAAAAGCCGTATTTTTACTAGGTAGTACAAAGTCTTTGCTTTAGATTTAGAGAGTTGCTCTTTTCTAATCTTTTAAAAATCAGTTTAATCGTATTAAGTATGAAGAAATTGCTGAAATATAAGATTGAAAATCAACAAAGTTTTAGAAAAGAGCCTATTTAATAAATACTTCGCTAAAATTTATTTGATTCCTCCCAGTTACATACAAATAAAAAATCGGCCTAAAGTAGCCGATTTTTGTAATTATTATGCATGTAACACTTTATCTTTAAGAGATCTTCTTAAAATTTTTCCAGTTGTATTCTTAGGTAATTCTTCTAAAAACTCTATTGAACTAGGAATCTTGTATTTTGCAAGATGGTCTTTACAGTAGTCTAGAAGATTTTCTACCGTTACTGGCTCTTTTGTTACAACAAAGGCTTTAACTGCTTCTCCGAAATTCTCGTCTGGCAATCCGATAACAGCAACCTCCAAAACAGAAGGATGAGCATAAAGAACTTCTTCTACTTCACGTGGATACACATTGTAACCACCAACAATAATCATATCCTTTTTTCGATCCACAATGTAGAAGTATTCTTCATCATCCATTTTAGCCAGGTCTCCGGTATATAACCAGCCATCACGGATCGTGTGGGCTGTATCTTCTGGAAGCTTATAGTACCCTTTCATCACATTTGGTCCACGAACAATGAGCTCGCCAACCTCACCGACTGGTACTTCATCTCCTAGTTCATTTACTACTTTATTTTCAACATTTACAATACTTTGACCGATGGAACCTGGTTTTCTTGGTCGATCTAATGGATTAAAGCAGGTAACAGGTGCCGCTTCAGAAAGACCATAGCCTTCAGAAACAACCACTTGAAACTTATTTTCAAATGATTTCAAAAGAGCTACTGGCATAGAAGCACCACCAGAGATGCATAATCTTAGAGATTTAAGATCCTCAGCATTTCCTTCTGGGTACTGTACAAGAAAATTATACATCGTTGGTACACCTGCAAAGACGGTTGCTTCCAACTGTTTGGTAATGGTAAATATATCTCCAGGACTAAATCTAGGTACAATAATTACGGTTGAACCATTAAGTAATGGAGCATTTAAAGCTACTGTTAAACAGAAAACATGAAACATAGGTAGGGTTGCAATGACACGATCGGTATCATTAATCTTTAAATAGTCTGCGGTGTCTTTCGCGTTGCTGTAGATATTTTTGTGGGTAAGCATAGCACCTTTAGGCTTTCCAGTTGTACCTGATGTATAAAGTATAACAGCAACATCTTCATCATCAAGCTCTGGTCCTTGATAAGAGTGACTACCTGTAGATACAAAATTAGTAAATGATTGTAATTTTGAATAAACGGATAATTGAGTAAGATCTTGTACTTCTTGTCCCTCTTCTTTTGGAGTGTCAACGTAAATGACTTGCTCTACCTTTGGAAGGAAAGCATTCATCTTTTCAAATAGAGGGATTAACAAATCTAATCCTACGACAACTTTTACATCTCCATTGTTTAAGATATAGCCAATCTCTTCTGGTGTGTAAATTGGATTAATCGGAATGACAGTGGCGCCGGCTCGTAAAGCTCCATATAAAGCAATGACAAAATGCGGGCTGTTTCCTAATAATAGGCCTACATGGTCTCCTTTTTTAATTCCCATGTTCGTTAAGGCATCCGCAAACTTTGAAACGGTCGCATCAAGCTCTACATATGAACTTTGAGTATTCAGAAAATAATAAGCAGGTTTTTCCCCAAATTTGTTAGCATTTTCTCGTAACTTACTACTTATATTCATATAGTTCCCCCTTCGTGTATATGAATGAATGGTCACTCATTTTACCATCATCATAATTATATTGCATGAAAACGTTTACTTCAAGGAGGATTTTATAGAATTAAGGGAATTTTTCCAAAATAAAGTAAAAAAGATTATTGTGCAATACTTATTTAGTCCATATATATCCCGATTTAGCTAATTGAGTGGTTCCGGTATACGTTTCATTTGCCTGATGTATTAAGTCTTGATGGTTCCCAAAGTGAGGAAGATGTGTTAATAACAGCTCGCCCACGTCTGCTTTCGTAGCTAACATACCTGCCTCTGTACTAGTCATATGACCGGCACTACGCCCATCCATCCCTTTATATAAGTTACATTCACAAATTAACAAGTCTGCCTTCATTGAAAAATGAACCATCTCATCAAAATAGGAAGTATCTGCAGTATATACAACACTGGCTTTCTCTGTTTCTATTCTCATGGCATAGCAAGGAGCTGGATGTTGAGTTTTCAAGAACGTGATCGTAAAAGGTCCAACAGTTAAAGACGCATTTGGGTTATATTCAATACCCTTCATTACACCTTTATAAGTTAACGAGCTAAAACCATTTTTGTCTTCAGCGTGACCGTAGACTGGTAGAGCTGGAAGTTCCATTCCCAAGTACCCTTTTATTAACCTTGCATATTGAAGAGTTCCAATATCGCACACATGATCGTGATGGTAATGTGAGAGGATAACGGCATTAATAGCTTCTGGATTTATATAATTTTGTAGCTGTGATACAACACTGCTACCACAGTCAACAAGAAGCCTAAATCCATCCTCTTCAATCAAATACCCAGAAGTTGCTTCGTTCCTAGCTGGATAGCCACCCCAAAACCCGATAACAGTAACTTTCATTGTAAAAACCTCCTATTTATTAGTCATCACATATAGCTTTACTATTTACTCTTTCTCCTAACCATACTATAAGGCTTTTACAGTATAAAAGAGAGCTTAGCTTAAGATAAATTAATGAATAGTATCAATATCTTATAAGAAAGCGTCGATCCATAGGCATTCGCACAAATTTAAAACTGTTACAAAACAGATATTGACTTAACACCCGTTGTTATAATACAATAAGTATAACAAAACCGAGGGGGTATGCGACATGTTAATCAAAAGTACAGAATTTTTTAAAAACCTTCCACCTAAACAGTGTATGGAATGTGGTAAGGAAATTAATGAGCAGCATGAGTGTTATATGAATCATTGTGAAAACTGTATAAAAATTGGTGATTAATTGTCCTACTCTTATTTAAAACCAAACCTTCTCCCCTTAGAGCTTGTCTAAGGGGTTTTTTGTTTGGCTCTGTTTAATCTTGTTGTTGATTTTCGTTCCAGAACACTCGCTTTCCGTGGGCAGTAAATGAAGGATATTTTCTCTATCGTGAAAAATCCCACTCCTCGGCAAAAAACGTGCCTGCGGGGTCTACAAGGACAAAGTGAACTTCCTTTGTCCGCAATCCGCTCTCCCACAGGAGTCTCGCGTCCTTCCACTTCAATCAACTCTGCTAAAATCAACACTGTACTTTAACATAGCCTTTTGTTTAAAAAGACCATAAAAAAGATCTGCATCCATTGATACAGATCTCAATTGTAAAATAAACTTTTGACTGATTCACCTAGGGTTCACGGTTAGTGTTTGCAGGCTAAGTGAAAATAAACAGTATCTCGAAAGATTTCTAGTGACGTAAAAAACCTCCCGCTAATAGGAGGTTTTCATCTGTATTTACTTAACTTTACTAGAAAGTGTTTCTAATACAACTGTTGCCATTGCGTCGATAAACTCCGGCTTAGCATTTGGCATCTCTGGACGATAGTAACTTACACCAAGCTCATCTGTCACTACTTTACATTCAATATCATTATCAAACAATACTTCTAAGTGATCTGCCACAAATCCAACAGGAATATAAACAAAAGCTTTATATTGCTTTGCTTCATATAAATCACGTGTTAAGTCTTGAACATCTGGTCCGATCCATGGTTCTGGAGTATTACCAGCACTTTGCCAACCCACTTCATAACTAGAGATGCCTGCTTGCTTCGCAATTAAATCTGCCGTTTCTTGTAATTGGTTTGGATATGGATCTCCAGCAGCAATAATCTTCTCTGGAAGACTGTGTGCAGACACAATTAATACCGCATGATTACGTTCTTCTTCCGTCATGCTTGCATATGTCTCTTTTAATTGATCAACCCAGTACTGAATGAATTTCGGCTCATCATACCAGCTTTCCACACTATAGATCGTAGGCCCACCAATTTTCTCGGATTCTTCTTTAGCTCGACCATTGTATGACTTAATACTAAAAGTTGAATAGTGTGGAGCGAGTACAATACTCACAGCCTCTTCAATTCCATCGTCCTTCATTTGTTGGACAGCATCCTCTACAAATGGTTCAATATGCTTTAGCCCTAAATACATTTTGAATTCAATATCATCTTGGATATTATTTAAATGCTTCTCTAAAGCCTCTGCTTGCTCAAGTGTGATTTTAGCTAAAGGTGAAATTCCACCAATCGCTTCATAACGTCCTTTTAAATCCTCTAAACTCTCAGGTGATGGCTTTCTTCCATGACGAATATGTGTATAATAACGCTCTATGTCTTCTTCTTTATAAGGAGTTCCATAGGCCATCACTAATAAACCCATTTTTTTCTTCATGTTAAATGTCCCTCTTCCCTATTACTTTTTTGATAAGCTATACTCATGTACAAATGCAGTAAGCTTCTTTAATGTTTCTACATTTACTTCAGGAAAAACGCCATGTCCTAAATTAAAAATATAACCAGGCTGACTCATTCCTTGATCTAAAATATTTTTCACACGGTCTTCTATAACATCCCATGGTGCAAGTAATACAGAAGGATCTAAGTTCCCCATGACAGGTTTTGTGATTCCCTTTGCACGAGCCTCATTAATTTGAATACGCCAATCTAATCCCACTACATCTAAAGGTAGATCATGCCATTCATTCACTAAGTGGCTTGCTCCCACTCCAAACATAATTAATGGCACATTTTCTTCTCTAAGAGCACTAAAGATTTTTTCCATCGTTGGTTTAATAAATGTACGATAATCTTCAACATTCAATTGCCCAACCCATGAATCAAAAATTTGGAATGCCTTTGCTCCAGCTCGAATTTGAGATTTAGCATATGTAATCGTCATATCTGCTAATTTATCCATCATTAAGAACCAAGCTTTACTTTCAGCATACATAAACGCCTTTGTCTTATGGTACCCTTTTGAAGGACCACCTTCAATCATATAGCTAGCAAGCGTAAAAGGTGCACCTGCAAAGCCAATTAACGGAACAGAAAGCTGCTCTTGCGTTAATAATTTAATGGTGTCTAATACATAAGGAACATCTTGCTCTGGGTGAATTTCACCTAGCTTCTCAACATCAGCTAATGATCGAATGGGGTTAGCTATAACTGGTCCAATTCCTGCTTTAATATCAACATCCACCCCGATTGCAGGTAATGGAGACATAATATCTTTGTAAAGAATTGCCGCATCAACATTATATTGCTCTACTGGTAGCCTTGTAACATAAGCACAAAGCTCTGGTTGATGTGTAATTTCAAAAAGAGAATACTTCTCCTTAATTTTTCTATATTCAGGCTGAGATCTCCCTGCTTGTCTCATATACCACACTGGTACATGATCTGTTTGTTCCCCTCTACAGGCTTTTAAGTATGTATCATTGAATGTTGTAATTGCCATCTTTCCACACCTTCCACATCTGACTAATCTATCCGTTATTTTTCTATTAACCCACTTTACTATACAACATTTATTAAATTTGTGTAGTCATTGAATGGACTTTTCATAAAAAAGTCAAGATTTTCTTGAACTTTTTATTTCATAAAGCTTAATTGTTGATATTTTAAAAGGTTTTCCCTTTGCTTTTGGGAAGTAAACACTAAAAAATAGAGCCTCTTACTATCTAAGAGGCTATGATCCAAATCTTGTGGTAACGACATTTGATGGGGTTCCAGTCTCTTCTGTTTGTGGATTATAAGGGACGACGAATAATTCAGGGAGATTAAATATATTCACGTTTTCCACATCAAAATTACCTTCCCCTGTCACTTCACCAATTTTGTTCCACTCTTCATCTTTCTTTTCATAGATCTGATAAACTACTCTTTGATCTTCTGCATGATTCCATTCAAGCTGAACGGTAAATAAACCAAAAGCCTTAAAGGTTAGATGAGCAGAGAGATTCGTCTCCTTTGGCATTACAATCGGCTTTTCTAGTTCAGAAACACCAGTGGGAGCAATAAAACTTGCAGTTTGATCTAGCTCTGAAGATGCAAGAATCTTTTTAAAAAGCTTCGTTGGGTAAGAACTACCTTTTGTTAAATAATGCTCGTCATTGGTTGTATCGTATCCCATCCACAATGCTCCCACCACATCAGGAGTATAACCTACAAACCAAGCATCACGTGAGGCACCAGATACATTTGTATAAGAAGTAGTACCTGTTTTCCCCGCTAGACTGCCTCCATACTGTCCCGCTTGAGCCGTTCCTTCTTCTACTACCGCTTCTAACATTCTCGTTACATACCATGCAGTTTGAGGAGAGAAGACCTCTTGTTCAACAATTTCTGTTGAGACAATGACTTCACCACTTTGGTTGACCATCTTTTGAATAAAGAAAGGATCAACTACTTTTCCTTCCTTTGCAAAAGCACGGTAGGCTTTTGTCATTTCTAGTGGAGATATGCCTTTTTCTAATCCTCCTAATGCAATGGCTAACCCATTGTCGGTGAGAGATATACCAACCTTATCAACGTATTTCTTCCCTACTTCAATACCAATATTATCCAACAACCATACTGCTGGAGCATTAGCTGAGCTAGTTAACGCTTCGTACATAGAAATCTTTCCTTTATAAACACCACTATAATTCTCAGGAGAATAATCACCATAGCTTAACTTTTGATCGACAAGCATCGAATACGGATGATAGTCCGTTTCTTCTAGAGCAGGTCCATACACAGCTAATGGCTTTAAAGTAGAACCAGGCTGACGCTTTACTACAGCTCGATTAATTCCTTTATGAACATAATTCCTTCCACCAATTACAGCAAGTACCCCACCGTCTTTTGCATCCATTAATATAAAGGAACCCTCAACGGTATCATCGGTACCCGGAAAATATTCTTCCTTCTTAAATAATTCATAAGCAACCTGTTGAATTTGTAAATTAATAGGAACTGTAATGGTGTAACCACCTGTCATGAGTTCTTCATTTGAAAGGTTAAATCGTACTTTCGCTTCATCCATTACCATATCAATGTAAGTGGAAAAAGCAGGGTTCTTCGCATATTCATTTACCTGCAATGAAATAACCTTTCCTTTTGCACGTACCGCTTCTTCTGCGCTAATATACCCTTTTTTATCCATCATATTAATCACTAAGTTCCGGCGTTTTGTACTATTTTCTAGGTTATTTATAGGAGAATAATTAGTTGGGCTTTTCGGAATACCTGCTAATAACGCTCCTTCTTCGAGTGTTAACTCAGAAACTGATTTATTAAAATATAATTTCGCAGCCGTTTCAATTCCGTATGCACCATGTCCAAAATATATTTGATTTAAATACATCTCTAAAAGTTTCTTTTTACTATACTTTCTCTCTAAATTAATTGATATTATTGCTTCTTTCGTTTTTCTCAGCCATGTTTTCTCATTAGACAAAAAAACATTCTTCGCTAACTGCTGAGTGATGGTGCTTCCACCCTCCACTTTACTTCCCGCAATTAAGTCTTTATATAGGGCTCTGAAGATAGCTTTAAGATCAATACCATGGTGTTCATAAAATCTCGCATCTTCAATAGAGATAAAGGCTTCTTGTACATGTGTAGGAATTTCATCAATGGTTACTAAATCTCGATCTTCAATATATAACTTTGAAATAACACTCCCATTTTTATCTATTAATGTTGTAGTGGAGTCCATTACTAATTTTTGCTCATCAATGACTTTATTACCAGCAAGTAATATGAAAAAATAGCCTGTAACACCGACTATTATGGTTGAAACGAGCGCAATCGCTCCAATCAGCAGCTTACGTTTCATGGTATGTCACCTCATTTGTCTCATGCTTACTTCTCCATCATACACTAAATTCGACATTTTTTTCATGATTTCCACTTATTCACTTAACATAAGATTAGTATCTTATAAAACATTCATTTTTATGTATGTTTTACCAAATGCACCTAATTTTACTTAAAAACTTCTAATCGATATAATAGATCCTAGGAGGTGTTTTTAGGTGAACATATATATGACAAGTGGAACTTTAGACTATTTACAAAAGATTGTAGAAAACAATGAGGAACAAAATCTACTCATTCTACAAGATTCAGAAGAGCAAGTCTTATTGATACATGAAACAAATAATGAAAGTATCTTTAATGAGGCGAGAGAATATGAAGTAATTGACCAAACCGGAAAATTACCTGATATGGGCTATGCCGTTTTGAATAATATTCCTGTTACTGAAGAAGGAAGACCGGTATTTGAATACCGATTTCAGAATCGTGCAAGGATGGTAGAAAGTGAACCTGGTTTTGCTGCAATCCGCGTGTTAAGACCTTTAAATAGTGATACATATATCATCTTAACCTTATGGAATAGCGAACAAGATTTCCTAAACTGGCAAACATCAAAAGCTTATGATCACGCACATAAAAAACGCGGAACATCAGAAGGTGTTGATCAACAGCCGATATTCCCAAGACCATCCTATGTGACAAAGTACACAGTTGTAGGATCAAAATAAATGATGTTTAGACATATTGATAGCCAATATGTCTTTTTCTTTGCAAATCACTGTCGAACAGAGTCACCGATACCCCAAGAATATTTCCATGGAAATACAAAGTGTGACAAAAGATATATTCTAAGGAGTTTGACTTCGTTAACCCCTTCCTATATAACTTCTTTGACTTCTGTTGTTATCTCCTTTATAGTTAAATCGCTCTAAATATCGGATTTATGGTAATGCGACGGGATACTACACTGGTCTGTATCATTGGACTGGTGCAGCTGTTACGTTAACTGGAGTTAGATCTATTACTGGTTTAGATGGGATCAGGTTTTTCTTGAATATCCTTAGCTGGTTCAATCGCTGACTTATTCTCAACTACAATCGGTGCTGGTGCTGCAACACTAATTGCAGTAGGTCAAACTGCACTATTTGGGTCGATGGAGGTACGCTTGTACCATTGGCATTAATTCCTACCTCTACTATTTGTGGTGTCGACCCGTTTGAGCTAGCGAGAAAGAACTTGCTTCCGGTTACGATTGGGTTGGTTGTGACGACGATTGTGGCGATGTGATGTTTTTGATTTTAAACTCAATTAGGAAATGAAAAGTGCCGTATCTTTAAGATGATACGGCACTTTTATTCTAAAAACTTGGCAATATCTCAACTGAAGCTTGGCACTCTTAATCAGTCCCTATATTTGATCGTAGAATCAATAATAACACCTGGCTCATTTTGACTTAAAAATAAGTCGAATGCTTCTTTTAAGACAGCTAATTGCTGTTCTTTATGATTAGGTTGCCCCACAGGACTTCCATAAGGAAAACGTAAATGTAATGTCCTAGGCGGCTTTACTATTTCCGCTAATTCCTTAAACAAGTTTAACGTCACTGTAGGAATATGATTTTCTTCTAGAATTCTAGCGACTAGACCAGCCGTTTGTTGGCACAATGGTCAGGTCGGAACAAGGATGGCTAAATCTGTGCCCTGCATGACTAACTTCTTTACGAGGTCTGGTGTGGTACGTGTTGTTAGAGGATGTGGAATCGGAACATATCCCATAAAACTATAATGATTGGGTGTTAAAGATTTTATAAATTTCTGATCAACCAATTCCTTTAGCCTTTCTATTGGAAAAATGCAGTTGATATCCTTATAAGCATTTGTATGGTCGTAGTGTTCATGAAAGTGATCAAGTTGTGATAATGGTGTTTCCAAAGGGATTTCTCGGTATGAAGGATCCCCCAATCCATAATGATCTGTAAACGGTGTTTCCCCTTTTACATAGACACCAGCTGTAGAAATCAAGGTCACCTTTGATTCAGTTATTTTTTTAGTAAAAGGCGTCCAAGGAGCATTAGTAGCATATTGTAATTGAAACTCGGGAACCCATTTTTCTCTTATTACTTTAATCAGTTTATCTATCTTATCTGACAATATATAACCCTCCCTTTACTTCCTACATAACTATCTAAAAAACGTATAAAGGATCAGTTCCTCTATACGTTTTAGTTAAAAGTTTTTATTTCCTTATTAGCTGTTGTTCCAGGTATTACGCAACCTTCAGGACCACAGTCTAAACCATCCTTTAAGAGTGCTTCTTCTGCCTTTTCTTTTTCTAATTGCTTCTGTTGCCATTCAATATCTATAGTGGGAGAAAATTTCTCAGGATGTCGAATATACCAACGCTGCTTTCTAATTAGAAAATTATCCGTATCAAGGAGGAGAGCTTCATCTAATTCTTTTAAGGACTCTTCCTTCTTTCCATTCTTGGAATACTCCATCCCAAGTTTGAATTTTGTTTGGGATAGTAGTTTCTCTAGATCAGTTACATTGTTTCCTGGATTGTAATATTCATCATCTAAGACGACTTGTTCCACTTCACCAGATATTAATTTTTCAACAGCTTCAACATGTTCCGGATTGGAAACACTAAAGCCTTGTTTTATCAAACGAATTGTTCCTTGTTTATCAATAAAGATACCGTTTGGGACAATTTTGAATCCAAATAAATTGGCTAATATATTTTCTGAATCAACAACGGTTGTGAAACTCTTATCCGATGCATAAGGTTTTGCAATATCTGCGCCCTGGATATCTACTGAAACCGATAAAATCTCAAAATCTTGCTCTTTGAATTTGTCATAAAAATTCTGCCACCCTGGCAGTTGTTCACGACATCTTCACCACGATGCCCACATAAAAATAAGGGTATTTTTCCCTTTATAGTCACTGACTGATACTTGATCTCCATTTAAATCAGTTAACGTTACATTCTTTATTTCAGTTAATAACATAAAAGCACCTCCTATAGATAGTGTACCTAAGATATGATTAAATTTTCAAACTATTTGTTTGGATAAGATGAATTTCTTGCTGTAACATTAGTTATGTAGTATGCCCATTATAGAATGCTTTTTAGGTCTTTTGTTGATTGTAACAACGATTGTGGTGATGTCTTTGATAAAAATGATATAAAAAGGCTCTATTCGTAAAGATTGTTGCTTTCGTAAAAATCTAAGGAAGCCGAATTTTTTCTCGGTAGTTTAGTGTCCTGTGCTTTAAATCTAGAGAGTTGCTCTTTTCTAACAATTAACACTCGCCAATTGACACAGTAATATTAATCTTTTCTGTGGAAGATATTTCAAATTCATGTTTTGCAACGGCGATACGGATTCTCTCTGCAATTTCTACTGCTTGTTTATTAGGACAATCTGGTAAAATGACAGAAAATTCTTCTCCCCCATTCCTAGAAACTGTATCAAACGATCTTGTTGTTTGCTTCAACACATTCCCTAGCTCTTTTAATACCAAGTCCCCCACTGGATGCCCATAAGTATCGTTGATGTTCTTGAAATGATCAATATCAATTAGAAGGATTGATAATCTTTCTTTCCGCTCTTTAGCATTCGTAACATGTGTATTCCAAATGGAATCAAATTGTCTTACATTATTTAAGCCTGTCAAGAAGTCTCTCTCAGCAGAGTCTTTTAATATTCTAAAGTTCTCATTCGAACGGACTACATAGTCAGAAATATAATAGATTATAAATCCACCTAGAATTGCTATTGCTCTGTAGTAAGTTAAGACTATTGATAGTTTGTGAGGATCCTTGACTAAAAAGAACAAAGCTAAGAAAACAATGACGATATTACTACCATTTATATAAATAAATTTTCTAAAAGTGGTGATATTCTTTTTGGAAATATAAAAGCTTATGACTGTAAGTACTAGTAATACTACTAGCGCGGTTAAAGATGATATATTTACTCCAAAAATAAGGACTCTGGCAGAACCAATGACGATACTTGCAATGGCGCCACTCATTATTCCTCCATACAACACGGCTGTTATAACAGCAAAGTTCCTCAAATCTAATATTGTCGTATCTGTGAGAATAAGATTAAAGTGATCCCTAACACACCTAAAATTAGTCCATCTACAATCTGATTTCTAAAAGAAGCATTCATTGGCTTATTTTTAAATATCTGTCCCGATATAGATAAAAACGTAACCACAAAGGCCTAAATTAATTAACAAGTCCTTAAACACCGCGTGGCTCCCCTTTCTTTCAGAAAACCACACAAAATATAAAATCTATGAAATATGTAAAATCCTAAATAACCCTTTCATACTAGTTGGTCCTTTATACATAATCTTCCGCCATATCGTACATAATACCAGTAAATTATGCTTAATAGGTTGGTCTAATGTGAATATACTCAAATCACTCTTAAGAAATAAGAAGCATGAACCACAGTCGGAGATAGGTAATCAAATCCTACCTGATGATCTTACTGAAAATCTCCACCTTATAAAAGAGATATTCATGGCACCTTTAAATGAAGATTTAATTATTAGAGAGTTCATGATCAAATCTTTTAATCAAAGCGCTGCTATTATATTTATGGATGGAATCGTTGATTCTCAGATGATTGAAGAAATTTTGTTAAAACCTCTGATGCAACATGAAAAAGAAGTGAATCAAAATGATATTTTACAATATATTAAAGATTATGTTTCTACAAGAAACATAAAATTCGCCAAGAACTTACATGAGTGCAGAGATCGAATTATTAATGGAGACACCATTTTATTAGTAGATGGCGTGGTCGAAGCCCTCATCTTTGACACACCCAAAATGGAGCACCGTAGTGTTGATAGACCTCAAAATGAATTGGTACTAAAGGGACCTAACGAGGGTTTCATTGAATCACTTGCCGTTAATAAAGCACTAATAAGAAAACAACTCCGTGAAGAAAAATTAGTAACAGAAAATATTAGACTAGATGATCGAGCCTTTAACCCTATTTCACTTATGTATATTTCTAACTTAGCAAATGAAGAAATTATCGCAGAGGTAAAAAAGAGGTTACATACTATTAGCCGTGATAGTATACAAAACATTGGAATTCTAGAGCAATTACTAGAAGATCGTCCATACTCATTAGTCCCTTCCATTTTATATACGGAAAGACCTGACCGGGCTGTATCTTTTTTATTAGAAGGACATGTTGTCTTACTAATGGATAATTCCCCCGCGTGTTTGATTGTACCCGTTACGTTTTGGTCCTTTTTTCACACCCAAGAGGATACGACACTTCGTCTCTGGTATGGAAATCTTATTCGGTTGATTCGTATATTTGCGTTTTTCGTCTCAATTATTATTCCATCATTTTATGTAGCTGCTACAACGTTTCATACAGAGATGATTCCGACTGATTTAGCTTTAGCTATAGCTGCCAAGAGGGAAACAAAAAATTCCATTAAGATGGGGACCATCCAAGTTGCCGTGAAAGTAGTAGGAAAAAATAAGTATTAAAAGGGTATATCAGTAGAAATATTTGATTCAAAAGCAACAAAGTGTTAGGAAAGAGGCAAACTTGTCAAATATGCACGTCATTTTAGATTCAACAACATCCCCCTATCAATACTACTCTGGTATGTTTTCCGGTTATACAGAAGGATTCTATTCTATTGATCAAATTAGAGTGGATGTACGGAAATTCATTCACCAACCTTCAGTCCAGTTTATTGATGAGAAGGTTATTAAGATCCATGCCAAAGAGAAATTTCTTATCTGTTCTAATGGACAAAGGATTCATTTTGATGTCATCTCATTTGATATTGGATCTCTAGGTGAAGAACTACCTCTTCCTAAAAATGGAGTATACGCAATTAGACAGAGCCCTATTTTGTGGCAAAATCTACTTAATATATGAACAAGAAGCCTTTACTAATTTTTCAACCACAAAAGAGATTTCTATCCCTTATAGCAACCGGTCAACATCAAGCCTTATTGTTGTACGGCTGTTTTCATTTTCACCATAGACTATCATGGAAAATAAGAAATTGGATTGACTGTCACTTTTTAAATCAGTAAAAATAATTGTTCATTATGATCCACAATATTGTAAGGTAACTTACTGTATTATAACTTTGTTTACTTTACACTAACCTTATCTTTCATCTTGAGGTGTCACAGTTGTTTATCATAAATCTATTCTTCTATAGTCTATGTATCATAATTGCAGTAAGGCTTGTCAATCACTATCAATTACAAAAGTTATTTATTTCAATTCCGTATTTAACAGTTTTGATAACTTTACCCATTACCTTTATTGTTTTTAAGCTCTTCCAGATAGAGTTAACTTTACCCGTTGTCATACAACGGTTTGCTATTACGATATTCTTATTTTCAATTGGAGTTCAAATTGCAACCATTCTTAATAAAAGATATGTAAAACGGATTATTTATTTATCAGTGATAACTATCATTAGTCTTTTTCTTTTAAATTTAATTGCCATTCCCTTTCCTGAATATCTTCAAGTAATTGTTGGACCTTCAATGTTTGCGTTCAATATATTCATGATTAATCATGTTGTTTCATTGGAATATCGGGACTTTTTATTATATTGGAACTCAATCCAAATGTTTTTCGTCTTTCTAACAACACCTGTTTTTCTTTTTCTTTCTAATAAAATTCTTATTAACAGGTATCCTGACGTTAAAGATCCTCCTATATTATTAAAAGAAAACTTATCTATAAAGCTAACAAACGAGAACATTGTTTCCATGATGATTTCAATTGTAATCGTTTTGATTACAATGAAACTCCCTGTTCTTAATCATCTATTTTTACATGATTTTGTGTTTGGTCTTATTACCGGGTTTTCCTTTGGTTTATTTCAAAAAAAATTCTTCTCGCAACATGAAAAAGTTACCCATTTACATCAGATGGGTAACCTTGGACTTTACATATTTATCATATCAACCATTAATCATGTTGCTTTTGTTCATCATACGTTATTAAATTTATCCATTCTACTAGTGGTTATCATTAAAACCATACTGGTTGCCATCATAAGTTTTCTACTTATTTATTATGCTTTTACCACTCTGTCTCATAAAGAAAAATTAGTCGCCTCTGTTGCTGGATGGACATTTATTCTAAATGCACCCGTTGTATGTATGCACGGTATGAGAACGGTTGTTACTACATACGGTCCTGCACCATACATGTTATTAATCATTCCACCCATTATTTTATGGGTCGTTAATTATTTTCACATTATAGTGTCTTATTTGTTTTGAGTTTTACTGTTAATTGCACTTTCTAACCCTTTTGCAATGATTTCTCTGTTTTTTGAGATACTGACGCTCAGATCGTTGGCACCAACACTCACCGACCTCATTTCATTCGTAATAGAAGATAATGCATTTTTATCTTCTGTTACTTTATGAATGGATTCATGAATGTGATTAAAAAGTTGTTCTGTTTCTTTAATCTTCTTAATCCCTATTGATGTTTTTTCATTCCCCGTCTCTGAAACACTGGCAATCATGTTTATCTCAGTTAAAATCATGTCAACTGAAGTTTTTGCCTTTTTTGTTGACTCTGTACTTATAACTGAAAGCTTCCTAATTTCTTTAGCGACCACATCAAATCCTCTACCGGCTTCCCCTGCTCTAGCTGCTTCAATAGAAGCATTGAGAGCTAAGAGATTTGTTTGAGATGAAATTCTCTCTAATGTTTTAATCATGTCGGTTAGCTCTTTCGATTGTTCAATTAAAGTCGAAACCTTAGCAAGCATTTCTGTGGATTCAGCTTGGATTAACTTCATTTCTTCGACTGTTTCGACAATAGATGTTCTTCCTTTCTCTGCAAAGCTCTCAGCTTCATTGACTTGATCACTTATCTTATTTGTTAACTGTGAAAGCTTTTCTGATAGCTTCACAATGGAGTGAGCAGATTCTAAGAATTGCTTCATCTGTCCTTTTTGAAGTTCCATCGTTTCTTTTGCATGGAGTACTTGTTCAATTTCTTGTGAGTTGGATTGCATGTCGACCTCTCCTACTTAAAAATTCAATTGTATTTGATCACATTTTAATAATTCTTTCGTTTCTAAATTCACCAAAACAGGCGTGATAACTTCTTCTGACCATTCCTTTAGTTCCATTCTACCCTTTTGATCTTCTATTATATTCTTTTCTATAAATGAGATCTCTTTTTTTTCTAATAGTTTTTTAGTTCTAACACAGTTTATACAACCATTTTATTGTAAACAATATATAGTTCAATTACTTTACCTTCTGTTTCGTACATCTTATCTGATGATCTTTCCATCTTTCAGTAAGCTAAATTACAATCTTAGTTTTAAAATATTATATAATAGGAAAGAGTCATAGCTTTGTAATAGACCGGAGTTATATAGATGGATGAATTATTTCTACTTTCTCAGATAAGCCTTTTAGATGAACTTCCAATGGAAGAGTTACAAATAATTGATGAAATGAGTGAAATGAGGCCCGAAAAAAAAGGAACACTTATTTTCTTCTTATTTTCTCTCCTGACAATCCCCTTGAGGCACTGTTTCTTTTAAAAAAAGGGCAGGTACGTTTATATAAGATTAATCAAAGTGGTAAGCAATTTACGGTAGATATATTAGTAGATGGTAATATTTTTGGTGAGACTTTATCTCTGTCCCTTACAGATGATGATACGTATGCTGAAGCAATGACCGATACGTATTTATGCATGATTAGTAAACAGGAATTTGAATCGTTTATTGAAAAGAATCCTAAAATTGCTATTAAACTTATTACTATTTTGTCAACTAGACTTAAAGAGCTTTACAGTCTTAGTGAAAAAATTGCACTTGGAGATGTACGGTATAGAATTATTTATTTGTTATTAAGGCTGAGCGAAAAAACAGGTAAACGGAAAAATGAATGGCAAACGATTGAAATGAGGTTAACTCATCAGGATGTAGCGAATATGGTTGGTTCTACCAGAGAAACTACTAGTGCCATTATGAGTAACTAAAAAAAGAAGGCTTGATTAAGAATACCTTACGCCTCGCTGTTCACGTAGATCGAATTAACGAAGTTATAAATGAATTATAGAAAAATAGAGTAGTCTGTAGAGTGAGTTGTTTAAAACTCACTCTACTTATATCTAAACCATTGAATATACTATTTTGGTAGTTTTGGTACCCAACCAGAAAATAAAGTGTCTTGCCAATATAAATCCGCTGTTCTTTGCACTGCCGCAGCATGGTTTGGATAAGGATGAATCACCTGAGAAATATCCCCCCATATCCAGTTATTCTGTTTGAACAACTTCACGTAACCAATTCTCCTTCACCCACTCTACATATCTTGAATCAATCTCAGGTAACATATGCTCTTGTAACTCCTCTGTCGAAAGAACAGAATCCCCACGGCTTATATTAGCTAACCTCTCTTAATCTTCTTTTGATAATTTCGTAGGATCTAATGCAATATTTCTTCCCCAATAGGTAGTATCATATTTTGTTAGCTGCGCTTCAGGCGAGAGTAAAAAATTAATCGTAGTCATGGCTCCCGCTTTGTTTTGGCTATTAAAAGGGATAGCTAAAAATGTGTGTTACCGATGCTACCTGATTCAAGTACAAATGATTTAGTTGTGTCTGGAAACACTCCATCTTTTATTTGACTTTCTGCTCTAGCTTCGTTATAGCCCATTGTCATCCACAGCTCTCCCTGGCTATAGAGGCGATCCAAATCTAAAAGAGTACTAGGGTATGTTATACCGTTTCTCCACAAATTGGGCTTAATTTCCTTTAAATACTTCCACATTGAATCTGTTGATGAAGAGATCATCCTACTAACATACAAAGTTTTTTCAAATACATTTCTCCTTTCAATCTGTTTAAATATGGTTGTGCTAATTGTATTTACTTTACTCTGAATCTCTTTTTATTTCTGTAAGCTCTCTCACAAAAACAGAAACATAAAAAAGACGCCTGCTATCTAAGACGTCTTTATTGATATTCAGCTTCTAATTTTACCCCGAGCCCCTCTGCCATGCGATTAACAAAGTTAAAATAAGAGGTGATTTGACAAACATCCAATATTTCTAAATCAGAACAGCCAGCATCCCTTAGTTTTTGGACATGTTCATCTTTTACACCATGAGGCTTAATGGTTAGTGCCACGGCATAATCTAAAATAGCTCTTACTTTCCCGTCTAAATCAACATTTTGATAATTTTCTTTCAACCCTTTTACTAGCCCTTCATCTTTTGTTAACAAATGGAGCGCCGCCCCATGATGTTGCATTCAGTAATGGCATTCATTGGTTGAAGAAACAACTGTCGCAATCATTTCACGGACTTTTCTACTAAGAGGCGATTGCCCAAACATTATGACTTTATAGTAATCCAGATGAGCAGTTAGAGATTTCGGATTTAATGATTGCACTTTTAAGATGTTTGCCATCTTTCCATGATACCGATCATATAACTCTCGGAGTTCTCCCTCTGAATCCTCGTAGCTTACCATTTTAATTCTAGCTTCCATTCATTCCCCTCCTCATATTTCCCCTTGTAAAAATCTAGTATTTTAACTTTATATCTTAGAAGCGAACATTGTCAAACAAACTATTACCTTAAATTTCCAAAATATGTTCCATTCCTCAAATCCATTGTTCATTAATTCCCCATAAATTATATCTAATCAATTATTGATTAAAGGAAGATATGTTTCGATATCCTTAACATTCTGTCTATTTAAATATGAAGCCACTATTATTTATTAACTCTTATTAATTACCATATATAGTTGTCTTACTCATTTTAATGATACTAGGACAAATATCACTTACCTATAAGAATCCCTTGAATATCATTGAATTAGGAGGTGTGTTATGAATCTAAAAGATGTAATAAATGATTATATAGGTCAGGAAGTACTAATTATTTTAAGTGCCCATCAGCTAAACCTAATGGGACAAACTTTCCGTCCAATATTTATTGGGCAACTTAAGAGCGTTACAGATGGTTTTGTTACTTTATCACCGGTTACAGTTAAAATGATGAATGCTCCTGAATATCAATTCCCTACTCCTTTACGATTTCCACTTGAACAGATCATTGTATTTACTCCTAACTTTAGTTCAAAGACAATATTTCCACTTTCATAAAAAAAGAATAAGGAGGGATTTACATTGGCTAAGCCTGATTCAGTAGATGTTAAGAAAAAGAGAGCGGATGCTATGTCGGTTCATTTTAAGAAAATTAAAGGTAAAAGAACTATCTTTTTACTTTCACAGTATCCTTTTATGTTAATAGGAACTGTGCAAAAAGTAATAGAGGATTATGTAGAAATCTATGCTGATACAAGTATTATTGACTCTTTTGAACAACGTACGTGGTTTGTTCATATTGATACTATTCAAACGTTCTACGATGAAGAGGATGGAGGACCTAAGATTCCAACACTTAACTAAGAAGGGGGGATATCATGATACGAGAATATGAAGTTGTAGCGATTTCAATTAGGATCGTATATAACAAATTTGGGGATCATGACCCAAATGGTAAGATGTATGTCTTAAAGGAAAATGTTAATATAATTAGACAGTTAGTAAAAGAAAACCCATATACCCCTATAGATTTGGTTCAGCCCTTAGCCATTCGGGCAAATGTAGGAGAGACAGTGATTATTCACTTTGAAAATCAATTAGACGTTAATGCTTCTATTCATTTCCAAGAGATTGAATATGATGTCCTTAAATACGATGGGGCTAACGTAGGAGTAAACCCAGACACCACTGTACCGCCTAAAGGAAGTATTAAATATCGATTTAAAGTAGACCGGGAAGGTATCTCTTACTTTTCAGATCTAGCTAATCCATTAGCAAAAGAAGGCAGTTCTAACCCTAGTGGTTTATGGGGGGCTTTAATAATTGAACCAAGAGGATCTACTTGGACAGATCCTGAGACTGGAGCTCCATTAAAGAGTGGAGTTTATGCTGATGTCCACAATCCCTTTGCCCCATCTTTTAGGGAGTATGTGTGGTTTTTTAATGATGAAGCTACTATAAAAGATATTACAGGTAATAATCCCATTAATCCACACACCGGAGAAGAAGATGAATCACTTCATGCTGTTAACTATCGAATGGAACCTATGCGAAATCGCTTGAAACTCATTGAAGAAGGTGTCGTCTGTCCAGACTGTGAAGGTGAAGAAGTTCATCATGATTCATGGGTATTCGGTGATCCATCTACACCTATTCTTCGTGGATATAAAGGAGATCCTGCTAGAATCCGGCTTGTTCACGGCGGTGTAAAAGAAACCCATGTCTTTCATTATCATGTTCATCAATGGTTAATGGATCCTGATAATGTTAATTCAGAAATAATTGATGCCCAATCCATCAGTCCGCAATCCCATTACACAATTGAACCTTTATATGGACTTGGTAGTTTATCAGGATCAATAGGAGATGGAATTATTCATTGTCACTTGTATCCACACTTTGGCGTGGGCATGTGGGGAATGAATCGAGTGTTTGACACCTTACAAGACGGCAGTCAAACTTATCCGGATGGAACTCCAATTAAAGCACTCAAACCCTTACCCGATCGAACTCCTCCACCAGCCCCAACAAAAGAAAAACCAGGGTTCCCTAACTTTATTCCAGGTAAGATTGGATTCAAGGCACCTCGTCCACCTCTAGGTATAGTTGGTGGAAGGGAAATGACACAACTCGAGCAAAATGCTGCTGTTCCTAACGCAAGACCTGGTGCCGTATTTACTGACTCTTGTCTAGGAAATCCAGTTGTAAAGGAATTTAATGTATCTGCAATTGAAGTTCCCATTATTTATAATAATGAGGGCTGGTATGACCCATATGGTCGTATTTACGTTTTAGATGAAGATATAGAGGATATAAGATCTGGTCGAAAGTCGATTGAACCTCTAGTGCTTCATGCGGAAGCTGGCACGTGTCTGAGAATCAATTTCACAAATAGATTACCATCTGTACTAAAAGGAACCCCTTTCCAGTTAACTGGTAGAACATATGAATGCGGGGTGCATGTACATTTCGTCAAATTTGACGTACTTGTTTCAGATGGCGCTAACGTCGGCTGGAATTATGATAGTAGTGTGTTACAGGGGGAAACCATCCGATATGAATGGTATGCAGATGTTGAACTAAAAGCCGTTTACTATCATGACCATTTGTTCGCATCCTCTCACCAACAGCATGGGATATTTGGAGGAGCAATTATTCACCCTCGTTTCTCTTCATTCTTAGACTCGACAACAGGTTTAGCTGTTGATCACGGTACGCAAATTACAGTAAGTAATCCATTACTTCCAGATTATCGAGATTTTACTCTTTTTGCACAAGATTTCGCAATGCTTTTTGATAAAAATAATAATCCGATAGAACCACCGACCTTCCCAGGGTCGCAAGATGACCCCGGAGTTTTTGCAATCAACTATCGAAATGCGCCTTTACCCTTCAGAGTTGGTCCAGGAAATGAGACTGCCTATTCGTACAGTTCCTTTGTTCATGGTGATCCGGAAACTCCACTATTAAAACTTTATGAAGGTGACCCAATGCGGATTCGATTAATGCAAGGTTCACATGAGGAGTCTCATAGTTTTAACATCCACGGTATACGTTGGAAGAAAGAACAAAAAGACTTAGATTCCCATTACGTTTCTCAGCAACACATTGGTATTTCTGAATCGTTTACACTGGAAACTTCTGTTCCGAGAAGTGGTGATTATTTGTATGCATTTGAAACAGTCGAAGATATTTGGTTAGGTACATGGGGGCTTATACGGGCGTTTAACGAACAAGTCCCAGAACTAATTCCACTATCAGACCGTCCAGCATTACCTGAACGTACTTCACCATTACCTGACAAAACCGGTAACTCTCCAGAAAAGGCAAAGCTAGATAATAAGAAATTTCCGTCAAAAAGTATAAAAAAATTCAATATAACAGCACTTCAAGTACCCATTCAATACAATAAATACGGAGACCATGATCCTAACGGCATCATTTTTGTGCTCACTGAGCATGTAGATGCAGTACTGTCTGGGAAACGGATTCCAGAGCCTTTAGTTATACGTGCTAATGTCGGAGATTTAGTGGAGGTTACGCTTACTAATCAAATAAGCCCAAATAAATTTCATGTCCAGGATGGAATGCACAAATATCCTGAAGTAAAGTTTACTCAGTATTATCCACCTTCTTTAAGAATTTCTCTCCATCCTCAGTTAATTCAATATGACGTCAAGTCTTCAAGCGGAGAGACTGTTGGCTATAATTTAGATCAAAGTATTGCTCCAGGAGAAGCAATTACGTATCAATGGTATATTGATGAAAATGTAGGATCTGTAAACCTATGGGATATGTGTGATGTACGAAATCATAAGCATCACGGAGCATTTGGTGCACTCGTAGTTGAAGCAAGAGGTTCAAGATATCTTGACCCAACTACTCATAAGACAATAAAAGCGGGAACTAGTGCCGTTATTACTAACCCATTTTTACCAAACTTCAGAGAATTTGTTTTATTAATGCATGATGGGATCCGCCTACTAAATAAGAATGATACTTTAATTGTTGATCCAAAGGTTGATGATGATGAGGAATTAGATACGTATGATCAGGGTTCTAAGGGCTTCAATTATCGTTCTGAGCGCTTATATAACCGCATGAATCAAGCGAAGATGCATGAACTGTTTAGCTCTAAAACTTTCGAGGACCCTGCTACTCCCGTCTTCGAAGCATATAAAGGAGATCCAGTGACCTTACGTTTACTCACGCCTTCTGAACGCAGAAGAACCCATACGTTTCATATGCATGGTCATAGATGGAGAACAGATCCTAATGATATTAATGCTGCGTTTTCATCTGTACATGGTCTTAACACGGTTGGTTCTAAATTAGATGCCTATCTAGAAGGGGGAGCAGGTGGCAAATATAAATATCCAGGTGATTACATCTATCGTGCTGGTAATATTATGTGGAGCTTGGAAAGTGGTATGTGGGGCATTTTGCGTGTCCACAATCAAATACAAGAAAACTTGAAACCTATAGCCAAGCTCAATTGATGTTTCACTATTAAATATTAATAAAGACAGTCGGCATCTTGATAACAATGCGAGTCGACTTTTGTTGACTCGCTCACTACTTACACTTCATACAGATTGTTTTCTCTTGTTTTTTTCTCTAAATTCCTTTCCTTGAACCTTACTAGTTATGAGGATGTCCTTCTCATTTTCCATTTAGAAACGATAAATACAATGGCGGGAATAATGATACCCACTGTAACCATATAAGGTGTACTCGCATATTTTGTGAAACCTTTAAGATAAATACTGCTCGGAATGATGAGTAAGGTTAACGGTATGATGAGAACTGCAAATGGAAAGGTTAGTGGTCGATAATCCTTCATGTTAAGTAATTGGCTTAAACCTAACATAAACGAATGACTGACGATGGACAATTTAAAGAAAATACTTATAAACCATATAATAGCAACAATGACTTCTACTCTTTCTAAAAAGTTCCCTATGCTTACTTGTTTCCCTAGTACATATATAGGGAACTCGTTTCTTTGCGAATAATCGGCCCCTAATACTAATAGGCAGAGTACGATAAAAACAAGGAGAATCATGGACCCTAATAGGACCCCATAAATAAAAGAAGATGTGATTTTCTTCTTATCGTTAATAAAAGGAGTGATCATAAGTAGCACAATCATCTCTGCAAAAGGAAAACCAATAAAGAAATAAACTCCAAATAAAATAGGTCCAAAACCATTTTCGTAAACAGGTAGAATATTAGTAGGTTCAACCTCGGGTAGTACGAAAATGGAAATGAGTGAAAATAACAAGAAAACCCAAGGCATAAAAATCTCTGCTGAACGTGCTGTGGTCTCAATTCCTAACTTTGTCGAATAGATAATAGCCACAAAAATGAACATATAATAAATCACTTCTATTGGTGTTCCGATTAAAATATGAGTGATTAAGAAATCTCCTATATCAAATAATAGAAAACAAGCTAAGATGATGTGAAAGGTGAAGGTTAAGATAGCTAGGAGCCCTCCACCCCATTTACCGAATGCAAAGAGACACATTTGAATGTAACTTTTTTCGGGATCAATTTTAGTTAAACTACTATAAAACCAAGCTAATAATACACCTATCCCCATCCCTATTATTCCAGATATCCACGCGTCTTGACTTGCCGCTCCTACTAAAATAGTTGGTATGAATAATACAGCACTTCCTACTATAAATAATGCCGTTAGTATCGTAAACTGGAGTGGACTAATTTGGACATTAGTTTCGTTCATTAGTACTTATCCTCCCTTTGAAAGCATTCTTTCCACTGATCGGCCTATCGGTTCAAATACTACCTTAATACCCTCAAGTGGGTTTATTACTTCAATCTCCATTAACTCCATAATAAAGAAGGAGGCAGAGATAACAATAAACACACTATAGATTGTCATTTCTTTCTTCATATCTTTACTTTTCATTTTCTTTAGCTCTAGATAAGAAACTAGAGCTATCACTACCATAAAGATTAAGATTTTAAGTATGACCATTTTCTACGACCCACTTTGAATATCGTTTATAAAAGATTCGTTTGTTGTACCTAATCGTCTAATATAACTTTTAACTTTAACAGTAATATCTAAATTGACAAACCCTTCTTCGTTCCATGTTTTTTCTAAACTTGCCCATAGCTTAGGATCTTTACGGTGGATGACTTCTCCAAAACCAAAGATATCGGTTTCCAATTCTTTAGCTTTAGAGATGGCAGACTCTATTTTATGTTTCTTGTTATCGCTAATCTTCTTCTCAAGTTCTTCTATCGTTTTTTCATCCAGTAAATCAACACTCGCTTGTACTTCTCCTACACCAACTTCAGTCGTAACGTACACCTGTATAGCCGGCTTTTCATCCTTTACTTTTGCTTCTACCTTTGTTTTCGTCTCTCTTATCTCAAAGGCAATATTCCCATCTCCCCAGTTAGAAACAACAACGGTCCCCATAACATTATCAGTAATATAATTATGTCCTTTACTTTCATCTTCATCTAACCAGCCTATTAACTTATCACCTCTAAACACTGAGAGGTGTTCAATATTAATTGATGCGGCTGATTCAATCATTTCAACGTTCTTTATGCTATTTCCAATTTCTTTATCACCTTCAATAACAACTCCTGTTAATACAGGATTGTCCCCTTTTGAGGTTATTTCACTGATTAATTTATCTAATTTTGTACCTAGGGTTGCGGCCCAATGGGAATGAGAAACATCAAGTGATGTAAATATTTTGTTAGCAGGATTTTTTTCAATCGCTGTTAAGATCTTTAGGGTATCTGTTGCTTTCCCATCCTTTGCAACGACAATATAAAAATCCGTTCTAAATTCATGATCTCTCGACATTAACTCTAACATTTTACCAATTCCAGTCTTTGCTGCTTCCTCACCTATAACGACCATTCTAAGATGTGCAAAATATAACCTATTAGCAGACTCCTTGGTTAATCTTCGAATTGCCTGAAAAATATTACTTCCTTTCGTTTCGTACGTGGTAACTGATAAACGACTAGATGCCGAATCACCCGAAATCTCACCAGGGTTTAATACTTGTACAGTAAGTAAGTATTCATCATCAACTATGTCAATTCCCATGGCACTAACAATAGCTAGGTCCGTCAGTTCATTTCTACTCCAACATCCGGTCATGCTTAACAATAATGTTAATAAAATTAGAATAGTAAATATTTTACTTTTCTTCATTTTGATCACCTTCTAGTTGTTTAGGAGGATTAATTGTCTCTCCGTCTGAGATATCGATCCTATTTATATCCTTTTGGTTTTCGAGTCTTGGACGAGTGTCCAAATTCTTTATTGATCGACGAATGACTGTATCTTTAAGGTCGCTTGTAATAATCGGACCAAAAGGAGCCATGTATGGGATTCCAAACGAGCGAAGGCTGGTCATGTGATGGACTAGTCCAACTAAACCAAGAATGATCCCAAACAAGCCAAACGTAGCCGCTAAAATCATAAATCCAAAGCGTAACATTCTAGTAGCGATACTCATGTTGAACTTCGGAATAACAAAGCTACAGATCGCTGTCAGCGATACAACAATGACCATGGTGGCAGAAATAAGCCCTGCTTCTACCGCGGATTGCCCTATGACGAGAGCTCCTACAATTGATATCGCAGAACCTATTGCCTTTGGCATACGTAGGCCAGCTTCTCTTAGAACTTCAAAGGTAAGTTCCATTATGATTGCTTCTACTACAGCTGGAAATGGTACTCCTTCTCTTTGGGCAGAAAGGCTTACAAGTAAGGCAGTTGGGAGCATTTCTTGATGAAACGTTGTAACAGCTATATAAGAAGATGGAATTAATATAGATAGTAAAAAGGCAGTGAATCTTAATATTCTTATCAAACTTGCAATATCCGCACGTTGGTAATAGTCCTCACTTGACTGCATGAAGTGAACAAACAGAGCCGGTACCATCAATACAAATGGAGTACCATCTACTAAGATAGCAACTCTTCCCTCCATTAACCCTCCAACCACAACATCTGGACGCTCTGTGTTATAAATAGTAGGAAACGGAGAGTAAGTTTCATCTTGAATTAATTCCTCTATATACCCACCTTCTAAAATAGTATCAATACTTATTTTAGAAAGACGATTCTTCACTTCTTTTACAATTTTTTCATCTACTATATCTTCCATATAGGCAATCGATATATCAGTTTTTGATCGTTTTCCTAGTTGAAGGTTTTCAAAAATTAAGCTTTTATCTCTAATTCGTCTTCTTATCAGCGCTGTATTAACACGAATCGTCTCAGTGAATCCTTCTTTTGGACCTCTTACGACTTGCTCGGTAGAAGGTTCTTCCACTCCACGACCTTCCCAGCCTTTTGTCCCTATTGCGTATCCTTTAGTCTCTCCATCCAATATGATGACACTGTCACCTGACAGGACCGTATCATAAACCTCCTCATACGTTTCAATACAAGAAAGCTCTCCAATCGTTAAGCTATACTTTTGTAAAATCTCATACAAAGATTCCTCTGATAAGTTGCTTTCATCTATATCAGCTTCTCTAATAGAGAAAAGTAATGGGTTTAATATAAACTCATGTACATAATGCTTATCAACAAGCCCGTCAATATAAATACAGGCCATCTTCGTTTTTTTCTCATTACCAATCGTAATTTCACGAACCATTACATCGGGACTCTTCCCTATATCTTCTTTTATCTTCTGGAGAGATAAGGTTAAGTTCTTTTGAATAGAAGATTGATCATCAGTAGGTTCTGAATTATTCAGTTTTTGGCTCTTTTTTACCCAGTCGGTTAGTTTTTTCATAACGTGTATCCTTTCATTAAGAATGGATAAACATGGTACAAGTTTGTATTAGTATGGCTGAATTAACCAGAACTCATTCTGCCAAATAAAAAAGGAAACCATCTTTTCAATCGATAGTTTCCTTGCTCATTTATTTAGTTATTTCTATTTAGTCAGCAGAACATACTTTGTTTCTTCCTGTCCTTTTTGCCTTATATAAATATTCATCAGCTTGTTCAATTAAACTATTAATATCACGATCTGTGTCTGGATAGGTTGCCACACCGATTGAAACGGTAATCGTAATAGATTGAGACGATGAAACGTTGAAAGTATGTTTTTCTACAGCTTTTCTAACTCTTTCTGCAATGTCCCTTGCTTGGGAATTTGGGCAGTCTGGAAGAATGATAGAAAATTCTTCCCCACCGTTTCTAGATACAGTATCAAAAGAACGAGTGGACTGAATTAACACTTTCCCAAGCTCCTTTAACACGATATCCCCGACTGGATGACCATACGTATCATTGATATGTTTAAAGTGATCTATATCAATTAGTAGGATTGATAACCTCTCTTCACGGTCAATCGCATTTTGCACATGAGTATTCCAAATTGCGTCAAACTGCCTGACATTGTTTAACCCAGTAAGGAAATCTCTTTCTGCTGATTCCTTTAGGAAACGGTAATTCTCATTAGAACGAGCTACATATTCGCTAATATAGAACATAATGACTCCGCCAAAAAGAGAGATGGCTCCGTAATAGGTTAAAACTGTCATCAGCTTTTCTGTATCCTTCACTAAAAAGGTAAAGGCTGAAAAAACAATAATAATGTTACTAGCAATAGAATAGATAAACTTCTTAACTATCGTTATGTTTAATCTTGAAATATAGGAACAAACCATTACAAGTAAAATAATCGTAATGACTGCTGTAATAGATGAGATATTAACACCGTTAATAAATATTCTGGCGATGATGATCATAATTCCCGCCGTCACTCCACTTACCCAGCCTCCATAGAGAATCGCGATAATCACAGCGAAATTACGTAAGTCCATAATGGTAGTATCGGTGACTTTTATTGAGAAGAAGATTAGGGTTATGCCTAATAATCCAAACAATACGCCTCCCAGGAATTGCCCTTTATATGTAGTATTCATTGGCTGGTTCCTAAAAAGTTGTCCAGTTATTGATAAGAATGATATAACAAATGCTAAATTTATTAGCAGGTCTGCGTACATAGCTAACTCCCCTTTACACAACCATTATATAAGAATATCGGGTCTTTTTTTAATGGTTATTTACACCATTTCTCCATCTAAATAGACTGTTCTCGTATAAGTTGTTACTCACGTGTTAATCCCAAGTGCTGCTGGATAACACGTGAGTAAAAGTCATATACAAAAACAGCCTTTAATTTAATTTAATTTATCAATAATGCTTTCTGCAATGTCCTTCCCATTCTTAATACAGGCTCCAATACCAACTCCATAATAAGAACACCCTGCTAATAGCACATTCGGGAAGAGTGCAGACATTTTATCATTTAGTGCAGATACAGTTTGATGATGACCTAAATGGTAATTCGGCATATTTTCATGCCAATGTGTAATCCTAAAGACCTTAGGTTGACTGTTAATACCAATGCTTTTCTGAATGTCTAGTAGAGCTTGCGACAGTATTTTATCTTCATTTAATGTTTTGAGGTTTTCATAGGAAGGATTTGAACTTTTATAAAATAACCTCACTAACAAATTACCTTCTTTGGATGTATGGCTCCATTTTCTACTAGTCCATGTACAAGCGTCACATTGTAGGTCATTAGTTGGGACAATAAATCCCGTACCATCTGCAGGTAATAGCTGATCTGGTAGATCAAATCCTAAATAAACACTTATTAATGAAGAGTTTTTTAGTTGCTTAAATTCGTCTGATAACTCCTTACTTTGCAGTATGGATTCTGTGACGTTGTGAGGTGTGGCAGCAATGACAAAATCAGCTTCAATAGAAGGGTGGTTAGCAAATTGTATTTCGTAACCATCATCTAGTTTGTTAATTTTAGTCGTTTTGACGCCCTTTACGATTTCAACTTCGTCTAATTCTTGTTCAAGCTGGTCAATCAGAGAAGATAGTCCGTTTTTAAAGGAGATAAATTTTGGCTTGGATGATTGAAATTTCTCCTTATTCATAGATAAACCCTCTATAATACTTCCATATTTGTTTTTATACTCTAACAAGTAAGGAAGAGTTGAGGCAAGCGTTAATGTATTTAAATCTCCAGAATAGACACCTGATAAAACCGGTGCAATTTGCTCTTCTACTAATTCTTTTCCTAAAAAATACTCTAAAAATTCTCCAACAGAGCTTTCTAACGTAAAATGTTCATTGGGTATTTCAACATCCTTTAAAGCTCTCTGTTTCCCCGCTTCAGACACCAATGTGCTACTAAGCAAAGATTCTTTACTCAAAGGAATTCCAAATACAGATTCAGGCGGTATGGCATGTAGCTGATCTTCTTTATAAATAAAGGAAATCCCTGTAGCGTTGTATGTCATTTCATCCTGAAATTCAAGATCCTGTAAAAATGGCAAGACACTCTCATGCCGGGCAACGATGGAATCGGCACCGGTTTCCATGACAAAACCATTTTCTTTTACCGTGCGTATTTTACCACCTAGATACTCGTTACTTTCAGCGAGAGTTAATTTCACATCTAAATTATTCTCTTTTTTATATTTTTGTAAGTAATGCATAGTTGATAGACCTGTTATTCCACCACCTATAACAACGATTGTTTTCATATATTCTCCTTCATAGTAAAAAAAATTTCACTATGAGTATTCTATCAAATAAGCTTAAGGGTTTCCAAATAAAGCTTTATGACGCAAATTAATAGATAGTACTCTCTTCCACACTAAAACTATTTTATTAAACGGTAGGAACTACCTCAAAACTTAAGTCTCCTTTAAATTCTTCTAGCATCTCTTGATCTGTTTCATTGGTCAACACTGTTCCAGCTCCTAAATCTGCAACCTTAGCAAATGTTACTTCATGAAACTTTGTATGATCGGCTAATACGTATACTTTTTGACCAAGTCGAACAGCTAGCTCCTTAACAGCAGCTTCTTCAGGGTCCGGCGTTGTAAAACCGTATATCGGGTGAATGCCATTGACTCCTATGAAGCTTTTATCAAACTGGTAGTTCTTTAAACCATCAACCGCCCCTCGCCCAATAAGAGCTTTTGTTTTACGTTTTATATATCCACCTGTTAAGAATGTATCTATATTTCTCTCTAATAATGCTTCTAAATGAGTAAGTCCATTTGTGACAATCTTAATGTCTTTTGCCGTAATATGCTTGATCATTTGGAACGTTGTGGTGCCTGCATCTAAAAATATACAATCTCCATCTTTTATAAGCCCTGCTGCATATTTGGCAACGGCCTCTTTTTCATGAAGGTTAATAGTTGATTTTTCATGAATGCTCAATTCCGCTCCCTTTTGTTTTAAAAGGGAAGCTCCTCCATGTACACGCTTTAGTTTCTTATTCTTCTCGAGCTGACTTAAATCTCTACGTATGGTAGATTCAGAAGAAGAAGTAGCCTCCACTAATTCATGAAGCTTAATCACTTCTTTTTCCTCCAAGAGTTCAAGAATAATGCGATGTCTTTCAGGCGTCAGCATCTGATCACTCCTATGATCTATAAAATGTTATTTATAATGTACCGTAAGCGTTTAAGCTTTTACAAACAATTTCAATTAAAACCTTTACTATTCATCTTTCAGCATACGCATCAATGATGGCAGGAATATATAAAGCCTGCCCTTCTATATTTTTGAAGACATAGTAAGGTTGGAGCACTTGTCTTGAGTATCCAGGATGTTGTTCATGGTAGGCAAGCTCCATTTCCTTAATCACAAATCTCTCCATATTTTTTTCTAAAGGTAAGCTAAAATCCTGCACATACAGGTGAAGCCAGTTCCCTTTTTGAAGTTCCTCCAATGCTTCTTTAGGTGTTCTTGTTGGATAATAGCTTTCTTCAATAATAGGTCTTCTTCTTCCCTCTATGGAGATGGCTCTCCCTTCTTGATCAAATGCAACTTTTAGCGGTTTATCTGCATATACTTTATATCCATTCACATACCGATAGTAAACCACCGTCCAATAACCGTTCTCATGTTGAATGGTAGTTGGAGTTGAAGAATCTTCCATGATTAAATCACCAAGTATCTCTTTTGCTTTTTGTTCAATATTTCTTTTATTTATTTGATTCATCTTTTCTGTTAGAGGATGTACACCAGCAAAATATATTCCTGAATATGAGGGATGGTACTCTAATACTTTATGGTATTGATGGAAGGATGCTAGCAGGTCTTTATGTTCTAATGCGTAGCTACTTTGCATATACACGGGGAGTTCTTGTGGAACTGTTGGAAACTCAGTATCCAGTTCTATATGATGAATAGTTATGTTAATATCTGTTTGTGAACTATGTTGTAAGACTCCAAATGCCATTGGTTCCAATTTTTCAGGTGCATCATCCACCCAGAACTGTCCCTCCATAGGGTAAACAAGATCTGATGGGTTTCCCCATTCTCTTGGTACATGACTCATACATGGGTTACAACGTAGTAAAGGTTTATACTCTTTTAACAATGAAGTTATCAGCTTTTTTGGGTGTTCATGTCCGACCTTTGTTTCTTCAAAGCATCCAGATAATACAAGTAATGCAAGCGTGATAGTAAAATAAGCTCTAATCTTCATTCTGACACCTCCCATTAATGAACGTATCAAAATCGTTTAATTAAATTGTATATTTTTACCACATTACCATCAAGCAGAATTTTTCAAGAGAAAGAGCATTGCCTACTGACAATGCCCTTAGTAGCTAGTATATGTTTACTTAACAATCCTTACAGTATCACCAGTTTTTAACCCCGAAGCATTTGCTTCATCTGTATCGATATGTAAATCGAGCGCGTACGTGTCTTTAACTCTTATTAAGACTTGATGGAAGGTCAAACTTCTTTCCCCCACCGTTTCAATGCTTACGTATTCTCCGTCAGTTACGTTGAATTGGGTTGCATCGTCTGAGGTCATATGTATATGACGCTCGGCAATAATAACCCCCTGTTCAATGGTAACTTCACCCTGTGGTCCGACAATCTTAATCCCCGGTGTTCCTTCAATATTTCCAGAAGAACGAATGGGTGCCTTCACCCCAAGTGAAAAGGAATCGGTTAAAGAAATCTCAAGCTGTGTTAAACTTCGGACTGGCCCCAGCACTCTCACACTAGGAAACTCTCCCTTTGGTCCAACTACTTTGACCGTCTCATTGGCTGCGAATTCACCTGGTTGGGAAAGTTCTTTTAAACTCGTTAACGTGTATCCTTCTCCAAAGAGTATTTCTACATGTTCTTGCATTAAGTGGATATGTCTATTTGAGACACCTACTGGAATATTCATCCTTTAATGACCTCTTTCTTTAGCTATATAAAAGTATCACACAAGTAGTATGTACGATATAAAAAACATTACTCTGATATAAGGTAGCTATTCTATGCAGTTTTGTCATTACTTTTCAAACCGAAAAAAGGTCTAAGTAAATGAGTAGGCTTTATTAAAAAATGATAGATAGAAATGATAAGTGAAAACGAAATGACCGATAATAGTAGGTATTTAACTACAATATTCATCTGAAGATTTATCATGTAATATCCCAAAATGACAATCACAGGCTGATGAATGATATAAAACGGCATAGTGGCTTCACTACAATACTTTAGAACAAAGTTATCTTTATTAAGAAATCGATCTCCTAAGTAAAAAACAAATAATAGCCAACTCAAACAATTTACAACCTTCACACTATGAAAAATGATAGTACCATGCTGTTGTTCAAAGAATAACCATACATAGGTAGCACTTGTTAACAAAGAGATAATACCAATAGGTATTCCGTACTTTCTCAAAAGTTTCCTAAAATCTGTTCTAACTAAGAAATAGTAACCAAATAGGAAGATAATGAAATAAAACAGAATGTCCCACCCACCTAAATTAACGAGATCGACAAATAACGAAAGAATAATTAGAGGAATGGCTAGCCATATAATATGTGTGATGTTAAACGGTCTGTTTTCGATTTTCGTATGTTTACCTAATAGTAAGATTGGAAGTAGGAGGGTAGTGAAAATGATGAGCAAAAATAAATACCAGAGATGAAGGCCAACAAATGCAAGGTTCCCGCTCCCCCCTATCGACAAGTATAGGCCATCAAAAGCATGAGGAATAAATTCCAAGAAACTTCCTTTAAACTGACCAAGTGTTAATCGCTCAATATAAACTTGAGGTGGGGATAGGAAAAAAACACCGAGAAGTAGTGGAATTCCTAACCGAATATACCTTTCTTTTATAAATACTACTCCTGATCTTTTCTTCAGAGAATGAAAGGTACTCATACCGGATATGACAAAAAACAAAGGCATAATCCATGTTCCGAGTAGTACGTTTAATGCAACGAAATATTGATCATCCAGTTCATTATTCTTCACATGCCATGGAAATGTATTAAAAAACATGGAACAATGAAATAAGAATACAAGAATGATAGCAAAGACCCTAATCCAATCTAAATCATAATAACGTTCAGCGCTTTGTCTATTTTCCATCAATCCATCTCCGTCCTATCCGACACCTATATATGTAAGTTTCTGGAATATATATAATTCTATTTTAAAGGATTGCCGCGTTTTTGAATACAAAAAAGCGAGCTATCTTTATAGATAACTCGCTTACGAATTAATTAAGCTAATTCCGCCTCATATTTCTTCGCAACAACATCCCAGTTAATGATGTTAAAGAAGCTTGAAATATAATCTGGTCTTCTGTTTTGATAATTTAAGTAGTACGCATGCTCCCACACATCTAAACCAAGAACAGCTACTTTTCCTTCCATGACAGGGTTATCTTGGTTAGGAGTACTTGTTACTTCTAATGCTCCATTTTCATTCACTACAAGCCATGCCCAACCAGAACCGAAGCGAGTGGTTGCTGCTTTTGCAAACTCCTCTTTAAAGCTGTCGAAGCTTCCGAAGCTGCTTACAATTGCATCAGCAAGTTTACCAGCTGGAGCTACTTCATTTGAACCTGGTGCGATTACTTCCCAGAATAATGTATGGTTTAAATGACCACCACCATTATTTCTAACAGCCGTACGAACTGCTTCAGGAACAGCGTCAAGGTTCTTTAACAGGTTCTCTAGAGACTTATCTTGTAATTCCGCTTTTCCTTCTAAAGCTGCATTTAAGTTATTTACGTAGGTTTGATGATGTTTTCCGTAATGAATTTCCATTGTTGCTTGATCAATATGTGGCTCTAGTGCATCAAATGCATAGCCTAATGTAGGTAATGAGTATGTCATAACTAAAATCCTCCAAAATTTTATGTATTTTATACTTTATATACTATAAGGTATAATAAGTATATAACCAGAATACCTAAAATCAATGAATCTTTCAATTATTTTGCTCAGGCTTTTTCTATTACATCCTATTACTTTCAACTTTTTATACTTTACTATATAATTAATTTAAGATTTTGATTGCTAATGTTGGGTAGTGCAGCGAGGTATTGCACTATTTTTTATTTTTCATATATGTGTCTTTTATTGAATGAGGTGATCCCATTGATCAAAACAAAAAAGAATACGAGAGATATCATTCTAGATTTACTAAAAAAAGAGGTTAGCCTGACCGTTAACCAACTTACTAGTCACTTAAATATCACACATATGGCAGTAAGAAAGCACCTTGATTTGTTAGAAAAAGAGGGATTCATAACATCTTCTGAAATGAAACAGCCGATGGGCCGCCCGCTCCAATTGTATTCATTAACCGATAAAGGGGAACAATCTTTTCCAAGAAACTATGAAGGGCTAACTGTTGAATTCCTTAACGATATTAAAGACATGTATGGTGAAGACACCGTTTCTCTATTATTCAAAAAAAGAGAAGAGCGTCTCACAGAAGAGTATAAACGTCGATTAAATCAACCTAGTTTTCAAGAAAATGTAACTGAGATTGTTAACATCCAAAATGAAAAAGGATATATGGCACAGCTACATCAATTAAATGAAAATTCCTTTGAACTGGTTGAATATAATTGTCCTATCTTTTCAGTAGCAAAAGACTTTAAAGTGGCTTGTAAATGTGAAACCAACTTATTTAAAACCGTCTTAAACACTGACCACGTACAAAGAATTAATTGTAAAACAGACGGTGACGACCATTGCAGGTTTATCATTAACCAATAATAGATAGTAAAACAGAAAAATCGAGGTGGATCACCTCGATTTTTTTTGTTTATGTCTGTATACTGCCCTCCGCACTCGTTGCTCGATCAAGTAAATATTGGTTTATGCGTGAGTTTGGAGGATTTATGCGTCAAATTTTTATTTTATGCGCTATTTTCAAAATTTATGCGTCAAATTTCATGATTTATGCGTCAATTTCAAAATATATGCGTCTGCCTTAAAACTGGCGCAAAAAAAGACGAGCATCCCTGCTCGTCCCTAAACTTGCACTTCGTTCTTTAATTCGCTAACGCGTTGAGCCACTTGCTCCTCTGTTAATTGATGCTCAGCCACATAACGGTTTCTTGGATGTACGCGACATTCATGTGTACAACCTCTTAAATACTTATGCTCGTTTTCTTCTGACGTAATAATCTTCTTGTTGCACGCTGGATTTGCACAGTTCACATATCGTTCACATGGCTCACCAGTAAAGTGGTCTTTACCGACAATTACATGTTCAGTACGGTTTACAGGTACACTAATTCGTTCATCAAATACATAACACTGACCATCCCATAATTTCCCTTGTACTTCTGGGTCTTTACCGTACGTTACGATACCCCCATGTAACTGGGATACATCCTCAAAGCCTTCTTTAACAAGCCAGCCTGAGAACTTCTCACAACGAATTCCACCCGTACAGTATGTGAGGATCTTTTTCCCTTCTAGTACGTCTTTATTTTCCCTGATCCAATCTGGAAGTTCACGGAAGTTCTGAATTTCCGGCTTAATTGCTCCACGGAAATGTCCTAAGTCGTATTCATAGTCATTTCTCGCATCAATAACAACCGTATCTGGATCTTGCATGGCTTCGAAAAATGCAACTGGCTCTAAATATTTACCTGTTGTTTGAAGTGGATTTACATCGTCTTCTAAACGAAGGGTAACCAGTTCTTTTCTATGTCTAACGTGCATCTTTTTAAAGGCATGGGTATCCGCTTCATCAATCTTAAATACCATTTCAGCAAATCTTGGATCAGCTTTCATTGCATCCATATATTGCTCGGTTTGTTCAAACGTACCTGAAACAGTACCATTAATTCCTTCTTCTGCCACAAGAATTCTTCCCTTTAAGCCAAGTGACTTACAGAACTCTAAGTGTTTAGCTGCAAACTCTTCATAGTTAGAAATGTGAACATACATGTAATATAGTAAAACTCTATATGAATTTGTCATTTTATACACTCCTATCAAGCTATCTTTTTAGCGAAATTACATTATACTTACACAAATAAAAAAAGTTGTCAGCACAACTTTTTTAATGAGAATATATGTCTTTTTTTAAACTAAATAGTATAAAAAAGATATTATTATTAGAACATAATTACGATAAAAAAGCAATCAACGGACGCCTTCTTCCATCCGTTTACAACTACTTCCAAATCATGACATGTATTCTTCTAACTCTTTTTCAATTTGAAGTCTAATCTTATCCATACATTCTTCCACTGTTTTAGCAAACACCCGTTTTCCATTAACAATGGCATATGGACTTTTGGCGCACATTCCACAGAAGGATAAACAGGTGTTCATTATAACAGAAACCTCTGGGTATTCTGATTCTAAGATACTCTCAACATCAACTTGTGTAATAAAACTTGCATCACATATTTCGACTACCACTATGCCCATCCTATTTCTCCTTTCTGTATTATGGCCGCTTAATTCCTAAACAAGTTTCTTTATCTAGCGGGAGGACCAAACTTTCCCTCATGAAAATCACGATACGCTTGCTTAATCTCTTCCATTGTATTCATCACAAACGGTCCATAAGGGACAATTTCTTCTTTTATAGGTACTCCTGAGTATACTAAAAGTTTGGACCTTCTGCTATTGGATTTTATTTTCAGTTCACTAAAACGCCTTTCATTTCCTTCCTCATTAAAGGTAAGGGTTGCGACACCATGTTTTGTCAAAGGAACAGAGCTTTCACCAAGTTCTACATCACCTGAAAGAACATATAAAAAAGCATTATGGTTTTCGGGTAAAAGAAGCGTATACTCTGTATCTTTGCCAAGTGTTAGCTCAGATAAAGTGATCGGCACGACGGATTCTAACGGCCCTTTAACACCTGCAATATCTCCAGAAAAAACTTTAATGGCCCCTCCTTCAAAGGCTACGACAGGAGCATCTTCTGAATAGACATTCTGATAACTGGCTTCCGTTTTCCGTAAACTCTTAGGAAGATTTAACCATAGCTGAAGAGTGTGCGCAATATCATCTCCAACTCCTTCTTCAGCATGTCTTGCTGCCCATCCGGCGTTCATATATTGAACATCTCCAGGCTCTAGTATATCTCGACCACCTGCATTATCAATATGCTCTAATCTTCCATCGACGACGTATGTCACCGTTTGAAACCCACGATGAGGATGATCAGAAAACGTTCCTCGCTTAAACCAATCCTCTGCCATCAAAATAAATGGATCAAAATCATACCAACAATCAACTGGAAGAACCCACCCTTTTTGAATAGATGGAAACCCAACTTCCTGATATTGAACATACCAATGCTCTTTTACATCACGTAGAAATAGGTCACTCATGTTCATAATCCCCCTCTTCCTTTAGTTGCTATAGCAACAATAAACCGGTTTTTATTATGTTCATTCCTACTATGAAGTCATCTACATTTTATACATAAAGGTTTAAAAATATAGGCTTATTACATCATAAAGGCAAAAATTAAGCAATCGTTTTGCACTTCCCCTATCTAATCTAATGAAACTGTGGTGACGGTACTCCTCACTTGGTGTTACTATTATAGTAGTAAAGTAGAAATCCAAAGCAGGTGATTCCATGTTTAAGGAATTAGACACTCAATACAAAAACGATATCCTCGAAACTATTATAGACAGTGCTTATGAATGGATCGTGGTGGTAAACACTGATGGTCATATTGTTTATATTAATAAAAACTATTGTAATTTTATCGGTGTAAGCCGAGAACAATCCATTGGTAAACATGTAACAGAAGTTATTGAAAATACAAGGATGCATGTTGTTGCTAAGACAGGTAAAGAAGAAATTGCTGATCTTCAACTTATTAAAGGCAACTATATGATTGCAAATCGCATTCCCATCTTCTCAAATAAACAGCTCGTCGGTGCTCTAGGAACTGTTATTTTCCGTGACACAAGCGAGTGGAATAAAATGACCAGTCATATTAAAAGTTTAATGCCGCAGCTACAAAATTACTTACAAGAATGGCAAGAAAGTACTGGAGCAAAATATACGCTTCAGGATATTAAATCGATTTCCAAAGACATGCTTGATTTAAAAGAAAAAGTTAAAAGTGTAGCTTCAAGTAATATATCCGTATTAATTCGTGGTGAAAGTGGAACAGGGAAAGAATTATTCGCTCATAGCATTCATCAGCTAAGTTCTAGAAGCCATAAGCCGTTTATTAAAATTAATTGCGGTGCGATTCCCGAGCACTTACTTGAATCTGAATTATTTGGGTATGAAGAAGGATCCTTTACCGGTGCAAAAAAAGGCGGTAAGAAAGGAAAGTTTTTATTAGCCGATGGTGGAACTGTGTTTCTAGATGAAGTTGGAGACATGCCTATCCATATGCAGGTCAAGTTATTACGTGTTCTACAAGAAAAGGAACTTGAACCAGTTGGAGCGACTAAACCAGTCCCTGTAAACATTCGTATTATAGCGGCTACAAATCGCCCCCTTGAAAAAATGATAGAAGATAAACGTTTTCGAGAAGATTTGTTTTACCGTATTAATGTAATACCTTTTCACATCCCCCCATTGCGTGATCGTGTGGAGGATATTCTGCATTTAGCTTATCACTTCCTTGATAAACTAACGAAACGTTCTGGTAAGCGAATGACAAAGATTGATGAGCATGTACAGCAATTATTCACTCAACATACATGGCCCGGTAATATTAGAGAGTTGGAAAATGTTTTAGAAGCTGCGATTCACCTTTCCAATGGTGAAGTCATTACTACCTCTGCTCTCCCCCAATATTTAGTTAACGACCCTAAGCTATTGGTTGGCCAGCGACCATTAAAAGAAATACTAGAGGAAACTGAAAAAAGAATTATTGAGAAAACACTAGAAAAATTTCAACAAGATCGGCTTGAAGCAGCAAAGGCTTTAGGTATTAGCAAATCTAGCATGTATGAAAAAATAAAAAAATTTGGACTAGAATGATAACCCTTACAAAAATTCCAGGTATTCGGAATGAATTCCGGATTCCTGGAATTTTTATTTTTATTTATAATACAAGGCTTAAAGCCTAAGGACAAAACTATCATTCCAGATTTCCGGAAACCTATTACTAGTTTTATACTTACAAAAGTGAATAAAATGTGAACGCGACAACATTTTGTTTTATTGGCACGATTCTTGCTTATTAATATGGTGAGTCTTATATTCAGAAAGGAGGATTTTCATGAAACCAGTATTTACATCATTCATTGAGGCAGTAAAGGATATCAAAGACGGTTCTACACTCATGGTAGGTGGCTTTGGACTTGTCGGGATTCCGGAAAACTTAATACTCGCTTTAGTTGAAACTGGGGTAAAAGATTTAACGGTCATTTCAAACAATTGCGGAGTAGATGATTGGGGCCTTGGTTTACTATTGAAAAATAAACAGATCAAGAAAATGATTGGTTCTTATGTTGGAGAAAATAAAGAATTTGAAAGACAGGTTCTTTCAGGTGAAATTGAAGTAGAATTAATTCCACAAGGTACTTTAGCCGAGAGAATTCGAGCAGGCGGAGCAGGAATCCCTGCATTCTACACACCAGCCGGAGTAGGTACACCGATTGCAGAGGGAAAAGAAGTACGGGTGTTCTCAGGGAAAGAATACATCCTCGAGGAAGCTTTACATGCTGATTTCAGTTTAATCAGAGCACATAAAGGCGATAAAATGGGCAACCTTCTCTACAATAAGACAGCGAGAAACTTTAATCCAATGATTGCAGCTGCTGGCAGCGTTACCATTGCTGAAGTTGAAGAGCTTGTTGAAATTGGTGAAATTAACCCTAACGATGTGCATACACCTAGCATTTATGTTCAAAGACTTATAGTTGGAAAACAAGAAAAACGAATTGAAAGATTAACAGTTTCGTAGAAAGGAGAACTAACACATGACACAGCAAAGTAAACAAGAGATTCGCGAGAAAATTGCAAGGCGTGCGGAGCAAGAAATTGAAAGCGGTTACTTCGTTAACCTCGGAATCGGCATCCCTACCCTAGTAGCCAACTTCATTAGTAGTGATAAACAAGTAGTTCTCCAATCAGAAAACGGACTACTCGGAATCGGACCTTTTCCTACTAAAGATGAGGTAGATCCAGATTTAATCAACGCTGGTAAGGAAACAGTAACGGCAATTAAAGGTGCTTCCTATTTTGATAGCGCCGAGTCTTTTGCCATGATCCGTGGTGGTCATGTGGATATTGCCATCCTTGGTGGCATGGAAGTCTCAAAGAACGGTGACCTAGCAAACTGGATGATCCCTGGAAAAATGATAAAAGGCATGGGCGGAGCAATGGATCTCGTACATGGAGCAAAGAAAATCATTGTCATTATGGACCATGTTAGTAAAAATGGCAGTCCAAAAATTGTCAATCAGTGTAGCCTTCCTTTAACCGGAAAATCGGTGGTTAACCGAATTATCACTGACCGAGCTGTTATTGATGTGACAGAGCAAGGCTTAAAACTCATTGAGGTCTTTGAAGGATACACCATTGAAGACATTCAACAAAGTACTGAGCCTGAGCTCATTATTGATGAAGTAAAATTTTATTAATAGAACTTGTTTTCAAGTTAAACTTAGCTCTTAACTGTAACTTATCAAAGTGTAAAGAGTCTTAAGGATAAAGCTTCACCAAAAAGAAAAATAGATGAAACGGGGGAAAACAAATGTTAAGTATGATTGGCCTTATTGGAGGATTAGCTCTCCTCATTTATTTAACAATGAAAGGAATGAACTTGCTCGTCGCAGGTCCATTGTGTGCTCTTATTGTAGCAGTCTTTAGTGGATTACCATTATTCCCACAATTAGCGGAAGAAGGTGCAGCTAACTTAGTTGGTAACTATATGACTGGATTTTCAGGGTTTGTTGCTGCCTGGTATTTAATGTTCTTATTAGGTTCTATCTTCGGTAAAGTTATGGAAGATAGCGGTGCAGCAGATAGCGTTTCTAAATTTATCGTTGAAAAACTAGGTATGAAGTATGCTGTATTAGCTATTGTATTAGCGTGTGCTGTATTAACATATGGAGGAGTTAGCTTATTCGTGGTAGCTTTCTCTGTCTATCCAATGGCATTAAGTTTATTTAAGCAAGCGAATCTACCTCGTCGATTCATTCCAGCTGCATTAGCATTTGGATCCGTTACTTTTACGATGACATCTGCTGGGTCTCCAGAGATTCAGAACTGGATTCCGATTCAATTTTTAAACACTTCTCCATATGCAGGTTGGGAAGTTAGTTTAATTGTCGCAGTATTTATGGCTGTGTTCGGATACTGGTGGTTAAAGCGTATGATCTCGAAGGCTGTTGCTAAAGGTGAAACATTCGTTGATCGAAAAGGTGACCCAGTTGCTGAAAATAGAGCATTACCAAATCCAATTGTTGGACTTATTCCATTATTAGTAGTTTTAATTATCTCGTTTATTTTCCATGATTCATTAAAAACATCTGCTTTAATTGTTGCTCTTTTAGGTGGAGTTCTTGCTACTTATCTATTAAATCGTAAATATTTCAAATCTTTCTGGTCTGCTGTATCAGAAGGAACAATGGGTGCGTTAGTTGCAATCGCTAACACTGCAGCTGTTGTAGGCTTTGGAGCTGTTGCCAAAGTAACACCTGCTTTCACAGTGGCTGTAGAAGCGATGACTAGTATTCCTGGAAGTCCTCTAATCGGAGGAGCTATTGCAGTAAGTGTTATCGCTGGTCTTACTGGTTCTGCATCAGGTGGTCAGGCTATCGCTCTTCCATTATTAGCGCCACACTATTTAGACTTAGGGGTAAACACAGAAGCACTTCATAGAACAGTCGCTATTTCTTCTGGTGCTCTAGACTCTCTACCACATAACGGCTATGTTGTAACTACGGTTCGTGCAATCTGTGGCGAAACTCACCAAGCTGCTTACGGTGCTGTTGGAGCATTAACAGTAATTGTACCAGCTATTGGGGTAGTATTAGCCATTATCCTATTCTCATTTGGTCTAGGATTATAATCCTTACAAACTAGTTTTATGGTTACTTTGAATAAATTAGATGATACAAGAAAGGAAGGTTCTGTGACATGGTTGAAAACAAAGTTATTTTCATAACAGGCGCTGGAAGAGGAATTGGACTAGAAATTGGAAAAACATTTGCCAAAAATGGAGCAAAAGTCGTCCTTTCTGATTTAGATGAAGGTGCAGTAACTGAAGCGGCTTCCACTTTACAAGAAAGTGGCTATGCCGTTATCGGTATTAAATGTAACGTAACAGATGAAGACGAAATGAAACACGCCCTCGCTAAAACGGTAGAACACTTCGGTAGACTTGATTGTTTAATCAACAATGCTGGACTGCAACATGTATCTACAATTGAAGACTTCCCGACAGAGAAGTTTGAACAATTAATATCTATCATGTTAACAGCTCCATTTAAAGCGATTAAACAAGCATTTCCAATTATGAAACAACAACAGTTTGGCCGTATTATTAATATGGCGTCTATTAACGGACTAGTTGGATTTGCAGGAAAAGCTGCCTATAATAGCGCAAAGCATGGCGTCATCGGTCTTACAAAGGTTGCTGCTTTAGAAGGTGCAGAACATGGAATAACAGTGAATGCTGTTTGCCCTGGTTATGTGGATACTCCTTTAGTACGTAACCAATTAAGTGACCTAGCAAAGACACGAAACGTACCGTTAGAACGTGTGCTTGAAGAGGTAATTTATCCATTAGTGCCACAAAAAAGATTGCTTTCTGTTGATGAAATTGCCAATTATGTAATGTTCTTATGTAGTGATCTCGCAAAAGGAATCACAGGTCAAGCATGTGTTATTGATGGCGGATATACAGCTCAATAAACTTTATTAGTCATTTAAGGCGTAGAGGGATCCTCTTCGCCTTTTCCTTTATCCAAAACTGCTTGTTCATGAATAAATTTGCTTGGCCACTCGTATTTAGATTGGTTTGAAAAAGCAACATTTAAGGGCTTTATTCATACAATTCTGTTAGGGGTGATAAAATGCCAAGAGTAAAATATACCGATAGTGATATTGATTTAGTGGCAAGAATGATGAGGGCGGAAGCTGAAGGTGAAGGAAGACTAGGAATGCTAATGGTTGGAAATGTTATTGTCAACCGACTAAAAGCAAATTGTGGAGATTTTGAAGGCTTACGAACAATCCGACAAGTCATTTATCAAGTTCAAGGTGGAAACTATTCGTTTGAAGCCGTACAAAAAGGAAATGTCTTTTATAACAGAGCAAGAGATGTTGAGAAAAAGTTAGCTAAACAAACGTTGGATTACTGGAGAGAACATCCGTCTAAATATTCCCTGTGGTATTTTAATCCGTATGGCGCATGTCCACCAACATGGTATGACCAACCACAGTCTGGACAATACAAACAACATTGTTATTATGAACCAAAGGCGAATACATGTGAGGGCGCATATAGTTGGTAAAAAATCGTTAATCCATAAAAAGTCCTTTTCCACAATAAAGGTAAAATCCCAAGGTAACTTAACGAAGAGTTCCTTGGGATTTTCATGTTTAAGTGGGTAGTATATAGTCACCCAAGCATGACTACCCTTCTTGTTGATATACTGAACCATTACTTGTAAAATCAAGTAGACAACCATTGTAAGTACATATTAAGTGAGGGATAAAAGGAGGACTTTATAAGATGAGAACGATGAAACTAGGAACTAGCAGTTTGGAAGTCCCGGTTCTCTCAGTTGGATGTATGCGACTAACTTCTTTAAACGAAAGGGATGCAGAACAATATATCCAACACGCGCTGGAATTAGGTGCAAATTTCTTCGATCATGCAGATATTTATGATAGTGGGAAATGTGAAGAGTTATTTGCTAAGGCTATACATATGAATGACGATGTCCGAGAAAAGGTTATTCTCCAATCCAAATGTGGAATACGAAAAGGGATGTTTGACTTCTCGAAAGAACATATTTTACACTCTGTTGACAACATTTTAAGTCGATTACAAACAGATTATTTAGACGTATTGTTACTGCATCGTCCAGACACCTTAGTAGAGCCTGAAGAAGTGGCTGAAGCCTTTGACCTCCTAGAAAAATCAGGTAAGGTTCGTCATTTTGGTGTATCTAATCAAAATCCGATGCAGATTCAGTTACTTCAAAAGTATGTAAAGCAGCCGATTGTAGCCAATCAGCTTCAACTGAGTATTACTAACTCGAACATGATTTCAAATGGCTTTAATGTAAATATGGAAAACGACGCAGCGGTGAATAGAGATGGTAGCGTATTAGACTTCTGTAGACTACACGATATCACGATTCAACCATGGTCACCGTTCCAATACGGATTCTTTGAAGGAGTTTTTCTTGGAAATGAAAAATTCCCTGAACTGAACCAAAAAATCGATGAGATCGCCAATAAGTATGAGGTAAGTAATATTACTATTGCAGTCGCTTGGCTATTAAGACATCCTGCAAACATGCAACCAGTTATTGGTACCATGAATCGGGAGAGACTAAATGATTGTGTGAAGGCAACTGGAATAAACCTAACCCGTGAGGAATGGTACAGTATTTACCGTGCAGCAGGAAACGTGCTGCCTTAATTGGAAGCATTTTTCTCACAAATTAAATAAGGTAGAATTCTTCTGGAAAAGTGAAGAATTCTACCTTATTTTTATTTAGTATAGTAAAGCTTTATTTAGTCGTACATGAATTACGCTCGATTATAGTAAATGGAACTATAATCCTCTTAGCTGGTTCCTGTGGATTCATAATTTTTTCAATTAAACATTTTGCCGCTTGAAAACCAAGCTGATAAATATTGACATCAACCGTCGTTAGTGGTGGTCTGGAAATCTCAGATAATAACAGATTATTAAAACTAATAATGGATAAATGATCAGGAACTTTTATTTTCATCTCTGCTAATGTATTAAACATCCCTAGTGCCATTAAATCATCGGCAACTACTAGTGCGCTAGGTCGTTTTTTTAACGACATTAGTTCTTTAACTGCTTCTTGTCCACCTTCTCTTAAGAATTCTTCGTGGACAATATACTCTTTATTAAATGGTACGTCTGCAGCTGCCAAGGCGTCCTCGTAACCTCGTAATCGATCAACGGTTACAAGGAGACTTAAACTCCCACCAACGAACCCTATTTGTCTATGCCCTAACTTCAGTAAGAAATCAGTAACAGATTTACCTGCATTATAGTTGTCATTATCAACATGAGTAATGGCATCAGTATTTACATGAGGCTTTCCAACCATGGTAAATGGAAACTTCCTATCAATTAAAAAGTTTGTTACTTTATCATTTACTCGTGAATACAGGAGAATCAATCCATCTACTCTTCCACCCTGCACCATTCTTACAACCTCATTATAAATTTGATCTTCTGTCTCGCCTGTAGAGATCAGAATCGCATATTCTTTATCATGAGCAACCTTACTTATCCCTCTGATTACTTCGGGGAAGAATGGATTTTGGAAAACTTTTTCGGTTGAATTAGGTAAAACCAACCCAATAGCTTGCACAGATTTATTGATTAAGCTTCTTGCATTAAAATTTGGGTGATAGCCCAACTCGTCCATCACTATTTTTACACGCTCTTTTGTCTTATGACTAATTCTTGGATTATCAGCAATCACTCGTGAAACGGTGGATGGAGATACCTTCGCTAATTTTGCCACATCTTTTATTGTTACAGTCATAGTTTAACACCTCCTTAAATACGATGAAACTGTTTAACCTTTTCCCATAAGTACGCAGTTTTATTATAACGATATCCATAAAAATCGTATAGGAATTTTAAAACTAGATGTTACACAGTACAACAAATTAGAAGAGGTACAGGCTGGAGAACTGAAAAAGACGGCTCGATTCTAAATCAAGCCGTTTTTTATTATCCTTTTTTACTACTTTTAGAGAGCACGATGCAAACGATATACCTTAGCTTCATATGGTCTTAATAACTCACTTGATTCTTCTTCAGGATGATAATTAGATAGTAGCAGTTCTGCATTACTCAGATTCAGGTCAACCTTTGTTGGCTTGCCAAATAAATTACAGCACACTAGTATTTGCTCATCTTCAAGTGTTCTTGTATATGCATAGACCTGCTCATGATCCTCTAGTATGAGATCGTATGCTCCATAAATTAAAACATCGTTTTCTTTTCTTAACTGTATGAGGCTCTTAAAATAATTTAAAATAGAGTTCGCATCATCTTTTTGTGATGCCACATTAATCTCTTTATAGTTAGGGTTCATTCCAATCCACGGTGTCCCAGTTGAAAATCCAGCATTTAACGTCTGGTCCCATTGCATTGGTGTACGGCTATTGTCCCGCCCACGTTCCCAAATGACCTTCATAACCTCTTCATGCGATTTCCCTTTATCTGTCTCTATGCGATAGTAATTAATCATTCCAACATCATTGTAATCTTCAATATTTTCAAATTTTACATTTGTCATTCCTAATTCTTGTCCTTGATAGATAAATGGAGTACCTTGCATTAAAAAATACATAGTAGCCAAGCTCTTTGCGCTTTCACTCCAGTATTCTTTATCATTTCCCCATGTTGAAACACTACGAGGTTGATCATGATTCTCTAAGAATAAAGCATTCCAGCCATTATTCTCTAAACCCTTTTGCCACTTTGTTAATGTACTTTTTAAGGTATCTAAATCAATTCCACCGGTCTCTCCCTTATCCCACAAACCTAAGTGCTCGAATTGAAAGATCATGTCAAACTTTCCGTTTTCCTCTCCAACCCATTCGTCAGCTTGTTCAATACTTACTCCATTTGCTTCCCCGACTGTCATGATGTCATATTTAGAGAACGTCTCATCTTTTAACTCGGCTAAAAAGTCTTGAATTCCTTCTCTATTCATATGCCCTTCAAAAGAAGGTACAAAATCAAGTTTTTTTGGATTTGGTAAGTCAGGCAGTCCAGGTGTTTTCTTTATGTGGCTAATAGCGTCAACTCGGAAGCCATCAATACCTTTGTCTAACCACCAGTTAATCATGGAATATAACGCTTCTCTGACATCAGGATTTTCCCAATTTAGATCAGGTTGTTTGGTTGAGAAGATGTGCATAAAATACTGTTCGGTGTCTGGATCATATTTCCAGGCGGAACCTGAAAAGATACTTTCCCAATTATTTGGCTCTTTTCCATTCTTTCCGTCTCTCCAAATATACCAATCTCTTTTTGAGTTTTCTTTTGAAGATTTAGATTCTATAAACCAAGGGTGTTCATCTGATGTATGATTGATTACTAAATCAATAATCAGCTTCATTCCACGTTTATGAACCTCTTCTAAAAGAAGATCAAAATCTTCCATTGTACCAAATTCATCCATAATGTCCTGATAATCAGAAATATCATAACCATTATCATCATTTGGTGATTTATACATAGGACAAATCCATATAACGTCAATACCTAGATCCTTAATATAATCTAACTTCTGGATCATCCCACGAAGATCTCCAATGCCGTCACCATTACTATCCATAAAACTCCGAGGATAAACTTGATAGGCTACTGCTTCTTTCCACCATGTTCTCTTCATTCTTGCACCTCTTATCCTGCTTTTAATAAGCTAGTCATGTTGTTAAAAATTATTAAAGGAAAATCAATTTTGACTTCCCTTTAATAAGTAAAACCAAAAACTTATACCCACCACATGTCGGAAGGTTTTTCTTCAATAAGGACTGCTTTGAGATTTTTTACTGCTCTATTAAAACCTTCTTCAATTGACATAATAGGATCTTCGTGCTCAATACTAACGACATAATCATACCCATAGGTACGTAACGCACTCATCATATCAGACCATTCCTGAATACTATGTCCACATCCTACAGATCTAAACGTCCAGGCACGGGTTTGCACGTTTCCGTAAGGCTGCATATCCGTCAGTCCATACATATTTACATTGTCCTGGTCAATAAATGTATCTTTGGCATGGAAGTGGTGAATGGCGTTTGCTTTTCCAAGAATTTTAATAGCAGCTACCGGATCGATTCCTTGCCACCATAAATGGCTTGGATCAAGATTAGCTCCAATTGCTTCACACGTCTCTTCTCTAAGCTTTAGTAAAGTATAAGGTGTGTGAACTAGAAATCCACCGTGTAATTCTAAGCCTATTTTCACATTATGATCTTGTGCTAACTTACCCACTTCTCTCCAATATGGAATCAGCTTTTCTTCCCATTGCCATTTAAGTACATCTCCATACTCAGTAGGCCACGGAGTTACTGGCCAGTTCGGATATTTTGCGTCTTCATGGTCTCCTGCTGTACCAGAGAAACAATTAACAACTGGAACGTTCATTAAACTAGCCAGTTTAATTGTTTTTACTAAAACTTCATGTGATTGATTTGCAAATTCCTTTTCAGGTGAGATCGGATTCCCATGGCAACTAAATGCACTGATGACAAGGCCTCTTGAATGAACTTTTTCTAAATACTCTGCACGTTTCTCTTCGTCTTCAAGTAATAAATCAAGGTCACAATGAGCATTTCCAGGATAGTTTCCGGTCCCTATTTCAACTGCTTGCAATCCTGCATCTTTTACATAATCAAGCATCTCATCAAAGTTTTTTTGTGAGAACAAAACAGTAAAAACTCCGAGCTTCATCACTTATTCCTCCTTTAGCCTAATGCTTCTTCCTTGTTCACTACTTTTATAAATTGCATCTATTATTTTCGTCACATGAATGGCTTCATCCGCTGTAACGATCGGCTTTTCTAAGCCTAAACAACTGTTTATAAAATTACGGGCTTGCGGAAGTCCAGGGTCATCCTCACCAGTTAACCAGTCTGGAGTACTGTTTAACAGCATACCATTCTTAGCTTGATTCAGATGGAAAGGAAATACATCAATCCCACCAAATTCTCCAGATATACTAACAGCTTCAACGTCTTCTTTTATATTTGCCGCCCACGAAGTTTCAAAGAATAATGATGCCCCGTTTTCAAATTTAATATAAGCGGTAACATGGTCATCTACATCAAACGTGTTATGATCGAAGTCTCCCCATAGGTTCACTTGATTTGGCATTTTACTTAAGCGGTTATATGAAGTACCTATTATTTCAACAGGTTCTGGGTTACCCATTAGCCATAAGGATAAATCAAGAAAATGACAGCCATAGTCTATTAAGCTACCGCCACCCTGTAAAGCTTTATTCGTAAACACGCCCCATCCTGGTACTTTTCTTCTTCGTAATGCCTGGACTCTTGATACAAACGGCTCACCTATTTCTCCTTGAAGAAGTAGCTTCTTTGCAGCTTGTGGCTCTTTCATAAAACGATAATGATAACCGATTGTTAAGATTTTCCCATTCCGTTCAGCAGCTTCTTTCATGAGAAGAGCTTCTTCTGTATTCATTGCCATTGGCTTTTCGCATAGGACATGAAGTCCTGCATTTAAGGCGTTAATGGCCATTTCAGCATGAAAGCGGTTCGGTGTACAGATTGTGACCGCATCTACATCATTAAACATATCTTGATAATCACTATATATTTTGGGGATACCAAATTGCTCGGCAACCATACTTGCTCTTTGCTCATCTACATCACTGATTGCTGTGATGGTTACTTGATCAGCTAACTTTAAGTATGCAGGTATATGCCTACCTTGGGCTATTCCTCCAGTACCAATAATCCCCATTCGTAGCTTGTTCATGTATTTCACCTCAATTACGATAAGGGTACAATTTTTTTGGTTTCGTTTGACTCAAGCGCAGCGAGTACGACTTGAAGAGATTTCAGCCCTTCCTCTCCACTCACTGGCACCTCTTTATTTTCTCGGATAGCATCAACAAATAAGTCTATTACTTGTGAACTAGTTTGACCTCCGGATTCATTTGTTTGAATGCCACCTAATTCATATTTTACGACTTCGCCATTCTTATATTGGACAATCAATGATGCCATTGGATCATCCTCTAGACGCACTATCGCTTTTTCTCCATAAATAATGGTTGAATTATCTTCCTTTGAGACATAGGACCAGCTGGCAGCTAATGTACCGATGATGCCATTTTTTGTTTTGAGAATGCAAACAGAAGTATCATCAACATCTGTATTTTCTTTAGCACTTGTCTCAATAAAGGAGCCCACTTCAACAAATTCCTCACCTAGTAAATATCTTAATAGATCCGTTTTGTGTACGCCTAAATCTCCCATTGCCCCAATAAAAGCTTCCTCTTTCTTAAAGAACCAACTTTCTTTTCCATCCGCGCTCCATCCTTCAGGTCCACCATGACCAAATGCCGTACGGAAGCTATAAATTTTCCCGATTTCTCCTGATTCAATGAGATTTCTTGCTTTTTGGTGGGAAGCAACAAATCTCTGGTTATGGGCAATCATCAGTTTTTTATTGTTAGCTTTTGAAGCGGCAATCATATCCTCTGCCTCTTCCTTTGAAGTAGCCATTGGCTTCTCACATAAAACATGCTTCCCAGCGTTTAATGCAGCAATGGAAATTGGTGCATGTAAATAATTAGGAGTGCACACACTTACTACATCGATTGACTCATCTTTTAATAGTTCTTGATAAACTGTATAAGCTTTTGCTTGATATTGTGCAGCAGATTCGTCAACACGCTCTTTAACAATGTCACAAACTGCCACAATTTCTACGTGCTTATTATTCGCATACTCAGGTAGATGACGATGCTTGGCAATACTTCCACATCCGATTACAGCTACTTTTAACGTTGTCATGTAAATTCCTCCTAATTAAGCTCTTTTTTAGGTTCTTTTCTAAAAGTTTGTTGCTTTCTCAAGCTTATTTCGCTTTTATTTCTTGTAAAGGTTTTGCATTTCCATATACAGGTTTTGGTAATGCAGTTGGCTTAGCCCATTGAACAGCATTTGTAATAACTCGCTGAACTTCTTTGTTATAATAAGTAGGGTATGTTTCATGTCCAGGTCGGAAATAAAAAATCTTGCCTTTGCCACGGTGGAAAGTACATCCACTTCTAAACACTTCTCCACCTTCAAACCAGCTCACAAACACTAGGTGATCTGGTGCTGGAATGTCAAAATGCTCTCCATACATTTCTTCCTTTTCTAACTCAATATATTCTCCAATTCCTTCTGCAATAGGATGTCCTGGATCAACAACCCATAAGCGTTCGGTTTCATCTGCTTCACGCCATTTTAAATCACAAGTCGTTCCCATTAAGGTTTTAAAGATTTTCGAGAAATGTCCTGAATGGAGTACAATTAACCCCATTCCATCCAATACTCGTTGTTTTACCTTCTCAACTATTTCATCACTCACCTCGTCATGTGCAAGATGGCCCCACCATACAAGCACATCCGTGTCTGTAAGTACATCATCTGTTAGTCCATGAGAAGGATCATCTAGAGTGGCAGTTCTCACAGTAAAATCTTCACTTAAAAATGAAGCCAGTGCACCATGTATACCTTGTGGATATACCTCTTTCACTAGCGGATTTTTTTGCTCATGGCGATTTTCATTCCACACTGTAACTTTTAACATAAAAATAACCTCCATCTATGTTTATCTCTACATTATTGCTAAAATAATCGATTGCATTACTTATTTTTGAGTTAGCAAACGTTTATTAAGTACAACATTTTTACAAGTAAGCGACAGTCATAATAATAATAATAATAATAATGAACTGTATTAAAGATTGTCTAAAAACAGTCACTTATATCCTTCGCAATCTCATTTTTGCAAACGATTGCACTTTTAGGTACAAAGTAACCTTCAATAGATGTAAACTATTATTTAGTATAATAAATTTAATGAGCTAATGAAATCGTTTTTATTATCTAGAACAAAAGTAGGAGAGTGAATTTTCACTCACTCTCCTTTTTAGCTTGATCTCTGTATCAAAAATTTTAACTATATTTGCATAGACTCCAGCAAATCTAATAACTGCTCAAGTTCTGATTGAACATTACATTCATAAATTCTCAAGAAACACTCTAATAATATCTGCCCCACCAATGAATGTACCAATTGCACTACCTAAGTTTGTAAGAAGCACAATGAGTAAAACTCTTGACACTTTATTCTTCCAAAAGCCCTTTACCGTGTAGACGTCTTCTGATAATTTCACAAAGTCCGTCACCTTTGGCCTACGGAAATAAACATGGACGAGTCCAGAGAATACACCAGCAGCCATTAGAGGATTTAGCGAACTGATTGGCGCAATAATAAAAGCCGTCAGGACTGCAAGCGGATGTGCAAGGGCAATAGCTGCTCCCAGGGCAGCAAACGTTCCGTTCCATAAAATCCAGCTAAGCGTTTGTTGAAAACCGGCTGAGGGATTTTCATACAAGGTATACCCTATTAAAGCAATAATAATGGCGGGTATAATCCACCCTACCCATTTGGGCTTTTTCTTTTTGTTTGGGACTTTATTTAAGCTCTTTAAATCATGCTCCTTGTTAATTTCCTTCTTAATTCCCGGCACATGCGCTGCACCTACTATGGCGACAATCTTTTCCCCAGGGGCATCTTTAATTTTTTGTGATAAATATTGATCGCGTTCATCAATTAATGTCTTTTTTAATCCTGGAAAAGCTTGTGTGAACTCTTGCAAAATGGACTGAAGCATGTCTTCTTTCTTAAGTTTTTCTAACTCTTCCTCTGTAATCTCTTCTTTATTGAAGATACTACCTACTAGAGCTGATAGTAGCTTTGCCTTCCCCATAAAGCCTAAACCGTTCCAAATTCTCGAAAACGTAACTTGGATATTACGGTCTGCTAAAACAAGTTCTGCTCCTACTTCTTTCGCAGAATCAATACCTTGGATCATTTCCTGTCCTGCTTTTATACCAAGCTGGCTTGCAATTCGTTTTTGAAAAGAAGAAATAACAAGATTCATCAGCAACAGAGTCGTTTTTCGTTTTTTAATAACATCAAACAAGTCCATTTCCTTCCACTTGTTTTCATCAGTAAGAGATTGATATCTTTGTTGATCCAACTCTATACAAACTGTGTCAGGTCTTTCACTCTCGATAACTTCCTTTACTTCTTCAGCACTATATCTTGAAACATGGGCAGTTCCTATGAGAATAATTTCTTTTTCATTTATGGTTAATCTTGTAATGGTATCGGTTGACATACGCATGGGTTCTCCTCAAAAGTTTTGGTTACAACTACATTGTACCATTAAAATCCAAAGTATCTCCGTAATAAATAGGAAATCCACTTACATTGTGGGTGATGACTGATATTTTCAATCAGTCCTTTTACAATCGCACGACTCATACTAGACACTTCTAACTCTTTCTTTAATAAAAGAAGGGATTCTTTTTCAATATTCTCCTCATCCATCTCAGGAATCACTTTGTCTATTAATTCATGGAGCTGCTCTGTCGTCACATTTTCTTGAAGAGGTTTCTTAAACATAGAAAACAATTCCTCCGTGATAAATGGAATGGAGGTCTGCTTCGCTAATAAATTTGTTTTTTCAACTAATGATCGTGACAGTAAATCTAGGTCCATCGGAACTTTCTGAAATAGAAAAAGTTCACTATACATTCGTGAAAATGTTTTTACACAATATAATAAATCGTATTTAATAAATTGAACTTGGTTGCCAAATATCTTTTCAATCATTGTTAAAATTAACTTTTCAGTTAAAGCATCATAGTAATGCATTTTCATTAAGAGTTCTTCACTAAAAGAATAAGCTTGTTCTTTTAACAAAATGTTCACAAAATCCGAATGTTTAAGGAAAGATTCAAACGTAACATAGTAATACTTATATAAAGGATTTTCAACATGCTCTAGCTCACTGACTACTAAGTCAATATCAGCGATAATCTTTTCCATAAAATGATCAATCAAAGCCAAAACCAATGCATCTTTTGACTTAAATGATAGATAAAACGCGCCTTTAGAAATATTGCTGTGCTCTGTTATTTGCTGGACTGATGTCCCTTCAATTCCTTGTTTTGCAAAGAGTTCTAGTGCTTTTTCCATTATCAGTTGTTTTTTCATCTATCGCATTCTCCTAGTATACTTCTGTTGACAATTGACCGATTAGTCATTAGTATAAATAATTGAATTTAACAAGTCAAACAAGGGTAGGTGTCACAGTGAAAGGGTTAGTCAATTTTGTACTAAAAAACAAACTTGCAGTTTGGTTACTGACCATTATTATTACAGTTTCAGGTATATACTCAGGAACCCAAATGAAAATGGAGACCATCCCCAACATCTCCATTCCATACTTAATGGTTATGGATGTTTATCCAGGTGCCACTCCTGAACAGGTGATGGAAGATGTATCCATTCCTATAGAAAAGGCCATTGAAAATTTAGATGGTGTGAAATCGGTCTATTCAAATTCTTATTCTAACATGTCCAGCATTCAAGTTGAATATGAGTACGGTTTAGATATGTCAGAAGCGAAACGTGAATTAGAAGATGCTCTAGATGCAGTTACATTACCAGAAGGTGCACGTGAGCCAAGTATCACGGCAATTAGCATGAACATGATGCCGATTGCTGCATTAAGTATTAGTAGTACAAATGCAGATATCGTTGAACTAACCTCTACGGTAGAGGAATCTGTTCTTCCTGAAATCGAAAAAATTGAAGGTGTTGCCTCCGCAACCATCACAGGACAGCATATTGAAGAAGTACAACTTACTTATGACGAAGCAAAAATGACCGAGCTCGGTTTAACCGAAGATACAGTCAAACAAATGATCCAAGCAAGTGACCTAGCAGTATCATTAGGACTCTTTGAATTTGAAGAAGGAGAAGAGGCCGTTTCCGTTGACGGAAAGTTCATGACTGCTAATGAACTAAAGGAAATGCTGATCCCTATCACTCCTTCTGAAGCAAACCCTTCACCATTTGTGAAGCTTGGAGACATTGCTTCCATTGAAGTAGTGGGAAAAGTACAATCCATCTCACGTACAAACGGAGAAAATGCAATTGCTATTCAAATTGTTAAAGGTCAACAAGCAAACACAGTAACTGTCGTGAATGATGTGAAAGACTTAATTAAAGAACTTAGAGAAGATTTTGATGGAATCGTCATCGATGTATCTCTAGACCAAGCAGAACCTATCGAAAAGTCGGTCTCAACAATGGTTGAAAAAGCTCTATTTGGTGGTTTAATCGCAGTATTAATCATTCTATTATTCTTACGTGACTTTAAATCTACTATCATTTCAATCATATCAATTCCGGTCTCTATCTTTATGGCATTTCTTCTATTACATTGGATGGAGATTACGTTAAATATTATGACACTTGGTGCGGTTACCGTTGCGATTGGACGTGTCATCGATGATTCCATTGTCGTAGTTGAAAATATTTATCGACGATTACATCTAAAAGAGGAAAAATTAACAGGTCGTGCTCTAATTAGAGAAGCAACGATCGAAATGTTTAAACCAATCCTTTCTTCTACATTAGTAACTGTAGCAGTATTCGCACCATTAATTTTTGTTGGTGGTATGGTTGGTGAGCTATTCACACCATTTGCTTTAACGATGACGTTTGCACTAGGTGCTTCATTACTAGTCGCGATTACCATCGTACCAGCTTTAGCACATTTCTTATTTAAGAAAAAACTATATAGTGAAAAGACGGAAAGCAGTCATAAAGAAGATGGAAGCTTATCTAATTTGTACAAAAAAGTTCTGGATTGGACCTTGAATCATAAGATTATCACTTCACTTATTTCAGTTATCCTACTAGTTGGAAGCTTAGCACTGACTCCACTGATTGGCTTTAGCTTTATGGGTAGTGAAGAAGATAAGGTGATGTATTTGACTTACACACCTGCTGCTGGCGAGTTAAAAGAAGAAACACTAGCAAATGTTGAAGTGGTTGAAGAAAAAATGCTAAAACGTGATGATATCAATATTGTCCAACTTTCTATTTCAGAAGAAGCGGATCAAATGACTGCCATGATGGGTGGTGGAGCAGGTGGCGGATTAATGTATCTGATCTTTGACCCTGATATGGAAAACTTCCAAGAAGTACGTGCAGAAATTGAAGAGTATGTCACAAATCTTGGTCAATCCGGTGAATGGAAGAGCCAAAACTTCGGTGGCGGCGGCAATATGTCTTCAAATGAAGTTAGCTACAGCTTTTATAGTGAAAATTTAGATCAATTAAATGAAGCAGTTAAAATGGTTGAAGATGTGATGAAAGACAACGAGGGAATTGAAGATGTTACCTCAAGTGCAGAGGAAGCGTATGTGGAACATACATTCAAGGTGGAGCAAGATAAGCTCTTACCATATGGTTTAACAACGGGACAAATTGTCATGATGTTAAGTCCGGACCGGACAGAGAATGTACTAACAACAGTTGAAAAAGACGGAAATGAACTTGAGGTCATCATTCAACAAGAACAGGCAGAACAACCGAAATCGGTTGATGATATATTAGCTAAAGAAGTGCCTACTGCTTTAGGTACCACGATTCCTCTATCTGAAATTGTCACAGTGGAGAAAGGTACAACACTGAACACATTAGCAAGAAGTGAAGGTCAATATTATGCTTCTGTTTCAGGAACAGTTATTGAAGATGATATTTCAAAAGCAACAACCGAACTAGATAAAGCCATTGATGAATTAGATCTACCATCTGGTGTGAAGGTCGATGTTGCAGGTGTCGCAGCAGACATGAACGAGACCTTTACTCAGCTCGGGCTTGCGATGCTCGCAGCCATTGCGATTGTTTACTTTATCTTAGTTGTCACATTTGGTGAAGGTACGGCACCGTTTGCTATTCTATTCTCTTTACCATTTGCCGTAATTGGATCATTTGTTGGTCTATTAATTGCTGGGGAAACTATTTCAGTTCCGGTTATGATGGGTCTACTCATGTTAATTGGTATTGTTGTAACAAACGCTATCGTACTTGTAGATCGAATTATTCATATGGAACACGAAGGTATGAATTTACGAGAAGCTATTTTAGAAGCTGGGGCCACTCGACTACGTCCAATCCTAATGACTGCTATCGCTACAATTGGTGCATTAATTCCATTAGCGGTTGGTTCTGGTGGTGGCGGTTTAATCTCGAAGGGACTTGGTATTACCGTTATTGGTGGTTTAACAAGTTCAACCTTATTAACCTTGATCATCGTACCTCTAGTTTATGAAGTATTGTCAAAGATGCTGAAGAAAAATCGTAAAGAAATTCAGGAAAACTAAATGGAAAAGCCCGGTAAGAATCAATCTTATCGGGCCATTTTCTTGATTGAACGAAAAAAATATTCGCCTAGTAGAAGCATAGAAGCATGTATTGGTATCAGAAGGTACAGGTCTTTGTTACTTGACGGTCTTATTAGCTTCCATTTATATAGAAATCGATCTAACAAGTGCAAAAGTAATAGGCAAATGATTTTTAATGGGTTCCGAAAATAAATGGTACTTATAGTTCCTATGGTGCCTACTATTAATGTATAAATAGGTACCAAAATAAAGTGCTCCCAATATTGATCACGTAAGATACCTATTCGGAATCGATACTTATTTAAAAGTGCCAAACTAAAATAAAGTATATTCGTATAATTGATCCAATAACTTAAGAACACGGAGACTTTTAGTTTTAATGGATGGCCTTGCTCTATATCTCTCCACCATTTTTTTACTTGATTAAAATAAAGAGGCATTGTTGTAATAGTTAACAAAGTACTCCAAGTAAAGTTTCGAAATACTCCCCAACTAATGAACAACCTTTCTATCACTCCATATATAAGTGCAACTAGGATTCTTCCCTTCCAACCCACCTTAAATAATACAATTAACGTGCTAGCAATTGGAATAAATAATGACTGAGATAATAAAGCACCAAAAACTGAATCAATCCATTTAACTTTAAACACCTTCGGATAATAAAAATACATTTTTAAGACATTTAGTACAAAGTACTCAAAAATATAAGCTATTCCAATACTAACATTCAATACAAGAAATGTTTTATTACCTTTCTTTACAAAAGCTAAAAGTAGAAAAAAACCATGAATGATTGTTAGTACAATAAATGGAATAGTTTTTTTCTTCATGTATGATTCCTCTCTTAGAGATATGCTGTCTTTGAGTTGATTTGAAAAATTGAATATTACTGTCATGGTATTTTACATCTAGAGAGCTAGCTAATCTAAACGTATATTAACGAGCTCTTATTCACATAAAGCGAGATCAACTTAGAAAAGAATATGCCTAAAAAATGCGGTCCTGGAAGGATCGCATTTTTTTACATATTCATACTAGAAAATATGAGCTAGATCCTTTGCTCTTGCTATAGCATTTGCTTTAATTTCGTCCGATTTATCTGGCATAGCGGCATGCCCTTCTACAAATAAGCCCTCAAAAGATGGAACCCCGAAGAATTGCATAATGATATGTAAGTATCGGTGACCCATTTCTAGTTGTGCTGCTGGTCCTTCCGAGTAAATTCCACCTCTAGCTTGAATATGAAGGGCCTTCCTGTCAGTTAAAAGCCCAACTGGACCTTGTTCTGTATATTTAAATGTCTTACCTGCAACTGCCACTGAATCTATATAAGCCTTTAGAACAGGTGGGAATAAAAAGTTCCATAGAGGTGTCACAAATACATACTTGTCTGCAGCAATAAATTGTTCACATAGCTCAGATAGTCTTCCTACCTTGCCCTTTTCTTCTTCAGAAAGCTGTTCAAATGCTTGACCTGAACGCAGCTTCCCCCATCCACTAAAAACATCAACATCAATCTCCGGAATATACTCTTTATAAAGATCAACATTGATAATCTTATGGTCTGGATTCTTCTCCTTATATGTATCCATAAACGCTTTTCCCACAGCCATACTATATGATTGAGTGTCATCATGAGGATGTGCTGTTATATATAATACTGTAGTCATGGGCAGATCAACCCTTTCGCTATAGATTGTGTAGTTTAGTTTTATCTATAACGATTGCTTTCATACTGATTTAATTTGATTGCTTTAGGTATAAAAAACATAATAAAAGAACGCCAAAAGGCGTCCTCTAAATTGTCTATTCTTTACTCTCACTAAAAAAAGGGTTACCGCTAATGTTTAATCTCATTTCATCTGTTAGCTTAAATGGTTCAGATCCATAACTATTTTCAGAGGTCTCGGTGTTTTGAATACTTCCGTCATAATGAAGTGGTTTATTTTCCATATGTAAATCTTCACCTCCGTTTTCCTATCTTCCCCTATATTGTACTAATTATTTTGACCTATTAATAGGTAATATTTGAAAAAATGAACATATTATAAGTTCTTTACGAGTGATGAGTAATTATGCATGTATTGATTTAGATAAGAGCGATTGTTATAGTTACGATTATATTATTCTTACATAAACTCAGTGATTTATAGGGGGAACCTTGAAAAGTTATGGAGAAACACAATGAAAATAAACTAATTTTACTATTAGAAATTCTAATTGTCTCTACTAGGCTTGGGTTATCTTCATTTGGAGGACCTACCGCACACTTAGGGTATTTTCATGATGAATACATTAGAAGAAGAAAATGGCTCGATGAGAAAGCATATGCCGATTTGGTAGCCTTGTGTCAATTTCTCCCCGGTCCAGCTAGTAGCCAAGTTGGAATTGGCATTGGTGTCATACGTGCTGGAGTTCTTGGTGGGATTGTCTCATTTATCGGTTTTACGTTACCGTCTGTTATAGCTCTCATTGTCTTTGCCGCAATACTAAATCATATTGAATTTTCGAAAGCTGGATGGATTCATGGGTTAAAAATTGTTGCAGTGGTAGTCGTTACAAACGCAATTCTAGGTATGGCAAAAAACCTAACTCCTGATGTTTCAAGAAAAACAATTGCTTTAATCGCAGTTGTTTTATCATTATTATGGCAAACTACTTTCACCCAAATTGCCATCATCCTATTAGCCGGTATAATAGGTTTTGCCTTATACCGTAACCACAACAAGCTGGAAGAACATATTGAAATGAACTTCCCCATTTCACATCGCTTTGCAGCCATTTGTTTAGCTCTCTTTTTCGGGCTACTGATCCTATTACCGATTTTAAGAGGAATAACCGATTACAGCTGGGTAGCCATGTTTGATAGTTTTTATCGCTCAGGATCTCTTGTATTTGGAGGCGGGCATGTGGTGTTACCTCTTCTTGAACGAGAATTTGTACCAACTGGCTCGTTGAATGAAGAGCAATTTCTCGCTGGTTATGGCGCTGCTCAGGCCGTTCCAGGACCCTTATTCACATTCGCCGCATATATTGGAGCCGTCATTAACGGCTGGCAAGGTGGATTGCTTGCGACAGTTGCTATCTTTCTACCTGCGTTTCTACTCATTTTTGGAGCGCTTCCTTTTTGGAATACAATTCGTCGCAATCCAACTATTAAAGGAGCACTAATGGGTATAAACGCAGCGGTAGTAGGAATTTTAATCGCAGCTCTTTATCATCCGATTTGGACCAGTTCTATTTTAACTGCATTTGACTTCGCCTTTGCGGCCATCTTATTTAGTATGTTAGTTTTCTGGAAGCTACCTCCATGGGTGATTGTTGTAATTGGTGCTGTTGGCGGGTATTTGATATCTCTTTTATAGATCCTATTGTTATGTACTTACTTTTGAAAAAAAAATCGGACTTACTCTTACTAGTTTTCATATAGACATTTCGTCTTTTAAAAAGCAAGCGAATAGACTAGGACGTTGGTTCGCTTGCTTGTTTTCCAACAAACAACCAACAATCCAAGATCTATTGATTATTGATTGAAAGAAGTAACTTGAAAATTCCCATTATTATACTCTAATATAGACACACTACAATTTTTTATATCAGTCGTTAAGTCCAAATCCTTTGAAAACTTTTCTAGAATATGTCTAATTGTTACACCATGAGTAACAAGAAGTATATTTCCGCCACCTTTGTTTTCTTCTACAAGGGCTTGAAGACCTTTTTCCACACGTGTCCAGATTTCAGTATAATTTTCTGCATGATGAAGAGGATCGGATTTTTTTATTAGGTTTGATAGTTCTTCAATGTTGTGGTGTTTGAATACTTCTTTCATGCTATGAAACCCGTTGTCCTTAGCCAGCTTATTCCACACTACATCATTCTTTTCCCCTTCAAAACTTCCAAAAAAGGTTTCCCTAAATTCTTTTCTTCTTTGGATTGACAAGTTATCACGATATTGGTTTTGCTGTAGGACTACTTCGGCTGTTTCCACCGTTCTTCCTGAGTCACTGGTATACACTCGGTCAAAACGAACATCCTCAAGTTTTTTTCCCGCTTCTATTGCAACTTGCTTACCTTCTTCTGTTAAAGGACTGTCAGCCCATCCTTGCATTCTCTGGTATCTATTCAGATACGTTTCACCATGCCTCATGACATATAACGTAAATTTGTTTTCCATGTAGACCACCTAACTCTTTATCAAGCTAACGTTCTAATTGGAACTCATTATATCTCTTCACGTAATAAAAGCCAACAGTAAATCTGCTGACTTTTATTACTTTTTTTACTATTTTCCACTCACTTTTATCCTTGTAAAAACTTTACACAAACCGGATATGGGATTGATAGACTTGAGTCAGTAAGTGTTAATTTTCCAGTAGTTTCATCACGTTTATATAACACAAGATTGCTTGTTTCTTGATTCGCTACCACAACATATTGTTCAGTTGGGTCGAGCGTAAAGTCTCTTGGCCAATCTCCTTCAGTGGAAGTATGCTCAACAAATGTTAATTCTCCTGTATCTTGTTCTACTTTAAAAGTTGCAATACTGTTATGACCCCGATTCGAAACATAAACAAAATGACCATCCGAAGAAAGGTGAATAGCTGCCCCTTGGTTATTCTCTGTAAAATTTGAAGGAATGGTTGAAATTGATTGAAGCTCAGTAAACTTACCCTCCGCCGAATTATAAGAAAGAGCGATAACTTCTGAACTTAATTCTGTCATGACATAAGCGAACTTTCCGTTAGGATGGAACTCAAGATGTCTCGGTCCACTTCCCGGTTGAACAGTTAAGCTTTGAACTTCAACTAAAGATCTATTCTTTATTTCATATGTAAGAATTTGATCGATTCCAAGATCTACGACAACTACATATTTTCCATCCGGTGTATATCCTGAGTAGTGTGTATGTGGTTTTTCTTGTCTCTCTTTGTTTGGACCTGAACCTACTAGCTGGCTCGAGGAAACAAGGGATTGTATACTTCCATCCGTAGCATCAATCGTGTATAAATCAACAGTGCCTTTATGATAATTGGCTGTCACCACATTTTGGTTAGCAAGGTCAACACTAACATGACAAGGTGATGCCCCAGTGTCAACAAGGCTGTTTAGAAACTCTAATTCACCCGTTTGGGCATGGATGGAATACGCAGCTGCTCCACCTTTGTCTCCCTCTTTCACTACAGAAAATAAATACTGATTGTCATGACTAACCGTTACATACGTTGGATTTTCAAGCTCTGCTACTAGCTTTGCATCACTAAGTTGCGCTTTTTCTGTATCTAGAATAAATGAGTAGATTCCTTTACTCTCACCTTTTGTGTATGTACCAACGTACCCTCTAATTTGTTGTTTCATCTTCCTCACCCTCACTTTTATTGTAATGATACTTATCTATTATAATTTTTATAGTAGACTAAAAAAATTTCATTAGCAAATACATAGTGACACTCTTAGTCTGTCATGCCAGGAGTTGATTATGAAGTGACCTATGTTGTTCGTGTGAAAGAAAACGATGAGCTTTATTAATAATATATAAAGTCTAGAAGGAGTAAAATCTTCTATCATGTTAAGTTATGATGGGAATTTTACAGCATAAGATATAGTAAGGACTGATATGATCCCCCAATATCATATACAGACAAAGAAAACTCATGGATGGTTAGTCCATGAGTTTTCTTAATCTAACTGGATGTTAACATTTTCATCTAGGTATTTTGTATAGCTGTAGCCGTTGATAATAAACTTAGTAGGAATAACTGCTTCTTCTGAATTCTCCTTGAATATCTCTACTTCATATCTTAATGTGTAGTATCTTGGAGGTTCAGTTCTTGAATGATAGTAATTATACTCACTTGGTTTATATTGTTTCCCCTCTCTATCTATTAACACTTCATCTGTTGAAAGATAATTAGCGTAGATAAAGTCGCTTTCATTATCCGTCTTAAACTCAAAATGCAAGGATTCATACACTCTGTCTTGTGGTGGTGCATCAGTAAGAATTAATTTAGTCTGATCGCCCATTTTTATTTCCTCAAAAGTAATAGAGGTTCCTAGATATTCAACGGTTTGAGGAAACGTTCCTTTCGCATCAAAAGGAAAGGAAACATGATCATTTACATGATAATAGATAGAGCTAAAGTGAACGTTCATTTCTTTTGATTGTTCAAAATAAAGAGTATCGAAGCTTTTTAAGAAAGAATCATTATGAATAGGCATGGAATGAAAATAATGAGCTGGTGATTTCTTATCCCCTATTTCCAGGTAATCAATATTAATATTTTGAAGGTATCTATTTCTATCATCTGTTCGATATTTGTATTGAAGCATGGTCACAGTTGGCGCAAAATAAACTTTTTCGAGTGTAACTGGAATTCCGTCTATATTAATTTCCTTATCTATGACCTGCTCGATGGATGCCTGTTTCGCGACAGGAATATCAAAACTCCATTCGACTTCAACTTGTTCTAATTGATTGAAGTGAAAGATATTATCATTTGGATTTTCCTTCATTTCAGTTAACTTTGAAATTTCTAGTTTAATAGTTCCACTTTCCTCTTTAAGTGGTAATAGGGAAAGTACTCCGTTGTACACATTATCCCCCTTTTTTTCTGATGTTTCTAATTCAAATCCAAACCTATTCATAGGATCAGCTTGATTATTTAATATGCTGTTCTCATTTAAAACTGTTACTCCCTCATACATATTTATCGCATATTGTTTAGGGTCCTCGTTCGTATCTTCTATTTCGTAATAAATAAGTGTTTGATATTCATCTGCAATCGCCGTCTTAATTTTTATCTTGATCCCATTTTTTTCAGCTTCAAGATTCAACGGTTCTCCTACACCACTTTTTAAGTAATTTAGTATCTCTTCATTTTCTAATTGGTTCCACCCTAACCAAGTATAATAGAGGTATGAGAAGCCATTTGTCACAAAACCTATCAATATAGCTACAGCTAAACATGCAGCTACAACTGACTTGGCGATAAATTTCTTCTTTTTTACCTGTTCTCTTTCCTTTTCGAATTCCTCTAGTCGTTCCTTTATATCCGTCATAAAAGTAGGAGGCATCACGATTAAATCTAACTCTTCTAAGAGGCTTAGAAAAGCATTCTGAAAGGAGTACAACATGTTGTTACAAGCTTTACAGTGATATAAATGTATCTCTAGATCTACCTGGTCTTCTCTATTCAACGTCATGTCTACGTAATCAACAAACCGATTTTGATAGGTTCTACATTCTTCGTTTGGAGAACTTTCTTCTTTTTCATCTTGAAGTACTTCAATACCTGTGTATAAATTGGACTTTATAGTTTCAACGGGCATTTGAAGGATATAAGACATTTCATCATGTGATCGTTGTAAAACATATTTTAGTAGAATGGAATCTTTATAGACATCATCTAATTGGTTCAATTTCGTAACTTCTTTATCTTCCACAGCACCTGAAAGAGGGTTCGAAGATTTCTTGCATTCTTCGAAGAAAGTAGATGCAATCCGGTTTTCAAGAGGAACATCCTTTTTTAATTGACGACTTTCTCTGTATATGTTAACGATCACTCGATAAAAAACTTCTCGTATCTCACTAGAATCTTCAAGATAGAACAAGGCAAACTTATAGAATATGTCCTTCTTTGTCTCGAACCAATCCAAAATTGGCTTTATGTCACTTTCTATACTTTTCTCAATGATCGTTGGATTCGCTCTGGCTAATTCCACGACTACCTCTCCCCGTCTTTTGGATATACTGTATTACCTTTTACAGATATTCAACAAATGTATGGAATTTCCTTTTATCACTTTAGTTGGCAACGACTGAGTCTGCCCCGCTAAAGTCCTATGATTTGGACCAAGGATAGCCACTCTACCACTATTGCCCTTTCAGCCTCAAACGTCATTTCTAAGAATGGAGCTACTAAGCATCCTTTACGCATATTTTTAATAGCTTGGTCTTTCCACCTATACCTTATGAGCGTAACTGAATAGTATACAGTATCTTACAGTAGGAGGTGTGAACATGGCCGAATTTTTTGCTGCTAGACTAAGAGGTAGAAATGAAGTTCCTCCCGTCGATTCAGATGCATTTGGTGTTGCCAAGTTTGCGGCAGATCGTCGGGGAACCAGATTGAAATTTTTATTAAAAGTTGAAAATATTGAAAACTTCATTCAAGCTCATATTCACTTCGGAGCACCAGATGAAAATGGACCAGTTCTTGCATTTTTATTTGGAGCTGATTTAGACACACTTGCAGAACAAGAAGGAATTACAACAAGGAGAGGCGTCGTGACAGGTACGATCACCGACGATGATATTGTAGCTAACAACGTTGGTGTCCGGAATGTTAGTGACCTGTTGGACCTAATGAGAGAAGGTTTGACTTACGTAAACGCACATACGGAACAAAACTTAGGTGGAGAAATACGAGGTCAGATATTTCCATTGGTAGATCGTAGGTAAGAAAAAAATGGGGATAAGCATCTAATACTTATCCCATTTTACATATTGAATCCTTGTATAAAAACGACCTTTTCGAAAAAAATAAGCGATAACGAATACAGCAGGGAGGATCATAAGTTGACTACTAGCGATGGCCGTAATATTACACTAACTGCTACTGAACAAGGTGAGTTATGGAGGAATTATATAGGAGAAACCTTAACGAACTGCGTGTACACACACTACCTTGAGAATGTGGAAGATCAACGAATCAAAGAATTGGTTGAAAAAGCTCAGACCATTGCAGAAAAACATATTTCAAAATTAAAGAAAATATTCTCTCAAGAACAATTTCCAACACCTATTGGATTTACGGAAAATGATGTGACTAAAGGGGCACCTAGATTATTCTCAGATAAATTTTATCTATTTTATTTAAAAGAACTTTCTAGAATCAATCTGATTTTATTAGCTAATGCATTGACGGTATCCTTTAGGGAGGATATTAGAAAATATTTCGATGAATGTATTGATGACATAAGCGAACTATATCAAGATGCGGTTAACGCTATGCTAGCCAAAGGTCTTATTATTCGCGCACCGTTCATCCCTATTCCTAAGACGTCAGAATATGTTGAGAATAAAGATTTCTTACATAAGGCTGTCGGCAAACAGCGCCCAATGGCATCCACCGAAATTACGGCCATGTATGTAGGCTTAGATTCCAACCAGCTAGGAAAATCTATTATGATGGGATTTAGTCAAGTAGTCACTAGCAAGGACATTAAACAATACATGATTCGCGGCAGAGATATTTCACAGAAGAACATTACGATCTTACAGGACTTACTGACTAAAGATAATCTACCTTCCCCACAACTTTGGGATCCGGAAGTGTTAGAGTCAAGAGAGGCTCCCTTTTCTGAAAAGTTAATGTTGTTTCATGTTTCCTTGGCAAACGGTGGGAGCTTAATTAACTACGGACTTTCTCTTGCAGGTACGTATCGCTACGATATCAGTTCAGATATCGCAAGGCTTGTCGCCGAAGTTGGAAAATTCTCAGATGACGGGGCTAAGCTCCTGATTAAAAAGGGATGGTTTGAGCAACCACCTTTAGCAGCTGATCGAGATGAGCTGGTGAAATAGCCCTCATTAAACCACCTATTTAGGTGGTTTTGTTATTTGTAAGCATATACCTTACATTGACACTAAGTAATCCATTTTCTATAATAAATTGTATGTATAGCAACTAATTTTACTAGGGTGAGGGATTGGCTTGAAGTTATCGTTTCATGATTATATTAGTATTAAGTTACATAAGACCGACCTAAACCTTACAAGCTTTATAAAGGCAAAGCTCGAGCCCTTTAATCTAGCTCCTGAACAAAATTTGATCATGATGCTGCTCTGGGAGAAAGATGGGCTAACTCAGAACCAATTAGTGGAGAGTTTAAACAAGGACAAAACTAATATTGCCAGAATGGCTTCGAATCTTGAAAGCAAAGGGTTTATTCAACGATTAAATTGCCCTAATGATCGTCGCTCTGTACGTTTATTTCTTACAGAAAAGGGTAAAGAGTTAGGAGAACAAATCATTCCGATTGCTGAGGAGTTTAATGATATTGTGTGTAGTGGTTTCACCAAAGAAGAACTACTTCAGTTAGAAAACCTCCTTGGTAGAATGAACAAAAATGTAGAAAAGCTTTTATAAGCTTTTTCTTTTGTTTATTTAGTTGCTACAACAACCTTTACGCTATATTGATATAAATAGGCTATTTACTATTTACTATTTATATTTTATATAAAAAAATCAAATTGGAGGTTTACATCATATGTACGATATCATAGTTTTAGGTGGCGGCCCTGCTGGAACAAGTGCTGCTATATTTGCAGCAAAAGCAGGTAAACAAACAATCGTATTTGAAAATGGAAAGAGCATGACTAATCGTGCTTGGGTAGAAAATCATTATGGTGTTAGTGAAATTGCTGGCCCTGACCTGATTGAAACTGGTAAAAAGCAAGCAACTAAGTTTGGCGCAGAATTTAAAGAGGAAACTGTTGTAGGTGTAACTTCTCTTGATAATGGATTTTCTGTGAAAACAGAAAACGGAACGTATGAGACGAAGCATGTCCTATTTGCAACCGGAGCACTTACTGACCTAGCTGAAAAAGTTGGGATAAACGTGGTAGCTGGTACGGAGCCTAGAATCAAATCTATTATTGAAGTAGACCCAAATGGTAAAACAAATATAGACGGCATCTGGGCTGCTGGAACTGTTGCTGGGGTGAGTGTCCATACAATCATTACGGCTGGGAATGGTGCTTCCGTTGCCATTAATATTATTAGCGAATTAAATGGCGAACGTTACGTTGACCATGATGTATTAAAATAGAATATGTAAAACGCAGGGGGTCTAAGTTGAAAAACTCCCTGCTTTTTTGTTTTAAATAGGTGTCTGGTCGTTTTTGAAAAGCTTTTTTAGACGTATTTTTCTTGCGAGTTCGAGCTATTTACTTGCTGGTTTCCTGGTTTTTCTTGCGACTTGGACCTGGTTTCTTGCGGCTTTATTTTTTTCTTGCGAGTTCGAGCTATTTACTTGCTGGTTTCCTCGTTTTTCTTGCGACTTGGCCCTAGTTTCTTGCGACTTCGCATTTTTCTTGCGAGTTCGAGCTATTTACTTGCTGGTTTCCTGGTTTTTCTTGCGACTTGGACCTGGATTCTTGCGGCATTGTGCTTTTCTTGCGAGTTCGAGCTATTTACTTGCTGGTTTCCTGGTTTTTCTTGCGACTTGGACCTGGTTTCTTGCGACTTTGTTTTTTCTTGCGAGTTCAACCTATTTTCTTGCTGGTTCAACAATTTTTCTTGCGACTTGGCCCTAGTTTCTTGCGACTTCGAATTTTTCTTGCGAGTACAATCTATTTACTTGCTGGTTTCCTGGTTTTTCTTGCGACTTGAGACTCTTTTCTTGCGACTTTGACTATGTAACCATGCAAAATTAAACTCATCAACCTCTCCTTATACAGTCAAAAAATAAAGCCCTAAATCAAAACTACCTGATTTAGGGCTTCTATCATTATTTAGTCTCATTTTACTTAATCATTTTTTCTTCCAACTGGAGCAGTAATTGTTCGAACCCGATGTAGGACATGGATTCAATTCGGTGTATATGTCCTTCAAATTTAATCAATTTAGTAACTGGGTTTGGTACAACTACACAATGTAGCCCTGCTTTAAGTGCTGCAACTAAGCCATTCTTTGAATCTTCAAACACTACAGTATCATTTGCCTTTACGTTAAGTCCTTCAATTGCTTGAAAATATAGTTCAGGATCTGGCTTGACCATTTTCACATCATCTGACGTTCTGATAATGTCAAAGTAACCCTTGATTTCAAATTTATTAAGAAAACTTTCTACCCATTTTCGACTGGAGCTTGAAGCTAACCCAATTTTCAACCCCTTCTGTTTGGCTATCTTCAAATAGTCTAAAACACCATCTCTTAGCTGCAGTTTCTCCATTTCATTTTCATACAAAGCATGTACTTTTTGGTTAATGAGGTGACGATCAATGGGCTGTGAAGTTAGGCCAGACATTCTTTCAAACAACACATCGTCTGTTGTTCCGATACACAAAGCAAAATCATGAACTTGCAGATCACAATCATACTCTGCAAAAGCTTCCTTATATGCGTGAAACCAAACTGTTTCTGTGTCCACAATCAGTCCATCAAAATCGAATATTACAGCTTTAATCATGATAGTGGTCTCCTTACTTATTAATATTCTACTCTAAATTCTATTACTTTAAGTAAATACTAATCTTATAAAAATTCAAGTAATACTTCTTAATCACACTTTATGATATATAATTAGAATAATCAGATAAATATATGAAAAGGGAGGCGACTGTATGACCTTTGTCTATAAAGATTATGACGGATTAGGATTGGCTACACTCATTAGGAACAAGGAAGTAACGAAAGAAGAAGTCCTTCAAGCTGCCATTCAAGAGATTGAAAGTCATAATGGAGCACTAAATGCTGTTAACAACAAGTTCTATGGAGACGGTAGAGTTCCTAGGTCAGTAGAATCTGGTAGATTTGAAGGAGTTCCTGTTCTATTAAAGGATCATTTACAACAAGAAGTGAGTGGAGAAACCATTACATCTGGTTCAAGAGTGTATCAGCATTATAAAGGGAAAGTAGATTCATCATTTGTCAAAAAATTAAAGTCTTCAGGGGTAGCCATTTTAGGGCAGACGAATATCCCTGAATTCGCTTTAATGGGTATCACTGAGCCAGCACTACATGGTCCTACCCGCAATCCGTGGAATGTTGACTATACTCCTGGTGGGTCAAGTGGTGGTTCAGCGGCAGCAGTATCAGTAGGTATGGTTCCCATTGCCGGGGCCAATGATGGCGGTGGATCCATTCGAATACCCGCAGCATTTTGTGGAATATTTGGTCTAAAACCCACCCGTGGAAGAACCCCAGTTGGACCTTCCTATGGGCGTAACTGGCAAGGGGCATCCGTTGATCATGTTCTCTCTCGAACAGTCAGGGATAGTGCAGCAATGTTAGACGAGCTCAAAACAACCGAAAGAGGAGCAGCCTATCAAGCCATTCCCTTTGACCAGTCATACTTAGAAATAATGAATAAACCTATGGGCAAGCCCCTAACCATTGCTTATTCCACACAGTCACCTATTGGTAGTGACGTTGATGCAGAATGCAAAGAGGCCGTCCTAAAAACAGCCAAGCTTCTTGAAGAGATGGGACATCATGTTGAGGAAAAAGATGCTCCTGTCGATGGAGCTAAAATTGCAAAGAGCTATATTCACATGTACTTCGGTGAAGTTGCTGCTAGCCTTCGTGGAATGGAAGAATTATTGGGACGAACTACTAGATTTGGAGATGTTGAACCTACCACTTGGCTACTAGGATTATTAGGAAGAGTAACTACAGCTGAGGAGTTTGTGCTAAGCATCCAAGAATGGGACAGAGCTTCATACCAGATGGAGGAATTCCATCAACAATATGATTTATATTTGACTCCAACAACCGCTTTTCCACCCTCTAAAATAGGAGAGTTGAATTCTACAGGCTTTGAGAAAGTACTGATTGAACTTGTTGGAAGGCTAGGTTGGGCCGGACTTTTAAAAAAAGCAGGAATGATTAATCAGATTGTAGAGAATAGCTTAAGACGAACCCCCTTTACTCAACTTGCTAATTTAACTGGACAACCTGCAATGTCTGCACCACTTCATCTAACAAAGGACGGACTTCCTTGTGGTGTTCAATTTATCGCTCCAAAAGGTAAAGAAGACATACTATTCCAACTAGCAGGAGAGTTAGAACGAACTGAGCTTTGGTTACCTCCTGTATATAAAATAAAAAACCATACATAGCTAGTATGGTTTTTACACTTCTTTTATGATTAAAGAAACTTCATTTCCCTTGTCATTAAATACTACCTGACTTACCATCTTACACATCATATAGATTCCTCGGCCGCGGGTAGAAAACTTTTGTTCGTCCAGTAGCTGATCTAACCCTTGTTTTTGGATTAGATTTATTTTTTTGCTGACTAAGAAGCCTTCTCCCTGGTCTCTCACTGTAATCGTAACATCATTAGGTTGAGTAACAAATTGAATTGAAATTGGGAAATCTCCATGCTCCATTGCATTGTGAACTGCTTCATATAAGGCAACTTTTGTTGAGAATTGTTGGGAGGTGGAGTGAAGTATGGTCAATTGCTTATTTAATTGAACACAAACCTCATCATATTGCTCCATATTATTAATCGTGAATCTGGTATTGTTCTCTAATAATGGCATCAATATTCCCCTCCCAAACGACCACTAATCTGTCACATCTAAAAATATTATAGTAAATTCAGAGTAGTTATTTTCAGAATTGCTCTGAATTGTAGACATCCAAGTATAAAATGTCGAATCGTGTCCTTTATTGTAATTATCGGTCGGACACGACTTTTCATAAGGCTATAGTGGAAAAAACCAAAATTTACTTTTTTAGTTTATTGTCCGTTTCTCTTTTAAACACCCCTACATAAGATGTATTAACCTTTTAATTGGAGGTGTGATCTATGAGTGGTGGATATGGTGCTGGATTTGCGCTTATCGTTGTATTGTTCATCCTACTAATTATTGTAGGTACTTCTTATGTAAGCTACTAATTTATTAAGTGAAACCCTAGAGGTCAAATCAAATATTTTGGCCTCTAGGCCGTTTTACTAATAACGAAAAATGTACAAACAAACCCTCCTTCAAATACATATAATACAACAACACCTTAATAAGGAGGGAACAGCATGAGTGATATGTTTAAAGGGATCGAGAAAAAAACTGGAGTGAAAATGCAGGATATCATGAAGGTAGCTCAATCCCTGAATGGTGCCAATTTACAAGATGAGAAGACCATTAGAAATCTAGTAAAAGATTTAGCTCAAATGGCTAATAAAAATGTGCCGAAACAATTAGAAGATAAAATAGTAGAAACTCTTGTCAATAATAAACAAAAAATTGACGCATCGACTATTTCTAAGATGCTTGGCAAAAAATAAATTCTTCACGTAAAAAGGAAAGCTGTTTCATTAAACAGCTTTCCTTTCTTTCTTTAATTTCACTTTCCATTTAGGAATTTTGTAAGAACTGGGCTAACCTGGTCCATTAATTTTTTCATTTGCTTCGCAGTACCATCAATCTTCTTAAAGTCAATGCCCCCATCTGGTGTTTGATAATAAGAGAATAAGTTTGTTTTTTTTCCCGGCTGAGCATTTCCTCCCTGTGGTCTAGGGGGATAAGGTGGCGGAAAATAACGTCTATTTGGAAACATATCAAATCCCTCCTCTTATATTTAGTAGTCCATATATCCTATGAATCGTTCGTTTATTATGTTTAGTATACATGTCCCTAGTTCATAAAATTTCGTACAAAGAGTTCAGCCAAGTTAATAAAGAGCCGGTACATGCTCCTTCCTCTTGCCATATACTATGGAAAAAGGAGTTGTATATATGTTTAACTTAATACTTGGGCCCGTTATCTTTAATAGCAATGAAGGAATCATAACAGGAGCTACACAAAATGCTTCACCTACTAGCACGGGTAAAACCATAACCGGTTCGGGAAGTTTTAACACAGGATTTTCGGTTGCTACTAATAACGGAATTAGTGCCTCTTCTACCATTGACCCAGATACTGTAGATTCAACGACAACAGAGGCTATATAACGAATAGTAGTACACTTTTTACAAACCAAAAAGAGCAAACCTACTTTTAAAAAGTAAGTTCGCTCTTTTTCTTTTTGGTAACGCCTATCCGTTCTGTCATTTTTTCGTATAAAAATATACAAATCATTAAGTATATAAAACCAATAGCAAAACCAGCTATAACATCTGTAAGATAGTGTGCTCTGAGTAAGATTCGACTTACCCCAATAAGAAATATATACAAGCCAAGGGATATCAAAACTCCAGTTTTCACAGTCGAAGACGTCATGTGCTTACTAATTAAGTATAGGATCATTCCATAAAAAGCCATGGAAACAGTGGCATGTCCACTTGGGAAACTATACCCTAACGCATCTATAGCAGGATCTAGGATAGGACGCTCCCTTAAGAAAATGCCTTTTAGAATTTGGAACAGTTCATTACTACCAATTAATACGACTGCCAAAGTCACCATTCCTATGTAATCTCTTGTTTTCCACCATAAAATAATCAAGGAAATTATACCGATTGTGATGACCACTAGCTTATGCCCAAGATTCGTAAATAAGGAAATGAAACTATACAGGCTTCCTGTAATTGATTGTTCTGCCCACTCAACTATACGATTATCAAGTGACAAACCACCGCTCGAATGAATCACAAATGCTAGCGAACAGAATACTATAAGGCTAGCTAAAGTAGCCAGGAGCTTTACTGATATCACACGTCTATTTTCTATTTTTCTACTAATCTCCATTTTATTCCTCCTCATCCCATTTAGTATATAATGAATGGCTAACAGAATGAACCACTTTCTAGACATTCTTTCTCTAAAAAATGATATAGTAATAGTATAAATGTTTTTAAAAATCTGATAAACATTAGGAGGTTATCCACTTGTTACAATCCCTTTTTCAAGAACTAGAAGCCAATTACTCAAAAATGGTGGAGATTCGTAGATATCTACATATGAACCCTGAGTTATCGTACAAAGAAGTGAAAACAGCGGAATACATCGCTAATTTCTATAAAGAGCTTGGAGTCGACGTTCGCACTGGCGTTGGTGGGAACGGGGTTGTTGCAACTATTAAAGGTGATCTTCCTGGGCCAACCGTTGCGCTACGCGCTGATTTCGACGCCCTTCCCATTCAGGATGAAAAGGATGTGGAATATAAATCAACAGTACCTGGTGTCATGCATGCCTGTGGCCATGATGGACATACTGCGACACTACTAGTTTTATCTGAAGCATTTTTAAAGCTAAAGCATCAACTAGCTGGAACGGTTGTCATGATTCATCAGCATGCAGAAGAATTTGCACCTGGTGGAGCCATCACTATGATTGAAGACGGTTGTTTAAATGGAGTCGATGCAATTTTCGGTACCCATCTTTGGGCTTCAGCGCCAACAGGGACCATCCAATACCGAGTTGGTCCAATTATGGCCGCAGCTGATCGGTTTGAAGTGACGATTAACGGATCTGGTGGACACGGTGCACAGCCTCATAAAACAAAGGATTCAGTTGTCATTGGATCACAGTTTGTCATGAATCTTCAGCAAATCGTTAGCAGACGCGTAAATCCTGTTGAACCTGCGGTTGTATCTGTAGGAAATTTCGTAGCTAAAAACGCTTTTAACGTCATTGCCGATAGTGCAAGTCTCATCGGAACGGTTCGAACGTTCAGTGAAGACGTCCGTGACCAAATCGAAGAAGAGATTGAAACAGTACTAAAAGGAACTTGCATGACAAATGGAGCTACGTATGACTACACTTTCTATAGAGGTTACCCGGCTGTAGTGAATCATAAAGAAGAAACAGATTTATTAGTCAATGCCACAAAAGAAATTGCAGAGGTAAATGTGATTGAAGAAGCCGAACCACAAATGGGAGGAGAAGATTTCGCCTACTATTTACAACACGTGAAAGGATCTTTCTTCTTTACCGGTGCTAAGCCTGAAGGTGTGGAAGTTCCATACCCACATCATCACCCCAAATTTGATATCAATGAAAAAGCAATGCTAATCGCTGCTAAAACACTAGGAAATGCCGCATTAACTTATCAAAAAGAGCATAGCGTTGCTGCTGTTAAGTAAATAGAGACGTCTGAAAACCAAGTGCTGCTCTCAAAACAAAAATGGCGTGGAAACTAATGACAGTTTCGACACGCCTTTTTTAAATTTAAGGTTTTTTTAGTCCTGGAAACATAGAGGGTCTTCTTCAATTAAAGCCCCCTTTAGCTTAACAAGCATTTCAACAGGTTCAATCTAATTCTACTTGACGAAGTATATAACTATTCGGGATATTCCCTGCTTTATAAAAATTCTCGAAAACCTTAATTGCATCATTGATATTTAAGACTTCATTCCTTTGGAGTGATATTGCCCCTCCACTGTAATTTATTGAAATTCCCTCCTTGTTTTCCTTTTCTAGTCCTAAAACATTTAATTTCTGTAAATGTTTATATTCTAGTGTAAGTCGTAATTTTGCCCCAGCACATTGTACAAAATCACCTGAATCATTTGTGAGTATGAAAAAAGACTTATTACGGGGGTTAATTTCATTTAGGTTTTCTAAAATAGTTTCAAGTGTTGGATTTTCTATCGTCTTTGTCTCTGAATTCATTTCATATTCAAAAATCATATTTTTCCCTCTCTAAGCGACTCATTTTTTTACGTACATCATTATAAATTCGCTGAATCAATAATATAACCCTTGTTCCACTAAACTCACCCTTTACTTCAACAACAAAGCCCACTGATCCAATCTCTCCCTTTCCGGGGTTTATACAAAAACCATATTGCTAAATATTATTGTTCAGTCATGCTATCATGATTCCACTTCCATCTGAATGGTCAGTCATGCCATCTACAAAATAAAAATAGTGCCAATTTCCATTTCTTGAAATCGGCACCTCGTTTTTTCCAATATTCTTAACGTGACTCTTTTGGAGGCTGGCACACGTCACATTTACGTTGGTGATTATTTCTAAACTTTGTAAATGTTTTTTCAAAATTGCTGCCACATGCACATTTAAATACTAGCTTTTGAGAAAATCCGTGATATTCCGTAGTTAGTAACTTACTATCAGAATTCTTCTCAACAAACTCTTTTATTTTACTAATTGTCCAACGTTTGTTCATTTCCTTACACCACCATCATTAATCGCTTACATAAGATTTTTATTATAACATATAAAGTCATAAGATTTCGCAACTTGCCCAACATTGGAGATGGCATTCTTAATTTTCCTAATAAAATCAATTACTACAACGGAAATGTTTCACAAGAACTGTCCTTTTTTCCTTAAATTTAACTCTCAAGGTTCCATATTGTATTAACGAACCCTTTAGTTTATGAAGACACTCACAAATTTTCAATAGAAAAAGACAGTTATGAAGTTTTTGCTACCTTACTGTCTGCTTAATCTCTCTATTTCAGATTCAACTTTATAAACTCTTTTATTCAATACTTTGATTTTGTCATCAATAAAACCCTAGGTGATCATAAACCATTCCTTGTTAAATAATCCTTACCATTAGTTCAATTAATTCCTTTTTTTCAGCCATACAAATAGGTTTGTAATCAGTTTAGACACAATGAAAAATGCTACATAGAATATAAACAAATATACATAATTTACTCCCTTATACATATGGAAAAAGTGGAAGTTTACCATGATTGGTTTTAACACAAATGCAAAAAATGCAGATAGAAATAACGAGTATAGATAGATATTCTTTTTGTGGTTTAACGTCCACTGGTATAACAACATAAAACTAACAGGGACTAAGGAAGCATCTAAGGCAAAGCTTGGTATAAAGGAGAGTATCTGATACGGATATTCCCATAACCCTAAATTAATCCCAATAGAATTAACATAAGCGAACCAGATATGATAATTAAGTCCAAAAAAACCTAGAAGTAATGTTTTATTCTTATCAATTGAAACGAATAAAACAATTAGTGGTACGATTAACATCAAAATAACTACCCAAAATTGCCATGTTTCGAAATTTGAGAATGATTTCCAATATTCTATTTGAAACTGACTTAATTCTTCAGCCATTGATCTAATTTTATTCAAATAATCTGTTTGTCCATCTTTCATTTACTATCCCACCTAATAATGAAACATTATCAAGTATTCTAACCATTTATTTGTTATACTAAACTGCTCCATTACAAAGGTGATCCATTGTTATTTAAGAGTATCGCACCCGTTTGTGAAACAAAAACATTATCATGATAATTTAAGAAAGTAATCTCTTATATCTTTTGGTAACTCTTCAACTGCAAGAACTTTTAACTTTTGAGTACATTGTGAACCTGGTGAAGTTATTATCAGATAAGATTTTTCATCGTATTCAAACAAGGTAAATTGGCTTATTCTGTTTGGAACTTAAATATGGGACAAAGAAGGCTTATTTAAGCGCCATTCGCGATCTATACGATGGATCAATTATTAGCTATGTACTTGGGCATTCCAATAATAATAACCTTGTATTAAATACGCTTGACCAAGCAACAGCGCTTTTGAATGGAGATCGCCCCCTTATTCATAGTGACCGTGGATTTCAATACACCTCTAGGGGATTCAAACGAAAAATTGATGCAGCGAAAATGAAGCAAAGTATGTCCCGAGTTGGTAGATGTATTGATAACGGACCAATGGAATCTTTTTGGGGAACCCTCAAATGTGAGAAGTATTATAGGCGTAAATATAAGACATTTGAGGAACTTTCTCTTGCGATAGATGAGTACATCCATTTTTATAATCATGAAAGATACCAAAAACGATTAAACGGCCTTAGTCCTATGGAATATAGAGCTAAAGCCGCTTAAATCATTTTATTTCCACTGTCTACTTGACGGGGGGCAGTTCACAATCCCCATGCCAATTAGTATGTCTTTTAATTATAATGCACCTCAAAACAGAACGGTTTATCACAAGAAGGTAGAGAATCTTTTGAAACTAGTTCTATGCAGTTACATCGTGACTGTTAATCTTACGTAAACCTGTTTTTCTAAGTCCCCAAAGGTCTAGAATACTAAAACCAACTTTTGAAAAGATCGGCAAAATAATGAAAGAAAGTATAGCTATACTATCTTGCAATATTGCAAGTCCAGATGGTCCGAGTATCCAAACAGTTGGATAGCCAATCCAAAAAAAAGTAAGATAAGCAGCTGAACGATTATAGTGTTTATATAATTCAGCAGATGAAGATTTTGCTATTTTCCTTAAAGGATACCACGTTATGTAAAAAATGATGAGAAGCGACCCTACACCTATAAAGTACCATATATATGTTTGAATACCAGAGGAGAAATCTGCAATTAACCCCGTCAAAATCATCACAACATCTGCACCCATTAGAGAGGCAATTAGCGCTTTATCCTTTTTTTCCTTTTCAAACATTGCCGTAAGTGCCAGTGCAAGTAATAGCAAAGGCGTTGTCACAACCCAGTCTATATATCTGGCAAAGAATATAACCCGCTCACCTGCTTCAAGAAAGCCTTGTCCAAGCGCAATTGATAAATAGGCTGCCCCTGACCAGCACGGAATAAAAATAGCAATGACATACTCGTACTTTGGAACCCCTCGAGGCTTCTTGCTTAACAAATAAAAATACAAGGCTCCTAGAGCCATGACTACAACATAAAACCAATGTAATGTGTAAACCAATATCATCCCACCTCTAGTACTAGATTATTACTTCAGTATCGGAAAAAGTTACTTTTTTCATACTTCACGGTGGATGACGTTTGGAGCAAGAACATTTTTTCCACTATGTTTTTTTGAATGCTTCTCACCCTTTTTCAATAATCAGTGTTGTTGCTTTTTCTTAAACCAGCAAAAATCACACACATAAATAGGCCGAAAATAATATAATTCATCTTCAACCTCTGGTATGTTAATTCGTTTTCAGTATTATTGTTCAGGTATTCTTGCCATTTATAATATTGCTGTTTTCGTATAGATTGTTGCTTACGTAAAAATCCCAAAAGCCGGATTTTTACATGTTAAGACAAAATCTCTGCTTTAAATTTAGAGAGTTGTTCTTTTCTAAGCTTTAAAAAATCAGTTTAATCATATTAAATTTGGCGAAATTGCTGAAATATAGATTGAAAAGCAACAAAGCTTTAGAAAAGAGCCTATAATAAAACGAATTATTTGCAATTTTCATCATAATATTTTCCTTGACTAGGTGATTTACCTTCAGGAGGCGACCAAGCGCTTTGGCAGATTTTCTTATCATGAACAGTATAGGTATATGTCCAATCTTTCTCACCTTCAAATGTTACTTTTAATTGATATGGGTTATATTGCCTACCTTCTTGACGACGTACCTCCCAAACTTCATTTGGATACTTTTCCTCAAGATATTGGTTTAGTTGGTCTATCTTTATTGAAACTTGGTAATCTATCCACTGGGGACGTATTGTAAAAAATAAAAGCATTATTAACATGAGCGTAGAAGCTATAAGTAAACTAAGTCTCCTAACTTTCTTGGGTACTAGCAATGCAATACCCAAAATAACGATTACAAGAAAAACTGAAATAGTTATTTCACTTACTGTTATTGGATGCAATAATGCCCCCTCCTTTATATACATTAACTGCTACGGTTAATTTAATAATACTTAAAACAGATTTTTGACCTTTTCGCGTTTAGTTCCATAATAATTACCCACTTGAACATTTCCAACATATTTAAAACCTAGCCTATAATAATAATGGTTAAGTTTTGTATTGGTAGATTGACAATCTAGCCTAAGTCTATCCTTACCATTCCTACTAGCTAGTTTTTCACATAAGTCAATTATTCTATTCCCAATCCCTGGTACTTCTGTATCACTTACTAGATTATGAAGATAGTAGCTTTTTACACCATCTTTTTTCCAACGCTGATCTTCTTCCAATAATACTACCGCTCCAACAACCTTATCAGAACTTTCATCTTTCATTACATATAGCTCTCCACTTGTAACTTTCTCTTTAAAATATTCTATCGGATATGATTTAAGATAATCTGTCTTATTCCATTGTTCTATTTTATTTGAATCCATCCAATTAATTCGTTGTTTAATAATCTGATAGATAGTTTCAACATCCTTATTTGAACCCTTTATTAATACAAAGTTCTCCATACTTCACCGTCTTCTGTGTTTTATTAATCTATTTCCACCTTTATGATAATAAGTAGTTCAACAAAAAGAGGTGCTAATCCTGCACCGGATCAACACCCTGTTAATGTTATAATGTTTCTACTACTATTTATGGTACTTAATAATTGACTGAATGACTTTACCTAGTGAATACATAATAAATAACGTAGAACCAACTAAATATTCCGTGAATGATTGCCCAGAGAATTGATTTATGAAGACTCCAAGATATAGTAATGGCTAAAGCAGAACCAAAAGTAATTGCATTTTTAGATCCAGCTGAAACATTAAATCCTTTTTCTATCCTCTCTTTCATACCACCACTCCCATGTTCTTTATGACCTGCATTTTCTATATTCAATATTTATTCTTTACAGAGAAAGTTTAGTACCCTCATTGTTAATTACTCTAAATACAATTACTCACTCCAATCTTCCATATCATATGATGATACCCTATCCCCCAATAATCTTTTAACAAGTAATTAGGTTCTCCGAATTTGTTTTTCCAAACTTTTTGTGCTTGAATATACCCACTATCTAAGCAACATTCTTTGATCCCTTGGCTTTGTAATGTATTAAACATTTTGTTCAATAGTAGTTTCCCTACGCCCCTCCCTTGATAGTCTGGGTGGACAAAAACCGTACCAACTTCCAATAAATCTTTGAAGTTATTATTTGTACATTCAATTATGAGATTGCTTGCTGGTCCAAATTCGATGCAACCGATAATTTTATCATTCCTACCATCAACAGCTATCAAAAAATTGCGTCTGTTACCATTGCTTTTATAATCATCTTCTAAATACGCTTCTTTCGTTTTAATTTCATCCTTCATATCATCTAACTTTTCCCCGATGCCTTCTTTATTAAATGTATCTATGATGACAAGTCTAAAAAACTCTTTTACCTGTTCTCTGTCCTCAATTTCGGGTCTTCTTATCTCTACATTCAACACCACAATACCCTCCTATTACTATGGGTAAAAACTCGAAAACTTGAGTAGACTCTTCCAAAAACTACTCCCAAATTTCATCTAATTTATTTGAATAAAAATCAATTGCCTTTTTATAAATTAGAATATCTTCGTCTTTCGTTGTTTCTATTAAACATTTTAGTAATAACTCCATTGCTTTACTATGTTCGTTCAAATTATATAAAGTCATTGAGTAGAATGTTTGAAGGGCTCTATTGTTTGGAAATGTTTCAATTCCCTTTTGAAGTGTCTTTTTTGACTTCTCATATTCTCCAAGTGTTCTATATGTACTCCCTAATCCTAATAAAGCCCCTTCCAATTCATCAGGTGGCAACCCTAACTCAATTGCTTTTTCATAAAAAGGTACTGCTTTAGACTCTTCACCTAATAAATCAAAACTCCAAGCACATTGATAGTTTACCGAAGCATTTTCTGGATGCTCCTGTACCAGTTTCATAAGTAGGACATTTGATTCCTTATTACTCCCAATCTTCCGTAAATGTACAGCTTTGTCTAGTTCTTTTTCCAATCTCCTCAACTCCAATATTTATTCTATATGTACCACCACCTGTTAGACTATTTCACTGATTGACGAATAGAGAAAAAGAGTACTAGCTGCACCCAAGTTTTTTTAATCTATTTTTTTGTATAACTTCTTCCCATTGATGAAGGTGAGAACTTAACTTTATATTTCCCCCAAAGTTCTGACTGAACTTTTTCTGTTAAAAAAGCACCTTTTCTGTTGTGCACTTCCTCCATTTCCATACCATTTTCAATCACCTGGTCTAATTCCCAATCCATCCAATCACCATACTGTGTTGCCCAATTGCTCAATTCTCGCTTTAATTCATTTGATAGTGGTATATCATCTAACTCAAAATTACAGCCACATTGATTACACCAAATTGGATCAGCTCCTACATCGCCTTCCACCTTTAACTTACATGTTTCTTGTTGTTCACAATCACACTTCATTTTCTGCTCCACACTTTCTTTCAATCACTCGTTATTCAAAAAAAAACTTCCGGATAAAGTAGTTCTCCTTTTACCTTTTCTAATTCACCATTCCGGATCTCTACTACCATAAAAACGTCATCTGGTACTTTGTATTGTTTCAATTCTAGACCGAATTCTCTCGCAGGCTTAAAGCCAAATTTAGGATAGTACGTTGGGTGTCCAATTAAGAAGATAAGTCCGAATCCCAATTCTTTACTTCTTCTTATTCCCTCTTCCATTAATTTCTTACCTATACCCGACCTTTGTACCTGTGGATCCACTGCAATAGGAGCTAATACTAAAACCTCTTTTTCCTGTTGTTCATTCATCACTTTTGCTTTACTAATAAGGATGTGACCTACAAGAAGTCCCTCTTGTTCAATCACGATAGAGAGTTCACGAATAAACCCGTCCGACTTTCGAATTCTTTCAATTAATCTTGATTCATCTTCCCGATTTCCAAAGGCACTATAATGAAGATTAAAAACATTTTTATAATCATGATGATTTTCAGTTCGTATTAACACATTAACTCCTCTATCTGCCGTTTTCATTATTAAAGGCTCTTTTCCACTTTTTTAAACTAGTTTATCTGAGGTTAAGCTTATTCCACGTGATAAAATGAAGTATATATCGTTAGAAAAGAGCCTTATTATAAGAAAAGGCATACGTTGATTCGTATGCCTTTCGTGTCATTTACCCGCTATGTACTCTATCTCTTGTTGAAAATTAGGGCTCTTTTACCCTTTATAAAACATTCTCAATCGGTAGCATTGAATGGCTGTTTCTCCTAAATGATCTAATAAATGATAATTAGCGACCGCACCTACCACTGCACCTACACCTGGCACGAGTTGAAGCATCTTTATTAAATCAATATAATCACGGTAATCCTGCTGCCAGGTTTGCCATTCTATACTTCTCACTTTTACGTTTGTATCCCATGCTTCTATGACCTCTACTAATTCTTCTTTTTGCTCTTCTCTTGAGAAAGCAAGCTGAAAAACATGTAAAAGGAAAAGTCGTTCACTCTCTTCACTAGTTGGAAAGCCGTATATCTTACCGACATCAAATAAGTATCTCATTTTTATTCCAAGTAAGAGTGGGAAATCGGCTAAACCTAAAAAAATCCCGCCAGCTCCTGTTCCTGCTCCCTCAAGAGCGGCTGTTCGTTTATAAGCTTGAAGTTTTTCTTGGATTAACTTTTCCCTCTCAAGTAAAGTTAAGTTTGTATTATATGAGCTCTTGGATAAGTACTTTGTACTCGTCATCGTCCATTCGACCATTTGCTTAATGCTATCCGTGATGATATTATGCGCTTTTTGAGGAATCAGACGATTCATTTTAGATTGAGCATTTTTAGAAAAGCGCTCTACCATTCCTTTTCTACGAACTAATTTCTTCTTCCATACCAGTGATTCGAGTTGTATCTCTTCCTCATATGTCATACCTACTTCACCTTATTCCGTAACCTTTACCAGTTTATTTTTCAAGTACATAAAGATAAACAGATAAGTAAAAATGGTTGAAATCACTGCACATAGAAGTGCTACAGCCGCCCCCTTAATAAAGATAACCAGCACTGATAAGAGGATGACATAACCGAGCATTAGTCTAAAGAGCAATTTCAAAAAAGCCGTCCTTCTTGCATCCATTCTAATCGGATATAAACTTAACCATAGTTTTTGATCATGCTGTTTAAACATAGCAAAAAGCTGTAGACCGGACAGATAGATAAAAAATGGAACAATAATAAGAGAACCGTAAGTAAAGTGAACACCTGATAGTATAAATCCTCCTATTACGAGAAGGCGCATATAGATACCTAAGTATTCCCCCGTTCTAACAAACGTTTTTAAATATAGGAAGTCAAACATTTTATCATGTTTTAATGGGATGCTAGAAAAAAGCCAGTTTAACCATCTTCTTGGCTTCACTTCACTTCTTAGGTGTGGAACATCTACAAATAAATTAGCCAGTTGATAGAAGCGATTCATTTGTCTTTGTTCCATTTGAAGTAGAAGCTCCCACTTCACTGTCTTCCCCTTCGTCATCCTGTCAAAAGAAATAGCCCATAGTATGGCAATTGCAAATAGTATGTATAGAAAGGCAGACGACGCTTCTTGGAACAACAATACCAAGAATACAGTCGTAAAGATAAACCGAGTACCGAAATCAAGCCATGTTGATTGCCCGTCAACTTGATGGAGCATCCGCCACGTCAGAAACAAATTCCATCCTTTAAGGACTAGCATAATAAAAAACAAGATCATCAGCTTAACAAGGCTACTGTCGGAAAACTGATTGTACATCGGAACCATGATGAGAAATGTCACTAATATTCCAATCGCATGCATGAAAAAGCTGTATTGAATGCCTTTTCGGAAATAGTCATTCATCTTGTGTTCAACTGGTAGTAAAAAGACAAGATCAGGCTCTTTTAAAAAGGACCTGATTGATGAAGTACTAATGACAAGTCCCAAGATTACCCCCATAATCCATTCAAATGGAAATGTTTCTGGCAATTGAGCAAGCCACTGCCTGTAATAAACGGCACCTGCACTCGCACCGATAAAAGCAACAATCATGAGATGATCATTAAACATATACTTCAAATAACGGCTGAGTTCTTTTATATAGTCTGAGAAACGCTGTCTCCAAATATTATTTAGGTCCATTAGTTATTTCTTCCTTTGTTAATTGAACGTATATATCATCTAATGTGGCACCAGGCATGTTAAATTCCTCCTGAAGTGCCTGAAGTGTTCCCTTTGCTCTTACTTTCCCTTCATGTAGAATGACAAAGGAATCACAATACCTCTCTGCTGTTGAAAGGATATGTGTGGACATCAGGATGCCTGCTCCTTCCTCTTTTTTAGCTTGAAGCAGCTGTAAAAGAGATTGTATTCCAAGTGGATCTAGGCCAAGAAACGGTTCGTCTATAATGTAAAGAGAAGGCTGCACAAGAAACGCGCACAAAATCATGACCTTCTGCTTCATCCCCTTTGAAAAATGAGCCGGGTACCATTTTAAGCGCTTCTCCATATGAAATTCTTTTACAAGAAAATCAACTCTTGTTTTATAATCTTCCTCATTAATGGAGTAAGCCATTGCGGTCATTTTTAAATGCTCTTCAAGCGTAAGCTCTTCATACAAAATAGGCATTTCTGGTATATAGGTAAATTGTGAACGATATCCCTCTGGATTTTCTTTGAGAGTTTGTCCATTTATTGTGATCGAGCCACCTTTTTGATCCATTAATCCTATTATATGTTTAATCGTCGTACTTTTTCCTGCTCCATTTAATCCAATTAGCCCCACTAGCTCATTGGAATGAATGGAGAAATTCACGTTATGAAGTACAGGATTTTTTGTATAACCACCTGTCAGGTCTTTTATTTCTAATAATGGTTTCATACAATTTCCCCACCTAATTTGACTTTCTTCTATCTTACCAAAATTTTCTTTTAAAGAAAAAAATCTTTTTCACATATTTTCGAGTGCATCGGACAAAATATTTCATGAAGAGGAGTTGAAGAAAAAAAGAATCGAAACCAAGCAAATAAACAACCAAATGAGGTGTTTACGGCAGGGATTAATCGATTCAACTCAGAGCCTTCAGTAAATTTATAAAAAAATTGATGAAGGAAGTGGTAAGCTTGAACAAGGATCCTAGATCACGTTACTAGCTCTTACCAAAATTATAAATGAGGTGTTTGTCAAAGACCATTTTGTATAGCAACCAAACACATTCTATTTTAAATGAGGTGTTGGCGGTAAACCATTTTCCATTATTTCTATAATGATTGACTGGTTTATCAAAACTGCAAATGAGGTGTTTATCAAAGACCATTTTGCTAAAGTTACCAAACACATTCCACTTTAAAAATGAGGTGTTGGCGGTAGACCATTTTCCATTATTTCTATAATGACTGGTTTATCAAATTGCAAATGAGGTGTCTACGAAAAATAACCTACCCTTATAATTTCTTTTTTCTTCTATCGCTCCTCTTCAACCGAACAGGATGCAACTAAACGTTGCATCCTGTTTTTTGTCATAACGGCTGACGGGCTGACGGGTATACAGTGGTGGCGAGTGACCGGGATACAGTGCCCGAAAGTAACGGCGACAAGTGACAGGCACTTGTCGATTAATCTTTACCAGACGTGGTGACAGGCACTTGTCGAATTTTCTTTATTTGTAAATTTACCCATCTGTCTATACAATATAAAAAAAGCTATTTCTTGAAAGGATGAGGTGTACATGGAACATAAGGATGATTGTATTTTCTGTAAGATTGTAAAGGGTGAGATTCCTAGTGCAAAGGTGTTTGAAAATGAGCATGTTTTGGCGTTCCTTGATATTAGCCAGGTTTCTAAAGGACATACGCTGGTCATTCCAAAGGTACATAAAGAGAATGTGTTTGAATTGACGCCAGAAATTGCTCAAGAAATTTTTAAGGTGGTCCCTAAGATTTCTAACTCCATTAAGAAGCAGTTTTCACCTATTGGGCTTAACTTGCTTAATAATAACGGGGAGCAAGCTGGGCAATCTGTGTTTCATTTTCATCTTCACATTATTCCTCGTTATGGTAAAGGGGATGGATTTGGGGCTGTATGGAAGTCTCATGCGAATGATTACTCGCCGCAACAACTGTCTGATATTGCTAGTAGTATTTCTTCTGGCATTGAATAACCTGTCGCTTGAGACGACAGGTTTTTTTATGTCTTCTGTTCTTCAATTGTATAGAAGTGTTGAGTAGGTACCCAGTCGGGGTGATCGATTGTTACTTCAAATGTTTTTAACACTTCTTCAACACTTAAGCGAAATGAATGGTTCCACCTCAGTAAATGAATAAACTCTTCTCTCGTTCCACCAAATTGACATAGCTCTTTTACATGTACAAGCATATCTGCTTGCCATATGGCCGGTAATGGTGAGTTACCAGGGATATCCGGGAAACGAACGAAGGAATCTTTAAACCATAAGGCTTTATCACAATAATATGCATAATAGGTATGAATCTGATTCTCTACAGTCCATTTAATCTTTCCATTACTTAGTTCACGTAATTGATAGCCACCCTCTGTTTTATTCATATGTTCTAATTGTTCGGGCTCTAAAAAGGTCACCCATACCTCTGTCTCTGCCCCTTTTACTGGCGCCATTATTGCAGGTAAAGCCCCATAAGGTGCTAAAAAGGAGCCATAAACAATGTCGGTATCTAATAAGGTCGCCCGAAAACAAATATAAAGGTCTGAGACGTTGTGATTTAAATTTGCTTTATATAATAACTGAGCCAAACAAACATTTGAACCATACGCCAACACCGGTATTCTCTTATGAAGTGGTGTATGACCTTCTTCATCAAGAAATTGTGCTAGTGTTACAGCCTTACTTGAACCGGGTAAAAAGGAGCCAAACCTTTCTCCTCCTGTTGATACGTGGATCATTGACTCTTCTAAGCAGACTCTTTCCTCTATACGATGAGCCACTCCCTTATAAAAAACAAACGAACTCCAAGGTCTCGGACCTGGATAGATATCTGGATGATCATATGGACTTATATGTAATGGTTTATTTTCACGGTACATTATGGTGAGCTCCTCTCTATCAAAATTATTCTACTCAAGTCCCCGTTTATACAACAAATTATACATGGTAATTATTAAAAAAAATTGCTTTTTTGGGAATATGTACCTGTATTTAGGTAAAAATGATTCTGTACATAGGCTGTTTTTCGTAGTAAAGGTTGCTTTCAAGGATTTTTTTCCAACTAGTACAATTTGATGTACTTTACATGTAGCGAGCTGCTCTTTTTTAAACCATTACATACGGCTTTTATTGTATCGAAATGAACATCAGATAAAGTTGGTTGAAAAGCAACAAACCTTTAGAAAAAGCTGTACATAAAAAGGAGGTATGGTGTGTGAAGGAAGAACATACTAACAATCAACATTCCGATGATACCCTTACAAACCGTCAGGGTCATCCCGTTACAAACAATCAAAATGTCAGAACTGTGGGAGATCGTGGACCCACTACTTTAGAGAATTATGATTTCCTAGAAAAAATCAGTCACTTTGACAGAGAAAGAATTCCAGAACGCGTTGTTCATGCTAGAGGTGCTGGCGCACACGGGTATTTCCAGTCATATGGAACAATAAACGACGAACCACTCTCGAAGTATACTCGTGCTAAGGTTTTTACAAATACTGACGTACAAACTCCAGTATTTATCCGCTTTTCTACCGTTGTTCATGGAGGGCATTCTCCGGAAACCTTACGTGATCCAAGAGGATTTGCCGTTAAATTCTATACAGAAGATGGTAACTGGGATTTAGTAGGTAACAATTTAAAGGTATTCTTTATCCGTGACCCACTTAAGTTCCCAGATATGGTACACGCCTTTAAACCTGATCCAGTGACAAATGTTCAAGATCCAGAGCGCATGTTTGACTTCTTATGCAATCAACCTGAGTCCATGCATATGATTACCTTCCTATTCTCACCATGGGGAATTCCAGCTAACTACCGTGAAATGCAAGGTTCTGGGGTACATGCTTACAAATGGGTGAACGAAGAAGGAAAGGCTCATCTTGTAAAGTATCATTTTGAGCCAGTACAAGGGATACGTAACCTTTCTCAGAAAGAAGCAGATGAAATTCAATCAACGAATTTTAATCATGCTACTCAGGATTTATATGAAGCAATTAAGCGTGGAGAATATCCGGAATGGGAGCTATATGTTCAGGTTATTGAAGATCATGAGCACCCTGACCTTGACTTCGATCCATTAGATCCAACGAAACTTTGGTACAAAGATAAATTCCCATGGCATAAAGTAGGTAAGCTCGTCCTTAACAAAAACCCTGAAAACTACTTCACCGAAGTGGAACAGGTTGCATTTGGTACGGGGGTTCTTGTAGATGGTTTAGATTTTTCTGATGATAAACTTCTACAAGGTAGAACGTTCTCTTATTCTGATACACAACGTTATCGTGTAGGTTCAAACTATCTGCAATTACCAATTAATCGCCCTAAGAAGCATGTAGCAACAAACCAATCGGGTGGCCAAATGGACTTCCGTACTGATTATGGAAAAGATCAAAATCCACATATCAATTACGAGCCTTCTCTCATTGGTGGGTTAAAAGAAGCGAAAAACCCTGGTAAAGAGCACGAGCCATATGTAGAAGGTAACTTGAAAAGAGAGACAATTTCTCGTGAAAACAACTATGGTCAAGCCGGTGAAACATACCGACGCCTTAATGATTGGGAGCGCGATGAGTTAATCTCTAACCTAGTTGGTGCGCTATCCTCTTGTCGCAAAGAAATTCAAGACCGTATGGTTGAGCACTTCACTCAGTGTGATGCCGATTACGGTAAGCGTGTTGCAGAAGGCCTGAAAATGGCCTCAGAAGGTAATAAAATGGATGAAGCAGTTAGCAAAGCGGAAAAAATGGGGCATCCTTCAGATCCGTATTAATAAGTCATAAAAGCTGAACAAATTAGTTCAGCTTTTATTTCCCTAACGAACAAAAAAATAGAAAATCAAGCAAAATACAATAAAGACGGTCCCAATTCCACCCATCGCCATAGCTTTTTGTTTTAAGATTCTTACAGGTGGATATGCACCTGTTGTTTGAGAAGAGATAAAATATTGAATCATTTTTATATAAAAGAATAAGCCTATAATTCCACAACAAATCATTAATCCTGCTAGCATAGTACGTTCCCCCTCTTTAATTAAATGTATGCTTACAATACTTGATATATGAAGTGTTTAACTCTACTAACAGAAGGGTAAAGTTTTAAAAAGGATTTTGCACCAATCATGTCGAATATAGTAAAAAAATCTTTGGACAAGCTTCTTAAATGTCCAGAATCTTTAATGGAGTGGTGAAAGAAATGAAAGGAAATACGTTTTTTCTTGGAGTACTTGTTGGTGGTGTAATTGGTGGTATGACCATGCTACTTTCAGCACCCAAATCTGGTGTACAGCTTAGAGCTTCTATCAAGGAAAACAGTCAAGAGCTGTCAGAAAAACTGTATGACTTAAAAAGTGAAGCAAAGCAGTTCCTCCAACTACTTGAAAAGTCCACAAGAGAAGGGACGGAAGTTGTAAGGGATTTTACCGAAGACGTGCAAGAAACAATTTCTTCTTGGAAGAAGGACATAGCTCCACATCAGGTTAACATTCATAATGAAATCAAAGAGATTGAAGATACTCTTAACAAGTTAGAGTCCGCTCTACAATCAAGCCGCCACAATGCTCTAAACTAGAGCATGGGTGGCTTTATTTTTAGCTCAATTCCCAGAAAAATATTATCGTATAGAAAATATTTTTCAATTTATGAAAACCTTTTCTTTATTATTTACTAGTTTATTGGCATAATAGATATATAATTCTAGCATAAAGAAAATGCTACGTTAGTAGGTGATTATTCTGAATCATGAAAATGAGTATTCAATGAAAGAAGCTTTAGTCTATAGTCAGAGGATTGCACAACTTAGCAAAGCCTTGTGGAAGTCGATTGAGAAGGATTGGCAACAGTGGATTAAGCCGTATGACTTAAACATTAATGAGCACCATATTCTGTGGATTGCTTATCATCTCAAGGGAGCTTCCATCTCTGAAATTGCAAAATTTGGGGTCATGCACGTTTCAACGGCCTTTAACTTCTCAAAGAAGCTGGAGGATCGAGGGTATTTACAATTCTCGAAAAAAGAGGATGATAAGCGTAATACTTATGTGGAATTAACAGAAAACGGCGAAAAACTTTTACTAGACTTAATGGAAAACTATCGCCCTTCTACTTATTCTGTATTTGGTGGTTCGTTACCTTTGAAAGAGATATACGGTAAATTCCCAGAATTCTTAGATCTAACTAGTATTATTCGTCAAATTTATGGTGATGAGTTCTTACAAATATTTGAGAAATCCATTGAAAATATTGAAGGAGATTTCATTGAAGTCGACGGAAAGCTTTATAAAAGAGTTGAGTAACTAACTGCTCTTTGTGTGTTGTTCAATGATGATATTTTTAAAAATCGTCATTAACGGTACATACATTTGTTCTTTATAAAGCGCTTCAATTGTTTCGATTGCCGTAATTTTTCTGTTTAAACGATCAATAAACATATGTAAAAGCGGAGAGAAGCCCACAAAGCCCTCTGCTTTTTGTCTTTTATACTCCTCCGTTAATTCCTCACATAAACAAAATAATTCATCTACCTCTTCTTCCGTTAACTGTCTTTTAATAATGAGTTGATGTAAGGGCCATTTTTCTAGGTTGACCAACTCTAACATTAATCGCTGATAGTACTCAAGTCTCTCTAATCGTTTCTCTAGTGTATCCAAATATATCCTCCTTTCTTAAAACTTAATTTTCAATACCAAATATGCAAGTTTTAAATCAACATTATTTTAAAAAATTTGACTAAAAAAATTGGTGCAATTCCTATTGACCTTTAACTATAAAGCGAGTAAAGTATCAGAGGTAAAGAGTTACTTAAAGTTCGAGGTGAAGATCATGACCTGCTGGAAAACCATTAATCTATCAAAAGATTACGGATTCCATCGATTATTTTTTCTTTCTTTTTTAATTTCCATATTAGCCTTTATCGTCATGTATGTATCCATGCAGCTATTTTTCCACTCTAGACCACTTGAAGATAATGGCTTAATCTATGTATGCCTAATAGCTCTATTGCTTGTCCCAGGTCATCAGATCATCCATATCATGGCATTGAAACTTATGGGTAAAAAAGTACAAACTAAGATTGTCAAAAAAGGTATATTTCCTATTATAACCATTAAACAATGTGGATTATTATCAAAACCGGTAGCACTACTAACCATTCTTGCACCAATTATGTTCTTTTCAATGGTATTATTCTTATTTAGTTTAATGTACCCTGCTTATATGCACTATGTTTCAATCTTAATTGCGATCAACATTGGAATTTGTGTTTCTGACTTATTATACAGCTACCACATCTTCAAAGCACCTCGTAAATGTATGCTAGACGAAAACAATGGTGGCTATGACATTATTTTATACGAAGAAAACATGTAACTAGACTACAGCAGTAGTCTAGTTTTTCTTATCTAGTCAACTGAAACACTAATTGGTCTTTTTCTAAGTCAAAGTCTTTTACTGAAAGCACCATGTCTTTTTGGAGTTCTATATCTCTAACGTTCACAATAATTTCGTGGCTAGCTGGTCGAACTGTCACCCAACTCGGAAAATGGACTTGTTCTGCTAATAAGCCAAGCACAAGGTCTCCTGGCAATTGAATACGCCCAAGACTAATCTCACGTTCCTGTAGCGTCAGCCCTCCCGTTTCATTTACGACAGGTTCAAACGTCATCTGAAAGGGAATTTCACTGTTAAATACGACGAGATGCCCTCGAAGGTAGATATAATCTTCCAATGAAACCGTATAGTTTATGTTTTGGACCGTTCTCTCTTCTTCATCTAGCTCTTCTTGTATCCATTTATTAATAGCAGTCTTTGTTGTAGATAAAGTAAAGAAGGGCTTTCCCAGGTCTTTATTTTCATTAGGATCAGATGTTAAAGTTGGTTCCGCAAGCAATAACCGAATGGCTACTCCCACAATGAGCAATACCATGGCTAAAACAGTTCCTAATAAAATAAAAAATGCCTTTTTCCAATCAGGGGTTCGCCTCATACTATCACCTCTCCTATTCCCTTTAGATAAAAGCTCTTCTCTATATTTATATTTATGCTCTTGTCTAAAACTTTGTTGCTTTATAACCTTCTTTATCTTAAGTAAAGCTTACTCTAAATGATAAAATGACGTATTTAACGTTTTAGAAAAGGGGGCCTTTCTAGATGATAAGTAGAAGACAATATACTAGTAAGTAAAAATCCTGTTTTTGGATTTTTACTTAAGCAACAATTTATTCGAAAAGAGCCTATATTTAAAAAGCTAATTTAGAGATGTTAGTTACTTAAAAGTTTTAGTACAATTTAACATTTAAAAGCATATCTTCCTAATATATGTTATTTTTCCCACTCTCTCTTAGTTGAAACCGTGAGCTCTCTAAAAATGAATAGTGATGTCGTCCATGTATCAACAGGTTAAATCCGATTTAGATTTTCACCCAAGCAACAATAAAAATTTAAGACCTTAAGATTCCCCTTCATCAAGCAGTATACCTCATAGTTAACCTAATTTAACCGTATGAAGTAAAAATTGGTTCTTTTCGTATAGATTGTTGCTTCGTAAAAATCCCAAAAACCGGATTTTTACTTACTAGTTTAATGTCACCTGCTTTTCATCTAAACAGTTACTCTTTTCTAAACGATAAATACTACATGTACCGTCAAAAGTAAGTTCAACTCCAGATGAATAGATTAAAAAGCAACAAAGTTTTAGAGAAGAGCCTAAAAATTTCATGTTTCCATGTCCTTGTAATTATCTTATACTATAAAAAGGAGGTGCTCAAATATGATCATTGTATTTATTCCTTTTGCTGTATTCATACTCTATTTCATAAACAGCTTAACTAATGCATTATGTATTCAGAAAGAGATACCTGTGGAGCGCCAGCCAAAAGTTTTCCGTACAATTAATATCCTGGTCACCATCTTGCTCATTTCATCTTTTGTTGAGGTAATGTTTACATAATCAGTTAATCAGTTAGATCCTCAAACTATAGACAATAAGACAGGCCCTTGCCTGTCTTATTTGCATTCAAAAAAAAGTGGTGAATGATTCACCACTTTTCTATCATTAGCTTAGTAAGCCCAAGAAGCTCCGATGATAATTAAAAGAATAAATAAAACTACGATTAACGCGAAACCTGCACCATATCCGTGTGACATGAATACATTCCTCCTAAAAATTTATTATTTTTATACAATCTTTAAGATTAATTTAAGTGATCAGGCAGAGATCAACTCTGCCCTAGCTGGCATTATAACCAAGCAGCACCAACAATGATTAAAAGAATAAACAACACAACGATTAACGCGAAACCTGCGCCGTATCCGTGGCTCATGAGAACACCTCCTTTAGCAAAAGGATAAGATATCATATGCAATTACCTTCTCAAACGAATAGGCGTTTATCATGCAATGAAAGAAAATTTTATTTTAGTATCCAACGTAAGCAGAACCAACAATAATCAGTAAAATGAACAGCACGACAATTAACGCAAATCCACCAGTAAACCCGTGACTCATTCAAATTACCTCCTTTTTATCTGAAGTTGTTGTAGCATTTGTTGCTTCCCTAAAGACTGTTTTCTTTAGGATTACTACATACTATACAGCTCGCAAATTTTTGACTAAACGAATGTCCCGGTTTCATTCATAAATGGGCACTTGCCCTAGATAAAATGTATTTGTTCTTCCTCTGTAGAAAAATATGGTATAGTAATGGATGTAGTTTTTTTGGGACATGCTAATTAAGGAAGTCAACCCAGAATTCTACAAATTTCCCAAGATTATAGGAGTGTTTACAGATGAGGAGATACTTACTTGCGCTTGCGCTCTCAATTGGAGTTTTAGCCCTTACAGCATGTAATAACGATGCAGAAGGCGCAGATTCTGAAGTAATTGTAGAATCAGATGCTGGTTCTATAACAAAAGAAGAATTTTATCAAGCCATGAAAGAAAGATATGGTGAACAGGTTCTTCGTGAGCTTGTATATGGAACAGTATTAAGTGAGAAGTATGAAGTAACAGACGAAGAAGTGCAAAAAGAAATTGATACATTGAAAGAGCAATATGGAGATCAGTTCCCAATGCTACTTCAACAAAGCGGATTTAAATCAGAGGATCAGCTAAAGAAAACTTTACGTGTAGGTTTACTACAGGAAAAGTTAGCAATGAAGGATATAGAAGTAACAGAAGAGGAAATTCAAGAGCACTATGATGCATTGAAGCCTGAGATTAAGGCAAGTCATATTTTAGTTGCAGACGAGGAAACCGCTAAGGAAGTAAAGAAGAAACTTGATGAAGGCGCTGAATTTGAAAAGCTTGTAGAAGAATATTCTACTGATACTGGTACAGTACCTGCAGGTGGAGATCTTGGATATTTCGGTTCTGGCGTCATGGACCCAGCATTTGAAGAAGGTGCTTATTCTTTAGAAGTAGGGGAAGTTAGTGAGCCTGTTCAATCAAGTTTTGGCTGGCACATTATCAAGTTGACTGACCGTAAGGAGCTTGAACCTCTAGAAGACATGAAGGCGTCCATTGAAGAAGAGCTTGGTCGCTCTAAAGTAGACTTCACTCAAGTTGAAACAATGGTTCTTAAAGAACTTGAAGATGCTAAAGTGAAAGTTAAAGACAAAGATTTAGAGAACATGTTTGAGGTTACAGAACAATAACATAAGCTAAAAATTAAAAGAAGGTGTCTGCTGACACCTTCTTTTAACTTGCAACTGAATTTCCTTCATCAGAGCCTTGTTTTCTTTTTTCTCTTTCATTCTTTATTCGTTCAATGAAGACCTGACCTTCACGTTCAATATAGAATTGCTCCATTTTTCTTTCTCTTTTTCCTGATTGAACCATCATAACACCACTACCTACAATTCCTACCATTACTAAATAAATCCACCACGGAAGAGTAATCATATCCTATCCCCTTTCAAGACAAGCTCTACTTACGAACAATATATGAAATTCTTCCTCTAATTATGACAGTTTGTTAGCTAGCTGCTTTTAACAATGCAACAAAGTTTTTGAAAAGAGCCTTATTATTTATGGAATGTAGGTTTATAAAATGATCGATTATCTAATGCAAAGACACGATCTGAGAATTCGCCTGGCTTCACGCGCTCTAGTGCACGATCTAACATATTCATCTTGGCATCTAAATTATCAATATAATGTAAGATTTCCGCTTCCTTTATGAGTGGAGGCTTTGGACTTCCCCATTCTGCTTTACCATGGTGACTTAACACGATATGTTGAAGGACGGTAATCTCTTCTGAGTGAATACCAAGTTCTTCTGCTGCTTTACCGATTTCATTTACCATGATAGAAATGTGACCTAATAGGTTACCCTCTACGGTATAAACAGTGGAGATAGGTCCGGACAACTCCATTACTTTTCCTAAATCATGAAGAATAACACCTGCATATAGTAAATCCCGATCAAGTGAAGGATAAAGTCCTGATATTGCCTTCGCTAAGTCCAACATAGATACAACGTGATAGGCAAGTCCTGATACAAATTCATGGTGATTTTTAGTTGCTGCTGGAAATTCTAAAAATGATTGTTGATACTTCTTTACTAAGTGTCTTGTTACACGCTGAATATTAGGATTCTTCATTTCAAAAATATATTGGGTAATCTTGGACATCATTTCGTCCTTTTCAAGAGGAGCAACCTCAAGAAAATCACTAATGGAAACAGCATCATTTTGACTAATAGGACGAATATTTCTTATTTTTAATTGGTTTTTCCCTCTATAACTATGAATATCGCCATATATCTTCACAATGGACTGTGCTGTGAATTCACTTTCACTTTCTGGTGTACAATCCCAAAGCTTGGCCTCTATGTCGCCAGTTTGATCTTGCAGAATGAGGGTAAGAAATGGCTTCCCATTACTTGCAATCCCTTTGGTACTAGATTTAATAAGTAGGTAGACATCAATTTGTTCGCCAACTTCATAATGAACAATTCCTTTCGCCATTTTCATCCCCCTATAGATTGTTGTTTACTAGTATTATAGCATATTCGATATAGGCTAGTTATCAGCCTTTACTTGTTAATTGTTGGTCTAAATAGGTAACCGCGTTTGTATCAAGATTTAATGAAGGTAAGGCTTGTTTATGACACGTAAAAAAGATAACCTGTCTAGTAGTAAATTGACTCTGAAGAACATTCATCGTACGCTTATACCTTTCCTCATCAAAATTTACAAAACTATCGTCTATGATGATAGGAAACCTAATTGACGTTTGATAGTAATACGCAAGCGAGAGTCTAATAGCTAAATAAAGTTGTTCAGAGGTGGCCTGACTTAGTTCTCCTGGTGAATATCTAATACCGCTCTTGTTTTCTACCATAATCTCCTGTGAATCATGTAAAAAGATACGTGAATACTCCTTATTTGTAAGTAACTGAAAAATATGGTCTGCTCGTTGAAGGACTTGTGGAAGTCGGACCATACTATAGTAATCCTTTGTCCGCTGGAGAACCTCTTTGGCGATAGCAAGCTTTGCCCACGTTTTGGCTTTATCATCTAAAAGAGCTTTTTTCATTTCAAATTGTTGAAGCAATGAAGAGTAAGTCCCTTCTTCTTCTAACTGTTTTATAATAATTTTTACTTCTGCTAGCTCTGATAACAAATCCTTCTCTTTTTTGCCTAGCATGTCATACCTTGAAGCCAACTGTTCTTTGTTCTCAACTTGAATGGTTAAATCTTCCCAATCATGAATCAGTTCTTGTTCTAGTTCACGATTATGATGAAGAAGAATGTCGATATGCTCACGCACCTTTTGTAGACGTTCTTCCTGTTCCAGCCAATCTTCTAAACGTTTTGCCTGTTTTCTATATTCTTCTTCACTCTCAACTTCAGCAGCATGAATCAATTGAAGAATTTGATCATGAAAATAATTCATTTCATTAACCTGTTGTGAACATTCTTCGTGTAGCTCATTTACCTTTTCGATTATTGCATGTTTTTCTCTTAGTTTCCGCTTTTCCTCTTCAACGAGTTCCATTAAATGTGAAACAGACATATCTTCAAAGATCTCTAAACGTTGCAATAATTGTTGATATTCCTCATGTACCGTTCTTACTTCTCTCTCAAGCTCTTGTTGTTCTTTGACTATTTTCTGTTTCTCTTCGATTGTTTTAGCTAACAATTCTAATTGCTCATAACATTCAAGAAGTACATGTACAGAATAATCATGAGGAATCTGAAGTTTTTCTTTGAGCTGTTGAACATGAGCGGTAACAGTATAATTGGACTGCTCCCATTTTTCAAACTGTTGAATCGTCCGTTCATACTCCTGATCGAGTTGTTGTAGTAACATCTCTTCCTTATCTATTAGCAGCCTAATTTGATCATCCTTCGCTAGCCGCTGTTCAGCAGCAAGCCAATCTTGATCGTCATCTGTACTAGATACTGTTTGAAGTTGCATGTCAATTTCGTTCAGTTCCTTTTTCAAGAGGGATAGTACTTGTTGATTACTGAACCATTTCGTCATGACTATCCCACCAATTCCGAATATCCCACCAACTAGTAAAAGGAAAAAGCCCGTTCCTTTATGAACCGTAACGAATTGCCATATTCCTATGATAGTCATGAGGATGGTAAGAGGATAAATGATGCTCCATTGAATAAGGTTAGCTGATTTTACCCGTTTCTCTTGTATGGCTATCTGTTTTTTTACTCGCTCATACGCAAGCCTTTTATATTGCACACTTTGCTCTTGCTCCTGTTGGTTGACACGCCTTTTTACAATATTAGTGAATAATTCTCTTTGCTTCTCATCAAGAAGCTGATCTTTATATTGTTTGTTACGGTTTTCCGCTAATTCCATCTTCTCTTTTGTTTGTTCTTGCTGTTGATCCAGTAATTCTTTTTTATTCTGTAGAATAGAATAATCCGCGACGACTGTTTTAAGCTCATTTTTCATGGAGAGTGAGAGTGGTAAACGCTCTACTTCATGATCGCTCAATGTCATACCTAATGACTTTTTTATACTTGTCAACTTTTCTTCTAAGTGAATTAATTTTGAATGTTGCACACGAATCGTTTCTTGTAATACTTCAATCCTCGACCATCGATGACTAAAGCTTTTTATCTCTGCCTCACCGCTAAGCATTTTCTCTTGAATGACAAGGTTAGAGATTTGTTGTTGTAGTTCTTCCTCTTTTTTCTTTAAAACTGCCACTCTAGCTTCTAGAGGAACTAAACGCTGAGATAACTGTTCTAATCTATTTAAGCCATCTATTGGAACATTAGGTTGCCTACCGATGCTTGTCATCTTAGCTTCAATAGTCATCCATTCACTTCGTAAAGGAAGATATTGTTCGAAGAGATCAAGTTTTTTATTCATTGAAGAAAGAGATTTTAGTTCTTCTGTTAGTTGAGCTAATTCTGATTCTAATTTACGTTCTTTCCATACATAGGATTGATAGTCTAGCACTTGCATCTTCTTTTGATTTACTTTTTGTGCCAATTGAGTAATCTCTTCTAACTCCTGGTTGATCTCTGGTCTTTTCCCTCCAGGCTTAAAAAGTACTTCCATTTCCTTATGTAACGTCTTTTCTAACTCGATAATTTGGTCACTTCCAAGAATACTAGTTGATAACAGATAATGACTTAGCTCATTTCCAGTAAGAGATTGTATATTTTGAAGGCCTTTCAATCCAAATGAAAAAATGGAGGTGAACAGCTTCCTATCCATTCCACCTAACAACGCTTGATGCTCGGCCTCTCCTCCGACTGTTCCGTCTTCAAAATAAAGGGTTACTTCCCCCGCTGCTTTTCCTCCAACCCGTTCTATCGTAAGTATTCCGTGTTGTTCCGTTTGTAACGTGATTTTCCCTCCATATTTAAACCCTTGTTTTGGTTCATAGCGATTATCCTGTTGATTGCGAAGTGGAAATCCAAATAGAATACTATGAATAAACGATATCATCGTTGATTTTCCAGCCTCGTTCTCACCATAAACAGCGTGGAAAGACTCTGAGAATGTAATTTCTCTGTCTATTATTTTTCCGTATCCATAAATATGAAGCTTCTTAATAAACACCAAATCACCTCCTTAAGGTCTGTACTTTAATAATTCATCTAGTACCCATTTTTCCGCTTCCTGTTTCAGATCGCTTTGGTCATTTACTGATAATGTTGAAAGAAGTCGTCTTCCATCTCGATGCTTATATAATGGAGCTAAAATGTCTTCATAATCTTCAAAGCCATCAAACTGTTGAAGTAAATCACCATAAAAATGAAGATCCTTTTTCAAGCTGTTCCTGTCTCGAGCGTTTGCTTCAATATATTCTATTGAATGAAGCCAAACAAAGTTTGACCTAGATTCTTCATTCATGAGTAAAAGATCTATCAGCATCTCTCTTTCTGTTTGATCTTGAATGATTGTTGCTAACTCATGATTGACTACTAGTTTAAGCTGAACAATTACACCTTGGTTGACTCTTCTTAATTTCTCTATTTCCTTCTTACATAAGGAGAGCAGTTCATCAAAGTTAATAAGATTGTCAGCTTGTACCTCGTGAGTTTCCCAAATGATACTGTTAGTTTCAATAAAGGTATAGTTGGTACCCGCTTCATTCATTTCAACATAATAACAGCCTTTTTCACCGGTTTCCTTGCGATGACGCCCTTGTATATTACCTGGGTAGATCACCGGTGGATTCTGTTGCAGAACTTGCCTTTGATGGATATGACCTAGTGCCCAATAGTCAAAACCACTGTTTTTTAAATCTGTAAGTTGAAAGGGAGCGTACGGATTATGGTCTTTGTTAGTAGCAACTGTTCCATGTAAAATGGCAATGTGATACCCTTCCTGCACGCCTCTTTTATATTGTTTCGCCATATTTTCTAGGACGGACCTATCCGGATAACTAAAACCATACAAAGTTGCCTGCAGTTCTCCATTTTTATGGAAAGACTTTGACTCAATATTTTCCGAAAAGAAGTGAGTATTCGAAGGCCACTTTAACGGGACCCAGCTTCCATTTAACGGATCATGATTTCCATGAATAATATAAACTTGAATGCCTTCCTCTTGTAAACGTAAAAACTCATCTCTTAGTTTAATTTGCGCTTTTAAGCTTCGTTGCTCAGAATCATATAAATCACCAGCTAGGATGATAAAATCTACTTTCTTTTGTATTGCTAGTTGAACGATGTTCTGAAAGGAAACAAACGTACTTTCTTGAATCCTATCAAAGATAGGTGTTGGTAAATGTTTAAGTCCTAGATACGGGCTATCTAGATGCAGATCTGCTGCATGAAGAAACGAAATTGATTTCATTCTTACACTTCCTCTTCTCTTCGTGACCATATTGTACCATCTTACAAATGCGAATGCACGTTCCTATGATAGATTTATCTTTTCTATTTGTTGTTGGCAGTGGTGGAAATTGGGTTTTGTGCGATTATCTCGATTTACTGTGCAATTATCTTGATTTACTATGCAATTACCTTGAGTTACTGTGCAATTACCTTGAGCTACTATGCAATTACCTTGAGCTACTATGCAATTACCTTGAGCTACTATGCAATTACCTTGAGCTACTGTGCAATTCCAGTTATTTGTGTCGATCCGAACACCTATTTGAGGTGTATTTTATGATGTCAATATCTAGTTCTAGGGGCAGTTACGTAATTGAAATTCTTTTCTAACAAAAAAAGCCCTATTGAAGTACTCAATAGGGGCAAACTTTATTTCTTCGTCACGTTAATCGCTTGTTTAATATCCTTAAAAGAAGAAGATTTTCCATAGAGTAGGACACCACCCTTATAGACTCTTGCACCAAACAAGGCTAAAAGGATAATTGTCCCTACTAGAATTCCGATTCCAAGCGCAATTTCCCAACCTGGTATAGAAAGCATTCCAACTCGTAGGAACATAATCATCGGAGCAAAAAACGGGATAAAAGACGTAACCGTAATAAATGAATTGTCCGGATTACTTAGTCCAAACATAGCAATCATAAAGGCAAGGACAATTAATAAAGTCATCGGAGTGATCATTTGTTGAACGTCCTCTATTCGACTTACTAAGGAACCAAGAACTGCAGCCAAGGTAGCAAATAAGAAATATCCTAGTAAGAAGAATATAATCGCATACACAATCGTGCTTACCGGAAGATGTTCAAATCCAAGGTATTGAAACATTCCATTCTCCATATTAGATAGATTTGACTTTATGGATTGATAACCAACAAGGATCAAAATCGTAAATTGGGTCATACTCAATAAAGCAATTCCTAGAATCTTTCCAAACATTTGATAAATGGGGGATACGCTTGAAATTAGTATTTCCATTACTCTTGAAGACTTCTCCGTTGCGACTTCCATTGCAATCATATTGGCATACATGATAACGGCAATATAAATCATAAAGAGGATGATATAAACGAGTCCCCTTGCCGAATTCAGTTCTTCTTCTGTCTTGGCATTTTCCTCCAAGGCAATCATGTCAAATGTAACAGGTTCATACAGCTGCCCAATTTCTGTATCTGTAAGCCCAATTTGTGAGGTAGCAATCGTTACTTTCAATTGTTGAATAGCATTTTGTAAAGGGAAAGTTGTATCCGTATTAGTGATAGAATTTGCTTTGTACACTGCTTCTGGTAAACCTGAAGCATTATAAGAAAGGATTAATGCTCCATCAAATTCACCAGACTTCACTTCTTCCTCAAGATCTTCCATGCTATTCTCATAAAGTGTTAGGGCCAAATCGTCCTCTACAAATTCAAGATGATCTAGTAAAGGATGGTAGAGTTCATTCGTTTCATCAATGACGGCGATCTGAGTACTACTTCCCTCTCGATCAAAGAACTTGATAATATTTTGTAAATGACTAACCCCTATAATGAGCAAGACTGTTATGGCAGTTGTAATAATAAAGGATTTAGATTTTAATTTATTGAGATAAGTATGAAATAAAATAATCCAAAATTTATTCATGGTAAGCGGCACCTACCTTTTCAATAAAAATATCATTCAGTGACGGTTCTTCTAGTACAAACTTTCGTACAAATCCTTTACCCTGAAGCCTATTAAACAGTTCCATTGAGATCTCTTCCCGTTCAATTTGAAGGGTGACGCCTCCACTTCGTTCTTTAACCTTTACCACACCTTCTACTTCCTTTAAAAAAGATAAGTCAAAGTCAGCTTGAATACTCACATTCTTTTTCCCAAATGATCGTTTTATCTCTTTTAACGCACCGTGTACAACAGGCTTCCCGTGATGCATAATACATAAATGTTCACAGAGCTCTTCTACATGCTCCATTCGATGGCTTGAGAATACGATGGATGTACCTTTATTTTTCAAATCAATGACGGCATTCTTCAATAGCTCAACATTGACTGGATCCAGACCACTAAAAGGCTCATCAAGAATTAATAATTGTGGATTATGTATAACAGATGCGATAAATTGAATTTTTTGTTGATTTCCCTTAGATAGTTCCTCTACCTTTTTATTTTCATAATCAGTGATTTTGAACCGCTCAAGCCAAAGTCTCATCTCTTTTATAATATCCGGTTTTTTCATACCTCTAAGTCTTCCAAGATAAATGAGTTGCTCTCTTACTTTTAGTTTTGGATACAGACCCCGTTCCTCAGGTAAATAGCCGATTATATTACTTGTTTCGTAATTGATGGCATGCTGATTCCACGTAATCGTTCCTGATGTAGGCTCTAATAAACCTAGTATCATCCTAAAAGTAGTAGTTTTTCCGGCACCATTCGCTCCTAGAAATCCAAACATTTCACGCTCTGGGATGGATATAGAAAGATGATCCACCGCCGTGAATGTTCCGAACTTCTTTACTACATTCTCAATGGTTAATGTCATAACTCTTCCCCCTCTTCTTTCCTTATTTACGTTCTAGATTGAAGAATGATTCATTTTTTTAAAGGATTTTTCATAATCTTAGAGAAATAATATACAGATGATTGATAAAGTGGAGGTTTAGTCAATGGCAAACTATACGATAACTGCATTTGATAAAAAAGGCGAAAAACTGCTAGACGAAAGCTTTGAAGCTACTACAGAAGTAGAAGCAAAGGAAAAAGGTGAAGCTCTTTTAAAAGAAAAAGGGTATCTCGAACATACCCATCGATGTGTATCACCAGCAGGTAAGCTGGTTTTGTTCCACCGTTAAGTTTGTATTATATCATAGGTATTTCTCTCAAATGCTCAGAATTCCTGAGCATTTTTTTGTTAGTTTGGTGTTAAACACCATCATCTATGAAGATTGTCAGTGGCCATGCATACCTATTGTTCTTTTTGGAAAAATAGTAAAAAAACGATAAGGATGTAATCTATGAAGGGTAATAAAAGATATGTAATATTAATGATTTTGCTACCGTGGTTAACCGTACCGTTCTTAGGTAGGAATACGATAAAAAGATTTGTGCCTGGTGCTTCACTTATGAGCTTATATGTATTCCTTGAGGGGATTCTCGCTGAGAAGAGAAAATGGTGGTGGTTTTCCTTTAATGTTAAGCCCAATGTACTTGCTGAGTTACCACTCATACTAGGTCCTTTCTTTATTGGATCTTTTTGGATTTTAAAATATACATTTGGAAATTTAAGGTTATACATTTTAGTAAACCTCTTAGTGGACTCATTTTTCACCTATATCGGTTTGGGTGTGTTAAAGAAAATTGGATATGCCTCATTAATAAAACTAAGTAAATCACAACTCTCCCTTTTATTTTTAGTAAAATCAATCGTGATGTATAGTAGCCAAGTTTTATATGAAAGGTATGTCTCACCTAAATAGAGTGTTAATTACTATGGCTTGTTCCTTTATGTTAAGGAACAAGTTTTTTATTTTTAGGCTGTGTTAAAGTACAGTGTTGATTTTTAGCAGAGTTGATTGAAGTGGAAGGACGCGAGACTCCTGTGGGAGAGCGGGTCGGACAAAGGAAGTTCACTTTGTCCTTGTAGACCCCACAGGCACGGTTTTCGCCGAGGAGTGGGATTTTTCGCGATAGAGAAAATATCCTTCATTTACTGCCCACGGAAAGCGAGTGTCCTGGAACGAAAATCAACAACAAGGTTTAACATTTCCTATTTTTAAAATACACACATCTATTTAGCAATTACGAACGTTAGCTTATTATATTTACTTTACGGAGATGACTTTAGTATCATAAAGTTAGTTTATACAAAGAAGAGGGAGAACTTTATGGTAGAACTTGATGATAAGGATTTATATGTAAGAGTTCTCAGGCAGGAAAAATCTGCTCTTGAACAACTCTACATTCGATACGAAAAATTGATCTATTCTTTTTCATACCGAATGATGCAGGATACTGGCCTTGCTGAAGAAGTCACACAAGAAGTTTTCATTAAGCTGTGGAGAGGTTTAGGGCAGTATGATGAAAGCAAAGGGAAATTTTCATCATGGCTGCTTACTATGACGCGAAATACAGCGATTGATCTACTTAGAAAACGAAAACGAGAAAATGTCGTGGAGTTAGAAGATCGAGACGCTCTTCAAAGTCCTGAAGAGTCAGTTGAAGATCTTGTTGAGTGGAAAGAGAAGGGCGAAGACATCCGTGCAGCGGTCAATACGTTAAAAGAAGACCAACAAGTAATCATTAATTTGTTTTATTTTAAGGGTTATACACAACAGAAGATTTCCGATTTGTGTAACATTCCACTTGGAACAGTCAAAGGAAGATTACGATTAGCATTAAAACATATAAGAACATACCTTGAGAAAGAAAGGGGGGAGTATCATGACAAAGCCAAACAATTGTGACCTTTTACTAGATTATTATAATCTGTCCTTAGAAGATGACCAAATGAAAAACTTTGAACAACACCTATCAGAATGTAGCCGTTGTCAGGAAGAATATGAAGAGCTTGTCTCATTAACCGAAGAATTAGCATATTCTAGCACTCCCGTAGACCCACCCGTTGGAATGAAAGATAGAATTTTATCAAATGTCTTTGCTGAAGAAACAGAACATACACTGACAATGGTAAATCAAGAAACCATTCAGGAAAATAATGATTATGCTCTACCTAGAAAAAAGAAAAATTGGATGGTCGGAGCACTTGCCGCAGCCTTACTACTTTCATTAGTAGGGAACTTTTATACGATAAGCCTTACTAATCAAACAGCTGAAGAAGTGGAAACGCCGTTAGATCAGTTAGTGAAAGAAGTGGTACTCCAAGCAACAACCAACCCAAACTTTTCCGGTACTGCCTCTATCGTTGAAAAAAATGGACTTTCACATTTAATAGTAAAAGCGAATGGTCTATCTGCTGTTAAAGAAAATGAAGTATACCAGGTGTGGCTACTAAAAGACGGGACTCCTTATCGAGCTGGTTCCTTTATTCCGAATCAAGACGGAAGCGGCATGGTCACCTATCAGGTGGATTCGGACCTAAACGTTGACTGGGATACAGTGGCCATTACGCTAGAACCAACTATAAATAGTGAATTACCTTTAGGTGAAGTAGTGTTAGCTTCTGAACTGTAATATCTATACACAAAACAAGAGAGCGTGTACTCAACCATACACGCTCTCTTGTTTTTAACTATTTGAAGTTCCAAATTAGGGACCTTACAGCTCGTCTTTCAATACCGTATACACAACTAGCCTTTCATCATGTGTACCTGCTTTTTTATTGAATTCCCCAGTACAGGTAATCAAGTTTAAATTTCTAGTATAGGAAAAACCAAATATATCTTCAATAGGAGCTGACTCTCTTGGATAGCTCTTCTTGTCAACAACTAGAAACACTCTCGATACTCCCGCTTGATCACTCACGATAATCTCGTCACCTTTCTTTAGACGGTGCAAGTAGTAAAAAACAGCCGGACCTGTTTTGCTGTCTACATGTCCTGCCACGACAGCATTCCCCTTGTCTCCCGGTTTGACCCCAGGGGAAAACCAGCCCACCGTTTCCATACTAGTAGGTACTCCCATCTCTCCATTTTCTAATCTTTCGACATTCTCTATGTCAGTTTTTATACCAATGGAAGGAATCTCTATTTGAGAGGGAATAATCCCTCTATCCACCTCTTTTATTGGCCCATTAGGTTTGACCTCACCAATTTGTTTTTCCTTGCTGTTTTCTTCATTCAAATTCTTTTTTTCAAATTCCTGTACGGTCTTATCTTGCGCTTGATCCTTGTCGGAGATTGCATTACAACTTATTAAAAAGGTACAAAGTGCAGTAATAAGTATGAACTTCCATCCGTGTACCATCTCTCTCCTCTTTTCTATAGAATTTGAAAAAAGGAGGGACATCCCCTCCCCCTTTCATTAGTTTTTCATCAATTTTCTTCCAAGTAACATACCAGATATTAAAGCTATTATTAAAATAGCTGCTACAACACCATTTACGGAGTGAGATGTTTCACTCATTCCACCTAAACCTGTTTTAGGCATTTCAGTAGGCATGTCTGTGTGAAACTTTTCTGGAAATTGGTCAACAATGGCACCCGATAAGCCCTTTCCAACTTCAAACATATGCATATAAGCTTCATGAAGAGTTGTATAAGTAGTGTTATAGTCTTTATCCACATAGCTAGTAAATGCTAGTAAAAGCTCATCTACATGCATATTTAGACCTTCTTCTAGAGCTGCTGCCGGTAAACGTCCCTCTGTAGCCGTTTCTAAGAATTTAGCTTGTTCTATGATATAAGCATCCAATTCTTTTATTGCCATTTCTTTTGCTGCTTCATCACTTGCACCAGTTGCTACTACATAGTCTACGAAGTAACCAATGTGACTACTCCAAATCTCTTTGAACTTTGCTGCCCCTTCTTCACCATAAACAGATTTAATTGCATTGGTTAATTCATCTGTATTTTCATTTAAAGCACCCGCTGCTGCTTCAAAGTCTTCAGCCCCGTCAATTCCTTTTTGCATAGCAAGAACAGCCAATGCAACATGCTCTGAAAGTAAGTGATTTAGATGAGAACGAAGGTCTGCCGCAGGAGTGGCAACACTAGTATTCTCAAATTTGTCTGGAAACTGATCTGTAATCGCCCATGATAAGCCCTTGCCAAACCCATACATATGATGAATGGACTCTCTAACACTATCATACGCTTTATCAAAATCCCCACTCACATAATTATCAAATGCCCATAACAACTGATTAATGTGGACTTTTAATCCTTCTTCCAGCTCAGAGGCTTTTAATCTACTACCTGTTGCAGAATCAAAAAATGCGGCTTGCTCGACACGGTATTCATCTAACTCTGCTAAAGCTTTGTCCTTAGCCGCTTGATCATTCGCTCCAGTTGCCTTTACATAATCAACGAAATATCCAATATGACTACTCCAAATTTCTTTAAATGCTGCTCCACCTTCTTCGCCATAGAAAGATGTAACGGCGGCGGTGAGACTATCAGTATTTTCACTTAGAGCACCAGCTGCTGCTTCAAAATCTCCCTTACCATCAATTCCTTTTTGCATAGCAACAACTGCTAAATAGGCATGTTCAGAAAGTAGTGCATCCAGTGCAGCTCTTAAATCAGAAGCTGGTGTGGTCACAGTAGGCGTTTGAGCATGAGCATGCCCGTCACTTCCCTGAGCGTGAACCATACTTACAGTTGGAAATAGTAATGAAAGACTTAACGGAACAGCTACTAAAGATTTCTTAATATTCATTTGATAACTCCCTCTCTTTATCCTAGTTTGTATTTGTTTTTACATATAGGCTAACGAAGGAGTTTTTAGTATGGATCACTCTTTTTATAAATTTTTTTTCAAAGTGCTACGATTGTACAAATGACCTTATTCCTTTCGAGTAAATTAGACAAATTTTGATGACGACTTATAGAAAATTCGAGTTAAGTTCATTAGAATGTATATATGATCTTATTCGTTAGGCAAAGGAGGACAGTTAACATAATGAAGTCTTTAATTAAGTATGGAACACCTATAGTGTTAATCATTGTGTTACTCGGGTGCAGTGTGTATTACTCCTCCAATCCATCCAATCTTCCGGCTACTGCTTTTTCAGTCTTTCCCTATATATTGCTCGGACTCATCATGATGCTATTAGGCTTCGGTTACTGGTTTAATAGATTAAAAGTATTTTATTTAGGCATACATATACTGTTTCTATTCCTCTTGTTGAAAGGGATATTACCCTCACCACCATCTTTTATAGAAATAGTGTTACCATATGTAACGGTGGTGAATATTGCACTCCTTTTCGTTTTTAAGGACGGAGCCGTTTTATCTAATCAAGGGAAAGCAACAGCAATCATTCTCTTAACAGAAGCTCTATTCATTTACATTTTCTTTGAGCACATAATAGGTTTCTTGTCTGATTTGAACTTACCTATAGCGTTTATGTTTATTGAATTGCCTGAATTAGCGGTTCTGTTATTTCTTTTAATGTTTCTTGTTTTCTTTCTTAACATCGTCAGGTCTTTTTCAACGTATAATGTTTTATTATTTGGTTCAGTACTATCTATTTTCCTTAGCCTACCTTTACTAAAGGGTGTAACCGGTGCAGAGCTTTTTTTACTAACAGGTGCCATTCTGCTGTTGTTTGCTGTCGTGTATAGAACCTATGCGATGGCTTATATCGACGAGTTGACTAATATTCCATCCAGGCGAATGCTAAAAGTAGATTTAATGAAGCTTGGAAACAAATACTCAATCGCCATGCTAGACATTGACCATTTTAAAAAGTTCAACGATAAATATGGGCATGATGTAGGAGATGATGTGCTTACACTTGTTGCCAAAGGGTTAGAACGTGTAACGGGTGGTGGGAAGGCTTACCGTTATGGTGGAGAAGAGTTTACCATTGTCTTTCCTAAAAAGGATGTAGAAGATGTCATCACTCATTTAGAGGATTTACGGGAAGAAATATCAAAAAAAGAATACACATATAGAAAAAAGAACAGAAGTGGTGATTCTAGCACGCAAAAGCTAAAGGTCACAATTAGTATTGGGGTGGCCGAGAAACAAAGTAAAACAAAATCGCCTGCTGAAGTAGTAAAAGAAGCAGATAAAGCATTATACCGTGCCAAGAAAAAAGGAAGAAATTGTGTAAGTAAATAAGATGTGTGTAAGTCCCTTTTTATTCAGTTTTACCAAACTGGAATAGGAAGGGATTTTTATTATCATTTCACTTTTTTCTCTAGCTAAGTAGTATATTTCTAGACTCCATTGACATAATAAGCACAAATATACTGGGAAACAATGGGTGGCTATCATGAAGTGGATTAATCAACTATTGAATAAAGAATCAACTTCTATTAAAGAAACGATAGGAGAGTTAAAAAAGTCCTCAGATTTTATGTTTGTTGAGAATGATACGACCACGATTCCGTATTCATTAGTTTATTTTTCTAGCTTAGTTGATCATAACATTATCAACAGGGACATCCTTCCGACCTTAACAAATCTTAAAGATAAAGATATTCGAAAGTCCATACCTATTCAAGATATTGTAAAAACCAATAGTTCTAAAGAAGTCTCTAAGAAGCTATTAGAGGGTTATCTATTGGTTGCAATTGACGGAAGTATTGAGGATGTTTTTTTAATTAAAGTCCAAAAAGATGAAAAACGAAATATTAGTACTCCTGAAGTCGAATTTAGTGTTGTGGGGCCAAAAGAAGCATTTGTTGAATCATTGGAAACAAATATCCATTTAGTTCGGAAAAGACTTCCTATTAAAGAGTTGATCGTAGAAGAACTCAAAATCGGTAAGCTTTCAAATTCATCTGTGGCCATCCTCTATATAGATGGCATTGTCGATATGGAAAATGTAAACACAATGAGACAGCGATTAGAGGACATTGATATTGATTTTATTTCAGATAGTTCTTATATCGCACAAATTATCTCAGATAATGAATTATCACCGTTTCCTCAAGTATTAGATTCGGAAAGACCTGATCGAATATCAGCCGTTTTAGCGGAAGGCAAAGTAGTGGTAATGGTAGATGATTCACCACATGCATTAATCGCTCCTACGACGTTCGTAGAATTTTTCTCATCATTTGAGGATTATCTCTTTAATTGGTATGTTTCATCATTTATTCGTATATTACGTGTGTTTGCGGTATTCTTCTCTATACTCATCACACCTCTTTATGTGGCAGCTCTCACTTATCACTATGAGCTCATACCAAAAGATTTGTTAGCAACACTTATCACTTCAAGAAGAGAAATTCCCCTACCTCCTATTTTAGAGGCTTTGTTTCTAGAATTAACGATTGAGCTATTACGAGAGGCTGGAGCGAGACTACCCACTAAAGTAGGACAAACCATTGGTATCGTTGGCGGGATTGTCATTGGAACCGCCTCCGTTGAAGCAGGCCTTACAAGTAATGTATTACTCATCATTGTGGCACTTGCAGCATTAGCTTCCTTTTCAACTCCAATCTATAAGATGGGCAATACCATTAGACTGATCCGATTCCCATTCCTGGTATTTGCCCATGCATGGGGCCTAATCGGTATTGTCATTTGTTTTTGCTTTCTCATCACCCATCTACTACGCCTTACATCATTGGGTAGACCTTTTCTAGAACCCATTTATCCTCTGCGTGTGAGTGATTTAAGAGATGCGTTTATTAGATTGCCCTTTTCACAATTAGGTAAGAGGCCACAGCAATTACGACCGAAAACTTCAATTCGATTTAGTCCAAAAGATGCAAAAATGAAACGTGATATAGATGAATAATGACTAATGGTGGTGTGTGGCATGGAGAGGATTCCCAATCAATATCTTATTTCGCCTTTTTTAGTTTTTTATCTGATTCACTCTATGCAAGTTGGAGTGGGGTTATTAGGTTTTCAACGAGTTGTGGCAAAGAGTGCAGAGAATGATGCTTGGATCGGGGTCCTTATTGGTGGAATTGCTGTTCACCTTTTAATATGGATGATGTATAAAATTCTTGAAAAAAGTAACGGTGATATTACAGATGTTCATAATTCTATACTAGGAAAATGGGTGGGTCGAGCTCTTTCCACCGTCTTAATGATTTATTTTATTTTGTTAGCTATAACCGTACTTAGAACATATATCGAAATTGTTCAAGTGTGGGTCTTTCCTGGTTTTAGTGTGAAGTTATTTGCGGCTGTGTTTTTACTACTAGTGTTTTATATTATTAATGGCGGATTTCGAACGGTTACTGGTATTGCAGTACTTGGAGTTATACTTCCTTTGTATTTAATATTAACCTTTATATTTCCATTAAAGTATGCATTCTTTGAGAATTTACTACCTATTATGGACCATTCTATCCTCGAAATTTTACAATCAACAAAAGGATTAACTTTAACCATACTAGGGTTTGAAGCATTACTTGTTTACTATCCGTTTATAAAAGATCCTAAAAAATCTATAAAATGGGCTCAGTTTGGTGCGCTATTTACAATCGCATTATATTTACTTGTTTTAATCATAAGTCTTGCCTACTTTTCAATCGAACAATTAGAGAGAACCATTTGGGCATCATTAACGATCTTAAAAATTGGACAACTACCATTTGTAGAGAGAATTGAATATGTAGGAATTGCTTCCTGGATTCTTGTTATTTTACCTAACATTTGTATATCAATTTGGGCGGCAAGTCGAATTGCTAAAAAAGTTTTTAAAATCCGGCAACGTATTTTGCTAATCGTTATCTTAGGTATTACCTATGCCTCCACCATCCTGTTTAGCTCAAGAGAGCAGATCAATTTATTAAACGAGTACACCGCACAAATTGGATTTTATGTCATCTACCTATATATTCCTCTTATGTTTTTCATTAGCTATCTCTACTATCGAAAAAAGGAAAATTTATCATGACGATAAGATTAATTTTAATAATTTTAAGTATACTTTGCCTTTCTGGTTGTGTGGAGAGTCATGTAATTGATGATATTAATATCATTAGTGCCGTTGGCTATGATAAATCCGAAGAAGGAAAGGTCATGGGTACGACCATTATTCCCGTATATGAAGCAGATAAAAGTATTACTAACGAATCATTTTCTGCCGAAGCCACACAAAGCAAAGCCATTCTTCGAAAGATGCAACAGAAATCATCAGACCCACTTGTAAATGGTAGTATTGAAGTGGTTCTATTCGGAAGAGACAAAGCAGAAGAAGGGGTAATCGAAATTGTTGATACATTAGAGCGTGATCCTAATATCGGTAGTAATATCATGATGGCTGTGGTGGACGGGAAAGCCCAAGAGATTCTTCAAGAACAGCTTGGTAACAGGGGGACTGGGACGTACCTATTTAATTTACTTGAGAACAATATGACCAGAAGAGAGCTACCACGATCGAATCTACATTTATTTCTCTTCTCTTATTATTCTAAAGGGAGAGATCCATCCCTGCCCTATATAAAGCTCGAGGGAAATAAAGTAAATATTAAGGGTATGGCAATTTTTACAGATGACAAAGTTACATCTTATGTTGATGATAGTAAAATGTTCTTCTATAAAGCGTTAATGGAGAACTTCAAAAATGGTTCTTATACTCTAGAAGTAGATCAAGAATACGCCACTATTTACAGTTTAACTTTGGATAGAAAGTATGATATTAAAAATACCATGTCCAATCCAAAAGTTCATATTACGGTTACACTAGAAGGCCATATTCGAGAATACTCAGGCAAAAGATTAGAAAGTAAAAGTTTGAGGAAAATTGAAGCAGCCTTCGAAAAACTAATCAAAGATAACTGTGAAACCTTATTGAATGAGTTTAAGGATAAGGGTAGTGATCCCGTTGGAATCGGTTTAATGGCGAAAACACAAACTAGACATTTTGATGAGAAGAAATGGAAAGAAGCCTATAAAAATGCAACATTTCATGTTAATGCAAAGGTAATCATCAGTGAAACAGGTATCGTTGAATAATCACACGAAGGGCTGAATAATATAGGATAGCAAACCAAGGGGGGAAATCTCTTGCAAAAAGTTTTATTATTTTCAGATCCAGGTATTGATGATTCCTTTGCCATTATTTACGCTTTATTACATCCTCAAATTGAATTGGTCGGTATCGTTACGGGATATGGTAGTGTAAAAAAGGAACAAGCTACGCAAAATGCTGCTTATTTGCTGCAACTCGCCAATCAACGTGATATCCCCATTATAGGTGGTGCACAAGGACCTTTATCAGGTGAATCGGTTACCTATTATCCTGAGATTCACGGACCAGAAGGACTCGGTCCCATTAAGCCACCAGAAGGACTGAAGGTAAATCTTCTAAACTTCGACCAAATTTATAAGATTATTGATCAATATCAAAATGAGCTTATTATCGTTTCTATAGGTAGATTAACTGAACTAGCTGTAGCTTTTATCCTTGGTGCTGACCAGATGGAAAAAGTAAAATCCTTTCATGTTATGGGAGGAGCTTTTTTAGTGCCAGGCAATGTCTCACCTGTTGCCGAAGCCAATTTTTATGGAGATCCCATTGCAGCTGACTTGGTCATGCAACGTTCTATACCTTTAAAGGTTTTTCCGTTAAATGTAACAAATCAAGCACTTGTCACACCTGAAGTTATTCAGTATATAAGTCAAACCAATGCAACCCCTTTCCAACCCTTACTTGAGCCAATTTATGATTACTACTTAAAAGCATATAAAAAAAACATACCTGGAATTCCTGGTGCTCCATTACATGATGTTTTAACATTAAGCAGTATTTTCAATCCTACTATGGTTGACTATTATTATCGTGAAGTGCGAGTCGTTCTTTCAGGGGTTGCGAAAGGCCAAAGTATTGCTGATTTTCGTCCAAAGCCTGACCCAGTACCGGAGGAAAACTTAAAAGGAATTGCAATGAAGTTGAACTATGAATTATTCTTAAAAGACTTTGTAGAAATAATGACAAGCGAAACATCAAACACAACGTCCACTTCAAAGTAAAAACATCGCTAGGAGAACTCCTAGCGATGATAGTCGTTACCAGGATAATTGCTTATACGGTTCCATCTATGAGGAAATCTGCTCGTTCGTGCGGCTTCTGTTTTTGAACATAGAGCTCCTCTGCTACCATCCAGTTATTTTCCCACATTTCACGTGCGCCCTCTCCATCTCGTTCAATCCCTCTCAATAAGCGGGTGTCACTTGGACAATTCACCCATATCTTTATATCATATAAGTGTTCTAACTCTTGACGAGTACAGTATACCCCTTCGACAATGACGATTTCACCAGTTGGCACAGTATGCCATTCCGCCAACTTATCCGTATTCCAGTCATATCGCTGATAGAATCCCTCTTTGTCCTGGCTTAATGGTAGCAATACTTGCTCAAGAAGTCGTTTCCAGTCAAAGTCAGCACCTATTGGCTTTTTAGTTGGATCTCCATCTATCAGCTCTGAAGAAGGTAGATAGAAGTCATCGTTGTGAATGATTGTCACATTTGTGTAGTGTTCTTTTATCATATTGGCGAGAGTACTTTTCCCTGCACCTCCGCATCCATCTATTCCAATGAGAAGGGTGGACTGTTTTTTAGCATATGTGCCGATGTAGTACAATAAACGTTCAAACGTAATTGATTTATTCAAGTTTCTCACCCGTCATCAAATAAAATAACGTTTTAGAATCTTCTTCAGAAAACTTTATGTAGACAGATTCCCCTTCTATAATTGTTTCTATTTGTTTTCTATTAGGTGTAATCCAAAATGAGAAAAACAATGATGGATTCATAAAACGATAATCAGGAGGACGTTCCATTTGAACCTCTATATTCTTCTCCCAATTAGTATTCAGTAGTAATTCCTTTAACAAAGCTATCTCATTTTATTCTGATATGATTTTTTTCGTCTGATAACCTAAGCTCGAATTCTCTTCAACTTCTACAGTTTTGAATTCTAAATTCCTGAAAAGCTCGTCTTCTTCCTCTGGAGGGTGAGAAGTAGTCATCTCTTTAAATGCAATAGAATCTTGTTTCGTTTCCAACGATTGACTACTGTGTTCTGATTGATTTGTAACGCTATCTACAAAAAGAAATGAAACTAATAAAGTAATAGCAATTAATAGATATTTTTTCATGATCTACTTTCATCTCTCCCAGCTTATCTTAAATTCTCATCCATATGATATAGATAATAATTTAAGGCTCTTTTCTAAAACTTTGTTGCTTTTCAAGCTAATACTTCTAAACATTGACCCTATTTTGTACGAAAAAACGAAGTAATAATTGTTAGAAAAGAGCAACTCTCTCTATTTAAAGGACTGGACATTGTACTACCTAGTAAAAATCCGGCTATTGGGATTTTTACGAAAGCAACAATCTTTTGAAGACAGCCTAATTTAAAAATAGTCCGGTTAAAAAGCCTAGTAGGAGATTGGTGATCAATAGTCCTCCAAAACCCTCGAACCAAAGTGTGAGAACAGCTGCGATAAATGCTACTATGAATGCTAACCACATTCGAACGTTCGCTTCCTTTTTTCACTCAAAATATTTAACCCCATTTATTCCATTAGGAGAAGGAGGAATCCTTCTAAGAGCACCAAGAGGCAACTAAAAATCCAATCACTTAATGTTCATTAGTGATTGGACTTTCACTCCATTAAATTATTTACCTTGAAAGTTTGGATTTCTTTTTTCTAGAAATGCACGAATTCCCTCTTGATGATCGGCAGTTTTTCTCATCTTGCCTTGATACATGGTTTCGAGCTCAAGAGTTTTCTTCAACTGTTCTATTTGGCTACTTACATAAATAAGCTTTGTTGCAATCATTGCTTGTACAGGCTTTGCAGTCCATTCTGTCACTTTAGCTTGAACAGCTCCTGCCAAATCATCTGTTATTTCGTCAATCATTCCTATTGAGTAGGCTTCATCGGCTGCTAAGGTTTTGCCTTCCCAAATAGTTGTTCTCGCTTTCTTTTCACCTAGTCGTTGTTGCATGAAGAAATGCCCTCCACCATCAGGAACTAAACCAATCCCAATAAAGTTCATTGCAACCTTGGCATTTTTCTCTGCTATTACGTAATCACATGCTAGAGCTACACTTAAGCCCAGTCCAGCAGCCGCGCCGTGAATGGCACTAATCGTTAGTTTTGGCATCTCGTATAATGCCGTAACGACCTGACCGATGATTTCCATAATAGATTCAAAAGGAGTATCAAACGAGGACAGCATCGACTTTATATCTCCACCCGCTGAGAAACCTTTACCACTCCCCTTAAGAATAAGAATATTCTCTTCCATTTGAGCAGCCTTTGATAACGCTTCCAGAAGACTTTTGAGCATAGGCACATCTAATGAGTTGTAAGCCTCTGGTCTATTTAGTGTAAGGGTAATTACCCCCTCTTTCTGTTCCAATAAAACGGTTTCTGCCATGTTGTTTCCTCCTCTTCAAAGTTCTTCTAATATTTATTCGATAAAACTAGGAAATTTCCTTTAAGAGGGATCTTAAGCAAAAAAAATCCCATTTACACATGGGATTTTTGAATATCAAATAATTCGTTTAGAATCTTAATTTTGTCTTCCGTATACTTTTTAAATCCTTCATTATAGGACTTAGGGTCTTTCGGATTAGCAAAACGTGTAATTTTTCCGGTTTCTGGGTGTACAAATTTACTGGATGCCCCACATCCTAAACCAATAATCGTTTGCTTTTCTTCCATAATCATGATGTTGTAAATACTCTCTTGTCCTGGTAAGGAATACCCGACATTTTCTAAGTTGCCTAATATATTTTTTTGGCGATATAAATAATATGGAACGTAGCCATGAGTAGCAGTCCAATTTGTCGCAAGATCCATCATCTGTGTAATCTCGCTACGTTCAGCCACCTTATATTTCTCCTTGTTTTGCGTCATTTCAGAAGCTCTTTTAAACGATAAAGTATGAACGGTCAAGGACTCAGGCATTAACTTTTCTGTCTCATCTAGTGTGTATTGGAACTCTTTTACCCCTTCTCCTGGTAAACCAATAATAAGATCCATGTTAATATTATTCATCCCCATGGTGCGAGCTAGGTGAAACTTGTTAATCGTCTCTTCAACGGTATGATGGCGACCAATTGCTTTTAACGTTTCTTGAATATAAGATTGTGGATTAATACTTATTCGGTCAATATTCCACTTATTTAAGACGTCAAGCTTTTCAGGAGTTATCGTATCAGGTCTGCCCGCTTCTACTGTAATCTCTCTTACCTTTTCAACTGACGGAAATGATTCATACATTTCTTCATAAAGGAGGTCCATTTCTTCGGCAGTAATACTTGTTGGTGTTCCACCCCCATAATAGATGGTCGTAATGGCAATATTATTCTCTTTCAGCCAACGACCTGTTTCCCTTATCTCATAATGGAGCCCACCTAGGAAAGAATCTACCTTACCCTGTTTGCCATTAATCGCATAAGCTGGGAAAGTACAATATGCACATTTAGTTGGACAAAATGGGATGCCTATATAAATACTGACTTCCTTGCCAAGTTCGTATAGGTCTGGAATTACCTTCAACTGGCGATCAACAATGGATTGCATTAATTCAATCTTATGTTCTTGAATTTTGTAATCCTCTCTTAGTTCAGCATGAGCCTCTTCTTTTGACTTTCCTTCCTGAAGCTTCATATGAAGCAGTTTCGTAGGTCTAACGCCCGTCAAAATTCCCCATTGTTGTACCATGCCTGTCACTTCTTGAAGCACAGTTAGAAAAACATAGGAAACCGTACTCTTAACAAGCTTAAATTGCTCTTTTTCCGTTGCATTAGAAGGTACATCCTGTTGGAATTCTGCTTGATAGGTTTGCGTAGTCAGCTGATGTGTTGCATTCGCATTTGCAGTAACTATGTTCTGATTCTCATGAATTTTGATGTCGACAATGAGTTCAGGATTGTCTATATGTTCAAAATGAAGATCCGCTTCTTCAAAGAAAAGCTGTGTAATATGGGTAAGCGGCCTCACAAAACGTTCGTCTTGAATACCGTTTAATTGAATTTTCAATTCTAATCACCTTTCTATTTAAGCTCTTATCTAGTGAGAAGAGCGACTACCTATTAATATTTAAATAAAAATTAGCCTTGTGTTTAGAGCTTTCTTAAGTGTACAAAAGGATGAAGTAGAGGTCAATTTATTCTATTTTCTTCTAATTAATACGATCATATGAACATCATTTGTTAGTCGGTCGTTTAATTTTAGAATTCATTACGTTTACATGAAAAAAAGTGCTGACTCAATGTCAGCACTTAACTTATTTATTTAAATGGGTGATTGAAAGTTGTTTACGAAAATGAGCCATAATCATATACGGTGCCCCGTTTTGATCATTAGTTCTAGTGATCCAATTAGCTGCTTGCTTCACTTCAGCTGGCGCATTCCCCATCGCCACACCGAGCCCTGCTTCTCGAATCATGGCCAGATCGCTATATTGATCTCCCATGACAACCATTTCTTCCTTTTCAATTCCTAAGTATTTTCCTAGTATCTCTAATCCGTTTTTCTTGGAAACCTGTTTAGGCACGATTTCAAGTTTAAGACCATTGTCAGTATAAAGATGAATTCCTTCAAACGCATGCTCTAATGTCGTCATGGCTCTTTCTAACTCTTCTTTATTGGTAAAATACACATCCATTTTAGGAGTAGAGATTGGTGCATCGCGAAGGGTATCCCCTAGCGATTCTACAAATTGCATCGGGTAAAATAAGGGATCTCCCGTTACAATGACAGCCCGCGCCACCATATTATTTTGTAAATGAACACGATTCCCAAGCGAATAGCGTTCATGTAATAATCGAATATTACAATCATAATTCTCTAGCACTTGAACGATATTAAAGGTCTTTTCTTCTGAAATACGATTATTGATAATGGGCGAATCAATAGACGAGGCGATATAACTTCCACCATGAGTGACAAGCAAGCTATCAAGCTTTAACGCCTTCGCTACTTTCTTTGCTGAAGGAAAGTTACGGTTCGTCACAAGCGTAGTATATACGCCTCTTCGTTTCACAAACTCCACCGCTTCTTTCATACCCTTTTGCATTCTACCGTTTGAACGAAGAATCGTTCCATCTATGTTTAACGCGAGCAAGCGATAATACATTTTACCTTCTCCCTTCAAAGGTCTAGTCTCATACTTTAAAATATGACTTTTTAAAGGGGAATAGAACTTTTCTGGCTTTTCGGCCTAGGGTGACGTCTATCCTCTATGGACTGCTATTACGGGCTGGACGGATAAAGTTAGATTTTTACGGGCGATTGTGCAGAAATGTCTACTTATTGTGCACAAATTTAAAAATTTGTGCACAATCTCTCTCAAATCGTGCAGAAATCCGAAATTTCGTGCACAATTACCGCCCATCCGAACCTAAACTAAATCCATTCCACAAAAATAGACCCCACCAACGTGAGGTCTTTTCCTTATTTTTGCATAGGGCCGTATAGTTCTTCTAGTGGCTTCATGATAATTTGATTTAATTCGCCAATTAGCATGCTCATGCGCTGTTCGATTTCCATTAATCCAGCAATCTTCTCATGTTGCTGTACAAGTGCAACTTGACGTTGAGCTTGCTCTACTTCTTCTTGGGTAATTTCCATGCCGGACATTTGCTTTTGTTGAAGTTGTAATTGCATATCTCGGAAGCTTTCAAACAGGCGTTTTGCCGCTTCATCTGCATTTACCTCATCATACAGTTTTTTTAACTGTTGAAACTCGTTACTGTTTCTTACCGCTTTTTCTAATTCATAGGCTACATCATACAGATTGGTAGACATATGGGTCCCTCCTCTTACTTGATTGACAACGTATCTCTACTATTCATACGTTCATACTTTTACAACTATAACAGACCTATCAGAGGATTTCATCCCATAAGCCAAACGATTATGCCTTGAAGGAGCCCGATTAGGCCTCCTAGTAAAGCTCCTAGGTAGGTAATCATTTTAAATTCTTTCTTTGAAATTGACAAAATCATGTCTTCTAAACGAGCTACAGAGAATCCTTCTACCTGATGACGAACCATTTCCTCCACTTTAAGCTTCTGGAGTAACTGGTCTGAGTGATCAGCTAAGTAATGAGCTGCCGCGTGGATGACTGCAGGCACGATTTTCTCCATCACGGTCGCTTTTAGAGGTAGGATGAACTCTGTTACAGGTCGCTTAAATTGAGCGATAATATTTACTTCCTTTAGAATGGCCTTCTTTAGGAAAGAGAGTACATCTTCTTTATGTAACAAGTAAGAAAAATCTTCTACTTTTTTGTCTTTCACTTTGTTCCACTCTTCCTGCAGAAGTGTGGATAAGATATCAATCGTTCCCTGGTGCTTAAGAAACTTAATGATTTCAGGCTGGACTTTGTCAACAAGACTGACATTCCCTAGAAACATTTGAACCATATTACCGAGCATTCCTCTTGTCGCGAGGAAATCGTCAATCATGGTCTTCAGCTTTTGTTTACCAACTTCACTCTGGAAAAACTCAACTCCCTTATTTGATATATACATACTTACTTGAGGGATTTGACTATGTATGGAGCCTACTACACTTTCTGGAAGAAGCTCGTCCACTGTTTTGGAAGTAGAACGTCCCCAAAGTTTCTCTAGCTTTTCTTCAAGATACGAATCTGCCTTTTTCATCAATTTCAATTCTGCATCTTGAATATTTAACCGTTCTAGTAGTTCATGAACCGTTAGCTTTGTGGAGAAAAGCTTGTTAGCCTCAACGGTTACTAAACCGTTAATCTCTTTAATAAACGAAGGGTCAGTAAATTTATTTTTGAATCCTTCGGCTGTTACAAGGTGGTCTACAACTAATTTTCCCATTTGTACAGCAAGCTCTTCTCTTCGTTTTGGTATTAATCCTGGTGTAAACGGAATCCGCTTCCCTTTTATATAAATGGGACGGTGTGGCCGAAATAGCATTTGGATCGCAATATGGTTTGTAAATCCACCTATCATTGCTCCGATTACCACCATCATTCCCATAATGAAAAACACTTTCATCTCAATCAACCTTTCCTTCACCATCTTGAACTGTTATTCATACGATATCAGCAAGTGCCTATTTTATTATAGAGTTTCTTATCTTCTCAATCAAATGAGGGATGTTTATGATTACTAGCGAAAAGTTGAAGTTAATGAGTGACACATTAAAGAGTTCATCTGCGATTACCATTCGAGAAGACTTGTTTATTAAATGGAATCTGTCAATTGGCCAGAAATATCATCTTCAATGTGGAGATGAGTATACCTTTGTTGAGATTATTCCAGACTCAAGTGTCGAGGGAATGATCATGGACGCTAAGTTGCTTGAACAATTAAGAATTCCTACCACATACGAGAATGTCACCCTCTATTTTCACGAAAGTGCTAAGATGCTGTCCATTGGACTCATTGTTGGGCTTTTAACAGAGGTTAGAGAAACAGAATCTGGGCCACATTTTGGCTCTATTCATGATTTTGCTAAAGAATTGGCCGTTTATTGTACTCAAAATCATGTGCTCTTTTATGTATTTTCGTTACGTGCCGTTCATATGGATCTCCTTAACATTCAAGGCTATACATGGAATGGCGAGACGTGGCAGCAGTGTACAGTGCCAACACCACATGTTGTCCATAACCGGATTCATTCTAGAAAAAGAGAAAGATCTGAGAGTGCCGAGTCACTATTCTTGAATTTAAAAGAAAAACAAATCCCGTTTTTCAACGATCATTTTCTTAATAAATGGGAAACACATCAACACCTTGTTCAACACGAACATTTACTCCCCTATCTCCCTGAAACCGAATTGCTTTTAACCCTTGATTTGCTGGAGAAATTTGTGGTGACACATGACATGGTGTTTATTAAACCTATCCACGGAAGCCAAGGAAAGAAAATCATTAGAATAGAAAATAAAGACAATGAATATTACCTAGATTATACAACCTTTCAAAGTGATATGGAGAAAAAATACGACCATATTCGGGACCTCTTCAAAGCAATTAGGCCTCGATTAGCTAAACAGACATCTATTATTCAACAAGGCATTCCGTTACTTACCTACGAAGGACGTGTGTTAGATTTTAGGTTCTTATGTCATATGAACCACATGAATCAGTGGAAAGTGACTTCTGCTGTTGCTAGAATTTCCTCTCCAAGTGAATTTGTTTCAAATCTTGCAAGAGGTGGAGAAATATATAAGGTTGGTAAGGTCTTAAAGGAGCTTCTTGATACTAAAACAGCCCTTGATGTGAATAAGATGTTACATGAGCTTGCACTGGAGGTCGCTTCTTCCATTGGACAGTCAGAGGAAGGACTGTTTGGCGAATTGGGGATTGATTTAGCTCTTGATCACAAAGGACGGCCTTGGATTATTGAAGTAAACACGAAGCCATCTAAAGATTTAGATTCAACCGCACCATTTTTATATGTTCGACCATCTGCTAAGGCCGTTATTCAATATTGTTTATATCTATCGAATCCTTTTCAAAGGAGTGAAATCACATGACTACTCTTGGCTTTCTGACGATAAAAAAACAACAAGAGCTATCCTATTTCACAGAGATTGCTAAGTGCATAAAGAATAGTAAAGTTGGACTCTACCGTTTTACCCCTCTTGACATAGACCCAGGAAGTGAAATGGTTCACGGGTACACATATAACAAAGTAGAGGATCAATGGGAATCTGCCATCTTTCCAATTCCTGATTATATTTATGATCGCTGTTTTTACCAAGGAAATGAACGTTCTAAACGAGCTGAGCCCATTGTCAGATGGTTAAAACAGCGACCTGGCACAACATTTCTTGGCTATGGATTACCAAATAAATGGGAAATCTATCAAACTTTACGAGAAAGTGATGTTCTATCATCGTATCTTCCCTCTACACGTCTAATTGAGAATATTAAACAGCTTAAAGGTTTCCTTAGAAAAGAAAAATCTATCATCATTAAGCCTATTAGCGGTTCCCAAGGTAACGGTGTCATGCATCTTGAACTGTCCTCTCAATCAATCCAAGTACATTCACAACAAAATGGAGAATCCATCTTTCAATCTATACAGTCTTCATTAGAATTTAAACAATTTGCAGAACAGTTGCTTCAAGAGACAGCGTACATTGGCCAATCATTTTTACCACTTACTCATCATGCTAGGCCTTATGATATTAGAATTCTTCTCCAAAAGAACGTACATGGTCAATGGATCGAACAAGGAAGAGGTGTCAGACTTGGAAAGGAAGCTGGACTTGTGTCTAACCTTCATCATGGTGGTGAGGTGATCCCTGTTTCAGATATCATGTCTAATTGGCCCCCTCCATTAAAAGAGTTAATTCAAGAAGAAATGAATACGATTGTGGAGGAACTCCCTTTGTTCCTAGAAGAGAGGTTCGGAAGGTTATTTGAACTAGGTCTTGATATTGGTGTAACTAAAGAAGGAGCGGTCTATGTATTAGATATTAATTCCAAGCCTGGCAGAAAAGTCATTATGACCTTGAATAACACTATTCACGATGAACTGTATCGTGCTCCATTATCCTATATTCAATATTTAGATCGTGCTAAGTCCGAATCAAAATAAGGTTTCCACGTTTAGTAAAGGCTTTTTTCTAACAATTATTACTTCTGTATAAAAGTATTAGAAGAAATTTATTTGAAAAGCAACAAAGTTTTTAGAAAAGAGCCTTAGTGAAAGGAGATGTTCGTCATGCAAGTAAAAATGTGGATAAAAGAACTACCAGAAAAAGAAGGCACGATTCTATCAGGCAAAAGACTTCCCTATCAATTCGTTGGATTTGGGACAAAGACAATGGCTTGCCAGTTTGAAGTAGACCAACGTTGTGAAGAGGATACTCTTTATATAAGTAAGGATCTCCTTACACGTCTCAGTATTCCTAAGAACCGAACTCTCCACCTATTCAACAATGGAGAAACTCTTCAGATTGGACCAGTGATTGGAATTTTCACCGCAGGATTTACCGAATCTACCTTACGCCCCATTGGCGAGCGTTCCTTATTTTTTGCAAAGCTCTTAACAATGGAAAAACCAGTCGGTGTCTGTGCTTATGTGTTTGGTGCTCATCTTATTAACTGGAATGAAGGAACTGTGAACGGATACTTCTATGATGAAAAAGAAGGGTGGATGATGCAAGAGGTTCCTCTTCCTAATGTCATTTACGACCGGTTACCTAATCGAAAAACCGAGAACCACTATGCTATAAAAAAGATTAAACAAAGATTAAAGGATGAATATATCATTCCATGGTATAATCCTGGCTTCTTTAACAAATGGGATGTCTTTCAACTCCTCAGAAGGGATACATCACTCTCAAAGTATCTACCTGAGACCATTTTAGAGCCCAGTATGGATGATATCCGTAAAATGATTAACCGTCATAAATTCATCTATATAAAGCCAGCTAATGGTAGTTTAGGACTTGGAATTTTTCAAGTCATCTCTTCAGAAGATGGCAATGCTTTCTACTGTCGCTATAAAGATGGAGAGGAAAATCGGTTACAAAAATTTTATAAGATAGAAAAACTCATTCAATATATTTTTAGGGATCGGTCCATCAAAAGCTATATTGTACAGCAAGGAATTCATCTCATACGTTACGAAAATCGTCCATTAGATTTCAGAATCCATACGAACCGAGATCAACAAGGTGCTTGGCAAGTGACAGCTATTGGCGCGAAGGTAGCTGGACGAGGAAGCGTCACTACTCATTTAAATAACGGCGGGTTGGTTAAAACACTAGACGAGCTTTTCCCTGACGAAAAGCAAAGAGAACAACTCGAAGAACAATTCCATCAAGCGGTTATAGCATTAAGTGAAGAATTATCATCTACTATTGAAGGTTATATTGGAGAGATTGGGTTTGATATTGGATTAGACCGAGAAGGAAAGCTTTGGCTATTTGAAGCAAATTCAAAGCCTGGTAGAGCGATTTTTTCCCATCCTAAATTGCGTACACAAGATAAGTATACTCGTCAATTGTCTATGTCCTATGCGATTTATTTAACTGAACAAGGGATTCGACACCCAGAGGTGCAGCTTCAATGAAGCAATATTTACAAGATTATAAATGGACAACAGATTCTCCTTTACCAGTTACATGGGGAAAAAAAGCGGAGGTTGTTCTACACTCTCCTTCACTTACAACACATTCCCTGTCCATTACCCAAACAGAGAAAATCCAGCCTTTAGTTGGAATCATTACTAGTAATCATAAAACTAGAGGTTTTGCAGGAAATGCTGCTGCTTTTCAACGTATTCAATTGGCCCTTCAACAAACCGGAGGGCTTTCTTATGTTTTTACCCCAAGTGAATGGAGGCATGACGAAGTTACTGGCTATGTCTATGACTTTCGTCAAAATAAATGGGTGGAAGGTCATTTTCCTATACCAGATCTCGTATACAATCGAATTCCCTTTCGAGCCCAAGAACAATTTGATGACGTCCAATATGTAAAGGAATATTGTCAACTTCAGAATATCCCTTACTTTAATGACTCGTTTTTAAGAAAGGAACAGGTTTTTCAGTGGCTCTCACAAAACCCAGCGTTATTACCACACTTACCAGAAACGAGAATTCTATCAAAGCTTGAAGACTTTCAATACATGGTGAAAAAATATGAACAGATCTACTTAAAACCAAGCAAAGGTAAAAAAGGGAAAGGAATATATGTAATTAACAAAAATGAACGCCAACTATGGAATGTGAAAACAGTCCAGGATTCACATCTAAACTTATCAATGGATACTCTTCTGGATGATTGGGTTCTTCCCACCATTACAAAGAACTATATTATCCAGCAGGCCATTTCTCCTTTGAAATGGAATGGTGCCAGGTTCGATTACCGAGTTCTCGTACACCGAAAGAATCAAGAGGAGTTTATCGTTAGTGGAATTGGGGTTAGACAGTCACAGCTGCAAGACGTCACCACGCATGTACCGACTGGTGGAAAAATCATTTCCTTTCATGATCTTCCTTATCAAAAGGACAAAGAAGTAATTACTTGGTTGGCAAATGAGGTTGGGCGATCTTTAGCACAGCATCTCCACATTGGAGAGTTTTCCATTGACATAGGCAAATGTAAAAAGGGAAATTTATATGTCTTTGAAGTAAATTCAAAACCCATGGTTTTTGATGAAGATGATATTAGAAGAAATGGGTTGACGAATCTTATTTCGTATTTTGGCTTCCTCAATGAAAGCAGTAAGTAGTAAACAACGTTAGACATTCATGTTATGCTAGAGTTAAAACTAATCAAGGAAGCGATTGCCATGTTATCTCATTTCACGTATAAACCTTTATTCAAGGATCAATCCTTACCCGGATGGATGATTCGCTTTTACTTTAAAGGTAATTTCTATGAAGCAACTTATCAAAAAGATGGAACGATACTCTGGAAGGACGCTACTCCATCGGCTGATGATTTAGAGAAAGTCATTTCTCAAATACATGAGCTCATGCTTTATCATGTTTATGATTCTTAAGGATGAAACCTCTTCATTTTACACAAGTTATGAATGAGGAGGGATACTCATGAAATTTAGAGATGATCTTAAAAATGAAGGAAAAGATATTGCCTATCTGGATGTAGATCGTATGATTAATGAAGGATTATCGGGCGGTTCTGTCCATCAACGAGGAGATATGGCAAATATTGAACCAACCATTGACTTGCCAAAAGAAGAGCCCCCACATTCAAATAATGTGCAGTAAAAGTGAAATAGCTTGGATCCCAAGCTATTTTTTGTTCTACTTGCATACATATACCTATTAAGCTGCACTTCATTTACAAAACTATTTAACTTTAGTTTCATTTGTTGTTTTGATTTGTTTTCCCTCTGAAATTTTGATGATACCGATCGATCATTAAGCCTTGGAAATGTCTAAGGACTACATGATAATCTTCAGGACCGCTCTTATTTATTGATTTCTTGCCGACGCTCTCATGTTGAATTTTTTTAATTCTAATGACCTCTCTCATTCCCATACACCTCTTCCCTTTTACTATTTTATATGTGTAATTATCGTGATAAGTAACTAAATTACTTATAAATGATTGATATGCCTAGTACATATATGTATAAATTGTGTTAAAAGAAGTGTTCATTACTTATTAATCAGATCAACTGAAAAAGAGTGCGTTTCATTACACTAGTTATTAAAAAGTAGTATGCATAACAAATAATAACCCGAACTTTAAGGTGAAGGTTTCATTTAATCACCTAATAGTTCGGGTTAATAAATAGCCGGGAATATGCCCCAGCCTCAATCATTATTCATCTATATTATCGAGGGCCAAATCCTGGGTAACCATAACCTGGTCCATATCCTCCGCCTGGATAGCCAAAGCCAGTTCCTGGATATCCTGAACCGTATCCAACGCCAGGGCCAAATCCTTGACCATAACCAGGTCCTCCATATCCTACTCCTGGTCCACCGAAACCTGGCCCGCCAAATCCACCATAACCATAATTGGGGCCATCAAGTAACTCTCCTCCTAGAAAGCCCAGTCCTGCTCCAATTAAACCTGTTGTTAAAGGACCAAAACCTCCTAGCCCTCCATGTCTTTGCTGCATAGGTGCTTGATACATTTGTCTATTTCGATACATTGAACAGTTCCCCTTTCTGTCTATCGTACTGTTTTCACCTCTACAGCCTATGGAGAAAAAGCTTATTTCGATTGGGCTAATAAACCATTCGCATATTGATTAAGTAAGACGCCTAGTCTGAGTAAAGGAATAAAACTGCATTCTAGATATGTTTCGCAAGCTAAAGAGCAGAAAGATTTTTATTTCATTTTTGTAGTTGTTATAATAAGGCTAACAAGAATGAGTACTAAACAGGTAAAGGATAATGGACTATGCTTGATAAATTAAAAAGACAATTCCCTAGCTTGCTTGTTCATGAAGAAGTTCTATTTCATGATCAATACACCTATTTTCAGATGGATGACGGACAGTATCTTTCTATTGATAAAGAAGAACTATCCGAAAAGGATATTACTTTACTCTCAATATTTCTAACACCCATTTTACATACTCAAGAACAATCAACTGAAATAAATTTATGGAAGAACTACCTTCTTAGTAGGGACAATCCTTCCTATCAAAAATTACTAAATTTATATGATAAAAACAGTATGTTTCGCCTCATTCATTTTCACTTACATACGCCAGTTGAGCAAACACCATTCGAAGAAGCCGTTTCTTCTTTATCAATAAGCTCTCCTCTCGTTCTTTGGATATCAGAAAGTGGCGGTGTTTTGATTGAGCAGATTAAACAAGAATTTATATCTTTAGAAGACCTAAGGGATTTACAGAATGCAATAACAACTGACTTTTATACTGATTTACATCTATTCGTCGGGAAGCCATTTTCCATCTCAGAGTCTATTTCTCAGCAATACCACTGGGAATCTATAAGCTTTAAGCAGTCTAGAGAAATCATAAACAATCGTAACATCTATCGGTTTTATGAGATGATCCCTTATTCTCTTTTAAGGGAGTCTAATGAAGAGGCAAAAAACAAACTACAGTCCCTGTTACTCGGTATCCCAGAAAATGAACTTGAATCCATTAAAGTTTTTATTGAAAATGGGTTAAATGTCTCTCTTGCAGCAAAAAAACTTTTTATGCACCGTAACAGCCTGCAATATCGAGTAGAAAAGTTCATAGAGAAAACAGGAGTTGATATTAAATCGTTTGAAGGTGCCCTTGTTATTTATCTAGCTATTTTAGGTAGTAATCAGTAGCATTCGTCTTTATGCCCAAAATGAAAGCGTATTTTTTGTGCATGTTTTACATTCTCCTATTATCCTCAATTGGGTAGAATGAACGTAGATAATGAAACAAGTTTTAGGAGGATGACGATAAAATGGCTGAACTTCGTTTAGAAAATATTTATAAAATTTATGATAATAAAGTAACTGCTGTTACAGATTTTAATCTTCACATTCAAGATAAGGAATTTATCGTATTCGTTGGTCCATCAGGTTGTGGTAAATCAACGACACTTCGTATGATCGCAGGTCTTGAAGAAATCTCAAAGGGTGATTTTTTCATTGATGAGCGTCGTGTAAACGATGTTGCTCCAAAAGACCGTGATATTGCCATGGTATTCCAAAACTATGCCTTATACCCACATATGAACGTGTATGATAATATGGCATTTGGACTAAAGCTACGTAAAATTCCTAAGGATGAGATTGACCGTCGTGTAAAGGAAGCTGCTAAAATCTTAGGTTTAGAACAATACTTAGACCGTAAGCCTAAAGCTCTTTCTGGTGGTCAACGTCAGCGTGTTGCACTAGGACGTGCGATCGTTCGTGATGCTAAGGTATTCTTAATGGACGAACCTTTATCTAACCTAGATGCAAAGCTTCGTGTGCAAATGCGTGCTGAGATTACAAAACTTCATAACAGACTTCAAACAACAACTATTTATGTAACGCATGACCAAACTGAAGCGATGACAATGGCGACTCGCCTAGTTGTTATGAAGGATGGAATTATTCAGCAAGTTGGAGCTCCAAAGGAAGTTTATGATAAGCCAGAAAACATTTTCGTAGCTGGTTTTATCGGCTCACCTGCAATGAACTTCTTTACAGGTACATTACTTGACGGACAATTTAAAATTGGTGATGTTACTGTTAAAGTTCCTGAAGGTAAAATGAAAACTTTACGTGAGCAAGGTTATGTAAATAAAGAAGTGGTATTAGGTATTAGACCTGAAGATATTCACGATGAGCCTGTATTTATCCAATCATCTAACGATACAAAAATTACAGCTAAAATCGAAGTGGCCGAGTTAATGGGTGCAGAGACGATGCTATATTCTAGTCTCCATGGTTCTGACTTCGTAGCTCGTGTTGATTCTCGTACAGATATCAAATCTAATCAAGAAATCGAGTTAGCATTCGATATGAACAAATCTCATTTCTTTGATAAAGATTCAGAGCTAAGAATTAGATAGGTACTAACAAAAAGCCTGTGAGTTTTATGAACTCACAGGCTTTTGTTATTCCTGTATAAACACGACTTGATCTTCAACACATTGTGAACAGAACAAAAGGTGCGGACATTGGTTCAACTGCAATGTTTGTCCATATCCATCTATTTGCTTCATTCCGTCAATCTCCATATAAGGGCTATAGTCATCAAAGTAATCCATCACTCTCCCCTTATCTTCCATCACTCTTTCACACTTCGGACAGGATGCTGTTGAAGCTTCCAACCCATTACATAAAGGACACACTCCCATTTTCATCAACCTCATTTTCATGGAAAATTTTGAACGTATATTTATGTGTAATTTACAGATGCTAAAATCAATCACCTTTACTGATAGTTTCACGGTTCTCACATCATATTATGTACCAAATAAAAGTAAAGGATTTGGAAAGAATTTCTTAATAAAAAAGTTGAATAATTAACTCAAAACGAAACATACTAACAAATGTAAACACAACAAAGCAACAAACTTCAACACTTACTCATTGGGTTAGAGCCTGGCGGCGACGGACATGCTCCGTATCTGGTTCAATTCCAGCTAACCCAACCAAAATAAATTCTATGAGGAGATGAATTACATCATGGCATCTAACAACAACAGCTCAAACCAACTATTAGTACCAGGAGTACAACAAGCACTTGATCAAATGAAGTATGAAATCGCTAACGAATTTGGTGTAAACCTTGGTGCAGACACTACTGCTCGTGCTAACGGTTCTGTAGGTGGAGAAATCACTAAGCGTTTAGTATCAATGGCTGAACAACAACTTGGTGGTTCTTACCAACAACGCTAATAACAATTAAATAACATGGCTAAAATCCCAAGCTTAGGCTTGGGATTTTCTTTTGAGCTTGATTGAAAAACATCGAAACGAAAGGAACAAAAACTATGCGATTTATCTCTCTTTTTATAGCTATATTAACTATTTGTTACTTCCCTGCAAACCCAATTTCCCATGCAAAGTCTACATCAGAAATACGGAATATTATATTGCTTATAGGTGATGGGATGGGACCACATTATACATCAGCCTATCGATACTATAGAGACAATAAAGCTACTCCTGAAGTAGAAAAGACTTCCTTTGATCTATTTTTAGTAGGAATGCAAATGACTTATCCACTTGATCCAGATGAGAACATTACCAATTCAGCAGCTGCTGGAACCGCACTCTTTACTGGACATAAAACATATAACAATGCTATTGGCGTTGATCACCTAGGAAACACGTTAAAAACTGTGTTAGAGAAAGCAAAGGAAGAAAATAAATCAACTGGACTCGTCGTCACTTCTCAATTGACTCATGCGACTCCTGCTTCTTTCGGAGCCCATAACCTTCATCGAAAAAATATGAAAGACATCGCTGACCAGTATTTTGATGAAAAAATTAATGGAGTTCATAAAATAGATGTGCTACTGGGTGGAGGGAAGAACTACTTTCATCGCAAGGATAGAAATCTCATTCAAGAATTTAGAAAGGATGGATATAGTTATGTAACAAATTCACATGAACTATTGCAGGATCAGAGTAATCAAGTACTTGGCCTATTCTCTGCTGAAGAAATGCCTAAAATGATTGACCGTCATGCAAATATTCCTTCATTAAGAGAAATGACCATATCCGCAATTGATCGATTAAACCACAATAAAAATGGATTCTTCCTAATGGTCGAAGGCAGTCAAATCGACTTTGCTGGTCATGATCAAGATATTGTGGCAGCTATGAGTGAGATGGAAGATTTTGAAGAAGCGTTTAAAGCTGCCATTGAATTCGCTCAAGTAGACCAACATACACTAGTAATCGCTACAGCTGACCATTCTACTGGCGGTTTTACAATCGGGGCTAACGACATATATAATTGGTTTCCAGAACCAATAAAAGCCGCTAAGCGCACTCCTGATTATATAGCAAAGAAGATACTTCAGGAGAATGAAGTAGATGAAATTTTAGAAGATTATATCGACTTCACCCTGACTAAAAAGGAACTTAAAGCAATTAGAAAAGCGGCAAAATCAAAGGATATAGATCGTGTCGATCAAGCCATAGAGGATATTTTCACTGCTAGAACGAATACAGGATGGACGACTGAGGCCCATACTGGTGAAGATGTACCTATATACGCTTATGGGCCATACTCTGAACAATTACATGGGCAGATAAATAATACCGAGATTGCTAAGTTACTTTTTAATGTCTTAGAAAACAAATAAAAAAAGGTGTTAAATTCCTCTCAGAATTTAACACCTTTTTCCTTATACAATTCTTCTTCTAATTTTTCCAGAAATTAAGTCCATGATGGTTACGACAATAATGATGATAATTAACATCATCCCTACTTGCTCCCAGTTACGTTGCATAGATGCAATAATTAGTGGAGCACCGATTCCTCCTGCTCCTACAACCCCTAGAATCGTAGATGATCGAACATCAATCTCATAACGATACATAGCGTATGAAGAGAATTCTGGGATTACTTGTGGAATAACACCATACCACATGACCTGTATTCGATTCGCACCATTTGCTTTTAACGCTTCGATTACCTTCATGTCAATGGATTCAATAACTTCTGAGTAAAGCTTTCCAAGCATTCCGATTGAGTGAATTCCTACGGCTAACACCCCTGCATAAGGACCCATCCCAACAGCTGCTACAAATATAATTGCTAACATAATTTCTGGGAAAGCACGAATTCCATTTAGTATCCATTTCCCTAGACCTGACACCTTAGACATATTTCTAGCCGCTAAAAACCCAAATGGAACAGCCAGTACGGTAGCAATTAAGGTACCTGCATAAGCAATTGCTACAGTTTCAAACATGTAATATAGATATTCTGGGACTTTCGCTAAAACTTCTGGATCAAAGAAAGGCTCCCAGAAAAGACGTTTAAAAATAACTCCTGGACTAAGGGAAGATCCACGATAAGTTAAATCTGTCATCGTTAAGGCAATGTAATATAAATAAATTAATACAAGAGATATAAGGATTACTTTCCACCAATTTTTCTTCGGTGGTCTAATTTCTCGAATGCTACTCATTACACTAATCGCTCCCTTACCCGGTTACTTACAAAATCAATGATTGTAACCGCTATAAACGTCATGATAACAATCGTTGATACGTTACCAAAGTTAAAAAGCGCTAATTGGTGCTTTAAGATTAATCCAATACCACCAGCTCCAACAAACCCTAGTACGACTGAGGCACGAACATTAATCTCTAGAACATACAGAGAATAGGAGACATAATGCGGTAAGATTTGTGGCATCACACCGTACCAAATAACTTGTATAATATTTCCCCCTGTCGCACGAATAGCTTCAAGTGGGTTGGGATCAATTGCTTCAATCGTTTCACTTATTAATTTTGCCAAGATCCCCAGTGAGAAGATAAACAAGGCAGCAACCCCTGCTAATGCACCGATCCCAATAAAAGCTACTAAAATAACAGCAAGAATTAGTTCAGGAATTGTTCTGAGAATATTTAATAAAAATCTTACAGTGGAATAAAAGCCTTTTTTATTATTAATGTTTGAAGCAGCTAAAAAGCTTAGTGGCAGTGCAAATATAGCTGATAATGATGCACTTAATAAAGCAATATTCCAAGTCTCAATTAAACTTGATAATACTTTATTTACATAACCCCAGTTAGGAGGGTATAAGTCTTTCACAATAAAGTCAATAACAATTGGCATGCCTTCGATCACACGATTTGGGTATGCTTCAGTAAAATATGCTGAAAAGATATAAAATCCAATTACCACTAACAAAATGTTTGTGGTCAATAGCTTCGTACGAGCAGGAATTAATGGAATCTTTTTACTCAGTGGCTGTGGCTGCTTCGTCATTGCTCACACTCCCACGTAAATCATCTTCTTTAATCTTTCTACCGTATATTTGTTCAAATGTTGCTTCTGTTACAGTTGAAACCGGTCCATCAAAAACAATCTCTCCGTCTCTCATACCGATAATACGATCTGCATATTCCATAGCCATATCAATAAAGTGAAGATTAACAATCGTTGTAATGCCATCTTCTCTATTAATTTTCTTTAAGTCCTTCATTACGATATGTGATGTCGGTGGGTCTAAACTTGCAACCGGCTCGTCAGCAAGAATATATTTGGGTTGCTGTGTTAATGCACGAGCAATACTAACACGCTGCTGCTGTCCACCACTTAGTTGATCAGCTCTTGAGTATGCTTTACTTTCAATTCCTACTCTCTCTAAGCTTCTTAAAGCTAATTCTTTGTCTTCTTGTGGGAATAAGCCTAAAATGCTCTTTAGAGTACCTGTGTGACCTAGTCTTCCAGTTAATACGTTACGTAGGACAGACATTCTATTTACAAGATTGTAGTTTTGGAAAATCATCCCAATATTCTTACGGATTTCCTTTAACTCGCGATCTTTAAACTTTAGAGTATTCTTTCCATCTATTAGCAACTCTCCATCAGTCGGTTTAACCAATTGGTTAATACTTCTGATAAAAGTGGATTTTCCAGCTCCAGATAAACCAACTACTACAATAAACTCACCAGGATTGATCGTAACGTTAATATTCTTTAAACCTTGATGACCATTCGGATAAGTTAATGAAACATTCTTGAATTCAATCATCTCATTACTCCTTTTTCATAAATATGGTGGCAACCACCACTTTGTAAGCGTACTCCGTAAATAGTGAAAAAAGAGAGAAGATAAATCTCCTCTCTTTGAGACAGATATTAATTTTATATTATTGTTCTAATTGATCTTTAAATTTAGCGTATACATCACGAACAATGTCATATTCTTCGTCAGTTGCTTCTGCAATTCCATCCCAAGTATATACTTCGTTCATAACAGCAAGAACTTCCGGCTTGTCATTGATTGCTAGGAATGCTTCCTTGATCTTAGCTTTCATGTCTTCAGACAATCCTTCACGTACAGAAACACCGTCGTTTGGAATTGCTTCAGTATAACCAATAACCTTTACTTTATCCATTACATCTGGATGATCTTTTTCAAGGATAGTACGAGCATCATCGAAAGTTGTAGCGAAATCAGCTTGACCTTCAAGTACTGCTAATACAGCATTATCATGTCCACCAACCGCAGTTTGTGTAAAGAATGTGTTTAAATCTTCAACACCCAAATCCATTAACTTAGAAGCCGGGAATAAGAACCCAGAAGTTGATAAAGTATCACCAAATGCCCAAGTTAATCCTTCTTTTGCAACTAAGTCTTCAACAGAATTTAAACCAGAATCAGCACCAGCAATGAATTGTGCTTTGTAAGTATCTGAGCCATGACGAATCGCTTTAACTAGAACTTCAACGTTCGCACGATCAACAGCTTGTACATATCCAAATGGATTTGTAAAACCGATGTCAATTTGTCCAGTTCTCATACCTTCAACTAGACCAACGAAGTCAATCATAACTTCAGCTTTAACAGGTACTCCAAGTTGTTCAGTTAAGTATTCTTCTAAAGGCTTAACGTTATCAGCGATTTGGTCAGCCTCTTGAGAAGGAATGAATCCCATTGTTAGTTCTGTTACTTCTTCTTCTCCACCAGTTGTGCCTTCGCCTTCACCAGCAGTACCTTCTTCTTCAGAAGCTCCGCCACCACAAGCAGCTAAAGAAAGAACTAAAAACATTGCCATGAATAAAGATAAAAACTTTTTCATTACGTTTTTTCCTCCTAATTGGTTGTTCTTGCGATTCCATTATAACCTACACTTTTTTAAATTTCGACAATATTTTAATAATATTCATGAAATCTTTACATTTTTTTCATTTTTATGACAGAAACGTTACAATCTCATCTAAAACGTTCGGGTTTGAGAAAATGGTAACTGTGGGTGTAAAAGCATTTACAGTCTTATTTTCTAAATCTACCGTTACCCCACCAACTTCTGATAAAATAACCATCCCACCCGCAATATCCCAAGGAGATAATCTAAAATCAAAATATGTATCCAATCTACCACAAGCTACGTATGCAATTTCAAGCGCAGCAGAGCCTATATACCTTGTTCCTCGTGCCTGTCTAATAATTTGCTCAAATAATAAGTGATTTACTCTTTCATTCCTTATTAACCAAAGTTGATTGATGCTAATCATGGCTTCTTCAAGTGTTCTTTCTTTTTGCTTAGGTAATAGATGCTCATTTAAATAAGCACCTTGACCAACTTGAGCATGAAATAATTCACCAGCAATAGGGTCATAAACAATACCTATTTTAGGTTGCCCTTTTTCATACACCCCTACTGAAATGGCAAAATTCTTCTGTTGTTGAACAAAATTCGTGGTCCCGTCAATTGGATCTACCACCCAAACAACCTCATTGTTGTAATCAAACACCTGATCACTTGCCATCCCTTCTTCTCCTAATAAGAAATGACTTGGATACGTTTCTTTAATTCTATCAATAAAAAATTTCTCGATTTGCCTGTCTTTCTCGGTTACTAGATCTGCTGCCGAGGTCTTATATTCAACTTGAAAGGATTCCTTCGTTGCTTTTCTAAGGATATCCCCTGCTTCTAACGTCCACGATTTTGCTGATTGATATACCTGATCCCAATTCATGAGTACTACCTCCAAAGTAAATTTAAAGTTACTCTATTATACACTAATGATTGGATCAGCTATTTGAAAAGAGCCAAAAAAAAGAGTAATGGGGTTTCCATTACTCTTTAGGAGATACCATTTCCTGTGGCACAATAAGCCGATCGAACTCTTCTTCAGACAGTAATCCTAATTTTTTTGAAGCTTGTTTTAGGGTCAAATTTTCTTCGTAGGCTATTTTAGCAATTTTAGCGGCATTTTCATAACCAATATGAGGATTTAATGCCGTTACAAGCATGAGTGATTCTTGAAGATATTTCGCAATGACTGGTTCGTTTACTTCAAGACCGGACACACATCGCTCGTTAAAAGAATGTATCGCGTCCGTTAGCAACCGAACTGATTGAATAAAATTATAAATGATCACCGGTTTAAAGACGTTCAGTTCAAAGTTTCCCTGACTCGCAGCAAATCCGATCGTACTGTCATTTCCGAAGATTTGACAAACCACCATCGTCATCGCTTCACTTTGGGTTGGATTCACTTTACCTGGCATAATAGAGCTCCCTGGTTCATTAGCAGGAATGATTAATTCACCAATTCCACATCTAGGTCCACTTGCGAGCCATCTTACATCGTTTGCAATTTTCATCAGATCTGCCGCAAGTGCCTTAATGGCTCCATGTACATAAACGAGTTCGTCATGACTAGTCAATGCATGATATTTATTTGCAGATGATACAAATGAAAAACCAGTTTCTTTCCCAATAAACTCCGCAACTAAGTCCCCAAATTTAGGGTGTGCGTTTATTCCAGTACCAACTGCTGTTCCACCTATGGCTAGATTTTTTAATTGCGCAGAAGATTGTGTGATCATTTCTGTTGACCTTTCAAGCATCGTTACCCATCCGCTAATTTCCTGTCCAACAGTCAAAGGAGTTGCATCCTGAAGATGAGTTCGACCGATCTTGACGATCTCTTGATAGGCTACTTGTTTTGAATATAAAGTGTTTCGCAGCTTTTCTATACTAGGTAATAACTGATTTTGGATTAGAGCCATCGCTGCAATATGCATGGCAGTCGGAAAGGTATCATTAGAACTCTGGGACATATTAATGTCATCATTTGGGTGTAATCTTTCATTGCTCCCTTTACTATGAAGAAGTTCATTTCCTCGAAATGCAATGACCTCATTCACATTCATATTGGTTTGGGTCCCACTACCTGTCTGCCAAACGACTAATGGAAAGTGGTCATCTAATTGACCGCTTATCATTTCATCAGCTGCTTGCTGAATAGCTTCCTTCTTCACTTCTCCTAATTTACCAAGTTGATAATTTGCTAGCGCCGCACATTTCTTTAAAACCGCAAAAGCTTTTATCACTTCAGCAGGCATTGTTTCTACACCAATTCGGAAGTTTTCTCTACTTCTTTGAGTTTGTGCTCCCCAATATTTATCTTTAGGAACTTTAATCTCTCCAATCGTGTCTTTCTCAATCCGGTACTCCACGTCATCTCCTCCATTTCGTACTGTTTTCCTTCATCATTTCAACCTTATGAACACATCAGAAAAACATACACTCTTTTTACCTTATTACCATATATTAACCTTGAGAGGGAGGGATTAAACCATGGAAGCGGTTGATTGGAAGCTAATCAGTTTTCTAGTGTTAACCATTTGGCAGGAACATGAACTACGTTTTAAAAGACAAGCTCATTCCTTCTGGGTCAATCTAAAATACAATCGTATAAAAGGTTAAACAAGCAATAAAACCCATAAAAAAACACCACAGTTTCCTGTGGCATTTTTATAATGACTGTATTCATTCGTTTTTTTACGTAAACTTATAGTGTAAATGCCTTTAGCTTACTTTGTAATTCTTCTGCCGTTTTAGCCAGTTCATTTGCACTTGATGCTACTTCCTGAATCGTTGCAGTTTGCTGTTCAGTTGATGCAGCTGCTTCCTCTGTAAATGCTGCTGCTTCTTCAATAATCTCATTCATTTGCTGTGTTGAACGTAACACACCTGAAATATGATCATTGATCACATCTAAAACAGTCTTCACGTTAGTTACACCGTTCTCCGTATCTTTCACATTTTGAACAATCTTTACTAGAGCTTGTCCACCTCGTTGAATCATTCCCACCTGTTCCTTAACAGATTCAAGGTTTGTTTCCATTGTATTAACCGTTACTTTTGTTTCCGATTGGATGTCTTCAATAAGCTCTGTGATCTTACTTGCTGCATGATTGGACTGTTCAGCTAGCTTTCTTACTTCAGAAGCAACTACGGCAAAGCCTTTTCCATGTTCACCCGCTCTAGCTGCTTCAATCGCTGCATTAAGAGCAAGTAGATTTGTTTGGTTGGAGATCTCCGTAATGACAGTAATGATACCACCGATTTCCTCAGAACGTTTACCTAGTTTTTGAATTGAATCCGTTGCAAACTCAACTGTATTTGTTACCTTACTTAAATGCTGAATCGCTTCGTTGATTGCATCATTTCCTTCATTCGCTTCTTTTGTTGACTGACTTGCATTTCTAATGGTTTCATCAACAGTCATCTTTCCTGAATTCACTTGACCGACTGCTAGCTCCATCTTTTCTAATATACTTTGAATCTCTTCTGACTGACGATTTGTCCCTGTAGCAATACTACTTGTAGTCTTTGCGATTTGTGCACTCATTTCACCTGTAACTTCCGCACTTGCTGCAAGCTCTTCTGACGTTGCTGCTACTTGTTCGGAAGTAGAAACAACTGTAGAGATTAATTCCTTCAGGTTATCGACCATTTGATTAATAGAAGTTGATAGATCGCCCACTTCATCCTTTAGGTTTGTTTTTAATGGTTCTACAGCTAGATTACCAGTTGCGACTTCTTTAGCTACTTTTGTTACTTGTAATAGTGGTTTTACTTGATAATGTACCAACCCTAGAATAATCAGCGCCATTACAAGAACTTCCACAACACCAAATAGTATAAGTTCAGTTCTGAAGTTAGATGTCACCGTATCGTATTGCTCAGCAGAATGTCCAACAAACAGCATACCAATCGTTGCTCCTGTGGAATCTTTTATCGGCTCATAAATAGTAACCAATTTCTTTCCTACTACAATTGCTTCACCAGTAAAGATCTTTCCACCTTTTAACGTCTCAGCTGCTACTTCCTCCGATACTTGAGTTCCAACAGCTCTAGTTCCATCTTCTTTTTTAACCGTAGTCGCAACACGTGTATCATTTTGGAAGATCGTTACCGCATTTCCCGTTAACGCTCCAATCTCATCAACCAAATCGAAGTTGTCATTTAATACAGTCGATCCTTTATATAGCTTTCCTTCTTTAACAGACCATTCTCCTGGATAAGTTTTATCTATTAATCCTTTTGTCAATTCTAGGTTACTATTTAAATTTTCTTCAGCAACATTAAGAATTTCATTTTTGAGGCTAGTTACTGCATCGTAAATTAAAATCGTTGCACCAATTGTAAACAAGACAATGAATAATAATGTGAACTTTTGTTTAATACCTAGACGCATCCTACGCTCCCCCTTAATTAGACGCTTTAGTCGTTAGTAAATTTACTGCATTTTGTAATGATGAAGATGGTATCAAGCTTTGCAATTCTAAATAACTCATGAATAAATGTATCCTCAATGACTAAAGCCACTTTATTGACAGGGTTATTGATGTGCTTAAAAAAAGTGACAAACACACCCATTCCTGTACTATCAATATCAGTAAGATCGGTAAGATCAAATACATAGTGATCATTTTTTACATCAACGTGCTTAAATAATTCTTCTTTAATAGATTGCGTGCTTCCATATTGCAGTTTTCCTGAGATTTTAAAAACTTGTAAACCACCTAGTACTTGATGTTCAAATGTATTGAGATTATTGGTCATAACAATGAACTCCTTCCTTCCTCACTTTAATTTCAAATGCTCCATCATTCTTGTATTCCATTTTGATATCATCAACCATATGCTCTATCATTAGTAAGCCTCGTCCATCTTCACTACTTACGATATCTTCTAATGATCTACCTTGTACCTGATGTAGTTCATCTGGATGTATTCCCCCTGCATAGTCAGACACCGTAATATCAATACCTTGTTCATATTGTGAGATTTTTAGTTTGATAGAATATCGGAAGGCAAGGTCACCGTATCTCCGAAATGATGCTTCTAACGAATTAATCAAGAGCTCATGTGCAATAAAGGCAAGGGAACGATGAGAGTCGGTGTATTTCTGCAGATACTCGGTCGCCTTCGTGTCAAATAATTCAATAGAGCGTAATTGACATGGTAGTTCTAATTCAAAAGTACACATATTAACCATCCTTATTTGTTATTGGCTTGTATGGATAAAACGCAAATATCATCTGGATGTTTATCTATTGCTGAAATCTTTTTTTTCACATATTGGGTAATTGAATCCTTGTTTTGTTCTATTTCCTCTTTGAGAGTGGTCAGGACGGTTTTGTTATCATGTGTTAATAAATCCAATAAACCATCGGTATAAAGTAGAATTTTAAAGCCTTCATCGGATAATGGTATTGACTCGCTCCTATCCGGGAAGTCTTCCACTATTCCTAAAGGCATGTTAGCGCTAGTCAAAGAATTTACCTGTTCGTTCTGTATGATGATTGCTGGAGGATGACCTGCATTCATAAAGGTAAGGGTTCTTTGCTTTAGGTCAATAACGACATAGACTCCTGTAACAAATCCTCCGAAGTCCTTTGTACCACTAAAAAAATCAATTACATCTGAATTAAGCGCATTCATCACTTCATAAGGTGTTTGAAACTCTACCATATGTTTCTTAAGCTGTGAAAACACCATCATTCCTATTAATGCAGAAGATACATCATGACCCATAACATCGAGAATAATGACACCGTATTTTCCTTCATCAAGCTTTTGCCAATTAAACAAGTCGCCTGATAAATGACAAGATGGTAGATGGATACTCTCTACTTGAATTAATTCCTGTTGTAATGGTGAAGCAAACAAACTTTTCTGTATCTTTTGTGCTAGTTGAAACTCATTTTCCGTTTGAATCTCGTGTTCTTTTAGCTCACTCATCAGTCGTTCAAGTTCAATAGAATTGGAGATTAGACTTGAGAATCCTTGCAATATTTTTGTATGCTTTTCTTCTAGGATATGAGGCATAGGATCCAGTGCACATAAGGTTCCAAATAAAGATCCATTATCTTTGAAAATTGGAACACCAAGATAAGAACCAATTGAAAATAAATGAGTTACTTTCTTGTCTTTCACTAAAAGAGAATTCATTGCATCCTTTATTAGTAAAGGTGTCTCATCCCTTGCTACCATACTGCAGTATGACTGGTCTAAAGCGTCCTGAAAATTTTCAGGAATTGTACATCCTCCCACTTTATTGAACTTATCTAGTATGGCAAAGGTCTCATTTGACGTGGTTGCTATAAAGAAAGTACGCGCAGGAATTGTTTCAGCTAATAACTGGAACACTTGATGAGCTGCCTCAACGAATTTCTGTTTAATATGCTTCATGATTTATCTCCGATTTGTTAGACGTCGTTTCTTAGTCATGTGTTCATTACTTTTTATATCGGTTACACTCTCTATTTTCTTTATAGGATTTTCGACATATTGCAACAAAAATCTACACACGAAAAAAAGGAACCCTATTGGATTCCTTTCTTTTCTATCCGGCAAGATTTGCTCCTTGTTGCAGCTGATACATTTGATAGTAGCGACCGCCCTTTGCCATTAACTCGTCGTGACTTCCTTGTTCCACAATCTCTCCTTTATCAAGGACAAGAATTTGATCTGCATTCTTAATTGTAGATAAGCGATGAGCAATAATAAAAGTCGTTCTACCCTTCTTTAATACTTCTAGTGCTTCTTGAATAATGGCTTCTGTTTCCGTATCGATTGAAGCGGTGGCTTCATCTAATATCAGGATTGCCGGATCAAATACTAAAGCTCTTGCAAACGAGATTAACTGACGTTGTCCAGCTGACAATGTACTTCCTTTTTCTAACACAGGTTCATCATATTGATTCGGTAGATTTTCAATAAACTTAGTCGCACCGACATCCCTTAAAGCTTTCGTCACCATTTCTCTCGTTATACCTGGTGCTTCTAAGCTCACATTTGTGGCAATCGTTCCTGTAAATAAGAAAGGATCTTGAAGAACAATGCCCATATGTTTCCTTAGCTGTTGCTTCGATAGTTCCTTCGTATCCTTGCCATCTATGAGAATTCTACCTTCCTGTATATCATAAAAACGGAACAATAAATTCATAATGGAGCTTTTACCAGAACCCGTGTGCCCGACAAGTGCTACAGTCTCACCTTGATTCGCTTTAAAATGAATATTCTTTAACACATTTTCTCCATCTTTATAGCCGAAACTCACATGCTCAAACGTAACATTCCCTTTGTATCTAGGCATAGTTGAATCGGCTACATCTACACCTTCTTCATCTAAAAGTTCAAACACACGCTCTGACGCAACCAATGCTTGTTCTAGAAGGGCTAACTGATTAACCATACCTGTAATAGGTTGGAATAATCGATTCAAATAATCAACGAATGCATATAGTACCCCTAATGAAATGACCGTCCCTATCTCTAAAGAAGCTCCTCCAAAATACCAAATCAATGCTACAAAAGCTAGATTTCTTAAAACAAAAACTAAGTTATGAGAAGTCATAGCGTTTAAGCTTAACAATTTATTTTGAAAGGTAAAATACTTATAATTCATCTCTTCAAATTCTTGTCTTGTTTCCTTTTGACGTTTGAAGGCTTGAATAATGGTCATTCCTTGAATGGATTCGTTAATCATTCCATTTATATCACTTAACGTTGAACGAATGATATGATTATACTTTGAAGCGTATTTACGATACACAATTATCCATACAATCAGTATCGGCACAAGTATTAAACAAATCGTTGCAAGTTTTACATCAAGTAAAAATAAAGCAATGTAGATTCCAGTGATATAAATAATACTTGTAAAAAATGTTGATAATACGGTAACAAATAAATCGCGAATTGCCTCTGTATCATTCGTTACTCTTGAGACTACTTTTCCGGCAGGTAGATTATCAAAGTATTGAATAGGTAAACGTTGAATCTGCTTAAATACATCCTTCCTCATCTTCTGAATTATACGATTAGAGGAGATCTGTAGTAATAAACGTTGACCGTACTGAAAACCTGCGGATATCACCACTAATACGAAATAAGCACCAATTAACCACAAGATGTTATCAATTTCTGGTGCATAAAAGGAAAGCAGTTTATCTACTGTTAACTTCACAGCCGGGTAATTCGCAATATTGTCTCCTCTTTTAATGGTAAGCTGTCCATTGGAGAATGTTCTCTCTCCATCAAATTCAATAGGAGAAGCGACAAAATAATAACTGCGGCCGACTTGAACAATGCGTACTTCTTTTCCTTTTTGTTCATTTTCAGAAAAACGATCCTCACGCTTATAGTAGGTCCCTTCATATAGAACAGTGTCCGAATCTTCTATATTTGTGACAAACCATGGTTTTTCTATGCCTAAAATATGCTTATCAATGATCTGTTTCGCAATAAATGGACCAGTTAGTTCAGCTGCTACTGCAAAAGATAACATGATTAAAGCGAAGATAATTGTTTTCTTAAATTGGAGAGCATAATCCAATAATCGTTTTCCTATTTTCATATACTCACCTCCTGATTGACGATTGTAGATTCTACCTGTTGGCGTATAAACTGTTCTTTATACCAACCGTTTTGTTGAAGTAGGCTTTCATGTGTTCCTTCTTCTACAATTCTTCCTTCATTTAATACAATAATCCAATCTGCATGTTGTATACCTGACAAGCGATGGGTTGTAATAAGGGTTGTTTTCCCCGCTCGTTCTCGTTGGATATTTTGAATAATCGCTGCTTCCGTTTTTGCATCTACAGCAGATAAAGAGTCATCTAGGATCAAAATCTCGGGATTGATTAATAAGGCTCTAGCAATCGAGATTCGTTGCTTTTGTCCCCCAGATAAAGCAACCCCTTTTTCTCCTACCAGTGTTTGTAATCCTTCTGGTAACATATCTAAATCCTTTGTAAAGGCCGCTTGTTCGATGGCACGCTTCACTTCATCTGTTGTACTATCACTTTTACCAAAGGTGATATTTTCATAGACTGTCTTTGAGAATAAGATATGCTGTTGTGGCACATACCCAATCCAACCTTGTAAATGTTCAACTGGGATCCTTTCAATGGGTACCCCTGAAATTCGAATATCTCCTGTGCCAAGTGGATATTCACGTAATAATTGCTTAATAAGTGTTGTTTTTCCACTTCCTGTTTTTCCAACGATCCCAAGTGTCTCTCCTCTTTTAATGGAAATATTCACATCTACAAGATTCTGTACGTTCGACGATGGGTACTGGAATTGGACATGTTTGAATTCAAGATCCATTGGCTTCTCAACCTGAACTGGCTCTGGATGATCCTCAACATCTTGCTTATAAGCAAGTGTTTCAAGAACTCGGTCTAATGAAGCATTACCTCTTTGCATGATGTTAATTAATTCACCAATGGCAAACATTGGCCAGATGAGCATCCCAAGGTACACATTGAACGAGACTAATTCACCTAAGGTGACCGTTTGATGAAACACCAAGTAAGCCCCATAACCTAAACCAATTAAATAACTCATACCAACTAATATCTTAATAGTCGGTTCAAATAAAGCATCAATCTTTGCTACATCAACGTTCTTTTTATAGACGTCTTCTGTTAATACATCAAATCTTTTTTCATCTGCTTCTTCTTGTACGTACGCACGAATGACTCGCACTCCTGAAATTGACTCTAAAACATGATCATTCATATCACCAAATGCATCTTGGGCAACGGTGAATCGTTTGTGAATCCTTTTTCCATACACATTTATCGCTAACGCCATTAATGGAAGTGGAATTAAGGCAGCAAAAGTAAGCTTCCAGCTAATCAAAATTCCCATTGTCACCACAATTGTAATCATAAATACAAAGGAATCGACCATGGTTAGTATCCCAAAACCAGCTGTCTGGGAAATCGCCTTAAGGTCATTGGTTGCTCTTGCCATTAAATCTCCTGTTCGATTTCTCTCAAAAAAAGTCGGAGTCATCTTTAATAAGTGATTCATGAACCTTGAACGTAGTAGTCGTTCTACTATAAATGAACCTCCAAACAGCTTATACATCCAAATATAGGTCAGTCCATATAAGACAAATGTTAATATGAATAAGAATCCAATATACTTGAATAATTCATTACTTGTTAACGATCCAACGTGGATGGCATCAATAGCAACCCCTATTAATTTTGGAGGAATTACCTCTAAAATTCCTACAAAAATTAATAAGCTAATGGCCACTGTGTATCTTTTCCAATACTGCTTAAAAAACCAAGCGAGTTTCTTTAATACTGAAAACATTCCGGATACTCCTCTCTAGAAGAAACTATACTTTGATCTGTCATTATCCACTTTCCTTCTCTCCAGCAAAACAGATTAGTAAAATTTCAATCATTCTCATCTTCTTATCCTCCTAGGTTTTGTTAGTAGGGTTCTTTTCGTAACATGCTGTTATTATTAGAAACACATTTCCTACGAAAAGAACCTATATAAAAGATAGGCGTATACCTATCATTTATCCAATTTTAAAAATAAAAAAGACACATCCAAACAGGAATGTGCCTTTACATAAGAAAAAGGCGCAAGCCATAATAATGACCTCCGCCTTAGTACTTCTACTAAATAGAAACTATATGCATAAGTGGGTCACGTGATTTATTAAGTTATCGTTAAAAAACATAACATGAATCTTCATCATCGTAACCTCCACTTTCCAAATTTTACTTATCCTTGAGTTAGCTTAACACCATAAATTTAGGGTGTCAAACTAATTTTTATATTTTATACAGTTTATTCCAAATTATATTTTTAAAAACATCTATTTTAAATATATATTTTTCCTACTATTAGACCATTTTAATAATATGTAATGGAAAAGGGTGTGTAATGGGATGGAGGAAAGAAGTAGAAAGACAACTCCAATCGAAATGCTATGTTGGAGCATCGCCTTACCTGGGTTTGGGCAATTAATGAATAAAGACTACATAAAAGGAATTATATTTATTATATTGGAGTTTTTAATTAACCTTCAGGGTGGCATAAATATCGCAATTGTTTACAGTTTTCAAGGTAGAATTGAACAAGCTATAAACATCGTTGATTATCGTTGGATTATGTTTTATCCTTGTCTCTATGTTTTTGCCATGTGGGATGCTTATTATTCTGCAAAAAAGAAGGCTAAAATGACGAAAAAACCTTTTGAATCCATTCCATTCTCCTTCGCTGCTTACATCACTACGATAGGGGTCATCTTTTCCAATAAACCGATCTTATCCATTACATTCGGACCTATTTTTGCACCTATTATTTTCATATTTATTGGTTTTTTCCTTGGGGGTCTGGTTAGAAAAGTAATGCTAAAAGTATTTTAATGCTGAAGAACTGTATTAACTTTAAGCAAAAAGAACCTCTCATTATGAGAAGGCTCTTTCTATTAGGCTCTTTTCTAAAACTTTGTTGCTTTTCAACCTAATTTTATAATAAACATCCCTTTTCATACTATAAGACCGAAGTGATAATTATTAGAAAAGAGCAATTAGTTGCCAATTTAACGTGATAATTACATAATTAATAAGTTAACTCCTAAACGCTTTATCTAGGATAAAATTCTTTTCAAGTTTTCTGCTGCCAGTTTAGGGTTTTCTTGCTGGCTAATAGCCGATATAACCGCAATCCCATCTGCCCCTGCTTGTATAACAGCGTCAGCATTTGCTTCATGGATCCCACCAATTCCTACCATTGGAATGGAGAGTTGAGCATCCCTTAAGCTTTTAATGAGTGCAGGACCTACGACGTTTCTTGTATCCAGCTTTGTTTTAGTTGGGTACATGGGACCGACACCGATATAATCTGCGCCTGATTCAATGGCTTGTCTTGCTTCTTCTAAGTTATGACAGGAAACACCGATCATCATGTTACCCATTTTTGCTCTAACAGCGTCAATTGCTTCATCTTCCTGACCGATATGTACTCCATCTGCCCCAACAGCAACTGCTAGCTCGATATCATCATTCACAATAAAGGGTACATGATATTGTTGGCAAACAGTTTGTAACTTCTTTGCAAGTTTAACTTTTGCCTCTCCTACAAGCGATCCTTCACCTTTTTCTCTAAATTGAAAACATGTTACACCACCAAGGATGGCTTGTTCCAGTACATAAACTGGGTCTACACTACAATTATTGCTTCCCATCACAAAATAAAGTTGAAGTGATTCTCTCAGGTTCATCACAGGGACACTCCTTCAAGTCGATGTGCCCAGTGATTAGTTGGTCCATGACCACTCCCTATTTTCAAGTCATGTTGAATGGCTAACTGAATATAGTTTTTGGCATCCTGTACTGCTGCAAATACGCTTTTTCCTTTAGCAAGATTAGCTGTAATTGCAGCTGAGAATGTACAACCTGTACCATGCGTGTTTTTTGTTTGTAAACGAGGTGTACTTAACAGTTCGAAATTTGTGCCATCATAATACAGGTCAACAGCCATTTCCTCAAGTCCATGTCCACCCTTTATGATGACATGTTCTGCTCCTAAATCTTTAAGCCATTTCGCAGCTTCTTTACGGTCTTCAATCGTTTTAATGTTCTTTCCCGTTAGAACCTCAGCCTCTGGTATATTCGGTGTAATAATCGTTGCTAAGGGGATTAAATGATTTTTGACGGCCTCGACAGCTTCTTCTTGTAAAAGTTGTGCTCCACCTTTAGCTACCATAACAGGATCAACAACCAGATTTCTGAAACTGTACATACGAATTGCTTCTGATACTGCTTCTATGAGCTCACTACTGAATAGCATTCCCGTTTTTAAAGCATCCGGTGTCAAATCGTCCGCAATTGATTTTAGCTGACTCGTGATGGTTTCAACCGGTATGGGAAATACATCTTGAACACCAAGCGTATTTTGTGAAGTAATCGCCGTAATGGCGGTCATACCAAACACTTGTAGCTCTTGAAAAGTTTTAATATCTGCTTGTATTCCAGCTCCTCCACCACTATCAGAACCTGCGATGGTTAATGCTTTATATGTCCCCATTTGTTCACCTCTACCCTAAATAACGATGATAAATACCTTTTGCTTCTGCTATATCTTTTGTTCCGTGTATCAACACACGACCATCTTGAAAAATAACAAGTCGATGCTTTCCCGTATCAAATGAAAGTAAAAAAGGATTTCTTTCCACTTTTCCACCTGTGGCCTTCAATTGTTTTTCTATTGAAACCAGATCTCGAGCTGTTCCCTCTTGTGGCCTGATTTGGACCGTATCTCTTCCACATAACACAGCTGTCTTCACCTGATTTTCATAAGCGAGAAATGGATAAGTGGGATGCTCGCCACAAGACAAACAACCTGGGCGTTTTAATTTTCCAACAGAGATAGAAGTTGATTGGTTCGTCCATAAATCAAACGTGACAAGCTTTTTGCGAAGATGTTCAAAATCCTCTACTAGTATCTTTAACACTTCTGATGTTTGATAAGCTACGACCATTCCAACTGCTGGACTGATAATCCCTACTGTATCACATGTCATTCCACCCAGCGGTACTCGTTCTAATAAACAATGGAGACATGGAGTATCACCAGGTAAGATCGTGTAGCTAATCCCGTAACTCCCGACACAAGCACCATAAATCCAAGGAATTTTATACTTCTGAGACAGATCGTTCACGATTAACCTTGTATCAAAATTATCAGTAGCATCAACAATGACACTGACGTCTTGGACAAGTCGTTCAAGCTCTTGGACATTGGCATCTGCAACGATCTCCTCTACTTCGACTTCACTGTTTATATCTGTTAAACGTTGTTTAGCTGCCACAGCCTTCGGAAGTCTTTGCTCCGCATCTTTTTCGGTATAAAGCTGTTGACGTTGCAAGTTACTCCAATCAACATAGTCACGATCGACTAGTGTCACTTTTCCAACACCTGCTCTCACCAAAGCCTCAGCATTTGCACTTCCCAATGCGCCGGCACCTATTATTAAAACGTTTTTAGCATTTATTTTCTTTTGACCTTCGACTCCTATTGGAGAAAAAAGCTCTTGTCTTGAATATCGTTCACTCAAACAGTACTCAACCCTTCCATTGGGCTACTCGCTGTTGCATACCTTTTCTTAGGAATCCTTCCCGCTTCAAAGCCTAGTCTTCCAGCTTCAATGCCTAACTTCATTGCCTGTGCCATCTTGACAGGGTCCTGTGCAGCAGAAACGGCCGTGTTTAAAAGTACACCGTCAGCTCCAAGCTCCATTGCCAGTGCCGCATCAGCTGGAGAGCCGATACCTGCATCAACAATTACCGGAACCGTTGCTTGCTCAATGATAAGGCTAATATTTAACGGATTTATGATTCCCTGACCTGACCCAATTGGGGATGCTCCAGGCATAACAGCATGAACGCCCATTTCTTGTAGTCTCTTTGCTAAAATAACATCATCAGAGATATATGGTAGCACAATAAAGCCTTCTTCTAAAAGCATTTCAGATGCCTTTAGTGTTTCGATTGGATCTGGTAGTAACGTTGTAAAATCGCCGATCACTTCAACCTTAATCATGTCACAAAGTCCTGACGCCTTTGCAAGCTTTGCAATCCGAACCGCTTCTTCTGCAGTTTTTGCTCCAGCCGTATTAGGTAGAAGTGTGAATTTCTTTGTATCAAGTTTTTCTAAAAAGTTCGGTTGGTTCGGTTCATAAATATTCATTCGTCTAACAGCAAACGTTAAAATCTCTGCTTCTGAAACATCCACTGCTTCTTTTTGTATATCATAATTAGGATACTTCCCTGTACCTAATAATAAACGTGATTGAAAAGAATATGGTCCAATTTTTAACATATCATCCGCCTCCTACAAAATGTACAATCTCGATACGGTCGCCGTCTGCTAGCATGACTTTCGCGTGTGTTGTTTTTTCTAATATATTTTGGTTGTGTTCTACAATGACTACTTTCTCATGAAGCTGAAAATGCTTCAGTAGATCCCCCACATTTTTCACTTCAGTTGAAACAACAACTTCTTCTCCGTTAATTTGAAGCTTCATATAGTCCCCTCCTTGTTTGTAGATCCAGTGAAAAAGCCTGCATAGCAAAAGGCAATTCCTTTTGTTCAATCATGTCTGCTATCACTTCACCTGTAATTGGGCTTAACAATACTCCATTTCGGTAATGTCCCGTTGCCACAAACAGACCCGAAATAGTAGGATGTACGCCTAAATATGGCAGTCCATCTGTGGTTTGCGGCCGTATGCCAGCCCAAGCTCTTTCCCACTCTGCTTCCTTCAAAGCTGGGAGTATGGAAATAGCACGTTCTAATAACCAAGAAACACCATCTGCTGTTACTTTTTCATCAAAGGTATGAGGCACCATGGTGGCCCCAACTAAAATGCGCCCTTCTCGTTTCGGAACGATATAACAATCCTCTGCAAAGATTGTTTTTGTGATAAGAGGTAAAGCGGTTATGACTGAAAAACATTCGCCTTTAACTGGATACATGCCCAAATTGACATCTAGCTGTTTTAGGAGAAACGTCGACCAGGCTCCCCCAGCGATGACAACATTCTCACTATAGAATTCTCCTTGTAAAGCCTGAACCCCACGCACTCTCCCCTCCTCTATTAGGAGACCATGAACATCTGTAAACTCTAAATAATCTCCACCTAATGCAGAGGCACCTCGTGCGAAGCCACTTGCTAGTTTAAAGGCTGATACCTGTCCATCCCGGGGAGCGTACATTCCACCTATTACTTTTTCTGATAAGTTTGGTTCTACTTGTTGAATGTCTTCCCTAGTTAGCCATACCGCTTCTTCGCCAAGACTCCTTTGGAAATCGATGACTTCCTTTAATTCTTGAACTTTATCATTCGTATACGCAGTAGTGAGCATCCCTTTTTGGATGAGTTCAATATCAACACCTGTTCGTTCCATCAGCTCTTCATTTAGTGATGGAAACATATTTCTACTTTTCCTTGCTAAATCAAAAAGGGGGCCTGCTTCCGTTACCTCGGCTTGAGCAGCCAGCATTCCTGCTGCAGCACTAGATGCTTTACGATTGATTTCACCCTTTTCGATGACTAAAACGGACTGACCTCTTTTTAAAAGGGAATAGGCAATGGAATTCCCGATAATTCCGCCGCCTACTACGATTGTGTCATAATGCTTTTTCACGCTGTTCCTCCTTCCACTTCTGAATGATTTCATGATAAAGGCTGGCAGCACTAATTGGATCTTCTTGACCTAGAATTCCTGAAATGACAGCAACACCTGATGCTCCATGCTCTAAGACTGCTCTCGTATTCTCTGGCGTAATACCACCAATTGCGATAATTGGAATAGACGAACGATTACATACTTCTTTTAGCTGATGACAACCCCTTGGCTCTAATCCTGGTTTAGAGTTAGTCGAGAAAATATGCCCATACATAGCAAAGCTTGCTCCACCACTTTCTACTTGTAGCGCTTCTTCCCATGAATGAATGGAGCAGCCTACTTGCAATTGATGAAAATGATCTTTTACTACTTTAAGCGGAAGACTATGATAAGCCAGCTGAACTCCCGCTACACCAAGCGAAAGTGCTACATCCAGCCGATCATTCACAAATATCTTCTGTGCAGATATTCCCAAATCAAGTAAAAGTTGAATACCTTCGTAAAGCTCTATTGCCGTTTTTTGCTTTTCACGTATTTGGAAAATGTCCACATACGGATCTACTTGTTTAGCAATTTGAGAAAATTCTCTAAGTGTCATATTTCCGTTTGATACTAGATGTAAACCCAACTGCTAGGACTCCTTTTTAACGATAGTTTTTGAGAGTGGCTATGTTAAAGAGTAATGTTGATTTTTAGCACAGTTGATTGAAGGAAGGACGCGTGACTCCTGCGGGAGAGCAGGTCGAGGGAGTCCTGTCACGAAAATCAACACAACGTTTAACACAGTCTAAATGTTAATAACGAACATCCTGAATTGAGAAATAAGGATAATTAATGCCAATCATGTACGAGAGGATCACCAAAACAATAAAGAGAGTAACAAAGTAGAAATCTCGTGTTGAGAAGCCTACTTGATAGTAAAACGTACGTGATCCATTAGATTGAAATCCTTTTGCCTCCATTGCTACACCAATCCGGTGAGCTCTTCTAATGCTTTGTGAGAGCATAGGGATACAATACGCCTTTAATTTTGCAGGAATGGAAGCTAATCCTTTTTTACGATTAATACCTCTTACCTTTAATGCCTGGTGAATGACTTTAAATTCTTCAAACATGATTGGTATTAACCTGTAGCCCGCTAAAAAGCTATACGCATATTTAGGCTTTAATTTGGCTTGTTGCATCAGTGAATAGAACAAGAGAACTGGTTTTGTCGTTAAGGTAAACAATAAACCTAAGAATGCAAACACTAATGCTCGAAACCCAATATGAATCCCTCTAAAAAAACTCTCTTCTGTGATATGAATCAAGCCCCATTTAAACCAGGTCGTATCTCCTTTACCAAAAAAGATCATCGACGAGGCTGTGGACATAAACACAATAAGAAATGGCAGGAGAAAGAGAGCTACTTTCTTTAAAGGAAACCCATTAAAAAGAAAGAATACTAAACAAATTAGTAAAGTTAAGTTTAATAGAATATTAATGTTATGAATGGTAAGAACTTGTATAAATAATAATACGATTCCCATTAATTTTAATGTCGGATTTATTGAATACAACCATGTTTCTTTCATCTCTTCACCCATTTATACATGTATTGCGATTGATTCTTCGGATTTGTTTATCTGGATATCCTCTATCAATCTACCTTGTGAGATTACCCATTTCCTTGTGGCAAATTGCTCTACAATCTTTTCATCATGAGTAATCATGAGAATAGTGGCTCCTTTTTGCCTACTTCTCTCCAAATGTTCAAGAAGAGCAAACGTATTTTTACTGTCTTGGCCAAAGGTTGGTTCATCTAACAGGAGCAATTGTTGATCTTGCATGATCGTAGATGCCACACTAAGCCTTCGTTTTTGTCCCATTGACAGCTGATAGGGGTGTTTATCTCTATGCTCCTTAAGAGAAAATCTCTCAAGCATCTCTTCTACCTTAGCTTGCACATGTTTCTCCTCTGCCTCAAATAGGCGAAGTGAATGGGCGAGCTCGTCATAGACTGAATTGGTCACAAATTGAAATTCAGGATTTTGAAAGACATATGCTAATTCGGTAAATAGCTCTCTTTTCTTTGTTACTTCTGTCCCAAATAGATGATAGTCACCTTTTGTTTCTAATAATTGCATGAACCCTTGAAGCAAACTACTTTTCCCCGCCCCATTCTCACCAGTAATCGCAATCCATTCATGAGCAAACACATCAGCAGTTGGTAGATGAACAATTACTTCCTTCTTACGGTTCACTTCAAATTCTCTTACCGTGAGTATTGGAGAATGATTTTCCTGTTGGGAATAAGAACGTTGGTGTTGGTTCATATATTCATCCCATACCCCTGGATACCAGATACCGTGCTCTCTTAGCAATGGAAGGTGAGTGTTTACTATCTCATCCTTATGCCCATCTGCCAGGATTTCTCCAGTTGGGCTAAAGACTATTACTCTGTCAACTAGGTCCATTACATGTTCAATCTTATGTTCCACAATAATAAGTGTCTGATTATCCATTAAATTCTCAATTGTATTCCATACATCCTTTGTTCCCTCTGGATCTAACATGGCTGTAGGTTCATCAAGAAATAGCACATCTGGTTCAAGTGCAAGGATAGAAGCTATCGCCAGTCTTTGCTTTTGACCTCCTGATAGGGTTTGGATACTTGTGTGTAAATCGGGAAGTTGTAGACCTACCAAGTCCAGATATTCTCTTATTCGCTCTTTCATCTGCTCTCTTGGAACGTGCAGATTTTCTAACACAAATGCGATTTCTTCATCAACATATGGCATGCAAAATTGACTGTCAGGATCTTGAAACACATACCCAGATGAAATAGGTAGTTCTAATTTTTCAGCCTTCATTGGAACCTCAATGGATCTCGGAATAATTCCTGCTACTACTTGTAACAATGTGGATTTTCCACACCCAGACGGGCCAAGGAGGAGAACTTTCTCCCCCTTGTTGATCGTTACACATAAATCCTTAAACAGAAGTTCCTTTTCTTTAGGAAATTTCAAACGTAGATTCTCAACCACTATTGAAGGGTTCATGCTTCACACATCCCTTATTGATTTAATGCATCGTAGTCAGATTGGTTGGCTGATCGAACCAAGCTTGTTACCCCTGTTTTCTCAAGTGCTTTTACTAAGAAGTAGGCAAACACTCCAGTGAATAATATAGCTCCTATCATTCTAAACCCGATTAACATGCTTAAATTCCACAGTGCTAAATCTGAGATGTACCCTTTGTAAAAGTCCATAATAAATGAACCGACCGTAGAGCCAATCGCCGCTAAAATCACAACAAATAGGTCAAAGCGCTTATATAAGAATAAAAGGAATACTAATTCTGCTCCAAGTCCTTGGAATACCCCATAAATTAATACTTCGAGCCCATATTCAGACCCCATTAAAAATTCACCAGATGCCGCTGCCACTTCTGCTAGTAATGCTACTCCAGGCTTACGGATGATAAGGAAGGCAACTGTTGCTGCAATAAACCACATCCCATAAAGCAACTGATCCACATGTAAACCTAATGGTCCCGCTAAAGCGTATAGTGGACCCCATAATTTATAAACCACACCAAATACAATTGCAATTACGACTGTTATTAAAATATCTGTTAATTTTAAACCTTTTGACATTGTTTTCTCTCCCTTTTTACTTTCACGTTATGGTTATACAGTCGTTGCTTCTGTCACTGGCCACTCTTCTTGCTTATAAGCCATTTCCCAGAATGCAAGCTCATATTGACTACTAATGATAAAATTTTCTCTCATTCTTTCAAGATCAGCTTCAGACGCTTTTGCTGCAATTTCATCTAATCTATTAATCTGTTCTTCTACTAGCTCTCTAAACCAGTCTCCACCATAAGTCGCAATCCAATCTTGATAAATAGGCTCAACTGGAGTTGATCCTTGAAGCTTTTCCCCAATTTCGTAATATAACCAGTAACAAGGAAGTAAGGCAGATAGGATTTCTCCTAAATTCCCGTATCCCGCTCGGTACATATGCGAGGTATAGGCATAAGCAGTAGGGGCCGGTTTAAAGTTTTGCTTTTCCTCTTCGGTAATTCCCATTCGCATGGAAAAATTCCGATGTAGCTCTAGCTCTGCTTCGTATGTTCCTTGAGCATGAGCGGCAAATCTGGCTGTTGTATGTAAATCAGTTGCTTTTGCTCCTCCTAGTGCCTGAACTTTTGAAAAATGAGTTAAATAATAAGAATCTTGCAGAACATAAAATCGAAAACATTCTAACGGTAACGTTCCATCTGCAATCCCTTTCACAAATGGGTGTTGAAAACTGGCCTCCCAAATCGCATCTGCATCTTTTCTTAATTGTTCCGAAAATTTCATGGTTTCCCTCCATTTTTTACGGAATCATCCACTAGGTCAGAGCTTCAGTTAAAAAGCGGAAGCGGCCATTCAGCCCTGACAAGTAAATGTTCTGAAGAGAAGGAAATGGCGATCTTCCATTTTATTCTCTTCAGTTTAATTAACTCGAAGGGCTGGGTGCTGGAGTTGGATTATGATGCAAATGCCTAGCTATAAACTAGACCATTATGCAAAAAAACCACTTTTCAAAAAGAAAAGTGGTTTATCGTCAGAAGTAATTAGATTCCAACCTCCACTTCCCTACGCTGGTATAAGCCAGATCAGGTTCAAAGGGTCTTAAAGCCACACTTTAATCTCAGCCTTGTAAAGGCTCCCCCAGTGAAATCATTCGTTATTGTATTTTCGTTTTCATCATAACATCTTACGAATTTTTGTCAATAATTAAATCCTATGAACTATTCCACTACGACTGCTGTTCCATACGCAATTAATTCGGCAGCATTTTGCATAACTGCTGAGGTTTCAAGACGCATACCAATTATTGCATTGGCTCCTTTTTGCTCAGCATCCTTTACCATTCTGCCAATTGCCATTTGACGAGCTTCCTCCATCATCTCCGTGTATTCCTTAATTTCACCACCAACAATAGTTTTAAGCCCTGCGAGTAAATCTTTTCCAATATGCTTAGATTGAACAGTGCTTCCCTTCACAAATCCTATGTATTCTTTTACTTCCTTACCTGGTACAAAATCAGTAGTCGCGATAATCATTTTCTTCTTCCTCCTTTTTTTCTTTTAAACGTTCCTTTACAAGTAGTATTAACAAGAGTATTAATGAAGCAGCATTTAAACTAAAACAAATAATAGCAATGGCAAACTGATGTTGAATAATAAACAAAAAACCAGCTAACTGGGTCACAATTAATAAAAAGATTAAAAAATATTTCATCCTTACCACTCCCTATACAAGTATACGACTAAAATTTGGAAAGGTGGCATCGTTTGGAAATTTTTTTTAGGAATCCAATGGCCTAGCTAGGCATTTTTAAAGCATTAACTTCTTTTTAGAGAGTGATCTTCATTATTTAAGCTATTTTTTATTCTAGATAGGGCTATTTTCTTGAACTGAATACTGGAATTGCACAGTAGTGCCGAGCAATTGCACAGTAAAGTTGATTAATTGCATACAAACCCATGAAAATCGCACAAAACCCACTTTCGCCGCAACAAAAAAAAACACCTATCCAAAAGGATAGGCGTTTTATCTATTAATGTCCCGAAGCCTTCGCTCCTGGCTTATTATGAACAGCTAACTTCTCCACTAAAGAAGAGCTTGGTTCATTTAGACCCATGATCGTTACGATTTTTTCATTCTCTCGATACTTTATGACAATTTTGTCAATCGCAGCAACAGCTGAATCGTCCCAAACATGAGCTTGAGAGAAGTCAATTTCAATCTTATGTTGTTCGTCTTTGAAATTAAAGAACGTGAGGAGGTCTGTTACAGAGGCAAAGAAAACTTGCCCTCTTACTCTATAAATCTTCTTATTAAGTGCGTGATCTACTGTACTTGAGACTTGAACTTTTGAAATCTTCGCGACGAAGAAGATTGCACTTAGTAAAATACCGGCGAACACACCTTTTGATAAGTCATGTGTGAAAACGACGGTTACAACTGTGACCACCATAACAATCGTATCGGTTAACGGCACTTTTCTCATACTCATTAAAGAAGACCAGTCAAACGTACCGATTGACACCATAATCATAACACCGACTAAAGCTGCCATTGGAATTTGAATAACGATATTTCCTAACACTAAGATCAAGAACATCAAGAATACACCAGCAACTAAGGCTGATAATCTTCCGCGTGCACCTGATTTTACGTTAATGACGGACTGTCCGATCATTGCACAACCAGCCATACCACCGAAAAATCCAGCTACAATATTCGCAATTCCCTGTCCACGGCTCTCCATATTTTTATCACTTGTCGTATCTGTCATATCATCTACAATCGTTGCCGTTAGTAATGATTCAAGCAAACCGACCATAGCTAACGCAAGTGAATACGGGAAAATAATGCTTAATGTCTCTAACGTGAATGGAATATTAGGCATTGCAAACAATGGTAAAGCTTGTGTTAGTTCACCCATATCGCCAACTGTTCGAACGCCACTTCCTGTGTAAATGGCAATAATGGTAATCACGACAATGGCTACTAGTGGTGAAGGAACGACCCTTGTAAATCTAGGTAAAATATAGATGATTGCTAGAGCTCCAGCAACCATAGCATACATGACGATGCCTTCGCCTACGAAATGCGGAAGCTGTGCTGCAAAAATGAGAATCGCTAATGCATTTACAAATCCGACCATTACAGAACGAGGAATAAATTTCATAAATCTGGCAAGCTTAAGCACACCGAAGATTATTTGAAGTACTCCTGTTAAAATGGTAGCAGCTAGTAAATACTCAAGGCCATGATCGCGAACGAGTGTGGTCATGACAAGTGCCATAGCTCCCGTAGCTGCTGAAATCATCGCAGGTCTTCCTCCTACAAACGCGATCACTACAGCTATACAGAACGATGCATACAGACCTACCATTGGGTCTACTCCTGCAATGATGGAAAAAGCAATCGCTTCTGGAATTAAAGCAAGAGCTACAACGATTCCTGCTAAAATGTCACCACGTACATTTCCAAACCATTCCGTTTTTAATTGTTGTATATTCAAGATTGCACCTCTTTCAATTTCCTTTTTATTGACTTTCAACTCTCATGAAAGTCAGGGGCCGTTTGCAACATGAAAATAGTAACATAAGCAACCTATAATTAAAATCCTTATGTAAGCGCATACCGTTGTAAGTAAACTTCAATTTCCTCCACTATTCTCTGTTTTCCTCTGTCTCTCATAAAAATGAACCTCTAAAAAAAGAAAAAATATTCTAACAGACGCAAAAAATTTGCAAGCTAGCCGTATATGTAGCATCGGACGCTTGCAAAAAAGAAGTGCCAGTAGCACTCCTTCAACTAGTATTTATACTGTTATGAAGCTTGGACAATATCCACAATATAGGTAGACCATTCAACTGCTTTTGCATAGCAGTTCATGCTTTCTTCTTCTGAAATACCAAGCTTTTGGCTCAATGTTGAGAATGTGTCCCACTCTCCATTTTCAAGGGACTTCATTAACTCCAACGTATCTCCGTACACATTATTAGACCCAAGTAATGCATCTTTAATATCCTGTGAAAAAGGTAACACTTTTACGGCATCTTCCATCGGACGATGAAGAATTGTGTCTATTAAAGAAAACATACCTAATAAGAAAAATTCCGATTGATCCTTCCTAAGATGGAAAGATAGTAACTCTCCCATTTTAGCTCTTGATAGACAAAGCTCAATTGCTTGGAAAGAGACATCCTTCCCCATACTAGATAAAGAAATAATAGAGGTCCATTTGCGCACTTCTTTTAGTCCTAACAAGACAATTGCTTGTTTAAGAGACGTAATCTTCGTTCTTAATTGGAACCCTGCTGAGTTAATTAATTTCAGGAGTTTATAAGATAGTGATAGGTCTCTTTCTATTAATCTAGTTATGGCATCTATATCTGGTGTATCTTTACTGATTTCTTGGATAATCTCCAGATACACGTGAGAATAGGACGGAATATCTGTTGCTTTTATGACTGTAGGCTTACTGAAAAAGTATCCCTGAAAATAGTCATACCCTAATTTTACAGCTAGTTCAAATTCTTGTCTGGTCTCTACCTTTTCAGCAAGTAGTTTGATGTTAAACGTTCTAGCGATATTGATAAGTTTATAATGCTGCTCTGCCGATGCTCGGGGAAATTCAACCTTAATAATATCTGCAAGCTTTACTAGTTCCATGTATCGATCATCATATATAAAATCATCTAGCGCAATTGTATATCCTAGCTCTTTAAGCTTTTGGATTGCTTTTATAATTTCGGGTGTTGGTTGTATCGTTTCTAGTATTTCCACTACAACATACTCAGCAGGAAAATAGGCTGGGAATTCTTGAAGCAGAAGATTTTCAGTGAAGTTAATAAAACATTTCTTCTTATTCGCTATATTGTCTACACCAATTGATATAAAACTGTTCACTAATACATCAATCGTTGCCTTATCACCATCTAAATGGTTAAAGAAGTCTGCTTGACCATTTCTATATAGTAATTCATAACCTATTAACTGTTCGCTAACGTCAAGGATTGGCTGCCTCGCCACAAATACTTCCATCATTTATTGCTCCCCCTAGATGGCTCATTATCTATTATATTCTAGCATTTATTAGCAATAAATCCATCACTATTTTTAGTAATAATGGCCTATCTTACACTACTTTAGTATTATTGGAAGATTTAGTCTTTTCTTACTTTATACACCATGGCTAGCATCGTAAATGAAATGAAAATCATGACCACTACCCATAACCATGCTAAACGTAAATTACCAGTGTCCATAGCGATATAAATAGCCGTAGGAATCGTCTGGGTTTTACCGGGAATATTACCCGCCACCATTAATGTAGCACCGAACTCTCCTAGTGCACGAGCAAAGCTTAAAATAGCACCTGATACCACTGCTCTTTTCGCAAGCGGAAGGGTAATTCTCACAAATAGCGTTCGTTCTGATGCTCCGTCTACACGTGCAGCATCTTCAATTCCTTTATCCACTTCTTCAAATCCTGTTTTAGCTGCCTGGTACATTAACGGGAATGCTACCACAGTCGATGCAATGACTGCAGCCCACCAGGTGAAAACGAGAGGTTGATCAAATAGCCATTCCATCCATATACCAACAGGGCTACTGGCTCCTAATAGAAGTAATAGAATGAACCCTACTACAGATGGTGGTAAAACGAGAGGTAAAAGTAAAATTGTTTCAACGATCATTTTGCCTTTAAATTTTTTCCGGGCCATTAGCTTACCCACACTTATTCCAACAAAAAAGACAATTATGCTTGAAAGCAAGGCCACTTGTATTGACAGCTTTATTGGCTCAAAAAACTCTAATGTCATTCTATCATTCAATCCTTCAGTGTTTTTATTTCTGTAACCATTATTGTAACTGTAGTAAAGGTATTTTACTATGAAATTACTTATAAGTACTTTTTAGGTAAATTCTGATAAAAATTGTCGGATGAGACAAAATAGAAGTAGATCATTCTTTACGAGTGGAAGGGAGAAAATGATGGAGACAAAAGAAGAGCTTCAAGAAGCACTTTCTACCATTTTGAAATGGGAAGAAGAGCAAAAGGGATTATGGTTATGGGATCGAATTGGGAGACTGCCTTTTAAACTACTTGATAAAATGACACCAATCTTTATACAAAAGAAAATAAGTTTGCTATTGGATGAGCTAGGCCAATACATTCAGACAGGTGGTCAGTACCTGGTGAATGAACATCAGATATTTAAAAAATATACAAATGGCACTCCAGCTTATTTTCCAACTAGTATTCATGAAATTTCAAACCTCCCTCTCCTATCTATGAACAAGGTAAGTGAGGAGATTACTCAAAATCGTCAAACTTTAGCAACTGTTCAAGGTGCCACAACAGGCTTTGGCGGAATCTTCACTCTTGCTGTGGATATTCCTGTACTACTGGGCTTATCTTTGAAAACACTTCAGGAGATTGCCATCTCCTATGGATATGATCCTAAAGATAAGATAGAAAGAATTTTCATCGTGAAGTGTTTACAGTTTTCATCTGCAGATATAGTTGGAAAACAAGCCATACTTGAGGAACTAAGCGACTATTATCACAGAGATCTCCATCATCAAGAAATGGTATCACAGCTTCAAGGTTGGCGTGAGGTCATCTATACATATCGTGATCAATTTGGCTGGAAAAAGCTATTTCAATTAGTCCCTGTTGCCGGAATGATTTTCGGAGCATTTATCAACCGTTCCATGATACAGGATATTAGTGAAATAGGCCGTATGCTTTACCAAAAGAGGAGAATCACTGAGAGATTGCAGGTACAACCGGGATGAGTATTGGATATTCACAAAAGCTGCCTGAATGGCGGCTTTTCTAGTTATCCTGCATCCCTCTTTTATTAGTGGTTTCCGGACGTTACCTTTAACCCAATCATTCCAGATAAGATCAGGACAAGGAAAAAGATTCTTAAAAGTTGCTTAGGTTCATTAAATAGAATCATGCCGACGATTACCGCTCCAACCGCTCCGATTCCTGTCCAAATTGCATATGCCGTACCTAATGGCAATGTTTTTAGCGAAAGAGATAAAAAATAAAAACTAATGATCATCCCCACAACTGTAATTACAGTTGGAACTAATTTTGTAAATCCTTGCGAAAATTTTAATCCTATTGCCCAAACTACTTCTGAAATACCGGCAATTAGTAAATAAATCCATGCCATCTCCTACCAACTCCTTACTTTCTTATCATGCACACTTAAAGAAGAAACTTTCCTAAGAAAAAGAAAAGCCCGGGAGTATCCTTTTGGCAACTCCCGGGCTTTTATCCCTCCGTGTACATGAGTATTCTCATGCGTTTTCTCTCGGACCTGCCAGTTAAACTGCGGAACCCTAGAAAACCTTTTAGTCACTTGCAATTTATCATAAACTGAACTTGGCCGTCAAAGAACACGCACCATTTTACCTTTATCATAAGTACTTAACAGAGCCTTAGAAGTAGTTGTCTGAAAAGAAACAAAGTTTTAGAAAAGAACCTAATACATTGACGATTAAAACTAGATATTGTAAATTTAAAGTAACTAACATGAAAGGGAGGTACGCTCATTGGGAAGTTTTATAGATTAGAAGAATTCTATATTCGTGTCAAATCAGGGACTCCCAATTAGATTCAGGGTATTTTCTTATACAGTAGTAACACCACTAACACCCCACAATAAATCTCCCATTTGGACCTCTGATTTTACACACTCAACTATTCTTTTTCCGTTGTAGAATAATTCAAGCCTTAACAAAGTAAATATTAATAATAGTCTAAAAATCAGGAGGTGTAATCTTTATCAGTTTTCACTGATAAAGAGACTGCTTGGAAATATTTAATTTAATGATGGTGGCCTTACTAATTGCGTTAACGGGATTCTTTGTTGCTTCAGAGTTTGCAATCATTAGAATTCGTAGTACAAGAATTGACCAGCTTGTTTCAGAAGGAAACAAAAATGCATTAGCCGCCAAGAAAGTAATCACTAATCTTGATGAGTATTTATCTGCTTGTCAGCTTGGTATTACCGTCACCGCTTTAGGACTAGGATGGCTTGGAGAGGAAACTGTGGCGCATCTATTAGGCCCAGTATTTGCTTTACTTGACATTCCAAGTTCAATGTCAGCTATTCTTTCCGTAGCAATAGCTTTTACGCTTATCACTTTTTTACACGTTGTCGTTGGAGAATTAGCACCTAAAACCGTTGCGATCCAAAAGGCAGAAACAGTTTCATTACTTTTTGCAAAGCCATTAATTTTTTTCTATAAGCTTATGTACCCGTTTATCAAAACTTTAAACGGATCTGCACGCTTAATTACAGGAATGTTTGGTTTAAAACCTGCTTCTGAACATGAAATGGCCCACTCTGAAGAAGAACTTCGGATGATTCTTTCAGAAAGTTTAAAGAGCGGCGAAATTAATCAGTCCGAATATAAATATATGAACAATATCTTTCTCTTTGATAATCGTATAGCAAAAGAGGTTATGGTGCCTCGTACCGAAATCATAGGTTTTGAAAAAGATATGTCAATTGAAGAATGTATCCAAATTGCATCAATTGAAAATTATACGAGATATCCTATTTACGAAGGCGATAAGGACCATATTATTGGTATGGTCAATATGAAAGAAATATTAACGGAATATATTAAAGGTGAACGTAAAAAGTCTATTATTTCTCAATATATGAGACCTGTGATTCAAGTCATTGAGACGATTTCTTTACATGAACTGCTTGTTAAGATGCAAAAGGAACGAGTTCATATGGCTATCTTGATTGATGAATATGGCGGCACAGATGGACTTGTGACAGTAGAAGATATTATTGAAGAAATTGTGGGTGAAATTCGTGATGAATTCGACCATGATGAAGCGCCAGACATTCGAAAGATTGATCAAAATAAAACCATCATTGATGGTAGAGTCTTAGTTGAAGAGGTTAATACTCTCTTTGGACTTGAGATTGATGATACGGATGTTGATACGATAGGTGGATGGATTTTAACAGAGAAGATGGATGCTAAAATGGGTGACATCCTTCATGTCAATAACTTTGAATTCCACATCTTAGAGATGGAAGGCTTCCATATTAAGAAGATCAAAGTGGAAAGAAGCTTGCTTCAACAATCACCAGCATAAAGAGGGGATCTCCCCTCTTTTTTATTTTGTAGAGGGTTTGGTCGATATTCTCAGCTGTTTCGTTGATATAGTAAGAGTTTTGAGCGATAAAATTTAGTTTTCGCCAATATACAGCTCAGTTTAGCCTATATATTTTTTTTATCGCCAATAACAGTTTAGGCCAAATTATAGCCAGCCATTGGTGGTCGATAAACTTAACTTTTCGCCATTATCCAAGCCCAAGTGGTCAATATATTTATAAATTCGCCATAACTAAGCCTCGTCTGGACACTATACTCACTCCAATTTTTGTCTAATTGCCCTCAAGTCCACACTCATATTCTTTCTCTAAATTTGCTGTATACTCCGCTACACTATATAATTTAATCAACGTTTGTTTAATTTTGGTAAGGCGGTGAACTTATTGATTTCCTTTTTGAAAAAGAAAGATGTCTCTTTACGTCCACACGATTATTTCGTAACGGCTCTTAACTTTATGGCATTAGGCCTGTTCTCTACTTTAATCATTGGATTAATTATTGAAACGATTGGTAAGCAGCTTACATTTGCTCCTGCTTTATCCACCTTCTTAATGGATATGGGGAATCTTGCAAAAACCTTGATGGGTCCTGGCATTGGGGCGGCAATTGCATTTGGCCTTCGTGCTCCTCCACTCGTCATTTTTGCAAGCATTATAAGTGGAGCAGCTGGGGCTGCACTAGGAGGTCCTGCTGGGAGTTATGTTGCAGCCGTCATTTCAACAGAGTGTGGAAAGTTGATTCATGGCCAAACAAAAATCGATATCATCTTAACGCCCTTAACAACTATTTTTGTTGGGTTTGGAGTAGCGACCTTTATTGGTCTTCCTATCGGTACATTAATGACAAGTTTTGGGGAGTTGATCAATTGGTCAACGAAGCAGCAACCGCTTCTATTAGGAATACTTGTTGCCGTGCTGATGGGACTGGCGTTAACTGCTCCTATCTCAAGTGCTGCCATATCTCTCATGCTTGGATTAGAAGGTGTTGCTGCAGGGGCCGCTACTATTGGGTGTGCAGCGCAAATGATTGGATTTGCTACTAGTAGTTACCGTGAAAACGGAGTTGGAGGATTACTAGCAATCGGTCTTGGTACATCTATGCTACAGGTTGGTAATATCATTAAGAATCCGCTGATTCTCATACCCCCTACCGTTGCCGGAGCCTTGTTAGCACCGTTTGGAACGATTTTGTTCCCTATGTTCAACAATGCCGCGGGGGCTGGAATGGGTACGAGTGGTCTTGTTGGACCGATGATGACACTTTCTGTAATGGGCTTTACGACTAGTGTTTTTATAAAAATCTTACTCCTCCATTTTGTCGGACCAGCTCTCATCAGCCTCGGCTTATCTGAATGGATGCGAAAAAAAGGGTATATTAAATTCGGTGATTTGAAAATTAGTACGGAACGATAGAAAAAAGCTGATTGTTTTAAGTTATTCCGATACTGTGGAGAAAATCTATAATAACAGATGAAATAACTCACGATAACACACTATAAGCATCAACAACTACGCTTGGATTATTTTATCCGAGCGTTTTGTTTGTAGAGATTAGATTGTTTAACTAATGCCCCCTTTAGTTGAATAAATTTAAAATTAGAATAATAGATATAGATAACCAAAAGCGTTAGTATAGATAAAATGGATTTAACCCAAATAATCTTTTTACTTATATCAGCTTTCGCTTCAAGATAATTGATGTAAATCATAGTTAATATGAAGCCCATAAATGATAGTAGATACCCTGAACCACCAACAGCTTCAAGGTACCTTAATGTTCCTACAATTATTAATATATGACCTAAGGAACCTACAAACATATTTATATATAGAATACTTCTTTTGCTTTTATCCAAGATACTACTCCTTTTCTTATAAGGTTAAAATCCCCATTGTTAAACCAGAAAAACTCTTTACTAATGGTAGAAATCATCTATTTGAAATTGCTCTCTTGAACCTTCCTTTTGTGTTTTCTTTCAAGACCGTCTCCTAATAATAATAACAATGTTCCTATGACTATTAGAGTGATGACAGTTACCTTACTAAGTTCTGTTAGAATACCTAGAGCGTTTAAGATCAATGGAACAAAAAAAACAGTTAAACCCAAGATCTTCACTCCAAAATAATACATTCTACTAAGCATTTTAGTTCCCCCACAAAACTTCAGTTAGTTGATTTAGAAATATATAACTTTAAATCAGTATTTTAATATCCACTGTTAAACCAATAGATAATACCAATTATAAAATAAATGATCACTGTAATCGGTACCACAAGACTAAATAAAATTAGTTTCTTCTTCTCTTTATTCTCTTTCAAAGCATTATAGTGAACGGCTAATGAAATCATAGACACTACCATAGTCGCATTTTGATAAAAGGAAGTAATTTTATAAATTGGTTCATTGGCAATCAAACTGTAAATAACAGATATTAGAATAAAAATGGATGATAATATTGCTAAATGAGTGTTAGTAAATTTCTTCATATCCCATCCCCTTTTCTTAATCTTGTTGAACAAACCTGCCCGTTAGTTAATTTCTCTTATTATTTTATTGTGACATTTGCTATTATGTAATTATAGTTACTCATACTAAATTATATTAATTTTACAGGTGACAGGTGAAATAATGGAACTGATAATAAATGATGTTAAAAACTATGAACCTCTTTCTGGTGAATACATAATAACAAAAGACGAATGTTGTTACTTAATTCGGGACGGAAAAACAACTGGTCCTACAGCTTATGTTCAATGGGGAACAACGATAGACCGCGGAAAATTATATATGGCATATCAGGAGTCTTCACTTAAGGGACTAGTAATTAAGCTTAATAATGAACATCCAATAAAGATGGTTATCCGAGGCAGATGGAAAGTAACATTTATAGTTTTAAAATGTATGCTTTTGGGTTTACCAACATTAGATTAGCAGCTGCCAATTTCACTATACTCACTCTTTACTTCAACAACAAAGGCCAATGTTCCTGCTAGGATCAGTGGCCTATTACATTTTACAATCGCACCACATTAGTTGAAGAGCAAATGTGTTAAATTAAATTAAAAAAATTCATATAACCCGTTGGCAAAATATTCATATTCATTATTGTCTATTATCTTGTCTCCATAGCCTTCAAAAAATATCTGTTTATCTATTTCATTTTCAAAAGCATTTGGTTTGGGACGAATAGCTAATGAAATATCACTTCTTGGGTCTCCATAAGCTCCGCTACTCCAATCGATAACGCCAGTAATAACTCCATTTGATACCATCACGTTATCAATTGTAAAGTCCCCGTGAATAAGAGTATGTTTATATACTTTGGGCTTATTTGTTTTAATTTTCTTTAATAACTCTTTAGTTCCGTCAACCTTGTAGTTTTTCAAGTTATTTTCTGCTTTATATAAAATTTGGTCGATCCACGGTTGTTCTTTTATAAGTTCATTGGGACATGGGGTTGAATGAATTTGAGATAAGATTTTTCCAAAGTTAAATATTATTTCTTGACGTTTTACCTTACAAGTTTCGTTAAATAAAGCTGTTCTTAGAGTATCTCCTTCTACGAACTCAATGAGAGCCCAAGACTCCATTTCATCATCTTTTTCTAAAAATCCCTTTACCTTTGGTACAGGCAATTCAGTCTCTTTAATCAAACAATTTAAAATAGAAACTTCTGTTTTTAACATTGAACAAAACAATTTACCCTTTGTCCTTTTTAGGGCAAAAGATCCTTGCTCACTTTTGATTAATCCCACGTCAGAGGTGTAACCTTGGCGTGGAAAACTAATGGAAAAAATATTATTTAGACAATCCTTTATTGAAATTGGTATTTCATCAATAAGTATTGGTTTCAATTCTCTCATCCCTTATTAACTCTTATTCCACTAAACTGCTCTTTATCTACAGTATGAAAATCCACCGTATTCAACGTAAGTAAAGAAAGTAAAAGTGCTAGTTTTCTATCTTTGTGGAAGCAATATCTACAGTAAGTTTTTATAGTTTTTATAGTTTTTAAAGTATGCAACGATAGGACTTTACTTGGAGGGGTGGGTATGATAGGCTGGCTTGCCTATTGAAACACCTGCTTCAGCCTTTCAAGACTAATCATGCCCACAGAGGCTCCAAGTCAAGTCCTTAATCACTTATCTTTGACTACATGTACATAAAGATAAAAGGTGCTACAGATCAACATTTTATTGCAGGTACTGTAGATAAGGGTGCGTTAGCTTAATAACTTCCACAAAAAATGCACTTCTCCTTCTTGAAGAAATGCATCTTTTAGTATAGGGAATAGCAGTCTAGTGGTATCGAAACCAAACAAACCATCCTTTTTCCTTACTTTTTGCTAAAAATATTTGACCTTGGGCTAAATTAGCACCAGGTGCTTTTGGAAAATCTAAGCGTACAAGCCATGACTTTTCAGCAATTTCCTTGCCACAAAAGGTCTTGGCCATTCCAAAATAAGCTTCATCTTCATTCCCAACTGTTTTAGGAAAAGGTTTGGCAGTTACAATATTCCATCTTGTGTATAGGTCAGGAAAACCTTCTAATCCAGTTCCATAAGTTTTGGGTATTAGAGTAGTTAATGCTCTAATTATTTCTTCTCTATCTTTAATTGATGTTGCCTCTAATTCGCTTAGAACTGGACATTTTTCAGGTTGAGCGGAACCCAGAATTGGAGCAGAGATCATACTTGTAATTGTAATGGTCATTAAAGTTAACATTTTCATTTATGGAAAACACCTCAGTGATATGTTTCCTAGATTTAAGGAAAATAGTCCAATAAGAGGTACAAGCCAATAGAGGCTCCCATAACTTAAAAAGCAACCGTTGCTTTAATATAATACCAATTAGGCTGGACTACGACATTCATATTTTTCTTTCGGGTCATATTTTCTTACATTGTACTTCTGCATTACCCATTCGCCCTCTGTTTCCCAATCTTTTTTTAACGTAACTGTAAATATATCCATAAAATTATGTGGACCTGTAAATGTAACAAACTCAATCTTGGTTTCAAAAAGCCAAGAACCAGGATGATGAAGCTTTTTTATTTCAATAACCCTTTCACAAAAAGAGCCTATTTCAAAGGTTGTTCCGTAGTAATCATCTACAGCTGCAAGCATAGGTTTGGCTAACAAGTCTATAACTGCATCTTCTAATAAATTTTCTCTTGTTGTTTCTGTTTTGGTGGGTAAATTTGCATAAGTAGTAGTAGATAAGATTGTTAATATAACAAAGGTAAGGATTAGATATATTTTTTTCATTTAGATTACCTCCAAAATATATTGAAGGTATTTTCCCACTAGTAAAAATATATATCCTTGTTCCACTATCCTCTTCCGTTACTTCAATAAGCTAACCTATTCCTTAATTCCTAAAAGCTTTTTGCTTTGAGAAATTAAGTCTAAAAAACTTTCTTGGTTTTCAGCTTGAAAAAGTTTATAAATTGAAAATAATTCTACCCTTAAAGGGGAATTTTGCTGATTGAGTAAAGAATCTTCATTTCTCCAATAAGTAAACCAAGGCAAAGCTTCATTTTCTACAAATAATAGTATTTGATTCGCACATCTAGTAGTAGTTTCTATATCGTTATGAAACCTAAAGTTATAATGAATTGGATATTCGTTTTTATATCCGTTGGCTTGGATTCCATTCAATGCTACAAAGTCCAGACCGTCAAAAAGGAACCTAATGCCACTATAAACTCTAAAGGATGAATCAGACCTAAATTTATGTAAATGTATAAATTCAATTCTATCGTCATATAGCCTTGTATAAAAGGTGGGTTTAGTCCTACTAAATCCATATGCTTGTAACAAATCACCGAATTTACTTTGAACAATACTCATATTCTTTTTCTCAAGACATTTATCCTTCAATACTGTATTCACTCCTTACGTTAATCCACTAAACTTTCCCGTTAGCGAAATATGAACATGCTTATACAATCATGTTAATTCCCTCTTTTTGCTAAAAGGACATCTTGATGAAAATTTATCATCATTTTAAGAAACCAATTGTACCTGACTCTCACTTCACCTATGGTCTCTTTAACTTCGATATAATGATGGAAATCGTGCCTTATGTATAAAATATGTAATCCATCTTCTAACTTAAATACACTAAAGATGAAACTGACATCGGAATCATCGTATGTATCCTTGATTATTAAATTATAGCTAAAATCATTAACAACATTTACTTTTGTTAGTCGTAGTGTATTTAAATCCAGATATGTAACTTGTCCTCGCCCTAAATACTTATTTAAAGTTATGTAGGTTTCATTATTAATTTCTCTATTCGACCTTAGAACAATCTCACTGGTATTCAAGATCACACCTCCAAATCGTTCTTTTACTATACTTACCCGTTTGTCCAACAGTAACTAAGAATTTAAAAATCCATCCTTTATGAGATGTAATTTTCACATAACTATGTATTTAATTGTAAATAATATACTTGGGTGATTAAACATGAAATTAAAATTACATATGATACTAAGCTTTTTATTAGTTGTTACAGTTCTGTTCCCTATAAATTCAGCAGCGGAAGAGGTAAATAAGGATCGTGTTAGACAGCAATTTATTGATGCAATCTCCAAAAGTGACCAAGACAAATTGAGAAAACTAGTATTGCCAAATGTCAAAATTCCAGAGATAAGGGAAGATACCCCTATCAAAAGAATACAAGGATTACCTTCATCTAAAGAAGATACAATGGTCTTCATTGGCTACTTTGGAGAAGAAAAAGTAGAAAATAGTGATGAAGGGATTACAAGAATTGCATTTATTTGGGAGGTAACTGTAACTAATAATAGAGTTTCTAACATTGCAGTAGTATCAGACGCTGCTAACCCTTTTATGAACGAACTTAAAGCAACAAAAACCTATAGGAGCAAATATAATAAGACAGTCCTAGTTCCTTCCTATTTCCCAAATGATGTAACTCATGTAAAAAGCAATATCATCGATGATGAAATTGCGATAAAGTATAAGAGTAACAAAAGTATACTAGAGCTTAAAGCATCTCAACTCAAAAATCAGAGCTTAAACCCTAAAAATCAAGGGTTTGATAAAGTGAAGATTAAAAATAGCAACGAGGCATATATCCATGAACTTTCAGATGGTTATCAAATTGATTTTGTCTATGATGACCTTCATTATTCTGTCTGCTATAAGTTTAAAAACCAAAAAAAAGACCCAAAATCAAAAAATAAACTAATACAAGTAGTTAATTCGATGTTTAGATAAGAATTCGCAAGTTATTGATGCTCCTTATGGAGCATTTTTCATTGACTGTCAAATCTATACTCAATAATTGGAATAGGAGTAACTTCTCGAGTTGCGATTTCTTCATAGTTCATTGAATTCTTATTCTTATTTTAAATGACTGTTAGTTTTCTTCCTTCTAACAACAAAAACAGCCCCTAAATAAAGTCCTATTCCTATTAGATTCAAAATTAAATTACCTGTCCTGTTCAGGCTGTCTATTGTTAACCCAATTAATAAACTCCCGATCAAAATAAGTAAAATAGCAAGTAATAACCGCAATTCTTTCCATCCTTCTATTCGAACAACAATATAAATTCGTCTTTTCTTATTGAAGTAAACTTACCTTTAGTTTAGTAATTTTTATAAAGATAGCTTTGATCTATTCTTGGATTTACGCGCCCAAACACAGTAGTATATTTACATCATGAAAAACATAATTCCATTAATAAATACGATAGTTATAATTACCCCTACAACAAACTTTTTAACTGTAAATTGCATGCTTCCATTTTTCATTCCTCTATATACTAAAACCGATATAATTAAGATGAGTAAAGTAAATGAAATTGTCACCATTCCACCTCTATTCTATAAGCAACTTCTTCCAATCTTCTAATCCAAATATTCATTGCCAATTAACGCTGATAAAAAAATACAACAGACCAAATCTTTTGCGATTTGGTCTTAATTAGTATTCTATTTTATATATCTCTCCACCGAAACGGAACTACTTATAACTTGTTTCAGCAGCTTTTAATTTGCGAACATTGCTCTTAATACGAAGGCAGTTGCTTTTTTCTTTTTGATTTCCTTTAACTGTGAAAAATCACCGAATACTTCTTTTGCGGGCATGACAAATGGAAGATCTGACTTTAATTTTGTAGGCTTACTTACGATTAGATGTTCATTCGTAATTCCACTTATAACCTCGGTTTTTCCTTTGTTTTCTAGCCCAATCTCAATCTCTACCTTTTTTACTTTTCCATTCTCAAGTACGTACACAAAAGGTTTTTTTCCTTTGACGATCGTCTTACTCGGGAGTAGCTGTGTTTGTAGACTTTCACTTTCCACAATCTCAACCTCAAGGTGATGAGCAAATAGTAGTGGGTTTTCCTCCTCCGTCACCGTTACAGAGAAAGGAAAATAGCTCGTCTCTTCATGAAGTGAAGGAGCTTTTATAGGAAATTGTGATATCTCACTGATCGTACCAAGGATCGGCTGTTCTCCTTGGGGAATATAGACCTTCTGACCAACCTCTATATGTTCAAGATCACGTTCTGTTAACTCCCCTTTGATGACATAAGGATACGTTATTATTTTCATAATCTCATCCTGACCATTTGGCGAGACCGATTTCACAATTCCGTCGCTTGTACTAACAATGGTCTTTGTATCAATTTGTGATTCGACTCGATTCAATTGTGATTCATAGTCTTCTATGTCCATTTCTAACAGCTCTTCTTGGAATTCAAGCTCTCGGATTTGACTATCAATTAAGGCTTCATTTGCTTCTGCCTGAGCTTCTTCCCACTCTGATTCAAATTCGGTTGGAAATTGAACCCTTTTAAGAGCTAGAATATCACTCTTAATCTTCGTAATTTCTGCTTCTGCTCGATCTATTTTACTTTCCAACTGATCAGTTAGCTCGATATACTCACTCGTACTATACCGTAGGAGCTCTGTTCCAACGGTAACCTCATCTCCTTCACTTACAAGGATTTCATCGATGGTCCCGAGCTGTTGTTGATAAGATATGACTTGTTCTTCGAGTGACGTAACGACTCCCCTTTTTATATGAGATATTCGAATATCCCCTTCTTTTGACTGTTCAAACTGATGAACCTTTTCTACCTTGTACACTTTTTCATTATATTTTTGATAGAGATATAGATTTCCTACAATGATGCTTGTTGTTAGTAAAATACTACATGACCAAATCCATTTCTTCATGTCTTCCTCCTACAAACCTAGTAAAGAATCAATGTTAATGACAGAGATTCCAGCTGCAATAATAGCCAATAGCAGATGAATTCCTACTACAATTAACCCGATCTCTAGTTTTTTTCTAGATGTAACAGATTTAAGAAGGAGCGTTATATACAGTACCCCACCTAAATAAACCAAGTTTATATGACTTAGTATGTGTATGAATAAAGGATGATCTAATAGAATTTGCCCGACAATTCCAAGAGAGAGGGGTGAAGAGATTGATGGTATTCCAAAAAAATAAAATAAACCTAATTCTATCGCTTGATTTAAAAGTAAGAACCAGACAAACAGTAAATGAATGTGTACGAGTACTCCCCATTTAATTTCTCTCATGAATAAATAACTCAGTGAAGAGGATAATAAAACATACAAAATAGGAAGTATTAGCCCTTTTAAACCTAATCCGAGGACGTGGTAAAATTGAAGTGCTTCAATTTCCTTCATGGAGGTTTGATTTACTAGTTTTGAGATTTCCTCTGTATGGTATCCAGCTAAACCTAGCAGAGTTGAAAGTAATAGACTCATCCCCACTAATAATGAGGTTTTAAGTAAAATAGGTTTTATTAATACTTGCTCTTGTTCAGAGACCTTTTGTATATAAGCTTTTGATTGAAAGATTCCACGAATAACATGGACATTTGACTCCATTTCACAACCTCCAACAAATTTCAACAATTTCCTATTTCAAGTATCATATCATAGTTATTTTTCATATTTTGGTAGATTATGTCGAATCCTTATAATTCTTTCCTACCATTTTGTAAAGGTTTTTTACATTCTATTACATCATTCAGCACTATAGCGAAAGCATGATTCTATCCACATACAGCCCTTTGTAAATATTTTATATGGATAAATTCTCCTATATATACAAATCTTATATACAACATTATTTTTGAGGTGTCGTTTAAATGGGTGTCAAACCTAAGTTTGTTCAGGAAAAAGTACTCTTATCTTTAGCATTTTTCATCATGGCATTGTATGTTTCCCCTCTTTTTATATTAGGAGAAAACGCACATATTAGAGTCCACGATAACTTAGATTCAAACCTAGCCTGGTACAAGGTCTTAAAGGAAAGTGGCCAAATTTTTGGCGGTATGAATTCGGTCGTCCCACAAGTTATTAATGGCATCTCCAGAAACACCTATGGTACCGAGTGGAGTGGAATTGTTTGGTTACATGCTCTTTTCCCGACGATGATTGCGTATGCACTAAGTCAAACGATTACACGTGTTTTTGCTTTTATTGGAATGTACTTATTGCTAAAATCTCATTTTCTTAAAGGGAAAGAATGGGTCTTCATAAATATTGGAACGGCATTAGCCTTTTCATTAACACCATTTTGGCCATCCGGAATGCTAAGCACTCTAGGAATGCCGTTAGCATTATGGGCATTTCTTAATATCCGCAATGGTCAGCATTCCTGGAAGAACTATGTCGTACTCACGCTTCTGCCTTTTTATTCAAGCATCGTGCTTGGGTTTTTCTTTTTTCTTGTAGCAATTGGTGTCTTCTGGTTCATTGATTGGATTCGTACAAAGAAAATGAATATACCTTTTTTAGTCTCCATTGTTTACATGACGTTCGTTTATTTAATCGTAGAATATCGTCTCGTTTACTCCTTTCTATTTTCTACGGATCCAAATTCAAGAGATGAATACTTTCATGCCCGCCTTTCTTTATGGAGAGTTGTGCGATTGACCTTTAAGAACTTTGTCCTTGGGCATACCCATGTGATGACCGTGCATGGCTTGATTATTCTTCCCGTTCTCTTGTTTGGCGTGTTTATCATTATTAAAAAGAAATTATGGAAACAGGAAAAGCTGTTTCTATACTTACTAGCTCTTAATTTCGGTTTATCAACTTGGTATGCCTTTTGGTTTTATAAAGGGTGGTTACCTTTAACTCAGCGTTTCCACTTCATGGATACCTTTAATTTTGCTCGATTCCATTTCCTAAGACCACTTGTGATCTATGTGAGCTTTGCTTTAGGGTTAAAGATCTTACTGACCTATACGAGAAATTCCAAAGGGTTAGTTATTTTTATGATCATTGGTCAGCTTCTTGTGTTAGGAGCATTTAATGATGAAATGATTTATCGGAATAAACCCTCAGTTAAGGAGTTCTTTGCAGAAGAATTATTTACAGATGTTAAACAGTATATAGGCCTGCCTGTTGAGGATTATCGGGTAGCATCCATTGGTATTCATCCCGCAGTTTCCCAATATAACGGCTTTTTCACATTAGATACGTATAACAATTTTTACCCCTTAACGTATAAGTATCAATTTAGAGAAGTGATTGAGAATGAACTAGAAAAAAATAAAACAATTAAAAGATATTTTGACGAATGGGGTGGCCGTTGTTACATCTTTACCTCCGAGCTTGGAAAGCATTATATGTTTTCAAAGCATACAAAGAAGAAGCTTGAACATTTAGAGATTAACACAGAGCCCCTAAAAGAAATGGGTGGAAAATATATTTTCTCTGCTGTACCGATTTTAAATGCGGTAGAAAACAACCTTCATTTAGAAAGAACGTTTGAACATGACCAGGCAGAATGGAAGATTTATTTATACAAATTACTTTAACCATCAGGAGGTACGTTTGTGCAGACACCAACTTTGACGATAGTTGTACCATGTTATAACGAAGAAGAAGTACTACACGATACGATAACTCAATTAGATCAGCTTCTCAGTGGGATGATTCAAGAGGAACTCCTTTCAAGTACCAGTAAAGTTCTATTTGTAGATGACGGAAGCAAGGACCAAACCTGGAACATGATTTTCAAAGCGAGCATTCGCAATCCTATGATGAAAGGCTTAAAACTTTCTCGGAATGTAGGTCATCAAAATGCACTTTTAGCTGGATTATTTGCAGCCAAAAACTGTTCAGACTGTGTGATATCCATTGATGCTGACTTGCAAGATGATATCGAGGTAATTCGTGAGTTTATTAAAAAGTTTCAAGAAGGTCATGAGATTGTGTATGGCGTAAGAGGGAAACGCGATACAGATACATGGTTTAAACGGAGCACAGCCGAATCATTTTATAAGCTCATGAATAGGATGGGGGTTCATCTCGTTTACAATCACGCCGATTACAGACTTCTAAGTAAAAGAGCCATTGAAGAACTTGAGAATTTTAGTGAGGTGAATCTCTTCCTTAGAGGAATTGTGCCACTAATTGGCTTTCAGTCTACCTCGGTATATTATGACCGAAAAGAACGAATGGCTGGTGAGACAAAGTATCCATTACGAAAAATGCTCTCATTTGCTTTTGATGGAATTACCTCCTTTTCTGTTACTCCAATCAGAATGGTTTTATTACTAGGAATTACTTCGTTCCTAGTGAGCATGGCATTTGGTATTTACTTCTTATCTTTAAAGTTCTTTGGAGATACCGAATTAGGGTGGACTTCTCTCATTACATCCATCTGGTTAATTGGTGGTTTACAGTTAATTGCAGTTGGATTAATTGGTGAATACATCGGAAAGATTTACAAAGAAACAAAACGCCGACCCAAATTTATTGTTGATATTGATCTACTAAATCTTCCTATTCCAAAGCAGTTACGAGAGACAGAGAGGGACGAACATGAATCAAGGTCTATTCCATTATCTACCCTTCCTGAAACGAACTAACTCATTCACTCGATTTCTTCTAGTCGGCGTGGTCAATACTTTAGTAGGGTTATCTCTCATCTTCATCCTTATTAAACTCGGGATAAACTACTGGACAAGTACGTTTTTAGGAAACAGTATGGGGGCTATTATTAGCTACTTTTTAAACCGGAGCTTTACTTTTGATAGCAGGGTTTCTCTGCAAAAAGGTGCCCCCTCTTTTATCCTAGTTATACTGATTTGCTATGTTGGATCCTATACCGTAAGCAAGTGGTTCATCTCGTTGACGGGAGCACCACCTTATCTACCTAGCTTTTTAACCGAACAGGATTTAGCCGTGTTGGCAGGAGCTTTGCTATATACTCTTTCTAATTATATAGGGCAGAAATATATTGTTTTTTCAAAGGCTGTTTCTTAACAGAGACGTGACTAGTCTTAGGCCTAGTAAAAAATCGTAGCTAGAGAAACGACAATTGTAACCGTAACACTACTTAATAGAGTCGATATGAGCACAGCCTGTGCAGCAAATTCAGGTTCATTATTGAATTCTAATGCCAATAATGAACTGTTTCTTGAAGTAGGAAATGCACTTGCGATGAATAAAGCTTGAGCTGTAACGCCTTCCCATCCAAGTAACTGTAAGAGCAAAAAAGCTAGAACGGGACCTATGATAAGCCTTCCAACCACAGCGAAAAGTAGTGCCTTAAAAATCCGTTTAATTTTCAGATAAGCAATTTGAGCACCTAATGTTATAAGAGCAATGGCAAGAAAGGCATCTGATATATTCTTTACAGGCTGCCAAATAAAGGCTGGAATCTCCATTTGTACACCTTTTAAGACCATGGCAAACAGTAAGGCGTAAATGATGGGTTGCTTCAGGATTTCCTTCATTGTTCCTTGCCTTTTTTGACTCTTACCTACTGAATTGAACAAACCGTATGTAAAGGTAACGATATTTTGGTAAGCAGATACAATAACCGCAATTGATAGCCCGATTGGGTGTTGATAAAATACTAATTCACTAACAGGTAAGCCGAAGTTACCAGCATTACTAAGCACCATACTATTTTTAAAACTCGCTGACAATCCACCCTGTAATCTCTGCATTCTCGCTAATAATTGACTAACCACTATTAACAAACTTGTATTGATTAGTAAAAATAAAATAATTTTTGAAAAGAGAGTGAAGGTAATGTCACCCTCATAAATATTTGTAAAACATACGGCTGGAAGAAGGAAATACGTATTTATCTTTGATAGGGTCTGTAAATCAAAGGAGAACTTTCTCTGAAGAAATACACCAATTGCTACTGTAAAAAAGATTGGAAACATGATATTAATGACGATTAAACGAAAGACATCCATTTGTGTTCCTCCCCCAGTCATCGAAAAAGAGTAGATCAAATCATCTACTCCTTTGTCTTTAGTAAGACCTCTATGGCCTTAACCATCATCCTTCTTCATTGATGACAACGCTCTTCCCTCTTAGCTTTAATAAGAAAGGTATTAACATCCAAAGCGTCGCGATGATTAAAAATACAAGTGATAATGGGCTTGTCAGAAAGATCATATAATCACCGTTTGAGATCGTTAATGCTCTTCGTAAGTTATTCTCAATCATCGGGCCTAATACGAGTCCAAGCACTAGTGGTGCGACAGGATAATCATGTTTCGTTAATAAATATCCAAACACCCCACAGCCTAACAGTAAATATAAATCAAACGTAGTGAACTGAACGGCATATACGCCAAAAATCGAGATCGCAATAATAATTGGTAACAAGTACTTGGCTGGTGTTTCAATAATCTTAGCGAAAACCTTTACTAGAGGCATATTTAATACTAACAACATCAGATTTCCAATAAACATACTAGCAATTAAGCCCCATGCTACATTCGGATGATCTGTAAAGAATAATGGACCTGGTTGGATGTTATACATGATAAGCGCACCCATTAAGATCGCAGTTGTACCTGAACCTGGAATACCTAATGTTAATAACGGAATCATCGCTCCGCCTGATGCAGCATTGTTTGCTGCTTCCGGTGCAGCAACTCCCTCAATTGCACCTTTTCCAAACTTCCCAGGGTTCTTGCTTAGTTTCTTCTCTGCAATATAGGAGAAGAAGGAAGCTAAAGTTGCTCCAGCCCCTGGTAGAATCCCGATAAAAAATCCAAGTAGAGAGCCACGAACAATTGGTGCCGAGCTATCTTTTAAATCTTGCTTCGTCGGCAGTACTCTTCCTACTTTTGCAATTTCTCCTCCTTCAGCATCCTTCTCTAAGATTGTTTTGAATACCTCTCCAAGTGCAAATAATCCTACCGCAATCGTAAGGAATTCTATTCCAGAATAGAGAATTGGCTGATTGTAGGTAAAACGTGCCACACCTGATACCACGTCCATCCCAATCGTTGCTAAGAGTAACCCCACAACAGTCATGATTAATGCTTTTGTCATTGATTTACCCGCTAATCCACTAACCGCACATAAACCTAATATCATTAATGAAAAATATTCAGCAGGACCAAACGATAAGGCAATATCTGATAGTGGCTCTGCTAACGCTACAAGTCCTATTAAAGCAACAAGTCCTGCTGCAAATGAACCAATGGCTGCAATAGACAAGGCAGCTCCCGCACGTCCTTGCTTGGCCATTTGATAACCGTCTAAAGTGGTTACAACGGAAGAGGATTCACCTGGAGTATTCAATAGAATGGATGTCGTAGACCCACCGTACATAGCTCCGTAATAAACCCCGGCTAATAGAATAATAGAGCTTGCCGCTGCAGATTCAGGATCAAGCCCTGAAGTCAGTGATGCTGTTACAGGAATTAATAGAGCAACACCGCTCATTGGTCCAATCCCTGGTAAAACACCGACTGCTGTCCCAATTAATACCCCAACAAAAGCAAAGACGAGATTATGCCATTGTAACGCGACAGCAAACCCATTCGCTAAAAATTGTAAAGTTTCCATTTCATCCACCCCCTAACTAAACCAGATTGGAAACCCTGGTAAAGATCCTTTCAACACTTCAACGAATAAATAATAGACGCCAAAAGAAAAAGCAGCTGCAATGATGATTGTCTTGATCCATCCACCCTTTTGCATCACCTGAAAGCCTATTACTAAAAAGAGAAAAGTCGTGATGACATAGCCTAGCACTTCTAAAAGAGCGGCATATAAAACAGCTGAAATAAAGATTACTAGAAACCGAACATAGTCAGGTTTTTCCTTACCTCTTTGAGTAGCTTGATAACGAAACGTTTCATAGAATAGCCTTAAACTTAATAAAACCAAGATCATCCCTAGCACTTTTGGGAACATATCCGGTCCAACGTTACTTCCATAGGAGCTAGCTGAAATCTTATTACTTTCAAAAATAAAACCAGCCCCAATAATGATGAAAAGGAAGCTTGTATAGCGGTCAAATGTTTTACTCATCATTACTCCCCCCTAATAAAAGATTATGGAGAAGTGGGATCCTTCTCCATAAGAGTTAACCTATTTTTGCATACCAAGAGCCGTTAATAACTCTGTGATTACCTGTTCTTGATTCTCTAAGAAACTATTGAAGTCATCTGAACTCTTGAATTCACTTTCCCAGCCATTTGCTTCAAGCTCTTTTAACCAAGATTCGTTCGTAGAAAGCTCAGTTAATTTTTCTTCCCAGTATGCTTGTTCAGCATCTGTCATTTCCTTTGGACCGAAGATACCTCTCCAGATTGTGAAGTCTGCGTCAACCCCAGCTTCTTTTAAAGTAGGAACTTCTGCAAGATCTCCTGCTAAACGTTCAGTTGAAGTTACAGCAAGTACACGAACCTTACCAGCTTTCAAGTATTCCCCTACAGAAGAAGCATCTGTCGCGATAAAATCAGCATTACCACCAAGTAATGCAGCGATTGCTTCTCCACCACCGTCATAAGAAACATACTTTACTTGCTTCGGGTCTACTCCGTATTTAAATGCAGGTAGGACTGCTATTAAATGATCCATGGAACCTGGTGATGATCCACCAGCTGCCGTAATTTTCGTTGGGTCATTTTTAATAGCTTCTAGTAAGGATGCTAAATCATTATATGGAGAATCTGCATTTACAACGATTGCTCCATAATCCTTTGTTAATTGTGCTAAAGGAGTTGTGTCTTTATAACCGAAAGGACTGTTACCTTCCTTTTTTAGGTTGTTTATTAAAATTGGTGGTGAGCTAATAAATAGCTTATATGGATTCTTTGTATCCTGAGTCGCATATTCTGCTAGGAAAACAGCTCCGCCTCCACCTGGCTTATTTTCAACTGTAATGGTCTGATCAACTAGTTTTGTTTCTCCAAACACTTTTGCAACTGCACGTGCTGTTAAATCCCATCCACCACCAGCTCCAGATGGCGCAACAACTGTAATTGGTTTTGTTGGATAATCTGATGAAGCTTCTCCAGAATTAGAATTGGATGAGTTTGAACCTGAATTGGACGAAGTTTCTTGAGTTGTTCCTCCACAGGCAGCTAAACTTAAAACTAGTAAACTAATAAATAAAACAGAAAGTACTTTTTTCACCTTAACATCCCCCTTTTAATCTATCTTTTAACGAAAGAAAAGACAGCGTTGTAAGCGCTGTCTTAAAATTATCAGAACATTAATTATTTTTATAGTATTTGGTCATAAGTTCAAAAAAACTTATTACGGTCATTTTGTTCATAAAGTTCACAGAAGGAAATACTTTCGCTCTGGCCTTCCAACATGACCATAAATCAGCTGGGCATTGATCTTCTTTTGGAGGATTAAATACTCTAAATATCTTCTGGCAGTCGAGCGACTCACTCCAGATTTTTTACTCAATTCTTCTGCCGTAATTCCTTCAATGCCTGTAGAACTAATGCTTTCAAGGAGCTTCTCTAGCGTTAACGGATCAATGCCTTTTGGCGCATCCTCTTCCACCTGTTGTTTTGGCGAGTTGTTCCATAGTTCTTCTATCTGCTCCTGAGTAAACGTAGAATGTTGCGACAGCTGCTTGACTTTAAGACGATAATTTTCCAAGCATATTTTAAATCGGTCGAATGTTAGTGGTTTTACAATATAATCAACCACTCCTCCATGAAGTGCTTGGCGAATGATATCAACTTCAGAAGCAGCCGTAATCATAATAATATCCATGCTAGTAAAATGCTGTCTGATAAATTTGACTAACTCAATCCCCTTCATATCGGGTAAATACACATCTAGTAAAACAAGTTGCGGCTGAACGGTTTCAAGCCAATCTTTTGCCTGTTCACCTGTGGTTGCAGTACCTACAACAGTAAATCCATCTATTTTCTCTGTAAATCTCCGATGGATCTCTGCAATTCTTTTATCATCCTCCACGATTAATACCTCGATAACTGAATCCATCGGTCTTTCCTCCTTTAGCAATAGCCCATTTATCTGAATCATGTTGATCTTAATCTATCTAATCTGATTTCGGCTTGTTAGAGACGTTTGCAACATTTATTTGTGGATACCCTTGGGGATGGATACAATAAATAAAGCTCCTCCAAGATCTCCTTTTTCTATCACAATATAGCCACCTAATTCTTCTGTAAGTTCTTGTACCTTCGCTAAACCTAACCCTCGATTTTGGCCATCTTTTGTGGTGAAGCCTCGCTTGAAGATAGAGTCAATGAGTTCATCACAGATACCTTTTCCATTATCCTCCACCTCAATAACTAAATCCTCACCACGGTCCGTAACAAAAAATTGCACCTTTTTATCGTCTTTTTTTACTTCTTCCACCGCTTCAAATGCATTTGTTATTAAATTTCCGATAATGGATACAAAATGACTGCTGTCAATACTGCCTCTTAAGTCCTCGATATGACTAGAACGGTCAATTGTAAACTCAATCTTTAGCTCCTTGGCACGATTATAAAAGCCTAATAGAATACCTGCTAGCCAAGGATCCCTTATTTTTTTCATCACGAATTGTAAAAACTCCTGATGTCCTGCTGCTTCTTTATGAATTAATTCGAGTGCTTCATCGTATGCCTCTAACTGAATGAGACCTGATAATGTATATAAAAGATTATTGTATTCATGAGTTTGCGCTCTAAGTGCTTCTGTATACCTGCGTACCTGAGAAAGCTCTTCTGTTAACTGATCGATTTCTGATTTCAATCTAAAACTCGACACAACTCCTATTACATCATTCCCTACTTTAACAGGAAGACGATTGGCAATGACCGTTTTCCCACCAATTTGAAGCTGTCGATCCAATTGTTCTTCTCCTGTATCTACTACTTCTAATATAGTAGAATGGGGTATTACTTCTAGAATAGACGCACCGATGACAGATTGTGATTTTTGTAAGGAGAGTATTTCATAGGCTGCTTGATTGGCCAGTATCACTCTTCCAAGTCGGTCTACTACAATAATACCTTCTCTTACAGATTCAATGACTGCATTTCTTTCTTTATATAAAGAGGCAATTTCTTCTGGTTCCAAGCCAAACAATAATTTTTTTATACTTTTAGAAAGATAGATAGAACCTATTACACCGATTATGAGACCAACAATGGCAATAGGAATGATGGGACTACCATAATCATTAGATAATTGATTGATGTCTTCTAGTAAGAAGCCTACAGAGACAATTCCAATGATTGCCCCTCCCTCGTCATAAATCGGCACCTTACCTCGTAAAGCTGGCCCAAGAGTACCCGTTGCTTTTGAGATATAGGATTCTCCTTTAAGTAGGGCTCTCTCATTATCCCCACCTACCATCTTTTTCCCAAGTCTTTCCTCTAAAGGGTGGGAATAACGGATGCCTTCTTTATTTCCGACGACGATATATTCTGCTTCTGTCTCTATTCTAATTCGTTCAGCAATAGGTTGAATGATCTCCCATGGTCGTTCGTGTTCAAATGCTTGTTTGATTTCTGGCATGTCAGCCACTGTCTCTGCAATATGAAGGGCTCTGTCTCCTAGTTGAGTTTCAATAGTATTTGATAGAGTTTGGTAAAACAAGATGCTTGTCTGCATGACAATAATCAGTGTAAGAAATACAATAAAAACCATGATTCGTTGCTGTAGTTTCAATTTCTTAAATCTGATCATAGTAAACCCCGTCCTAATCTATGTAATAACTAAATGCTATAAAAATAAAAGAAGTTTGACTCTTTTTCAAATCCAATTTTCTCATATAACCGTTGAGCATTTACATTGTCTGCCCCTGTCTCGAGTGAAACCCCTTTTGCTCCAATTTCTTTACCATACTGAATAGCCGCATCTATTAATGCATTCCCTACACCTAGACGTCGTGCATCCTCTATTACATATAAATCGTTTAGTACAAGTGATTTTCTCATACTAACAGATGAGAACATTGGATATAGTTGAGTAAAACCGACTGCTCTCTCTTCATGTACACATAATAAAATGGTGGATTCATTATTTTCCAATCTTTCTTTAATAAACTGTGTTGCACCATTAAGATCCGAGGGTTGTTTGTAGAATCTGCGATATAAATCAAATAACTCCACGACCTGTTCTATGTCATTAACCGTAGCTCTAATAACTTTCATATAGATTCCCCTTTATTTTGGTATGTATTTACTATTATACAATTCATGGATATATACAAGCACAAATTAATTTATCAATTTTTTTTGATTAATTTGTTGACATTAGTAAATTTTGGATATATGATACATATATCAAATAAAATTGATTAATAAAGATCAAGGCGATAGATTAATTTCTAAAATTTTTTATAAACTAAATCAATTTTTTTTGATTTATAAATCAAACCAATTTGATTAAGGAGTGATAGCATGTTCTATCATCAATATGAATTGCTAGCCAAACAGAGAGTAACTGATCTTGAGCGAAAATCGTTAAACGCATGGAAGTTTCGTTCTATAGAAACCAATGCATCATTTAATCACCCTGCACCTAAAAAAGAAGCAAATCTTGCTTGCACACCTCGACCTTGTGTCAGTTGCTAAAGATTCTTACCTAGTTAAGGTTAGAAGGCTCCGTCTACTTGAGCCTTTATCTTTACTCGTAAAAAGTTCAAACTATCCTTTAAAAGGAGTTTTAATTTATGACAGTTAATCATGCAAGTGTGTTAAAAAAAGAGTATTTTATAGCCTATTTCAATCTAGTCTTACGTTCAAGAGCTTCTACACTTATGGAAGCAAAAGAATTAATTTTTACGTTATTTTTCCATCAGAAACCAGAGCAATATGGAAATGAAACGTTTAACCAATTTTTACTTGCCTATGAGGAATTAACTCAGCGAGAAATCTGTTGTTAACGTTTCACTAGTTCATTTTCTTTGAAATTCTAGTAAATATATATATATTATTGATAACAAGGAATGAAATTTGCTCATTCCAAAGAAAAGGAGGAAAAACGATGTTACGAAATTTAGCTGAAAACGAATTCGAAACAGCCGTCACCCATTCTGAACTACCTGTTGTTCTAAAATTCACTGCAGATTGGTGACCTGGTTGCAGACAACTGGCTCCAGTTGTAGGTAGTGTTTCAGAGGATTTATCTGGAAAAGTTGAGTTTTATAGTGTTGACGTAGACAAAGCTCCAGGTTTAGCTAGAAAGTTTGGAATCATGAGTATTCCAACTATGGTCTTATTTAAGAATGGTGAAGAGGTTGACCGAGTGACAGGAGCACTTCCTGAAGAAGCGGTAACTGAATTTTCAAGCCAATGAAAAATGAGCAGGTGAATATACCCTGCTCATTTTTTCATGCTCTTTTCTAAAACTTTGTTGCTTTTTAAGCTAATACTTCTAAATATCCACCCTATTTTGTACGAAAAAACGAAGTAATAATTGGTAGAAAAAAGCAACTCTCTCTATTTAAAGGACTGGACGTTGTACAATCTAGTAAAAATCTCGCTACCTGAGATTTTTAAGAAAGCAACAATCTTTACGAAAACAGCCTTTTTTATTATTAATCCCTTCTGTTAATGATTGTGAAAGGCTCTTTTCTTAAACTTTGTTACTGCAACGTAAATAAACTCACTACAGAATCAACGGAAACATCCTCAAGAAAATATTTTGAATGACGACTTCTAAATTTTTCAGAATAATGTAAAATATATATAGAGTAAAGAATGGGGGCTATATATATGAACGGAGTAGATACAAAAACAATCATTGAGATTGCAGCAAAAGCAGCTGAATTTCAATCCAGTATTGTCCTACGTGCCAACAATAAGCATATCGATGTGAAAAGTATTTTAGGGTTAAGTGTTACGTTAGTAACGGCACAACAATATTTACTTGAGATACACGGTCCTGATGAAAATGAAGCCAAGACAGCCATGGTTAAGGTATTTGAGAAAAATGGATTGAATGTAAAAGTTGTTTAAAATTTAACTTTTAAAGGAGGTCAGCAACCAGGCGCTGACCTCTTTCTTTTATTCACCAAGAAGATTTGCTTCTTCATCCTCTGTTTGTTTCTCCACATATTGTACATCTTTTCTAGCATGATAACGATCTGCCTTTTCAAGATGTACAGTAATATTGTAATCAGGAATTCCTGCGTATTTCTCATATCGACCTTTTGGTAATAAGAAATTACCTTCTGGAAAATGAACTTCTACATTACCTTTCGCAATTTCTACAAATTTGGCTTTGCCTTGAAAGACACCAAAACCGTTGTATAAGACGACTGCCTCACCTTCAACAATGCTTAAACGATGTGCATCTTCAGCACTCATTAGTACATCATAGCGACCTGCCCCATTTAGTGGATCGATTTCACTATACACCATTGAATTAAATTGTTTCCCTCGACGCGTCGTGACAATAAACTGATCTTCTTTCTTGCCGAGTGACGGAATCTCAACGGAAATGAGATTGCCTTTGCCATCGGCTGTTGGACATATACCTTCTTCACATAGCCATGCCCCACCCCATTGGAACACATCACCCGATTCTTTTAGCTGCTGAATTCCATCATAGTTTGGATTAGCAACAGCAATTTCTTCACGGATTTTAGCTGCATCTTGAAAATCAACAAGATGAGCTGTTTCTGGTTTCACCCGTTTGGCCAAGTCAATATATATTTTCCATTCTGCCCTAGCGTCTTCAATTTCATTTTTATTACCGGTGAGTTCTGGAGAGAAATAGACCATTCTCTCAGTAGAAGTAGATGTTCCCCCACCATCTTGTTCATAGCGTGTCTTTGCTGGAAGTAGAATGACTGCTTCCTTCGCGTCAACTAATGCCGAAGTATTTAAAATGATATCTTGATGAACTCGGATGTCCAATTCCGACAATGCCTTTTCTATAAACGTTGGCTCTGGCATGGTCTCTAGAAAATTTCCACCACTCATATAATACAGTTTTATTTTCCGTTCATGATCATCTGGAAGTAGAATATTCTCTAAGGTAACACCTACAATGTCCCCTTGCCATTTTGGTAGTGGAAAGTTCCAAAGTCTCTCAACTCTTTCTGTGTTTTTTTCATTATAGTCGCCACCCGGTAATACAAACGGGTCACATCCCATTTCACCTGTGCCTTGAACACCAGAGTGACCGCGAAACGGCATAAGCCCATTATACTTTCTCCCTAGATGACCACGTAATAATGCTAGATTCGAAACTTGTGAGATATTATCCGTCGCAAAAGAATGCATCGTTAGCCCCATTGCCCAGACATACACGGCGTTCTTAGAAGCCGCCAGTAGTTTGGCTAATTCTCCAATGCGTTCTTTTGTTACACCAGATGATTTCACAATTTCGTCCCAAGTGTAATCACTGGCCTTTTGTTTCATTTCTTCATAACCGTTTACATGAGACTGGACAAATTCATGATTCACGGCAGCTCCTTCTTCTCGTCCTTCCATCTCAAACCAGTGCTTCATGATTCCATACATAAATGCAATGTCCCCACCTATATTCACTTGATAAAAATCATCTGCAATTTTCGTTCCAAACAGTGCAGATTCCGCAACAGAAGGGATCCAATATTTATCCATCGCAGGTTCTTTATAGGGATTGATGACGATAATCTTGGTTCCTTTCTTCTTCGCGGCAAGCATATACTTCGTTGAGACGGGAGAGGAGTTGGATGCTACACTTCCAAAGAATAAAATTACATCCGTTCCAATCCAATCCTGGTAATTACAGGTCGAAGCTCCGACTCCAACCGACCGCTTCATCGCTGTTTTTGAAGGCGAGTGACAGATTCTAGAGGAATTATCAATATGATTCGTCCCCAGAAAACGAGCGACCTTCCCTGCCACATAATACGTTTCATTCGTAATTCCTCTACTTGTTAAATAGAAGGCATATTGTTTAGGGTCCAGCTGTCGCATCTTATCTGCAATCGTATCCATCGCTTCATCCCAAGAAATACGAGAGAACCTTCTCTCTCCTTTTCTCCTAATCATCGGATAAGGAATTCTCCCCAACTTACGCAATTCCGTACTATCCAATTTCTTTAACTCATCTATGTCCGCATGCAACATCTCTTCCTTAATAGCCGGCATCGTACTAAGCCTAAGAATATTTAAACGAGTCGTACACACATGTGGCCCCTTCAACGTTTGATCCGAAAGACCCGCAACCCCAAGCGCACACCCATCGCACACACCTTTCGTCAATATCTTCGTCGCGTAACTTAGATTATCCTTATTCTCCAATACCACCTTCATCGTATCGCGAATATGCTTCGGCTTCACTTTCCCCAAGCCAAAAGGAATGGGACTAACCCAATGCTTAGGTTGAGGTGTTTTTGACATTTTCTGAGGACCAGGATGTTTACTGTTTCCCATTGCAATTCAACCCCTTTATCGCATTAACGCATCGGGGGCCAGGCCCCCAATGCGTTAATGTAGTAAATTAATTTATGATTATGATGATTATGATTATGTTTATGCAGCTTCTGATTTACTTTTTAGTTGCTTAATATCAATTCTAACTAGAATTGAAGCCAGGAGTGCTATGACAAAGAGACCACCAAAGAAGGTAAGGCTTCCTGCGTAGCTGCCTGTTGTGTCTTTGATGTACGCCGCAAATTGCGGACCAGCAAGTCCAGCAGCTGCCCAGGCAGTTAGGATATATCCGTGGATCGCACCAAGTTGCTTCGTACCGAATAGATCTCCAATGTAAGCCGGGATGGATGCAAATCCGCCACCGTAGCAGGTGTAGACAACAATGAGCATTCCAACGAACAACCATTGAATCGATGTAGATGGTAGTAGGAAAAAGATAATAATTTGCAGCACAAAGAATGTGGTGTACGTATTTGGTCTTCCAATGTAGTCAGACGCTGAGGCCCAGCCGATCCGTCCGAGTCCATTAAAGATACCAATTGCACCAACTAAAGCAGCCGCTGCGGCTGCACTAATGCCGATCGCTTCTTGTGCTAGTGGTTTTGCGACAGCGAGTACGGCAATTCCGCATGTTACATTAATAAATAACATTATCCATAGGTACCAGAAACGACGTGTTTTAACGGCTTCATTCGCTGTTAATTGTGACAGATCAAGTGGGGCCTTTGCCTTACCGGACTCCACTTTCTCCTTAAACCCTTCTGGCATCCAGCCTTCTTCCGGTTTTTCTAAGTATAATGAGGATAAAAGCATAATAATAAAATAAACAATTCCCAACGTATAAAAGGTTACCGCCACACCGTAGGACTCAATAAGATAATTCATAATGGGACTTGCTATTGCCGCCGAAAACCCAAAGCCCATAATAGCTAATCCTGTTGCCATCCCTCGTCGATCAGGGAACCATTTTACAAGAGTGGACACAGGGGCAATATAACCAACTCCCAATCCTACTCCACCAAGAACTCCATAGAATAAATACAGTAAGTATTTAGATTCTAACTGCACCGCTAATCCAGACCCTATTAACCCAATACCAAAGAAGATTGCTGATAAAAGTCCTGCTTTTTTAGGTCCATGTTTCTCTACAAAATGACCTAAAAAGGCAGCTGAAAATCCAAGGAAAAGGATGGCAATACTAAAAGCCCATGCTACTTCTTGATCGCTCCAGCCAAACATGTTCTTCAATGGATTCGTAAAATTACTCCAAGCATATACTGACCCAATTGAGATATGAATTCCTACAGCCGACAACGCGATTAACCATCTGTTCTTTGTCTTCACTCTCTTCCCTCCACTTCTTTCGTCCGTTAAACGAATTGTTCATAAGTACAGCTATGATAGCGCTCTACAGGTTCGCTATAAAGCTACCATCATAACAATACCCGTGAAGGAAACAAATGTGACAACTTAACCCGCTCAGTTTATAGCCTTACAAAGTAAACGCTCTCAGTCTTTACTACATGAATATGGCTAATCCTGTAGAAATAGAATAATTTGTTCAGATTTCCCCTTATTGAAAAAAAAAACAAGTATCGTTGTTACCAGAATGGGCATCAATCGTTTCTTCATATTAAACACTCCTTAAGTGTTCGAGACTCATTTCTGAAAAAATCTGCCTATTGCATAGCTAGGACTCTACTATCCCGTTTTTCTAAGATAATAGATTACCTGCTTAAGTAACATTTCATTAAACAAGTTGTTCGGATTGAACATTCTCTAATATTCATACATATGTCAAAAAGAGACCGTACTCTCTTTACAGGAGAAGTATGAATAGTGAATAGTACTGTAGTGATTTGTCTCTATGATTAATGTTATACTAGCTTTTGCGCAATGATAAATAAGGAAGTGTGAATATGAAAAGATTGAATTATGTCATCCCTATAATGATTATCGTTTTTATATTAGCGTTACGAATCCTAAATAATAATTATCCTGAACTAAGTAATCAAACAAATGGACTGATAGCACTAGGTGGCTCCATACTATCTGGTGCTATTAGCTTTTTTATGTTTCGTAAAGAGCAGGAGTAGGTTATAGCCGATTAAAAAAGAAGAAGAGTGGGTGCTCTTCTTCTCTACATATACATGGTAAACCTACAAATACTTCCGATGAATCCCCTTCCCATCATACGTAAAGCAAACGCCTTTCCCTTCCACCATGGACTCCATATGCACCGTTCTTCCCCAGAGCTGGTGAATGTACGGCATTACTTTTTCTAGGTATTTAAGGTCCAGTTCAATCCCTTCATACCAATGTTTCAAGTAAAGCTCTCCGTTTCGCAAATAATCGCCATCATTGACAGTGATATACGGAAAACCACCATTTACTCGCATACTGACGAGTTGATCTCTTACATGTTCCCATTCTTTATCAACAATTTTGTAATCCTTTCCTTGCTTCTGGAACAAGTACATATCCTCTCTCATAACAAGATCTTTTGTTAAGTAGTTGCGAAGGAAAGAGATATCCGATTCGATTTCACGGACTTCATACATTTTTTCACGGCCTGAGCCTGGTTTCACACCGAGTCGCAACATTTCTTCCGTCGGGTTATTCCAACGCTCTTCAATGTCCTCAAACATTTTGTAACCTAGATAATATGGGTTAATACTTGTTTTGGAAGGTTGAACGACACCTGCATTTAGCTTGGCAAATTCAATGACTTCATCTGAAGTAAGGTCCATTTCGCGAATGATGCGGCTATGCCAGAACGAAGCCCAGCCTTCGTTCATGATTTTTGTTTCTAACTGAGGCCAGAAATACAGCATCTCTTCTCGCATCATGGTAAGAATGTCACGTTGCCAATGTTCTAAGTCTCGGCTGTATTCTTCAATAAATAGCAGGATGTCCTTTTCAGGGTTTGGAGGGAATTTCTTCTTACGCTTAATCTTTTTCTTTTCTGGGGCATTGCGCTTATCTAAAGACCACAAATCATCATAAGGAGTAGAGGCAGTAGTTTCTTCATACTCTTCTTCCTCTAAATCATAAGCAAGCTTCGGCCTCATTAAAGAAGGATCGATATGTTCTTGAATGGCTAATACTGCATCTAGGAAGGTCTCTACTTCCTTCTTTCCATATTCATGTTCATACTGAGCAATTCTCTCGGCAGTCGCTGACATGCTTTCAACCATATCTCGTTTCGTGTTTTGGAACCTAATGTTATTTTTAAAAAAGTCACAATGCGCCAACACGTGAGCCACAATTAATTTATTTTGGATAAGGGAATTGGAATCTAATAGGAAGGCATAACAAGGATTAGAATTGATGACAAGTTCATATATTTTACTTAAACCTAAATCATAATGAAGCTTCATCTTATGAAATTGCTTTCCGAAGCTCCAATGAGAAAATCTGGTTGGCATTCCATAAGCACCAAATGTATAGATAATATCCGCAGGACAGATTTCATAGCGCATCGGGTAAAAGTCCAGTCCAAAGCCTTTAGCAATCTCCGTTATTTCTTCAATCGCATATTGTAATTTCTTTTCATCTTCGGTTCTCATGCTCATCTCCCCTTTTTGATTGCTTATCACAATCTATGATAAAAACGCGGGAAAGATGAAAATAGTTAGTGAATAACCTGTTTATTAACAAAATAAAAAAGCTACTCTAATGGTAGCTTTACTGTACTTCAGAGAGCTGAAGTGATTGTAGAGTATCTGTTTTAGGATTAAATGTAACCACTACACGAACATTGAATTTTTTATCACCGGAAGTCACTTCAAATAAAAAGCTATCTTCTGATTTCGTATCAGAAATTTGCTTACGTCCTTCATATTTAAAGTCACTTACATCTTGCTCCGCATAATTTTCATTCATGACATTTACGGCCATTTTACTCCACTTTGCATAATCAGGTTGTTGAGCAATCCCCATTGAATCTTGGAAAAAGTAAGAAGATGAAAGTCCAATAAGGAAAGCCAATGTAATTAAAGGAAAGGCAATTTTTTTGTTCATTTGTATGTAACCTCCAAATATTGATTGCAGGATTATTTTGTGCCGTTCTATTCCCTTTCATACCTTAATTTTTTCGCTTCTTGAACAAGTAATAATCCAATCGTTTGATTTCTTTCCCATTCCTCTTGAAATACAGATAAAGGAGGACTGGTTTCATTTACCTCATAGCCTACTTCAATGGTGACGGCAGGACGTTGAAAGTTGTGAATAAACCAATCTGTATAGCCACCGCCTGTTGCTGTATCAACGGGCATATCTAATTCATAATTTGTTACATCTGTAATTTTTTTAGCTATTGTCCAATCTCGCATGACATGCTCCATCTTCGTTTTATAATACCAATACACTACTCTGCCAGAAGAGTGATAGGCCGCAGCAATACTTGGGTTAATTTCATGAGTAAACCGTTCGATTGCTTTAACTTCAGGAGCAACAAGAGGCTCTTTTCCTTTATATAATTGGTAAAAAGGAAATGGAGCACTTCCACTCAATTGATCCCAGCCAGCAGGATATTGACGGTTTAAATCAATTCCAATCCCGTTTGCCTTCCACCTTGAAAAATCAACACTTCCTCCGTTCATCATGATCAGTTGATCCAGGTTCGGGTTAATGGTTTGCGACAGTCCATTTTGTTGGATTTCAACACCGTCTGGATTTACCATGGGGACAAACCAAATGGATACGTCGTCTAATAAAGACAGATTGTATCCATGATAAAGTTGCTTTTGTTGATAAGCTTCTGCATATTCCTCTACCATCCTCATCACAATCATTGAAGTAATCCACTCACGACCATGATGGGCAGCATGAATGAGAATATTCTTCTCGCCTTTCCCTATTCTTATGGCCCAGATTGGCTGTTTAAATGTTGAGTAGCCAATTACCTTCGTCTCAATTTGTTCAGGATACATTGTTGAAAGTAGTTTTACATGCTTAGTTAGTACTTTAGGTGTATACATTTTATCGTTAGTAACGAGGGTTTCAGCACTTATTTTATAGGGTAATAAGAATAAAAGTATGAAAAGAATAAATAGCCGCATCATGCATTCTCCTGTCTAACCCACTTATTTAATCATTTCCTCTTTTCGCCAGAGCATTTACATACAATCCCACGCTTAAAGTAATCGTAACTTCCGTACAATATAAATACTCCTTTAACTTTGAGGGTAAGGCATGAGACCTGCTAAATCAGAAAGAAAAGGAGGCATTCAAAAATGAACATTCATGATTATGATCGGGCTTTGTATTATACTCACCGATCACAGTGGGATAATTTATTAATCCTTATGGTGCGCACAAAGGATCATTTTTTATCCAAGAAAATTGAGCATTTTCTACATGCCTACAATTTCTCTCGTGATTACAAAATTATTGAGACCAATTTACATTCTTTGTTCAGATATATTGATCATGCCTTAGAAAATCAGTCAATTGATATGGAAACGTTAGTAAATGTGGAATAATAAAAAGGAAGGGATTTCCCCTTCCTTTTACCTATTTATTTGATGTTTTACTGCATACAAAGCAGCCTGAGTACGATCCTGAAGTTGTAACTTAGATAGGATATTTGAGACGTGGGTTTTTACTGTCTTTTCCGTAATGTAAAGTGAGTCCGCGATTTCTTTATTACTTTTTCCCTTCGAAATTTCTACCAGAACTTCAAGCTCTCGTGCTGTTAATTGTTCATGTAAAAGTTCCTGTTCCTTACTACCATGCATTAAATGGTTCATCACATGGTTAGTCACTATGGGGTGTAAGTGTCGTTCCCCTCGATGCACTGCTATTATCGTTTTGACCAATTCATCAGGCTCTATGTCCTTTAATTGATAGCCATCCGCTCCAGCTCTTACGGCAGGAATAACATGGTCTTGATCAGAAAAGCTCGTTAATATAATGACTTTCGTTTCGGGAAACTGTTCCTTTACAAGCTTCGTCGCTTGAATTCCATCCATTTCAGGCATGTCTAAATCCATGAGGATGACATGAGGCTTATATTCCTGTACTAATGCCAATGCTTCTCTTCCATTACTCGCCTCTGCGACTATTTCTATTTCTGTCTGCGTCTTTAAGAAAAACATCAACCCTCTTCTGACCATGTGATGGTCATCCGCAATTAATATCTTGATGGCCACTATTGTTCCTCCTTCTAAAATGGAATAGAAACCATGATACTCGTCCCTACTCCTAATTGGCTTTTAAGCGTAAATGCACCTCCAAGTAGCTTTGTTCTTTCTTTCATGCTAGCTAATCCTAAAGAAGGGATATCCTCTTCATCTACCCAATGAAAGCCACAACCTACATCCTTAATTTCCATCGTAACGAGATGCTTCTTTACTTCAATATTTACAAAAGCAAGCTTAGTTCCTGCATGCTTTTTACAGTTATTTAATGCTTCTTGTGCGACTCTCCATAACGTTTCTTCTACTTTAGATGGTAAATCAAGTAATCCTGTTACATTCGCTTCAACAGTAAGACCTAGAACTTTTCCATAAGATAGGATGGCACTCGCAACTCCCTCTTCCAAGCCTTGTGGTCGGAGCTGCCAAATTAACGCTCTCATTTCTTGGAGAGCCTCTTGGGAAAGCTCTTGCATGTATCCTAACATTTCCTGTACTTCACGGTCCTTTGTCATTTCCTTTGTTCCTCTTGCTGTAAGCATTAAGGAAAACAACAGTTGATTGACTGAGTCATGTAAATCACGTGCCAATCGATTTCGTTCACCCAATAAAGCCACTTCTTGCTCTTTCTCTACAAGCTTAATTCTTTTAATAGCCGTTCCAATTTGCAGAGATACTGCTTCCAAAAGGGCAAGTTCTTCTTGCGATAACAAGGTTTTATGAGGAGATGCAACATTTAATAGTCCAAATTTCTCTTCACCCGCCAGTAACGGTACCGTCGCATGGTGCGTTAATCCGGCTGTATCTCCCCATTCATTCTCCATTGCATCCTCAAGCCTTTTGCACTCCATTATATTTGCGGCCTGTTTAAGCCTATTATGATTATATTTATCCACACACCAGCACATTCCCTTACACATAGGCATTTTGCCGTCATGCACGAGTGCTTCCGGAAGATTATAATCAGCCGCCAACCTATACTCACCTTTTTCATTAATTAGAAAAATCCACCCTGATGATAGACCAGTGACATGAAGAAGTTCCTTCAACACACAATTAAGCATGGAAGGAAGATCCGTCGAACCATTTAAAATCTCAGCAATTACTTTTAACGTTTGAAGTTCTTCTATCCTCTGCTCTCTACTCATAAGCATCCCGCCCTTGCATACGATACTTAAAGTATATCAGCAAATGTTGGAAAATGGTTCCACTAAAATAAAAATCGACAAGTGCCTGTCACTGACCGGTGACAGGCACTTGTCGATTTTTGTCATCAATTCCCCATCATCAAAAAAACCTCTTTCACCGTTGAAAGAGGTTTCCGTAACTATTTAATTCTTTGAAGCTTCAATTAATTCATTGACCTTTTCCATTAGTGCATCCATTAGACTCGTTAAATCTTGTTTACTTGCTTCAAGAGTAGATGCATTTACACCGAAATAGAACTTAACTTTTGGTTCTGTTCCTGATGGACGTAGGCAGAACCAAGAACCGTCCTCTAGAATGTATTTTAGCACATTCGATTTTGGTAATTCGATGGCTTGCACTCCATTTTCTTTTACGACAACACGCTCACTCGTTTTATAATCCTCAATTGCGGTAATTTTCTTACCTGCTAATTCTTTTGGAGCATCTTTACGGAAGCTAGAAAGAATGAACTCGATTTGTTCGGCTCCTTCTTTTCCTTTTAAGGTTAGTGATTTTAACCCTTCTTGATAGAATCCGTACTTCTCAAAAATTTGTAATAGTCCTTCGTAAACAGTTAAGCCTTGCTTCTTATAATAAGCACAAACTTCTACTGCAAGTAGTGCTGCTTGAACGGCATCTTTATCACGGACAAAGTCCCCGATTAAGTACCCATAACTTTCTTCATAACCAAACTGGAACGTGTATTCACCTGTTTGCTCATATTCTTTGATCTTCTCACCAATAAACTTAAAGCCTGTTAACGTATCAATTGTTGATAGTCCGTAAGCTTCTGCGATTGTTCTACCAATCTCAGAGGTCACAATTGTTTTTAACACGATTCCATTAGAAGGTAAGCTACCCTTAGCTTTCTTTTCCGATAGTAAGTACTCAAGGAAAATTGCACCTGTTTCGTTACCAGTCAATACCACATATTCACCGTTTTCATCCTTTACAGCAATACCAAGGCGATCTGCGTCTGGATCTGTTGCGATTAACATATCTGCTTCCAGTTCTTTTCCCTTTTTGATCGCAAGTTCAAACGCTGCATGCTCTTCTGGATTTGGAGAAGCTACTGTAGAGAAATTAGGATCAGGGAGCTCCTGTTCTTCCACAATATACACTTGCTCATAACCCATTGCCTTTAAACCATCACGTACTGGTTTGTTAGCCGTTCCATGAAGAGGCGTGAACACTATTTTAAGGTCGTTACCAACTTCACTTGCTAGCTCTGGATTAACTGAGATGGTTAGAAGCTTTTCTGTATAAGCTTCATCAATTTCTTGACCAATCATCTTAATGAATCCTTTTTCCTTAAGAGTTGCTTCATCTTGAACTTCAATAACTAGTTCATTGTCAATTTTATTTACTTCGGCAATAACTTGATCAGCAGCTTCAGGAGGTAGTTGTCCTCCATCATCACCATATACCTTGTATCCGTTATATTCAGGTGGGTTATGACTCGCTGTAATAACAATTCCTGAGAATGCGTTTAAATGTCTTACCGCAAAAGAAAGCTCTGGTGTAGGGCGAAGCTCTTCAAACACATATGCTTGAATTCCTTGTGTTGCAAGAGTCTTTGCTGCTTCCATTGCGAACTCAGGAGATTTATGTCTTGAATCATAGGCAATTACGACACCTTTTTGTTTAGCCTCTTCACCTGCAGCCAGAATAAAATTAGCCAATCCAAGCGATGCTTTTCTAACTGTATATGTATTCATACGGTTTGTGCCGACACCAATTTCGCCGCGCATTCCACCCGTACCAAATTCTAAGCTCTTATAAAAACGATCTTCTAGCTCTTTTTCATTCCCTACTAAGCTTTCTAACTCTTCTTTCCATTCCTGTTCGAGTTGGGATGCTTGGCCCCATCTTTCGTACTGTTCACGCCAATTCATTCTGCTTTTCCTCCAATGTATGTATTCTTTGAATTATTGTTTGTAGGATTGAACGACTTTATTAGCTTCGTCATAAATAGAATATCAGAGCTTTACAATGTTTTACAATTACATTTTTCAGATGAAGGCGTTTTCAAATAAAAAAGGCAGGTACAGCTACTGTACCATGCCCTGAAGGATTATTTTTTATAGCGGATTTCATATAGATCACGTCGACGATCACGAAGTTGTCTAACCGTTCCACTTTTTCGTTGTCTCCTCAAAATTTCAAGATCCACATCGGCAACCACAACTGTTTCTAGATTTGGATTACATTCAGCTGCCACGCCATCTCTCGCGAATTCAAAATCAGACGGAGTAAAGATACCAGATTGAGCATATTGGATATCCATATTTTCTACCTGAGGCAGATTTCCAACCGTTCCGGCAATTACGGTATAGATTTGATTCTCGATAGCACGGGCTTGCGCACAAAGTCTAACTCGTAGGTAGCCCTGGCGATCTTCCGTACAAAACGGAGTGAAAATAATATTGGCTCCTTTGTCAGTTGCAATGCGGGCAAGTTCAGGAAACTCAATATCATAACAAATCTGAATCGCTATCTTACCGCAATCCGTATCAAATACTTTTACTTCATCTCCTGCACTAACTCCCCACCAGCGTTTTTCATTTGGGGTAATGTGGATCTTATATTGCTTCTCGATTGTTCCATCTCTTCTAAATAAATAAGCAATATTATAAATTTTTTCATCCTCATTAACGAAATGAGATCCACCAATAATATTAATGTTGTACTTAACAGCTAAGTTTGCAAATAATTCTAAGTAAGGTTCTGTAAACTCCGTTAGCTTTCGAATGGCTTGACTCGGTGTTTTTTCACGTACAAATGACATTAACTGAGTCGTAAAAATTTCTGGGAATACCGCAAAATCTGATTCAAAATCAGCAGCGACATCTGTATAATACTCTACTTGTTTCGCAAATTCTTCAAACGAGTCAATCTGCTTCATCGCATACTGAATAGCGCAGATTCTGACTGGGAAAGACGTTTGGAAATGACGCTTCGTCTTTGCACGGTAATCGATATTATTCCATTCCATTAACGTTGCGTATTTATAAGAAGCCTGATCGTCTTCCAAATAATTAGGATTAATCCTCATTAACGTAAACCCATTCATTAACTGGAAGGAAAGCACAGGATCATAGATCTTATGCATCGATACTTCTTTTACATATTGACGAGGTGTCATTTCTTCCGCATATTTATGATAATTTGGAATGCGCCCACCAATGATAATACTCTTTAAATTAAGCTCACGGGCAAGGTCCTTTCTTGCATCATAAAGTCGCTGCCCTACCTTCATTCTTCTATATTCTGGGTGGACCATGACTTCAATTCCGTAAAGGTTATATCCTTCTGGATTGTGATTCGTTATGTATCCTTCATCCGTGATATCATCCCATGTATGTTTATCATCATATTCATCAAAATTTATGATTAAGCTTGAACAAGAACCAATAATCTTCCCGTCATATTCAGCACATAACTGACCTTCAGGAAAATGTTCTAAATGTGATTCGAGATGCTCTCTCTCCCATGGGACCATACCTGGAAAGCACACCTGTTGCATGTCCATGATCGAATCAAAGTCACTCTCCTCAATTCTTCTTATAATCATTCTTTTTTCGAATTTAGTAAGATCTATTTTTGACATTTCTTCCAACCCCTTTAAACGTATCCATATACAATACCCGTTTCACTCATTTCCTAAACCTAAACTAATTATTCCACCAGATAATTCCGTTTATAACTGTTCGCGTCGTTCCTTTTAGAAGAATATGTTTGCTTTTCATGTGAAATGAGCATTAATCTTGCTTTCTTAGCAATTGAAGGTAGTTGGTAGGCTGTTGATAGAGAATATATGTAACACTTTTGAGGGTTTAACTAACAAAACGTGGTAATTATCTTACACATCTCTAAATTTATCTAACAAAACCTGAGTTTTATCTAACACTTTCTCTAATTTATCAACAATTCCACTGCCTCTACGAAAAAGAAGCACCTGTCACAACATACAGGTGCCCACTTTCATTAAGCTTCTGGTTGAGAAGGAACGGAGATGTTCGTTAACGCTTCTTCTGCTTCATCATTAAACATTTCATTCGTGGCAATATCACCTAAGGCTATGACACCTACAATTTGACCATGTTCAACAATTGGCAAACGGCGAATTTGATTTTCTGCCATAAGACTAGCTGCTTCTTCTACATTCATATCTGGTGTACCACATACAACATGGGAAGACATGATTTCAGATACAGGTGTTGTACTCGCAAGACCTTGTGCAGTTGTTCGTAATGTAATATCTCGATCTGTAACAATTCCGATAATTCGCTCCTGCTGATCAACAACTGGAATTGACCCTACATTGTATTCACTCATTAGTCTTGCTGCATCCTGCACCGTCTGATTAGAAGATACAGTGGCCACATTTTCTGTCATAATATCTCGTAGTAAATTCATCATTCATCTCTCCTTTCCGTCTTATTGTTGACTATTTTCAACTGTCGATACCAATTGGTCACTATGTAAGACTTCCTCAAAAAGGAATAAGTTGGTACATTTTTTCTCATATTAAAAGAAAGTTGGTAGTGAGCGTAAGTGCACAGCCTTTAATAAGAAAGTGAAAAGGATAGGAGGGGTTTTGTTTTGCTAGTCGGTTGGAATGAATGGGAATTACCTCGTTTACTTACTCTTTTATTCGGAATATTTTATATGTTGCTATGGATGCAGGTAACCATTTGGCATGCAAGAGGCAAATTTCATAAGTGGCAAATGTGGATTCCTGTCATTACTCTTCCTTTACTCGGGCTGACTGCCATCCTTCTTTCCATTTGGCCAACAATTTGGTGGGGGTGGATGCAAACAATCCTTTCTACCGTTGGCATCGTTGCTGGTATTTACGGTGGAGCTTTACACCTTACCGCAATCCGACATCGCACAGGCGGTTTTAAGATGGAGAACTTTATGAGCGGTCCACCTTTTATTCTCCCCTTTTCTATAGCTGCTTTTGGACTCTTTAGCTTGTTATTAGTCTGGTATTAGAGGAGGAATTGTGATGGTACACCCTAAGCGTACCTATTACCCTGATTATGATGTGCTTTCAGAGTGGGATGAATGGGATCCAACTACTCAAGCTGTTTTGAAAGAGAGACTATCTCGAAATGAGACACATCTTTTTAATGAAGACGAAAAGGATGTTCTACTATCCCTGATTCCCATTTTATTTCCTTCCCATTTGGGAGATGTATCAATAGATGTTCTCGCTAATTTTGATCAACGTTGCCAACGTATGAATGGTTATGCAAAGGGTACTTCTGTTAAAAAGGTAGACGTCATTAAGACAGGACTTACTAGCTTGATGAGTCAGATATTTGATCAATATCAAGAACCGTTTTCTTGTTTAAGTGAAGAAATACAAAAGGAATTTGTTCAAGACTTGAAGAGCAATGTGGGGTATAAGAACTGCTGGCAATCCGTTTCACCTCTTTTATTTTTTAAAACCGTTACAGAAGAAATTCTCCCGATTGTTTATTCGGATCCTTCACTCTGGTCAAAAATTGGGTATGGTGGACCCTCGTATCCACGTGGGTACTATGCTTTTGGGCCGAACCAGTTTGATAAATGGGAGGCAAAAATACATGAATGAGATTGATGTATGTATCGTCGGGACTGGAGCGTCTGGAAGTGTGCTTGCTGCAGAGCTTTCTAAAGCTGGCCTAAAGGTTATATGCTTAGATGCTGGACCATTGCGAGAGCCGAAGCGTGACTTTGCCAGTGATGAATTAGAAGCTGAAAAGCTGTATTGGAATGATCCTAGAATCAGTCTTGGTCATGATCCCATTGATTTATCCAGAAGTAATTCTGGTAAAGGAGTTGGTGGCAGTGCTGTACATTATACCGCTCAAATGCTCCGGTTTCATCATTCTGACTTTAGAACATATACAGAAGAAGGTGTAGGTGAGGATTGGCCGATTCAATATGAGGACATTGAACCTTATTATAATCGGATGCAAAAAATACTTCAGCTCTCTGGCCCTTCCCGCTTTCCATGGGAGCCTTATGGAGAACGATTTCCTCTTCCTCAGCATCACGACCTTAGTAATAATACATTAAAATTTAGAGAAGGCTGTGAACGTCTAGGATTAAAACACGCTGTTTCACCCCTTGCCATTTTATCTGTCCCCTTCCATGACCGTGAACCATGTATCAACCGTGGTTTTTGTGAAGAAGGTTGTATGCCGGATTCAAAGACAACTCCGCTTAATACCTTTGTCCCAGAGGCTGTTAAACACGGAGCCAAAATTATTAGCGATGCAATGGTGACCCAGCTCCTCATGAACAAAGATGGTACGGCAAAAGGGGTAATCTATTCAAAAAATGGCCAGGAACATCAAATACATGCTCGATTAGTCATCCTTGCCTCCTATGTCGTCGAAACACCTCGGCTACTACTTCACTCCGCTAATGCTATGTTTCCGGATGGAATTGCGAATTCTAGTGGCGTAGTCGGTAAATATGTCATGACAAATACGAATGATCAGATTATTGTAAAATACGATGAGGAAATTCGAATGTATCGAGGAAATCCGGTACAAGCGCTCACACTTGATCCTTATGAACAAGGTAAAAAAGAAGGATATGCTCGGGGATTTATCATGAATTCTTATGGACACCGCCCAGTCCGTTTGGCAGGCCTTTTCTTTGAAAATGATGTAAGTCGATATGGCGAATCGCTACGAGAAATCATGCTCGATTACAACCACTATGGTTCTTTTGCGATGCTTGGTGAAGTACTGCCGCAGGAGCAAAATAGAGTCACTCTAAGCAGCGAACTTGATGAGTATGGCGTTCCTATTCCGATTGTTCATTTTTCTTTTCATGAGAATGATAAAAAAATTCGTGAAGCAGCAAAGAATCTACTAGTGAATATAGGGATCGCTTCAGGAGGAGAACCACTTTATCATCTAAAAGCAACTGCTCATTTAATGGGTGGCTGTCGAATGGGAGACAATCCGTCTACATCTGTCGTGAACAGCTATGGACAGACGCATGATGTAAAAAACCTATTTATTGTCGGCACGCCAACCTATGTGACGGCTCCATCAGCTAATCCAACTTTTACGACGTATTCTCTTGCACTACGCTCCTCGGAGTATATTTTGGATCAATTGAAGAAACAGGCTATTTAAGTGGTGCGTTTTTTAGGATTAAACATTCCTGTTATTAATCAGGACAAGCACTTTTGTTCTATGACAAGTTATCTCCTCATAAACCTAACAACGTACCATAAAAGGAGGAGATGAACATCACAAAAGAAAAAAGGCAGAATGAAAACCTTTTGAAAAGCACCTCTAACCACGCGAATGATTTAGTACACAAGACGGTCGACACTGCCAATAATATCGTGAAAAGTGTTTCTGGTGAAGGTGGCCTCGTCGGGAAAGTAACAGATTCAACCGCAGATATTGTCAAAAATGTTTCTAGCACAGGTAATAAGGTCATCGGAAAAACAGTGGATACAACGACAAAGACCTTTAAAGATACGACAGGAAAAATCTTCAAAAGAAAGTAATACTTACAATCATCAGCCCTTCTATCCAATGAAGGGCTTTTTTACATGAGATTTTTTACGTTCTGAAAAATATCTTCCGTGTATTACAGCAGTTCAGCCTGACCCATTCACAAAATAGATAAAAAATGCTACATAGGATGCTTGTTTTCAACAGCAAGTTTGACATACAATTTAGGAAAGTATTGTTGTAATTTAGTAGTAGAAAACAGTCAAAAGCAGGTGTATAAATGAAAGCAACCATTCACTCAAAGATAGAATCTTTATTTTTTATGGCTTGGGCCGTTTCTGTCATTGCTACAGTTGGAAGTCTATTTTTCTCGGAGATTATGTTGTTTATTCCTTGTGAACTCTGCTGGTATCAACGGATCTTCATGTACCCGCTTGCTCTACTAATGGGAATAGGTTTGATTAAGAAAGAGTATGAACAATTATCCTTATATGTACTTCCTTTTTCAATCATTGGTGGTTGCATTTCTTTTTATCATTATTTAATCCAAAAAGTAGAATTCCTAGCGAGTACTTCCATTTCTTGTGGAGTCGTTCCATGCACAGGACAATACATTAACTGGTTTGGATTTATTACTATTCCGTTTCTAGCCTTAACTGCCTTTACAACGATCACCATCTTACAGTTTATGATCTTAAAAATAAGAAAGGGGCAATAACATGAAAAAAGTTATGATCTTTTTAGTCGTTATTATTGCATTATTTGCCACTCTTGCTTTTGTCACGAATTTCTCAAATAAACAAGCTTCAGAGGGAAATCCATATGGAAAAGACAGCCTAAAACCGGCAACAATTTCCCAATTGGATGATCCTCTCTATCAAAATCAAATACTACCTGATGAGCTTGAAGATAAACTAGCGGACAAGGAAAATCTATTTGTCTATTTTTATAGTCCTGAATGTTCTTTTTGTAAAGAAACTTCTCCTGTCATCGTACCTATGACCGAGGAGTTAGGAATTGAACTACCTTTTTATAATTTATTAGAATTCGAAGAAGGTTGGAAAACTTACAATATCTCAAGCACCCCTACTCTTGTAAGGTTTGAAAATGGTGTTGAAGTAGACCGAGTGGTTGGGAAAGTAAGTGACGAGCAATTCCGTACGTGGTTTGAGAAATATAAAGACTAGCAAAAAAGCATCGAGTAAGCTCGATGCTTTTTTACATGATATACTGACTCGTAGGTTTTGAGTATAAGGAGATACATTCTTCCTTTGGTTTGGCGAAGTGATGTATTTGAAATGGGAATTTATAACCGTAGTCTTCTACAATGGTTGTGTTCTTTTCAAATATTTCTTGATGATGCTCCGCTACCTCTTCATGTCTAATCGTTTCAATAACGGCAATCAGTGACTGAATGCCAGAGATTAGTTGAAACGCCTCTTTTAAAGTACCATTATATAAATCTGAATTCGTTGGTAATAGAACATGGAGTTCCTTCAACTCTTCAATATACTCATCAGAGAAGTAGTTTGGAAATACTTCTGAGTACATATAATCTACTAGTTCTTCAATATAATTCTCTTGTTCTGGAGTTGAAGCTGTGACAATTTTCATGATTAGCCCACCTTTATAAAGCCGTTTCTATTATATAGCTATACGTTAACACACATCACTCGTGAATTGCTAAGGTAAGTCTTTCCGGCTTACCCAATTCCTATAAAGTAGACTAATAACTAACATTTCATAGTAGAGAATAATATAATAAGGACATTGTTGTGATCAAATTAGATATTCTTCATAATGAAAGAGACAGAAAGGAGTGTATGTTTGGAACTAATACTATTTATTTTACTCGGAGCATGTGTAGGTATTTTATCAGGTTATTTTGGGATTGGTGGGGGCTTCGTATTAACGCCCATTCTTTTATTAATAGGGTTATCCCCAATTGTGGCCATCGCGACAAGTTTACTTTACACGATTGGTACATCCCTTTCTGGTATCGTTGCTCATTTTAAGATGAAAAATATTGAATTCAAAATAGGATTATTTGTGGCAGTTGCTGGGTTAGTGGCTACTCAAATTGCCCATCCTTTTGTTATGTTTTTAGAACAGTTACATATTGAAGAAATTGTCATTCCTGTCTTTTACATCTTATTGGCTGGATATTTCTCCTATTCTTTGCTCACATATAAAGAAAAGAAACATGAACACCAAGAGGGACAAAAGAGAGCTTGGCTTGCCCCCGTTTTTATTGGATTAGCTGGCGGCTTTATCTCCACTACATTAGGAGTAGGCGGAGGATTTATTATCGTTCCATTACTTATTTCTTTTCTTGGACTTCCACCAAGGAAAGCTGTGGGTACTAGCCTTTTCGCTGTCTTTTTTATCGTCATTGCAGGTTTTATTACCTATTCGACTTCCACGCAAATTGATTATTCCTTTGCGTTTACTCTTATTATTGGAGCAATCATTGGAGGGCAAATTGGGGCACATTTAACAAGAATTTTTAAAGATACAGAAATCAAAAGATTCCTTGGCATTCTTTATGTTTTTACTGTCATTAATATGATTCTAAAGATTTTAGGATTTTCTATGCTAGGTCTTATCATTTCACTAAGCTACATCGGTTTTCTTCTTATTATATTTACTTTGCGTACGTGGAAGCATGTTCAAAAGAACAAGGAACAAGAACAAAGAGGTGAGTCTTCATGATTCAGACAGAAAAAAAAGGAGAATGGTTAGTAATCACCATACCTGCTTTTTGGGAGGGACAGACCATTGAACAACTGCTGCGAAGCGAGGTGGCTGTTCCTAAGAAAATGCTACATGAACTAAGAATGGAAAAAGGAGTCTTGCTAAACGGAGATCAAATTCCTTGGAACCATCCTGTAAAAAAGAATGATCAACTATATCTTCACTGTATAAAGGGAGAGGAATATGGTGTAATTCCCGAAGATTTAAATGTTGATATTTTATATGAAGATGATCATCTTTTAGTGGTCAATAAGCCCGTTGGAATGGATACACATCCCAATGATGCTAACGGGAAACAGACAGTAGCAAATGGAGTCGCTTTTCACCTGCAGCTTTCTGGTATTCAAACGAAGATACGCCATGTTCATCGATTAGATCGTGACACGAGCGGAGTTATCCTTTTCGCCAAACACCCTCTAGCAAGTGCCTTACTTGACCAAGCACTAGAGAAGCGAGAGATTAAAAGAACCTATCTTGCTTTAGCTGAAGGAATGATGAGGAAGAAGAAAGGTACGATTACAGAACCAATTGGCCGTGATCGCCATCATCCTACAAGAAGAAGAGTGTCACCGGCTGGTCAAAAAGCCATTACCCATTATGAAGTAAGCGAAATAAATACAAAACTTCACATGACACTAGTTAAACTAAATCTAGATACAGGAAGAACGCATCAAATTAGAGTGCATCTAAGTCATCTAGGTCACCCGCTTGTAGGGGATCAGCTTTACGGTGGGAAAAACACCTATTTAAAACACCAGGCTTTACATGCAAGTTCCATAGATTTTATTCATCCTATTACAAAAGGGAAGATTTCAGTTGAAGCTCCTACTCCTAGTTGGCTTCGAAAGTTTTTTAATGAAAAGACCAGATGAAGTTAATCTTAAACCGTTCCGTTTTGGGATATATATCATTTAATTGGTAATGAAAATGGCGTGCAAACTGACCACAGTTTTGACACGCCATTTTTACATTTTGAGTCCTAGAATATAGAGCGTCTTGTTGAGATAAAGCCCACCTTAGTACAGTAAGAAGTTAATCTATTGTTCCTGAGTTGGCTTACACTCCTTACAAGGAACCACGGAAGCATCTCGAATATCCTCGTAATACTCTAATGGGAGGTAATAACCGTTCCTACCCTGATAAGTATTCATTATAAGGTTGAAGTTTTCTTCTGAGACAAAATAACAATTTGTCTTGTGTAGTTTGTTACCTTTTGCGTTATCAAAAATGATAACATAGGGGTATTTTAATACATCGGAAAAAGACTTTATATCCATTCTGAAAGCCCTCCTTAATGCGAGGTAAATTCTCTTACATTTCCTTCTCCGTTAGTAAAAACATGCCTCCACTTGTTCTAAAGAGACTTCCATTACTTCATCCAATCACTTATTGTAGAATATATTAAATCGCCAGATTCAGAACTCCCTTTAATGTTAATAGGTAATAAAGTTGGCGCATCTAATTTTAAAAAGAAGAAACGATTTTCATCTGCATTAATTATTAAAGCATTTTTAAAGATGTCTTTCTCTATTTCAACTTTGACATCCTGTACTTTAGGATTGTTAATTTGTCCAAAGTAGTATGATATTGGTAGATCAGATCTACTTGAAGCATTCCATGTAAAATCTACTTCTGTTTCAGGAGGATAATTAGTAGAAATTAATGAGGACTCACTTCCTAAGTCATCTTTAAACTCCCAATAACCCATCCAGTTTTGTTCTAAACGACTGACAAAAGTGGTATGACTATTTCTGAAAATGGTTAACCACACATCGTCTATTTTCCTAACCAAATAAACTTCCTCAGTTTTTGGAGACCAATTACTTGAATTTCTAAACACATCTTCTTTAGTGGGGAGTTGTTTGTGGTTATATATTAAAAATAAGCAAAAAAAGATGATCGTTATCAAAATACCAATGAGTAACTTTCTCATCTCAACCTCCTAAAGAGTCATATCCCTATTCATATCCTTCTTAACAGTGTACAAATGAATAATGTAAATTCCTTCTCCAATTAACTTCACCCGTTAATTCATAGGTGTTTTTAATAACTATTAGTTGAAATGACGGCTTATATTGTTAACCCAAAATGACAGGCTTAATGACAACCTTTTTATGGTGTACAACAACTATTGTTCTTAAATTTATTATGTCATTTCATATGTCATTATTCTATTAAATATATCGAAAATCCTTTATACGAAAGAAAAATTGGCATAGGTCAATCCCTCTGCCAATTAGTAAGTCATTTTATTCTAATTCAACTCAAAACGGAACGGTTTAAGTTATTCTCCCACCTGGTTTATGATTTTCTCTAAATGTTTCGCTGGTGTTGCTACCCCGACAATTTCCTTTGTTTCGATGCTTGGATTTTGTAAGGTTGCAAATATAACCCCAATGACTTCTCCCTTATCGTTAATCACAGGACTGCCACTGTTCCCTTTATAGATCGGCGCTTCAATCATCATGACAGGCTCCGCCCACCCGGATAATAAGGTTTCACCAATAATTTCACCTTCATTGGCGATCTGGGTAAAGCTTAATGGATTGCCAATAAAGATGACACGTTCTCCTTCTCCCCAATCTGATGTAAAGGAGAGTGGTAAGACCGGTAATTCGGTTGCTTCAATATCAATAAGAGCTAAATCAAGCTCTGGATAACGGGCCACTACTCTTCCTGTATAAGAATTGCCCGCTTTAAAATGTACATTTACTGAGGGTGCATTGTCCACCACATGAGCGTTGGTAACAATTAATCCGTCTTGCTCAATATTGAATCCTGTTCCTTTCACACGGTCCCATTCAATCGTCACAACTGATTTTTTCCACTCTTTAATATGATCTTGTTGTGATAACTTTGCTGAAACAGCGAGAAATTCAACAGCAGGCAAATTTATAATTTTCGGCCAGATAGCGAGTCCATTTACTAACAATACGAGAACTAGTAAAGAGCCTATTAGTTTTGTGCTTAACTTCTTACGGTTCTTTCTTCTCTCTTTTTGCTTTTCATATTCCTCATCATACTCTTCGTTGAAAAAAGCATCGTAGTCAAAGTCTTCTCTTTCGTGTTCAAAGGGACGTTCTACCTGTTCTTCTAACTCTTTATCCATGCTACCTCCCTAAAAATAACTTTGTACTGTAATCAAACTTACTTCTATTATTGTCAAACGAAGTCTATATGTACAGCTATACCTTCTATTATGAAAATAATCGACAAAAAACGACACATTTCTGTTAAAATGAAAATGAGTTTATTATTCTTAAGGGGATCCATTTATGTCGATAACACTAAGAACTTACTTCGTTGTCATCTTTTCAATTTTCACTGTCGGTTTAACCACTTTTTTAAGCTTTACCATTAGTAGAGAATCTGGAGAAGAAGTGAAGCAGCAAATTGGAGAGAGATTAGCGAATGATTCATACCAGATTGCTGATAAATTAGATCAATTTATGTGGTCACGTTTCGGTGAAATCACCGTTTTATCCAAGCTTGAAGTCTTTCAAGATGCAAACAGCACTGAGTCTATTAGAACGTTAATTAATGAGTTAAAAACTAACTTCCCCGCTTTCTCATGGATTGGGTTTTTGGATGCTAAAGGCACGGTGAAAGCTTCAACCGATCAAATACTTGAAGGCGAAGATCTTACTAAACGTCCAGTTTACTATGAAGCCTTAACCGAAACTTTTATTGGGGATGTACATGAAGCTGTCCTTCTTGCAGATCTCCTTCCTAATGAAAGCGGAGAACCTTTAAAATTTGTCGATATTAGTGCTCCCATTTTTAACCCAAATGGTGATTTTGTTGGTGTGTTGGCTACACATTTAAGTTGGGAATGGGCCAAACAAGTAAAAGAATCTGTCGTACGACCATTGCAGCAACAAGACAACCAACTGGAAGTCTTTATTGTGAGTAAAAGAGAGAATACTGTTTTATTAGGTCCTGAGGAACTCATCGGAAAACCTTTAAATATACAAGCAGTAGAGAACGCTCAGAAAAATGAAAACAACTGGTCCATTGAAAAATGGCCAGATGGAAAATATTATGTCACAGGCTATGCACTAGCGGACGGATTTCTTAACTATCCAGGTCTAGACTGGACAGTTATTATGAGACAGCCTGAAGCAATTGCTTTCTATTCCGTTCTAGAATTAAAACAAACGATTTTATCTTTAGGATTTTTATCAACGGTCCTTTTTGCCGTCATGGGGTGGTTTTTAGCTGGATACATCTCAAACCCACTAAAGCAGATTGCTTTTACAGCTGATCGTTTAAAAAAGGGTGAAAAGGTTGAAATTCCAATTAAAAAGGGAATTCGTGATATTGAAATACTCTCTACTTCTTTGAAGCATTTAATTGAAACATTAGGTAAAACGGAGTCAGACTTAGGTAAAATGGAAGAAATTGCTCATCAAGATAAGCTAACAGGATTACCGAACCGGTTAGCACTCGATTTATTTATGGAAGAAGCAGCTTCTTACGTAAAGGGAACTAACCAAGGCTTATTATTTTTATATTTAGATCTAGACGGGTTTAAAACAGTTAACGATACATTAGGTCACCATCATGGAGATTTATTGCTAAAGGAAGTGGCTACTCGTATTAAAAGGTCATTACGGAGTCATGAGTTCGTTTGTAGGCTCTCAGGTGATGAATTCTTAATCGTATTAAAGTCATCTGCCGAAAACGGACAAATGGATGGAGAAATCATTGGGAATCGTGTGATTGAAGCCATACAAGAGCCGTTTAAAATTGAAACTGATACCGTTACGATTTCTTGCAGTATTGGCGCTTCATTATGGACAAACCATGATCTAGATCCTTATACTTCCATTCGAAATGCGGATAAGGCGCTATATACTTCTAAAGAAAGTGGTAAAAATAAATTGACTTTCCATCATAAAGATTGATAGAGAAGGTACAAGATTTCAGAGGATTCAGTGTGTAAAACCTGAATCCTTCTTTATTTCATAGGGAAAACTAATCTAAAACTGGCAATTTTCTTCATGTTTCGATATGATGATAAGCGACTATTATGCGGAGTGATGAATATGACAAAAGTGATTTTAGAAAGAAAAAGAAAAAAGCGTCTTGAACAGGGGCACCCTTGGATCTATCAAAGTGAGGTTAATCGAATAGAAGGGGAATATCAGCCTGGAGATATTGTTGATGTATATAATCATCAAATGCATTTTTTAGGAAAAGGCTATATTAATCCAAGATCTCAAATGATTGTTAGGGTCCTTACATATAAGGATGAGGAAATTAACGAGGAATTCTTTGTTAATAAAATTAAAAAAGCATGGGGACTTCGACAACTATTAATACCAGAGGTTCGTTCATGTAGAGCCATTTATGGTGAAGCTGATTTCCTTCCTGGTTTAGTGGTGGATAAGTATGAAGATACACTTGTAGTCCAAATTATGGCGCTTGGAATGGAAGTTAGGAAAGAGTGGATCTTACAGGGACTTTTAACAGTATTTAAACCTAAAGCGATCTATCTACGTAATGACGTATACGTTCGTGAACTTGAAGGACTAGAACAAGAGAAAGGCTTCTGGTATGGCGAGGGTCCTACTGAAGTCGAAATTGAAGAGAACGGCGTAAAGTATATTGTTGATATTAAAGACGGGCAGAAAACTGGATTCTTCTTTGACCAAAGAGAAAACCGTGCGGCCATTCAACCATTTATTACACCAGACACTACTCTTCTCGACTGTTTTACTCATACAGGCTCCTTTATGTTAAATGGTGCTTCATACGGGGCAAAGCATGTGACCGCCGTCGATATCTCGGAGCATGCGATTGACACGGCTCGACGAAACGCTGAGCTTAACGGCTTTACTAATGTTGAGTATGTTGTAGCGAATGCGTTTGATTATTTAAGAGATTGTGTAAATGAAGGAAAGCAATGGGATGTAGTCATCGTCGACCCACCTGCCTTTGCCAAATCGGCACATGCTGTTCGAAAAGCAATGGGTGGCTATAAAGATATTAACTTAAATGGCTTAAAACTAGTAAAAGATGGCGGGATCTTCATTACAGCCAGTTGCTCTTTCCATGTCCGTTCTGACCAATTTAAGGAAATGATTCAAGATGCAGCTGTTGATGCAAGGAAGGTACTTCGAGAATTACATTGGAGTGGTGCTGGATATGACCATCCTAAACTTTTAGCTGCAGAAGAAGGAAGCTATTTAAAATTTGGGATTTATGAAGTACATTCTAGATAAAGAAAAATCGACAAGTGCCTGTCACTTGTCGATTTTTTTAGGTTATGCAGCCTGTTTTTCCACTGTTTTGCGTTTTGATTTTACGTAAGCACCAAGGCCTAGAACAGCTACAATCATAAGGAGTTCAAAGCCATATTTAATGAATGGATTTGCGAAGTAAGGTTGTAGGAATGGCTCTCCGACAATCATCTTAGATGCTGTCCATGCTAACACCCCAGCTCCAATTGTAATGATAACGGGATAACGTTCTACAAACTTAAGGATAATCGTACTTCCCCAAACCACAATTGGTATCGAGATGATTAATCCTAAAACAACTAGTACGAAGCTTCCGTGTGCTGCTCCAGCAACTGCTAATACATTATCAAGACCCATTAGGGCATCTGCAATAATAATCGTACGAATGGCTGCCCAGAAGTTGCTTCCTGCTGAAACATTATGATCTTTTTCCTCTACCAATAGTTTATACGCGACCCATAGTAGAAGCACACCACCAACTACTAGTAAACCAGGTATCTTTAATAACCAAACCACGACAAGTGTTGCGGCAGCACGAATGGCGATTGCCCCTACTGTTCCCCACATAATGACTTTCTTTTGCATATGCTTTGGTAAGTTACGAGCAGCAAGGCCAATTACAATGGCATTATCACCTGCTAGTACTAAATCAATCATAATAATGGCTAATAACGCTGAAAAAAATTCTCCTGAAAATAATTCCATTTTATTTCCCCCTTAAACTAATATTATTTATCTACTAAAGCGATCCTCCTTTATGGTGATCCTCCTTTTGAAAACGGTACATACAAAAAGAAAAGCCTCTACCATCACGGTAAAGGCTTCTCTAAAAAAGGGAAGACCTTTACCATTCGCATGATAAAGGTCTTGCCAACAACATCGTGTTGTCCAATAAAGCCGGTGATCTTGCGAAAATCACGGCATGACGACTTTATTGTTAAGCTACTCCCCTTCGTTTTCCGAGGCTATATAATTAACCTCATTATAATTCCAATTTTTCCATTTGTCTATCATTTTGGATAAATTTAGTCAAAAGTTTAGAGTTTATATGTTTTTCGGTTGATAACTAAAACTTACTTTTTTGCTAATATCCTCGATTTATTTGTACAGTTTTCCATTGCTGATAGGACAGCTCCTCTAAATTGGTTCTTTTCCAAAGTAGCGACCGCTTCAATCGTTACGCCACCAGGTGTACATACTTCATCCTTTAATTCTCCTGGATGTTTATCAGTTTCTAACACCATTTTCGCCGCTCCTAAAACAGCTTGCGCCGCTAACTTATAAGCGAGCTTTCTAGGTATCCCTTGCATAACCCCACCATCAGCAAGAGCCTCAATAAACATATAAACGTAAGCCGGAGACGACCCGCTAATAGCTGGAATCGCATCTAACATGGCTTCTTCTACAATTTCACTTTTTCCAAAACTATTAAATAAGCTTATCACCTGTTCTTTTTCCTCTTCAGAAACAAGGTTATTGACACAGAGGACACTCATCCCTTCCCCTACAAGAGAAGGCGTATTCGGCATAGATCGAATCACTTTTACGTCATGATCAAATTGAGCTTCAATAAATGAAATATCAATACCAGCCGCAATCGTAATAATAATAGCATCTTGTTTAACATGATCCTTCACTTCTTGTAAAACTTCTTTATATAAATGAGGTTTTACAGCTATAAAAAGAAAATCACTAGAACTAGCTACTTCTTGATTAGATAGTGTGACATTAATATTAAACTTCTGTTCCACTACTAACAACGTCTCATCCGAACGAGCACTTCCGATGATTTGATCTGAGCGTACTAACGAAGAATGAAGCATCCCCGTAATCATCGCCTGCCCCATCTTCCCACAACCAATAAAACCAATCCGTTTATTCATACTGACCAACCTCTCTTCTTTTTGAAAATCTGAGCTTCCTGAAACAAAATTTATATGTAAGGTGATTCAAAAATACATCTCAGCCCATAACTAATTAGTCTATTTTAACAAATAATTATCTATTTATCGATATGAATTTAAATTTATATTTATTCAGTTTACCTTTGGTTCTATAAAGAAAAATCGACAAGTGACAGGCACTTGTCGATTTTTCTTTAGTGTATGATGTTTTTCCCGTAGAAGATCTCTTCCATCTCAGTTTTTAACTTTTTCGTAATCTCAACTTGTTCTTCTTTTGGTAGTGAGTCTTTACGGTAGCCAAATAAGTAGTTGTCTAAGTCGAATTGGCGTAGTCGGCACTTGGTGTGGAAGATGTTTTCTTGGTACACATTTACGTCAATCATATGATATAGTTCCTGCACTTCTTCTGGTATATAGTTTTGAATGGAGTTTATGTCATGGTCAATGAACAACTTGTGACCGTTGACGTCTCTTGTGAACCCACGTACTCGATAGTCGATCACCATTACATCTGTTTCAAAGGAATGAATGAGATAATTAAGTGCTTTTAGTGGAGAGATTTCACCACATGTTGAGACATCGATATCTGCACGGAAGGTACTAATCCCGTCAGCTGGGTGGTACTCTGGGTAGGTGTGTACAGTAATATGGCTTTTATCTAGGCCTGCGACAACCGCATTGCCTAATGGACCTGGTGATTCTTCGAATGCTTCCATGGGTGCTTCATCTACGGGACCTTCTGAAACAAGGATGGTTACACTAGATCCTTGAGGTACATAGTCCTGCTTGGCAATGTTTAATATATGGGCTCCTATCATTTCCGTTACGGTCGATAAAATATGTGTTAACCTTTCCGCGTTATATTGCTCATGTATATAGTTAATATAGGCTTCTCTTTCTTCCTTTGTTTTTGTATAACAAATATCATACATATTAAAGCTGAGTGACTTGGTCAGATTATTGAATCCATGAAGTTCTACTCTTTGCTCTGGAGTAAGTGACATTATGCAATCTCCTTTTTTCAATTCATTAGGCTCTTTTTAAAACTCATTTATCTAAAAGTAAGAAACAGCCATTCTTTATTATATATTTTGGAAGTGTAGAGGTATTATATTCACCCAACAAAAGAGTAGGGAAAAATTACCTCTACAACCTTCATCAAAAAACTCCTAGTAAACAATCTTCTTCCTACATTTCTTCATTTATAATGGGCGCTCGCTAATAATTTACCAACCGATACGTTTTTTACCGGAGATAATCGATTTATAAAACATTCATACTAAGACGAACCAAAAAATATAGCCATTGGGGGTTTTAAAGTTGATAAATAGAAAATTATTAGCGTTAACTAGTTCCGTTTTGTTGGCTTCACTAGTAGGGTGTAATTACGATCAAGATGCTGCTGGTAATATGGGTCGAACATATGATGGACAAAACACTCAGTTAAATGCACGTAACACGGCAGATGAGTACGTTTATAATGTAAATAACCGTAACACGACTGCAGACCGTAACTTTATGAATTATCAAGATGAAGCAACGAATAAAGGTAGATACACAACTAGAAATACAGGTCTTGATAACGTTACGATGAATAACAGAGCCGTTACAGACAGAAATATGGATGATAACAGTCGTGGTCGTCAACTAACTCAGGACGAAGATTTCACGTTTGGAAGAGATATGAACAATGATACATTTATCGAGCATGATCTAGAAAACCCAGGAGCTAACATCTCTGCTGATGTGACGACCATCTCAAGTAATAAGTATCCACATACAAAAGCGGTTCTTATTCAAGAAGCAAAATTTAAGTATGTAAATGCAGGTGATCAAGCGGCTAATAAAGGTCAAGGTCAACCTAAGAATACTAATGCGATTTACGGAGCTTTACAAAATATCCAAAAAGCTCAGGGAATGCAACCAGGTACTCAACAAGGACAACAGGCTAAGCAGCAACAAGCTGGTAACCAAAACAAAGCAACAGCCCAACAACAACAACAACAGGCTGCAAACCAAAAACAAACAACACAGCAACAAGCCCAAGCTGGTAACAAGGCTACACCAAGTCAACAACAACCAACAGCAAAAAATAATGCAACTGCTCAGAACCAACAACAAGCACAAGCTCAACAACAGCAACAACAAAAGCAACCTGCTGCTACGCAAAATAAAACAGCACAGGCTGCACCAACTACAGCTGTTAGTAATTTTGAATCAAAAGTAATTGAGTTAACGAATGCAGAAAGAAGAAAAAATGGCTTAAAAGATCTTACAGCTGATACGAAACTTAGCGATGTGGCGAGAGAAAAATCAAACGATATGCAAAAGAACAATTATTTCTCCCATACAAGCCCGACGTATGGATCACCGTTTGATATGATGCGTGACTTTGGCGTTACGTATAACACAGCTGGTGAAAACATCGCACAAGGACAACGTTCACCTGAAGAGGTCGTAAAAGCGTGGATGAATAGTGAAGGTCACCGTAAAAACATCTTAAGTGATAAATTTACGCACATCGGTGTCGGTTACAACGAAAGTGGTCATCACTGGACACAAATGTTTGTTGGACGTTAACAAATTAAAGGCTGATGCATGTCATCAGCCTTTTACTTCATTTTTCCAAAGTGCGCTATTCTTTCTTGAATTAAGTCTAAGTTTATATGCTGATGGAAATGGTTCGCAAACCGCTTGTATTCTAATTCACTAAGTCTTGAAAGGACACTCAATTTCTATGTATTTCATACCCTGTGGTCAACAAAATATAGCTTACCATTCGATCTGATCTTTGTGTTTCACCTTCACCATCAGAAATTTGATTTTCTAAAAATTAAGGGACATGTTCTGTGATTTAAATGGAGCTGTTTTATACCCATATACCCATCCTCATGAAAAATGCGGCATAGTGCAGTTGCAATAACACTTTTCCCTGCATCCGAATGAATACCCTGAATCATTATAGGAAAACCTTTAGCCATACATTTTTCTCTCCTTACATAGTTGAATCCAGTTCAAAACAAGTTCGGGGCAGGATGCAAAATGAAAATGAGTATACCCCGCCACTAAATGATGTTTCATATAACCTTCTTTACCTGTATGAAAATATCCTTTTGTTTCATAGGCATAGTCGATGTTATCAGTTGGTTCAAATGAGGAATAATGATATTCATGACCTTTTGCTATCGTATCTTGAGGTAACAAGTAGTTGCCAGGCTCCCCCTTCACTTCACGATAACCAATTGTAGTTAAAGTACGATTCATTTTCACCCTACCTGGAATAAGCCCGACCATTTTATGGCTCTTGCGATCAGACGTTATCATCTCTTCAGCCAGGTACATAAATCCACCACATTCAGCTAAAGTGGGTAAACCAGAATGTATAGCCAAACGAATTGATTCGTTAACTGTTGTTTGGTTAGAAAGTTCATCGGCAAATTCTTCTGGAAATCCACCTCCGATATAGAGTCCATCAACATGTTCAGGTAATTTTTCACCCGCTAATGGAGAGAAGTAGATGAGTTCTGCCCCATATACCTCGAGCAATTCTAAGTTCTCCTGATAATAAAAGTTAAAAGCTGCGTCCTTTGCAACGGCTACTTGAACTAGTGTTGATTCAATTTTTGTAAAAAGTGAGGTTTGACTTTGTAGAGGACTGTCTGAACATAGTGTAAGTAATTCATCCAAATTGATTGTACTTTCTACTAAGGCTGCTAAGTGATTGAAAAAGGGTGCAAGCTCCCCTCGTTCAATGGAGGGTACTAGTCCAAGGTGACGCTCTGGCATTTGAATATGTACGTCATTTGCAAGAAAACCGATTACTGGTAACTGGCATTCTTTTTCTATGGCTGTTTTTACAAGCTGATAATGGCCCTCTCCTCCTACATTATTGGCAATGACGCCTACAATTCCAGATCCGTCCTCAAAGCTGTTATAACCTTTTACAATCGCAGCTGCACTCCTGGCCATGCTAGAACAATCAATAACTAAAATAATGGGAGTGTCCGTTAATCTACTAATTTCTGCGGAGCTTCCTTTATTAGTAAGTGGATTCTCTCCATCAAATAGTCCCATCATTCCTTCAATGATGGACACATCGGCTCCACGCTGACCGTTAATGACTATTTCTTTTAATACCTCATGGTCTAGCATCCAGCTATCTAGGTTTCGGGAAGGACGATTAGTCACAGCTGAATGATAGGCCGGGTCAATATAATCAGGGCCACATTTAAAACCCTGTACAGTTAGTCCACGTTTATGTAAAGCAGCCATGATCCCAATGGTTAGAGTCGTTTTTCCCACGCCACTTGAAGTACCTGCAACCATGATTCGTTTGGTCATTATTCCCACCTCCATATACATTATAGTTAATTAAACGTTTGTTTAAGGCTCTTTTCTAAAACTTTGTTGCTTTTCGGAGCTTACTTTATAAACCTTCTTTCTAATACTATCAACCAAAGTGACCAATGTTAGAAAAGAGCAACTCTCTCTATCTAAAGCACTAACCACTGTAATACCGAGTAAAAATCCGGCTTTTGGGATTTTTACGAAAGCTACACTTTATACGAAGAGAGCTTTGTTTAAAGGTAAAAATGCTGAGTTACGTAATGGTTTCTTAGCTTTCGCTCCAAAATGGGGTCGAAATTTGGGTGATGAACTAGGCTCCATGAGGCATATCAGGAAAAAAATGGGAGGATATCAGGAATTTCTCTTATTTTATCAGGAATTCCTGCCACAACAAGAAAAGCTAGCCTAACACAATAGACTAGCTTTCCCAACCAAATTAAACCTCAACTAATTCTTTATCCATTTGGCTCTCTAGCTTTAAACGGTCTTTACGAGCAACACCTGTTTTATAAGCAGCTTGGATGACCGCAGTCTTAACCGCATCTACGACTTTTTGGTTAAATACACTTGGAATAATGTACGTTTCACTTAACTCATCTTCTGAAACGACATTCGCTATCGCACGTGCTGCAGCAATCTTCATTTCTTCATTGATTTCCGTTGCACGGCAGTCTAATGCGCCTCTGAAGATTCCAGGGAAGCAAAGGACATTGTTGATTTGATTTGGAAAATCAGATCGACCTGTTGCCATGACACGAACATAACCTTCCGCTGTATCTGGATCAATTTCAGGCTGTGGATTCGCTAATGCAAATACAATCGGATCTTTTGCCATTTTCTTTAAGTGATTGACCGTTAAGATGCCAGGTGCTGACACGCCAATAAAGACATCGGCGTCTTCAATTACCTCATCTAGCCCTCCAGTAAGATTGTCTGGGTTCGTGAAGTTTTTGTATTCTTCCCATTGCAGATTCTCATACGTTTCATGACGGTTAATTGCACCAAAGCGATCTACACCAATAACATTTTTCACACCAGCTGCAACCAGGATCTTCGTGCAAGCAATACCCGCTGCCCCGATACCCGTTAAGACTACCTTAATGTCTTTCAGCTCTTTACCTGTAAGCTTTAAAGCATTAATTAGTCCAGCTAAAATAACAACTGCTGTACCATGTTGATCGTCATGAAAAACAGGTATATCAAGCTCTTTCTTTAATCTTTCTTCAATTTCAAAACATCTTGGTGACGCAATATCCTCTAAGTTAATACCACCAAAAGCAGGTGCTATCGCTTTTATGATTTGAATAATTTCTTCTGTATCTTTCGTATCTAAGCAGATTGGGAAAGAATCCACGTTAGCCATTTGCTTAAATAGCATGGCTTTTCCTTCCATAACCGGCATGGCCGCTAATGGTCCAATGTCCCCTAACCCAAGAACAGCCGTCCCATCAGAGACAACGGCTACCGTATTACGCTTAATGGTTAGAGTATGCGCTTTACTTGGTTTCTCTGCAATGGCCTTACATACTTGAGCGACACCTGGAGTATAGACTCTAGATAAATCATCACGGTTTTTAATAGGAACTTTTGAATTCACTTCAATTTTTCCACCTAGATGTAATAAGAACGTTCGATCCGATACTGAAATAACTTCTACACCACTGATGTTTGAGATGTTACTTGTAATTTCTTCACTATGCTTTTGGTCATTTACATTGATCGTAATGTCACGAATCGTTCTATTTTTTGAAGAGGAAATGACGTCAATTCCTACAATATCTCCATGATATTCTCCAATGACTTTTGCAATATCACTAAAAGACGCTAGTTGTTTTTCGATTTGTAATCGAATAATAATATTCATACTAGATTTACTCATACTTGCCATGATGCTTCCTCCTTCATTCTGCTGTTTTTTTTATCGTTTGGCTCTGTTAAACATGGTTGTTGATTTTCGTTCCGGGACGCTCGCTTTCCGCGGGCGATGAATGGAGGATATTTTCACTATCGTGAAAAATCCCACTCCTCGGCGCTTCACGCCTGCGGGGTCTCCCTTACCGCGCTCCTCCCGCAGGAGTCTCGCATCCCTCCACTACAATCAACACTGCAAAATATCAACAATGTTCTTTAACCCAGCTAATCGTTTAGTAAGATAATAGTTTCTTATTCACATGGTCAATGACTTCTTGCATGTTGGAAGTACCACCAAGATCGCGTGTTTTCACACCTTCTCCGATTGTATCTTCAATTGCTTTCAGTAATAGATCGCCAAGTTCTTTTAAACCTAAATGGTCTAGCATCATTTTAGCTGTCCACAATTGTCCAATCGGATTGGCAATTCCTTTCCCCACAATATCAGGAGCTGAACCGTGTACAGGCTCAAACATGGAAGGATACTTTCCAGATAAGTTAACATTGGCTGCAGGAGCTATTCCAATACTACCCATAATCGCAGCTCCCAAGTCTGTTAAAATGTCCCCGAATAGGTTACTCGCCACAATAACATCAAATTCATGTGCTCTCGTTACTAAAAAAGCAGTCAACGCATCGATGTGGTTACTTTGAGTGGCAATGGAAGGATATTCTTTGCCCACTTCATTAAAGACTTCATCCCAAAATGGCATACTATGTACAATTCCGTTGGACTTTGTGGCACTTGTTACTTTTCCATTTCTCGTTTTTGCTAATTCATACGCGTAACGAATCGTTCTTTCGGTTGCTTTTCTAGTGAAGACTGCATTTTGTACAGCAATTTCATCACTGCCACTATGAATTCTTCCACCAACCTCACTATATTCCCCTTCACTATTTTCACGAACTACAATAAAGTCAAAGTCCTTAGGGTTTGCAAGAGGTGATGAAACACCTTTAATGTACTTAGCTGGTCTTATATTAACGACTTGCTCACACTCACGACGAATTTTAATTAGTAATCCCCATAGAGAAATGTGGTCTGCCACAAGGTTTGGATTTCCAACTGCGCCTAAGTAGATCGCATCTGTTTGATGAAGCTGCTTCATGCCATCCTTTGGCATCATTTCTCCGTGTTCTAAATAGTACTCACAACTCCATGGATGAGTCTCATATTCGAACTTTACGCCACCATTAATATTTGCTAGCGTATCTAACACTTGTAAGGTTGCAGGTACAATTTCTTTTCCAATTCCGTCACCAGGAATAACCGATAGTTTGAAGTTTTTCATGTTCGTCTCCTTTTTCTGAAAAAAAGGTAGGATTGTAGATTAGTCCTATGCATTCTTGCAAGTTGACTAACACAATCCTACCCCCTTCACATAAATTTAGTTCACTCTTTTACTATTAAGCAGAAATAGAAGTTGGCTCCTGCTTTTTCACCATTACTAATTGAACCGCTACTGCTGCACCCACAATCGCAAGTGCAATTAAGTCTGTCTTAAGTCCTGCATCAATTGAGCATAATGCTGCTGCAATTAATAGAAGTTTTGTAAGAAGGTTGGCACGACGACCTGCAAACCATCCTTGAACACTAGCTGCAAGAAGATAAATTCCAATCGATGCTGTTACTACAGCAATAGCGATTTCAGTCCATCCACCCTCCATTAGTAGTTGAGGGCTATAGATAAACATAAATGGAACGATAAATGCTGCAATACCTAGTCTGAATGACTCTACCCCAGTTTTCATCGGATCGGTTCCAGCAATACCTGCTGCCGCATAAGCTGCTAATGCAACCGGAGGCGTGATTGCAGACATTACCGCGTAATAGAATACAAACATATGAGCAAATAATGGCTCAATTCCTAAGTTAATTAGTCCTGGTGCTACAACGGAAGCTGCTACTGCATATGCAGCCGTTGTTGGCATACCCATTCCTAGTAAGATCGCAATGAACATTGCAAACAATAACGCTAGTAATTCACTTTCACCAGCAACATTAAATAACATAGAGCTGAAACGAAGTCCTACACCTGTTAATGAAATAACCCCTACGATAATACCAGCACAAGCACACACGGCTAATAACTGAATCGTATTCTTCATCCCAAGTTCAAATGCACCAAGTACTTTTTTCAGTCCCATTCTTGTAGACTTATTCAAGAAGCTCACAACAAAACATGCAATGATACTGTAAGTACCTGACATGATAACAGAGAAGCCTTGTAATAACATTCCAATTAAAAGAATGATTGGAATAAATAGATACGCTTTCTTTAAGATTGCTTTGAAGCTAGGTAAATCTTTTCTAGCAATCCCTTTCATTCCTCTTTTAACTGCTTCTAAATCTACCATTAAATAAACAGATAAAAAGTATAATAGAGCTGGAATGGTAGCAGCGATAACGATCTCACTGTAACGAATTCCTGTAATTTCCGCCATTAAGAATGCACCAGCACCCATGATCGGAATCATGATTTGCCCACCAGCAGAAGCCGTTGCTTCAGTTGCAGCAGCAAAACGTGCATTATATCCAACACGCTTCATTAATGGAATTGTTAATGATCCAGTTGCAACAGCATTACCTGCAGAAGTACCGTTCATCATTCCCATTAATCCACTAGAGATAACCGCTACCTTCGCTGGACCTCCACGCATTCCTCCTGCAAGAGAGAAGGAGAAGTCAATAAAGTAACGTCCCACTCCAGACATTTGTAAAAAGGAACCGAAGATAATAAATAGAAGAATATACTTTGATGATACATCCAGCGTAACGCCAAAAATACCATCTAATCCGTAAATATACGTAACGAAACGTTCAACACTATATCCACTATGATTTAAAATACTAGGTAAATAAGGTCCAACGAATGCGTATAAAATGAAGATTCCAGCCAAGATTGGTAGTGTCCAACCACTTGTACGTCTTGTTAACTCTAAAACGAGTAAAACCCCTACTAACGCAAAGATAAAGTCAAGCGTTGTAGGCATAACCCCAAAACGGAATAATAATTGCTTTAAGTTTACGGCAATATAGATAAAGATTCCGATACTTGCCAATATTAACGCCCAGTCAACGATATGAATCTTATTTGAAGCTTTTTTCCAGCCTGGGAAAAGCATGAAACCTAGGATTAAACCAAATAATAAGTGACTGCTTCTAAATAACCATGGATCAATAGGATGGAAGTTTAAGATATATAAGTGAAATAGTGCTCCCACTACTGCAATAGTAGAAAATAAAATTCCAATAAACCCTGTAAAATTTCTTGCCTCCGTCGAGCTTTCTACCGATTCGTCATCTTCTTGTTCTTCTAGCATGTCCAGAAGAGGCTTATCGTTTACATCCTTCTCTTTGTTGTTTAACTCTTTGCTCATGAATGGCACCTCCTTAGAGAATATACCTATCCCCTAGTAGAGGATAGGTATGTTTTCTTTATTTCTCCCACTCTGGTGGGTAAACAGAATCTGGTAATTCAATTCCAATTTCCTCATAGTACTTAATCGCACCAGGGTGTAATGGAACATCTTTGTTAATTGTAATTGCTTCAGCAACAGCTTCTTTCATAGAAGCATGAGTTTGTACTAACATGTCATTGTTTTCATGATACGCTTTTACTAAATCGTAAACGAAGTCTACGTTTGTATCTTTACGAACAATACCGAAGTTGAACATTGCAATTGTTTCAATGTCATGATCTAAAGTTGTATAGGTGTCAGAAGGAATAGTGAATTCAAAGAAGTAAGGGAATTCTTTAAGAACCTTCTCTCTCATTTCACCATCTAGACCAAAGAAGTTGATTTCTCTTTGAACTTCAATTTCAGATACAGCAGAGATTGGAATACCAGCAGCATATCCAATGATATCTAACTGACCATCCATTTGTTGAGAAGCCATATCACTAGCGCCTGCTTGAACATTGTCAGTGTCTAGACCTAATACATCATGAATTAACGGGACATACGTACCAGAAGTACCACCAGCAGGTCCTACCCCAACACGTTGGCCTTTAATATCTTCAATACTGTCTACACCAGACTCTTTAAGTGCCCACCAGTGAATTGGTGTTGTATACATTGGGAATACAATACGAACATCTTCCATCTTGTTTCCAGCTGTCCACTCACCAGTTCCTGTGTAGCCTTCATAAGCAGGTCCTAATGTTACAAGACCTAGATCTTGCTCTCCCGCTTGTGTTAATTGCATATTATGAACAGGTCCACCTGTTACCTCTACGTTTGCTGTTACATCCATTTCTTTTTCAAGAAGTGATGCAAGTCCTCCACCAACGATAAAGTAAGTTCCACCTTGTGAAGCAGTTCCAATCTTTACTGTAGAAGGATATTCTTTGTAAGTAATTTCAGTTGATCCTGATTCTGATTCATTTCCACCTGTTGTTTCTCCTCCACTACATGCAGCAGATACAACTAGTGATAAGCCTGCAACTAAAGTTAGCGCTTTCTTTTTCCAACTCACGATATTTCCCCCTTTGCTTAATGCGAAGCTTGTGCTTCTTTATTCTTTGGAAGCTGTTCTATATATTCAGCCCTAAACCGGTCTTCAAAATTGCGATATACCGGCTGAAGAGCGTCTTCCCACAATTGTTTCTCTTCTTCTGTTAAACGATGAATCTCAATACACCCACATTGTTCTATATCCTGCTGATTTTTCTCGTTCAGTTCTTGTGCCAACTCTACTTCCCATTCCGTTACTTCTCGGAAAGTGTCGGTAAGTAACTTTTGCACATCAAGTGAGAGACTCTCCCAAAATTCAAGATTCATAAGCACCACGTAACCGAGGTAACCATGATCACTAATCGTTAAGTAGTTTTGTAGCGAATGTAAATCTTTACTCACGATATTAGAAAAGGTGTTTTCTTGACCATCAATTATTCCATTGTTTAATAGTTGATACACCTCATCAAATGAATGGATTTGGGTATCTACTTGTAATGCTTTAAACTGGTCTTCAATTACCGTACTCGGCATGACTCTAAACCTTTGTCCTGCAAAATCCTTTGGTTTAATTAATGGGCCATATTGACTGGTCATTTGTTTAAAACCATTATCCCAAATACCTAAAGGATACAGACCTTCCTTGTTTAACTTTGCTAAGAGCTTCTGACCAATTTCACCTTGAAGATAGTCTTGGACATCACTTGAATTTCGAAAAGCAAATGGTAAGTCCATAACCTGCCATTCTGGAACAATTGGAGTCAGTTTTGATGTGGAAGGAGCAACCATTTGTATGTCGCCTCTGTTTAGAGCATCAAGCTCTTCCCCATCCTTGTAAAGGTTTCCATTTGGAAATACCTGAACTTCAATAAATCCATTTGATCTTTCTTTTACGAGCTTCGCAAACTTTCTAGCAGCCAACCCTTTTGGCGTTTGCTCACCCACTACATGTGAAAAACGAATCACAATCCGTTCATCTTCACTCAGTTGCTCATGATCAATCGGATAAGCAGAATTGCTACATCCAGACACCAGAACTAGTAGAGTGATTAACAATAGGTAACCTATTTTTCTATGATGTGTACAGCCATTCTGAAGACACACGGGAAAGCCCCCTAGATTCTCCATTATCAGTAGGAAAGATACGCTATTTTCCTTTTTTTCTGATAAATCTAATATAAAGCGCTTTCAGTTACCGTACAATATTAAGCTCATAATGGTTATTTTGGTCTTTTTGGTCTTTTGGTAGGTCGTGTTGGGAGGTTAATAGGGTGGTAGTTGTGGGGGTTTATAGATTTAGTTGAGGATTTTGGTGGGGTGGAGTGTATGTTGGTATACCGAGTCATATGGAATATGGATCTGGTTTCGGACTGCCCGGTTTACATACCCCTACTAGTATTATTGCACACAAATCGAGAAAATACGCACAGTAGTCCGGGTTAATTGCACAGAAGTCTTTGTTAATTGCACAAAAACCACGATTAATTGCACAAAACTCCTGAACCACA
>NZ_JAJQKI010000010.1 GCF_023036475.1 Bacillus pinisoli
AAATTTCCCACCATACTTTGCCATACAAAAACACCCCAGAGGTTAGATTTTAACTCTAACTTCTGGGGGGCAGTACCAGCGCTCCAAGCATTTTCTTCAATTTAAATCATTACCTACACGTTTACTTCTTCTAAATATTTAATTGGTGTACTAAATAGTTTCGTTTGCTGATCTTTCGGGTCAAAATAAGCTAGCAGTAGGGAAGGTTTCTCTTTAATTTCACCTAATTGTAGGAAGTGATTGAGATCGAAGCTAATCATTTCTAGTACGGTATGCTTATAAATATCCTTCTCTGAAAGCTGTAATTCTTCAAAAGCTTTTCCTAATAAGGAAGGAGAAGCCAGGATTTTTCGGTATAGCTCTGATCGCTCTTCTTTAATGAGAGTATCATCCCACCAAGGCTTTCTTGGTTTATACTTTTGCCCGCGTAGATAATCTAACTTCATCAGACTATGAATAATCGAACGGTTTTCCTCTGACCAAAAACTTAAGAAGTTCCATAAGCGTTGAAATAAATCTTCAAGTTGATGACCAATTCGTCCCCAGCCCATCTTATCCCAATATAGTCCAAATTCTTGGAAGAAATCAAAAGGCGTGGCAAAAACCTCAGTTACTAAATACTCCACTGTATAGTCCATACGATGATCATTCCAATATTTTTCTAAAACATCTTCAACTTGCTTTATTTTAGAAATTTCTTCAAATGACAAGACATTATTCTTTAAGATTTCATAAGGGGAGTGGTCCATATACACATATTGATGCTGCTCAGCGCGAATACGAAGTCCGGTACCTCTTAACATTTTTAAGAATCCAAGCTGAAGTTCCTCTGGTCTTAATTCAAATACATCATTAAAAGTTTTCTTAAACGAATCATAGTCTTCTTCCGGCAAACCAGCGATTAAGTCCAAATGTTGGTCAATTTTTCCACCATTCTTTACCATTGATACAGTTCGAGTTAACTTTTGAAAGTTCTGTTTTCTCATGACAAGCTCATTTGTCGCGTCATTTGTAGATTGTACACCAATTTCAAAACGGAAGAGCCCTGTTGGAGCATTCTCATTTAAAAACTCAATAACTTCCGGTCTCATAATATCGGCTGTAATTTCAAACTGAAAAACAGTGCCTGGAAGATGTTCATCAATTAAAAACTGGAACATCTCCATTGCATAGCTCCTACTAATATTAAAGGTTCGATCCACGAATTTAATGGTTTTGGCACCATTCTTCATAAGAAAACGAATATCCTCTTTTACCTTTTCCTTATTGAAATAACGTACTCCCACCTCAATGGAAGATAAACAAAATTGACAGCTAAATGGACAACCTCTACTTGTTTCAATATAGGTTACACGCTTTGAAAGATGAGGAAGATCCTCTTCAAACCTAAATGGAGAAGGTGCTTCTTGAAGGTTCAGCTTATTACGCTGTGGATTTACAACAGCCTTTTGATCCTCCGTTCGGTAGGCAAGGCCATGAATATTCGTAAAATCGGTTTCTCCACTCTTTAACTGGTCCAACAATTGTTTAAACGTTTCCTCCCCTTCACCGATTACAATGTAATCAACGTCTTGTAATCTTTCCATCCAATACATGACATCATAGGAAACTTCAGGTCCACCAATCATAATCTTCAACTCAGGCTTAATTTTCTTAAGCATTCCAATGACTTTAATGGTTTCTTCTATGTTCCATATATAACAGCTAAACCCAATGACATCAGGTTTATATTTAAAAAGATCTGTCACGATATTTATAGAAGGATCTTTTATTGTATATTCAACCATTTCAACCTGATGCTCAGGTTCCACGTAAGCACGCAAACATCTGATGGCTAGGTTCGTATGAATATATTTTGCATTCAGTGTTGTTAAAACAATGTTCATTCTATTTATGAGCTCCTTTTTGCTGTAAGCAATCATTCTTATTACTATCAATATTGCCATTTCAACGATCACTATAGACCTGCAAGATACAAGCTTGTAGAGATGCGATTGGAATACTACTAGCTATTTTATCATATTTTGTAATGAAATGATGAAGGATGGTGTCAGGAAAGAACTGGAGAAATAATTTTTTGAAGGATTTGGATAGAATTTGTAGAAATAAATAGATAAAGCAGTTTGAATCGGAGAGGAAGTGTCAAGCTTGTCAGAGAAGCTATCAGTAATAGAGAAACAGACTTCTTTATATGAATTAGAAAAAGAAAACTTGTTGCTAAACGAAAAGCTGTGTCAATATGAGATGATTTTTGAACAATCACTAGATGCCATTTTTCTACTCGATCAAGAAGGTTATTTTATTGAAGTGAATGAAGCGGCTTGTCAATTGTTTGAGCTTCCAAGGAATCTGCTAGTTGGAAAAAGTGTAAGCCCCTTTCTCGTTTTAGAGTCTCTTCATTCACTTAAGCAGTATCAGCGCCTCCTTAACGAGCATGGTTCCTTTAAAGGTGATATAACAATACGAACAGGTCATGGAAAAGTTAAATATATAGAAGTTTCAGTACGAAAAAATACATTAAATAAAGTGAATGTATGTATTATGCGAGATGTTACTTCTAAGAAAAATTTGGAAAAACAACGCAATATTAGTAAGCAGCTGTTTATGGACGTTTATAATCGTGCGGTAGATGGAATTGTTATATTTGATCGAAATGGAAAGTTTATTAATTCTAATCAATCCTTTATGACAAGTTTTGAATTAACAAAAGAAGAGTTGGTCGGTTGCTCTATAGATGATTTTGTAGAAGAAGAATTTTTATATAAGCTGGAAAAGTTATGGAGAATTCTAGATGAAAAAGAAAGAGCACAAGGGGAACTGCCGGTAAAATTAAAGAGTGGTGCAAGGAAAATCTTTGAATTTACAACTACTGCAAATATTTTCGATAATTATTATATGTCTATTATGCGTGATGTCACAGAGAAGAAATTAATGGAACGAAAACTTCAAAAAAGTGAACTAAGGTTCCGAGAAATCTTTGATACAGCATTAGATGCTATTGTGATTTGGAATCAGGATGGCAGAGTTCTACGCGCAAATAATTCAGCAAGCAAAACCTTCGAAATGCCACTAGAGCTTCTATCTAATTATAAAATTTTTGATTTTGTTGATACAGAAAGTAATGAATTCATAGAGATGAACAAGGAACTTATTGAGACTGGTAAGGTAAGGGCAGAGCTCGACTTCCTCATGGTAAATGGACAAGTAAAAAGATTAGAATTTACCTCCAGGCATAAGGTGCTTGATGGGTACAATATGACGATTTTTCGTAATGTTAGTGAGACCAGAATGATGGAGAAGGAACTACGAGAAAGTGAACATAAGTTTAGAAAACTTTATGATAATGCATTAAACGGTTTTATAATCCTAGACCATGATGGACATATAGTCGATATGAATCCAGAAGCGAAGAGAATTTTTAATGTAGGTGAAAATTCATCATTTTTGCGAAAGAAATTTCAGGATTTTGCTATCTATAGTGAACTGGATAAGGAACAAAAATGGAGAGACCTTTTAAACAATCGTCACATTAATGGGCATTTTGTATTAGGCCATCGAAATATTGAATATACATTAAGTAAAAACATTATCCAAGATCATCATTTAGCCATCCTTCATGATGTTACAGAAAGAAAGGCCATGGAAGAAAGACTACGAAAATCAGACACGTTAAATGTTGTTGGTGAACTAGCAGCAGGAATCGCTCATGAAATAAGAAATCCAATGACCGCTTTAAAAGGCTTTATACAGCTACTACAAGGTAGCGAGATGCAAGAAGATTACGCTATGTACTTTGAAGTGATTACAGCTGAACTTATGAGAATCGAAACCATTATTACGGAGTTTTTAATATTAGCAAAGCCACAAGCAGTAAACTACCAGCAAAGAGACTTGATTAAAATTGTGAGTGATACGATTGATCTTTTAACACCACAGGCAGCTCTTGAGAATATTCAACTTGAGTTTACATCCCTAAATGAAATTCCTGAAATTTATTGTGAGCCGAATCAACTTAAGCAGGTTTTTATTAACATTTTAAAAAATGGCATAGAAGTGATGTCTAATGGTGGAGTGATTTCCGTCACAACTTCTCTTGAAGAGAATCAGATGGTGAAGATTTCTTTTAAAGATCAAGGAACTGGAATCCCTAAGGATAAGTTAAAACGTTTAGGCGAACCGTTTTATACAACGAAGGAACGTGGTACTGGACTAGGTTTAATGGTTTCTTATAAAATAATAGCTGAACACAATGGGAAAATTGAAGTTGAGAGTGAGGAAGGACAGGGAACTGTATTTCATATCTTCTTGCCAATTCACCCAAAGAACTAGGGGTGGCGTATGCTTTTATATAACATGATGAATTCAATTCTAGGTACTATTTATATTGTCTCAAATGATGATTTTATCATAAAAGTATTAATTGATGAAGAACAGTGGATTGAATTTCGAGAGAAGATTAAAGAGGAGCTCGTGTATTCAGATACTCAACTGTTGCAAGAGGCTGTTACTCAGTTAAAAGAATACTTTTCAGGAGATCGAAAGGTATTTGATTTACCTTTATATCAGACAGGAACAGATTTTCAAAGAAAGGTTTGGAAAAGTCTGCAAAACATACCCTATGGCAATACGCTAAGCTATTTAGATATAGCTGAAAGTGTAAATAGCCCAAAGGCTGTTAGGGCAGTTGGTCAAGCAAACCGCAGAAATAATTTGCCTATTATTGTACCTTGTCACCGAGTAATTGGTAAAAATAATAGTCTCACAGGTTATGCAGGAAATAAAATAGACTTAAAGGAAAAACTTCTTCAATTAGAAGGTGTACGAATATAACGTCATCTCCTAGCCCATGCCATCTGAATCTTCAGGGGCTTTTTCTTAGTTAGAGGAAGGGCTTTCATTAACGGAGGTGTAATATGGAGCTAGAAACTGCGTTTCATTTTGTTGATCAATATGGATATATAGCTTTATTTGTGGTTTTGTGGATTGGGATTTTCATCATTCCTGTGCCAAATGAAATAATTGTTATGTCTACAGGACTCGTTCTCTCAAATGGAATGATGACATTTCTACCCACATTCTTTACCACATACTTCGGTGTGGTGATGAGTTTGTCTACATTATATGTGCTAGGGAGATTTGGATTTTATCCGTTGCAAAAAAGGTTTTTGCACCGTACCAATTATAAAAAATATGTAGAATGGTCCTCACGGCTTATTGAGAAATACGGCCCATTTGCATTAGTCATAGGATATTGTTTTCCAGGTGTGCGTCATTTCGTTCCATTTGTCATAGGGAGTAACCGGATGAAGTTTCGTACATTTGCTCTATACGCCTATAGTACAGCAGCTGTATGGTCGTCACTATTTTTTATGCTAGGATTCTTCTTTGGTGAACAAATGGATCATATAGTAAAAAATATTTTTGTTTATGGATCCATTGTTACTGGGTGTATAGTTGCTGTGGCAACCCTATTTATAATAAAACAAAGTCAACGAAGGAAGAGATTTAGAATGGGGAAAATTTCATAGAAACTCTTTTCACATTGAATTCCTTTTCAGACACAAAGAAAAAACGTGTAGAAGTCGATCTACACGTTTTTTTAACATCCATTTGAAGCAAAAGAGTTACTATTGATTTTCTAGCATTAGAATAATATCAAGACTTTCCGATGGACTAACGGAAACGGGTACAAGGATTGCCTGACTAAATCCTGATAACTTAGCCTCACCGACTAGAATGGTTGGTGGTGTTATATCCATCAATAGTTCGTTTTGAGAAGCATTTGTTGCAAGATTTCCGGCAATCATATTCCCGAGCTCTCCTGTGAAGGATTCGAGCATTTCACCTTCAAGCTCCATTCCATACATACTTTGACCTATAGAGCTAAAGGTTGTGGGATTTGCATCAATAACAATTCTACCCTTTACATCCCCAGTCATCCCAATAAGTACAGACATTTTTGACTTAATTACTTTTTCCTTAAAGAGGCTAGGACTACTAACAGTTACTGACATGGGAAGGACATTTTTTACAGATTGAATAGTGCCATTTAAGATTTTTGTGATATTCGCGTTTTGTGACACGGTTCCACCTCATTTAAAATAACGAACTTTTATTTTCATTATCATAACATATTTAGTCCTAGATTGTGCGTATTTTCGAGAAAATAATCGAATATTGTCGAAGGCTTCATCACTGTGTCCATTTTAAAAAGCAACTAAGGCTCTTTACATCGTAAAATGGAAGTCACCCTTGTAGGTTAAATACTTTTCTACAAGGGTGATCATAGACTATCCGTTTTTAAAATAAACTACTAAAAAGTTGTTCAATCTCTACTTTGTAATTTCCTCTTAAAATGCCTTTTTCTGTAATAATTGCGCTTATCAACTCATTAGGAGTAACATCAAAGGCTGGATTAAATACTTTTACTCCTTCAGGTGCAACTTGCTGACCAAATATATGCGTAATTTCTTTTGCATCTCTTTCTTCAATTGGTATTAAATGACCAGCTTCAAGTGTTGGATCAAAAGTTGATAATGGTGCTGCCACATAAAATGGAATTTGAAAGGCTTTTGCAAGAATAGCTAGATTGTAGGTACCAATCTTGTTAGCTGTATCCCCATTTGCCGTAATACGATCTGCTCCAACAATAATTGCATTAATGCCTTTTGTTGCGATTGTATGAGCTGCCATATTGTCCGTAATCAATGTAACATCAACATCAGCCTGCATAAGTTCCCATGTCGTTAATCGTGCTCCTTGTAAAACAGGACGAGTTTCTGATGCGAACACTTGCAGCGTTTTACCAGCATCTTTTGCTAAATAAAAAGGTGCTAGTGCTGTGCCATATCTTGCAGTAGCAATTGACCCTGCATTACAGATGGTTAAGACTTTATCTTGATCTTTAAACAGTGATAAAGCATGGGTCCCAATTTGTCGGCAAACTTCTTCATCCTCAGCTTGGATTTGAATGGCTTCATGCGTTAAAATGGTCTTTGCTTCATTTACGGAAGTGGCACTCTTTACCTTAGAAGAAAGACGATCAAGGGCCCAGGCTAAATTTACAGCTGTTGGACGTGAGCTAGCTAAAAACTCCCGGTCTTTATTTAATTTTTCGTGAAAACTGGTTAGGTCGTTTTCATCGTAGTTATTAGCTGCTAATGCTAACCCAAAAGCAGCTGTTATTCCTATTGCAGGGGCGCCACGAACCTTTAAAGTGAAAATCGCATCCCATACATCTTGAATGGTTCTAAGCTCAATATACACTGTTTCAAGTGGAAGCTTTTGTTGATCTAATAAAAAGATATGATCATTTTTCCATTGAACTGATTGTGGAATGGTGAAATTCTTAGTCATGTTGTAATACACTCCTTACACGTTGAAGCAATTCTTCAGTCGTGCTTATATTTGTTCTATGTTTAAGTAGATATTTACCAAGTTCAATTGCATTATTCTTAGCTACCAAACGTGTAGCTTCATTTTCAATGCCGTCTAAATCAGCAACGTGGGCCAAACCAATGGTTCTTCTTATTAATTCACAGCCAGCAAAGCCAATAGTGTCCTCAAAAATCTCTTTTAATGTGTAGTCTAAGAATCCAGGGATCTTTGAGTATTCCTCTGTACTTTCTTCATTCCAAAGTCTTGTAAATTCTGTATTAAATACATGCCAAGTTGTATCTATATGCGTAAACAGTTTATGTTGATTTTCTTGATTTACTGATAGTGAATTTAGTAGTAAATTTGCAATGAACTGTCCAATATCAAAGCCCATTGGGCCGTAGTATGCAAATTCTGGGTCAATTACTTTCGTTTCTAACTCACTTGCAAAAATACTTCCGGTATGCAGGTCACCGTGTAATAGTGCTTCCGCATTTGTTAAGAATTTTTTCTTTAGTTTGGCAACCTCTAGTTTAACCTCTGCATCGTTCCAAAGGTTATGGACGGCACTGGTTAAACCATCTTCAAAATTGTTTGTATCTTTATCAAAGAAAGGATCTGTGAAAACTAAATCCTCTGTAATTTTACAAAGTTCAGGATTTATGAACTCTTGTACTTGTTCTTTTTTAACTTTAGGATCTAATGCATAATCCGAGGTATAAAAAAGAGTCTTAGCTAGGTAAGTACCGATATGCTTTGAGAGCAGCGGGAAATGCTTTCCGTCAATTAAGCCCTTTCTAGAAATCTCTAGATGTGATAAGTCTTCCATCACCGTTATGGCAAGATTCTCGTCTGTAAAATGTACAACAGGGACAAGTTCAGGTACATATTTAGCTGCTACTCGTAAAGCATTTGCTTCAATTTGGTTACGCTTCAATGTTAACGGCCAGCTTTCACCCACAACTTTTGCATAAGGCAATGCTTGCTTAATAATAATACTCTTGCCGTTGATCTTGTCTGAGACATGGAAAACGAGATTTAAGTTGCCATCACCAATCTCATTACAAGTAAGAACTGCATCTTTAGGAAAAAGCTTTAATTCAAGTGCTAATGTAGTAGCGGTACTTTCTGTAAGTGGTTCATATGTGAAACGGTTTGCAACTGTCATGTATGAGCAACCTCCTTGGTATTCTATCCAGATAAAATAAAAAGCCTCTTTCATAAAGAAAGAGGCTTGAAGTCATTGCTTCGCACCTCTTATCTACCAGAATAAATAAAACTTCTGTTGGATGTAGCACCGTGCCTTACGAAGAATAACTTCTTGGTTATCTAATTGGCGCATATTAATATGTTCGCGCCCCATTTCGCAATGGTATTACGGTCGGTTGCTGCAGCTTCATCGGGCCATTTCCCTCAGCCAACTCTTGATAAGAGAGTATTAATTTATTAAATTGTCTGATATTACTCGCAGTTCATAATATCAAGCTTCTACATAATCTGTCAATATATAATTTTTGAGTCTAAGGTTTATTGATTTAATCCTGATTAACGAGTGTAACTCTAAGAGAATGTATATTTTTTTCTTAAAGGTTGTTGCTTTCGTGTTTAGTGTCATCTACATTTTATCTAGACAGAGCTCTTCGATTAGTACGCATTTAGCGTTAAAAGTGAGCTTTACTACAGATAAAGGGGTTAAAAAGCAACAAAGTTTTAGAACATAGTCTTAAATATAGCAATTTACACGTCTAAAAATGGTAATACAGTCAACGTCATGATTCATTCCGAACGGAATTGCACAGTAATTCACGATAATCGCACACAAGTTCGAAAGAATTGCACACAACAAGCGGCGAATTGCACACTAGTCGTAAATAATTGCACAAACCAAACGAATTGTAAATTTATCCGACTTAACGAAATGCTGCTTATTGGTAAAACTCAGGTCTACGGTCTGAAAAGATAGGGATTTGCTTTCTGACATTTTTCACTTTTTCAATTTGTAATTCGCCTGTAAGAATAGATTCTTCTTCTGTTGCTTCTGCTAAAACCTCTCCCCACGGATCTATGATCATGGAATGTCCAACAAACTCGTTTTTAGGATCCTTGCCTGCACGATTACAAGCAACAACATAGCATTGATTTTCTATGGCTCTACTAATTAATAGCGATCTCCAATGAGTAAGCCGCGGATGTGGCCATTCAGCAACGACGAATACAACTTCTGCCCCCTTGGCAGTATGTTTTCTAATCCATTCAGGGAAACGAATATCATAGCAGATAAAGCCTGCACAAGAAACACCATTCAATGAAAACATGCCATCATGTTGACCAGCCTGTAGGTAATGATGTTCATCCATTAATTTAAATAAGTGTAGTTTACTGTATTCATTGAGTAACTCACCATTTCTGTCAATCATGTACATCGTATTATAGACACCATCATCAGTTCTTTTTGCAATGGATCCGCCTACTATATTTACACGATGTTCTTTCGCGAGTTGGGTAAGGAATAAAAGGGTATCTTGGCCCTCATGATCAGCAATCTCATCTAGTCTAGTTAAATCATATCCAGTTGTCCAAAGTTCCGGCAACACAATAACGTCCGGCTTATCGAGCACTGCTTTTTCAATTTTTTCACGCATATGTTTAAAATTTTCTTCCGGGTTCCCAAAAGCAATATCAAATTGGATGCAGCTAACTTTAAGGTTCATCTACCTCTACTCCTTTAAAAAATTACTTTACAAGTTGTCATTAACACTATAATATTTTGCACTGTAATTTCAATATAATTTTTACTTATCTGAATTTCAAATCAACTAGAGTGAAACGTTAAAGAATATAGATAAACAACTAAAGGAGTTAATAATGAGAACGTTTGAACAGTCTAATCTACTCAAAAGTTTACCCACTCAGTTTTTTGCAACACTCGTTGGCAAGGTTAATAAAGTAATTGAACAAGGACATGATGTTATTAACCTAGGGCAAGGTAACCCAGACCAACCAACACCAGATCATATTGTAAAGGCTTTGCAGGAAGCAGCTACGAATCCAATTCATCACAAGTATTCTCAGTTTAGAGGGCAAAAGTTCTTAAAGGATGCCATTGTCGCTTACTACAAAAGAGAGTATGGAGTCGAGCTTGATGCTGAAAAACAAGTTGCGATTCTTTTTGGTGGGAAAGCAGGATTAGTAGAAGTTCCACAATGTCTTCTTAATGAGGGTGAAACAGTCTTAGTCCCAGATCCGGGATATCCGGACTATTGGTCAGGTGTAGAACTAGCTAAAGCCAAAATGGAATTAATGCCTTTAAAAGCTGAAAATCAGTTCTTACCGGATTACAAGGAATTGGATACTGATATTTTAGAAAAAGCAAAGCTTATGTTTTTAAATTATCCGAACAACCCTACAGGAGCCATTGCAACAAAGGAGTTTTTTGAAGAAACTGTTCATTTGGCAAACAAACATAATATTTGTGTCGTTCATGATTTTGCCTATGGAGCTATCGGATTTGACGGTAAGAAGCCACTCAGTTTCTTGCAAACAGAAGGAGCTATAGAGACGGGGATTGAAATTTATACGCTATCCAAAACCTATAATATGGCAGGCTGGCGCGTTGGATTTGCTGTTGGTAATGAAAGTGTGATTGAAGCGATTAATCTCCTGCAAGACCATATGTATGTTAGTTTATTCGGTGCTATTCAAGAAGCAGCTGCTCATGCACTTTTATCTTCACAAGAATGTGTGGATCACCTTGTTCAAACATATGAATCTAGACGTGATACATTTATTTCAGAATTACATGCAATGGGATGGAAAGTGGAAGCACCAGCAGGGTCGTTCTTTGCTTGGCTTCCTGTACCGGAAGGATTCACTTCGGTTAGTTTTTCTGATTATTTGCTTGAAAAAGCACATGTTGTTGTGGCACCAGGTGTTGGTTTTGGAAAATTTGGAGAAGGATATGTGAGAGTTGGTTTATTAACGAACGAAGAACGATTGACTGAAGCTGTATCCAGAATTAAAAGATTAAATCTGTTCTAAAATTACTCTTGACATTTAATAATGATGCTGTCATAATCCAAATTAATTTAAAACTAATTGTTAAGCTCCTGCAAATGGGAGTCGTCATAAAACTTATCAAGAGTAGGCGGAGGGACTAGCCCGATGAAGCCCGGCAACCGACTTTAAATCCATGATTTAGAGCACGGTGCTAATTCTTGCAGCTTTATTGCTGAGAGATAAGGAGATGTTATAGTCTATTAACCTCTTCTTATGAAGGGGTTTTTTTATGTTTTTAATCTAAATAACAATATTGTTTATTTTATAAATGATAAGAGAAGCTAAGCTAATGAGCGATTATTGAGTAAAGAGGTGTTTAATTTGGCAAGTGTAATAGCTACATATCTCATACATGATGTAAAAGGAGATTTGCAAAAGAAAGCAGAAGGAATTGCCCTTGGCTTGACAATAGGTTCGTGGACGGAGCTTCCACAGCTAGAGAAAGAGCAATTAAAAAAACATAAGGGTGAGGTTGTCTCCGTTTCGGAATTACCAGAGAGCACTCACGTTAATGATTATTTGGGAAAAAACGTTAAACGTGGACAAATACAAGTAGCTTATCCTATTGAAAATTTTTCACATGATCTACCAGCTATTTTAACAACTGTATTTGGAAAGTTGTCGTTAGATGGTGAAGTGAAGCTCATCGATTTAGATTTCCCGAACGAAATAAAGCGTTCTTTTCCAGGCCCATCTTTTGGGATAGACGGAATTAGAAGTAAGCTTGGTGTTTATGATCGTCCTCTTTTAATGAGTATATTTAAAGGTGTAATTGGAAGGGACCTTGATTACTTAAGGGACCAACTTAAAGAACAATTATTAGGTGGTGTGGACTTAGTTAAGGATGATGAAATCTTATTTGATAATCCATTAACACCATTTGAAAAACGGGTCACAACAGGACGTGATGTAATAAAAGAGGTGTATGAAGAAACAGGTCATAAGGCCCTTTATGCTGTTAATTTATCAGGGAGAACGTTCGAATTAATTGAGAAGGCCAAACGAGCAAAAGAGCTTGGGGCGGATTTATTACTATTTAATGTGTTTGCATATGGTCTAGATGTGTTACAGGCTCTTGTGGAAGACAAGGAGATTGGATTACCAATTATGGCTCATCCAGCTGTTAGTGGAGCTTTAACCCCATCGGAGTTTTACGGGATACAAAACCCACTTTTACTTGGTAAGCTTCTACGTTATGCTGGGGCTGATTTCTCTTTATTCCCTTCACCGTACGGAAGTGTTGCATTAAAGAGAGAGGAAGCGTTGGGAATTGCAGCTGAGCTTACAAAGGATGATGAATTTAAAAAACCGTTCCCCGTTCCGTCTGCAGGAATTCACCCAGGGCTTGTACCTTTATTAATGAAGGACTTTGGCTTGCAATCTGTCATTAATGCAGGTGGTGGAGTTCACGGGCATCCAGACGGAGCTATTGGTGGAGGTAAGGCGTTTAGAGCGGCTATTCAAGCGACTTTAGCAGGTGTATCCTTACAGGATGCCGCTCATCAGGATGAATATTTGAAGAAAGCAATCTCTTTATGGGGCTTGTAAGAGGGTGTATTCATGAACCAAATTATATTTTGTGATTTTGATGGAACCATTACTGAAACGGATAATATCATCTCACTTATGAAGCAATTTGCACCTCCTGAGTGGAACAGTATGAAAGATCAAATATTGTCTCAAGAGATCTCCATTCAAGAAGGAGTGGGGAAGATGTTTTCTTTACTTCCTTCTTCTATAAAAGACGATATCATCCACTACTTAAAAGAAACGGCTATTATTCGTGAAGGGTTTTCTGATTTTGTTCAATTTACAAAAGAAGAAGAAATTGAACTTTTTATTGTAAGCGGGGGCATCGACTTTTTTGTTTATCCTTTGCTAGAAGGGCTAATTAGTAAAGAATTCATTTTTTGTAATGCTTCTGACTTCAGTAATGAGAAGATTCAGGTTCTGTGGCCAAATAGCTGTGATGAATCGTGTGATAATGGATGTGGGTGTTGTAAGCCTAGTCTTATTAAGAAACTTGCCCAAAAGGAAGACCACGTCATCGTCATCGGTGATTCGATAACAGATTTGCAGGCTGCAAAGCAAGCAGATACAGTCTTTGCAAGGGACTTTCTTAAAGAAAAACTGACTGAACTGAACATTCCATTTCAACCATTTGAAACATTCTATGATGTGATTCATTATTTGAAAGAGCAAAAGGTGATTAATGTATGAGTAACTTGCAAGAAAGATGGACGGAGCTAGCTGATATAAAAGATGAACTGGCATGGAGAGATTGGTTTCCAGGAACAAGTGGCAACCTATCAATCAAGGTCTCAAACGAACCCTTAACCTTTTTAGTCACGGCAAGTGGGAAGGACAAACGGAAACGAACCGAGGAAGACTTCCTATTAGTTGACCACGAGGGGAAACCAGCAGAATCAACACATCTAAAGCCATCAGCTGAAACACTGCTTCACACCGAAGTCTATAACCGAACCAATGCAGCCTGTTGTCTACATGTTCACACCGTTGACAATAATGTAATCTCAGACCTTTTCTTCCCAAAGGGAGAAATTGTCTTTCATAAACAAGAACTCATTAAAGCATTCGGACTATGGGAAGAAGATGCAACCTTTACAGTGCCAATCATCTACAATCATGCCCATATCCCAACACTGGCCGAAGCGTTCATTCCTCAAATCAATGGTGACGCAGGAGCCGTACTCATCCAAAACCATGGTATTACCGTATGGGGAAGATCCCCCCTAGAAGCTAAGCGATACCTAGAAGCATGCGAGTTTCTCTTTAGCTATGAATTAAAGAAACTCATGCTTAAAAATGTGGTAGCAGCACTTTAACACACTACCGCATCGGGGGCCTGTCCCCCGATGCGGTGATGCACTAAAGTGAGTGTGTGTGAAATCAACATGATTAGATTAATATTTTGCTAGATATAGAAGGAGGAGTTAGAAATGGCAACAATTCGTATTCACGGAAGTAATGAAATTATTGAAGATCAGGTGAAGGTAGCTGAGTTTCTAAATAGTAATGAGGTTATTTATGAGCAATGGGATATTTCTAAATTACCAGCTGACCTTCGTGAGAATTATCAATTATCTGACGAGCAGAAGAGTGCTGTTTTAGCAGCGTTTGATGTTGAGATTAAGGATATTTCAGAAAGAAGAGGTTATAAAACTGCTGATGTTATTGCGTTATCAGATGCAACGCCTAATTTAGATCAGTTATTAACGAATTTCCAACAAGAGCATCATCATACAGATGATGAAGTAAGATTTATTGTGAGTGGCCATGGGATCTTTGTTATCCAGGGGCATGATGATGTATTCTTCGATGTACGTTTAGAGCCAGGCGATTTAATTTCAGTGCCTGAAAATGTTCGACATTATTTTACTTTACAAGAGGACCGTAAAGTTGTAGCAGTTCGTATTTTTGTGACACCAGAAGGTTGGGTCCCAATTTATGAGCAAAATGAAGTAAATGCATAAAATAAAAACCCTTTTCATGCCAGATGAAAAGGGTTTTTATTATTGTCTGGCTTCACACAAGAAGAATAAATCTCTACTGTTCCACTTACTGAAGGGCTCTTTTCTAAAACTATGTTGCTTCTTAAAACTACTTTATCCGATGTTAAGCTTATTCTATACGATAAAATGACGTATTTATCGTTTTAGAAAAGTGCGACTTTCTAGATGAAAAGTAGAAGACTTTATAATAGTACGAAAGCAGCCTATTGAATAAATTGCCTTTCATCAATTAGTGTGGCCGCCTTTACAAATTTTGCATTCGTTTGAATAACGGGTATAAATTCTTTAATCACACCAGCCGTCTTTTCTCCAGGTGGTCCCACATGGCCAATAGCTACGATCTCATCGTCGCTCCCTTGTAGTCTTTTAATAAGACGTTTCGTTTGATTGATAATGTGTTGAGTTGTATAAACATCATCAAAAAATAACTCATTCTCTAAATAAGGAACACCGATCTCTTGAGCAAGGGAAGCGACTACACTCTTTGGGGTGGTTTTACTATCAATATAAATTAGACCGTGTTCACGACATTCTTCTAAAATGACAGTCATTACCCTTTTGTCGGCTGTCACTTTGGACCCCATATGATTGTTTATACCTATGGCGTACGGAACATCTTTGATGGCATCATTTACTCTTTTTCTAATTTCTTCAGAAGACAAGTCAGTCGTAATAGCACCTGGACCTAACCAATGACGCTTACCTTTAACAGGCTCCATTGGTAAATGGATAATGACATCATGTCCTAAACGATGTGCCCATTCAGCATCAGACTTTGACGTTTCCAAAAAAGGCATGACTGCAATGGTTAGTGGAATAGGTAGCGCTAGGATTTCTTCAGACCCTTTCATTTTATTGCCAAAGTCATCTATGATGATCGCTACCTTTTTTTCTTCCGACTGTGCATTTATGCTGACAGGTAGAAGTAAACAACTTAGTAGAGAAAAAAGAAGAATTCTGGTAAGCAACATATAATCGCTCCTTTTCATGATAGAGTGCCTGAAATAATAATCGTTTTCTATAGCATGAGCCAGAGCGTTTAATATTACTCCTCGTTAGTTGGTGTCATTGTATTTTCTTCTGTAGTTGATGGCTGTTTAACCTTCCAGAGTTTATAGGCATGTAAATCACGTTCAATTTGTTTAAAGATAAAGGCAATAATCGTGGCATCATCAATATATCCAGGTCCAATTAAGAGATCTGGAATAAAGTCTGTAGGGACAACAAAATAAAGAATGCCGATTACTATTAATGTAAGTGTCTTATACGGCACTTCACGATATCTGCCTGACACCCAATCATCGAAGGCATCCACGAGTAAAAGAAGCTGATTTCGAAAGCTTTCAATTTTACCAACTTCAGATTTTGTTTTAGTAGTTGCTTCTTGTATAAGTGCTTTCGCTTTTTTTCGATCGTTTATGTATTGTAAAGCTTTCGTACGGTAGCGTTTAATAGTATTATCTTTCGCAACATCTGTGATATGTTTTCCCATCATTGCTCACTCCTGCTTACTATTCTTATATCTAGTTTACCATGCGTGTGAAAAAATTCATAAGATTCCTAACACCTAGAACAACAAAATACTCCTTGCGTCGGTACAAGAGTATACAATAGATGAAATACGTCAAAAATGTGACATATTTTTAAAATAAATGATTGAAAAAAATGTCTAATTTTGCGATTCTATTTACATAAATAGAAGATTTTGTAATAATTCAAGAGTAATGAGTGTGGAGCTTTGTCGTAGTAGTGGATTAAAGGGGGATAACACACCTTGAAAGATGACATACAAATGAAGACGTTAATAAAGATGATTGATCAGAAGAGAGAAGAAATGATCTCAATTGCTATGGAAACTGGATTCACTAGTTCAGAGACGATTACATGCAGTCAGGAACTAGATGTGTTAATAAATAAATATCAAACGTTAAAACTAGTTGAAAATAAAACGGGTATCTACCAATCCCTTTTACATACACTATCCCTGTTCGTCATTCAACCAACATGGACAATAAATAAAATGAAGATGTAACTAATAGCCTGTTATGTGTGATTTAAATCTCATATAACAGGCTTTCTTTACAGCTAAGAAAAATAAGACAAAGGAGAATAGATATGAATAAATTACCGTACATATTATTAGACGTATTTACCGAAAAACCTTTTGGGGGAAACCAACTAGCTGTCTTTTTAAATGGAGAAGGACTAACAACAGATACCATGCAAACTATTGCGAAAGAATTAAATCTTTCTGAGACAGTCTTTATGTTTCCGCCCACAAAAGATCGTCCTCATTTTAAATTAAGAATCTTTACTCCCGCAATGGAACTTCCATTTGCTGGCCATCCTACAATTGGAACCGCATTTCTACTTGGAGAAAAAAACCTTGTGCCAGGGCTTACTAACGGCATGAATACAGTTGTAGTAGAAGAGAATATTGGCAAAATAACTTTAAATTTATATATACAAAATGGAAGCATGGTAAAAGCCGAAATGGTTCAACCTATTCCCGAAATTGTGGGTAAGGTAGAAGATGTTTCCGCAGTAGCTTCTCTTCTCTCACTTCCGGAAGAAGCAATTGATTCAAGTTTACCAATTCAATCTATTTCAGCGGGAATTCCGTTTTTATTTATTCCCGTAAAGTCACTATCTGATATGGAGAATATCAAATTTAGGTTGGATGTGTGGCAGGAAAGATTTTCAGCAAATGAGAATACTAGACATATTTTTGCTTTTTCTTTAGAAACGGAAGGCGATGCACAAGTTCATAGTAGGATGTTTGCACCTGCATTGGGAATCAGTGAAGATCCAGCCACAGGAAGTGCAAGTGGTCCTTTAGGTTTCTATCTTGTTCAAAATAAAGTGATACCTGTAATGAATAACCTAGTGAAGATTATTAGTGAACAGGGAATAGAAATGGGACGACCAAGTAAAATTGACATTACCCTCGAAATGACAGATGAAGGGGTAAAAAGGGTCCTTATTGGAGGTAGTGCATTCATTATGGGTGAGGGGACATTGTTTCTAAATGAATAAATTTTAATAAGGCTCTTTTGTAGAATTTTGTTGCTTTTCAATCTTATAATTCAGCAATTTCGCCATTACTATACGAAAACAGCCTTTATTAAAGTTGATGTGATTCATTATTTTGATTAATAATTAAAGGAGTCTGCATATGGAACAGGTAGTCAATCAGCTTTTTTCAGAGGAGTTAATTCACAAGGCGGGAAAAAACTTTGGTGCAGAAACACAAAGTTATAGAAAACTAGGCGATTTTGAAAGTTATATTTTTGAAGTCTCTTATAATGGGAAGCCTACCATACTTCGATTAACTCATAGCTCACACCGATCATCTCAACAAATTGAAGCAGAACTTGAATGGGTGGATTACCTTCATCAACATGGTGTACATGTATCTAAACCTTATCAATCCGATGAAGGAAGCTATGTGGTCAAGCTTCCTGTTCAAGGTAGCTACTTTTTTGCTAGTTTATTCGAAAAAGCACCTGGTGAACCTGTTAAGGTGCAATCAGAAGAATTTAATGAAAAGCTCTTTCAAGAATGGGGAAGATGTACAGGTCAGCTACACCGCCTAACAAGAGGCTTTTTGCCAAAGGGGGAAAAGCGACCATTATGGAGTGAAGAAGAGCTTCTTTACCCTGAACGAATACTACCAGTTAAAGATTCCAGCCTAATGAAAGCTGCTAATCTACTAGTAAGCCAGGTGAAGAATTTACCAATAAGCACTGATAACTTTGGACTTATTCATAGCGATATTCATTCTGGGAATTTCTTTTTACATGAGGGGAACATGCAATTATTTGATTTTGACGATTCTCAATATTTCTGGTTCACTCATGATATAGCAGTACCTATTTATTATAGTTCCTGGTACAAGTTTCAAGAGGGGAACCGGGAAGTACGAACAGAGTTCGCAAAGGGTCTCCTCGAACACTTTTTAATTGGATATGAGAAAGAATATCATGTAGAAGATGAATGGTTGAAGAGAATTCCACTATTCTTAAATGTAAGAGATTTAGTGTTATACAATGTATTTCATAAAAAAATGGATGTAGAGAATGCAAATGATCGATTGAAATCTTTATTAAATGAAATAAAGGTAAGAATTCTCACTCAAGACTCCATTGTAGATCTACGGTTGTAAGCTCATCCTTTTGATGGGCTATTTTTCCTTCTATAGCTAAAGCTTTAATCAATCTATAGGAAACCTGTCATGTTGAAAGATGATTTGACAGTTCAAGGTATGTTTAGTATTATATCTTTAATTCAAGATATATAAGGGATTTGATAGATATATGGAAAATCGTAAAGAATTAGACACAGCTTTAAAGCTTTTTGTCGTACTATCTCGTGCCTACCGAAGTGTAAGTGACCAAGCTAATAAATCCATTCAAAGCTTTGGATTAAATCCGACAGAATTTGCTGTATTAGAACTTTTATTTAATAAAGGGGAAACACCATTACAGCAAATAGGTGGAAAAATATTAATCGCCAGCGGGAGTATTACCTATGTTGTTGACAAGCTAGAAACAAAAGGACTGCTCGTAAGACGACAATGTAAAAAAGATCGACGTGTAACCTATGCTGCATTAACAGAATCAGGTACGGAATTTATGGAAAAAATATTCCCTGAACATGAGCAATATATTCACGAAATTGAAGCGAGTCTGTCTTTTGAAGAAAAGGAACAGCTAATTGTACTCCTAAAAAAGCTCGGACATGGTGTAAAGTCATAATAAAACACTTAACTTTCCTATATAAACCTAGGAAGGTTTTTTTTCGTATAGATTTTTACTCCGTTTTAAAAGCGAAAGTGCTCTTTTCTAAAAATGATCACTTCGGCTCTATAGTATTAGAGAATGGAGGTGTAGTAGAAAAATTAGTTTAGAGAGCAACAAAGCTCTAGAAAAAAGCCAAATAAAAAGAGTCAATCCACAAACAAGATTGACTCTTTTTACATTCTAACTACTGACCATTAAACTCATTCGGAAGAATTAGTACTTCTACACGACGGTTTTTGGCTCTTCCTTCAGATGTGGTATTCGTATCAACAGGTTGGTATTCACCAAAGCCTTTTGCGCTAAATCTTCGTTCATCTAGATTGTCATTTTCCAATAGTAGCTTCATGAAGTTGACTGCCCGCATAACACTTAGATGCCAATTTGAGTCAAACTGTGAGTTACTAATAGGTACATTGTCTGTATGTCCACTAATGATAACATTTCGAGGTGGATCACTAACTAATAATTGTGATAAATCTTTGATTAAAGATTCTTCATTTAACTTCACTTCGGCAACTCCCGAATCAAAAAATACATCATTTAAAATAGTAATAAGTAAACCTTCATCGGTTAAAGTGGTTTCTAGTCGCGTATCAAGTTTTTTCTCTTTAATATATTTGTTAATTTTCTCTTGAAGTTCTTTTAGCTCGTTCTGTTCCTGTTCATCAAACTCAGGATTTTCATTTTCTTCGTTTTGATCATCCTCTTTGTTTGCCGACTGAGGTTGTTCCTCTGGAAGAGGACTTGGATATTCCATTAAACCTGTTCCACCATTAAATGCACTACTGAAGGACTGTGCCATTTGTTGAAATTTTTGAGCGTCAACAGAGCTACTAGCAAATAATACGATAAATAATGCCAATAATAATGTTAGTAAGTCTGCATAAGGAATAAGCCAGGATTCATCAACGTGTTCTTCGTGATGATGCTTCTTCTTCTTTTTACTCATCGTTAGTACCACCTTGACCTTGAGATGCAAAATATTTCTCGCGCTCATGATGTGGTAGGTAGCTTACTAGTTTTTGTTCTAACATAGTAGGAGATTGACCGTCCAATACTGATAATACTCCTTCTATCATTACACGTTTAACATGTGCTTCTTCTTTTGACTTTCTCTTTAGTTTGTTTGCAAATGGGTGATAGATTACATATCCGAAGAAGATACCAAATAATGTGGCTACGAAAGCTGCTGCAATCGCTGCGCCTAGTGCATCAATATCCGCCATGTTACCAAGAGCGGCAATTAGACCTACTACCGCACCTAACACCCCAAGAGTTGGTGCATACGTACCAGCTTGTGTAAAAATACCTGCTCCGGCAAGATGTCGCTCTTCCATTGCCTCAATTTCTTCATCCATCACATCGCGGATAAACTCAGGAGACTGCCCATCTATAGCGAGACTTAATCCATTCTTTAAGAAAGGATCATCCACTTCATTTAACTGCGCTTCAAGTGCTAATAATCCTTCTTTACGAGCAATATTAGCCCAATTAACAAAGGTTGGAACAAGATCTATCACTTGAATACTGCCTTTGCTTGTAAAAATAATTTTAAGAAGTTTGGGTAACTTTTTTAATTCATGACCTGGAAAGGCTATGGAAACTGCCCCTGCTGTACCAACCATAATGATGAAAAATGCGGCAGGATTTAAAAGAACAACTGGAGATACGTGTTTAAATATCATCCCTACTAATAAACCTGAAAAACCAAGAATAATACCGATCAAAGAAGCTTTATCCATACTTTATCACCTAACTTTATATTTTTCTGTTGTTCGACAAAAAGAGATTCATATCTACAATTAGTGATCTATTATCCTATTTGTTTTATCGGCAAGGTACAGTAGATTGTTTAAGGATTTATACGATTATTTTCATGAATTTAGATAGATGGATTAAAATAAGATGAAATTAAAGAGCAATTATAGGATAATCGAAACATAGTAGTAAATCTGTGTCACGTACATCAAAGAGGAGTGAATCTAATGAGATTTGAAGAATTTGATTATAAAAGACCTAATTTAGAGGAAATAGAGAAAATTGTATGCGCTTTATTAGAACAATTCGATCATGCGAATAGTGCTGTGGAGCAAAATGCAATCATGAAGCAGATTAATGCTATTAGAAATGACTACAGCACTATGTACAATATTTGCTATGTGCGCCATACAATTGATACGACCGATGAGTTTTATCAATCGGAGAATGATTTCTTTGATGAAGCCAATCCGATTATGCAAAAGATTACGACAAGCTTTTATAAGAAATTAGTTGCTTCTCCATATAGAAGCGAGCTTGAGACAAAATGGGGAAGTCATTTGTTTAATTTAGCTGAGCTTGAGCTAAAGACTTTTTCTCCTGACATCATAGAAGATTTGCAAGCTGAAAATAAACTTTCAAGTGAATATACGAAGCTTGTAGCATCTGCAAAACTAACATTCAACGGTGAGGAAAAAACACTAGCGCAATTATATCCTTTCACGATTACAAAGGACCGTTCTGTTCGTAAGCAAGCTAGTGAGCTTTATTACGGCTTTTTTGCTGAAAATACAGAACAGTTTGATGAAATTTATGACAAACTAGTAAAAGTTCGTACTAAGATCGCGAAAAAATTAGGATATGATAACTTTGTAACGCTAGGCTATGACCGTATGTTAAGAACAGATTATGGTGCTGAGGATGTTAAGCGTTTTAGAGATCAGGTAAAGGAATTTATTGTTCCTCTAGCGACAAAATTAAAAGAGCGTCAGCGTGAGCGTATCGGTGTAGAACAGCTCTATTACTATGATGAAGGATTTAATTTTGAAAGTGGTAATCCTGAACCAAAAGGAAGTCCTGAATGGATTGTTGAGAATGGAAAGACGATGTATAATGAGCTTTCTCCTGAAACGAGTGAGTTTTTTGATTACATGATTGATAATAATCTAATGGACTTAGTAGCTAAAAAAGGTAAAGCTAGTGGTGGATATTGTACATACATAGCTAATTATAAATCACCATTTATCTTTTCTAACTTCAATGGTACGTCAGGAGACATTGATGTACTAACACATGAGGCGGGGCACGCGTTCCAGGTTTATTCAAGTAGAGAGTATGAAGTACCTGAATACAACTGGCCAACGTTTGAAGCTTGTGAAATCCATTCGATGAGCATGGAATTTTTTACTTGGCCTTGGATGGAGAAGTTCTTTAAAGAAGATACGGAAAAATATAAGTTTTCACACTTAAGTAGTGCTCTATTATTTCTTCCATATGGAGTAGCAGTTGATGAGTTCCAACACTTTGTTTATGGAAACCCTGATGCGACGCCACAAGAAAGAAAAGAGCAGTGGACAAAGCTTGAAGAAAAATATTTACCGCATCGAAATCATGGAGAAAATCAATATTTATTGAATGGAGGTTTTTGGCAAAAACAGAGCCATATCTACACTTCCCCATTCTACTATATTGACTATACATTAGCGCAAATTTGTGCATTCCAATTTTGGGTACGTGCAAGAGAGAATAATGATGCAGCGTGGAAAGACTATTATACACTCTGTCAAGAAGGAGGAAGCAAGCCTTTTACAGAGCTTGTAAAAGTAGCTAACCTTCATTCTCCTTTTGAACATGGGTCTGTTCAAGCTGTAGTCACAGAGATCGAATCTTACTTAAACCAAGTAAATGATAAAGAACTTTAAAAAGCCTTAAGGAACGCTGGAATCACTATTTTGTGGTTCCAGCGTTTTTTCATTAAATGTACAAATTCAGCCATGGAATCTGGGGTTAGTTGGTTATTTTAAGTTAAATAAGACTCTGTCTAATTCTATCTTCCAAGGTGAAAGAGGAGTGTCTCTGTAGAGAGGGATATAAATATCACCTTTCATTTTTCCTTGGTTCTTAGAATACATGGTTACTTCTACGTTTGTTTCAGATGTTAAGATATCTTCATGTATATTATTCATTTCTTTGAATGTAATAGTATCTACGTCATGCAAAAAATCGAGAAAATGCTGATCTTGTTTCCAGTTAGAAGGGAGTACTAAGTCCAATATATATGTGTCTTGTTGATTCATACCTTCTAAAAATACGTGAACAAGTTCTTGATAGCTGAGACTTCCTACATACTCTTCTAATGTTCCTGCCGATTTTAAAATCATTAATTTATGAGAAAAGTCCATGTAGTCTCTTTTGTGAGTAGAGCTACCATAAAAATGAATGCAAAAGTGACCAGGGAAATTATTTTGGATAGCTCCTGCACCATGTGGCATTCCATGCATAGAAGCAGGAATTAAGAAATCCTCGAATTGGACGAATATCGCTCTTCGTTTCCAACTCCACTTTCCCCCGTATATATCTTTCATCATTTTTGTGTCTTTTGAAGTTAATGGTTGAACGTCCGTATGGTCACGTCCTGCTCTTCTTTGTACTTTAAAGCTTTTACCTGTCTCCAGGTCAATCACTGTAAATTTAGTGTACTTAGGTAATAATAAATTGACCTCTTCCCATCTTAATAAATCAATTTCAAAGCTAATGTGTGGAGTTGAATAGTTATCTTCAGCAACAACGACATAAGTGGGAAAGAGAATGAAGAAAAATACTGAAATAAGACTCCATTTCAAAGTTTTCATGCTTTCACCCTCAAGAAATTTCTTATTTTTAACTCATGATTCCCGAACTTACAGAGTTATATGAGTGGTTATGTCTTTCAATTATTGGAATACATTGAGGAGTTTTGAATGAATAAAAAGGAATGTTTCATACTAAGGCGTATGGGTGCAAATCAAAAAAGTTTTATAGGAGGGATTTATTTGAAAGAGGAAAACCAAAAATTAACGAATCTTAGCTATGAATCAGATGGTAAAATGGGAAAAGATCGTGAGGAAAAAGAGCAAGCATCAGAAGCAAAGGATTTCTTTAATATAACCCCTGACAGTGAATAGGAAAATGGCCAAGTTATGCTTGGCTTTTTTATAAATGTGATTACCTTCTCGTTATACCTAAGGCTTAACGAGGCGTCTTGAATTTAAACTTTGCTTGTTACTAAAACTACTATTTCTTACGAGCCTTTTATTTTTGTGGGCTATGTACTGGTTTTCCTTTTATTAGTATAATAGATAGTACTTATATGAAAAGGATGATTTATGTGAGCCATAAAATCGTTCAATTAGATAACTATAAATTAGAACAGATATTCACTGGGTTAAGATGGGTATTTTTACTTGTAGCGGTCATCTTTTTTTATTACCCTCCTGTGGCTTCAGTTCTTAATTATACTAAATATTCATTTTCAATATTATTAACTTTTGGACTAGTTTATATGACGATTACCCAATTAGTCCTTCTCTATAAGGGGGCTAATAAACGTATTTTTGGAATAATCATGAAGACGGGTATAATTTTTGATTTAGTTGCTGCTAGTTGGCTGTTAATTCTGAGCGGTGGTGCACAAAGTAATTTATTTCCTATTTTCTATTTAATCATTATGCATGCTACAATTTATTGGAGAATTTCAGGGGCAATATTCTCATTTATGACGATGCTTGTTACATATACAATTATTTTTCTGTTAGATCCAACTGGAATAAATGGGATCACGCTTATTGATTATTCGTTGAATGTCATCTTTTTATTCATAATAGGCTTACTTGGAGCTGTTATCGTAACGAGGGAACGTTTGCAGTATTCTAAGTCTAACCAGTATCGCGATAAGCTAAATAGAGACTACCTGACCGGGTTATATAACCATCGCCATTTTCAAGAACAACTACTTCACCAAAAGGATATAACGGTTGGAATGATTGACATTGATTATTTTAAACAAGTTAATGATACATATGGACATGTTGTGGGGGACAGCGTTCTAAGAGAACTCGGACAGTTGCTTGAGGATGCAATTCCATCTAATAAAGGAATGGTATTTCGCTATGGAGGGGAAGAATTTTCAATCATCTTTTTTTCTACTAGTTTACAAGATATAAAGGCTTATATCCTAAAAATCTATGATAACCTAAATGAACATATATTTTATTCAGACCAGCAAACCTTTCATATTACGATAAGCATGGGAATAGCGAATGAAGAATCTTTTCATTTAGAAAGAAAAGAACTGACTAAAATTGCCGACGAGCTTTTATATGAGGCAAAGAATACGGGGAAAAACAGGGCAATCTTCTCAAACGGAGAGACTGTAATCAATGAACAGGCTAAAGAAGTAGTATTTAATTAAAGGCTCTTTTCTTATAGATTGTTGCTTCGAAAAAAGCCCAAAAGCCGGATTTTTACTTACTAGTTTAATGTCACCTGCTTGTCATCTAGACAGCTGCTCTTTCTATCCATTAATTTAGTAGTAGAGAGAGTTTAATTCGTTATAAAACCAAGTTAAATTATTTCACTATGTTTGCGAGGAATTTTCTCATGTATTCGATGAAGAAGATTATATTAACAGCGTGGATAGGGACGACTTTAGGGGCAATTATATTAATAGGTGTTAGCATCTTTCTTTTTGAAGAAATTCCGAAAGATTTTTATGCACTAATGGTTGTCCTTATACTAGGCTATTTACCATTTATACTAATCTATCAATATTTATCAATTGTAAAACAACGATTTTTGTTTCTTATTATCACTTATATCATACTTGGATTAGTTCTTTATCTAGCTCCATATATTGGTCATGTGATTTTCTATTTTGGGCTAATCTATGCAGCTTTATTTAAAGAGAAAATTTATTTCGTATTTTCATTCCTGATTTCAATAGTTATCTATACCGCTATCATTTATGTACATCCGATTATTTCTCTATATCCATTTATGGAGATCGTCCAGTTTTTTGTTTTTCTCAGTTATACCATCTTCCTTTATTTTGTTTCTAAAATGATGGTTCGCCAGGAGAAAATAAACTCAATGTATACTAAGACAATGGAGGCTCTTGTGCTTGCAATTGAGGCAAAGGATGAATATACGAGAGGACACTCTACTCGTGTAGCTGAATACAGTATAATCTTAGGTAAAACATTGAAAGAAAGCGGGTTTCCTGTCGATTTGGAAGTACTTCGAATTAGTTCATTACTACATGATATAGGTAAGGTTAATATTTCAAATAATATTTTACAAAAGCAAGGGAAATTAACAATTGAAGAATATGAGGAAATAAAAAAACATCCAGTGTTTGGAGCAGAAATCGCTAAGAGCCTAGAATTTCCTGATGAAATTATCAATCCCATTTTATTTCATCATGAAAGAAAAGATGGTAAAGGATATCCTAATAAACTAGTGGGAGATGAAATTCCATTATTAGCTAGAATTATCTCTATTGCTGATACCTTTGATGCACTCACTACAAACAGGTCTTATCGTAGAGCGTACTCTACATTTGAAGCTAGAAATATAATCCTAGAGAACAGTGGGACTCAATTTGATGACCAACTTACACCATACTTTATTGATTGTTTCCCTAAGTTGAAAAAAAGGGCTGAGCAACTAATAGAGCTTGAAAAGAAATTATCAAAGGTGATGGATGAAGAAGTAAAAGCCTTACATTAAGAGACAGTGAGCATAAGACTCACTGTCTTTTTCATGCAGCTTCTACAGCTTACATTCTTTTGATTCTCATGAATTTTTTCGTCTTTCACTGTAATCTCTATGTGGCACGTCCAAGAGAGGGTAAGCAATTGGGTCTTCAATTTGCTCTTGAATGACTCTTCGTAAAGGTCTAGCCCCGAAATGAGGGGAGTATCCTGAGTTGGCTAATATTCGTTTAGATCATTTAGCATCAGAGATACAATGGAGGTCATATGATCTTCATTTAGTTGATTAAATTCGATGATTCCATCAAACCTGTTTAAAGAAATTTCTTCTCCACGCTATACTTAACTGGAAATAGGTTGGATACATAATAAATAAAAAATCTCGACATGATAGTAAGGAATTACTCAAAAAGGAGACTTAGATATGACACAATCTAAACGACAAAAAGAACGACAGTGGAGAACAAGAAAAGAAGCACAAAATCCTCATGGAAAAGTCAAGTCCTTCGATGAGCTTGGTGAGGGAGTAACGGAAGAAAAAGATAACAACGAAAACAGATAATTTGAATACAAGTTAGGCGATGAAAAGTAGAGTGATGATACTCTACTTTTTTTATGTTCAAGAAGTCGTAAAAGGAATGCCCATCATATTTAGTGTGGGATTTACTTATTCGTAGTCTAAATCTATATGACAACTCTAACAGTAAGTCAGACAACTACTGGTTGGATTGTTTTGCTATTCTTTCGTTCAAAAGTATCTTATTATAGTGGGATTATGCTATAATAACCGAAGTGTATATTAGAATGGAGGATTAGAACAGGTATGTTATCAGTACAAAATATAGGGCTACGATATGGTGATCGTAAGCTTTTTGATGATGTAAATATTAAGTTTACTCCCGGGAACTGTTATGGGCTAATAGGAGCAAATGGGGCAGGGAAATCTACGTTTTTAAAGATTTTGTCAGGAGAAATTGAGGCTCAAGAAGGTAATGTAATTATTACGCCTGGTGAGCGATTAGCTGTTCTTAAACAGAACCACTTCGAATATGAAGAATTTGAAGTGATAAACACAGTCATTAAAGGTCATGCTCGACTTTATGAAGTGATGCAAGAAAAGGATGCCATCTATATGAAGGCTGATTTCACGGATGAAGACGGAATGAGAGCAGCGGAACTTGAGGGAGAGTTTGCCGAATTAAACGGTTGGGAAGCTGAATCAGAAGCTGCCATCCTATTAAAGGGATTAGGTATCGGTGAAGATTTACACCACAAGAAAATGGCTGACTTAACAGGTGGAGATAAGGTTAAGGTATTATTAGCACAAGCGCTATTCGGTAAACCAGATATCCTTTTACTTGATGAGCCGACCAACCACTTGGATATTCATGCTATCCGCTGGTTAGAAGAGTTCTTAATTAACTTTGAAAATACTGTTATTGTTGTTTCCCATGATCGTCACTTCTTAAATAAGGTATGTACTCACATTGCAGACCTTGACTTCGGGAAAATACAAGTTTATGTGGGGAACTATGATTTCTGGTATGAATCCAGTCAATTAGCAGCTAGAATGTCTCAAGATGCAAACAAGAAGAAAGAAGAGAAGATTAAAGAGCTTCAAGCTTTTATTGCGCGTTTTAGCGCCAACGCTTCTAAATCAAAACAAGCGACTTCTAGAAAGAAGCTTCTTGATAAAATTGAACTTGATGATATTAAACCATCATCACGTAAATACCCATATATTAATTTTGCTCAGGAACGTGAAGTAGGTAATGATCTCCTTCGAGTAGAAGGAATAACTAAAACAATTGACGGAGTTAAGTTACTTGATAATGTAAGCTTTACTGTTAATAAGGCAGATAAAATTGCTTTTGTTGGTAGAGATGAGATTGCTAAATCTACTCTATTTAAGATTTTAATGGGCGAAATGGAAGCAGATAGTGGAACCTACAAATGGGGAGTAACGACAAGCCAAGCCTATTTCCCGAAGGATAATTCCAAGTTCTTCGAAAACAACGAATTAAATCTAGTAGACTGGCTACGTCAGTATTCGCCAAATGACCAGACGGAAAGCTTTTTACGAGGATTCCTCGGAAGAATGCTGTTTTCTGGTGAGGAAGTTATGAAAAAGGCGAAAGTACTGTCTGGGGGAGAAAAAGTTCGTTGCATGCTTTCTAAAATGATGTTAACGGGTGCAAATGTACTTCTTCTAGATGAGCCGACGAACCATTTAGACTTAGAATCCATTACTGCTTTGAATAATGGGCTCATCTCTTTCAAAGGGACGATGTTATTCACTTCACATGACCATCAATTTGTTCAAACAATCGCAAATCGAATTATTGAGATTACTCCAAATGGAATTGTGGATAAGCAATCGACATATGATGAATACCTTGAAAATGAAGCCCTTCAAAAACAAGTAGAAGCTTTATATTCTGCATAATTGGAAAAAGCGCAACGGATTTGTTGCGCTTTTTCTTCATTTTTATAGAAGTTTAGTTCTGAAAATTTAAGTCTACTCTTTCTCCTTTAACGAGATAGATAATGTTCTCCGCGATATTTGTCACATGGTCGCCTACTCTTTCAAGATATCTGCATATAAAAGCAAGCTGGGTAAGTTGCGGGACTGCTTCTGGTCTGACAGCCATTAAATTTAGGAGCTTTTGAATAGTCTCTCCATACAAACGGTCAACCACATCATCTTTTGCTGCAATCTCATAGGCGTTTTGTATATCTTCCTCATGGTAAGCGGTTAAGGAATCAGAAAGCATTTGTTGAACAACTTTTGCCATTTCGGGGATTGCTTCAGTTGAAGTATAGAAAGGTTGTTTTCCGATAAACAATGTGGATTTTGCGATGTTAACAGCTAAATCTCCCACTCTTTCAATGTCAGAAGAAATTTTAACAGCGACCATTAAACGTCGAAGGTCAGATGCAACAGGTTGCTGTTTTACAATATTCTTGATAACCATATCGTTAATTTCTTTCTCGAGCTCATTAATTTCCTTATCATCATAAATAATTTTTTGTGCAAGCTCTAGATCTTGTGATTGTAAAGCAATGATCGATTGGTCAATCGCATGCTTTGATTGATAAACCATTTCTAGAAGTTTTTCTTTGAGTGATATCAATTGTTCATCAAACTGTGTACGGGTGCTCATGTATAATCTCCTCCTGTTTACAATCTTTATGGGAAAAATCATAAAATAATACCTGATAACAAAAAAGTCCCTACGTATTTACAAAATATATCAAAAGTTTTCAGATATTTGTAATCATTTTCAACGACAATTCCTGCAAGGGATTGTTGAAAAGGGTCAATTCCACTCGAAATAAATAGGAAGAACTAAGTATAAATATACAAGTTGTATACAAAGTACATATAAAGTAACGGTGACAGGAAAGTAAAAGAATGATAAACATCCAGTAAATTTATTTTTACCTCTGATTATTTTCACTTGTCGAAACCGTGAATTATGTTATAGTTAATAGGGTGAAAATATAGACATTGTTTTGTGCATAACGAAACGAGAGGTTCGTAAACTCCCTCTATAAAAAACTATTGGTCAAGCGATATCTAATGGTATCGTTTTATTCTGTGCTGCCAATAGTAATAGGGAAATAGCTCTCGTTTCTTTTAATAAAGAAAGGGGCTTTTTTTATGACTTTAAAGAAAGCAGTGGTAGTCTTTAGTGGTGGTCAGGATAGTACGACCTGCCTGTTATGGGCGCTTAAGCACTTTGATGAAGTAGAAACGGTTACATTTAATTACAACCAAAAACATAAATTAGAAATAGATTGTGCTGCCTCGATTGCAAACGAACTTAATGTGAAACACACAGTGCTAGATATGTCACTATTAAATCAATTGGCTCCGAATGCACTGACCCGAGATGATATTGAGATTGAACAAAAAGAAGGAGAACTTCCAACTACGTTCGTGGATGGTCGAAACTTGTTATTCTTATCATTTGCAGCTGTTCTCGCTAAACAAGCTGGGGCCCGTCATATTGTTACAGGAGTATGTGAAACTGATTTTAGTGGATATCCAGATTGTCGAGATGTCTTTATTAAATCTCTAAATGTAACGTTAAATCTCTCAATGGATTATAATTTCGTCATTCATACTCCTCTGATGTGGATCAATAAAGAAGAAACTTGGGCTCTTGCTGATGAACTGGGTGGTCTAGACTTCGTCAGAGAAAAAACGCTGACTTGTTACAACGGGATCATTGCAGATGGGTGTGGCGAATGTCCAGCATGTGTTTTACGTAGAAAAGGTCTTCATGATTATTTAGAAAGTAAGGAAAGGAGTGAGTAGATGCTTCAGCAGTTTTATCCGCAGGTACTCCATTCTTATTCATATGAACTTAATAAAGATATGCATTTTGCAGCAGCTCATTTTATTCCACATGCTGATGCTGGAAAGTGCAGTGAACTTCATGGTCACACGTACTTCGTAAATATTACAGTCGTGGGTGACGAGCTGAATTCAGCAGGTTTTCTCGTTAATTTTCAGGATTTAAAGAAGGTTGTTCATTCACGCTATGATCACACCATCATGAATGACCATAAAGAGGACTTTAATGATGAGTCTTCTAATCATTTTCCGACAACTGAAGTAATTGCGAGAAGAATTTGGGAGAATATTGAAGCGCATCTAAAAACATTGCCTAATCAGCCAAAGTGCTTGCAGGTGTTAGTAAGAGAAACACCTACAAGCTACGTTGTTTACCGTCCGAAAGTGAGTGAAAAGTAGTGAACAAGACTATTCCAGTATTAGAAATTTTTGGACCGACGATTCAAGGTGAAGGGGCAGTTATTGGTACTAAAACCATGTTTGTCCGAACAGCAGGCTGTGATTATCAGTGTAAATGGTGTGATTCTGCGTTTACATGGGACGGCTCTGCGAAGGATGAAATTAAGCAACTGACGGCAGAAGAGATTTGGAGCGAACTAAAACTTCTTGGTAAAGATCAGTTTTCGCATGTGACGATCTCGGGTGGAAACCCAGCATTATTAGCCAACTTATCCTCCCTCGTTACATTATTAAGAGAGAATAACATTAGAATAGGGTTAGAAACACAGGGATCAAGATGGCAGGATTGGTTAACGGATATACAAGATATAACTATATCTCCTAAACCACCAAGTTCTGGAATGCGCACTGATTTTGAGAAGCTTTCCAATATTATTGAGAATCTGACATCTCCAGATTTAGAAAACCATTTATCTTTAAAGGTTGTTGTCTTTAACAATGAAGATTTCGAGTACGCCGTAAATATTCACAAGCGTTATCCAGATGTTCCTTTTTACGTACAAGTAGGTAACGATAATGTATATGGAAATGAGCAATCCGAAATTGTCTCATCACTTTTAAATAAATATGAATGGTTAATAGATGAAGTGGTTAAGTCTAAGGATATGAATGATGTAAAAGTGCTGCCTCAACTTCATACACTAGTATGGGGAAATAAAAGAGGAGTTTAATTTTAATAGATAGGTAGGTAATGAGAATGAGTGGAAGAAAAGATTCTGAACTAGAAGGTGTAACCTTATTAGGTAACCAAGGTACTAACTACTTGTTTGAATATTGTCCAGACGTGTTAGAAACATTTGAAAATAAACATGTAAATAGAGACTACTTTGTGAAATTTAATTGTCCTGAGTTTACAAGCTTATGTCCTAAAACAAATCAACCTGATTTTGCAACGATCTATATTAGTTATATTCCAGACGAGCTAATGGTAGAGAGTAAGTCATTAAAGCTGTATCTTTTTAGCTTCAGAAACCATGGTGATTTTCATGAAGATTGTATGAATATAATTATGAACGATCTTATTGAATTAATGAATCCACGTTATATAGAAGTGTGGGGGAAATTTACACCTCGTGGGGGGATTTCAATTGACCCATATACAAACTATGGTCGACCAGGCACGAAATATGAACAAATTGCCGAACATCGCCTCATGAATCATGATATGTATCCAGAAAAGGTTGATAATCGCTAAAATTCAAAAAACGATGCTATTTCATACTAATAGCATCGTTTATTTATGTGAAGAATTTATTGGCCTAACAAGTTCGAACAGTGTAGAATTTATTCACTCTTTTTCTGATCATATGACATCACTAAATAAAATGTTTTTTTGTCTTCATGATATAAAGTAACTTTTGTTAAGATACTAGTAAGGTTTCTTGCTTCTATTTCAGTTAGTAAGAGAGACTGAAATTCCAAATCTATATCAAGTCTTTTGGCAGTCAAATACGCTTCTAACAACTGTTCGTCTGTTAACCTATTAAAGCTCATACATACACTCCTGTTTTAGGTCAAAATATTCAATTTTGTGGAATAATATAACAGAAAAATAGAGAATTCACAACTAAAAAGATAGTAGGATTGTATTTTATTAGTTCATTAGTTATATAGAGATATTGAAAAAGCACAACCTTCACTTTGAAGATTGTGCTTTTTATCTGACTCTGTTCAACTATGTTGTAATTTTCCTTTGCAAGCCTAACGGAAATCTTCCATTTCAATCAACCGTGAAGTCAACAAACATAGTTCTTAAACAGAGCGTACTATTTATGCTTTTACAGCTCCAATGATTTTGTAATTTTTATGATTAACAACTGTACGTCTTTCTAACTCAAGGTCTAGGAAATTTTCCATATATGTGAGATCAACAATGACTGAGTTTTCGTTTACTTTCTCAACTATCCCCTGTAATCCGTCTTTGAATTCAATTATGTCTCCTAATGAAGCAGTTTTCATGTGACATCTCTCCTTTCACATACCTTAAAATATAGTTTGCAATAAAATCCAGAAAAGGTAAAGGAATTTTTTAAATTCTTTGAAAAAATTTTCATAGGTAGTTCGTTATGTTATTTAGGAAATTTCTAATAAAATCTTCTTAAAAATGGAATGAAATAGGTGAATTTTACCTTTTTTCTTATTCATTATATTAATATATGGTAGTATAATGATAAATTATTTGCATTAGTGTATTTTCATAGTTTAATGAGCTCTTTTATCTTTCGTAGATCATAGAAACTATTTCTAATGTAACAATCGACCTTGTATAATGAGGAGATGATCATATGGTGAGTGCTGGTTTAGTTCTCGAAGGCGGTGGCATGCGGGGAGTGTACACAGCGGGTGTACTGGAATATCTATTAGAACAGAATCTTTATTTTCCTTATAATGTGGGTGTATCTGCTGGAGCATGTAATGCAGCTTCTTATTTATCGAGGCAGAATGGGAGAAATAAAAAAGTCAATATTGACTTCATTAAACATCCTGAATACTTGTCATTTAGAAATTTTATAAAAAAAAGACAGCTATTTGGAATGGATTTTATTTTTGATAAGATCCCAAATGAATTAGTTCCTTTTGATTTTGATACATTTTATCGTGCAGAGGAATTTTTTGAAATCGGTACAACTGATTGCGTAACGGGAGAAACAATTTATTTTAATAATAAACATCATGGTAAAGATTTGCTTACTATTATAAGAGCTTCTAGCTCTTTGCCGTTTGCAGCTCCCATTGTTTCATACGATAACAGGAAGTTATTAGATGGGGGAATATCAGATCCGATTCCTCTGAAACGTGCAGAGAATAAAGGATATTCAAAAAATGTAGTCATCCTAACTAGAAATAAAGGATATCAAAAGAATTCATCAAAAAGGTCATGGCTATCATCAAAAATTTATAGGAATTATCCCGGCTTACTTGACCAGATGGAACATAGAGCAACCTTCTATAATGAAACACTACAATATATCTCAACTAGGGAAAGTGAAGGAAACGTTTTTGTTATACAACCTCGTACTCCGTTAAAGGTGGGACGTGTTGAACGTAATCGCGATCGTCTTATTGAACTTTATAACGAGGGATACGAAGATGGAAAACGCCTTTATCCTGCATTAATAAGTTGGTTAAACGAGTAAAATCAGAAACTAAAATAAGGCATTTATCGTTATCGTTAAAAGTGAGTTTAACTTCAGAAAAAGTAGTTGTTAGGAAAGAAGAGACAAAAAAGAAGCAGCTAAAAGCTGCTTCATCTATGTGTGTAAAGGGCATTTCACTTGTTTCATTTAGTTGGATGGATTTTTCGTTACTATTTTGCGTGTATGATTATTAACTTTGTGAGTAAAATACACTTCGTATGTGTAGTATATAAGCAATGTTGTCATTCATGGTGTGTGTACTTGCTTATTATTGTTGAAGTATCTTCATGGTGTGTGTAACGTTTAACAAGCATAGATGTATATTCGTGTTTGGAGTTCTAGCCGCTTAAGCCTGTTGTTATTCATGTTGTACGTCTAGCTTAGTGGCATGGGTGTAAATTCTAGTGTGTGTCTAGCTTATCATACGCAATCAAGCAAATCATGGTGTGTGCATGCCTAGTATAAGCTGTTGTTATTCTTGATGTGTGTTCTGTGCACGTGCTATTTATAGAGCTTGATTACGGTAGGCGCACTACAAATAGTTACTATAGGTTATTATCGTCCTAATTGTTGTTCTGCCATTTGAACAAGACGTTTAGTAATTTCACCACCTACAGAACCGTTAGCACGAGATGTAGTTTCAGGTCCAAGGTCTACGCCAAATTCTTGTGCAATTTCATATTTCATTTGATCAATTGCTTGTTGTACACCAGGTACAAGTAATTGATTTGAGTTATTGTTTGCCATTGAATTTTCCCTCCCTTCATCTTTGCTTCGTGTATATGTTTTGTACATGATGAAAATTTTATGCAATCTTTTTTTATTTTTTATTTTGCTAGTTAAACATAGGTGTTATTCAGAAATAACCTTAATCTATAGAGGAGAAATATATATAATGAATACTAGTGACATTGAACATATATTAGACAAACTTAGAAACAAAGAATTGGAAGAATACCTTGTACAAAAAGAAGATTTTCTAATCTTTCGTGAAAAGCTTGTAAAACAAAGCGATTTTAAACACTTTCGTGGTGTTGCTCAACATGGAGGATCCGTTGTTTATACTTATACAGATGAACCTAGAAGCTAATTCTTTCATATGAAAGGATTAGCTTTATTTTGTATGAAGCAAAAAAGAACTACATATGTTGGGAAAGTATCACTTAAAAACACTATATAATTAGTGAAAATATCTATGTTGTTTCCCAATACAAACTCTTTTCTATACGTGATATGATTAATGAGAAAATTCCGAAAAAGGAGTTTTCTTCTACTTAACTACATAGTAGAAAATCCTATTACAAAGGGAGAGGGTTTGTAGATGAGATGGTTAAAAATACTGGGAAGCATACTAATGGTTGCAGCTTTCATTACACCCATGTATTCTACAAGTGCTGGAGCAGCAGTAGTGAATCAGGAAAAGGTACGTGTTTTAATTAGCTCAAAAAATGAGGCAGTAAAGAAAAATGTGAAGGCTGATTATGGAGTGCGTTGGGATTTTAAAGAAAAAGGATTCACTACAGAAGTAACAGAGAAGCAGTATATTGCCCTTCAAAAAAACAAAAACCTAAAAGTTGAGCTGGTTGAACAATTAACTCTTGGTGCAAAACCAGGCACTGCAACTGGTACGAGAACGGTTGTGCCTAATGACCAAACACCATGGGGGATTGAGGCTATTTATGAAAATCCGACTATACAAACAACAACTGGAGGAAGTGGAGTAAAAGTTGCTGTTTTGGATACCGGAACAATTAATCATGTTGATTTAACAAACAATTTAGAACAATGTAAAGACTTTACTCAGAGAAAATCAAGTCTTGTGTATAACTATTGTAACGATGGAAATGGTCATGGAACGCATGTAGCAGGTACTGTCCTAGCAGATGGTGGGTCTGACGGGCAAGGCGTTTACGGAGTTGCCCCAGAAGCAAAGTTATGGGCATACAAAGTATTAAGTGATCGCGGTTCTGGTTATTCAGACGATATTGCAGCTGCCATCACACATGCAGCAGATCAGTCCGTTGCGTTAGGTGTAGATGTTATTATCTCAATGTCGTTAGGTTCTAGCAGTAAGTCCTCTTTAATTGCTGATGCAGTAACATATGCTTACAATAAAGGTGTTTTAGTTATTGCGGCAGCAGGGAACAGTGGACCAAATGCTAATACGATAGGTTATCCTGGTGCACTGGTTGATGCCGTTGCTGTTGCAGCTCTAGAAGATGTACAAGAAAATGGCACATACCGTGTAGCAGATTTCTCATCTAGAGGGAATCCAGATACAGATGGAGATTATGTCATTGTTGAACGAGATGTAGAAGTATCAGCACCTGGTCGTGCTATTGAATCTACATGGTATGATGGAGGCTATAATACAATTAGTGGTACATCAATGGCAACTCCACATGTCTCAGGTTTAGCCGCAAAGATTTGGGCACTAAATCCAAATCTGACAGCATCTCAACTACGGACAGAACTTCAAACGAGAGCAAAAGCAAATGATATTCTAGGTGGTTCAGGTGCAGCGGCTGGTGATGATTATGCCTCTGGATTTGGATTCCCTACCGTTATTGCCCGTTAGAAAGTTATCTACTAAGGACAAATATGAATTACTTAAAGCCTACTGGTCACTCAGTAGGTTTTTTCTTTTTAACCATTCATATATTAGGAAGAAATAATGAAAAATCAATCAAAAAAGTGTGTTGGATAACATTACCAGTATATAGCGGAAGTATTAGTAAACAAGGAATCTTATTATCTTGAAATTGAGTGGGAAGTTTTGGTTAATGAAAACCTCTTAGTAAGCTGATAGTTTAATAGGTGAGCAAAATACTAGGAGGTTTTATAGATGAATTGGATGAAAAAACTAGCTATTGCTTCAACGCTGACTGCTACAATACTTTCTTTTAATGTCCATGCAGCAGATGCTACTACATCATCATACACCGTAAAAAGTGGCGATACCTTTACAAGAATAAGTAATCATTATGGTGTGCCTATTGCAGCTATTCAAAAGATTAATAATAGAAACAACTTTATGCTTTATGCTGGTGAAAGAATTACGATTCCTAGCATACCAACAAGCTACGAAAGAAATCTGCTTGCGAGGTTAGTATACGCAGAAGCAAAGGGTGAACCGTATGCAGGCAAAGTAGCTGTAGCCACTGTTGTGTTAAACCGTGTTGATAGTAAACTATTCCCTAACTCTGTCCACGGTGTAATTACTGAGGTCTCTTCAGGTGGACATTATGCTTTTTCTCCTGTTGCAAATGGAACGATAAAACTTGCGGCTGATGCAGCGTCTAAAAAAGCTGTTGAAGAAGCTTTGATGTACCGTGGTCAAGGAAGTGGATCTTTATATTTTTATAATCCTAAAACTGCACAAAGTGAATGGATTAAATCTAGACCGGTTACCATTAAAATAGGAAACCACGTATTTGCAAGATAATAAGTAGAGGAAGAGGAATGGTTAGCTATTCCTCTTCTTCGTTACTACAATAAATACTTGATAAATAAAGTAGCAATTCCGAAATAGGTAACAAGAGAGAAAATATCATTGATCGTTGTAATCAATGGGCCAGAAGCGACAGCTGGATCTATATTTAAACGATATAAGATAAGAGGTATGATCGTACCTGCTAACGTCCCAATAACGAGAGTAATAAAAAGTGAACTTCCGACCACAAGGCTTAGCACCATATTTCCGTCCTGCCATACATAAGCAATAACAGAAATTAACGCACTGCAAATGAGACCAATTAAGAAGCCCACTCCAAGCTCACGTGTAATAACCTTCCTAACGGCCTTTTGGTTTAATTCACGTGAAGCTAACCCTCTTACAATGACTGCTAATGATTGTGTTCCTGTGTTGCCTGTCATCCCTGCTATCATTGGCATAAAAAAAGCAAGTGCTACAACTTTTTCTAACGTATCTTCAAATCCGCTAATGATGCTGCCTGAAATAATTCCAATAAATAATAGTAATATAAGCCATGGTAACCTACGGTAGGCTGCGACCAGTGCCTTCGTATCAAAATCAATAGCTTTTCCTGTGGCTGATAGTTTTTCAATATCTTCATTTGCTTCATAGATGACGACATCAATAATGTCATCAAAGGTAATAATCCCTTTTAAAACGTGATCCTCGTCAACTACTGGAACAGCTAAGAAGTCATAGCGCTCAAAGAAAGTTGCAACTATCTCTTGGTCCATGTATACAGGAACAGATATAACACGTTCAAACATAATATCAGTTATCTTAGAATCAATATCAGCAAGGATTAAATCACGATAAGATACAACTCCGACCAATTTCTTTTGTTCATCAATAATATAAATATAATTTATTGTTTCAGAGTACTCAGCAAAGATTTTTATCTTGTCAACGGTTTGTCTTACTGTAAAATGGTCCCGAATCCAGACAAATCGGTTTGTCATTAAGCGTCCTGCTGTTTCTGGGGGGTAACTCATTAAATGTTGAACTGCCTCTGATTCCTCTTTTTTCATACCAGATAAAAGTTTTTGTATGAGTTCAGGTGATAAGACATCAAGTAAAGCGGCTAAATCGTCATTATCCATTTCATCTAATACTTTCCCTGATGTTTCAAATCCAAGTTTATGTAAGATTTCAAGTTGTAGATCATGATCTTCTAGCTCTTCAATTAGGTCTGCAATTTGATTTATAGATAAAAATGATAATAGCTGATTACGGTTTTCTTCTAGGAGAAGTCTGTATAAATTAGCAAAGTCGTATGGATGTAGTTCATCCAAGAGTCTTTGTATCTCTTCTTTTTTTCCGCCTTCTAAGAGTCTTAATAAGACAAAGCTAAATTCATTTTCGTTGTGATTGCTCAAGTAAAAGCCTCCTCCCCCAAAAAACTTCTATAAGTAAATGTAGATTAGCCATACATTCTTATTGTTGCGTTTCGTATGCTTTTCGATACCATAAAGGGAAACATGATAGGTGACCGTAAATAGTCCACAACCTATTAGGAGAATATAAGAAAAGGATCTTTTAATCCGGATTTTGAAATCAGGTGAGCATCAATATATACGAAAAGAGTCTAAGTATAAAGGAGGTACAGTATGACAAGCTTGTTTATGAAAGTTATCATTTGTCCACTAGTTGTGACTCTCTCTGCTTACATTCTTCCCAATGTCAATTTTACCAATATGTTTCAACCTATTTTAATTGGGCTAACATTAGCGATAGCAGGTACTCTTATGGAATATTTATTCCTAAGAGAAGGAAGTGTATGGACTAGTACATTTTTAGATTTTATCGCAGCAACTATCATTGTTTATGTGTTCCCTATATGGATGGATGGGGCAGTAGTGACATTTTTAGGGGCAATTGTTGTCGCATTATTTTTGGCAGTTACAGAGCACTTTTCACACATATACTTGGTTAAAACAAATAAAACACAAAAGTCCTTTTTATAATTTTTTGTAAACGACATCTATCTCCTTCAATGTGAATACCTTTTGTAAGAGGGGGGAGCCATATTGAAGGATATTTTTGTTGAACAAAAAGATGGTTATGTTACCTTGTTTAATAAAGGGAATAGAACATTTCCCTTTGTTGAGGTATTTTTAAATGGGAAGTATGTAGGTTTATATAAACTAGAAACAAATTCTAAACTCAGAGTACCACTAGATGAGGAACTTAAATCATATGTTTTATCTGGGTACTTACAGAATGACTTAGAAATAAGTCCCTTTTCTCACCGAATGAATATTAGTACGCCAGAGAACGAGAAACAGATTGAAAGTGACTATAGAGCAGGAGATATATTAGTTGCTTGTGACAATGTAGGTGGGCTTCCTTACGGTTATATGGGACACTCAGCATTGGTGGTGGACAAAGAAAATATAATTGAAGCGGTTATAAGTGATCCTATTGTTCGAAAAGCTCCCATATCAGACTTTACAAAATATCACCCTATGTATGCCCATTTTCGACCGAAAAATCAAGAGATGGGTGAGAAAGCTGCGACCTATGCAGAGAAATATTTAAAAAAGTTTGAGGAATACAAAAAAGAAGGGCAAAGTAAGCCACTATTTTATTTCACGATTAGTACCCCGATCACCGATGAATGGAAATACATTTATTGTTCAAAGCTTGTCTGGTTGAGCTATCATTATGGTGCAAATTATTCATTTCCTGTTGACCATCTCTGGTTTTCTCCGGAAGATCTATATACCATCCTAAGTCGTTCAGATGAGTTTGAAGTTATGTATGTTCATCCTGATTTTCAGTTCTTTATTGATATATAATCTGTGTAAAGAGCTCTTGTCGAAAATATCTATATAATAAATGTAATCCCTTACTTTGCTAAGGGATTTTTTTTAGGACTTTGTTAAAGAACATTGTGATAGTTACACAGTTGATAGAAGTGAAGGGATGCGAGACTCCTGCGGGATATCCCGCGAGACCCCACAGGTGAGAAGCGCCGAGGAGTGGGATTTTTCACGATAGTGAAAATATCCTTCATTTCCCGCCCGCGGAAAGCGAGCGTCCCGTAACGAAAATCAACAACCAATTATAACGAGCCTTTTTATAAGATTTAACAGCCCCCTTTTGTCACTAAGTTGTCAACGCTGTATCGTTTTGGAAAAGGTTTAATAGACTATAATAATTGATAGATCTTATATAGATGGGGTGTTTATGTTTGAAGATGAGATTACTAGTTATCTTTACAGGTGTATTGGTTTTGTTCATTAGTGCTTGTAATAACTCAACTAATAATGGCACAAATGTAAATCAAGAAACAGAAGTACCGAAGATTATAAATGTAGAAATAGAAATTGAGAAAAATCAGCTTGAAGTTGGTGAAACAGTAAAGGTCGATGCAATTGTTACGCAAGGTAATGAAGCTGTGGAAGATGCAAGTGATGTAAGCTTTGAAGTTTTTGAGAAAGACATCGATAGCGACCATGAAATGATTGTGGGAGAGCATACCGATAATGGAATTTATACGATCCAAAAAACTTTTGAAAAAGAAGGAACTTACATTATTGTTGCACATGTTACGGCACGAGATCAGCATGCAATGCCGAGAACGGAGTTGAAAGTAGGAAATCCAGTTGCAAATGATCATGAAACAGAACATTCGCATGAGCATGATGGCCATACTGAGGGGAATTTAACCATTGATTTTAAACATGATGAGCTAATCAGTGGGAAACCTATCTTACTTGATGCTCAGCCAGTGCTTGAAGGAAATCCAGTTGTTGACTCCATGGTGAAATTTGAAATTTGGGGAGAACATGAGAGTAGGCATGAATTTATACAGGCGGAAGAAGTGCGAGATGGTGTATATCAATCGACTTTTCAGTTTGAAGAGGAAGGGACATACTTTGTAGTTGTTCATCTACAAAATGAGGAACTTCATGAACATATAGAACATGAATTGACTGTTAAATCTGAATAACAAAAACTTGGCGAGCTGCCAAGTTTTTCTTTTTTAAATCCGGCTTTGGGATTTTTACGTAAGCAACGAAAAAAGGCATTTAAAAAAAGCAAAAAGCACGTTATGATAGGTAGTAAAGTTAAATTAAGAGTTAGGAAGGAAAAATCATGTCTTGTACACAATGCACTGATGTAAATATGTATGAAAATGAAGGCTTTATCATCATGTTTTCTAGGTTTCCAGAAATAATACGGGCAATCTTACCAGCGATTGATCCAACCAATATTCGTTCTAGTGAAGCAACTACATGTACCGTTGAATATCACTCTATTGAACAACTCCTCCAAACTTTTGAAGCCATTCACACAATTGTAGAAGAGCAGTTCGGTTCAAAAATAGAGTTATATACTTCAATTGAAGATAAACAGCAACAACAAGCTAGATTTCCACAAATGCTTCCATTTGCTGAAATCTATAGTCGAGTTAAACAACCAAAGCTATTTCATGTGATTAAAGAGTCATATTTTACAAATCATATTCAACCTATTATTTCGTTGAAAGACGATAAAATTGTAGGATATGAATTTTTACTACGTTCATCGCATCCTGAATTCCCTTTTACACCGTATGAACTTTTTACATTTTCTCAATCAGCGGGACTTCAGGCAATGCTTGATGGTAATGCAAGGAAACAGGCAATTAAATATGGATCAGAAAACTTAACAAAAGGTATGTTACGATTTATTAATTTTCTTCCGTCTTCCATTTATAATCCTAAGCATTGCTTACAGAGTACATTTGAAAATATTGAGAAGTACAATGTCGATCCAAGTGATCTCGTTTTTGAAGTCGTAGAAACGGAAAAGATACATGATGTTTCCCATCTACAAGCAATTTTTGAAGCATATAAACATGAGGGTATTAATGTTGCCTTAGATGATATCGGGGCAGGATACTCAACCATTGAGTTATTAGAGGAGCTTCGTCCCAATTACGCAAAGATTGATCGTGAGTTAATTTCTTTCTGTGACCAGTCCACTGATAAACTAGACCGATTAAAGAGAATAATTGAAGTTGCGAAGGCATATGATATCAAAACATTAGCAGAAGGAATTGAAAGAAGAGAAGAGCTAGAGTTATGTCGTGCTCTTGGGTATGATTTTGCGCAAGGTTATTATATAGGGAAACCTAGTCCGAAACCATTAACACTAGTAGAACTGCCGTAATTGGCAGTTCTATTTTTTAAATGGGTTTTTCCATTCCATTAACAAACCGTAATGATGCGATTCTTCGTCTTCTAAGTAGTTGGGAATCACTTCAACAGGAGTTCTTCCACATTTAAGCAAGAATGTAATAACGGGATCATATATTTCACCATCTACTACTCTCTGAACATAACCATCAATAGCTAAAGAATCCGCATATTTATGGTAACCAGGTATCCGTCCGCCACCTAAAAGCCGATCAAGATTTAAGGCGACTACTGTTTCATACATCGACTGCATCATCCATTTTCCTAAACCATACTTGCGGTATGTAGGTTTTATACATATATCTACTACATATAAGGAGTTTCCATTAGGATCATGGTTTTTAATGTATCCTGAGTCTGTAGCTTCATCCCATGTTTGATGAGAATCTCCATGTGTGTAGTGCTTCAGTAAGCCGGTCATAGATCCACACAACTCCCCGTCAATTTCCACACAAAGTGTCCCTTCTGGAAAAAAGCTAACGTGGTTATGTAATTGCTCTTTATTCCACCACAATTCACTTGGAAACGGGGGAGGGAAGCTGGCTTTTTGAATATCAATTAAGGAATCAAAGTCATTCTCTGTATAATTTCGTATAATGGCTTTAACTGGTTTTTGTTGATTAAATACATATAATTCCTTATAGAATACACTCAAATTGATCACCTACTTTTTATAGATAATCTTAGTTAACAAAAAATATAGAGGAATTTCAAACTATTTGTCTGAATTACTGAAAGAAATTCTCTATTAATTCTTCAATTATTTTAGGCTCAGGCGATTGTCCATGAAAGGTGAAGTCTAGCTCTTTAACAAATTGCCCCTCTTTATACACATGAACCGCTCCCTTTTGCTGCATTACACTGTATTCCGTTTCAAACATATAGCCATTTCTCTCTATAGCACCCAAGGTAACACCTCTATTTTTATATTTTTTCTTAATGTTGGTCGAACCTAGTGGAACTATTCATGTAATTGAATCGGATGTTGGTTTTTTCTAAAGATATATATGCGAATAAAGAAAATGAATATTTAACAAATGTTTACAACAAAAATATGTAAACAATCTGAATGAACAACCGATAGTAAAAGTGTAGAAAGTTTCTTGTTTTCCCATATTCCCAAACAAGGCACATTTCTTCATAAATACCTTTTGCAATCAGGTCATCTGGTTGCTTTTTTTTATAGCTAAATAAAATACTACGTAATAAATTACATAGTGAAAAACCTCATTGGAAAACATAAATTTAGTAAAAAGATAAATGAGGTGTTAAAATTGACGGAATCACAGGAATCGAGAGAAAATAAACATAAACATCAATTCCATCCAGATGGAAAACAAGAAAGTATAATCAATGATACGACTGCCACTGCTGGAAAGGAAATGGGCATTGCTATTGATATGGACCCTAAGAATCCATATCAGTTTAAAAATAGCTTTGACTATACTCCGAAAGAAGACCCAGAATTAGAGAAGTTTAAGGATACCTTTAAAGGAGATTCATAATCTGGCTTGTTGGCATGAAAAAAGAGGGATGATATGCCTGAGTTTGTCAAACCAGTAATTGTTGTTAGTAAGTGTTTAGAATTTGAAAAATGTCGATACAACGGTGATGTGATTAGTGATCCAGTTGTAAGAAAACTTCAGGAATTTGTACAGTTTATCCCTGTTTGTCCAGAGGTAGGGATAGGTCTTGGTATTCCGAGAGATACCATTCGGATTGTAGAAGTTAAAGGAGAAAATAGGTTATTGCAACCTTCTACTCAAGAGGATTTAACTAAAAAAATGCTTGACTATTCCGAAACGTTTTTGAAACATCTACCTGAGGTTGATGGTTTCATTATGAAAAGTAAATCACCTACATGTGGAATGAAGGATGTTAAAGTCTATAGTGGACATGAGAAATCACCTGTCATTGGAAAGACAAGTGGCTTTTTCGCTCAGGCTGTTAAAGATTATTTTCCATATATCGTGATGGAGGAAGAAGGAAGACTTCATAACTTCTTATTACGTGAACACTTTTATATTAAGTTATTTACCATTGCGAGCTTCAGAAGAGTAAAAAATGAAACGCATTCATTTAAGAACTTACTCTCGTTTCATACGAATAATAAGTACTTGTTTATGGCTTACAATCAGACCGTCCAGAAAGAGTTGGGTCGTATTATTGCTAGTCATAAAAAAACGGGGTTAGATGAACTTTTTTCAAACTATGAAGAGCAACTTCACCGATTATTCGCAAGAAGACCTCGGGATCAATCTCATATCAATGTGTGTCAGCACATTATGGGCTACTTTAAAAAAGAGCTTCATCAAAAAGAAAAGGAATATTTTGAGGAGCTTTTGCTTAAGTATCGTCATAATAAAATTCCATTGAGTAGTGTAACTAGCCTTTTAAAGTCATGGGTTATTCGTTTTGAAAACGACTATTTATTGGAGCAAACTTATTTTGAACCATATCCTGAAGCTTTGTTAGAAATTAGTGATTCTGGTAAGGGAAGATCTTTATAGTCTAAATATTCTTGATTTGTGAAAACCCTACCAATAGCGCTAAATATAGCCGAAAAGGTGGAAAAAAGTAGGGGTGCTTGTTATAATGTACAAATAAACAGAGATTGCTTCTAAGGAACTTCAAGAAGTGATTATTGTTTATCATTGATTGTTAGCTTCATTAAATGAAAAGGGGGAGTAAAAATGAAGAAAAAGAGTTTATTTATCGGTTTCATCTTAATGCTTGGCCTGTCAATGATTTTATCGGCATGTGGAGGAAAACAGCTTGTTAGTATCGTAACTGGTGGTACAGGAGGTACATATTATCCTCTTGGTGGAGCTATGGCAGATATTGTTAATGAAAATACTGACATAGAAGCGACTGCACAATCATCTGGCGCGTCTCAAGAAAACATGCAATCTCTAGCAGATAACAAGGCAGATATTGCATTTGTACAAACAGATATTGCTAGTTACGCTAATGAAGGTACTCTAATGTTTGAAGGTAATGCAATTACAAATGTGCAAGCGATTGGAACGTTATACCCTGAGACAGTTCAGATTGTGACACTAGCAGATAGTGGAATCAATTCTGTTGAAGATCTTGCTGGTAAAACAGTTTCTGTAGGAGCACCTGGAAGTGGAACGTATGCCAATGCTGAACAAATTCTTGAAGCTCATGGAATGACTTTTGATGACATCGATGCACAAAATCTAGCTTTTGATGAATCAACTGAAGGTATTCAAGATGGTAACATTGATGCAGCCTTCATTACTTCTGGTACACCTACAGGCTCAGTAGAGGCTTTATCTGCAATTAAAGGTGTAAAGCTTATTCCAATTGAACAAGATAAAATTGATGCGCTAATTCAGAAATATCCGTTTTATGCGAAAGACGTTGTTCCAAGTGGCACATATGGAATGGAAACTGAAACTACAACTGTTGCAGTACTAGCAATGCTTGTGGCAAGAGCTGAACTTGATGAAGATACGGTATATGAAATCACGAAAGCAATCTTTGAAAATACGGATAAGATTACTCACGCGAAAGGTAAGCTTATTACAGCTGAAAGTGCATTGGATGGTTTAGGTATTGAACTACATCCAGGAGCTGATAAGTATTTCACAGAAAAAGGCTTGAAATAATACTCTAAATAGTATTAACAGGATAGACTGAGAGCTCAGTCTATCTTTTTTCAAGAGAGAGAGACATTTTACATAGGTGGGGGCATATTGCTAGCAATGGGAAGATCGATACTTACATTGAATTGTGCTTCCTATCTTAAAAGTTTAATTCAGTAAATATTATGTAAAGAATTTGTGGTGTCAAAATGAAAAAAACTATACTTCTAGTGGGGGTAATATGGATCATCTTGCTTCTACTCTTTTTTCCGTATAAAGACAGCCTAGTATTTGAAGCTGGGAATACTGGAGATATAGAAGTGTATTATCCAACACAAAATTTACAATCATTTAAAATCCTCTATACCCATTCCATTCACCTTAGTGATGTTATTGAAATTTATAAAATAATTCCTAAAGATTTAATTATGCAGACTGAATTGATCTACGAGGATTATGCAATCGGAATGCCCTCCGGTCCTTCGGAGGGAGAAAAGTTCACGATAGAAAATGGAAAAATGCATATTACTAATATGACGAGGAAATTCCCTTACCTTGATATACGAATTGGTCAAGTAGTATCAAACCATCGCTTAATTATTGATGGAGTTACTTATGAATTAGGGAATTATGTATCACCAGGATCTTGGGTCCGAGTAAAAATGAGGAAAATAAGTAATGTGGAAGTTTGGAAGGGAGTGAAATTACATGAACCGTAACCAAGGTCATGAGCCATCATCGGAAGATATGCAAGATATATTGAAGAAGTATGATCCTGAGGCGAGAACACGGTCACTAACCGGAGTTATAGGGTGGATCGTATTTATTGGACTTTTATCGTTCTCACTATTTCAGCTTTATACCGCAATTTTTGGGGTCTACACTGCACAAATACAGCGTTCCATTCATTTAGGGTTTGCCCTTGGTTTGATTTTCTTGTTATTTCCAGCTGTTAAGAGTCACTTACATCAACAAAAAGGAAGGTTGCAAATTGCCTGGTATGATGGTCTATTATCTATTCTAGGGGTAATCGTAGGATCTTATTGGCCTTTGATGATTCAAGATTTAGTATTGCGAGTAGGAAGATTAACGATCTTAGACATGGTTGTTGGATTATTAGCGATCCTACTAGTATTAGAAGCCACAAGAAGAGCGGTTGGACTGCCAATTACGATTATTGCGGTTGTCTTTTTGCTATATGCTTACTTTGGACCTTATATGCCGGGATTCCTAGCTCATCGTGGATTAAGCTTAGAACAAATTGTACAATCCATGTTTTTTACGACAGAAGGTATTTTAGGGACTCCAATTGGAGTATCAGCCACCTTTATCTTCTTATTCCTGTTATTTGGTTCTTTTTTAGTGAAAACTGGAGTAGGGCAATATTTTAATGATCTTGCTGTCTCTATTGCAGGAAAGCTTACAGGCGGACCTGCAAAGGTAGCTATTTTCTCTAGTGCTTTACAAGGTACGATTAGCGGGAGCTCTGTTGCGAATGTCGTAACATCCGGTTCTTTCACAATTCCAATGATGAAAAAACTAGGGTATCGTAAAGAATTCGCTGGAGCTGTTGAAGCAGCAGCCTCTACAGGCGGACAGTTAATGCCACCAATTATGGGAGCAGCAGCATTTTTAATGGTTGAATTCATAGGTGGGATCTCTTACTGGGATATTGCCAAAGCAGCAGCCATTCCAGCTGTTCTATATTTTACAGGAATTTGGATAATGACTCATTTTGAAGCAAAAAGAATTGGACTACGAGGATTGTCCGATGAAGAGATGCCAGACAGAAAAGAAGTATTAAAAAAGATTTATTTACTTGTTCCAATCATCGCTGTTATCGTCCTGTTGATGTCTGGTATGAGTGTGACAAAGGCCGCTTTATGGTCCATTGTCGTCACCATTGCAGCCAGTGCGATTAATAAGGAAACAAGAATTGGACTTAAAGATGCTATTGATGCCCTAGTAGATGGAGCTAGAACAGCACTTGCTGTCGCAGCTGCAACAGCTTCAGCTGGTATCATTGTTGGGGTTGTAACGAAGACAGGGTTAGGGTTAAAGCTTGCAAATGGACTCGTTGACTTATCAGGTGGTCTATTAATTCCGACACTGTTCTTCACGATGATTGCAGCCATTATTCTTGGAATGGGGTCTCCAACAACGGCAAACTATGTCATTACCTCAACAATAGCAGCTCCTGCAATCATTTTATTAGGGGTACCAGACTTAGCGGCGCATCTTTTCGTATTTTACTTTGGTATTATTGCTGATATTACACCACCAGTTGCATTGGCAGCTTTTGCTGCAGCGGGTGTATCCGGTGGAGAACCAATAAGGACCGGGGTCCAATCTGCCAAATTGGCAATTGCAGCGTTTATCATTCCGTATATATTTGTCCTTTCTCCAGAGATGTTAATGATTGATACAACGTTACTAGGCATCATTTGGGTAGTTATTACATCTGTTACAGGGATGATTGCCATAGGTTCTGCTATGGTAGGGTTCTGGGCAAGAAAGATGAATCCACTAGAAAGAATTATCGCTTTTATTACAGGTCTTCTACTGATTTACCCTGAAGGTATCAGTGATATTATTGGAATTATCATCTTTGCTCTTCTTTACGTCTCTCAATATTTCTTCAATAGACAAAAAGTAAAAGCAGTCTAACGGAAGCCTCTCCTTGAGAGGCTTTTTTAATACGATAACAATTGTAATCTTTAGTTTAGGCTCTTTTCGTATAGCTTGTTGCTTACTAAAACATTCCTAAATCCAGATTTTTACTCGGTAGTAAAGTGTTCAATGCTTTAAACAGAGACAGTTGCTCTTTTCTAACAATTATTACTCTGGTTAAATAGTATTAGAATGAAAATTAGTTTGAAAAGGAACAAAGTTTTAGAAAAGAGCCTTAGTTTATAATATAAGGTAAAAGGGAAGTTTGAATATGTAAAGTAATAAGTGAGAGGATGAAAATGGATGCTCAAAAGACATAGTAAAAAGGTAAATAACGTAACAATGTCATACATAGATGAAGGTAGTGGTGACCCCATTGTACTCATTCACGGTTTCTGCGGAAGTCCTGGATACTTTGAAGAGGTTATTCCTTTGCTAAGTAAAAATCACCGAGTGATTGCGCCAGCTTTAAGGGGGCATGGAAAATCAAGTGCTATCAATGAAGTTTATACTATTGATGACATGGCAGAAGATATAAAACTACTATTAGAAGAACTTAACTTAAACAAAGTAAAGATGTTTGGACACTCTCTTGGTGGATATGTTACGTTGGCATTTGCTGGGAATTATCCTGAAATACTGTCTAGTTTTGGGTTAGTGCACTCAACTGCTTTTCCTGATAATGAAGATGCAAAAGAAGGTAGGCTACGTAATATTGAGTTAATTTGTGAAAGTGGAATAGAACCATTAATTAATAATCTAGTTCCTAAATTATTTTCACCCCAAAATTCAAATTTACTGATAGATCAAGTACAACATGTTAGAGAAATTGGTCTAAACACTAGTGTAACAGGAGCAAAAGGTGCTTTACGGGCAATGAGAGAGCGTCCTGATCGGAACGAAATACTGATCAAATCTAATGTGCCAATCTTGCTTATTGCAGGTGAGGATGACCAAATTATACCTGTTGAAAAAGTATTCTCGCATAAGTCTCCTTTAATAAGACAAGTTGTATTAGAGGGAGTCGGGCATTTAGGAATGATTGAAGATCCAGGAAAATTAAGCGAGGTTATTCTAGATTTCACTATGTCTCTATAATAATTGTCAAGATGTATTACGAAATTTTAATTTTATTTTTTCTGAATATTGAAATGGTTCAAGCTAATTGATATACTGTTTTTAAAGTTTTCAGAAAATAAAGAACTACGGGGGTACACAATGAAAAAGAATTGGTTATTTGCACTTATATCTTCTCTATTAGTATTAGCATTAGCAGCATGTGGTGGCGGAGAAGGTGATGGCGCTGCATCTGGAGACGCTCCTTCTACTAATTCTGTTGAAGGTACAGTTAATATGTATGTAGACGGCATTGATAAGGAAAATACGGATACAGTTTTAAAATCTCTACATCCTTTTTCATCACAGCACGTAACTTTAAGAGGTTTTTATGATAATGATTTTGCACAATTTGATTACGATGTTGAAGTGGTTAGCTTAGAAGTCGTAGAAGAGTCAGATAGCAGTGCAGTTGTTAAGTTGGTCATGAACAAGACTCTCGTAGAGGAAAAAGCCGAAGGAAAAAATGAACTAAAAGAAGGCGAGATCACGCAAACCTTAACCCTAAAAACAAAAGGTGACGAGTGGTTAATTGATAAAGTAGAAGAATAATCTAAGTAGCAAGCATTGATTACTATTTAATCAATGCTTGTTTTTATGGGGGAGATCTATTTAGTCATAACATCATCTTTTCTGTATTAGCACTAGATTAAGCTTATAATAGAAGGCTGTTTTTGTATAGATTGTTGCTTCGTAAAAATCCCAAAAGCCGGATTTTTACTTGTTAATTCAAAGTCTCTGCTTTAAATTTAGAGAGTTGCTCTTTTCTAAGCTTTAAATACTCAGTTTAATCATATTGAATATGGCGAAATTGCTGAAATATAAGATTGAAAAGCAACAAGTTTTAGAAAAGAGCCTAATAGAATGGGGTTATACGAAAAGCCGTATAAAAATAGCCTCAAGATAGAGACAAAAAAGTATACGAGATCACTAATGAGAGAGGAGATCACTACGATGGGTGTAAAAAAAATCGGGTTTATTGGAACAGGGGTTATGGGGAAAAGTATGGCCTCACATCTTCTAAAGGGTGGATATGATCTTTACATATACACAAGAACAAAGGAAAAAGCGGTAGAATTATTAGACGCTGGAGCTATTTGGTGTGAAACAGCTGCTGATGTTGCAAGACATTCTGAAGCTATTATAACAATTGTTGGTTATCCTTCAGATGTTGAGGAAATTTATCTTGGCCAAGAAGGTTTATTAAACCATGCAAAGCCAGGTACATATTTTGTTGATATGACGACTTCTTCGCCTAGCCTCGCTGCAAACATTGCAGAACAAGCAAAAGAAAGAGGTATGTTCTCGTTAGATGCTCCTGTTTCAGGTGGTGATGTGGGTGCGAAAAATGCAACTCTCACAATTATGGTTGGAGGAGAGGCAGAAGCTTTTCAAGAAATGAAGCCTATTTTGCAATTACTAGGTCAAAATATTGTCCTTCAGGGTCAAGCAGGGGCGGGGCAACACACAAAAATGTGTAATCAGATCGCTATTGCAACTAACATGATTGGAGTATGTGAGGCGCTCATATATGCAAAAAAAGCAGGCTTAGATCCTGAAAATGTTCTTGCTTCAATCTCAGCAGGTGCAGCTGGTAGTTGGTCATTATCTAACCTAGCCCCAAGAATTATTAAAGGAAATTTTGAACCTGGATTTTATGTGAAACATTTCATAAAGGATATGAAGATTGCTCTAGATGAAGCAGAAAGAATGAATTTAGACGTACCTGGACTTTCTCTAGCAAAACAATTATATGAAACAATTGCTGAATCGGGCGAAGAAAATAGCGGAACACAGGCTTTATATAAACTGTGGAATAACGAATAGTGTGTCTGACTTACCTCTTGAATAAATTTTTTTATAGGAAGCAAAACTATAAAAAAGGAAGGGGTGAGTATATGGCTAAGCGTACGAAGAAGAATGACCCACAGCAAAAAAATAAAAAAGGCTTTGATTCAAGTGTCATTGATTCCGAATTCTCACATGAATTTGGAAGTGCTAACGCAAATAAAAAGCATAAAGAGCAAGCTAAAAAAGAAAAAGCGGCTAAGAATAACGGTGAATATAAAGGCTAATTAAGAACTGACGACACTGTCGTCAGTTTTTATTTGGATGAAGTATTCAAATAAGGCAGAAAATAAGTTCAGAAAATTCTAATATTATTGACGAGAATGTTTCCTATATGAGATATTAAATCTGTAAATAAATGGAGGTGTTGCTAATGTTGGTTCAGGAAAATGAGGGGGCTTATCCATATAGTGAAAACGATTTAGAAACAACTTTATTAATGCCAAGTTACCGTGTAGAGTTGAGAAATGCACAAAATGTAAAGGATCAATTTTTAAATGCTAATTTAGTAAATGACTGGTCACAGCTTTCGTGGAAGGATGTTGGGCGTCCGTATGAAGTCAAAACAGTGGCGAAGGATCGTACTGATTGGGAATTTGAACATCAACAGGAAATGCCAGTAAAAACCTCTTGGGAATTCTTTAATAGGTCCTTTCATGAATGGTTTGTTAAAGACGTCCCTGCTGAGTTAGACAGAAATTTGAAAGCGCTTTCTGGCCATGTGAAACAATTCCGTTTCGGTGAAGTAAAAGAAGCAATAGGTGATCATATAAAGCTAAGACTATGGAATTATGTACATCGGATCGAGGATGGAATATGGGATCCAAGAGGGAAGCGAGCATTATTTGAAGGATTGGATGTTCAAAGACCTAAAATTTTATTTTTAGGTGCTGCAGAAGGTTATGAAGCTATGCAGCTTGCCGCGATGTATCCGGGGGCTGAAGTGGTTCTTGTTGATTATGATGATTACTGTAAAACACATCGTTTTCAGGAATTCCCAGATTCCTATCCATTCTTGGGAACGAACTTAGCAACAGGTAGTACAAAAGTGTGGTATAAAGACCAGCTTACTATTGAGTATGTCGTGGATGATATTAGAAATCTTAAATATGGAAAAGAATTTGATATTGTCTTAAGTGTTGGATTACTTGAGCACGTTCCTGATGAACATAAACCTGATATCCTCGAAATGCATAGAAAGTTTGTTAAACCTAATGGTTATATTATTATGACGACACCAAGAGATCAAATGAAAACAAGGCTCTATTATAAAATAATGGCAGATGTTATGAATCACACGTACCGAGAACTTATGAATATTCAACAGATGGGCTTATATGTGTATGAAGCAGGATTTGATATAGTACGTCATGGCTATATTAAGGTTCATAATGGAATTATTGCTAAATCTAGATAGATTAATAGATGTTCACTTTTGCAGAGTGAACATTAGATGTTAGACAAGCTCTAAAAATCTATTAAATTACTCATAGAGTTAACTACTGATTCGTATACTTTTACTATCGGTTAATATTTTTTAGTATAGTTTGGTAACTTTTTCAAAATTGTTACTTGAATTTTCTGATAAAAGTAGTATATTGAAGATAGGGTTACATACCAACCGGTTAGTAAGTTGAAGGAGGGAAAGAAATGAATTTTGAGTACTCTGATAAGGTGAAAGATTTACAACAAAAGCTATCCAGCTTTATGGAGGAGCATGTTTATCCAAATGAGAAAGTTTATGAAGAGCAAGTAAATGCTCATGAATCAAGATGGTCAGCTGTTCCTGCCATTATGGAGGAGTTAAAGGATAAGGCAAAAAAAGAGGGGCTTTGGAATCTGTTTCTCCCTGAGAGTGAATATGGGGCAGGTCTAACAAATAGTGAATATGCGCCGTTATGTGAAATTATGGGTAGATCTCCTATAGGACCAGAAGTATTTAACTGTAATGCTCCAGATACGGGGAATATGGAAGTACTTGTTCGTTACGGAAGTGCAGCCCAGAAAGAAGAATGGTTAAATCCACTATTAGAAGGTAAGATTCGTTCATGTTTTTCAATGACAGAGCCAGATGTTGCTTCTTCAGATGCTACCAATATTCGTGCAAGTATTATAAGAGATGGAGATGAATACATCGTAAATGGTCGTAAATGGTGGTCATCTGGAGCAGGAGATCCTCGCTGTGAAATTGCTATTGTGATGGGGAAAAATGATGAAAATGCTCCAAAATATGAACAGCAATCGATGATATTAGTCCCTTTAGATACACCAGGTGTGACAATTAAAAGAGTTTTACCTGTGTTTGGTTATGATCATGCACCACATGGTCATGCAGAGATTCATTTTGAGAACGTTAGAGTCCCGGCTACTAATATGATTTGGGGTGAAGGGAAAGGTTTTGCTATTGCACAGGGGAGACTAGGACCTGGAAGAATCCATCATTGTATGAGATTAATTGGGGCAGCAGAACGTGCACTCGAGCTTTTATGTAAGCGTGTTCAAGAAAGGGTTGCCTTTGGGAAGCGTGTTGCCGATCAGGGAGTTGTCCAAGAATGGATTGCCAATTCAAGAATCGAAATTGAACAAGCAAGATTATTAACGTTAAAAGCTGCTTATATGATGGATACAGTTGGTAATAAAGAAGCAAAAGCAGAAATTGCCATGATTAAGGTAGTTGCTCCTTCTATGGCGCTAAATGTAATTGACCGTGCCATCCAGGCATTTGGTGCTGCTGGGGTTAGTGAAGACTTCCCATTAGCATCTATGTGGGCTAACTCTAGAACATTACGATTAGCCGATGGTCCAGATGAGGTTCATAGAGCACAGCTTGCAAGATTAGAGTTAAAGAAGTATAGAGATTAGTAGAAAGAAAGGGGTGCCTTTGTATGCATGTTAAACAACTATTTGATTTAACGGGTAAAACAGCAATAGTTACAGGCGGAGGAAGAGGACTGGGGGAACAAATTGCTCTTGGGTTTGCTGAAGCTGGAGCCAATGTAGTCGTCTGTTCAAGAAAAGTGGAAGCCTGCATGGAGGTCAGTCAAAAACTGCAAGAGTTAGGTGTAAAATCCTTAGCATTGAAATGCGATATAACAAATCCAGATGATGTAAATCATCTAGTACAGGAAACGTTAAAGGAGTTTGGCACTATTGATATCCTTGTTAATAACAGTGGAGCAACCTGGGGAGCACCAGCAGCAGATATGCCGTTAGAAGCTTGGCAAAAAGTAATGAATACAAACATTACTGGTACCTTCCTAGTATCTCAAGCGGTCGGGAGAACAATGATTGAACAAAGGTCCGGGAAAATTATTAATATTGCTTCCGTTGCAGGCTTAGGTGGTACAAATCCTAAGTATATGGATACGATTGGTTATAACACGAGTAAAGGTGCTGTCATTACATTTACGAAAGATCTTGCGGTGAAGTGGGGGCAATACAATATTAATGTAAATGCTATCGCACCAGGATTCTTCCCAACAAAGATGTCGCAAGTGTTAATTGAGAGAGGCAGAGATCGTATTTTGGAAACAACTCCACTTGGAAGAGTGGGAAGTGACCATGACCTTAAAGGTGCTGCATTATTCCTAGCATCTAATGCATCAAACTTTGTAACAGGTGATGTACTCATTGTAGATGGTGGCTCACACGCAATGTAGGGGAATCAATTAAGAGTTCACAGGAGGTGAAAAAAAGTGAGGCTTAAAGGGAAGGTATCTGTAGTAACAGGTGCAGCATCCGGAATTGGAAGAGCAACAGCACTTGTATTCGGGAGAGAGGGTGCCAAGATTGTTCTTTCTGATGTTGACGAGAAGAAGGGAGCAGAAACCCTAGAAGAAATAAAAAAATTAGGGTATGAAGCCATCTTTGTTAGGACTGATGTTTCCAAGGAAGACGAGGTTAAGCTGCTAGTCCAAGAATCGGCCGAGGCATTTGGCGGTATTGATATTCTTTTTAACAATGCTGGAGTGGGCAACTCCAACGTTAGGCTAGCTGATCTTTCAGTAGAGGAATGGGACCGGGTAGTTGATATTAATCTAAAAGGTGTATTTCTAGGCATGAAATATGTTATTCCTGAGATGATGAAGCGTGGGGGCGGATCCATTATTAATACCTCCAGCCTTTTAGGATTTAAAGGTAAGAAGTATTTAGCACCTTATAATGCGTCTAAAGGAGGGGTCATACTTTTGACGCAAAATGCAGCTGTTGAATATGGGACTAAAGGAATTCGTGTTAACGCAGTGGCTCCAGGAGTTATAGATACACCTATTGTGGATCAGTGGAGAGAGGATGACCGAATTTGGAAAGCCGTTACAACTTCTAATGCCCTAGGAAGAGTCGGTACCCCAGATGAAATTGCCAACACGGTTTTATTCCTTGCTTCAGATGAATCATCGTATATTACCGGAACTAGTATCCTTGTTGATGGTGGAGCTTTAACCTATTAAGTCTAGGCTATTCATTACCGAAAATGAAATTGATAAAAAAATATATTCTACAATTTTTGGGAGGACAATGTTAATGAGTACTAAATCTTGGTTGAAAAATTATCCAGACCATATAGCTACAGAAATAGAGATTCCCAACAAGACAATGCCTCAAATTCTTCAAGATACCACACAAACATATCCAGATCACAATGCATTAACTTTCTATCATAAAAAAATTTCATACCGAGAATTATCTACATTAGTAGGAGCCTTCGCTTCCGCATTACAACAAAATGGCGTGACTAAGGGAGATCGTGTCGCTATCATGCTCCCAAACTGCCCACAATATGTCATTTCTTATTATGGAACATTGACTGTCGGGGCAATCGTTACGCAGTTGAACCCTATGCTCGTCGAGAGAGAGCTTCAGTATATATTAAATGATTCTGGTGCAGAAACAATCGTCATTTTTGATGCCTTATATCCTCGCTTAAAAGCGATTCAATCTGAGACTAGTGTGAAGAAAGTAGTCGTTGTAAGTCTTCAACCTACTGAACAAACGTTCACACCAGACCTTATGTTTGAGCAATTTTTAGCTGCCGGAAATGGAAAAGTGAGTTATGTAGATATTGATCCTGCAGAAGACGTAGCCATTCTTCAGTATACGGGAGGAACCACAGGGCGTTCAAAGGGAGCTATGCTCACACACCGTAACCTCGTTGCCAATATTTATCAATGTGTAGAATTCTATAAAGACGACCTTCAATTTGGTCAAGAGCGGTATTTAACAGTTATTCCATTATTCCACGTATTTGGCATGACAGCTTGTATGAATTTTGCAATCTTTACGGGATCAAGCAGTATTCTATTACCTCGTTTTGATTTGCAAGAAGTATTAAACACAATCCAAGCGGAAAAACCAACTATTTTCCCAGGAGTACCTACGATGTATGTAGCTATTACAAATCATCCAGAAGCAGAAAAATACGGTATTGATAGTATCCGCATTTGTAATAGTGGAAGTGCACCAATGCCAGTAGAGCTTCTACGCGAATTTGAAAGAAAAACGGGAGCTAGAATATTAGAAGGGTATGGATTATCAGAAGCCTCACCAGTTACTCACTGCAATCCTAATTTTGCAGAAAGAAAACCAGGGACAATCGGTATTGGATATCCATCTACAGAATATAAAGTTGTGGACCTAGCTGAAGGTATAACTGAAGTGGATCCTGGTGAATTAGGTGAACTAATCATCCGTGGTCCTCAGGTGATGAAAGGGTATTGGAATATGCCAGAGGAGACAGCTAATACCTTACGTGATGGTTGGCTGTATACAGGCGACATTGCTAGGATGGATGATGAAGGGTATGTATCTATCATGGATCGTAAGAAAGACATGATTATCGCTGGTGGTTTTAATATTTATCCTCGTGATATAGAAGAAATTCTATACGAGCATCCCGCGGTTATGGAAGCTGTTGTAGTTGGAGTTCCTGATGAATATCGTGGGGAAACCGTTAAAGCGGTTATCGTTCCAAAGGCAGGAAAAGAAGTCTCAGAAGATGAAATTATTCAGTACTGTCGTGAGAATATGTCAGCTTACAAGGTTCCAAGATTAGTAGAGTTTAGAGCAGAGCTTCCAAAAACAAGCGTAGGCAAAATATTACGTCGTGTGATAAAAGAAGAATTATCAAATAAGCAAACAAATTAATAAGGAGGGGGAGAATTCCCCTTTCTTATAGGCTCTTTTCTAAAACTTTGTTACATTTAATCTACTTTATCTTGGTCAAGCCTACTTTTTAACGATAAATGCTGTATTTTATCGTTATGAAAAAGAGCCTACTTATAAAGGAAAAACATACCTTTTTGTGGTATAATCGCGAAAAAAACTACTAGAGGCAAGGGGACAAAAAGGTGAAAGAGCGAATTACAGAACAAAGCATACGTCTATTTGAAAAGAAGGGATTTACAGAAACATCCATTCAAGATATTGTGGACAGTCTTGGGGTGACCAAGGGAACTTTTTACTATTATTTTTCCTCTAAAGAAGAATTATTGATGGATATCCATATTAGCTATATTAATGATCTTAATGCTCAGCAGGAATTGATTTTAGGAGACACGACTAAAAATTGTAAAGAAAAGCTCTATGATATCGTCTATATGCTTATAAAAAACATTGAGTTAGATGGACCAAGCGCTAGGGTATTCTTCCGTGAAATGAGAAATTTAAGCGAGGAACATTTATCTGAAATTATTCCTAAGCGTGATCGTTTCCGATTAAATTTACAAGGTTTGCTAGATGAGGGGAAAGATAAAGGAGAGTTTACACAAAACCTCAAATCAGATATTGTTGCGTTCGGCATTTTAGGCATAGCTAACTGGAGTTATCAATGGTTCAATCCAAGTGGTAAAACTTCTGATCAAGAAGTAACAAATATTTTTGTTGATATGATTCTACAAGGAATTGAACTTAGGTAAGGCCCTTTTAAACAATTTAGTTTGTAACAGGTATATGAATTTTATTTAGAAAAAGCTTCTATCTTGAAAGAAAGATGGGAGACTTATAATCACTACATACCGACCGGTTAGTAAGGGGGAATAGAGACATGAATCAAATTGAAAGAATATTGGTAGTTGGAGCAGGTCAAATGGGTCATCAAATTGGGATGTTAGCTGCACTTGGTGGGTATACAACCACCATTCAAGATGTCAATGAGGCAGCTCTACAAAAAGCAGAAGCAACATTACAGGGGATTATGAAAAAATGGGTGGCTAAAGGAAAGATAACAGAGGAAGCAAAGCTCGCGGCATTTGCAAAACTTCATTTTTCTGTAGATTTAGAGGAAGAGGCTAAAAAAGCGGATTTTGTCATTGAGGCAGTCGTAGAGAAACTAGACGTGAAGAGAGAGGTATTCAGAAAACTTGATCAGTTAGCACCTCCTCATGCCATCCTAGCCTCTAATAGTTCGACTATAGTAAATTCTTCAATTGCTGAGGTAACTAATAGAGCTGATAAAGTTTGTAATATGCATTTCTTTTTCCCGCCGCTTGTGATGGATTGTGTGGAAGTAGTAATGAGTGAACAAACTTCAGAAGAAACGGCTCAGTTGACGATGGAAGTTTGTAAGCGAATGAATCGTACGGGTGTACTTCTAAAAAAAGAAATTTCGGGCTTCATCGCAAACCGGATTCTAGGTGCTCTCCAACGTGAGGCAGTTTCCTTATATGAATCAGGAATTGCTGATTATAAGGATATTGATATTATTTGCCGAAAAGCTTTAAACCATCCGATCGGTCCGTTTGAGTTAATGGATCTATCAGGTATTGATGTAGGGTACTATGTGATGCAACAACGATTTGCAGAGACAGGTGATCCTGCAGATCAACCACCAGCATGTATAGAAGAAAAGGTTAAGCAAGGCCATTTAGGACGTAAAACAGGAAAAGGATTTTATGACTATGAACCAGTTGAGGTGAAGAGATAATGGCTGAATTTGTTACATTTGAAAAACTTGATGGAGTTGCGATTGTAACCATAGATAACCCTCCGCTTAATGTGATGAGTAAGCAGGTGGCACTAGAGTTAGGTAATATTTTTCATGAGCTATCAGCAGATGAAGAGGTTGTTACCGTCCTTCTTACGGGGGCTGGTGAAAAGGCTTTTATGGCTGGTGCTGATATTAAGGAATTTCCAAACCTTATGAAAAATCCTGATATGAAAGCATCTATTATGCAATCTCATGCCATTTTGAATGCTATTGATCAATTTGAGAAACCAACCATTGCTGTTCTTAACGGCATGACATTCGGAGGAGGTTGTGAGCTAGCACTTACTTGTGATCTTCGGATAGCTGAAGAGCATACTTTAATTGGTCTACCTGAAATTAAGCTTGGACTTTTTCCGGGAGGTGGCGGGACTCAAAGATTGCCAAGATTAATAGGAGAAGCAAAGGCAAAGCAATTGATGTTCACTGGTGAGCCCATTACAGCAAATAAAGCAGAACAAATTGGGTTAGTAAATGAAGTTGTTCCTACAGGTGAGGGTGTAAGCTATGGATTGAAGGTTGCCCGTCAGATTAGCAGACATTCCCTTCAAGCACTTTCTCGTATTAAAAAGGCTGTTGATGAAGGAGTGGAAATGCCACTAGAAGCCGGAATAGAAAGAGAAGCAGAATTATTTACAGAAGTTTTTCAAACAGAAGATATACGTGAAGGTGTTACTGCCTTTATTGAAAAAAGAAAACCTGTTTTTACTCATAAATAGAGGTGAATGAATTGAATTATGAAATAGAAGTCGTTGTGCGTTTTGGTGAGACTGATGCGTTAGGTCATGTTAATAATGCAAGCTACTTCGTCTATCTAGAGGAAGCACGAGTTCGTTTCTTTCAAGAGCTAGGATACCCAATGGAAACGAAAAATTGGAACTTTATACTGGCGTCAACGAAATGTGATTTTGTTGATCAAGCATACTTTTCACAAGCTCTTAGGATTATTACAACGGTCTCACATATAGGTACAAAAAGCTTTACTTTACATCATGATATTGTAGATAGTCTAACTAAAAAAGTGATTGCAAAAGGGACTGCTACCATCGTTTATTTTGATTTTCATGAACAGAAGAGTGCTCCAATACCTGAGAGCCTACGTAACCAACTAGAAGGTTTTGTAGCGATTAATTAATCTAAATACAGAAGGTGAGTTTATGAACAAGATAAACCGGACTCTTGACACAATTCCTGTGCGAAAGGGTGAGCAATTAGATGAGAAGGAATTATTACGATTCCTTCAAACTCATTTCGAATTAGACAATCAACCTCTAGAAATTAACCAGTTTGGTGCAGGTCATTCTAATCTAACGTATGAACTAAGGGTTGGGGAGTGGGAAGCTGTTTTACGACGTCCTCCTCACGGACCTGTAGCACCTAAGGCCCATGATATGGGGAGAGAATATAGCATTCTTAAAGATTTACACCCAGTGTTTCCACTTGCCCCAAAGCCTTATATATTTTCTGATCAGCCTTCTATCGTTGGTAGTCCCTTCTATTTAATGGAAAGAAGAAGAGGGTTCGTTTACGATACCACATTCCCGAAAGAGCTTGAAGTAACGAAAGAACTATGTCACGGATTATCTGCGTCGATGGTTGATACATTAGTGGAACTCCATTCGATAGATTATAAGAAAACAAAGTTAGTAGAGATGACACAGCCTGATGGATTTATGGAAAGGCAAGTTCACGGTTGGATTGGACGTTATGTAAGGGCAAGAACGGACGATATTCCAGGAGTGGAGGAACTTACGACATGGCTTGCGACGAATATTCCAACTTCACAGGCTCCAACCATTATCCATTATGACTACAAATTAAATAATGCCATATTTTCTTATGACGATCCAACAAAGATGGTAGGTTTGTTTGATTGGGAAATGACGACTGTCGGGGATCCTTTAGCGGAAGTGGGAGCGGCGATGAGCTACTGGATTGAAAAGGATGACCCAGAGTTATTAAGTAAAGGACCGGGCAAAGAGCCAGTAACCGTTAATGAAGGATTCTACACAAGGCAGCAATTCGTGGAGGAATATGCAAAAAAGAGTGGTAGGGATTTGTCTACTATTCACTACTATACAACCTTTGCTTATTTTAAACTGGCAGTTATCTGTCAACAGATCTATTACCGTTATAAGCAAGGCCAAACGCAGGACCCACGATTTAAAGATTTACATGTCTTTGTGAAAAGCTTGATTACCTATGCTCTTACGACAAGAAAGGGCTGGGAATAGGGATAAGAAATGGGGTCTCTCCATGATAAAGGTTCATGTCATTCTGAAGAAAGAGGATATAGACGAGCAAGAAATGAGCTCTGGCAAGATTGCTGTTGTATTTGATGTATTATTGGCAACTTCAACCATAACAGCTGCCCTTCAGTTCGGAGCAAAGGAAGTAATCCCTGTTTTAAATGGTGAGGATGCAAGAAGATTCGGAGCTGGTTTATCTAATCAGGAACATGTATTAGTTGGAGAGTATGAAGGAAAAACAATTGAGGGTTTTCTTGATCCTAACCCACTAGCTTTAAAGGAACAGATAAATGGGAAAACCGTTATCTTATCAACGACGAACGGAACAGTGGCGATTAACAAGTCAAGGAAGGCAAAACATGTTTATGCTTGCTCTCTGCTAAATGGTGAAGCGGTAGCCGAGCATGTCCTCAAGACACGTCAGGAAGAAACCATCGTGGTCGTGTGTTCAGGTTCTTCTGGTCAATTTTGTTTAGAAGATTTCTTTGGAGCAGGTTATTTTCTAGATTGCCTATCGAAAAACCACTCACTTGATTTAACAGATTCCGCTAAGGCAGCCTTATTATTTTTTAGAAGTTATCAAGACCATGCGATTACCACACTGACAGATACAAGAGTAGGTCAGATGTTAGAGAGGGTTGGATATTCCGAGGAAATAGATTTTGTTTCCCAATGTGGAATCTTCCCGGTCGTACCAGTATTACAGGGAAATAGTCTTAAAAAGGAGATGACCAAAACATGGTAACAACAAAATCTAATCAATATGGAGGAAGTTTCCTCTTTCAGACCATTGAAGCGAAGGAGTTGTTTACTCCGGAAGACTTTACTGATGAACACCGAATGATTGCCTCAACTGCCAAACAATTTATAGAAAAAGAAGTTGCTCCTTATCGTGATGATATTGAACATCAAGATTTTAAAAGAGTAGTAAATCTCTTAAGGAAAGCGGGAGAACTAGGCTTATTAGCTCACAGTGTGCCTGAATCCTATGAAGGATTAGGTTTAGATAAGGTCAGTAAAGCACTTGTTGGAGAAGCAGTTGGTCGCTCGAGTGGCTATGGTGTGGCCCATTCAAACCACACTTGTATTGCCACTTTACCTATCACTTATTTTGGGAATGAAGAGCAAAAGCAAAAATACTTACCTAAATTAGCATCAGGTGAGTATCTAGGAGCGTATTGTCTTACTGAACCGGGATCAGGTTCAGATGCCTTAGCAGCTAAAACAACAGCAAAACTTAACGAAGAAGGTACTCACTATATTCTTAATGGAACTAAGCTATATATTACGAATGCCGTATTTTCAGATACTTTTATCGTCTATGCAAAGGTAGATGGAACAAAGTTTACGGCCTTTATTGTAGAAAAAGATTTTCCAGGATTATCACTTGGACCTGAAGAAAAGAAGATGGGGATTAAAGGTTCATCGACTCGATCTGTTATTCTTGAGGATTGTTTAGTACCTGTAGAGAATCTATTAGGGGAAATTGGGAAAGGTCATGTGATTGCGTTAAATGTGCTTAATTTGGGGAGATTTAACCTAGGCGCTGCAACAATGGGGGGCGCTAAGCATGCTCTAGATACAACTATACAATTTATTCAAGAACGTCAGCAATTTGGACGTAGGATAGCGGATTTCGGTGCGACTAAAGAGAAAATTGCAAAGATGGCAGCTCGTATTTATGCGGCTGAATCTCTTCAATACCGTACTGCTCAACTACTAGAGGACGTGTTAGGAGATTTATATAATTCTACTAACCTTGGGGAAATTGGTAAGGCTCTAATGGAGTATTCGATAGAATGTGCATTGTGTAAGGTATATGGTTCAGAAACATTAGACTATGTAGTAGATGAGGCGGTTCAGCTTCATGGTGGAGCTGGGTTTATACAGGAATATAAGGTTGAGCAAATGTACCGCGATTCAAGGATTAATCGAATTTTTGAAGGGACCAATGAAATTAACCGTTTATTAATTCCTACCCATGTACTTAGAAAAGCACTTAAAGGAGAAATTCCACTACAAGAATTAATTACGAAAGCTCAGCTTGAGCTACAGTCTAATCCTAATACAATCGAAGGGCTATTAGGTAAGGAAAAAGAAGCAGTCGCAACAATACGCCGTATTTTCTTGCTTCTTACAGGGATGGCTTATGAGAAGCTAGGTGAAAGAATAGTTGAAGAACAAGAAATTGTCATGCGTTTATCTGAAATTGCCATTACCTTATTTGCTACAGAATCAGCGGTTCTGCGCTCCGAAAAAGCTGCTTTAAAAAATGGAGAGGAAAAGGAACAGTTGAAAATAAAACTAGCGAACTCCTTTGTTGAAGATTCAGTTATTGAAGTAGAGGGAATTACAAGAAAAATTGTAAGCGGGTTAACGAATGAAGAAGAACAACAAGCCGTATTCCCTCTTATTCATCAAGCATTAAGTCGTTTTCAATCAACCGGATTTATTCAAAGAAACCGTGATATTGCAGATTCTTTATATAGCGATAATCAGTACACTTGTTAAATGATTCATATGTCATAACTCATACCGATAAGGGGAAATGAAAAACTTAAAAAGGGGGATGATGCTGATGAGATTTAAAGAAGCCGTTGCTGTCGTCACTGGTGCTGGTAGTGGAATTGGTGAAGCGACAGCCAAGCAATTAGCAAACGAAGGTGCAAAGGTCATTTTAGTGGGAAGAACGAAAGCTAAACTTGATCGAGTTGCAGCAGAACTGAATGAGTTTTCAGCTCAGTGTGCCGATGTTTTTGCTGCTGATGTGACAAAGGAAGAGGATGTTAAAAACTTGGCTCACTACGTAAAAGAAACATATGGAGACCTCCATGTATTAGTAAATAACGCAGGTGGGTCTACTCATAACAATATTACGAAGCTTTCTATCGAGGATTGGGACCAGGTTCAAAATGTTAACTTGAGAAGTGTTTTCCTGGTGTCAAAATTTCTAGGTGAAGTAATGGTTGAAGGAAGTTCACGAAATGGCATACAAGACCGAGCAATTGTAAATGTGGCCTCTCTTTCCGGGCATAAAGCGGGTGCACACATCCCTCACTATAGTGCAGCAAAAGCAGCCGTCATTAATTTCACAAGAGCACTGGCATATGAATTTTCACAATTTGGCATTCGTGCAAATTCTGTTTCACCTGGATTTGTAGAAACGCCACTAACTGAACAAGGCTTACAAAATGATAGATTCGTAGAAGCCATTAAGAGAAGTACAGCGTTGAAGCGCGTCGGCAGACCTGAAGAGATTAGTAGTGTAATCTGCTTTGCTGCTTCAAAGGATGCATCCTATATGACCGGTTCTGATTTACTAGCTGATGGTGGATGGTTGATTGTATAGGGTGTTTCTTATATCTGCAACGAATTGTGCGGTAAGATCCTAAAATATAAGGAGTGAATCGAATGTCCACAGAACATTTATTAATTCATCAAAACGGTCCTGTGCTTTCTTTAACATTAAATCGTCCAGAGAGCTTAAATGCATTTAGTCCAGAGATGATCCTAGGATTAACAAACGCCTTTAAAAAGGCTGCAGAAGATGAAGAAATTAGAGTAGTCGTACTTTCTGGAGCAGGAAGAGCCTTTACTGCTGGTGGAGATGTTAAAACAATGGGACAAACGTCGCCAAAGGCAGTATATGATCATATCGGAAAATTAAATGAACTTATCATCACAATGAAAAACTTACCTAAACCAATTGTTGCTTCTGTGCACGGATTTGCAGCAGGAGCGGGCTTTAATTTAGCCTTAGGAGCTGACCTAATACTAGCCGCTGAAGATACAAAATTTATTTTAAGTTTTGCTCAAGTTGGACTTATCTCCGATGGTGGAGGATTATATTTCTTACCTCGTCTTATAGGTCCAAATCGTGCGAAGGAGTTATTCTTTAGTGCCGAGCCATTACTGGCAGATCGAGCATTGGAATATGGAATTGTAAATCACGTTTTTCCACTAGAATCATTAAAAGATGAAACGATAAGATTTGCCAATAAGCTTGCTAATGGTCCTGGAGTTGCTTATGGAATGGTTAAAAAATTAGTAGATCAAGCAGGCCAATCGACTCTCGAAGAAATGTTGGAACAAGAACGAATTACTCAAGCAATGATGGTCACGACAACCGATCACAGAGAAGGTGTTCAAGCATTTGTAGAGAAACGTAAACCATCATTTTCAGGGAGGTAATGAGATGAAAGCCGTTCAATTTAGTCAATATGGTGGACCGGAAGTATTAGAAATGGTGGAGCTAGAAAAGCCAACTCCTGGTGCAAATGAAGTAGTTATTGAAATAAAAGCTATTGGGGTTAATTATGCGGATACGGCTAGAAGAGAAGGACAATATGTAGTACCGACTCCACTTCCTTTCGTACCGGGGGCAGAGGTTGCTGGTGTTGTAGTGGAAGTAGGATCGGAAGTGACTTCGGTACAGATTGGGACAAAGGTCGTTACTTTATTAGGCAGTAAAAAAGCAACTGGTTACGCAGAGTATACGATTGCAGACGAAAGAGGGCTTATCCCACTACCAGAAGGAGTAGATTATAATCAGGCAGTTGCTCTTCCTCTACAAGGTCTAAGTGCGTATCATGTATTAAAAACAATGGGGCGGTTAGAAGAAGGGGAAACCGTATTAATCCATGCTGCTGCAGGTGGTGTTGGAACGATTGCTGTTCAACTAGCAAAGTTATTTGGAGCAGGTAAAATTATCGCAACTGCTAGCACGAGTGAGAAATTAGAATTGGCCAGAGAGCTAGGGGCAGATGTAGTTATTAACTACACGGAAGAAGATTGGGTAGAACAAGTAAAAGCAGCCACAGGTGGAAAAGGCGTCGACGTGGCGCTGGAGATGGTAGGAGGAAAGGTATTTAACCAAACGCTGAACTGTTTAGCTGCATTTGGTCGCCTTGTTGTGTTCGGTGCCGCTAGTGGGGAACAGAGTAAATTAACTCCTTCTGTACTCATGGGGAAAAACCAATCAGTAATCGGCTTCTTTTTGCCACAAATTATGAAAAAGCCTGCACTCATGCAGCAAAGTCTGGTTGAATTACTAACCTACTTACAAAAAGGGCAATTAAAACTTATTGTTGGTGGAGTGTTTCCTTTAAGTGATGCAATTCAAGTACATCAACTACTACAATCGAGAAAAACTCAAGGTAAACTTGTGCTGGTTCCATAATTTAGAGATTAAAACGATCTTTTTGGTAACAAGAAGGTCGTTTTTTTATAGATACATAGTGAATTGCACACAAATTCAGGATAATCGCACAGTACATGAGAGTAATTGCACACTAGTTCACTTGAATTGCACAAAAACTCAAGTTAATTGCACAGAACTAGTTTTTTTTACATCCTCACTAGTATATTTGCCGCTGCACACGAATATATTACAACATCTTGCAAGCGTTTACATAAATATAAACTTGTACAGGAGGAGATGAAGATGAGAACTACTCATTATGAATTTTGGCCGAAAGGATTAACTACAACTCTAACCGTTCCAGAGACAACTATTTATGAAAACTTAGAATATACAGCTAAGCGCTATCCTTCTAAGACGGCTATTTATTATTATGGTGGAGCACTATCGTATAAAGAGTTATTCCTTCAGGTCAATCAGCTTGCTGGGTATCTTGAACATGAAATCGGAGTGAAACGAGGAGATCGGGTTCTACTCTTTATGCAAAACTCCCCACAATTTGTTATTTCCTTCTATGCAATCTTACGTGTAAATGCCATTGTTGTTCCGATTAATCCAATGAATACTCCTGATGAACTAAGATTTTATATACAGGATGGAGATATTAAGACTGGACTAGTAGGCCAAGAATTACTACCTAGTATACAACCACTTGTTAAGACCTCGAGTTTACAATCTATCATCATCGCTTCTTACAATGAATATGCTGACTTAACTGAGGAGATTAACCATATACCTTTAGAAGTTTCAAGCCCTTCTGTAGTTTATCAGGAACAAGGCTTTTATAATTGGCTGGATTGTCTGAATGGTGATCGTGAGCCTTCAACGTATCAAGGAGACAGTAATGATATAGCAGTCTTACCTTATACATCAGGTACAACTGGAGTACCTAAAGGATGTATCCATACAAATAAGACGGTTCAAGCTAATATTTACGGTGCCTATCATTGGTCTGGTGCAACGAGTGATAGCGTGCATCTCATGACCTTACCGTTATTCCATGTAACAGGAATGGTCCATAGCTTCCATGCGCCCATTCTAGCAGGTGGTTCAATGGTTTGTATGACAAGATGGAATCGAGATCTGGCGGGACATTATATTCAAAAGTATAAATGTACACATTGGGTCAATATTAGTACAATGCTCATTGATTTCCTATCAAACCCAAATCTTTCATCCTATAATATCTCTTCACTTGCAGCCATTTCTGGAGGGGGAGCTCCTTTACCGGCAGCGGTAGGAGAAAAGTTGCACAATTTGACAGGTCTACAATTTGTAGAGGGGTACGGTTTATCGGAAACTATTGCACAGACTCACTTTAATCCACCAGACAGACCTAAATTACAATGCCTTGGCATTCCTTCTTTTGATGTTGATGCTCGAATTGTTGAAACAAATACGTTAAGAGAACTTGGGGTAGGGGAAGTAGGAGAAATTGTAGTAAATGGACCACAGGTCTTTAAAGGCTATTATAATCGCCCGGAGGAAACGGAAGCTTCGTTTATTACGTTGGATGGAAAAAGCTTCTTTCGAACAGGTGATATAGGAAGAGTAGATGAGGAAGGATACTTCTTTATGGTTGACCGTTTAAAACGGATGATTAATGCTTCAGGGTTTAAAGTCTGGCCAACAGAAGTAGAATCATTATTGTATGCTCATCCAGCTATTCAACAAGCATGTGTAGTTGGTGTTCCTGATGAGAAAAGGGGAGAAACGGTAAAGGCGTTTGTCATCCTTCAGGCAGGGCAAGAAGGACAGGTAACAGAAGAAGAAATTATAGAGTGGGCAAAAGAAAGAATGGCTGCTTACAAGTATCCTAGAATGATAGAATTTCGTCAGGACTTCCCTAAAACCAGTAGCGGGAAAATTTTATGGAGAAAACTTCAAGAAGAAGAACTGGCTAAACTGAGTAGTTAAAATGAAGCGCCGAGCCAATGAAGAGCTCGGCGCTGTTTTAATTAGGCTCTTTTCTAAAACTTTGTTGTTTTTCAAGCTAATTTCTCTAAAACCCACCCTATTTTGTACGCAAAACTAAAGTGATAATTGTTAGAAAAGAGCAACTCTCTCTATTTAAATCACTGGACATTGTACTACCGAGTAAAAATCCGGCAATTGGGATTTTTACGAAAGCAACAATCTTTACAAAAACAGCCTTTAATCATTTAAACGTGAAATAAATGTTTCCATTCGATCTAAAGCTTCCTTTAAAACATCCATGGAATAGGCATAAGATAGTCTTACATAACCTTCGCCAAATTCGGAGAATGCATCACCAGGCACAACCGCAACTCTTGCTTCCTTCACCATTTGTAAAGCAAAGTCAAAAGAGGTTAACCCAAATTTCTTAATAGAAGGAAAGAAATAAAAGGCACCGGTAGGCTTTATTGTTTCGATGCCCATATGTAATAAACGATTATACACATATTCCATTCTCTCCTGATACTGTTTACACATCTCAATGGCATCGTCTATCCCATTTGTTAACGCTTTATGAGCAGCCTTTTGTGAAATAGTTGTTGCGCATGATACGTTATATTGATGAACCTTTAACAGGTGTTGTGCAATATTGGCAGGAGCCATTAAGAACCCAACACGCCAGCCTGTCATAGAATGTGATTTTGACAAACCATTGATTACAATCGTTTTCTCTCTCATTCCTGGCAAACTTGCAATGGAGTGATGTTGATTTGCGAAAACAAGTTCACTATATATTTCATCAGAGAGAATGAAGAGTTCCTTGTCTTTAACAAGAGAAGCAATTTCTTCTAATTCTTCTTTAGAAAGTGTTACACCGGTTGGGTTAGAGGGATAAGGTAAAACAATACATCTCGTTTTGGTTGTTAAATGAGATTTAATTAGATCCGCAGTCAGTTTAAAATCATTTGCACGAGTATCGACGTGAACCGGTGTAGCCCCACAAAGTTTAATAATTGGCTCATATCCTGGGTATACAGGCCCCGGTAAGATGACTTCGCTACCTTGGTCTAGTATGGTTCTAAAGGCACAATCAATTGCTTGACTAGCTCCAATGGTAACAATAATTTCATTTGCTGGATCGTAGTTTAATTCATACTTTGTCTTTACAAATTGGGAAACAGCTTCTCTTAACTCAGGAAAACCGGCATTATGAGTATAATTTGTAAAATTATCTTGTATTGCTTTTATTCCTGCTTGTTTGACATGTTCAGGAGTTGGGAAGTCAGGTTGTCCAATCGTTAGAGATATTACATTTTCATACTCTGACACCATATTGAAAAACTTTCTAATCCCGGAAAGCTGTATATCTTTTACGTTAGGATTAATTAAATGTTCCATTGTTTCACTCCTTTGAAAATGCGATTTATTCTAGAAAAAAGATAGGGGAAGTTCCCCTATCTATTAAAATTGAAGTTTTTCTTCAATATAAGCCTTTAGCTCATGTATGGAGATACGTTCTTGTTCCATTGTATCTCTGTTTCTTACTGTAACAGTTTGATCTTGCTCAGAATCAAAGTCATAAGTGATGCAGAACGGAGTACCGATTTCATCTTGACGACGGTATCGTTTACCAATTGAACCAGATTCATCATAATCGACCATAAAATGTTTAGCTAAGTCTGCAAATACATTTCTTGCTCCCTCTGAAAGCTTTTTAGAAAGAGGAAGGATAGCTGCTTTATATGGAGCAAGAGCTGGATGTAATCTCATGACTGTTCGTGATGTTCCATCTTCTAGCTGCTCTTCTTCATAAGCATCAATCATAAACGCAAGCGTCACACGGTCTGCTCCTAATGATGGTTCTATACAGTAAGGCACATAGCGTTCATTTGTTTCCTGGTCAATATAATTAAAGTCTTCCCCTGAAAACTCTGCATGTTGCTTCAGATCATAATCTGTACGGGATGCAATTCCCCATAGCTCTCCCCATCCAAATGGGAACTTGTATTCAATATCTGTCGTTGCATTACTGTAATGAGATAGCTCATCATCAGAGTGGTCACGAAGGCGGATATTTTGCTCTACTACACCTAAGGATAGTAGCCATTTCTCACAAGTTTCTTTCCAGTATGTGAACCATTCTAATTCTTCACCTGGCTTACAGAAAAACTCAAGCTCCATTTGCTCAAATTCTCTAGTACGGAATGTAAAGTTACCAGGAGTAATTTCATTCCTAAAGCTCTTACCGACTTGACCAATTCCAAACGGAAGCTTTTTTCTCATAGAACGTTGAACGTTTTTAAAGTTAACGAAAATTCCTTGTGCTGTTTCAGGGCGTAAGAAGATTTCGTTTGTACTTGATTCCGTTACACCTTGGAATGTTTTAAACATTAAGTTAAATTGACGAATTCCCGTGAACTCAGCGCTTCCACATTCTGGACAAACGATATTGTGTTCTTTAATTAACTCTTCCATTTTCTCAAACGGTAGCCCATCCACAACTAGTTCTTGTCCTTTTGCTTCAAGCGCATTTTCGATAAGTTTATCAGCGCGGTGCCTAGCTTTACAATTCTTGCAATCAATCATTGGGTCATTGAAATTACCAATATGTCCTGATGCTTCCCATGTTCTAGGATTCATTAGAATGGCAGCATCAAGTCCAACATTATAAGGGGACTCTTGGATGAATTTACGCCACCAAGCTCTTTTAATATTGTTCTTTAATTCTGTACCCAAAGGACCGTAATCCCAAGTGTTTGCCAGGCCACCATAAATTTCAGAACCAGGAAAAACAAATCCTCTATGTTTTGCATGTGCAACGACTTGCTCCATTGTTTTACTCATCAAAATCTCTCCTTTTTCAATAAACAAATAAAAAGCTCCCGTCCACTAGGCCAAATTTAGCCTAGGGACGAGAGCATATCTCCCGCGGTTCCACCCTAGTTGGTTTGTATGGTACAAACCCTCTTTTCATCTTTCACTCAGGAATGCCGTTTCACTATTCGTCATGTTCAGGCTTACACTGTCCCTGAATCGCTAAGCATGAGAGGAGTAGCTACTATTAGTCCGTCATCGTTACTATAATACATAATATTACCAAACTAAAAAAATAATAGTCAATACACAGTTGTTTATTTTTTATAGGATTTATTAAATTAATTATTCAGGAGGAATTAAAAATGTCTAGAAGAAGACGCCCACTAGTTCCAGGAGCAAGAGACGGATTAGATCAACTCAAGGCTCATGTAATGAATCAAAATGGATTTAAAATAGATTCACACCATCCTGAACAGGCAAAAGTTGAAATGGCAAATGAGATTGGTGTTCCACTTAATAAAGGTGACAATGGTAACTTAACATCTAGAGAAGCTGGCAAGGTGGGTGGACCAATCGGTGGAAATATGGTGTCAGAACTGATAAAAATGGCAAAGAATCAGCTCAACCGTCCTGAATAGAGTAAAAAGATCCCGCTACGACATCGTAACGGGATCTTTTTATTCTTCTGAGAACATGTAAGTTCGATAGTAGAACCTAATGCTAAAAATTAATCCGAGAGCAAACATGTTACCAACTAGCGAACTACCACCGTAGCTAATAAAAGGGAGTGGAATACCTGTGATGGGTAGCAATCCGATTGTCATTCCAATATTTTGAATGACATGGAAACCAATCATACAAATAACACCTACACAAATATAAGAAGCAAAGTCAGAATTGGATAACAGCCCAACTTTAGTAATGTGATAGAGCAGTAAGAAAAGTAAGCAAATGACAACTGTAGCACCGATAAAACCGTATTGCTCTGCAACTACTGCAAAGATAAAATCAGTATGGTTTTCAGGTATATATACTTCATTTTCACCTATTCCTTTTCCTGTCAGCATGCCAGACCCGATAGCCTTAAGAGAATTTAATAAGTGATAGCCGTCTCCGCTACTATACGTGTATGGATCAAGCCATGAGTATATTCTTCCGAATTGATACTTTCTAACATTCAAGTATTTTTCTAATAGTTCGGGAGCCTGTAGTACTAAATAAAAGATGGTAGAAGCAGCAGCAATAATCGTTGTGAAAATAGGAAGTAAAATTTTCCATGTAATCCCTGACATAAAGATAAGGCCTACTGTGATGACCATCATGACAAGAGTTGTACCTAAGTCAGGTTGAAGCATAACGAGCCCCATTGGTAAGATCGCCACAAAAGTAATTTTTCCGAGTAATAAGAAATCGGTCTGGATTGTTCGATACACATTTTTCTCATTATGCTTTGAGATAATATGGCTTAACATAATGATGAGACAGACCTTAGTAATTTCCGAGGGCTGAAAGGACCCAAATCCAGGTAATATAAACCAGCTTTTCGCACCATTTACTTTCGGTGCAATTGAGGCAGGTGAAATAAACAGTATAATTAAAATCATGATACTAAAACCATACAAATACCATGAAAGTTTTCTAATCTGATCCGGCTCAAACACCATTATTCCACCAATTATACAAATACCCACGACATACCAAATAATCTGCTTAAGTAAAAAGTTTTCTCCATATTGAGAAGACGTTGTTTGGGCACTGTACAATGCTATACAGCTAGCACAAAAAAGTAAAAATAATAAAAAGGCAAGAACATAATCAAATTTTGTTAGTTCCCTTGATGAATTCATTTCTTAATCCCTTCTTTTAACGCATATTAATCTACTATTATTTTCCCAATGACTTAAAAGACTGTAAAGTACTATTTTATTTATTTAGGCTCTTTTCGTAAAGATTGTTGTTTATATTTCATATTAATGGTAGCGCCTTGGAACAACACGTCTATGGAATTTAACCTCACCAATACTAAAAAATTAGAAAAATAGCCATTCAATAAGAGGATTTCTACTCTTTCTTATGGAAATGTATTGAAACTTATTTTAATCTATATCGTATTTATTAAACGCTCTATTTTTAGAAAAGGTTATATCCTTCATCAGTAATATCCCTCACAAGAATTCTTATTGAGGTAGATAAAGTACTCTATAACTTATTCAACGTTTAAGAGTATAATAAAAAAGGAGTGTTAGGATGAATATGTTCGGAGGGTCACCATTTGGATTTGATTTGTTTATGACGGTAATACCGCTCATAGTGGTTGGTGGAATTCTTTACGTAATCATTAAAGGAATGACCACATGGATGTCTAATAATGCTGCACCAGTTCTAATTGAACAAGCGAAGGTGCTTTCAAAGAGAAGTCAGACATATGGTGGTGGAGACACTCAAGCTAGAACTGCCTATTTTATTACGTTCGAGTTGGTGGAGTCTGGTGATAGATTAGAGCTTCAAGTATCTGGGAAGGAATCTGGTTTACTAGTTGAAGGTGACCGGCGAGAACTGACCTATCAAGGTACAAGATATAAAGGTTTTAACAGAAAGTTGTAATGACAGAATCAATAACACAAGTAGGAGGATATTATGTTATTTACCATAAACGATGCCAAAGAACTGGATCAAAAAGACGTACTTTCTACATACAGAAATGAGTTTTACTTAAAGGAAGGAGTTATTTATTTAGATGGAAATTCATTAGGTCTTCTATCAAAAAGAGCAGAGGAAAGTGTTTTATCCCTGTTGCATAGTTGGAAGGAACTGGCTATTGAAGGTTGGATGAATGGAGCAAACCCTTGGTTCTATTTATCTGAGAAACTCGGAGCTAAAATGGCTAAACTTATTGGTGCAAAAGAAAGTGAAGTATTAGTAACAGGTTCAACCACGATTAATCTTCATCAATTACTGGCAACTTTTTATGAACCGACTAACGGAAGAACAAAAATTATTGCTGATGAACTAACGTTTCCTTCGGATATTTATGCTATAAAAAGTCAGATCAAATTAAAAGGGCTATCTCCTGAAGAGCAACTAGTTCAGGTGAAAAGTAAGGATGGTTATTTGCTTGACGAGGATTCCATTATTGAGGCAATGGACGAACAAACCAGCATAGTTGTTTTATCTTCAGTTTTATACCGAAGTGGCCAATTATTGAATATGAAAAAATTAGTAGAAGCGGCCCACCAACGTGGAATTTTAATCGGATTTGATCTAGCTCATTCAATTGGGGCACTTCCACATAATTTTTATGATGTACAGCCAGATTTTGCATTCTGGTGCAATTACAAATATGTGAATAGTGGTCCTGGATCTGTTGGGGGACTTTACGTCAATGAAAAGCATTTCGGTAAAGTGCCTGGAATTGCCGGATGGTTTAGTTCAAAGAAGGACAAACAGTTTGATATGGAGCATGAGTTGGACCACGAATTCAGTGCAGGTGCTTACCAAGTAGGTACACCTCATATTTTAAGTACTGCTCCAATTATTGGGTCACTTCAATTGTTTGAAGAAGTAGGAATAGATAGGATTAGACAAAAATCATTGTCTCTTACAGATTTCTTAATGAAGTTAATAGATCAAGAGCTCTCTACTTTCTCTTTTTCTATTATAAATCCGAAATTAGCTGAACATCGAGGAGGACATGTATGCCTTCATCATCCGGAAGCTGCGAGTATATGTAAAGCGCTAAAAGCTAATGGCGTCATTCCTGATTACCGTGAACCTAACCTTATCCGTTTAGCACCTATTTCTTTCTACACTTCTTTTGAAGAAGTTTGGCAAACGGTTCAAATTTTAAAAGAAATTATGGTAAATGAAGAATACAAGAAATATCAAAATAAGCGTGATGTTATTGCTTAGTTATAATAGGAGGATTTATGAATTGGATTGATATTTCTCAACCGCTTTCTCCAAGTACAGCGGTTTGGCCAGGGGACACAAGGTTTCAGTTTTCTCTAAGTTGGACAAAAGAACAATCAGGGTCTGTAAATGTTGGGAAGATAGAGATGAGTACTCATACTGGAACTCATATAGACGCTCCTTATCATTTTGATGATCAAGGGAAAAGAGTATTGGATCTTGATGTAAACAGATATATAGGTAAAGCATTTATTATGGATATAACAGGTAAGGCTTCTATCCAAGTACAGGATCTTCAACACTTAGAGATAAGTGATTATCATATCATCATTTTTAAAACAATGTCTTGGAAGAATCGTCACGAGTTTCCTGCTACTATTACTTATCTTGAAAAAGGGGTAGCACAATATCTTGCTGGAAAAGGTATACAACTTGTAGGGTTGGATGTTCCATCAGTCGATCCTGTCGATAGCAAGGAACTGATTGCTCATCATGAATTAGCAGAAAATGATATTCACATTTTAGAGGGGCTTGTCCTTGATGACATAGCGGAAGGATATTATGAACTTGTGGCCCTGCCACTTCCTATAAAAGAAGCTGATGGAAGCCCGGTTCGAGCAGTAATAAGAAAATTAGCTTAAGTTTCTAACATGAAAAAGAACACCATATCGGTGTTCTTTTGTCATTCATTACAATAATATTCTCCGTAAGTGGATCGTAATTCCTGGAATCTAATTTTATTACCTTCTATTAAGGCTTGATTAACAAGCTCACCAATTCTCCTCTTATTAAAAAGAAAGCACTGTTCATCTAAAAATAGAGTAGCCTGCAGTTGGATTGAATATTCTTGATCCCTGGTCAGTTTGTACGAAAAGTACTTATGCTGTTTATTAGTTGTGACTGTAAATTCTCGTCTAAGATGTTTCAACAGACTCACCCCGTTACAATTCATAGATTATTAGTTTAACAATTGAGTATATTTTTTAGATAATTCATAGAAAGTTTCTTTATCACCTAGGATAAGAGCTTCGTCAATTTTCTGCATCAGTCGTTGTACGTTGAACTTATTAAGTGACTTCTCTAATATCATTTGTGCGGCAAGGGAATATTCAGTTAATTCTTCCGTGTTCGTTGATACTACCATTAGTTCATTTTTAGGTTTTTCTTCATAATGTTTCAAGGTAATTCCTCCTCTGCCTTTTTATTATTATCGGACTATTTTAATAGAATGTAAAGTCCTTTTTTAGAAAATTTAGAAATATTTTTATATTTTATTAATTACCCGTTCTGAATGGAAGTTAAACCTATAAGTAATAGTAAAAATGAGGTGATTCCATGGGAAGAATGGTAAGTTTTAATGTAACAAGTACAGCAAAAGGGATACAGACCCAACTCCAAGCAAAGGAGCATCAATATTATTTAGATGAGCCATCACATGTAGGAGGACAAAATAGTGGACCTACCCCTTTGCACGCCTTATTAGGAGCTTTAGCCGGGTGTGAAAGTATTACTGCATTTGCAGCTGCGAAATCAATGAATTTACATGTAGAGGAAGTTTCAATTCACGTAATTGGCGAACTAAATCCGGATGGAATGAAAGGGAATAAAGAAGTAAAAACCTATTATGAAAAAGTAGAGATTCATGTGCAGTTAAGTTCAAGCGAGTCAATTGAGGATATACATGCATTAAAGCATAAAGTAGAAGAAAGGTGTCCTGTTTATAATCTGTTTAAAGCTGCAGGAGTAAAGATGATTTCAAAATGGGAATTAAAAGGTAATACAACTTAGTCTCATTGTAAATTCTAGACAAAAATAACGCCTCTATAAAGGTGTTATTTTTGTCTTTTTTTCTGTATTTCTTTAATGTTTTGATCTCGTTCCATTCCGTCTGATAGTTCTTCAGTAAATTCATGCTCATTTAAAAGCTCAGAGACCGCAATATCTGCAGAGGTTAAATTATTATTTGGAGCAGATTGATTATTCCACTTATCCATAAAGCACCTCGCTTTCCAACAATTAGTTTTTGACTTAGGCTGTTTTCGTAAAGATTGTTGCTTTCGTAAAAATCCAAAAGCCGGATTTTTACTAGGTAGTACAAAGTCCAGTCCTTTAGTTAGAGAGAGCTGCTCTTTTCTAACAATTATTACTTCGTTTTTTCTTACAAAAAGGGTGGATATTTAGAAGTATTAGCTTGAAAAGTAACAAAGTTTTAGAAAAGAGCCTTGACTTATGTGATTTTTTTATTCTTAGTCCTTACAAAGGTATAGATCATTAACGTATGATAGGAAGAAAAAGGGAATTTGGAGTGATAGGCCTGAGAGAGGAATTAGACATTTTTGACGAACAGTTTAATAAGATCGGAACAGCTGACAGGGACAATGTCCATCGAAAAGGATATTGGCACCAGACGTTTCAATGTTGGCTATATGATATAAATGATTCTCAAGTTAGGCTCTATTTTCAAAAACGCCATCCTGCAAAAGATAGCTTTGCTAATTTATTGGATATAACATCAGCCGGTCATTTATTGGTGGGAGAAACTCCAATAGAAGGAGTTCGTGAGGTAGAAGAGGAGCTAGGAATAAAAGTTACAGCAGAAGAACTACGATATATCGGAGTCTACAAATATGCTTACAGAAAAGATGATTTCATTGATCATGAATTTTGTCATGTTTTTATAAAAGAGTATGACGGTAGCCTTGAAGACTTCACCTTTCAAGAATCTGAAGTAACTGGTATGTTTGCAATTGAATTAGACAATGTAAATAAGTTATTTAAAGGGGAAATAAATAGCGTTGAAGCAATGGGAGTAGTTGTTGAAGATAGAAGACTTGTTTATAAGTCAGACGTATATCATATAAATAGCTTTGCGGATCATGGAACGGATTACTATAATTGGGTTTGCCAGCAGATTCTTCAAATATCAAATAAAAAACAGCCATAAAAAATGAAATCATTACATATGGATGATAATGGGATTATTATGAATTTATATTGATAAGGAGGTAATAAATATATGAGTTATTCACCTCATTCTCATACAGCCATTCAGGGTAATGCATTCATTCCGGGTCAACAGGAGTTTATCCAGTATTATTATTATGCTTCATCTAGGCAGCCAGAAGATCAGTTGAGAACGGTTTGGAATGTCATGAGGGATGATTTAAAGAAATTAGCGGAAGAGTTACAAGAGTTTAATATTAACCGAGGTATTTCGAGATATATCTTCCGATTAGTTGTGGACTTTGTGTTAAAAAACGTCTCAAATGTTCAGGGATCCATTAATCAAAAAACGACTAAACTATATCAACAATTTTCTCAACAGTTTGTTTGGGTCGTGCCGTTTTTAGGTGCTTATGGCGCAACAGAACAAGTTGTAGAGCGTGTCTTAAAAAGAGTGATTTTCCTAACAATTGAGAATGCTGATTTTGTCCCCGGGAAGGATTGGAGCGATTGGGAGTCTGTAGGTGGCGTTTTAACTTCAGGGCCGTCAGCTGTAGCCTTAAAAGGAAACCGAGTAGATGTTTTTGCCCGAGGGAGAGGTCAACAATTATATAAAATAACTCGTGAAAATGGGCAATGGAGTGAATGGGACAATTTAGGCGGGCTCTTAACTTCCTCTCCAGCTGCTGTTTCCTGGGGAGATCAACGTATAGACGTGGTGGCAAGAGGGGATGACCAGGCACTTTATCATAAGTATTGGAGCGGAGACGACTGGAGTGATTGGGAGAATTTAGGTGGACAGCTTTCCTCTTCACCTGCGATTGCTTCATGGGGAGCAAATAGGCTGGATGTATTTGCAAGAGGTTCAAATAAACGACTTTACCATAAATATTGGAACGGAGAGCGTTGGGGAGCTTGGAATGAATTAGGAGGAATGTTGACGTCAGCTCCTGCAGCAGTATCCAAGGGACCTAATCAAATAGATGTATTCGCCAGAGGGCAAAATAAAGCTCTATTCCATAAGTCGTGGGATGGTGAAGGTTGGAGTGACTGGCGAAACCTTGGTGGTGTTTTAGCATCAAGTCCAACAGTTGTTTCACTTGATGGAAGAAAACTTGATGTATTTGCTCGAAGTGAGCAAAGTACTCTCATCCATCTAAACTTTGATGGCAGTAGTTGGGGAGAGTGGGAGAACCTCGGAGGTTCACTGACGTCAGAGCCCTCAGCAATCTCGCATGGGAAAAGAGCAATTGAGGTTTACGCAAGAGGTGAAAATCAGGAACTGATCTATAAATATAAACGTTAGTATAAAACTTGTTGGTTAGGTAATACTTTACCTAGGACTTGTAGCTCAATGGTAGAGCGGCTAGTAGTTACTTGCTAATTACTATGCATTTAGTGGGTTCGATTCCCATCAAGTCCTTTAGAAAATATAATGAAGATAAGTATGAAACTTCTTACAAATTTACGATTGTATGAAGTTTTTTTGTCTTTCTATACGTTTATTTGTAGACAGGGAGCACAAACATAGATTGATAGAAGTAGGAAAGAAGGGTAAAATAAAAAGAAAATATGTCAAGAAAAGACAAACTTCGTAAAATGCTGCTACTTTACGGTAGACGAATGACAGGTTATTTGCATTTATCCTCGCTTAAAGCAACAAAGTATGTGAACAGAGTTACCTAAAAGAGAAGGTAGTGAGTTATGTTATCCATTATTAAACCTCTGGTTGTAAATGTTACCATCTTATTATCGCTTACATATAATGCTAATTTGTTTTTCCCTTTTAGCAGGGGAAAACCGTTTCATCTAAAGCAAAAGCTTATTTATGGAGTTATTAGTTCATTCGCGAGTTTTCTCTGTATGATCTATCCGATTGAGACATTAGGGGAAACGAACTTTGACTTAAGGATGCTTGTTATTATTATTGCTACCCTATATGGAGGCTTAATACCTGGATTAATTTGTACAGTGTTTACGGTATTTTTTAGATGGTTTATTATTGGCGGGAGTTTTGCTCCTGTTGGTATTATCGTCTGTGTACTTGCTTTTGCAGTTGCCATATTGTTTCGGAAAGTTTTTATACAAGCAACGAAAAAAATATTGTACTCATTTCTTATTCTTATTACTTACTTAACTTTCTATATCATCATCATTTTTTACTCCATTGATTTCCTGGATTTTCATTTTTATCTTATCTATTTTACATCGTTTATTGCCGCTTACTTTTGTCTTATTGTTATTATTGAAAGAATGATTGTAAACAATCAACACCTAGAAGAGGCTGTATATCTTGACAAATTGGCAACGGTTAGCCAAATGGCTGCGTCATTTGCTCATGAGGTTAGAAACCCAATAACAACCGTAAAAGGTTTTATTCAATTCCTTGGTCAAGATACAAAAGACGAAAAGCTAAAGCAATATTATCCACTAATAATTGAAGAACTAGATCGAACAAATAAAATTATTACAGATTATTTAACACTTGCTAAGCCGAAAAATTTTGAGTTAGAGATAGTGGAACTTACTGAAATCTTACATAATGTCGTCGATTTACTTAAGCCTTTAGCAGCTTATCAGAATGTAGCTCTTACCTTCACTAGCAAGGAGCAGTATCACGTTTATGCCGATAAAAATCACCTTAAACAATCTTTATTAAACCTGGTTAAAAATGGAATCGAATCAATAAGTAATCATGGTTATGTCACCATCGCTGTAAAAGAAGCTAAGGAAACAGTTGATATCGTGATTAAAGATAGTGGGAGAGGTATGACAAATGACGAACTAGAGAAAATTGGCCTTCCATACTATACGACAAAATCTAGAGGAACAGGTTTAGGAAGTATGATCTCGACTCGCCTCATTAGAGATATGGGTGGAACAATTCATTATGAGAGTAGTTTAGACAGCGGGACAAAAGTAATTGTTAGGTTACCTTTTGTTTCTAGAAAATAGTTCTATATAATTAAGCCCCTGCCATTTTCGGTAGGGGCTTTAACTATGATAAGGTAAGTTTCACATATGATACAAAGATTACTTTTTCTGATACTTTTCAATTTCTCCGTTAGTAGGATTAACTCGATACCATCCTTCATTTTTATGTTGATTTGTGCCTTTGTCTTCCTCAAGTAGATCATAAACATAAATGAGGTAGTCTCCGTTTTCAAGTTCAGAATCAAACATGACAATTGTATCACTACCAGCTTCTAAGTTTAAATAATCATGAACGAGAGACTCTGCTTCTATAACGGATAAAGAATCATCTTCAAAATCAGGATCATCATTAAATCCAATTAGTTGCTCATTAGTAGTTTGTTGTTCTGGATGATCAGGTGCGGTTGTAACATTGGTATTTGTAATGGATGTTTCTGCTGGAGGCGAAGGATTTGCATGAGTGCAACCAACAGTTGTCATTAATAGTACTATTACAAGTATAGATATTTTGCTCATTCCCATTATCCTTTCCATAAATCATTGTTGTAACCTTAGTATGAATCCATCTACATTGTTTATACAAAATTGTCTTCAGATTCCAATGTATTAGCCAACCTTTCTTTTACACATAACGGATTAGTTTATAAGGGGGGAAGATGTCTCGTAAGGTATGGGGAATTGACTCAGTCACTGCAGTTACGGAACCTTTATGTTCATGTGTGTTGTCTAATTTTGGAAGTGTTAAATACTGGGGGGAGATATTTATCAGACGTACCTATGTTTTAGTTGGTTTGACATAGTAGGAAATCTTTTTTGTTCGATAAAAGGGAATCAAGATATATAAATATTTTTCTAATTGTGCAAAAAAAGCAGAAAAATGTCGATATAATAGGTAGACAGATGATTACATTCAGAGAGGATGCTTCACATGAGCGATAAGCAAAAGGGAATTCTACTTGAAAGTGGTACAAATGAGTTGGAAATCGTTGAATTTTCAATTGGTGACAATAAATTTGGCATTAATGTAATTAAAGTAAAAGAAATTATTCTTCCAGTTCCTGTTACTAAAATTCCGAGATCACATCCTACTATAGAGGGTATTATTGATATACGTGGAGAAGTGTTGCCAGTTGTTAATGTAGCCAAAGCGTTAGGGTACCCTCCATCAACTCATCCAGAACAAGATAAATTTATTGTTGCTGAGTTTAATAAAACGAAGATGGTCTTTCATGTGCATACCGTCTCTCAGATCCACCGCATTTCATGGGATCAAATTGAAAAACCGTCTGATATGTATCAAGGGCTAGAAAGCCATATTACAGGTGTAGTGAAACAAGAACAGGGAATGATACTTCTATTAGACTTTGAAAAAATTGTAGTTGATATTAATCCGGCTTCTGGGATTACAAAAGATCGTATTAGTAAACTTGGAAATAGAGAGCGTTCAAACAAAAAATTAATGGTCGTAGAGGACTCTCCTTTATTAAGGCAGTTAATACAGGACACCTTATCTCAAGCAGGATATACCAATCTTCAATTTTTTGAAAATGGAAAAGAGGCTTTACTATTTCTAGAAAGCTTGAGGCACAGTAAGAAAGTTCTAGAAGAAGTTCAAATTATTATTACAGATATTGAAATGCCTCAAATGGATGGACATCACTTCACGAAAAGAGTGAAGGACGACGCAGAACTATCCATACTGCCTGTTATTATATTCTCATCTTTAATTACCGAGGATTTACGTCATAAAGGTAAACAAGTTGGTGCAGATGCACAGGTAAGTAAGCCTGAAATTGCGGAGTTAGTCCAACTTATTGATCAATATATCCTTTAGGATGAACAAAATAGTCATTGCAACCTAGACAAGAATTCATACTTATGAATTCTTGTCTATAGTTATCATTTTAATTAAGACGTAATTATTGATAATATACTATGTATTAAGTGATTAAAGGTCGTGGAATGGTGGAAAAGTATCGTGAATTACTATTAAACAATGTCAGAAAGCAAATTAATGTTTGGTTTGATAAAGAATACACACAAGGGACACCTCATGCGGAAGTGTACCGTTTTTTACACTCAATTACTGGCACAGCTACTACTATAGGATTGGATGAAATAGGTAATACAGCAAAAGAACTTCTTGAAAAATTAAAAGAACAAGAAGAAAGGCTTTGGGACCAAAAAGAACTGAAAGAATACTTAATGCCTCTTGTTTCCATATGTTACTACAATGGATCAGAAGAACCATTAACAATCACACAAAATATCAAAAATAAAGGGAATCAATCACTAGTTATCCTTATTGATGATGATCCTACATTTTTAATGTATGTAAAAGAAGCGCTAGAAAGGGAACAAATACTTGTTTTAGCGTTAACAGATCCTCATAAAGCGGTATCAATCTTATACGATTTAAAACCAGACTGTATTATTATTGATGTCTATATGCAGTCCGCTTCTGGTTTCGAGGTATTACACTACTTAAAAGAAAAAATGAAGCAACAGTTTATTCCAACTATCATGATGAGTGTGGATAACCGCAAAGAGATAAGAGTGAAAAGTTATCAGATGGGTGCAGATGACTTTATTGCAAAGCCGTTTGAAATGGATGAATTTATTGTCCGTCTAAAACGACAAATTGAACGAAAAGAACTTATTGATCACCTTGTTTTAATTGATGAGTTAACACTAGTGTATAACAGAAAATATTTAAATAATGTGTTTAAGCTCTTACAAAATGAGACTGTTCAAGAGGATGAAGTGTTTACCTTAGCTATCCTCGATTTAGACCATTTTAAAAACATCAACGATACATATGGGCATTTAATGGGTGATGAAGTTCTACGTACTTTTGCAGGCTTTCTTAAGGAAAAGCTGAGTAGCTTTGATATCATTATTCGATTTGGAGGAGAAGAATTCGTTCTATTATTTCCGAGGACATCATTGGGTACCGCAAAAGGACAGTTAGAAACCATTTTACATGAGTATGGGCAAAAGGAATATGTGGCAAATAGTACTCGTTTTCATATTACCTTTTCTGCAGGGATGGTGGAAGTGTCGAATAATGGTCAGTCTTTAGAGGAGTGGATGGAGCTTGCTGATTCAGCATTGTATGAAGCGAAATCCTTAGGACGTAACCAAATTGTTCTGGCAAACAAGGAACAAATAACGACCCATAAAAAAGTATTAAAAATTGGGGTTATTGATGATGATCCAATTATCCGAACTATGATTCTAGAAATGATTGATAATATGCAAAAGGAAGAGTCCATTCTATTAGAAGTGGAATCCTTTAGGGATGGCGCTAAATTCTTTGAATCTGACTGGTATAAGAGTGAAAATCCTTATATTCTTATTTTAGACGGTATGATGCCTAGAATGGATGGGCTAGAAGTGTTGCAGAAAATAAGAGCAGAACAGAATAGCGAACAATACACAGTCATTATGTTAACTTCTAGAAAGAGTGAACAGGATATTTCTAGAGGTCTACAGCTTGGTGCAGATGATTATTTAACTAAACCGTTTAATCTCCTCGAACTAGAGGCTAGACTTAAACGATTGATTCAAAGGATGAAGTAGAGTGGAGCAACCAATTGTTTTTTTACTTTTGTTAATTATCATGATCATTTTAATACTTTTAGTTCTTTTCTTTTATTTAACGATTAGAAAAGCCATTGAAAATAGAAGTAGATTGAAGATAGATTTGTATAAAGAAGATTATCGAAATCATATGTTTCGGTATTTGTATAAAGGAGAACATTCAAGACATCTCCTGCCAGATAATGATATGAAATATAAGGCGTTAGAAGAACTCCTAAATGAGTTTGCAAATGTTGCTGAAGGAGAAGAGTTTGAAGCGAGAATGAGAACTTTTTCAGAATTATATTTCTTAGAGCGTTACAAAAACCTTCTTTTTCATCGAAGATGGAGTAAAAGAATGAATGTTTTGTACAATATTGAATCATTTCAATTACAGGTTTTGCTAGAGGATGTTGTCAACCTATACAACTCAAGAAAAACACTTAGTGAAGCGGAAGTTGTTCAAATTTTCAAGTTAATGGTGAAATTTGACCATCCAGACCTATATCACTACATTACAGCTAATCAATACAATCTTTCTGAATTTGTATATCGTCTTTTGGTTAGTAACATGAAGGAAACGACACTAAAATACTTTATTGCAAAATATGATCAGCTATCAACAACGTTAAAACTTACTATTATTGATGTATTAGGAATTGAGAATCGGCAAGATTTAACTTCGTTCTTAAGGGCGCAGCTAACCAATAATTTGCCTGAAATTAGAATTCGCTCTCTAAAAGCTCTAGCAAATCTAGCTGTACCATTGACAGACAATGAATTGAAGCAACACCTATATTCTAAACATTTCGAAGAGAGGATAATGGCGCTTAAATTGGCTGCTTCGGTTCGGAAAAAGGAATATCTTCCTTATATTATTGAGAGTATGAGTGATGGCATGTTTAGCGTCCGACAACAAGCTGCACAGGCAATATACCGATATCCAAACGGATTGGACATTTTGAGTGATATTTTGACGAACTCAACTGACCAATTTGCAAGAGACATGGCTATGGAGTGGCTTGAGAAAGGAAGAAATAATGGAGCTTCTAGATAATATTTGGCTCAATTTAATATGGTTTGGTAGTTGGTTTGTACTTTTTTATATGATTATAGTTATTCTATTTTATACAGCGATGTTGGCTATTTCATTTGTGCAGTTACGTAAACAATATCAACTTGATGATCGAGAGCCTTATCAAGATTTACTTCAAGTAAGCTACACAAAGCCTGTTTCTATTCTTGTGCCAGCCTATAATGAATCTGCTGGTATTTATGGTAGTATAAGGTCGCTTTTAAGTATTGAATATCCGGAGTTTGAAGTTATCGTAATCAACGATGGTTCTAAAGATGATACGTTAGACAAGTTAATTACAAGATTTCAAATGGTTGAGGTCAACAAGGTTGTTCAAAAAAAGATTGATACGAAACCCATAAAGGCAGTATATCAGTCTAAAATTTATGGGAATCTTATTGTCATTGATAAAGAAAACGGAGGGAAGGCAGATGCATTAAATGCTGGTATTAATGCATCAAACTATCCTTATTTTTGCTCTTTAGATGGTGATTCCATCTTAGAACGCGATGCATTTCTAAAGGTAATGAAGCCCATTATTGATTCTGACGGAGATGTTATTGGCTCAGGGGGAAGTATTAGAATAGCAAATGGCTGTAAGATAGAAAACGGTGAATTAGTGAAGATCGGTTTATCGACAAAACCCATTGTCATCATGCAAGTAATTGAATACTTGCGTGCCTTCTTAATGGGTAGGGTTGGTATGAGTCGACATAATTTACTTCTGATTGTTTCTGGTGCATTCGGGGTTTTCTCGAAGAAATGGGTCGTTGATGCTGGTGGCTATAACCATAATACGGTTGGCGAAGATATGGAATTAGTCGTAAGATTACACAGGTTAATAAGAGAACGAAAAGAAAATAAAAAAATTGTGTATGTGGCTGATCCTGTTTGCTGGACTGAAGCGCCAGAATCAGCAAAGTTTTTGAGGAGACAGCGTACGCGTTGGCATCGAGGTTTATTTGAAAGTCTTTGGACGCATAAACGACTATTTTTTAATCCGAAGTATGGGAGTATAGGGTTTATTTCGATGCCTTACTTTCTGTTTGTAGAATTTCTCGGCCCAGTCGTTGAATTGATTGGTTTTATCATTATGATTTGTTCTTTTTTCTTGGGTGGGATTTATGTAGAGTTTGCAATCGTGCTATTACTCGTCTCCTTCTTATACGGTTCACTTTTTTCTATGATGGCTGTATTACTTGAAGAATGGAGCTTACGAAAATTCCCTAGAGTAATTGATATTGTGAGACTCTTCTTCTTCTCCTTAACAGAATCCTTATGGTACAGACCATTAACGGTGTTATGGAGATGTGAAGGAATCATAGATATTATTAGACGAAAGAGAAACTGGGGAGAAATGGTAAGAAAAGGTGTGTCAAATGAATCGTAGTTGGACGAGTTCAAAGAAAAAGGAGTGCTAATATGTCTAAAAAAATTCTTTTGGCTGAAGATGAAGAAGTGTTAAGAATGCTCGTTGTTGATACTCTTGAAGATGAAGGGTATCAAGTAGAAGAGGCGAGTGACGGTGAGGAAGCGTTACAGTGTATTTCCAAAAATGACTATGATTTAATCATTTTAGATTATATGATGCCTGTTTTTACTGGTCTAGAGGTAATTGAAAAAGTCCGAAGTATGCCAGAAAGAAAAGGCGTGAAAATTATGATGCTCTCAGCTAAGAGTCAGCAATCTGACCAGGAAAAAGTGAAAGAAGCTGGTGCTAATTATTTTATGTCAAAGCCATTTAGTCCATTGGAATTAGTAGCTAAGGTTGAGGGTATTTTAAGTGAGAATTAGAGAATATTTTTCGAAGAGTTTATCTAGGCAATTTGTTTTGATTATGGGTATTTTCATCATTGTTTTTTTTATAAGTTCATCACTCGTGTCATTATATGAGCAAAACATTACTAATCACTACCATGAACTAAATCTCGAAAGTGAAGCAAAGGAAAAGGTTGCTCAAGATCTAGACTATGCTTTTAATGATTTGTTTTTTGAGGTTCGTGGACATATAGCATTTGGAGCGAGTTCACAAGATTATCTGGATCGCGCAAATGCCCAATTTCCCATTATAGAGAGAAATATTGAACTGCTGAATGAATTAAAGAACAATGATATGGATGAAGAATTTTATAAAGAAGTTGTTACCTTCTATCAAAATTATAAAGAAGAGGAATACCCAGTAATTGTAGAGAATGTTGAAGAAGGTAGGACATTGGAGAATGTTGAACGAGCCATAAATGGTTTAACAACAGATATACGAAATATGAAGAGTATACTTAAAGAATACCGACTCCAAATGGATCAAAATGTACAACAAAACTTTGATACACTTTCGACTGAATTAAAACAGAGTCAGTATTTATTCCTAGCACTCATCTTACTAATGCTTGTTCTATTAGGTTGGGTAATTAGAGCTATGCTATCTAAAATTGGTGGCCCTTTAAGTGAATTTGCCCAGACAGCAAACTTAATTGCTCGGGGAGAAGAGACAAATTTTGATTTTAATAGTAGTCGTAAGGATGAGCTTGGTACGTTGACTAAAGCATTCGGTAAGATGATTATTAGTATTCAGAACAACGAACAAGAATTAGTCGCTCAAAATGAGGAAATGTATGCCCAGCAGGATGAACTTCAAGCCCAGCAGTTTGAACTTGAAAATGCACTTGAAGCACTAAGGCAGAATGAACAAGATTTAATTACTCGTAATAATTTTATCAATGGTTTATCTTATTCTCTAAATAAAGATGAGGTCTTACACAGCATCGTGGAAAACATGTGTTATGTGTTGAAGGCAGATAAAGGGTTTATAGGATTAATACGTAGTATGGATTTTGCGGTGTTTGGTATGTCTACAAAACGGGCTGAGAAATTAATTTTGACGCTAACGGAAGGACCGGCAAGAAGAGCGATTGATACAAAAAAATCATACATGATTAATCGAGAAGCCACTGATATTGAAAAAGATTACCATGACCGAACATTATATTGTTCGGATTTATACGTACCTATACTAGATTCAACAGGTGGTATAGAGGGGATTCTCATTTTTACAAAGATGGGATCGAGTTTTGAGGAAGATCAGGTAGAAGAATCTGAAGCACTAGCTAAACAAATAACGATTTCACTAGAAAGAATAAAGCTATATGAAGAATCTGAGCAAGATCGCATATTAACACAAGATATCATGAATACCATTCATGAGGGTATTCAATTAGTAGACGTTACAGGGAAGATCATTCAAGTCAATACGAACTTTTGTGATCTAATAGGCTGTAACCATTCACGTGAATTAGAGAATGCTGAGCTAAAAGAGTGGATGAACAGGTTTTCTGTTATTGAGGAGGAGCGTGAAGGTCTCGCTAAATTCTTCTATGATGTGATTAAAGGACATCACGAAGTTGACACATATCGTTATCAAACGAAGCAACCGAACCAACGTGTCATCCAAGTTTATTTTGAACCCTTGACAAAAGGGAAAGTTAAATTTGGGACTGTATTTGTTCATCGTGATATCACAAAGGAATTTGAAGTTGATAAGATGAAATCAGAATTTGTAAGTACGGTCAGTCATGAGCTTCGCACACCATTAGCAAGTGTACTAGGATTTACAGAACTAATGCTTCATAAAGAGTTAAAACCGGAAAGACAACAAAAATATTTAACGACCATCTACAATGAAGCAAATCGGTTAACATCATTAATTAACGACTTCTTAGATGTCCAACGGATGGAATCTGGAAAACAAACGTATGAAAAGAAGTATGAGGACCTTATGCCAATCATTGAGCAGGTCGTTCAAACTCAAAAGGTGAATCTCACATCTCACCAAATACATGTTAGAAATGAAACTTCTTCTACGACAGTCTTAGGAGACCGTGATAAGATTGCTCAAGTATTCATGAACTTAATTAGTAACGCCATTAAATATTCACCAGACGGTGGAGAAATTAATATTACGGTATATGAGCAAGACAATCTACTAAAGGTTGCAATTGAAGACCAAGGATTAGGAATACCGTCAGAAGCTATTCCACATTTATTTACGAAATTTTATAGAGTGGATAATTCTGACCGCAGAAGGATTGGGGGGACAGGCCTCGGTTTATCCATTGTGAAAGAAATTATGAAGGCCCATCGAGGAGATATTACAGTTGCATCTGAACTGAAAAAAGGAAGTACGTTCACTGTTCAATTTCCAATTGTAAAGCAATCGGATAACCTGATACCCGATCCAACACATCACATCTTGAACTCGTCTAAAACATTTACAAGCGGAAGAAATGTGCTAATAGTCGAAGATGATTCGAGTTTATCTAATCTACTAGCAACAGAGCTTAAAGAAAGTGGATTTAACGTACAAAATATTGCAACAGCAAGAGGAACCCTAGACTATCTCTCCCACTCAAAACCTGATGTGGTCGTCTTAGACATTACTTTAGAAGACCAAGATTTAGACGGGTGGGATGTTATCAGACATATGAAACAAAAAGAGGAGCTAGGAAGTATTCCTATATTTATTTCCTCGGCTCTAGAAGAGAAAAGTAGAGGAATAGAATTAGGAGCAAACGAGTATCTAGTTAAGCCATATCCTCCAAGTATGCTCTCTAAGGCGATTATGCAAACTCTATTGAATCAAGGGAGTCAGGGGCAAATTATGGTGCCTGAAGAAGAGGCTGAGAAATAAGTATCATTGCCAATAATAAACCTACATTTCCTATACCTAATAGTTTGAATCCTTAAGTAGCTCTATAACAACAATAAAAAAAACAGGTTTTTCAACCTGTTTTTTATTGTTGTTGTTGTTGTTGTATTAACGATAGCTTTCACCTAGCCGTTTAAAGACAGGCTTTTGATAGTTTCGAGCGGTTACTTTTTTCTGTGGATTTGATGTTGAAGGAATCACACCAACATATTTTTGTAATAGCTCTTTTGCTTGAGACAGTGCCATATGAGTTTTAGGGTTACGGTAGGTCTGATTTAAGGAACCTAGATGTGGAAGATTGTCGAAGTCTTCTTTAGAAGGTGGCATATGGAAAAAATAATCTCCTGCAGATACAAGAACATCTGATTGCTGTCTACTATTTCTTGGATTTCTTGAAAAATGTAAGCCTACTTTTTTTGCTTTGCCCTCTACTACTAATTTTTCCAATGCTTTTCGTTTTAGCAAATATAAGTATTTGGGATCTGTTGCCGTTTTAGCATGACGGTTGACAGAAAAAATGGCTTGAGTTAATTCTTGAAGTGTTACCTGATCAGATTTCGTTTGATGTTGGTCCATTTATTAATCTCCTTTCTATATTATTATGATAGCCTATCATGCGTAATTTTCCAAATGATAAAAAAGAATTTTTTGCTGGCCCATGATTAACTCTTATTATGTATCTGCCTAATAAAAAAGCAGCCACCCTAAAATGGATGGCTGCTTCAGTTTTTAATAACCGTAGTATCCTCCATAAGGGTAACCATATGGATATCCATAGTAAGGATAGTATGGTCTAGGATAATAATACGGTCTAGGACCATAGAAAGGTCTTGGTCCGTATAAAAATGGACTGACAGCTAATCCTGCCAAGAAAGGTAAAAATGGAAAACGTTGATCATGGGCCTCAGGGCCTCTATATGCATGATACATAATGATGTTGCCTCCTTTTAAAAGTTTCGTTATATAATATGGTTATCTAGTCGAATGGAGCATGTACGGATGAAATTGGAGGTTTTTTAGTATGAATAAGATAAAAGGGGCTGCATTTGTAGCTACCGGGGGATTTCTTGGGGCAGGGGCAAGGTATGGGGTATACATGAGTGTACCAGAGTCCTTTGCCATGATAGGGACTTTTATTTGTAATATTGCTGGTTGTTTGTTGATTGGGTTTCTATATGAATATGTGACCGGAAGGGATAAACAGGAACAATGGTTAATTTGGGGAACTGGTTTTTGTGGTGGTTTTACTACCATGTCTGCCTATGCGAGTGACATCTTTCATATCGCTACTACCTCTGATGCCTTTTATGTTATAGCCTATCTTATGGGAACTTGGTGCATCGGACTTTGTTTCACTGTGTTAGGTATAAAGTTGGCAGCTCATTACATAAATGAAATTCCTGCAGAAGAAAGGGTGAAGAAACAATGACCATCTTGTATGTATGCTGCGGCGGGGTTATTGGTGCTTTAGGTCGATACGGATTAACCATCATCCTATCTAAATCATTGCATAAGAATGGCCCCCTTATTGCCACATTTATCATTAATGTACTAGGTTCATTCATCTTAGGAAGTTTACTATCTTTTTTTAGCGAAATGAACTATTCCTCTTTGAAGGTAGGTATTACCGCTGGTATAATCGGTGCCTTTACGACATTTTCTACTTATTCCCTTGATTGTGTTAAGCTCTTGAAGGAAAAGAAATGGTTACAGTTTTTTATTTATTCTTTCACCACGATATGTTTATGTGTCGTCTTTTTCTTAATTGGCACGATTACTTTTTAAAGTAGTAGGTATATTTAGCTAATCGAAGTTCATAGTCTTCTTTTTTACAATAGTTACTGATATAATGAGATTGTGTCATATATTGTCGGAAATTAAATATTTTTAAATTATCTAACTTCCGTGTCAACTAGTGTGATAGATTGCTAGTTACGGTTTATTATACCTTGAGGATGCGATACCAAAATGAACCGGATTAACCAACAGCTACAGTCAGAACTGGAGCTTGATATAAAAGATAAAAATTACTCAAATAAGATGACTCTCATTATTAATGAGATTATTTTGAATGTGGTCAGTGATCTCGTGTATTTAATGAAAGTTGATCATGGCAATACATTTCGTTATGTATATGCGAACGAGGCTGCATATAAGAGAGCAAATATAAATGAACATAGTATGGGACTTACTATTCAGGAAGTTATTCCAGGTGAGTTTGCGAACTACCTTCAAGAGCAATATGAGAAGGCAGTAACACTTAATGAGCCAATCGTTTTTCAAGATAACTTGGTGATGAATGGTAAAGAAATATATAGTGAGTCAATTTTAACACCTATAAATGATGATGCTGGTCAATGTAGGTATGTGGTTAGTGTAACAAGAGATATAACAGATAAAATGCAAGAAAAATTTAGAATGCTTGAAAGCCAACAACGCTATAAATCCTTAATGGATCACAATATGGACGCTGTCATTTCGGTAAATGAAAGTAGAACAATATTGAATGCAAACCCTTCGACATATGGAATTACAGGATATACAGAAAAAGAGTTAACACATCTATTATTTTTGTCTTTAGTTGCAAGTGAGCACGGAAAAAAGGTTGATCAGTTGTTCCAGGACACTCTTCAAGGAAAAACAAAAGATAATATTACGTGTCAAATTGTTCATAAATCAGGCATGTTGATAGATGTCCAACTTAAAATGATTCCAATTGTTGTGAATGTAGAGATTAAAGGGGTTTATATTATCATGAGAGACATTACTGAGCAATTGCGCAGTAATGAAGTACTGAAATTCATTACGTATCATGATCATTTAACAGGTCTTCCAAACAGAAGCTCACTTAAAGAGGATATTCATCAGGTTGTCTCTAAATCAAAAGAACATGACCAAATCTTTGGACTCATGTATTTAGACTTAGATCGCTTTAAGTTCCTAAATGATAGTATGGGACATTACGTAGGTGATTTATTATTAAAGGAAGTAGCACAAAGACTTACTTCACTTAAGGAGATCAACCAGAATATTGCTGTCTATCGTCAAGGTGGAGATGAGTTTATCTTAATTATTGAAGATACCAATCGTTGTCAGACTCAAGACGTTGCAGATCAAGTTCTTTCTTTATTTCAAACACCGTTTCTATTAACGTCTCAAGAGTTTTATGTAACGCCAAGTGTAGGAATAAGTATGTATCCAAAAGATGGTTTAGATGAAGAAACGTTAATAAAAAGTGCTGATACAGCTCTATCTAATGTAAAGGATAGAGGTAGAGGTCATTATCAATTTTATTCCCAGGATATGCAAAAAGGCGACTCGCAAACCATGTTGCTAGAGACATGCCTTCGAAGAGCAATTGAAAAGGATGAACTACTTCTGTACTATCAGCCACAGGTTGATTTATATACTGGAGAAGTATATAGCTATGAAGCACTGCTTAGATGGAATTGTGGTTTACTTGGTTTTGTATCACCTGCAGATTTTATTCCACTAGCTGAAGAAACTGGGTTAATTATACCAATTGGTGAATGGGTGATTGAGGAAGCGTGCTTACAGCTAAATAAGTGGAGGAGTAAGGGACATACAAATATATCCGTTGCCATTAACCTTTCAGGAAGACAATTCCAGCAGCCTAACTTAGTTGAATTTATTAAGAATGCCATTACTTCAAATAACATTGATCCTTCGCAAATAGAGATTGAAATCACAGAAGGTGCTATGCAGGATACGCGAGAAACAATTGGGATCCTCAATAAGCTAAAGGAAATTGGAGTGCAAATCTCAGTAGATGATTTTGGGACTGGCTACTCTTCACTAAGCTATTTAAAGAGATTCCCGTTAAATACATTAAAGATTGATCAATCCTTTGTTCGCGACGTATTAAGTGACGAGAAGGATGCCGCCATTACTACGACCATTATCCACTTGGCTCATAGCTTGGGCTTTAATGTAGTAGCAGAAGGTGTCGAACTTGAAGAACAAGCCGAATTTTTAAGAAGAATGGATTGTGAAAAAGCTCAAGGCTACCTGTTTAGTAAGCCAGTACCAGCTTCACAAATAGAAAAGGAATTCCTAAAATAATTGCAACAAAAGCAAAAGGTATGAAGAGTTTTTTCTTCATACCTTTTATGTTCCTGGTTTTAACGTAAAAATAGAAATTTCAGGCTTGGATAAAAATCTAAAGGGTACTCTAGTTGTTCCTAGGCCTCTATTTACATAAAGAGTAAGTGGGATATTTCCAATTTCATAGAAACCTTCCACATAATCTGATGCGTAAGGAGGCGTGATCACCGCACCGTAAAAGGGGAACTGGACTTGTCCTCCATGACTATGACCAGATAATTGTAGATGGACAGGATAGGAATGACTGATCTTAGCAACATCAGGCTCATGTGCAAGTAAGATCGTATACTCATTCTCAGGTATTTGTCGCAACGTTTGCTCAAAATCAGGTCTTCCTAACATATAGTCATCTAAACCGGCTATCGTAATTGTCTCGTTCAGAAACGTTATATTAGTTGCAGAGTTTATTAACAAAGTAAACCCTGCCTGTTCCATAATCTGTTTGTATGATTCTGTGCCATATCCACCGTGATCATGATTTCCATAAATAGAGAATTTGCCAAGCGGTGCTCTAATAGCTGATAACAATGGGATGAGTTGAGATGGATTAGGGTACCGGTCAGGAGCATCAATTAAATCTCCTGTAAAAAACACCAAATCTGCTTCAAGCCCATTTATTGTATGGATTAGTTCGCTAAACTGGTCAATATCATAATAATGGCCGATATGTGTGTCACTAAATTGCAGAATCCTAATACCTTTAAACCCTTTAGGAATGTATGGGGACCTTACGTCATATCGATTTATTTCTAATTGATGGGGCTCTATATACCTTGAATATGTATAACCAAATGCTGTTGTTAAAATCGCCCCAATAGAATAGCCGAATGCTCTCTTTAAAAATCCTCTCCTTGTGTACTGCTCACTCATTGACAAACCAACCTATCTATTAAAGTTTAAACTACGAGTATTGTCTCTATTATCCTATTAAAATTATAACACGAAAAGGTTGAAGAGTATCAAAAACGAATGCGAAAAAGCAGCCTGTATGGGCTGCTTTGACTAACATTATATTATTTTTAATTCTTCTAGCGTTTGTTTTAGGTCGGCTTTTGTTTCAATGCGATCACTAAAGGTAATCCCTAATTCTATCATGGTATTGGCAACTTCTGAGCGAATACCAGTTACAACCGCATTACACCCAAGAAGTGCGAAGCCTTCGACAATCTTGAATAAGTGACTGACTACTGCTGTGTCCATATACGCAACTCCAGATAAATCGATAATCATTTTCTTTAAGCGCTCTTTTTCAATATGAGATAAGGCTTTTTCTTGTAGTCGTTTAGCTCGGTATGTATCCATTGTTCCGACAATAGGTAAAATCGCAATCTTGTCAGTCAAAGGTATAATGGGAACGGATAACTCTTCAATGACTTCACGTTGTGATTGCATGATTTTATTATTATATTCATTATAGCTAATAATAAAGTTATTAAGATATGTATCAACAAAATGGTTCGTTTTCTTCTCAAATGTAAAAAATTCTTCAATGCTGACTGTAACGTCTTGGAAATAATGGTACATATAGTCCCAATAGATGCTACGTAACTCCTGAAACCATTCGAGTTTAATAATGGAAGGTACTTCACTCTTAGCCCAAATGACCCCTTGTTCTTTTGCTAGCTCAATTAATTCATGTTCTGCATCTTGGTCTAGCAAGCTAATAATCTTCTTAGCAATCTCAAACATTGATTGTTCTTGAATAGAAGAATTTTTTAAATGTAAGAAAATATTGTTTGTTCGATCTTGTAAACTTCGATCGAAGGATTCTTGGTTCAAGTATAAAAAATCTTTAAAACTCTGACCTTCTCTTGTTTGTAACTTGCTCATTTTGTTAATCTTCACTTCCTTCACTTTCTGTATAGGGAAGAGGATTGTAAATGTTGTTCCAATTCCTTCTTCACTTTCTACATTTACTTTTGCGCCATGTTTGTGGAGTGTCGTAAATACTTGTGTAAGCCCCATACCTGTCCCATTATCTTTTGTTGTGAAGAATGGAGTGCCGAGTAAATCAATTTTATCTTTTGGAATGCCTGTACCTGTATCTTGAATAATAATATAAATACAATCATCTTTTACATATTGGGAGACAGAAAGCTCACCCTTTTTTGGCATTGCTTCAAAGGCATTTTTTAGTAAGTTAAAAAAGGCTTTCTTTAAAGTATTTCTTTGGCCATAGATTTTCACTTGATAATCACTGATATTTTTATTTAGGGTGATTCGGTATAAGTGTTCTTGAAATAATGACAAAATAGCATCTAGCTCAGAACCAATAGAAATGTACTTATAAGGTTCTGCTTCTAGATCTGGCTTGGATACTTGCAATAAGTTATTAAGTGTACTTAACGCCCGTTCCAACTCATCCATTGCGATATGTAGATAAGGGGATTCTTGTTCCTCCTTAAGTAGTTGCAGGAAGCCTTTTACAGAGGTTAGTGGATTTCGAACCTCGTGAGCAATTCCTGCCGAGACTTGACCAATAGAAATAAGTCGATCATTCCGTGCTTTTTCTTCCTTCAAATAATGTAAGTTTTGTGGAAGGGATTCGACCATACCATTTTTCAACAATTACTTTTGTCCCTCCTTGCTCCGGTGATTCAATCATGAATACATCCATCATTTGTTTGACGCCTGTTAAACCTAAACCCAAGCCTTTTGAATGAGGATTTTTAATGCCATTTATAACATCCTCAATAGACGCAATACCCACACCATCATCAATAGCGGTAATTCTAATCCCTTTTTGGATACGTTCAATGAAAACATATCCAGTACTATTGGAGTGAAATAGGATGTTTTTACATAATTCAGATATCGTTACAATAATTTGTTGTTTCTCTAGGATGGAATAGGGCGAGTTGGACATTTCCGTGTACGCTACAGTAACAGCAGAAATAATGTCCGGTTCTCTATTAATACTAATTCGATGAGACAAGATACTCCCTCCAAAACATGACAATCAGTTTATATTCTAACAAAATATTTCGTAATTTGAAGGATTTTTTTCTCTTTTTTCAATTATCTTATTTTTCAAACATATAAATTAGTGTACAATTAATAAATAAAACGCTTACAAAAGGGAGATGAGAAAATGAAAGGTAAGGTAGTCATTGTAACAGGTGGTTCTAATGGGATGGGGAAGTATATGGCGAAACAATTTGCTTCTGAAGGAGCCTATGTAGCTATTACAGGGCGTACTCTAGAAACGTTAGAGGAGACGAAAAAGGAAATTGAAAAATTTGAAGGACAGGTGTTACCCATTCAAATGGATGTTAGAGAGCCTGAGCATGTCATACATATGGTTGAAAAAACATCAGAGACATTTGGTACCATTGATTACCTTGTTAATAATGCAGCAGGGAACTTTATATGTCCCGCAGAAAAACTTTCTGTAAACGGTTGGAACGCTGTCATTGATATTGTTCTTAATGGGACATTCTATTGCAGCTCCTACGTCGGCAAATATTGGATCGAAAAAGGAATAAAAGGAAGCATCATAAATATGGTGGCAACTTATGCATGGGGAGCAGGAGCAGGTGTTATCCACTCTGCGAGTGCAAAGGCAGGGGTGTTAGCGATGACAAGAACCCTCGCTGTCGAATGGGGAACTAAATATGGAATCAGAGTAAATGCCATTGCACCTGGACCCATTGAACGTACAGGTGGAGCAGACCGTCTCTGGGAATCAGAAGAAGCCGCAAAACGTACGCTTCAAAGCGTCCCACTTGGAAGATTAGGAACGCCTGAAGAAATTGCAGGACTCGCTACTTTCCTATTCTCAGATCATTCCGGCTACATCAACGGAGAGTGTATTACGATGGACGGCGGACAATGGTTAAATAAACGCGCGTTTTAATAGCAGTCGTACTTTAACATATTAACGCATCGGGGGCCTGGCCCCTGATGCGTTAATTCGTTAAAGTGGCATAATGAATTTAAATTTTTTTGATCTTAGTTGCGGGATTTATTTTCAGTTCATGGTATAATCATACAAAAAGTTAGATAGGAGATGGGGGAATGGATCCGTTAGATATTTTAACGAACCTGTCTATGGTAACCCCACATTTTCAAGCAATTTTTAACGCTGAGGAACGAAAAGTGATTGGTTACGAAGTGCTGGGTCGTATGAAGACAGAAGAGGGGTGGCATAGTCTTGGGCCGTTCTTTCGCGATCAATCGATACCAGATGAGTACCGTCTAGAGGTAGATGATTTGATTGTTCGAAAAGCACTGGACTATTGGCTTGAGGTGGATGCAAAACCTTACATATTTATAAATCGAAATCCAGATCTATTAATGCGTGACCATGGAGAGTCTTTATTAGAAATGCTGAAAGTGTATCAGGATAAAGGGTTTCCACTTGATCATTTAGTTTTAGAGATAACTGAACATGATTTTACTGGAGATATTGAACGGTTGAACCATCTACTTACTTATTATCGTACCTATGGCATTAAAATAGCGGTAGACAATGTTGGGAACGGAGCTGGAAATTTAGATCGCATTGGTCTGATTGAGCCTGATATTTTAAAGGTTGACCTCCATATGTTGAGAAAGACAAATGGTCTAGCTTCTTATCAGGATGTCCTATATTCACTTTCGTTATTAGCGAGGAAAATTGGAGCAGCACTACTCTATGAAGAAATTGAGACCTTGTATCAGCTACAATATGCTTGGAGAAATGGCGGTAGGTACTATCAAGGTTTTTACCTCCAAGATCCGTCAGAAGTTTTTATAGACGAAAGCTTACTTACAGAAAAACTCAAATTAGAAATACAGCAATTTATTGAACATGAAAAACGGAAAATTCGGAACTTCTATCAGCTTTCAAAATCCATTCAACAAACGGTACAACAATCTTTATTAAAGGATAAAAAGGAAAGCAAAGGTGATGAGTTACTAAAGCACATATCCCAAGATTTATCAGCATATAGCTTTAGAATTTATATTTGTGATGAAGACGGTTTTCAAGCTTCAGCAAATCATGTAAAAATTAAGGACGTATGGGTACAACAACCTTCTTATCATAATAAAAACTGGAGCTGGCGTCCTTATTTTCTTGAGAATATTATGAAGATGAAGTTAGAAGGAAGAGGCATCTTATCTGACTTATATAGCGATATTGAAACGGGTGAACTAATTCGAACGTTCTCTTATCCGATTGATCAAGATCAGTACTTATTTATCGATTTAACATACGAATACTTATATGAAAAGAATGCCATCTTATAGAATGGTATAAGCCCTCTCCATTTGTGTAACTATAAGTTTATACACTGTGTTAGGGGGGATGTATATGACAATGATGGATATAGTTCTATCCGTATTAGCTTTATTAATCCTAATCATTGGCTTTTTCTATACATGGAATATCTCAAAAAATACAAAGTATCAAACAAACGGGTACGATACGGAAATTAACCCAAAAGTTCAGGCGCATCCTTATACAAGGAATCCAATTTTTCTAACGTACTTAATTGGTGCGGCTCTTGTTATCGGGTTTATTGTCTATTATGCACTTACGTCCCGGTGGTAACATAAAGCATTAACAACTTACACTTTCAACTATTCGTCTTTCTTTCGGAAAGCCAACAAAATTTTGTTGGCTTTTTTTCATGCCTTGTCCTGTAGAAAGAAGAGAAAGCATTTTGTATCAGCGAAAAACCACATAAAAAGAACTTTTTCTGTTGATTATTGTTTGTTTAGAGAGAAGAAAGGGTATTCCTGTAATAAAGATAAAGAAGACTGTCTAACCATGGCAGTATTTTACGAACGAATGGTACGCATAAACTTAAAAATCATTGGTACAATGTCAATTATTAAGGCGATCTAAATCACAAGTTAAAGGGGTGATAGTAAGTGAAGCGTACTAATATATGCCTATTCATACTATCTGTTTTGATTCTAGCTGTTTTTCATCATCCAGTCCATGCTTCATCTAATCAATTGTTGGACAAGCCGGGTGTCATGCAGCTTTTACAGGAAACATATGATACACAGTATTCATTAACAGAACGCTATCATACTTGGGATGAAGCGAAGGAGAAGTTAACTCAATATGTAACGGAGGAACTTGCAGAAGATTTTATGGTGGAACATTTATTTGAGGAAGAAGAAGGCTATATCTTTTATGGAACAGATTTTTCCGCCTACATTATTCCAGAATATTCATATACAGACTCAACAAAAATTGTTATAACGTCTAATCAAGACACTATTTTTGTATACGAGAAGTCTTCTAGTGTAGGGCCAGTAACGTTCTCTCCTCAATATGAAATCGTCACAATTAGTTATATTGAGAAACAGTGGAAAGTATCAGATATATCGTTTGAAGAGGAACTACCAGAAGAAGTACTTCAGTCGAATGATTTAGATGAAGTAAAAGGTACTGCAAAAGTCAACGGAAAGAAGGCTACTGTAAAAGTTCAGCCAAATGTGGAAAGGGTAAATTACATTGCAACGGGTTCTATAGCGAAATTTACTATTGATCAAGATACTATTTTACCTTCACTTCAACCTTATGCGAGTCTAGTCCCTTATCAATTATTATTTCAGAATGTTAAGAATCGCCCGTCATTACTAACATTTTCAACCATTTTTACAGTAAAAGGAGAGGTTCGATGAATCTTTCCTTTCTTTTTATGTAAAAATTCTATAGAATTACAAATTGGGCCTATTAGTGGATAGAAAAGAAATCATTGTTTATCCTAAAAGTAGAGTTAAAATATAGGTAATGTATATTGTGCAATAAATGAAATGCACACTTAATTAAAAGGGGGAATTGACGTTGTCAAAATTACAAGGAATTATTCAACGATTAATGAGTTTAGCGGAGGCACAAGAACATGGAGATCCAGCTCAACGGTTCTTTGAGGTAGATGGGGAAAAAAGATGTAGTGTAACTTACTTCCCAAAAACGGAAACGTATGAGATTGAAGTGTATTCACAAGGGGAAAAACCGAAAAAATATCAATTTGATAACATTGATATGGCTGCAATTGAGATTTTTGATTTAATTCACTAAACCATCTATTCAATCGTGACATCATCATTTAAAAAGGGTGAAAATAGTATGGAAACTCCATTTGTTATTTGTCCAAATTGTGCATCTAAAAAGGCACTAGATGAGGTGTTAGTTGCACAGTCTAATCAAAATGTCATATATACATGCCCAAATTGCTCTTATACAAAAAAGAATATTCAAACGAGTAAAGGGTAAAGAAGACAGTTTTTGAATAGACTGTTGCTAAATAATAATTAAAGAAGTAAGAAGAATGACAATAAAGTTTTAGAAAAGAGCCAAAAAGTAACAAGCTGACAAGCCCTTCTGTATAAAATAGGATGAGGAGCTTATTCACAACAGTATTTGACAATAGAAAAGACTAATATATCCATTCTTTAAGAGGCTGCTCAATAATTGGATTTGACAGAATATTAGGGAGTGAACGCATGAGTGATCGATTGTTGTTTCAAAACATATCAGAAAACAACATGACATTTGAGCGAGTCTTTTCTAAAATCATAACCTTTTTGAAGCAAGAACCTTCATCTATTTATCATCTCTCTATTGGTACAGACTCTCAAGTACACCAGAATGAGACAAAGTTTATCTCGGCCATTCATCTACACAGAGTGGGAAAAGGTGCTTGGGGTTGCCTGCGTGAATTGGTTCTACCAAGAGAAGTTCGTAGTGTACGAGAGAAGATATCCATGGAAACAGCGTATTCACAGGAACTAGCTAGCTTGTTTACAACGGAACATTTTAATGAAATGACTGATGTGCTTTTACCTTATGCTGATGAGGGAGCAGATTTGCGTTTTCAAATTCATCTGGATATTGGGAGAAAGGGAGTCACCAAGGATTTAATCCAAGAGATGACGAGCCGAATCATCTCAATGGGAATTGAAGCAAAAATCAAACCAGACTCTTATGCAGCGTCTAGTTATGCAAATCGATATACGAAATGATTAGAAAAAATGAAAGGAAACCATTGTGGTTTCTTTTTTTAGTCTCTTTTCTAAAACTTTTTTGTTTTTCAAACTAATTTTCAAATAAATGGCTGTGTTAAAGTACAGTGTTGATTTTTAGCAGAGTTGATTGAAGTGGAAGGACGCGAGACTCCTGTGGGAGAGCGGGTCGCGGACAAAGGAAGTTCACTTCGTCCTTGTAGACCCCACAGGCACGGTTTTCGCCGAGGAGTGGGATTTTTCACGATAGAGAAAATATCCTTCATTTACTGCCCACGGAAAGCGAGTGTCCTGGAACGAAAATCAACAACAAGGTTTAACAGAGCCAAATAAATTAACCTTCAAATGCTATTAAACTGAAGTAATAATTGTTAGTAAAGAGCATTCTGAAAAAAATATAAGAGCATTTTTCATTCTATATACTGTAAGAGAAAGTGTGATAAAATGGATATTGGGTTTCACTAGACAATCTCCCATATAAATACATATATATTAAGTAGTGAAAAACTTATTAAGGGGAATATGCTATGATTAGTCTTCAACATGGAGAGTTTATAGAAACAACGGTTAAAGACCTTATTATCTCATCAGACAAGGTAGCCCATGTACAATTGGGGAATGGCCTAGAACATGCACTTTTAGTGCTGGTAAAGTCGGGGTACTCAGCCATACCTGTTCTAGATCCTTCTTATCACTTGCATGGTCTAATCAGTACCTCCCTCATTTTAGATACAACCTTAGGGTTAGAGCGTATTGAATTTGAACGTTTAGAGAAGATGAAAGTCGAAGAAGTGATGAACACTGACGTCCCTCGACTGAACATAAAAGATTCTTTTTCTAAAGCTTTAGACCTTGTCATTAATCATCCTTTTGTCTGTGTGGAAAATGATGAAGGGGTGTTTGAAGGCATCTTAACGAGACGAGTAATTTTAAAAAAGTTAAATGCGGTTATAAAGAAAAATACACATAAAAAGTAGGGGTGTTGGCCGTCTCCGGTCAGCCCTTTTCCAATTCATCTACTTGTAGGGGGGATAGAGATGGCTCTGGCTGTTAAGCGATTACTACATAATGATAAACCCAAAAAGACGAATAGACCTTTTGTATTAGCTGCTGTAATGCTTGCTATGTTTATGGCTGCGATAGAGGCTACAATAGTCTCCACGGCTATGCCAGCTATTGCTGCAGACTTAGGGAACTTTTCCCTATACAGCTGGGTGTTCTCTTCCTATTTACTAATGAATGCTGTGACAGTCCTAATTTATGGTAAGCTGTCAGATCTTTTTGGAAGAAAACCAATACTTAATGTGGGAATTATCATCTTTTTAGTTGGTTCTATTCTATGTGGATTTGCGACCTCAATGGAAATGTTAATTGTATTTCGGTTTATCCAAGGGTTTGGTGCGGGTGCAGTCATGCCAATTGCATCAACAATCGTTGGTGATATGTATACAAAAGAAGAAAGAGCAAAAATACAAGGGTACCTCTCAAGTGTGTGGGGAATTTCCGCCATATTAGGTCCGGCTATTGGTGGGTTACTCGTTCAATTTGCGAACTGGAAGTATGTATTCTGGCTTAATGTTCCTCTTGGCTTATTGGCAATGGGAGTACTAACTCTATATCTTCATGAAGGTATTGAGAAAAAGAAGCATAAAATCGATTATGCTGGAGCCATCCTGTTATTAATCGGAGTAAGTGCACTGATGGTTGTCTTGGTGGAAGGTGGAGTTAAATGGGAGTGGATGTCTAGTCCTATCCTATTCCTATCTGGACTCTCAATCCTGATGATTATTCTCTTCTACCTGCAGGAGAAACGAGCTAAAGACCCTATGATGCCATTTTCAATTTGGAAAGAAAAGTCCATCCTCATAGCCAATTTAGCATCTTTAACAACAGGTGTTATGCTGATAGGTATTTCAAGCTTTTTACCTGCATTTGTACAAGGAGTAATGGAACGTTCTCCCATTATAGCAGGATTTACATTAACCACCATGTCAATAGGTTGGCCAATTGCGGCCACCATTGCAGGCCGTTTATTGCTTAAGATCGGTTTTAGAACTACATCCATAATAGGTGGCATTAGCTTAATACTAGGAGCAATTATCTTTACGATGATGACCCCTGCATCCGGACCAATTTGGGCTGCATTTGCTTCCTTCTTAGTTGGTGTTGGAATGGGTTTCACAACCACATCGTTTATTGTATCAATTCAAAGTACTGTTGAGTGGAAACAAAGGGGAATTGCCACTGCTGCTAATATGTTTATGAGAACTCTTGGAAGTACCATAGGTGCAGCTTTACTCGGAGGTATTTTAAACAGCCGATTATTAGATTATATACAGTCTAGAGGATTGAACGAAAATGTTAATGTCGACACTACTAATATATTGCTAAATGAAGAGCAACGTAATCAACTTTCCGACTCAGTTCGAACGGTACTGCAAGAAGGTTTAACCGTTTCATTGAATAGTGTGTATTGGGTGGTTCTCTTATTTGCCGTAATTAGTTTTATACTCGTATTATTCTTACCGAAGCACGAGAAAAGTAAATAGGAAAAGGACTTGAGACCTCCTCAAGTCCTTTTATAATCTAATCATAAAGATCCCGAAATTTTTTCTAAAAACTCGATTCTATTTCCAAAAGGATCATGAAACGTAAACCTTAGGACGGATGGAATAGGCTTCTCGTCATATGTTTCAACTCCGGATTGTTCCAGATACCTTCTTACTTCCAACAAATCTTCTACACGAAAGGCAGGATGACGTTTACTTTTATATGAACTCATCTCTTCAGTTCCAATATGAAGCTCGATATCACCAGCGGTATACCAAAGGCCACCACTTGATTTCAGAGAATCAGGCTTCTCAATTTCAGTAAAACCAAGTAAATCAGTATAAAAACCCCTTGCTTCGTCCTCCTTTCCAAAAGGGATGCATATTTGGACATGGTCTAGCTTTTGGATATTGATTTTCATCATACACGCTCCTAAAAAACAAGATTAATAGACAATTGAATGATTAATAAAACAGTAATGGCTCTTAAAATGAGTTGAAGATGTTTAGAGGAAAGCCTACTTGCAAGTCTTACGGATACTTGGGCTCCTATGATTGAGCCGATCACTAGGCTTAGTGATACTTTCCAATCTAAATGACCAGCAATTAAATAAGTACTAAAGGCTCCTAGACAACTAAGAAAAGTGACAATTCTAGCTAGGGCCATAGAGGATAGATAGGAAAAGCCATTATAAAGATAGGTGTACATTTGGAGTGTTCCTTGCCCTGGACCAAACATACCATCATACATTCCGATACTAAAAATGATAGGAAAAACCTTCTTAGGAATGTCTTGTTCTATTCGATTGACTTCTTTAGGCTTTTTTACAAAGCTTAAACAGAGAGCAAAGATTAATAAGAATATCGCAACACTCAGCATGGTGTCTTCTGTAAGGGAGCTTGCAATTAATCCTCCTGTAATCCCGCCAACTAAGCCGAATGGTGCTACTACTATGGCCGTTTTTAATTTAATATTCCTATTTTTTAATAATACAAGAAAACTAGACAATGAGCTGATTGTATTAGAAAACTTATTTGCGGCAATAGCCGAATGAATAGGGACCCCTAGAAGCAACATACAGGGTAAACTAATTAATCCCCCGCCTCCTGCTAATGTTCCAATAAATGTACCAAAAAAGCCAATGATGATGAATAACAAAATCTCCATGCAACCCACCCGCCTTTTAACAACCAATTTATGGTAAATTTACTTTCACTTATTATTTTACTTAAAAGATAGTGATAATGAAATTTCATTATTTTTAACTTATAATATAATAAAAACTTATCACTGAAACGAGGATGTAAGATGCAAACGTCAGAATCAAGATTGCTAGTCACTTTAGCAGAGGAAATGAATATGCGAAAAGCTGCTGAAAAGCTGTTTGTATCACAACCGGCACTAAGTCAAAGACTGCAGACTATTGAAAAAGGTTGGGACACGCAAATTTTTATCCGCTCTCAAAAAGGGTTAACGGTGACACCGGCAGGAGAGAAAATCATTGAATATGCAAAAGAGGTTGTTCAAAAAGAAGAAAAAGTAAAAGAGGAAATTCACTCATTAAACACGATGGTACATGGAACGTTAAAATTAGCGGTTGCCTCAATAATTGGACAACATTGGCTTCCCAATGTATTAAAGCAGTTTGTACAAAAATATCCTCATGCAAAGATCTCGTTGATTACAGGCTGGAGCAGTGAAATTTTGAGGCATTTATACGAAGGACAAGTACATGTTGGAATCATTAGAGGGACACCTGATTGGAAAGGAGTAAAACACCATATCCTAGCAGATTCTCTCTACTTAGTAGACACAGAAATTAATAATCTAGATGAGTTAAGAACAACAGAACGACCGTTTATACAATTTAAAAGTGATTCAACCTATTACCAAGAAATACAGGATTGGTGGCATCGTCAATTCGACCATCCACCAAAACGGACCATTGTCGTTGATCAAATTGAAACGTGTAAGCAAATGGCCTTTCATGGAATAGGATATGCGATACTACCATCGATTACCTTCCATGAGAATGATCCCGCTGTTTATAAGATACCCTTATTTGATGAAACGGGTCAGCCTGCAAAGCGAGATACTTGGCTATTAGGATATGAATCAGCTTTTCAATTAAAGCAAGTAGAAGCATTTATGAAAATCATTAATGAAGATGTAAAATAATAAGTAAAGACTAAAGTTATTTGCTTGTCTTCTGTTCATGTCTTTGATACAGTAAAGGAATGAAAAATCTATATTTTCACAAGGAGGACATACATAATGAAAATGATGGATGCTAACGAAATCATTACTTTTATCCAAAAAAGCGAAAAGAAAACTCCAGTTAAGGTCTATGTAAAAGGTAACCTAGAAGGTATTGACTGGGGAGCAAATACAAAATCATTTGTTACAGGGAATACAGGTGTTTTATTCGGAGAATGGAGTGAAATCCAATCTGTTCTTGAAAATTATGGTGGCCAGCTTGAGGACTACGTAGTTGAAAATGACCGTCGTAACTCTGCTATCCCTTTACTTGACTTAAAAGGTATTAAAGCACGTATTGAGCCAGGTGCTATTATCCGTGACCAGGTTGAAATTGGTGATAATGCTGTTATTATGATGGGTGCTTTAATTAATATTGGGGCTGTTGTAGGAGAAGGCACAATGATTGACATGGGTGTTGTGCTAGGAGGACGTGCAACGGTAGGAAAGAATTGTCACATTGGAGCAGGTTCCGTTCTTGCAGGTGTAATTGAGCCGCCTTCAGCAAAGCCAGTTGTCGTAGAAGATGACGTAGTAGTTGGGGCTAACGCAGTTATTCTTGAAGGAATTACAGTAGGTAAAGGTGCCGTTGTTGCGGCAGGTGCGATCGTTATTGAAGATGTACCACCATACACAGTAGTAGCTGGGACTCCTGCTAAAGTAATTAAGCAAATTGATGAAAAAACAAAATCTAAAACTGAAATTAAGCAAGAGTTAAGACAATTATAATAAAAACCAACACTAGCGCGGAAATGCTCCGCGCTTTATCTATATAAAAAAGCACCCATATTCTTAACTGTAAGTATGTTCTGAGGCCAGCTTTTCACTATGAGTTGCTCCGGAAAATACACAGATACATAGTATGTAAGCGAGCCTATCTAAGGTAATATAGGTGTAAGATCCAATCCAATAAAGGGGAAGTATAAATGAACGCATATCAACCTTTTATAGATATTCGAAGAGAGCTACATAAGATCCCTGAATTAGGGTATCAAGAATTTAAGACCCAAGCCTTTTTACTCGACTATCTGCAAACTTTACCATCAGAAAGACTAGAGATTAAACCATGGAAAACAGGAATCTTTGTCAAAGTACATGGATCAGACCCAAGTCAGATTATCGGTTATCGGACTGATATTGACGGGCTTCCTATTGGAGAAGAAACGAATCTTCCTTTTCGTTCCTCCCATGAAGGATATATGCATGCCTGTGGCCATGACCTTCATATGAGTATTGCATTAGGTATTTTAACAGAGTTGACCAAGCATCCAATTAAAGATGACGTTCTATTTATGTTTCAGCCAGCAGAAGAAGGTCCAGGTGGGGCCGCTCCAATGATACAGAGTGATATTTTCAAGGAGTGGAAACCTAGCTATATAATAGGCTTACATATTGCGCCGGAACATCCAGTTGGTACGGTTGCCACGAAAGAAGGTCTATTATTTGCTAATACCTCTGAGCTTTTTATTGATTTGACGGGTAAAGGTGGACATGCAGCATTTCCACACAAGACGAATGATATGGTTGTGGCAGCTTGCTCATTAGTTACACAGCTTCAATCGATCGTTTCTCGTAATGTAGATCCACTTGATAGTGCAGTTATCACAATTGGTAAAATTACAGGTGGTACTGTTCAAAATATTATTGCAGAAAAGACTAGACTAGAGGGGACAATTCGCACGTTATCTGTAGAATCCATGAAGAAAGTAAAAGAACGGATTCAGGCTATGGTTCATGGTATTGAAGTAGGATATAGTTGCAAAGCAAATATAGATTACGGATCCATGTATCATCAGGTCTATAATCATCATGAAATCACAAGGGAATTTATGGATTTTGTTAGTGATCATACGAATGCTAATCTCGTAGAGTGTAAAGAAGCCATGACTGGAGAAGACTTCGGCTATATGATAGAAGAGATCCCTGGATTTATGTTTTGGCTTGGAGTAGATTCAGAATACGGCTTACATCACTCAAAACTCTCCCCAAAAGAAGAGGCGATCGGTACGGCAATTGATGTCGTGACAAGTTACTTAAGATGGAAAGCTTCTAAATAATACCAAAGGCCCAGTATGGGTCTTTTTTGCGTTCTTTTCTATATAAATTATTAAATGAAAGGAAATCAAACACGGGTTACCTAACAACATAAAAAACTTCATCTGCTTAGAATAAATTTCTAGAAAATGTTGCACATTACTCTTGAGGAGGTGGATGGAAATGGCTCGTATTGGTATTGAACAATCATTAACCGATGTAAGACAAGCTTTAGAAGGTAAAGGATATGATATCGTAGATTTACGTAATGAAAACGATGCAAAGGGCTGTGACTGCTGTGTGGTAACTGGTCAAGATTCAAATATTATGGGAATCAGCAATACAGTTACAGCAGGAGCTGTTATTGAAGCTTCTGGTTTATCAGCAGAAGAAATTGCTGAAAAAGTGGAACAAAAACTAAATCGTTAAACAGAGTGGAACAGCCTTATTCAGCTGTTCCTATTTTTTAGGCTCTTTTCTAAAACTTTATTGCCTTATAGACTACTTTCGAAAAGAGCCTTTTCTAAACAAAAAAACTAGGTCAACAAGACCTAGTTTTGTGTTTCTGGTGATTTCCCAATAAATACTTGATGAGGGAATGGGATTTCAATTCCGTTTTCATCAAGAGCCTCCTTCAAGGCTTTTCTTAGTTTTCTTTCTACGGCCCATTGAGCCATATTTTCTGTTTTGGCAAGAATACGAATGACTACATCAGATGAACCAAGTGATTGAACGCCTAGCACATTTGGACCTTCTTTGATACTGTCATCTTCCGCCGCAATTCGATTACAAGCTTCTTGTAAAACCTCAATTGCACGGTCTATATCATCGCTATATGATATGCCAATATCCACTAAAGCTCTCATATTTCCTCTTGAATGGTTACTTAAGCTAGAAATCTGTCTGTTTGGCAAGTAGTGAAGGGTTCCATCAAAACCTCTGATCTGAGTTGTCCGTAGTCCCACGGATTCTACAATCCCTGAAAAACCAGCCGTTGTTACATAATCATCAACATCAATTTGTTTTTCCAGTAGTAAGAAGAAACCAGTCACGACATCACTAACTAAACCTTGTGCACCAAAGCCAATCGCTAACCCTACAACACCAGCTCCAGCTATTAGTGCTTTTGCATCATAGTCAAAGATCTCAAACACCATCACAATAAAGATAAAGATGAGAATATAAGAGAAGAGGTTTAACGATAAACTCTCTAGTGTCTTTGAACGGCCTACTGATATATTCTCTTTTTCAGTAATCTTCTTAAAAGAACGTTTTATTAAAGTCGATCCGACACCTTTCACGATGAAAAAGACAATAATAATTCCGATTAATTTTAATATAATTGTTCCAGCTCCCACCATAAGATCTGTCCAATTAAAGTTGCTAAATAAATCCATTATTCCATTCCTTTCCTTGTCCAATAGTATAAAAGTTTATGACAATAAGTACTTTCTCTATATTCCCGTATTTCGGTTAATTAAACTTACTCTGATAAACTTCTATTCATTTATTGTAACATAATCAGTTATTCATACTTAAAATTCACATTCCTTAATAAAAAGTTCACAAATTACTGGAAATTTACTTCGAAATCCGATATATTTTTAGTATTGTTCTGTTTTTTTTGTATTTATAGAAAATTTAAAGAAATGAATTGGAGTATAGCATTAGGACATACGTGATCATGTTTAGGTGTATAGATCCAAGAAGTGACTTTATATGCATCTAAATAATTAAACGCAGCTCTTGGTCTTTGCTACTCTATTTTTGTTTCAGTTTTACTAAGGAGGGTTAACATAATGGAGGTTTTTAAGAAGCTGAAGCAATTCTATTGGCCTTATGTAAATTATTTTTATTGGTCCATGTTTTTTCTTTTATTTGTTACAGCAATTACGGTTGTCTATCCGATGATCCTACAGTACACGATTGATAATGTCATATTAGCAGGTGACTATCGACTTGTTCCGTATATCGCGCTGGGCTTTGTTGGAATTATGGCAATTAAGGGTTTGACAACATATTTTCATCAATACCTAGGAGATATGTTTGGTATTCGATCTGTGTATCGTTTACGAAATGCATTGTATGAGAAATTGCAATTTCTCCCATTTCGTTATTATGATAATGCTAAAACAGGAGATTTAATGTCCAGATTAACAGCTGACGTGGAAGGTTTCCGTTTTTTCTTATCTTTTGGATTTGCAGAACTATTGCGTTTTTCACTTTTAATCGTACTAAGTTTAGGTGTTATGTTTTATTATTCCGTTCCTCTAACGATTGTTACAATGGCGGCGTTGCCATTCTTAGCATTCGTGGTATATCGTTTTGATAAGAGGGTTCATCCTGCATTTAGAGGTATTAGAAAATCTTTTGGTAGATTAAATACAAAAGTACAAGAAAACATTAGCGGTATTAATACGGTTAAATCTTTATCTAGAGAATCGTTTGAAATTGACAAGTTTAATCATTCAAATAGTGATTATCGTGAGAAATACTTAGCGACATCGAATGTGTGGGCAAAATATTTCCCTCTAATGGAGTTCATCGGTAATATTTGTGTGGTTGCATTACTTTCCTACGGTGGGTTTCTTGTTATTAATGGGTCCGTTCAACCAGGGGAACTTGTAGCCTTTTTCAGCTTAGTCTGGTATATTATGTGGCCTATTATGAACCTTGGGTTTGTCGTGAATCTTTTCTCTCAATCAAAAGCTTCAGGTGAAAGATTACTAGAGATATTAGAAGCAGACAATGAGATTCATGAAATTCCCAATCCGCTTAATAAGGATCGTTTAGAAGGGCATGTTCAATTCAAGTCAGTGACACTTCAATATAAGGAAGAGGATGAGGAAGCTCTTACCGACATTAGCTTTGATGCAACACCAGGGAAAGTTATTGGCCTTATAGGTGCTACCGGAAGTGGTAAAACAAGTATCACTCAATTAATTACTAGATTTTACGAGCCGAATGAAGGACAAATTCTAGTAGATGGAATTGATATTAAAAATTATTCTATAAAAACACTGAGGAAGAATATTGGATTTGTACTACAAGAATCCTTTCTTTTCTCTTCATCAATTAAAGCAAATATATCTTATGGTAACCCTGATGCAACGATGGAACAAATTATGGATGCTGCAAAACGTGCACAAGCACATGACTTTATTATGGAGTTACCTGATGGGTATGACACGATGCTTGGAGAACGTGGCATGGGATTATCAGGGGGACAAAAACAGCGAATTGCGATTGCTCGTGCAATTTTAATTAATCCTAGTATTCTTGTACTCGATGATGCAACAAGTGCCGTAGATATGGAGACAGAATTCAAAATTCAAAAAGCATTTAAAGAAGTAATGAATGGACGTACTACCTTTATCATCGCCCATCGTATTTCCTCGCTTAAGCATGCTGATGAAATTATTGTTCTAGAGAATGGTGTAATTGCGGAAAGAGGAGTTCATGATGACCTTCTTCAAAACAATGGAACGTATCAGAGAATTTATGATATCCAATATAAAGACCGAGAAATCGTTACACAAGGGCAATAAAGGAGGGGAGTTGTACTATGAAAGATAGAGAACAAAAGAAAAGTAATTTAAATCGATTTCATTACTCAACGGAACAAGTCATTGAGAAACCATTTAATTGGCAGCAGCTATCAAGACTAATGTCATATATGAAACCATATTCAAAAAATTTATTACCTTTATCAATATTCGCTATGATTTTATCTACCACTGTTCGATTAATCGTACCGATTATTATAGGTAAATATTTATTAGACTTTGCCATAGCTGAAAAAAATACTAGTTTACTAGTAACATTAGTCATAATCATTGCTGTATTGTATACAGTTTCGTACGTTGGAAATACGCTACGAATACGCTGGACAAATCTACTAGGGCAAAATGTTATCTATGACTTGAGACAGCATTTGTTTACACATGTTCAATCTTTATCACATCGCTTTTTTGACTCACGGTCTGCAGGGTCCATCCTGGTAAGAATTTTAAATGATATAAACTCCTTACAAGAATTATTTACAAGTGGAGTTATTAATCTATTAATGGATCTAATTATGCTACTAGGGATCTTCTTTATCTTATTCACGCTAAGTCCTGAGTTAGCTATTGCCGTCATGATTGTACTTCCGATCATGTTTTTTATCTCTACAAGTCTCCGCCGGAAAATTAGACGTTCTTGGCAGGTAGTTCGTATTAAACAATCAAAGTTAAACTCCCATTTAAATGAAAGTATTCAAGGGATACGTGTTACTCAGTCTTTTACACAGGAACGTGAAAACATGGAGTTCTTTGATGGCGTAAATACGGAAACACATGACTCCTGGCAAGATGCAACTAGAAAAAATGCAATGTTTCGTCCCTTTGTTGAAATGTCGAATGCAGTTGGAACGGCTATTCTAATCTGGTATGGTTCTACCCTTATATCAAATGAAACGATTACAATAGGTATATTTGTATCGTTTGCCTTTTATTTGGGTATGTTCTGGGATCCAATCTCACGTATTGGACAGATATATAACCAGCTATTAATGGCAATGGCTTCATCTGAACGTATTTTTGAATTCCTCGATGAAAAGCCAAACGTAGCGGAGAAGGAAGATGCAAAACGTTTAGAAAATATTATGGGACATATTGAATTTGATCATGTAGAATTTGCTTATGATTCTAATCGAAAAGCTTTAAAAGGTATTTCTTTAGAAATGAAAGCAGGGCAAACTGTCGCGCTTGTTGGACATACAGGTTCAGGGAAAACGACAATTGCAAACTTAGTCAGCAGATTCTATGACCCAACTAGCGGGGAAGTTAAAATTGATGGTGTTAACCTGAAAGACGTTACATTAGATAGTGTTCGTACTCAAATAAGTGTAGTCTTACAAGATACCTTTATTTTTTCTGGTACCATTATGGATAATATTAGATTTGGTAATCCTGAGGCTACTGATGAAGAAGTTGTAAAAGCGGCTCAAGCTGTTGGTGCACACCTGTTTATTGAGAAGCTGTCAAATGGTTATTTAACAGAAGTAGAAGAACGTGGAAATATCTTATCCGTCGGTGAGAGACAATTAATCTCATTTGCACGTGCTCTTTTGGCAGATCCTAAAATTCTGATTTTGGATGAAGCAACAGCAAGTATTGATACAGAAACAGAAGTTAAAATACAAAATGCACTTAAAACGTTATTAAAAAATAGAACAGCCATTATTATAGCGCATCGGTTGTCTACTATCCGTGAAGCAGATCATATCTTCGTGTTAGATCATGGAGAAATTATTGAGCAAGGTAATCACGCACAACTGATGGATCATCAAGGCGAGTATTACAAGCTGGTTAAAGCACAATTTAATATGTTAAATGCAGGATAAATGACGGAGACTCATACACATGAGTCTCTTTTTTAGCCTCTCTTTAACCAGTTTTTATTTTTAAACGTTAGGATAACTTTCTCATTTTTATCACTTGTCCATCACCTTAAGACGCTTTTTGCCATATATATATGAGGGGTGATAAAAATGGAAATTATAGATAAACGAAATTCATTACCAACCCATCCATCTAAACGCTATAAAAGGCGTTCGCTTTCTGCCATTAAGAATATTGCCATTCATCATAGCGCAACTACGTCAGGTAGTGCAGAAAGTTTTGCTAGATACCATGTCAATACGTTAGGATGGCCAGGAATTGCTTATCACTATGTTGTTGATAAGGATGGTACCATTAGTCATTGTCATGATTTAGAAGTGGTTAGTTACCATGTTGGTAACAGCAATTATCGAGCAGTCGGAATTTGTATGGTAGGGGATTTTAGAACACAGCAGCTATCAGTTGCTCAAAAAAAAGCTACTCAAAATTTAGTCCTATCATTATTAGATGTGCTAACGATAAATGTTGAAGATGTTTGGGGCCATCAAGAATTTCCTGGATATGAATGGAAGCCATGTCCATCCATAAATATGGGTAATTTCAGAAGTGAACTAATGGGCATAACGAAAGGCAGCAAGCAGCCAATCTATCGGTCCACTTCTTATTCTTCAGGACCAAGAACACGCACATATTTGAGTTATGGAGATCAAGGCGATGATATTAAGGCATTACAAGAACGTCTTGAAAAGCTAGGATTTAAACCAGGTATAATAGACGGTATATTTGGCAAGGTAACAGAAGATGCGGTGAAAAGGTTTCAAAAAGCCAATAATTTAAGGGTTGATGGTATAGTGGGACCTGAAACAAGAGAGGCACTAAAAAAATATGATGCAGAGGTGCCAATTATTGAGCTAGCATCACCTACCGATGAAGAGTCAGATGATAGCGAATTGTATGAATCAGAGTCTAGAAGGACTCTAAGGCTTCTTACACCTTATATACGGGGTGAAGATGTAAGAGATGTTCAGGAGAAAATAGGAGCCGTTGCAGATGGAATCTTTGGCCCATCCACAGCAGAAGCGGTAAGAAGATTCCAGAGTCAACGGGGTTTAGTGGCAGATGGAATTGTTGGACCTAAGACATGGCAGGCTTTAGATCGAGTTAAAACAGGCGGAGTCCCTTACTCCCGTTTATTATTCTTAGCCTCTCCATATTTACAGGGAAGAGACGTAAAAAGAGTTCAGCAGGCATTAAATATTTCTGCTGACGGTATCTTTGGTCCTATGACTGATCAAGCAGTAAGAAATTTTCAACGAAGAGAAAGACTTGAGGTAGATGGAATTGTCGGTCCTAATACTTGGAACCGTCTAATGGATTAACACAGCCGCTATTAGAGGGGGCGTAGTTGAGACTTACATACAGATGTAAGTCTTCTTTTTTGTCGATGATGTTGATAAAGTGGTTGTGCCTAACATGTATGGGGATTATAATACTTGTGAAAAGAGCTATCTTAAGTATAGAGTTTATAAAATACTTATTATCGGTTATGATTGTTTTAATGGTGGTAATACATCTATTACCATAGAGTAAAGATGATTATGGAGTTTACATGCAATTTAGAGAAAAATAAGAATAGTTATTAGGATGTATGGAGGAATTGTTGTGAAAAAAGAGTTTGCCGTCATTGGCCTTGGAAGATTTGGTGGAAGTATATGTCGTTCGTTAAGCCAACTTGGTATGGATGTGTTAGCAATAGATATTGATGAAGATAAAGTTAATCACTATTCTTCCATAGCCTCACATGCTGTAGTGGGGGACACGACTGATGAGGTAGTCTTAAAAAGTCTAGGAATTCGTAATTTTGACCATGTCATTATTGCCATAGGAGACAATATCCAAGCAAGTATATTAACAACACTTATTCTTAAAGAATTGGGCGTTAAGCATATAACAGTAAAAGCACAAAATGATTATCATGAGAAAGTATTAACGAAGATTGGTGCAGATCAAATTGTTCATCCTGAGCGGGATATGGGTGAAAGGATTGCCCATAACATTGTCTCTAACAATGTATTGGATTATTTAGAGCTTTCAGATGAACACAGTATTGTTGAAATTATCGCAAGTAAACATGTAGATGGATATTCATTAATCGACCTCGATATCCGAGCTAAATACGGAATAAACATAGTAGCCATTAAACGAGGAAAGGATATTCTTGTTTCTCCTCAAGCATCTGAGACGATCTTACAAGGTGATATTCTTATCGTTATTGGAGCAGATACAGATATCAATCGTTTCGAGAAGAATTTAATTGAAGATTAAATTCATTGGTTTTTATTCCTTACTAAAAAAAACGAAGGCAGCATGCCTTCGTTTTTTTATACTTCCATAATAATTGGAAGGATCATTGGTTTACGTTTTGTTTTTTCATATAAGAATGGGGAAAGCGTGTCTGTAATTTCATTCTTAATTTCAGACCATTGTGTCGTCTTTCTTTCCATTACTTTGTTTAAGTGCTTGGTAATAAGAGTTTGAGCATCGTTGATAAGGTCACCAGATTCTCTCATGTACACAAATCCACGCGAGATTAAATCAGGTCCAGCTGCAATTTTAAATTCTTTCATGTTGATGCTAACCACAACAATAACTAAACCTTCTTCAGATAGAATTCGACGATCTCGGAGTACGATATTCCCAATATCACCAATTCCGCTTCCATCTATATATACATTACCTGAAGGGATCTTACCTGCTACACTACCTTCATCAGAACCAAGAGCAAGAACTTCACCATTATCCATGATAAAGCAGTTCTCTTCATGAACACCACAATCTACGGCAAGTTTAACATGCATTTTTTGCATTCTATATTCACCATGAATAGGCATAAAGAACTTCGGTTTCATTAGGCGTAACATTAGTTTTTGTTCTTCTTGTCCACCATGACCTGAAGTGTGAATATCATTTAGTGAGCCGTGAATAACTTCTGCTCCTGCTTTGAAAAGCATATTAATAGTTCGGCTAACACTAATAGTATTCCCTGGGATAGGTGATGAAGAAAACACAACAGTATCTCCAGGAATAATTTGAATTTGGCGATGGGTACCGTTAGCAATTCGAGAAAGGGCAGCCATCGGCTCACCTTGACTTCCTGTACATAAAATTACAACTTTTTCAGCCGCCATTCGGTTTATTTGGCCAGCATCTATAAATGTATCTTTCGGACATCTGATATATCCGAGTTCTTGTCCAATATTAATCGCAGCTTCCATACTTCTTCCGAAAACAGCCACTTTTCTTCCATTAATAACTGCTGCTTCTACCACTTGTTGTAAGCGGTGGATATTAGAAGCGAAGGTAGCGAAAATAATTCTACCAGATACTTTACGGAAAATATCGTGAATACTTTCTCCGACTTTCCTCTCAGACATTGTAAAATGAGGAACCTCACTATTAGTACTATCAGAAAGTAAGCAAAGTACTCCTTCTTTTCCTATTTCAGCCATTTTTGTTAGGTTAGCTGGTTCTCCAACAGGAGTGAAGTCAAACTTGAAATCTCCTGTGTGAACAATTTGTCCAGGTGGGGTCTTTACTACAATCCCATAAGCATCAGGAATACTATGAGTCGTTCTAAAGAAGGTAACAGATGTTTTTCTGAATTTAATAATATCGTCTTCTTTAATTTCATGGAGAGTCGTCTGTCTTAATAATCCATGCTCTTCTAGCTTGTTCTTAATTAAGCCTAGTGCAAGCTTACCACCGTAAACAGGAATATTAATCTCTCTTAATAGGTATGGGATCCCCCCAATATGATCCTCATGTCCGTGTGTAATAAATAAACCTTTAATTTTATCAACGTTTTTAACTAGATAACTGTAATCTGGAATAACATAATCTATTCCGAGTAACTCGTCTTCAGGAAACTTAATCCCAGCGTCAATTAATATAATTTCATCCTGGAATTGCACTCCGTACGTATTTTTACCGATTTCGCCCAGTCCGCCTAGAGCAAAAACAGCAGTTTGATCGTTTTTAACAAACTTCATAATTTATACCGTCTCCATCTTAAAATTTTCAGATTGTTGTTCATACTCTAAAAAAGCGCCAGAAACTTTTTGAACAAATTCGATGTTATAGTTGCGGTCGGACAAGCTTTCACGAACTTCTCTTTCAGTTTCTGCTTCTACATAAATAGTTCTTGTACGTTCACGAACAGGAACTTCATACTTACTTTCTTGAAAATATACTTTAAATACCATTTCTATCTCTCCTTGAGCTACTTTTATATATAATGTTCTAAATGGAGTACTTTCCTATCTTGGGGATATATGGAATGTAGTTTCCAGAATGAACAATTTTAAGCAAGTTTTGTAAATACACATAAATGTTATTATATGATGGATTAGTTCCTGATGCAAATAGCCGAACTATTGTGACTCATTCTATTATATCGGAAAACGGAATATATTTCATGTTTTTTCTATTTTGACTAATATTTAGAAGGTTATGTCTTATGCAATTGATTTTTTTCTGAGCATATCGTTCCATTGTTCAACTAATTTTTGTTTTAATTTTTTTAACATATCATCCACTCCTTCCAGCATCCAGGATGCATAATTTTCCACGATTTTCGTAGTACTAGTATATGTAGGACAAGTGCATTTCTCTCGTGGGTATAAATGGAATTCAAAGGAAAAGTGGATTAGCTTTTTTAGACAAAACAAAAAACCCTTAGTAGGGTTCTTTAGATGTTTTATTTTACTTCTATCTTTCAATAACCACAGCATTTTCAGGTTCTTTAAATGGATCATGCTTGTTAATGTGATCATAAAACATAACTCCATTCAGGTGGTCAATTTCATGCTGAAATACAATAGAAAGAAGACCTTTTAATCGAAGTTTTACTTCTTTACCTTCAATATCGTACCCTTTCACAGTTATACGAGAGTATCTGGGAACATAGCCTTCTACGAGACGGTCAACAGATAAACAGCCTTCACCAGTGTCTAGATAGCTTCTTTCAACTGAATGACTAACAATTTTGGGGTTAAATAGAGCATAGCTGTGAAGAGTATTCTTTTCATCAGTAACATGTATGGCAATCATCCGTTTTGGGACATTAATTTGTGGGGCAGCTATGCCAATCCCAGGTCGTAGTTGATAAAGAGCTGCAAGTTCTGGATTTTGACTATTAATAATAAACTCAAGCATATCTTGTAAAATTTTTTTATCGGCTTCAGACGCCGGTAATGAGACTTCCTCCGCTACTTTACGCAAAGTTGGGTGACCTTCCCTAATAACATCCTTCATAGTAATCATATAAACCAACCCCTAGCATTAAAAAGAATAGTATATTTTTGATAAAAGCATACCATATATAATAACTCTATTAAAGAAACGAGCTCTATTATACTTGAAAGAGAACTACAAATTACTTTCACTCAAGAACTAACCTGCCAGGACTATTTGATTGGACAAGCGCATAAGGATGTAAGGAAGTTTAAGTTGTCAGACTATATATAAGAATTTATAGTAAAATATGGACATAAAAGGGGGAATTTAAATGCGATACATAATAAAGATGATTTGTCTAACTACACTTTTTCTGATTACAGCTTGCACATCTGGTCCAACACCTGCAGAACAAATCTATGTTCACTTAGAACAAGCTGTAAAATTAGAAACTGAGTTTGAACAACAGCAGAAACCAATAACTGATTTAGAACAGCAAGAAAAAGAATTATACAATCAAATTATTGAGCTTGGACTAAAAGAAATTGAAAAAATTAAAGAGTTATCTGCAGAAGCGACAAAAATTGTGGATGAAAGGAAAGCGAGACTGGAACAAGAATATGAAAGTATAAAACAGTCAAAAGCAGAGTTTGATAAAATAACTCAAATTGTAGCAGAGATGAAAACAGATGAATTGAAGCAGGAAGCAGAAACACTTATCGATATCATGAATGAACGTTTTCAAACCTACGAAAGCCTTTATTCGTCCTATTTAACCTCTATCTCTTTAGATCAAGAATTATATGCAATGTTTCAACAAGAGGATTTAACTTTAGAAGCCCTTGAAGGTAAAATAAATGAAATCAACACAAGTTATGAACAGGTTATACAATTAAATGAGTCGTTTAATTCCGCTACAACACAGTATAACGAACAGAAGAAGAATTTTTACGAAACTGCAGGTCTAGAAGTTTCATATGAGAAGTGAGGGGAGAGAACTTTTTATAAGTTCTCTTCTTTTATTTTGTTTGTAAAAGTAATATATTGCAGTATTGAGTGTAGCCGATGGATGCGAGACTCCTGCGAGAAATCCGGCGAGGTAAGGAAGAGCCCACAGGCATGAAGAACCGAGGAGTGGGATATTTCACGATAGTGAAAATATCCTCCATCTTTCCCCCGCGGAAAGAGAACGTCCGAGGGGGAAGATCAACCACCAAGTTTAGCAGAGCCAAAGAAAAAGCTATATTCTAAACGATAATACGGCTTTTTATCTTTAAAAGTGAGCTTAACTTCAGAGTAGAAAGGTTAGGAAGCAACAAAGTTTTAGAAAAGAGTCAAGAAAAAAGATATAAAATCGAGAACTACAAAAATGAGTATTTTTAATTGAATCAGAAACTTATAGCAAAATAATAAATGTTCCTAATTGTCAAACTGTGTTCTAATATAACTGATACAGATTGCTATGTTGTGTTAGTACAGATGTTTTTGTTGACTTTTACATAGAGAGTTAAATCAGCAGGGTAGTCTTGATAACTCATCCATTGACGGGAAAAAGATCTTTGTTGTAAACTGAAATTAGATTTTAAAATTGTATTAGTCTATAAGTTTTTTTGACTAGTACAGATCTAAGAAATGATTGTTTACTATTTGTCAAATAGACTATGAAGCCTAATTAATATGAGAAAGTTTCTATTAAAAAGATTTCATGACTTTCCCCATAACATTTTGGGTATCATAATGCTGTGTGTAAACGATTGTTTTTTAACCATTAATACTAAATGGAATATAAATCAGGAAGGGTGACTTTTATGGCTGCTAAAACTAAAAAAGCTACTTTTGATCAACAAAAGCAGTTTGATGCAATTGCAGACCAGTTCCAAACGTTTCAAATCCTTAATGAAGAGGGTAAGGTAGTAAACGAAGACGCAATGCCTAATTTATCAGATGCAGAACTAAAAGACTTAATGTCAAGAATGGTATACACAAGAATCCTTGACCAACGTTCTATTTCTTTAAACCGTCAAGGTCGTTTAGGTTTCTACGCTCCTACTGCAGGACAAGAAGCTTCACAAATTGCATCTCAATTTGCTTTAGAGAAAGAAGACTTTATCCTACCAGGATATCGTGATGTACCTCAAATTATTTGGCATGGCTTACCTCTATACCAAGCATTCTTATTCTCAAGAGGACATTTTCACGGGAACCAAATGCCTGAAGGTGTAAATGTCATTTCTCCACAAATTATTATCGGTGCACAATACATTCAATGTGCTGGTGTTGCACTTGGTATGAAAAAACGTGGTGCTAAATCAGTAGCAATTACATACACAGGTGATGGTGGAGCTTCTCAAGGTGATTTCTATGAAGGAATTAACTTTGCAGGTGCTTATAAAGCTCCAGCTATCTTTATTGTTCAAAACAACCGTTTTGCCATCTCTACTCCTGTTGAAAAGCAATCTGCAGCTCAAACAATTGCACAAAAAGCAGTGGCAGCTGGTATTCCAGGAATTCAAGTAGATGGGATGGATCCATTAGCTGTTTATGCAGCTGTGAAAGATGCTCGTGAGCGTGCCGTTAATGGTGAAGGTCCTACTCTAATTGAGACACTAACTTACCGTTATGGTCCACATACAATGGCTGGGGATGATCCAACTCGATATCGTACTGAAGAATTAGACAATGAGTGGGAAAAGAAAGATCCTTTAGTTCGATTCCGTAAGTTCCTAGAAGATAAGGGTATTTGGAATGAAGACGAGGAAAATAAAGTAATTGAACAAGCAAAAGAAGATATCAAGGAAGCAATCAAGAAAGCTGACGAGTATCCGAAGCAAAAAGTAACGGATCTAATTGCAAATATGTACGAAGAACTTCCAAACAATTTACAAGAACAAATGGAAATATATAAAGAGAAGGAGTCGAGATAAGCCATGGCGCAAATGACAATGATTCAAGCAATCACGGATGCGTTACGTACGGAGTTAAAGAACGATCCTAACGTATTAGTATTCGGTGAGGACGTTGGAGTTAACGGAGGCGTATTCCGTGCGACAGAAGGGCTTCAAGCAGAATTTGGTGAGGAGCGTGTATTTGATACACCACTTGCTGAGTCTGGAATCGGAGGTCTTGCTATTGGACTAGCGTTACAGGGCTATCGCCCAGTGCCAGAAATCCAATTCTTTGGTTTCGTATATGAAGTTATGGACTCTATTTCGGGTCAAATGGCTCGTATGCGCTATCGTTCTGGTGGCCGTTATACTTCACCTGTCACAATTCGTTCTCCTTTTGGAGGCGGTGTACATACACCAGAACTACATGCGGATAGCTTAGAAGGACTTATGGTTCAACAACCTGGTTTGAAAGTAGTTATTCCATCAACGCCGTATGATGCAAAAGGATTATTAATCTCTGCAATTAGGGATAATGACCCTGTTATCTTCTTGGAGCATATGAAGCTATATCGCTCTTTCCGTGGTGAAGTGCCTGAGGGTGAATACACAATTGAAATTGGTAAAGCAGATGTAAAACGTGAAGGAACTGACTTATCAATTATTACTTACGGTGCAATGGTTCACGAATCATTAAAGGCTGCTGAAGAATTAGAAAAAGAAGGTCATTCAGTAGAAGTCATCGACCTAAGAACTGTTCAACCTCTTGATATTGACACTATTATTGCATCAGTTGAAAAGACTGGAAGAGCAATCGTAGTACAAGAAGCACAAAAGCAAGCTGGTATAGCTGCAAACGTTGTTGCTGAAATTAATGACCGTGCAATCCTAAGTCTTGAAGCCCCTGTACTACGTGTGGCTGCTCCTGACACAGTATTCGCTTTCTCTGCTGCTGAAAGTGTATGGTTACCTAACTATAAAGATGTAATTGAAACTGCTAAGAAAGTACTAAATTTCTAAGGGAATTTAAAATAAGTAATTGAGAAGTCAACTTTTGCTTGATTTCTCTTTACTATTTCAAGTTCTCTCATTCGAAAAAGGAGGTTTATTCCGTGTCATCATTTCAATTTAAATTACCTGATATCGGTGAAGGTATCCATGAAGGTGAAATCGTAAAATGGTTTGTTAAACCTGGCGATGAAATAAATGAGGACGATGTCCTTGCTGAAGTTCAAAATGATAAAGCGGTAGTTGAAATACCTTCTCCTGTTAAAGGAAAGGTTGTAGAACTAAATGTAAATGAAGGTGACATTGCAACAGTTGGTCAAACAATTGTTACTTTTGATGCTCCTGGTTATGAAAACCTTAAATTTAAAGGTGATGATCATGACGATAAGCCAAAGGCAGAAGAGCCAAAAGCTGAGGCACCAGCACCACAAGAGGCGAAAGAAGCACCTGCTGCTCCAGCTGCAACAGCTGAAAAGGCTCCAGCTACTGAGGTTGATCCAAACCGTCGTGTGATTGCAATGCCTTCTGTCCGAAAATATGCTCGTGAGAAGAATGTTGATATTCGCCAAGTTGCAGGGTCCGGGAAAAATGGCCGCGTTGTAAAAACTGATATCGATGCATTCCTAAGTGGAGGTGCGAAGGTGGAAGTTGCTAGTGAGTCAGAAGTAGCACAACCGACTGAACAAGCTACAACTGAGACGAAAGCTGCGGCTGCACCAATTCCAGCTGGAGAGTTCCCAGAGACTCGTGAAAAAATGAGCGGAATTCGTAAGGCAATTGCCAAAGCAATGGTAAACTCTAAACATACAGCACCACATGTTACATTAATGGATGAAGTAGATGTGACAGCACTTGTTGCACATCGCAAAAAATTCAAACAACATGCTGCTGACCAAGGTGTAAAATTAACTTACTTACCATATGTAGTTAAGGCGCTTACTTCTGCCCTTAAGAAGTATCCAGTATTAAATACATCTCTTGATGATGCGACAGAAGAAATTGTCCATAAACATTATTTCAATATCGGAATTGCAGCTGATACTGAGAAAGGTTTATTAGTACCTGTTGTTAAGAATACAGAGCGTAAATCTATTTATGAGATTTCAAATGAAATCAATGACTTAGCGACAAAGGCTCGTGAAGGTAAGCTAGCCCCAGCTGAAATGAAAGGCGCTTCTTGTACGATTACAAATATCGGATCTGCCGGTGGGCAATGGTTTACTCCGGTTATTAATCACCCTGAAGTTGCGATCCTAGGCATAGGTAGAATTGGTGAAAAACCTGTCGTTCAAAACGGTGAGATTGTTGTTGCTCCTGTTCTAGCATTGTCACTAAGTTTTGATCACCGCATGATTGACGGTGCTACAGCGCAAAATGCTTTAAATCATATTAAGAAATTATTAAATGATCCACAATTAATTTTAATGGAGGCGTAATCAAATGGTAGTTGGAGATTTTCCGATTGAACTTGATACTCTTGTCATTGGAGCGGGACCAGGTGGTTACGTAGCAGCAATTCGTGCTGCCCAATTAGGCCAAAAGGTAACAATTGTAGACAAAGGTACATTAGGTGGTGTCTGTTTAAATGTTGGGTGTATCCCTTCTAAAGCGCTAATTGCAGCTGCTCACCGTTATGAAACAGCACTTCATTCAGAGGATATGGGGATTAAAGCGGAGAATGTAACAGTCGATTTCTCCAAAGTTCAAGAATGGAAAGCTGGAATTGTGAAAAAGCTTACTGGTGGAGTGGAAGGTCTATTAAAAGGGAATAAGGTTCAAATCCTTTCTGGTGAAGCATATTTTGTTGATCAAAATACGGTTCGAGTAATGGATGAAAACTCTGCACAAACATACAAATTTAACAATTGCATTATTGCAACTGGCTCAAGACCAATAGAGATTCCGACTTTTAAGTATTCAAAGCGTGTGATCGATTCTACTGGAGCTCTTAATTTAAAAGAGATTCCGAAGAAATTGGTTGTCATAGGTGGAGGATATATCGGAACTGAGCTTGGAACGGCATATGCAAATTTCGGTACCGAGGTTATTATTGTTGAGGGTGCCGATGAGTTACTTAATGGGTTTGAGAAACAAATGACGTCCATTGTAAAGCGCCGCTTAAAGAAAAAAGGTGTAGAAGTCCATACAAAAGCTATGGCTAAAGGTGTGGAAGAGACTGAGAATGGCGTTAAAGTAACGTTTGAAGTAAATGGAGAAGCTAAAACGGTTGAAGCAGACTATTGTCTAGTGACTGTAGGACGTAAGCCAAACACAGATGAACTAGGTATTGAACAGCTTGGAATTGATAAGACAGATCGTGGTGTTATCAAAGTCGATGATCAATGTCGAACTTCTGTAAACAATATTTATGCAATTGGTGATATCGTTGATGGTCCTCCACTAGCACACAAAGCTTCTTATGAAGGGAAGATCGCTGCAGAAGCAATTAGTGGGCATCCTGCGAAGGTTGACTACCTAGCTATACCTGCTGTTGTATTTACAGATCCAGAGATGGCGACGGTCGGATACCAAGAACAAGAAGCTAAAGATGATGGTATTGAGGTAAATACTGCAAAATTCCCATTCGGAGCAAATGGTCGAGCACTTGCATTAGATAGTGCAGACGGATTCCTAAAGCTTGTGACTCGTAAAGAGGATGGACTTGTTATTGGTGCACAAATCGTAGGAACGAATGCATCTGACATGATTGCTGAGCTAGGGCTTGCGATTGAGGCAGGGATGACAGCTGAAGATATCGCAATGACAATTCACGCTCACCCAACGCTTGGTGAGATTGCAATGGAAGCTGCTGAGGTAGCAATTGGTAGCCCAATTCATATCGTAAAATAAAAAAAAATCGTCCTTAAAGGGCGATTTTTTTTTATTGTTTATCATTAAAATGAGTTGAAATTTTATTAATGATGGCTGCCTTTTCATTTTTACCTTCTATTTTAACAATGATTTCCTTCCGATTGAGTAATAATAGTGTAGGGTATTTTTTTACTTTTAGCTCATCTTCTATATTTTTAATATCCTCATTTGTTAACACAATAACCTCTTGAATATCTTCCGGATATAATCTTTTTACTTCAATAAGGGCGTTATAATATTCGTTTTCAAGGTTTAGGTCTTGTTCATTTGATATGTACAAAGCGTCTGCTTCTAATAAAGTTTTAAGAGTTGCTTCATTTGAACTATTTTTAAACTGACAAGACGACAAGAAAAATAAAGAACAAGAAAGTAGTAGTATTCGCTTATACATTGTCCTAATCGCTCACCCTTTTATACCAAAGTCAATTTAGGCCTATTGTAACACGTTAGCTATAGAAATTTTGGCTTGTCATTTAAATGTTACAAAAATGAAAAATACTCATGAGATTTTTGCATAAACTTTTAATAAGGGTCATTACTAAACGTGAAAAAGTTAGGAGAATTGATAATGAAAGGATTAGTTGTGATTAGTTTGCAAAACATCATTTACAGTAGTTTTTTGGTCGTTGAAATGCTATCACAACAAGATCGACTCTATGCAAAAACATTATTATTCATTGTATTTTTATATTTAGCCTTTTTTATAGCTGGTGCATATGGTTATACAACAAAAAAAGCATTAAAAATGACTATGGGATCCGTGACAATTTTTTTTCTTTTTCAACAGATTTGTCACTGGGTATTTACTTTTATTTCTTAGTACATTAGGGCAATGAGAATGGGGAGAGCATATGAAAAGTTTATCCGTCATATCATTACTGCTTTTATCTCTTATGATAGCCTCATGTTCATCATTAGAAGATACGAGTAAGGCTGAAGAAAAAGAACAAGACAAAATTAATTCTACTACCGAAGAAGGTATAGTTTTAAAAGATGATGCTCATACTTTAGAAAACAGTAGCGACTCAAATGCAGAAGAGGAACAACAAGAGGTTGTAGATAAGCCATTTGAACCCACATACAGAATTAATCAAGAAAATTGGAGTATAGAACCAATTGCAGATGCAAATAAGAACGTTGTCCTCTTAACAATTGATGATGCTCCTGATCAATATGGTCTAGAGATGGCAAAAGTGTTAAAAGAGTACAATGCACCTGCGATATTTTTTGTAAATGGCCATTTTATCGATTCTCCTGAAGAAGAAAACGTATTAAAGCAAATTCACGAACTCGGGTTTCAGATTGGAAATCACACCTGGAATCATAAAAATTTAAAAAAACTGACTGAAGAAGAACAACAAAAAGAAATTAGTAGCCTTAATCAAGCTATTGAGAGAATTACAGGAGAACCTCCTGTGTTCTTTAGAGCTCCTTTTGGGGCAAATACGGATTATGTAAAACAATTCGTTAAACAACAAAATATGGTGTTAATGAATTGGACGTACGGATATGACTTTATGAAAGAATACATGAATGAAGCGTCAATTGCAGATGTCATGGTTAATACAAACTTATTAACGAATGGCGCCAACTTGTTAATGCATGATCGAGAGTGGACATATCAGGCACTACCTAAAATCATTGAGGGAATAAGACAAAAAGGATATGAATTCGTAGACCCAAAACTTATCGAATTACCTTTAGCAGAAGCACAATGAAAGTATTTTTTTAAGGCTGTTTTCGTAAAGATAGTTGCTTTCGTAAAAATCTCAGGAAGCGGGATTTTTTCTAGGTAGTACAACGTCCAGTCCTTTAAATATAGAAAGTTGCTCTTTTCTAACAATTATCACTTCGTTTTTTCGTACAAAATAGGGTGGATATTTAGAAGTAATAGCTGGAAAAGCAACAAAGTTTTAGAAAAGAGCCTTTTAAAAAAACTCAATCGTACACATACTTTCTTTGTACTTCGAAATAAATGTCATATTGAACAGAGAACTCTCTTGAAGTAGGAAAGGACAAGCTATGAAGAAATGGATCATTCTATTTACTGCTTTAATCATCATAACTGGATGTGCAAAGAATGAGGTTAAAGAGAAAGAATTAGTGGCAAAAGAACTGGTAGAAAAATCAGATCCTCTACTATCCTTACCTGTCACTATACAAGACAAGCAGTCTTTGCTATCAATTGATGAACTATTTAATAAGCTAGACATTCCTTATCAATATGATGTTTTAAATAGAGTACTAAATTTTAACGTAAATGAAACGTATTTTAGACTTGTTTATGGTGTACCTGTTTACGAAAAGGATCATGAATATGTGCCTACTAATCGGGATAATTTAGTCGTTGTAGATGATATACCTCATATTTCACTTGATTTTCTGACTGAGGATTTAAAATGGGAAGTTCGAGAAAATAAGACGACAATTGAAATATTGTTACCAAAGAGCAGTAATGAGATTCTAGCAACGGCAAACGCGGCCCCATCCAAGACACTAGATGCAGATGAGATCATCAATCTTTTATCTGTTCTGAAGAGCCCAATCAATGGAGCGAAGGTAAGTATGGTTTCTTCCCATTTACCTGGTGCTCCTCGAAATTATCGCAATGGAACTCATGAAGGATTAGACTTTTACCAATACGGCACGAATGTTGAAATCAATCAGAATACACCGGTTTATGGTATGGGAGAAGGAAAAGTGATTAGAGTAGATCATGATTATCCAGGATACTCTTCTGTAGAGGAAAGAAATAAAGACCTTTCAATAGCAGCAGAGTCCGTTGCTACACCCGAATATATATTAGATAAATTAAGAGGGAAGCAGGTTTGGATTTATTACTCTAATGGTATACTCGCCCGATTTGCTCATTTAGACCGTGTTGCTAAGGATTTGGCGGTAGGAGATATGGTAACAAAGAACACAGTAATTGGTTTTGTAGGTAATAGTGGTACAAGTGGAGAAGTATTAAATAATAATACCGAATTCCATCTCCATTTGGATCTACTCATTCATAATGAATTATTTTGGAAGGGTCTAGATAAGGATGAAGTGATCAAGGTCTTAACAACCGTGTTTGAAAAGAGAAGAAGCTCTTAAGCATCAACGTATAATTTATCGTTAAGAAAGGCTCTTTTCTAAATCATAGATGCATTTCAACCTAATTTTATAATAAACATCCTTTCTAATGCTATAAGACCGAAGTGATCATTGTTAGAAAAGAGCCATAAATAATGAAAAACCCTGGGGTATACTTCCCAGGGTTAAGTTGTTTTATTTCCTTTTGTAATAATACATCGTTCTGCCGTTGAATAAGTGAAGCTCAGCCTCTAGTTTTTTAGCTAAAAACTTGCAAAACTCATTTCCTTTTCCTTTATCTCCATATGTAGAACCCTCGGGGAGCACGACTTGAATAAAAGACTGAGTATGTTGATTTTCATCTTCAATTTCTTCTGACCCAACGCCGACTACTAATGCGTTATAACCACGTTCCTGTGATTTAAGGTAAAACCATGTTCCTTTACCTTCTTCTTTTTCTTTTAAATCGTATGGAAATGCAGCGCTTCCATATTCCCACCCAAGTTGTGTACCTGTCTTGGAGGTAATTTCCTTATAGTATGTAAATAATTCTTTAACCTCATCAATAGTAATATCTTGTTTAGTTGATGCTGGTACTAGTTTTATGTATGCACTTAAACTCAAACTCTTTCACTCCTATAGACATTTTTTTCTTCATGTTGGAATATAGCTTTTAATATAAGCTCTTTTCGTATCCTTTGTTACTTTTAATTTGGCTTCATAAACCAGATACTTTCATTCTTTATTCTAGCATTCATTTTTCAGGATTGACAATAATATTAAGTTGTTTGAGCTGACAGTTAACGCGAAAAAATGTGAGAAAGTTGCTGTGAGTACGAATTTGTTTTAGAATAATGTTCTGAATATTTAAATAAAGGAGGGATAGAATGAACTATTTTGAAAGGCTATATGATGAAAATGAAGATGTTAAAGTTCGTTTCGTAGGGTTTACGACGGCTGATGTTCGTTATGATTTTGGCCTCGTTTATACAAATATGTTTTTTGGTAAGCCTCTCGTTATCTGCATGCAGACTGGAAGATCCGCACTCCTTGACCCCCAGGACATACAAAATATTGAATCTCTTCAACAAACATTTAGAATACGAACCTATAAAGAAGCAGAGGATTTGGCCGAGTTTTTCAGGGAGACGATTCCATCAGCTAATTTTGATCCTCAATACGAATAAAAGATAACATCATGTTTCTTTTTCTCAACCTTTCGCCATTAATTGTGTGGTATATATATTAAATGTGTTATACAAATTAATGATTGACAGTATTAGTGTGACATATTAATATATACTTATAGAATGTTTTGTTACCGCTTTCAAATATCGCTAAGGGGATGAGAAAACATGGGTGTAATTATCTGTCAGACTTGTGAAAAGACAATTGAGCATTTTGAAGAAGAGAAAGTAACAACTTTATATGCAAAATGCCATACGTGCACGTGTGCTCCAGAGCAAAAAGAAAAATAAATAACTCTAAAAATAATAAAGCATGCAGATTAATCTGCATGCTTCTTCTTTCACTATTGCTATTTAATTGCACGGTGTTCTTTAATAACTCTCAGGTGTTTTAAGTCAAAATCTTCCGGTCCTTGTACGGGTAAACCAACTTCCTGGTTCTTTTTGATGTAGCTTAAGTTTTCTTCCGTTATAATTTCTCCTGGAATGAAGATTGGGATTCCTGGAGGATAGACCATTATAAACTCAGCAATAATTCTACCTGCTGTTTCGTCAAATGGAATAACTTCCGTCTCTGAGTAAAAGGCATCTCGTGGAGTTAACGCAAGTACCGGAATATCAGGAACGAATACATTTACAGTTTCTTTACGTGATTGATGCTTAAATGCCTCTGCTAATTTTTGTAATGCATCAATAAGTATAGAAGTCTCAGTCTCCGTATCTCCTGGTGTGATAATACATAAAATATTATATAAATCAGACATCTCAACTTCGATATTCCATTGCTCTCGTAGCCATTTTTCTGCATCGTACCCGGTAATGCCTAAGTCTTTAACAGATATGGTAAGTTTCGTTGGATCATAATCAAAGGTTGCCTTTGTACCTAGAATTTCCTTGCCTACACAATAAAGCTGATCAATTTCATTAATTGCACTTCTTGTTTTTTCAGCAAGTGCAATTGCTTTTGCTGCTAACTCTCTTCCTTCTGTAGCGAGTCTTCGGCGTGCTGCGTCTAAAGAAGCGAGAAGTAAATATGAAGTGGATGTTGTTGTTAGCATACTAATGATAGATTGAACGCGCTTTGGGGAAACCAAGCCTTCTTTAATATTTAGAATAGAACTCTGCGTCATAGAACCGCCAAGTTTGTGAACACTCGTAGCCGCCATGTCTGCTCCTGCTTGCATAGCGGATAAAGGTAGGTCCTCATGGAAATGGATATGAACACCATGAGCTTCATCTACCAAAACGGCTACTTCATAAGAGTGTGCGATTTCTACAATTTTTTTAAGGTCTGCTGATACACCAAAATAGGTAGGATTAATGACCAGTACACCTTTTGCATCAGGGTTTTGCTCTAGAGCTTTTTCAACTGAATCTGGTGTAATGCCGTGTGAAATACCTAATTCTTTATCAATAACAGGATGAATAAAGACTGGCGTTGCTCCAGAGAAAATAATCGCAGACATAACAGACTTGTGTACGTTTCTTGGAACGATAATTTTGTCGCCAGGGCCACATACTGACATAACCATTGTCATAATTGCACCACTTGTTCCCTGCACAGAGAAAAACGTGTGATCAGCGCCAAAGGCGTGAGCAGCTAGTTCTTGTGCTTTTTTTATCATTCCTTTTGGATGATGCAAGTCATCTAAAGGTCCAATATTAATTAAGTCTATTGATAAGGCGTTCATTCCGATGAAATCACGGAATTCCGGGTCAATACCGGTACCTTTTTTATGTCCAGGAATATGAAATTGGATTGGATTTTTTTTTGCGTGTTCTAATAAACCCGTAAATAACGGAGTTTCTGTTTGGTTCAATACATACACCTCTTTATTCTTACTATTTCAACATTAAATAAAACAAAAGTGATTATAGCACTAATCATAACTGATGAAAAGAAAAATAAGACCGAATTGAAAAATTACTTATATGTTTACCTTTTCCTATTAAGATTTGAATAAACATAGAGGAAAAAACTTACCAATGTAGAAGTTAAAAATCAGGGGGGAATCTTATGAACTGGGAAAGTAGAGTCACTAAACTGTTAAATATTCGATATCCAATTATTCAAGGGGGCCTTGCTTACTTGGCGTATTCTGATCTCGCTGCTGCAGTATCAAATGCTGGAGGGTTAGGTCAGATTACCGCTATGTCATTAGAGACTCCGGAAATGTTACGGGAGGAAATCCGGAAAGTACGTCAAAAAACTAACCAACCATTTGGTGTGAATTATGCAATTGGTCAGCATGGTCGTGCATTTGAACATATGCTTGATGTGGCCATTGAAGAAGAAGTCCCTGTCATTACCATGACAGGTGGAAATCCCGCTCCTATTTTTGAGCAACTTAAAGGAGTAAATGTCAAAAAACTCGTCCTAGTCGCTGCAAGAAGACAAGCAGAAAAAGCAGAAGAACTCGGCGCAGATGCTGTTATGGTTGTTGGGCAAGAAGGGGGAGGACATTTAGGTAAGCATGATATAGGAACAATGGTTCTAGTCCCGCAAGTTGTAGATTCAGTGAGTATACCTGTAATTGCATCCGGTGGTATTGGGGATGGTCGTGGCTTCATGGCTGCTTTAAGCCTGGGAGCTGAAGGAATTGAGATGGGAACAAGGTTTATTGCAACAAAGGAATGTATTCACGCTAGTGATTTATATAAAAATCGTTTGATATCAGGTACAGAAAATGATACGGTTATCATTAAACGTAGTCTCGGAGCACCTGCAAGAGCCATTACTAATCAGTGGACAGAAAAGATTCTTAAGCTTGAGGAGCAGTATGGAGACTATGAAGCCTTAAAGGATTACATAAGTGGTAAAGCAAACTTACGTTATATCCATGATGGCTTAGAACAAGAAGGGTTTGCATGGGCTGGCCAAGTTATGGGAAGAATCAAGGATATTCCTAGTGTGCAAGAACTGTTTAATCGTATAACAGATGAAGCAGAGCAAATACGGAAATCCTGGATTTGATGGAGGGTTCAAATGAGTTATCAATATCCAATATCTTTAGATTGGAAAACAGATGAAATTGTAGCTGTTGTGGAGTTTTTTAACTGCATTGAAACAGCATATGAAAAAGGAATTGAGCGAGAAGCACTTTTAAAGGCCTATCGTAAATTTAAAGAAATCGTCCCGGGAAAAGCTGAGGAAAAAAGGCTTTGTGCTGATTTTGAAGCGCAGAGTGGCTACTCTTGCTATAGAACTATTCAAAGGGCGAAAGAAGAACAAAAAATTAAAATTAAAATGTAAAAAGAATGCTGGTTTCATCAGCATTCTTTTTGTACTTTATAAGGAGAGTAGCAAGTCATTATGGTAACTGAATACGCCTATTATTGTAGTGATAGTCTATAAATTGGCATTAACGTTTGATAGGTTTCTTTAACAGTATGAATAAAAGCTTCTCCATCTTTCAACAAAGGATCGTTTGCACTAAAGTGTCTACCAACTAAAAACTCTGCTTTTTTGACATTTTTAAAGCGCTGGAGTACTTTTTCAAAATCAGATCTTGAAAGCTCGTCCATCTTTAACGAATCTTTTTTCATATGGTCTTGAGAGAGAACATACTCCCTCGGTATATCTTTGAAGATTTTATCTGTATGCTTTAGCAGTTTTTCAGCCATTTCTTCTTTATTAGGTAACTCATATATATAAGCTAGCCAGATAAACACATGGTCATCAAATAACCCAACCTGAAAATGTGGGTGTTTTTTATATCCTCTTTTATCATGACATATAGCAAGCCATGTATCTTTAGGAGGGTTGACGGTTCTTCTTGCATGTTTAGCAATATGTAAGTACATCTCATTACCAGTCAGAACTGCTAAATCATCAGTTAAAATAGAGCCTATTTTTCTGAACTTTGGCTGTATATTCTCCTTAATTGCTTCCATTCTTTCGTCTAAACCTTCAATAAAAAACGTTTGAAAATCTTCCTGTTTAAATCCGTTAAATGTCATCTTAAGCCTCCTGCAAAATCAAAATTGCTTTTTACATCATAGCATATTAAGCAAGGAAGTGAAAAAAGAATAGCCTTATCTAATTCTTACCAAAAAGTTAAGAGAGACATGGGTTAATACACATTTTTGTTGCATAGCACAAGATCTCCACATAATATATATAAAAATAACTATCAGAAAATTTAATTATTAAAAATAACGAAATTGGCCGGGTGTAAAAATATCTATAAAGAAAGGGGTGCAGTTCCGTGAAGCAAGTTTTGAACAACATGAAAAAAGCGGAAGCAGAAAAAAGAATTTCTGTATTACGGTTAGAGATTGATTATGAATTAGCAACCCTTTATGAAGCAATGCAAAAAAAGGATACGAAACAAAAAGCAGAATGTAAACGTAAATTAGAGAAACTTCGACAAGAGTTGAGTCGCTTAGAAGGATAACGGTATTTGCGAACCTTACAAAAGGGTTCGTTTTTTCTGTGAGTGCTTTTACATAGGATCCGCCTAAGTTTATGAAAGTTTTAATATAAAGTAACTTGACTTGCATTTAACTTAAGAGTTTCGATAAAGTTATATGAGAAGGCACTAATGCTTTTTTACTATCGTAAATGATGAAATAGAATAGCCAATAGATAAAGTGAAAGACTGAACTTGTAAAGGGGATTATTTTATGGGAGCAATAACTGACTGGTCTAAAGTCTATACATATGCAAAAGAGTGGATTAAAGAAGCAGGTTCTACTATACGAAATTCTTTTTCAACAGAACTGATGATTCAATCCAAATCTTCACCAGACGATCTTGTCACAAATATGGACAGGGAAACAGAACAATATTTTATAAGTAAAATTAACAATACATTCCCAGAACATCGAATTCTTGGAGAAGAGGGATTTGGAGACAATGTTACTTCTTTAGAAGGGGTAGTTTGGATTATAGATCCAATAGATGGAACAATGAATTTTGTTCATCAGCAACGTAATTTTGCTATTTCCATTGGTATCTATGAAGATGGTATAGGTAAGATAGGATTTATTTATGACGTCGTAAGCGATGAACTTTATCATGCAATAAAAGGACAAGGTGCCTATTTTAATGATGAGAAACTTCCTAAGCTAGAACCTGTCAAAATTGAGGAGGCTATAATTGGACTAAATGCAACTTGGGTAACAGAAAACCGGAGAATTGACCCTTCTGTTCTTGCACCACTGGTGAAAAAGGTTCGTGGGACACGATCATATGGTTCCGCTGCAATTGAGCTCGCCTATGTTGCAACAGGTCGTCTTAATGCTTATATTACTATGCGACTATCTCCATGGGATTTTGCAGCTGGTCTAATAATAATAGAAGAAGTAGGCGGAAAAATGACAACTCTACAAGGTGAACCAATAAATTTGGTTGGACAAAACTCTATATTTGCCTGTAATGCCAGTCTTCACAAACAGGTAATTCAAAACTATATTAACCGAGATGACGAATAGTGGAATTATCCAAACAAGCCTTTAAAGATAGTGATGATGTTTTTTTCTTTCAAACCTTAATTAAGAGTAGTTCTGACTGGCGAGATGAAGAAGGTAATCCTTCTAATGTAAGACTCTATATGGATAAGTATCAAGATGGAGACTGGCTAGTCTGGTATAAAAATAAGGCGAGGGTAGCCATCACCTATCATGTGGAACATGCACCTTCCAATAATCGGCCGTGGATAGGTACAGTATTAGTTAGCCCTAGCGAGCGGCGTTTAGGGATAGGGAAGAAAGTTGTAGAACAACTTAGAGGCGAACTTAGTGAAAGAGGTCATAAAGCCGTTTATGCAGCAGTTCCTGTTGAGCGAAATCAGTGGATTCAATTTTTGGCTTCTTGTGGATTTGAACAATTTAAACTAGAAAAAGAAAATGACAAAATGTATTTGGTATTTGTATTACCTAGCTAATGAAAAAGAGTGCTATGATTAGCACTCTTTTTCGTTTACTCAGAAGATTTCCTAAGTTTCGCTTTATAAGAGAAAGCAACTCCAGTAGTGGCAATGACGCCAACGATAGCCCCAAGACTTCCTAGAATACTTCTTTCTGCTATGGCAATTCCAATTAATATCATGAAAAATGCTGTTAATAATGCGAATACTAAAAATACAATGTTTATTTTTTTCATATATCAGCCCTCCAACTACAGTTTACAAAAGTTTTACGTATTTGAGTAGGATAAACTTCACCACTTTCGGTACGGTATGGTATAATAATAAAGTTGTGTAAAAAAATTAAGAGTTTAAAAAAATTTAATATTTAAATTAAGTAGGAGATGAGTACGTGAACTTACGTGACGATATTCGTAATATTGCTATTATTGCACACGTTGACCATGGTAAAACTACATTGGTTGATAAACTATTGCATCAATCTGGAACATTCCGTTCAAATGAGCATGTCGAAGAGCGTGCAATGGATTCAAATGCACTAGAAAAGGAACGCGGTATTACTATTTTAGCGAAAAATACAGCGATTGAATATAAAGGAAAAAGAATTAATATTATGGACACACCAGGTCACGCAGACTTTGGTGGAGAAGTAGAACGTATTATGAAGATGGTAGATGGAGTTCTTCTTGTAGTAGATGCTTACGAAGGAACGATGCCACAAACACGCTTCGTATTAAAAAAGGCATTAGAACAAAAATTAACTCCAATTGTAGTCGTGAACAAAATTGATAAGCCTTCTGCTAGACCATTAGAAGTTGTTGATGAGGTTATTGATTTATTTATTGAACTAGGTGCAGATGAAGAACAGCTAGAATTCCCTGTTGTTTATGCTTCTGCAATCAGTGGGACAGCAAGTTTAGATCCGGATCCTGCTAACCAAGAAGAGAATATGACTTGTTTATTTGATTCAATCTTAGAGAATATTCCGGCACCAATAGATAATAGTGATGAGCCATTACAATTCCAAGTAACGTTGTTAGACTATAACGATTACGTTGGTCGTATCGGGATCGGTCGTATTTTCCGCGGAACAATGAAAGTGGGTCAAGAAGTTTCCTTAATGAAACTTGATGGGTCAGTTAGAAAATTCCGTGTAACTAAAATGTTTGGATTCATTGGACTTAAGAGAATCGAAATTCAAGAAGCTAAGGCTGGAGATTTAGTAGCTGTATCTGGAATGGAAGATATCAACGTAGGAGAAACAGTTTGTCCTAATGAACATCAAGAGGCACTGCCAATCCTTCGTATTGATGAACCAACCCTTCAAATGACATTCCTTGTTAACAATAGTCCATTTGCAGGACGTGAAGGTAAGTGGGTAACTGCTCGTAAAATTGAAGAGCGTTTAATGGCTCAATTAGAGACAGATGTAAGTTTACGTGTTGAGAACACGGATTCTCCGGATGTTTGGGTTGTATCAGGTCGCGGAGAGTTACATTTGTCTATCCTAATTGAGAATATGAGACGTGAAGGATATGAGCTTCAAGTATCTAAGCCAGAGGTTATTATTAAAGAAGTAGACGGAGTAAAATGCGAACCGATTGAACGAGTTCAAATTGATGTTCCAGATGAATACACTGGTTCTATTATGGAATCACTTGGAATGCGTAAAGGTGAGTTAGTCGACATGTCAAGCAATGGTGGCGGACAAACTCGTATGGTGTTCAATGTACCTGCGCGTGGATTAATTGGTTACCGTACAGAATTTATGACTTTAACAAGAGGTTACGGAATTCTTAACCATACATTTGACAGTTATCAACCAGTATTTGCAGGTCAAGTCGGTGGACGTCGTAATGGTGTACTAGTGTCTCTTGAAACTGGTAAAGCAACACAATACAGTATTTTAGCGTTAGAAGATCGTGGTACTATCTTTATTGAGCCAGGTACTGACGTATACGAAGGGATGATTGTTGGTGAAAATAACCGTGACAATGATCTAACAGTAAACGTTATTAAGGCAAAGCAAATGACGAATATGCGTTCTGCTAATAAAGATCAAACGACAACGATGAAGAAGCCTAAGATTATGACACTAGAAGAGTCATTAGAATACCTAAATGACGACGAATATTGTGAAGTAACTCCTCAGTCCATTCGTCTTCGTAAGAAGCTACTTGATAAGAATGAACGTGAGAGAGCAGCGAAAAAGAAGAAATATGCTGAAATGGGTCAATAATAATCTCATATGTTACAATAGTAGGGGTTAACGTTTAGTTGACCCCTTTTTTAAAAGTGGGAGTACCAAAATAGATTATTGACATGTGTTTATGGATTTAAAGGGGTGTTTAAGGTGGGGCAGTTATCATACTTTGCTGAGTTATTTAGAGTGGACCAAAATCCTGAACTTGGGATGAGGCTATTGTACATTTCGATATTATTATTGTCTATCTTAGTTTACAAGCTAGGATTTGCGAAAAAGCTACCTTTATTAAAATCTGTTGTCATCTATATCTTTTTAGCAATAGGTTGTTCAATCTTAACTTTATTAGCTTTACGTTTGCCAGTAGTAGAAGGGTTAGTTGTAGCTTCGTTAGTGTTAATTATATACAAGGTGCGACTATATCAATCAAAAAAAGAAGGTAGTAATGCATGAACTCACTTCAAGATACTCTCTATAATTGGCTAACGATTAAAGTTGTTGCAGATGTAAGAAAAGATGATATTGCGGCACAGGAAACTGCAGCTTTCTTTTATGAAATGCTAACAGAAGATCATCATCTAAAGGACATCCAAGTTGAAAAAGATGATCAAATGTATAGGGTTACGTATTCAATTGATGACGTTGAAAAACAAGCCCGTTTTCCAGTTGAATTAATTGATATCATGATTGATCAAATGGAAGCAGAGCCTGAGAAATTTATTAATTATCCAAAATAAAAATGACGGACCATAATTTATGGCCGTCATTTTTTGCTTGTTGGGACAGAGCGAGGCGCTTCAGCTTTTCG
>NZ_JAJQKI010000011.1 GCF_023036475.1 Bacillus pinisoli
AGAGGCTGGGACATAAGTATTCCAGTCAACTTAACACCCGAATTATTTAACGGATTCCTTATAGTTCAACTCCTTATTTGTTAATGCATACTATATTTAATAATAGTGAAATGGAGCAAAAGACACTCGACTCCTGCGGGAAAAAGAGAAAAGGTCGAGACCCCACAGGCGAAGCCGAGGAGTGGGGTTTTTCACGCTAGTGAAAATACCCTTCTTATCTCCCCGCGGAAAGCGAGTGTCTGAAGCGCAATGGAACGCACTTGTTTTCCAAGGTAAGCAGATTAATAAGTAAAAGAGTATTTATGAACAATTGTATAATTTAGATATTATTAGCGTTTGAGGAAGACACAAATACTTATGTCCCATCCTCCTTCTATTAGTGTAAAATGAACGCGATCATGGATTTATCGTCCTTTAGATTCCAAGCAACAAAGATATCTCTCACTTGTTTATTAAAAATTTCATGAAATTTCCCATATCTGTGAAGATAGCTTTTCTCTAACTCATCTTTTGCAATTCTTAGTTCCTCTTCAAATCCTTTTTGTATTAAGGACTGCTCAATTCTGACAAGAATTCCTATTCGCTCAACCAGGTAAATTGTGGAAGATATAGGGAATACCTTTACTTGGTCAGGAACTTTTTGAACCAGATAACTGATTCTAGCTATTTCCTTCTCTAATTGAGGGATATCTACAGTAGGATCCACATAACTAATGTCACGTTCCATTTCATTCAGAATAAAAATAACCGCCCCTGAGTTATTGGGGAAATTCCAATCATGATAGAAGCCTTCAATTTCTCGATCTAATGAAACTTCAATCATCCCTTTTAACTCTTCTAACAAGTGGTTGATGACGAAGGTCCTTGCTCTTTCTACTTCAATTCTCTGACCTTGATTGATAAGAACCTCTTCCATCGGTGAAATAAAACCTCTTATATAGATAACTAATAGATTTCCACTAATAGATGATTGACAAGACTGCGGTCCTTTTCCAAAGTTTTTGCGTAACAATTTACTCGTATATCCACTTATTGAATTTAATAGCTCCTGATCCATGCTTTCCTCCTTTCCTACTACTCATTATCAACTTGAGAGTACTTCGTAATTTTAGGTACAGTTGGATTGATAAACAGTAAGATCGTACTCTTATCAAGATCAAAATCCCAATCAACAAAAACATCGACTACCTTACTGTTTAAGACGTTTTCAAATTGACTAGTGTTATGTAAATACGTCTTCTCTAAATTCCTTTTTACTCTTTTTAAAAGGTCACCGTGTCCAAGACGAATTAACTCCTTCTCAATTCTAACAAGGATTCCATTTCGAATAACCACAATCGTCCGTTCGTTTAACTGACACGAGTAGATTTCTTCAGGTATCTTCTGAGCTTGTTCACTAATCCCCACCACTTCTTTATTCACAGATTCCTTACCTTTATAGTTCTCATCAATTACATCCTTATCAGTAAAAGGTTCATCACTGATACATGTAATCATCGCTGATTTATTATGAAGGTTCCAATCATAATAAATCTCAATAATCTTCTTTCCAGTCATAAGTTCAATATATGCGCGTAATTCAGGGATAATATTCTCCATTAATTTATCTCTTAGTTGCCAGATTGTCATGACTTGATCTTGCTCCAAAAGGACTCGCTCAGATGGAGTAATAAAATTCCTTAAATAAATTGTTACAAATGTGTAGCCAATGGTGGTGTTAACAGATTGAGGTCCCTTGCCGAAAATATCTCTGACTAGTTTACCAACATATCCACTTATTTCTTTTTGAAAATCCATGATTTGCTCATCCACTAGTTATACTCCTCTCCTATTCTCTGCTCGTATTAGTATAGACGATAACTTCTTCCTAAATCCGTATAATGACACGAAAAAGGCATGAAAAAAGCAGACACTGGCAAGAGTCCAGTATCTGCTATCACTATTTATTGTTTAAGCTTGTATCAGCTTTATTATATTTTTTAATTGAAATAATTCTACTTGTACTTTACTTTTACATTCTATAGATAGGTCTAATCCCTCAATGTATTGATCTACTTTACACACATTGTCGTAGAGCTCTTTTAATAAGTCTTCTATAGAAGACATTAAGTCAATAATCAGTTGCTTATCAACTAGCTGACTTGCTAACTGAGCCGCACAAAACTCCTTAAGATTAAGGATATCTAAAAAATTCTCCTTATAATTAGACTCCTTTTCCCACACATCATAACTTTTTAACAATTCATCTATTACTTCTATCATATTATTAATATTATTTGTTTGAGAAGAAAGCATATTAAGTAATGTTACTGATTTGGAATATTCTACTTCCTTAAATCCTTTTGTTTGCTGAACCATGTTGAACGAACCTCCCATAAAGCATCCACACGAACATCATAAGTAGCAACTAGCACCCTCTCATCCTCTTGTAACTCTATAAATAAATTATACCGTTTCCGCTAAATAAAGGAAGACAAATTGGATGCGTGGTAAAGGTGAAAATTTTAGGTGAGAGTTTTTGAGAACAAAAAAATAAGCCAAATTAACAAAAAGATTTTCTACTCTTTTTGCTAATTTGGCTTACGTTTAGCTAACATATCTAAATCATTTCCACCAATACTTATTTACTTGTTCTATGCTTAATATATCATAAGTTGTTATAGTAGTATAAAAGAAGAGCTTCAAATCTCTTCTACATTCTAATCATATAAAAATTTAAAAACAGTGTAAATAGTTTATTGTAAATAAAAGAAAATGTAACATTGGTCAGAGTGATAATTCCAAGTCATATATATGCCTTCCACATTCCTTCCAAATACTGGTTCAAAATAATTTTTATTCTCTTTATAGCTATTTTTAATTTGAAGAGAATGTTCTAGTAATAGATCATGATATCCTTTATGAAATAAAACCTTCTCTGTTTGAAGCATAATTCCCTCAAATTGAATACCCACGATATTTTGATTAATCTTCATTACTCTGGTAGACTTCGGTACTTTATGGTTTTCTGTTGATATATCTTGGATTAAGTTTAATAGCCTGCCTACTAATGGCTTAGCGTCACTCCAATCACTAGGTTGTGATTTTCTTTCTACTAAGATCATTCCTGTATTTAACTCGTAGTCCCAATCACTTATACAGACATCAAATGTTAAACTTAACTTCTTCTCTGCCACTTCTATAAACTGCTGATATACTTTTTCCATAACTGTGTTACGAAATTTATAAGCTAAGTTAATCTGATTCCGTTCAATCAGTACTTCCTCTGCAGGTGTTATAAAGTTTCGAACGAAAATGGTTAACCGTTCTGAATGTAGTGTGACAAAGCAAGTTTCTGGACCTTTACCAAATCTCTGCTTTAGCATTCTGCTTAATGAACTACCCAGTTGCAGGAGGTCCTCTTGATTTTTACTGTATACTTTGTTCATGCTATCCTCCCCATATATCTCCACTCATCTATAAGCTTGTAAATTTTACCATATAAACATAAAAAGGCCTAACTCCTATAAAAGAAGTTAGGCCATGGATAGACATTCTATAATTTCAGTTTCTTCCATTTACCACAAATTTCTATTTACTAGCTTTTATTAATTTCATTAGTGATTTTACTCTATATGAACTCGAAAACCAATGACTGCAAGACATTAGTCATTTTATATATTAGCACTTTAATTACAATGTAGCAATAAATATTTAGGTAAGCTAGATAGAGATAATTGTTGTGTCAACGTCAGTTTGGTGAGTAGAACCAACTGATGGGATGATCAGAGTAAATTTCGTTCCTTTTCCAACTTGACTGTCCACTTCTATTTTTCCACCCATAGATTCTATTATATGATAGACCACCATCATACCAAGTCCAGTTCCTAGATCGCCTTTCGTTGAGAAGAAAGGCTCCCCTAGTCGATTTATTTGTTCCCTTGTCATTCCAATTCCGGTATCTTCAATTATGATTTTTACCCACTTCGTTTGGGTTACAGCCACTACCGTTAATGTTCCACCACTCTGCATAGCTTCAATAGCGTTCTTAAACAGATTGATTAACACCTGCTGCATTCGCTGTTTATTACCCTCAAAGATGAAATGATTATTCTTTAAGATAATGGAGATTGAGCTCGCATTTGCTAACGGGCGTATCACTTCAACGGAAGTTTCTAGTAAGTCACGACCATCGATCGTTTTATTCTCACTAGAATCAGGCTTCGTGAAGGTCAAGTATTCTTTTATGATTGATTCAGCTCGGTCAATTTCGTTAATAGCAATGGATACATATCTATTCATCTTTTCACGGTCTATTTTAGGGTCTGTCATTAGCTGAAGAAAACCTTTAACAGTGGTCATTGGATTTCTTACCTCGTGGGAAAAACTTGATGCCAGATGACTAACGATCTCCATTTTTTCCGTTCTCAAAACCCTTTCGTGAAGTCCTTTATAAGTAATGACCATCTCCCATGTTAGGACAAAAAAGAAGATGCCTATGGTTTGAAGTACCAATTTACTTATGAAAATCGTTAGAGGTATTGAATGCTGAAATACGAACATGACGATGAGTAATTCAAGTATAGTCACAGGTATTCCGATCAAAGCACTTAACCATATTCGATTACGAGGAGAAAGAGATTGAAACTTATAAGATATATAGCTAATCAAAAGAATCATGACAATAGCAATAACTAGAGAAGCATAAGCACCTAATCCCCCCCACCAAAAACGGTAACCTACTTTAACTAGCATTAGAGAAGCTAATATTGGCCACCCTCCGTATAATCCTACTGCCACAATTGGAATCATTCGAAGATCCACGATAAAATCTTCATCTAATCGAACTGGAAAGGTGATACAAAATAAGACAGCAAGAGAAGCGACTAAAAATAATGCCAATTTACTAACTTGTCCAAGTCTGAACTTCAGTACGATTAATATAAAAAAGCATGTAAATATGAGAAAAAAGTTAAGTATAAAATCTTTTACAATATCCATCGGTATACAATTCTCCAGCCAGTTTATTTTTTTAGTAAAATAAAAAAAGCCGAAATAAAAGTAGTATCTCTCTACTTTTATTTCGGCTATAAATTCTAGCATCTCTCTAGAAAATCTTTACCTTTTATTAAAATTTTCAGTCAATTATTCTATCAATGATCAGAGCATTAATTCTCTATATCCACAGATAATACTATAACAATTTGTAAGGATATTCAATAGCTATACATAAGTTCTAAAAGTTTACACTATCTTACTGTGTTTCATAATCGCTCTTGCAGCATAATAACCACTTAATGCAGAAGACAATGTACCAGGTCCTGGAAATACTTGTTCACCTACAATATAAAAATGATTATTCTTTGTACGGAAACTTTTGGGTCTTATTACGGCTGTCATTACATCTAAGGGGAATCCCCCTACCTCTGTTTTTCCCATATATTTCAGATAGGTAAGCGGAGTTCCTGCTTCTGCATACTTTAAAAAGGGGTTTATAGGTATTACACGATTAATAACCTCTAGCATTTCACTATAAATCTTATCTTTTTCAAGAACATATTGTTCCTTAGAATAACTTTTCCACAGTCTTGCATCTGTATGAATAGATGCTGTCATCATTACCTCATCCTTCACGATGTTTCCTAATGAATCTCTGGATTCATGAAAGGTCACATATAGTGGACCGTGGATCTTACTTGAGTTTTTAGTTCGATTTTCTGGAAGAACAATTTGATAGGCAAACGGTAACATTGATGAATTAAGCTTACTAATTACTTGGCGTTCTAAGATCGCATCAATCCGAAAAGCACCCCAAGAAAAAGCCTCTTCTTTCATATAACTGGTGCCTTCACCAAAAGAAACACCTGAATTATTTATGACGATATCAAACAACTCTTGTAATCGTTTACCTCTCACATCCCACTTCTCGGTTTCTTTGATGTACTGTATTTCTTTTACTGAAGTTGCAAGCTTTATGGTTCCGCCAAGTTCCTCGATCCGCTTTGCAAGTGCCTTACACAAGGTACTAAACCCACCGTCTATTGAGAAGCTACCTCTACGATATATTGATAAAGCAAGGCTTGAGGGTAATAATGCTGCTTTTGAAGAATCCGTTTGAACAGCATCCATAAGCTGTGCATCTATGAACTGGCGAAGTGGTTCAATGTCTTTAACTTTACATTTTTTCATTAAATCTTCTACACTCCACAGTGCAAAACGAGCAAGTCTAAACAATATAATTGGTGATATGACTCCAAGTTTTGCTAACCTCTGAACGTCACTCCAACTTTGAATTGGAAGTGAAATTCTCTGTTTAACAATCTCCTCCACATCTGAACTAATTTGTTCAAGCATATTCCAAAACTTAAGGATGTTCTCTTGTGAGACTGGTTGAACAAGACGAAGCTCTTTTTCCCACAAAGAAGAATCTTGGTAAATAGACACTTTACCTGATGGGAGAATCACATCCATCGGATGATCTAGCTTTTGAAGCGGAATGGTTATTTGTAAATCTTTGAGAATATCACTAAGTACACCACTTTCCTCTAATCCAAATCCAACGGTTGCACCAGTTGGAAAGGTCCGTTTATGCCTAGTGTACGCTCCTGCTGACCCACCAACTGTTGTGGCCTTCTCATAAATCGTTACTTTATATCCAGATTGGGCAAGATAGGCTCCAGCTGTTAGACCACCAATTCCTGCCCCAATAATACAGACCGACTTAGTCACTCTAGATTCTTCCTTTCCTAAATGGATTTGGGATTTAACGAAACTAGACGTCCTTGTATAGTATGAGTACAATCTACAAACTAAAAAAGGGCGATAAGCCCCTTTCTCACATAATATAGGAGATAAAAGTTATAATAGCTGCTAAACCTACTACAATTACACAATCTTATCCAGCCATCTCTCTGTATAGTTTATATATAACTCACTTGATTAAATTATACATATATTATACATTTGTAGCAATAATATTTCCCTTGAGTTTAATTTTCTTTTACAAGTCCTTGTTATTACAGCTTTTTTTGTATAAATTATGTATAATTATATAGAGGTGAAATCATGTATGTACAACATTAAGAAAGTGTCTGAAATACTAGATATCCCAACGGTTACCATACGTGCATGGGAAACTAGATATCAAGTTATTACTCCAACTCGTACCGATGGTGGACATCGTTTATATAGTAATAAAGATATTGAAACACTGCAGTGGTTAAAGAAAAAAATGGAACAAGATCATGTTAAAATCGGAGAAGCAATACGGTTGCTTCACGAAACAAAAAAAACCGCTCCGTCTATACCTGAATCCATAAATGGGTATGATGGGGTCATTGATCAACTATATCAGGCATTGATAGATGTAAATGCAGATCAAGCGAATAGAGTGACAGATCTTGCGTTTACCCTATATGACTTTGAAGATGTATTTCAACACATATTCGTTCATGTCCTATATAAAGTAGGGGATGAGTGGGAGAAAGGACATATTACAACGGCCCAAGAGCACTTTGCATCACAATTAATTATACAAAGATGCACACAGTTTCTTAGGATTTTACCGACAGACCCCAGTCTCCCAAGAGCATTAGCCTTCTGCCCAGAAAACGAGCATCATCATATTGGGTTGCTTCTTTTTAGCTTGTTTCTTAGAAAAAAGGGTGTAGATGTCATTTATCTTGGTCCTAATACTCCTCTTGATGGATTAAATGATCTTATAAAAATGAAGGAAGTATCTATTATTGCTATTTCACTTACAAACCCAGAGCCCTACAGATCTCTTGAAAAATGGGTAAAAGAAACAACTCAACAGCTCCCTCACTTAAAGTTTGTGCTGGGAGGCAAAGCAATTAAAGAGTCTGAATTATTTCAGTCACCTTCAGTGTCAAACCTACAAAGGGTTGAATGGAATGACTGGTTTAACCTACATGTTAAATAATAAAACAATAATCACTTACTAACATTCCGCTAGACATAGAAAAGCAGCTGAGCAAAGTCAGCTGCTTTTATTGTGCAATGGCCGTTACAACCAATCTTTCTTCATGAGTACGTTTAAAAGGATTGTATACTCCAGTGCATGTAATTAAATGTAGTCGTTTCTCAGAAGTGAACCCGAAGACTTCCTCTATTGGCCCGTCATTATAAGGATATTTCTCTATTTTAACTACTCGATACGTAACCGTTTGGTCCTCTCCAGTGATGATAATCTCATCTGAAATAGAGACTTCATGCAAGTTTATAAAGATACCGGGTCCTAGATAGTCATCAACATGTCCTGCTAACACTACATTTCCTGCCTGACCAGGCTTTGCACCTAGCTTATACCACCCAACTTCCATTACATTCTTTGGAACCTCCATTGAGCCATCTGATAAAAGTCCGACTGAAATAACATTTGTCGTTAGGTTAATAGACGGAATCGATAAGCCAGTCGGTGTGATTCCTTTATCAGTTCTCACAGTTCGTACTTCATTGGATAGCACACTCAATTTTACATCCTTCTTTATGTTTTCAACTTTAACAGGTGAGTTTGGAACCTCACTTGTAACAGCTTGATATGGTTCGCATCCGACCAACAGAATAATAAATAGTAGATTAGGATTGAAAGAGGCTTTTTCTTTTATAGATCATAAAGAAAACTCCAGCAATCAATAAAACTGGTAAGCTATTCATTAACAACCCTGTTAATCCACCTGTTCCTGTCTTAGGAAGTTCTGTAGGCATAGATGATGTTGATGGATCCGCTAATACTAATACATCTAACGCTGGTTCTCCAGATGCTAGCCCTACTGCAAGAACTGTATAGATCATATCTGCTTTGAGCTCTGTTCCAGGTAACGAGAGCACAACATCTTCTGTGCCTGCTACACGTACTTCTAAATCTAATGTTGCAGGATCCACTTCGGCATAGTCTGTTACTGCTTTAAATGGAGCATTAGCAAACAGTACATCTCCTCCAGTAATCGCTACATCAACTGCTGGTGCATCTGGAGAAAAGTGACCTACTCGTACTTTAGTCTTACCTGTTGTTACTGTCATATCATCAGTTAATACCGCTACTTCTAGATTTTCTAATGTGTTGCTTGCAATAACCGTATAGGCCTTTCCAGCTTCAACTGTCAGAGAAGTTGTTAATACTGGTTTTCCTTCTGAAACGGTACCAGCAGCAAATATGGCTACTTCATGCTCTCCAGCTGGAACCATTAAATAATCTGTTACCGCTTTAAATGAAGCATTTTCTACAACTGTATCTCCATTTACAGTGATATCTACAGCCGGTGCGTCAGGTGAGCCATGAACGATACGAACCTTAGCTTGATCATGATCATCAGCTAACACACTACTTGCAAACATGGTGAAAATTAGAGTCAAAATCACAGATGTTACTAGTTTCTTCATCTTTCCTCTCTCCTTTGTAATACTTTTTTATAGCTCATGTATAGATTATGTACACATTAATCCGGAAAGCTACACATAAGTTATACAATACTTATACAATGTTTAATTATAAGCTGTCAACAATTAAGCAATTTACAATAAGAGTTATTCTCTAATTTTAAGATGTAAGCTTGATTTAGATTCGTCGTCACTAGGTATAAAAAGAAAAAAACGGGTATCTCCCGTTTTAATTGTGTAACTTATTTATCATGATTGACCCTTAATTTAGGTGGAAAAAGCATTTCTTTACCTATCCCCCGGGAAATATTTCGACAACTTCCAACAAAAAGGGATCACCGTTTTAATGGTGACCCTGTAAAAGCTTTCTCTCGTAAAGTTTAAGTTAGTTTTGAATGTTAGACATCTGATCTTAATGGTAACCAAACAGTAAAAATTGTTCCAGCTCCTTGTTCACTACTTACCGTTATTTTCCCTTGATGCGATTCAATAATATTATAGCTCATGGAAAGTCCTAAACCTAAACCATATTTCTTTGTTGAGAAAAAAGGTGTGGATATAGTGTCTAACGTATAAGGGTCCATGCCACAGCCATTATCTTTAATTTCTATGACTATTCCATTATCTTTAGGACTAGTGTCAAGAATAATTGAAATTACTCCCTTATGATCTATAGCATCAATCGAGTTTTGAATAATATTAATAAGTACTTGTTTAATTTTATCAGAATCAATATATGCTTCTGTCTGCGTTTTACTATCAAAGTTTATTTGTACTTGTTTGTTTGTCAATTGACTATCCATTAATAAAATAATATCTCTTATTAATTCATTCATTTCGGTTTTAGATTTTGAGATTTTCTTTTGTTCTGGCTTGGCCATTAATACAAATTGATTGACAAGATTTTTTATTCTTTCTAGCTCACTAGTAATAATCTGAAAATACTTTTCTAGTGTTTGGTCATTTGAGATCGCCTGCTTTTTAAACAACTGAAGTAACCCCATGATAGCTGTTAAAGGATTTCTAATTTCATGTGCTAATCCTGCACTTATTTTTCCAATAGCAGAAAGTTTTTCACTAGCCATTACTTGTTTCTCTAATGACAATCTTTCTGTTATATCTCTAAATTGACCAAATACTCCTATTACTTGCTGGGATTCATCAAAAATAGGAAATGAATCGAACAATAATATTTTCCCAGATATATTGATCTCTACATCTTCAAATCTAGTGTGTTTATCCAGAACCTCCATCATATAGGAGCCCATCTCACCTAGATTAACGATGGATTGATTTAGTAATTCTTCTTTCTTAGATAACAAAACATTTTCAGCAAATGGGTTCATTTCAATGATATGGCCTTCTTCATTTGTAATAATAATTCCATTTCGACTACTGTTAATTAATACTTGATTAAGTACTAGTAGCTTTTTGTTTTGCTTGTTAACTTTTACTTCTCTTTCGATAGAGTCCACAGCTGACAGTAATAGCCCTAAATGAAAGGAACTTGCATCTTTTGCTGCCATCATGACAGAGATCGTCCCTCCAACTCTACCTTCATGGTAAAAAGGGACAGAAAAACAAGCACTTTGATGAAGTACTCGCTGGAAATGCTCTGTGCCTATCATTCGGATGGGCCTCTTTAAATCTAGTGCTAATGAGATAGAATTTGTTCCAAGCTCTTCTTCCCTAAATCTAATACCAATTGAAATCCCTAAAGATTCGACTTGTCCTTTAATCGTTGGATCTCCGTACTTGTCGAGAATGTATCCTTCATGATCAGAAATTACTATTAGTACAGGGATTGCCTCTAGGTCGGAAATTAGTTTTTTCATGAATTTTCTAGAAAAGTACACGAAGTCATCTAAGCTCTTAATTTTATCTTGAATTCTACTTTTAGTTATACATAGCTTTGGAATTACCGGAGCATCAGGATTCATCTTATATAGTTCAAGACATCGTTTATGAGAGTTAACGACATCGTAATCTGTCAGTTTGATCATATCTATATCCCTCAGATCAATTTATTAAATTAGTACAATAGTACTATTATATATAATTTTAGCCATTTCAACTAGCTGGTTATTAATAGTATTTTTTGGTTGTTCTTTGTACTTTCGTGTTATATAGAAAAACCCCGAAGCTATAAACATTCACTTCGGGAATTAAAGATATCTTACGTTTTAATTAATTAAGCTCCTGATCCAAGAATTTACCGCAATCCTCTATTTTTAATGGAGGACTAATCAAGTAACCTTGTATTTCATCACAGAACATGCTCTTAAGGAAGGAGGTTTGCTTCTCTGTTTCCACACCTTCTGCAATCACTTTAAAGTTTAACTCTTTGGCCATCATAATAATTAATTTTACAATAGCATCATTTTTTTCACTTGTACTTAAAAGAGAAATAAAGGAACGATCAATTTTTAAGCGATCGATTGGGAAACGGTTCATATATTGTAAGGAGGAATAACCTGTTCCAAAGTCATCCATTGCAATAAGGAAGCCCATTTCCTTTAATTTACTTAGTTTCGTAATAACATTTTCAATTGAACCCATTGCCATACTTTCTGTAATTTCAAGTTCAATGTTATTTGGGTTTGCCTTTGTTTCTTTCAATATTCTCGTTACCGTCTCAACAAAGTTGGGTTGTTGAAATTGTAGGGAAGAAATATTAACGGCTATTCTAACTGACTTGAATCCTTGTGTTTCCCATTCGACAGTCTGTTTACACGCCTCTTTTAAGACCCACTCACCTATTGGAAGGATGAGCCCTGTTTCTTCAGCAATAGGAATGAAATCGGATGGTGGCACATTACCCTGAGTCGGTGAAGCCCATCTAAGTAATGCTTCAAAACCAATGACCTGACCAGTATCTATGAGAACTTGAGGCTGATAGTGTAAAAGAAACTCATTCCGTTCTATGGCTCTTCTTAGGGAGTTTTCCAAAGTAAGTTGAGATTCGTTATCCATCGTTTCATCATAAATCATAAAATGGTTTTTTCCATTGTCCTTTACTTTGTACATAGCTGTATCGGCTTTCATCAGAAGTGACTCAAAATCTCTGCCGTGATCTGGATACATGGATATACCAACACTAGGCGTCACATGTAGTTCTAATCCTTTAACTTCATAGACTTCTCGAAGGACGTCTACAATTTCTGCAGCCTTCTTCTCCACTTTAGAAAGACTGACGTTTTCAAGCAATACAGCATATTCATCTCCGCCGATGCGACAAACTAGCTCGTTAGGATTCATGATTTGGCTTAACCGTTTGCCAACTTCTTTTAATAATTCATCTCCATAGGAATGTCCAAGGCTATCATTAATCTGCTTGAACCGGTCTAAATCAAGCAAGAGAAACGCAATCTTTTTTCCACTTGTTTTAGTGGTATTCCGAATTGCTTGTTTTAATCTTTTTTCAATATAGCGTCTGTTTGGGAGCTCCGTGACGACATCATGAAAAGCGAAGTGCTCCATTTGATTTATGGTTTCCACTAAACGATCGGTTCTCTCTTTTACTTTAACCTCTAATGCCTCATTCAAATTATTTAAATCGGTAACTAATCTGTCATTATCCAACAGTGTAAATACCTGCCTCAAAATAACAAGAAGTATACTAATAAACAAACCTATAATAATCGGCGTCGTACTTTGTATTTTCAACACAATATAGATAAAGAGGAGAATAACTCCCAAGTACGGAAAAATATGCTTGAAGATCACCTTTTTATTAGAAACCGCCGTTCTATTTATCCTGCTTTCTTCCATTGATATTGATTTATGATGTAGACTAGCCAAACCAATGATAAGGATTGATAAAAGCCATAAAGGATCAGATAAACTTCCTACAGAATACATATTTTTAATCGTTAAATAGGAGAAGTTGAAATCTGCTATGATTTGAATCAGAAATCCTGCAACAAGTAAATATGATGTAGTTTTTGTAAATATAGTATTAGAAGCCATAATAATACTTATAACACCGGTTAACACACCTAAGTCTAAGATTGGATAGAGTAAATCAATGAATGAAAATACATGATCTATATTATGAATTAACGGCTTCATAATGAAAAACCATATAAATGTCGCAGCAACCGTCATTACTATTAAGATATCAAACATAAACCTAATGGTTAGTAGATTACTCTTCTTCATCACATTCATCATGCACAATAGCGCTAATGTATAGAATCCATTTTGACAGATAAAAAATATCTTAGGAAGAATAGCCAACTCAGCAGCTGACAGGAGAATAAATTGATAGTAACTCCAGATTAAGATTCCTACTAGATAAGCTAAGAGTCCCAATCCTAAAAAGAACCAAAATCTCTTTGATTCTCCATTATCATTTCTAAAGGTGTGGTTTAGCCAACTTAAGGCTGTAATAATGGCTGTCACTTGTAAGATGACAGCTCCCCAATCTAGCATTTTCTGATTTTGACTAAAAATGATATACCAGGATACGTTAAATATGATTAAGCCTATTATAAATAAGTAGGCAAATGTTCTAATTCTTGATGTCGGCATTAATTTCTCCTTGTTTACGTGTTAATTATTGTTTTTTCTAAATCAGGCAACAGCCACGGAAATTTTTCTTTGTTCATATATACAAAACCTGGATACACAACTGTAGGTATGACGTGATCCCCTTTATAATAAAATTGTTCCCCTACTGTTTCTAAAGGTAGTTTATAGACGTTTTTTAGCGCTCTATAAAATACTCTTTCTAGCAGCACCACATTATACTCAATTTGGTACAGTTCATTATAGTAAATAAATAAGGATAACAATCTCTCCAGATTCCTGCCGCGAAACTCCTTTAAAATAGCCACCTTATCTATTTCAATCACTTTGTCTTGATTGTTATAAATAGAATCTATCTTATGAAAAGGAAAAACCTTATTAATTTCATTCATTTCGGAAGTTGTGTAGGGCTTAAACTCAATCGTTCCAATGCTTCTATCGCTTGAGTCAATAATGATAAAACGGTCCGCTTCTTCTAAAGAAGGATCTAGCATATACCCTTTTTCAAGCCAACATTCCATCCATATTTGGTTAAATGTATTCATGTCCTTTATTGATTTTACTTTTTTATAGATAAAACCTCCCCCTTATCCAATCTTCAATGTATATTTATCATTATAGCAATATATCAGAAAGAAAAGCACAAAAATATTACATTCTTTTACAAATTTCGACACCAGTTTTTTACAACATTACAAATGTACTATCAACAGAAAAAAGACCGTCTATATTAACGGTCTATGCTTATGAAATACTAGAAACAATCTATTCTTTTACTCTCTGTTAAGCTCAGAAAACACCTCTCCGCTTGTTGTCTGCAGAGCTATTCTTTTATGATACCTTCTTTTTTTCCTCTGAAGAGTCCCCTCAGGGAAAACCTTTGTTGTTAAGCCTCTAACAAATTAGAGCTTTTCTCCTATTTTTATAACCCAGTTAATCTAATCTAGAACAAAGTATCGTTCATTTATCATATATTTCGAGTTACGAAGTTTGTCGGTAATATAAGCCCTTTACCTCATTGTTAAAAAATGTAAATCTATTTTAAGGTTAAAAGGTAACATAAATTTATAATTGGAGGTATAAAGATGAGCTTGAAAAAGAGAGTGCTAACAGTTTCTTTATCCAGTCTAGTTGCCTTTGGTGCATTTAACTTCGTATCCGTTCCAGCAGAAGCAGTTGGTAACGGTCCTAATGCTGGGAATGGTTCCATTCAAACTTCTATTCTGCATACATATGACAGTTTAGTGGACTTCCTAAAGACACAAGATACTAAACAAGAAGCATTAGAATTAGAGATTATCGGGGAGACAGTAAAAGGCCGTGATATCTATATGGCAAAATATATTTCTAATCCTTCTAATCCCACCATATTATTCTTAACTCAGCAGCACGGCAATGAGCAATTAACAACAGAAGGTGCACTTACCTTCATTAAACATTTAGGTACACAAAAAACAAAGGGTGTTTTAGAAAATGTAAACATCTTAATTATTCCTATGCTGAATGCAGATGGAGCAATGGGAGATGTTAACTTCTCACTCGACAACTATCTAGCCGATGGTGACCGTCATTTGACTCGCTATAACGCAAATAATGTAGACCTTAACCGTGAACATAATAAAGAGACCAATGAAATGCAACCTGAAGCTAGAGCTCTTCATGAGAATGTATTTGAAAAATACAAAATTGACTATATGATTGACCTTCATCACCAAGGTACGCTAAGTGAAACGGAAGGTGAGCTCGTTTCTGGATCCATTCTTTATCCAACTAATACTGATGTAAAACCAGAAGTCCGTGAACGCTCTAAAAAGCTAGGCTCTATTGTGTATCACGCGCTTGAACCTACTGGATGGGGTCATATTGGAAGATATAATGGTGGAACTGGCGCAAACATTGGTCGTAACGGAGCAGCTTTACGTTATGATATTTCCACACTTCTTTTTGAAATGCGTGGCATGTCAGATCACTATATTGAGTCCTATGCGCTTGGGCAAAAAAGTAATGGCTATTTAATTAAGCAAACAGTCACTACACTAGATGCAGCAGTAAGAGCCATTGCAGACGGTAGTATTGAGGCAGCTGATACTAGTTTTTGGGAAACCCTCCCAGTACAAAGAAATCGGTCTGGTGAGGAAGATGATGAATAAGTAATAGTTTTAATAAATTATTTTGTTATGGAAACCAGTTCTTTTATTGGAGCTGGTTTCATTTTATTTATATAGGACTTCATTTTACAGATAGTGCCGCTCACAAATTAAAATATTTTACTAAAATACCAATAAATGACAAAATATCTGTTATACTTTCTATTAGACTAATAGTAATGTACCAGATTACAGTAGACTTTAACTTATGCTAGAGTTTGCTGTCTATTGATGTCAAAGGTAGGAGGGACTTTAGTGGGATTAGCTGTAAAACACTCTGTTGAAGAACAAAACCATTCACAGAAAAAATCTAGTTGGATGAAAAGTTGGAAGTTTATTTTACCTGGTATTGTCATCATGATTATGCTAATTTTACTATCCATTCTTTACTACTATCAGGGAAATTATTTTAATACTAATATTACGGTGAACAGAATAAATGTTGGTGGTCTAACACCGGAGCAGGCTCTTGGAAAGCTTCAAACTACAAGCTTAACAAATAAAGTCTATATTGGTGAGCTAGAAATAATAGATGGAACAGATACGAAGATGAGATTTTCAGAAGAGGATCTACCCAGGTTCGAAGAGCTATTAGAAAAACAGTGGACCTTTTTTCCTTCCTTTAAGAAAAAGAATTATTCCTTATTTCCAACTCGAGACGACCAGTATAGAAGCATCATATTGAAATACGATTTAGAGCAGAAACTTCTTTCTATAAATAAGCCATTAATAGCTCCCGTTGATTCCCATGCTATTCTTAAACAAGGTAAAATTTCCATCACTAAAAGTGTGGATGGTACGAAATATGATATTAAAAGTCTACTAAGTAATTATCTTATGCAACAATATACAAGTGATATCTATCTAGATCCATTTTTCAGTCAACCAATTAGGGAAGATAGTCTGACTGTAAAAAATGAAGAAAAGATATTAAAAGAGTTTCTTCAACACACGGTTAATTATCAGGTTCAAGATCAAGTATTTTCCCTAAAGGCAAACGAACTAATTCAAGATGCATTTGTGTCGAAAGATAAAAAGGTGGTAATAGACCCTATACATATCAGAACAAGAGTTGCAGAAATTAATGCTTCTCAATCTACTTTAGGTAAAGATTTCACTTTTAATACTCACTCAGGATCAGTTATTCAGGTGAAAGGCCAAGGGTATGGATGGGCACTTGATATAGAGAAAGAAACTGCTCTCATTCTTGATGCATTTGAAAATGGAGTGGGTTCCCTTGCTGCCTCTAACATTTATGGAAATGGTTGGAGCAATGAGGGGTATGGCTATGAAACGCTAGCTAATGGGGGCATTGGCGGTACGTATGCAGAAGTGTCATTAAAAGATCAGCGTCTCTGGTTATATAAAGAAGGAAAAGTAGTATTTACGACTCATGTAGTGACTGGTAACGAGAGAACTGGTCAACATACTTCTAAAGGCGTTTGGTATATTCTTTACAAAAGAACACCATACACACTGACCGGTACCTCTCCAGAAAATCCCTACTCTATTAAAGTTAATTATTGGGCTCCTTTTACCAACAGTGGTCAGGGATTCCATGATGCTAGTTGGCGAAGCAACTGGAGAGGCAATGCATACCACACCGCAGGCTCTAACGGCTGTGTTAATATTCCTCCTAATGTCATGAAGAACGTCTATCAAAATGTAAGTGTCTATCAGCCCGTAGTAATCTATTAAAAAAACAGGCAATCCTGACGATTGCCTGTTTTTTTAATAGGTATATATTTACATGTAATATATTAATATATGTAATGCATCTAAGCAATTTTCATCACGAATACTACTAAATAAGCTTATTTTCTATTATGTTTGTAAAGATTATGTCTTAATACAGAAAATTTTTATAGAAGTTTTCGACATTTTTCTACAAAATTAAAATAAACATAATAGTTATATTATTCAATTATTATTCTATTTTAGAAAAATATCATATGAATTATTAACTAAGTAAATAATACACTTACAGACAAATTGCTTGTTAAAAAAGATATATCGAAAAATAAATTTCCTATTCTTTTCAATAAATTCCTTATATAAAAATGCCGATAGATAGAACTTATTTTTCATTAAGATTTATTTTGTCGAAAATTCAGACTGTTTTTTTTCTTCTATTTAGTCTATTATAAAAGTAGGTAATATAGCTCATGCTTAAATACCTACTAAAAATTAAATATTTTCGTAAGGGCAAATTACCAGAAATGGTAAGACGCAAAGCTATAGGGGCTTAAGTAGATCATACAAGCCAGCCAGCTGCAAGCGAGGATTAATACTCGACATAATTGCCCATTTATATTGATATAAATGGGCTTTTCTTATTACATACAATCCTTCTGCTTGTCTCACTACTACTAAAGGGGGATGAAACGATGAAATTCAAAATCACAATGACTCTACTTTATGCAACAATGTTTGTTTTAGCTGCTGTTTCTGGATTTAGACTTGACTAATATTAGTTAAAAGTATTTAAGAACAATCTATTATAGTTTGAACTCGTTTCGTGACTATCAAAAAAAAACAATTATCGGGAGGATTATTACAATGAAATTTAAAATTACAATGACTTTATTTTATGCAACAATGTTCGTATTAGCTGCTGTTTCTGGATTTAGACTTGACTAATAATATTATAGGGGAGGATTTTTTATGACAATCATTAAAAATCTATTAGAAAAACTTTTGTACAGCCCAGTTCTTGGATGGAGACTAGATTAAGAACATATCCTTATAGAAGAGTAAAAGCTTGGAGAGATTTATGCATGATGTGTTTTTAGTTGCTGTTTCCGGTTTAAACTCAATTAAAACGAAGCTATACATCATAGAAGTATTGAATAATTAGTAGATTTATACTCTTCTTTAGGTGAGAGAGCTGGATAGATATATAAACCAGCTCTCTATTTATCATTAAAGGTCATTTAGGGGGCACTTATATGTTCATCGATAGTATTATTATTGGCATTATTATAGCTTTGATTATGGGTGGAAGCTTTCAAGGATTGGTTAATATTTCTCTTAAACACCCTTGGCTAATTGTTGTTGCCTTTGTTCTACAATTCCTATCCATATATATATTTCCCAATCAACTCTTATTAGCAATCATTGTAAGTAATACAGTGCTTATTGCATTTTCAATCTTTAATATCAAATTTGCTGGTTTCAAGTATATGATCATTGGAATTTTACTAAATTTACTTGTAATGGTCGTAAATGGTGGAAGAATGCCTGTTGATGTTGAAGCAGCTAAAGTTATTTCTCCTAGCGATGTACCAGCACTTCTTGCAGGTGAGTATGGCAAACATGTTGCATTATCAGAAAACACGCATCTGAATTTTCTTGGAGATATTTTCTTTTTACAATATCCGTATCCTCGCCAGATCGTCATCAGCTTAGGTGATATTATCTTTTCACTAGGGGTTATCCTATTCTTACATCACGTGATGGTTAAAGGAAAGAAAAAACCCAAGGAAGTGGTTAGGGTTGGAGCGTAATAAAAGTTTATTAATCTATCAAATTTTCTGTCTTATTATCTTTTCTTCATTATTTACTACCCTTTTTCAGCCTATTAGTCTAGATATATGGATTGTTGTTGTAACTTTTGCAGCTGCTGCTGTACTTTTTGAGTTACGACCTATTGTCTTACCTTCAGGGGATAACCTTTCAATGGTTACACCTCTACTTTTCACAGCTGGTTTACTGTATGGTGTATATACAATTTTTCTCATTTGTATTCTAATGTTTATTATCTTATCTTTTATTAACCCTAAAAAGTGGGTTTCTAATGCTTTCAATAGCATTCAGTTTAGTATTTCAGGGTATGTTGGTTTTATTTTTTATAATTTTTTTACAAACACATCAATTGACTCATATATTGTGAATATCCCAGCATTTATTGCATTTTCTATTTGCTTTTATATATCAAACGTATTACTACTCTCTACTTATCTTTCATTTAGAAGTAAAAAGCCATTGAAAACATTTTTTAAAGTATTTTTTGAAAGAAAAGCTGTTCTGATCTTTTTTACTATGAAGGCGCTAGGGCTTATATTAGCAGTAGTTGTACAACATGAAGGCATGCTAGGTATGATTGTATTTTGTACGATTATGTGGACGCTAGGAATATCCTATCGAAGTTATTACAACATGTTTGAACACTTCAGAAATCTTAGTGAAAAAGATGAGTTAACAAAGCTATACAATCATCGATATTTCCAAGAACAACTTGGTTTGTCATTAAAACAAAATGAGAGAACTGCTCTTCTATTAATAGATATTGATCACTTTAAAAATTATAATGATACATTTGGGCACCCTCAAGGTGACCAATTGCTAAGAGAACTTGCACAAATCTTTATGGATACAATTCCTACGAACGGATTGGCCTGCAGATATGGTGGAGAGGAATTTGCCATTATTCTACCTAATACAAATACAAATGAAGCCATCGCTATAGCAGAATCCATACGTCTCAAAGTAGCTAATACTTCCTTCTATGGTGTTGAACATATGCCACAAAAGCGTATTACCGTTTCAATTGGTGTCTCTACCTCTCCTGAGATGGGAACGAAACGAGAACAATTAATTATGTTAGCTGACCAAGCCCTTTATAAAACTAAGTATAGTAGTAGAAACAAAGTACAGCTTTATACATCTGTTATTGATGAACTGAAAGGAAATTATGTCTTCTCTTCAAGGGACGAAGAAGAAGTTCTTCAATCATTAAGAACTTTTCTAATGATTATCCACTCCAAAGATCGCTACACTTACGGACACACAGAGAGAATAATGGAATATGCAGAGAACCTTGCAAAGAAGATTGGTCTATCACCTTCAGAAGTAAAGAATGTTAGATATGGTGCACTTTTACATGATATTGGAAAAGTTGAGGTACCAACAGAGGTTTTAAATAAAACCACAAAACTGGACCAAGATGAGTGGGAAACTATTAAAATGCATGTCATATGGGGGGAACAAATGGTTGAGCCAATTGAAGAACTTCACCACTGCCTACCAATGATCCGTCATCATCATGAGCGATTTGATGGTAGAGGATATCCAAATCAATTGTCTGGTCATGATATTCCACTTGAAGCAAGAATTCTGACCATCGCTGATTGCTTTGATGCTATGACAACAAATCGTCCCTATCAAAAGGCTAAATCTATACCTGAAGCAATTGAAGAAATTATCCGTTGTTCCGGTAGTCAGTTTGACCCTGATCTTATTGATCCTTTCATAGAAGTCATATCTGAATTAAGACCGGAAGTAAAGCTAGCTATAAAAGAAAAGCATGTATTAAATAAAGTTATATAAAATAAGAAGAACAGTCATTGTATATGAGATATAAACAAAACACTGCATTAGTCATTTTAAGTGCAGTGTTTTGTTTATTTAAATTCTTCCTTCTTCTCTCAATACTTCTTCAAAGGCTCTCACTACGTTTTCGTCATAATGTGTATTTACTAGTCTTTTTAACTCATCTAAGCAATATTGAACAGTAAATCCTTTGCGATAAGCTCGATCCTCCGTCATGGCATCAAAGGTATCGCTAACAGCTATTATTCTAGCTTCTAAGACAATCTGCTCTCCTTGTAATCTATTCGGATAGCCGGTACCGTTTAGTCTCTCGTGGTGCTGTTCAATAATTGTAACAATTCCATCATAGTATGAACCCTTGACCATTTCCGCTCCGTCTGAAGGATGACGCTTTATAATGTCATATTCTTCGTCTGTTAACTTTCCAGGCTTATTTAATATTTCTTCAGGGGTGTTGATCTTTCCTATATCATGTAAGAATGAAGCAATATATAAATTTTCGAGCCTTTCTTTTGAAAGTCTCATTTTTTTAGCAATTTTCATCGCATACGTTGCTACTCGTTCACTATGATCCATCGTATACCTGTCTTTTTGTTCAACTTTTTCTACTATACTTGTGAATTCCGAAATGCTCTCGCTCAGTTGATAAAATGTTGGTTCTGTAATGACCCATAGATAAACAACATCTGATAATGTCTTAAAGTGAATATTTTCTGTAATGTTTTTTGCATAATAATAATCATTAGGTCCAAACTTTATCTTTTCACCTTCATGTTCACACTCTAGCTCTCCCTGGAGGATGTAGAAAAACTCCATTACATCTGGATTTTCACTAGGATATATATAGAAATAATTGTCTTTAGCTATAGTTTGGATCATAATTTCTGTCCCATCTCCACGAGCAAGTAAACTTATATCATATGCATCTAACTTTACATGCTCGATGAATGATCCATTTTTTCCTATAGTAAAAGACATTTTGAACACCTCTGTTATAGTATTTACGCTGTTTTGGTATAGATTGTTGCTTTCGTAAAAATCCCAAAAGCCAGATTTTCACTTGGTAGTGCAAAGTTTCTGCTTTGAATTTAGAGAGTTGCTCTTTCCTAACCTTAAAAAGTTAATTTAATCGTATTAAATATGGAAAAATGCTGAAATATAAGATTGAAAAGCAACAAAGTTTTAGAAAAGTACCATTATTTATGCATAAAAACGAGCCTAGACTTGATGTCAGACCCGCTCTCTTTTCCTCATCATATAGTAAGAACTAGTTTTTATCAATTTCTTCTTGTAATTTTTATAACACGTACTGGGTCAATCCATACCCATCTATCTGCAAATCTTACGAGCTTCCAGCTACATTCTGCGATTACACCTTTTTCAGCTGCCTTTTTGATGACTTCATTGGACATTTTAATTGTCTCATTATAAACGTCAGTGATTACCTTATCTAGCTCCTCTGTAAACTTAAGCGTTACTTCATATATTTCTTCATCGATGGCTGCATTATGCGCAGCTACTTCATTAATTCTATTTAACAACTTTTCTGCTTCGGTTTTCATATTATCGTTAACTCTTCCATCAGCAGTCGATAGCAACTCAGTTAGTGCATAGATATTTTGTTGAATTTCTGCTATTTTTCTTTCAATTTCTAATTGTCTTTCTTCAATTAGTGTATCTAGCTCTGTTGATTGTGCTTGCAGTCTATCTATTTTTCTTTGATCATTCCTTGCTTTTCTTGCTTCACGCGAGAGCTTTTCTTTCTCTTCTTTAAGCTTTACCACTTCTTTTTGTTCTTCAAGCACGCGGAAATCTTCTATATACTCTACATGAAGTTTGTCTGCTTTTTCTACTCCATCTGCAATCTTTTTATCAATATCTATATTCGTTTTCCCAATCATCTCTAGAGCTTCTTCAATATCTTTATCTTCATTTGCAAATGCTGGTGTAGCTACACTGAAAAGTAATAAGGCTGAAAGCACGGATAACATAAACTTTTTCATTACTGATTCCTCCTAGGTAAAATTAGTAGTTTAAGATATTCCTTCATTTTCATAAGGGTTAAACAATTCTACTCTATTTTTAACAGTGTTTTTCACATGGTATAATGCTGTATCTGCTCCCTTTATTAGGTTTTCTTTCGTTTGGGCTAAGTATGGAAATGCTGAAACCCCAATAGATACAGTTACTTTTTGATTAGGTAGCTCTTCAACACCATGAAAAGATTCAGTTGAGATAGATTCTCTTATTTTTTCCGCAAGGATCAGGGCATCTTCAGTCTTACAAGTTGGAAGAATAATAGAAAATTCTTCCCCTCCATAGCGACAGGCAAATCCATCAGCTGGAGTCATTCGTAATAATAAATCTGAGACATCTTTTAATAGAATATCTCCTTTTGGATGTCCAAATTTATCATTATATATTTTAAAGTAGTCTATATCTAATAGTAAGAGTGCCACGTCTTGCTGCTCCACTATCACTTCTTCTAATTTTTGCTGAAAGAAGCGATGATTATATAATCCCGTTAATCCATCTTTAATGGATAATGTTTTAAAGTCATCATACATTTTGTAATACGTTCGATACACGATACTTAATCCCATTAATACGACACTAAAAAGGATTATACCAACTGCTCCTTCAACCTCGATAATCTTGGTAATTAGGATTGCAAAAGTCATTAACGTAAAATAAACTCCTATTGATCTGATATCAAGAGAAATGGTGACTCGTTCTCTTGTATAGATATAGATATTGACCAGAAATAAATTGGTAAAGTGATAGATAATGATAAATAGACTGTAGGAAAGAACATGACTTAAATCAATGGATCCGATCTTTCCACCAACAAAAACATAAGTATGTAAAGCCACGATTGCTGATAACGCGTATTGGATACCATTGAAACTAATTGGTTTCCAAGCCTGGAAGTTTCTGCTCACAATAACAATACAAAAGAATAGAATTGTTACTAATATTGGAAAAAACCCATATTGTATACCTACAATAAGTAATAGTGGAGAAATAAAAGTTAAGTCTTCACCATTAGGAAGAAGAATGGGACGCAATTCAAAGACAGCAGCTATGATTGCTACTAGTACAACTGCAATCCATTCTTCAGTAGTTAACATCCTAACATACGTTAGAAAAAGGTAGAGGAATAAAATCATACAGCAATATATATATATATTTAATAGATTGGACTTTAAATATTTCACTGCTAATCTATCCTCTCTCTACTCTAATGATATAAGACTTACCACCGTACTCTGTATCCAGGTAGAAATTCTGCATCATCGTCATCATCATCGTCGTTACTTGAATAGCTGTCTTGCTGCGACTGACCAACTGCTTGAAGTATTTTATTTTCATATTCTTTTAGTGTAATGGTAAAAGTAGATTTAAAAGCCTCTTCTACATTTGAGTCTATTACTGATCGAGTAAATTCATTTAACTTTGAAACACCCATTCTTTCTACTAAAAAATAGGTAGCTGCTAGATAGAAGGCTTCCGAAGTATAATTTTCATTTAATAGATTTGTACTATTAAACGATACGGATTCTCCATTTTTAATGCTAGTTGTGAGTTTATACTTTATATTTTTTAGAATTCTTCCTGTCTTAATGTGATTTATATTCTTTTGTGCCTGCAATCCGTTATACATTGCAATACCTTCATCAAGCCAGTTTGGTAGTTTTTCTTCAATATTCGCTTGGTGAAACACAACATGAGTAAGTTCATGCGTTAAAATATTTGTTAATTCTGAGCGGTCCTTATAAGTATAAAGAGGAATCCATATGTGAGTACCATCTGTAATACCTCCACTGTTTTCTACGATATTTTCAATAGAATCATGTGGAACACCTGCTTGAATTAAAGCATTTTGATATGACTCCGAGTTAGAAAAAAGTAGGATATGTACTTTAGATAGATCTACGTTAATCTTATCAGTAAATAATCCATCAAAATTAATATTATTTTTGATAGTCGGTAATGCTACATTTTTTAATAGTTTCCCTACAAATTCAAGTTGCTTTACTGAAATACCTTGATCACCAGCAGCAACCTTCATTTTTTTTACTGTAATACTTTTTGTAGTTTGTATACCTGACAGACTAACATTAGAGTCGTGACTTATATCGTGATCAGTGACCATTCCATGATCAGTCGTTCCTTCTGCTTGAACCCCTATTGGTAATAAACAAAAAACGAATAGAAAAGGTATAATAATTCTTTTTAACACTGCTTCGTCCCCCAATCTTTTATTTATCCTTGTTATTAGTCTTACTATTTTGGTTACCGTATCTTATCTTAATTGCAAACATGGTTAAGTTAGCAATCATCCTTTTCTCCTCCTCTACCTATCTTATTTTTCTATGTTTTCTCTAGTAGATGTCCAAATAAAAAATGCTATCCCAGGGCTGGAATAGCATTGTTAATATAGTATGCTAACCGGCAACCTGGCGATCATAGTGAATACCTTAGACCCATGGCTTTGTGCCCCTATCTTTCAATAGGTTTACCTTTATCAGTTTATTAAGTTTTTAACAGGACTATATAACTTATCCGAATGTTCTAAATTAGGATAATTTACCTATTACAAATATAGTAAATTATTCTATTAATTTCAAGATAATTCTTTCTACAATATTCTACAAATTACTAAAATTGGAGAATATTCTTCAAAAACTAAAAAAAGTAACTGCTAAAAATATAAACAGTTACTTTTTTCTAACATTATTTCTTTCTTTCATTTGTCTGTGGCGGTTCTTCCATCCACCCATGCTTAATCATAATTTTTGCTCCCTCATGCGCATATTCAAATATATCCTTCATCATTATTGATAATTTAGCAGGTAAGTCATTTCTTAAGCTAAATGAAGTACCTAAAGAATTACCTCCTAAGGAAAAACTACAGAAAAGACTGACGCAGTACATCATAATTTTGTCAGAAAATGGAGATTGTTTAGACGTCGTAATATTTCCTCCTGCAGTAGTAGGAATCTGAATATGATCCTTTAAGAAAATCTCCATTAATTCTTTGACAATACTTTTTGCAAGTTCTCCCCCTTTTGTAAAGAACTTACTTGCCTCCTTTTCAGTAGCACATTGAGCAAAGCCAAAAATCATATTCATTCCTATAACATTAGATTCAATCGCATGATATAAATGTGCAATTTCTACTGTATTTAACGATCTTTTCTCATTTAGGGGATTAAATCCTCCGAGATAACTACCACTCTTAACAAATTCTACCGAAGGCATAGTTGAGACATAAGGAGATCTTGTTAGCAACCCCTTCTTCAATAAATATTGTGTACACTCGTCATAACACTTTTGGGTAATGATTGTCAGCTCTCTAAATAATGCCGTTATATCTGCTCGATAGGCCATAGTTAGGTTCAGTGTATGCATTCCCATACTAATTTCCTTTATTAGTCGAAGAAACATGATATCAAAACCATTGTCATATAACTTAGGAACTTCTTTATTCACATCTTCTGTCGTAAATCCAACTGGTACAGCCACTCCCTCTTCTTGAAAGATCTTCTTTATCTTTTCAGCATAAGGATCAATTTCATGGCAGAGACTCACCATAATCTCTCTTGCTTCATTATCTTCTGCTTTTTCTATAAAGTAATCTAACATCCTTAACAGCATGGTTTTTTGTTGATAAGTGATCCATAATATTCCTATCTCTGAGGAAGAAATAGACGGGGGCATTGACATGTAACATTCCTCCAACCTTTTCTAGTCAGCTAAATCAATATGATTATTCTTCACTAAAATGAATAATTAATTCGGTTATGAAGAAAATTTAATCAAAAAAAACTAAAGACAGTAGGAATTTCCTACTGTCTTCAGGTAAATAGTTATTGTGATATCTATATTGCACTATAAAGTTGCTATTACGATTTGATTTCTGCCTTTTTCCTTTGCTTTGTATAGAGATTCATCCGCCGCTTTGATTAGTTCATTTCTTTTTATATTTTTAGTAGGAATGACTTGTGCCGCTCCAATACTAACTGTCACCCTATTACTAATGAGTGAACCTTCGTGAGGAATATCTAATTGTGAAATAGCTAGGCGACAATTCTCACATACTTGGTGTAACTCATCGTTATCCAGATGTGTGAAAATAGCGATAAATTCCTCTCCACCTATTCTCGCGATATGTCCCTCATAATCCCTTAAGGTTGTTTTTAATGTGGAGGCGACCTTCTTTAAACACTCATCACCAGCTTCATGTCCATACGTATCGTTATACAGTTTGAAGTAATCGATATCGATATAGGCAACAGAAATCATTTGCTCTACTTTTAATGCATTTAACCAGTTATGTTCAAACGTACTATCAAAATAACGTCTATTAGGAATTTTCGTTAATTGGTCTTCATAAGATAGATTTCTTAACTGTTTATTAGCCTTCTCTAATTCATCCCTTGAATTTTGAAGTGAGATTGTCCTCTCATGGACCTTTTCCTCAAGTGTTTTATTGAGAATAGCCAACTCATTAGATACTCTTTCCATTTCGCTAAACGCCTTTTCTGACCGATGTGCAATAATAGAAGATTGTGAGAATATAAAAACAAATAGACCTAATGATGATAAGTTATACGTATGAATTATACTATTTACCGACAAGATGTCATTGATGACTGTGATAGATAAGAAACCTGCACATAAGTTGACAAAGAGTGCGCCTTCTTCCTTTTCCTTCAAGGCCCTTATTAAGGCAAATGAAACATAAATAATCCCTAACAAGGTAACTATTTGATAAATTATAATGCTTTGAGTAAATACTTTAGGTACAGTAACAATGACAAATAAAGAGGAAACCAAACTAATAATCGTTAATATTTTACAAAATAATTTTGAAAATTGCCTCGGGTATAACATATGCAACACCCAACAAAACAGGGGGACCGAGCAATAGAAAGTTAAGTATTCCATTTTAATAATATATTCCCATTGAATGAATGGGAAAAATTGTGTAATTAACATCTTTTTAGTAACTAGTATCCGTATTGAAACAATAAAACAGACTAAACTAAAGAGTAACATTGAAAGATTCTGTTTTCTTAGTATGAAGAGTACAACATGGTATAAACCAGATAGTAATAGAGCACCAAAAATAATCAGTTCAAAAGCAATGATCGTAAAGGAACGGTCCTTTATATCGTTAGCATTTCCGAAGTTTATGCTTTCCCATATACCTCCATCTCGATAATGAAAATTTGCCACTTCCATTACCACTTCTACCTGTGAATTTTCCGCATAAAAGAATACATCTTGAGGCTTAAAATAGGGCACAGTCTCTTGTTCAGTTACGCCTATTTCCCCACTTGAAGCCACTTTCTCTCCATTAATCCAGAGAACATATGCAGTGGACACAGTAGGAAGAGATAACCCCAGCTGTTGATCATTTGATACATTTTCAATGACAAGTCGATAACTACCATATCCCAATGGTGGTTGATCTATATTTCTATGCCAAGTTGAGGGTACTGTTATATACTGTTTTGCCTCTTTATTTTGAGTTAGGGAGTCTTTCCAATAAAATTCCCACTCACCATTTAAACGAATAATTTCGCCTGTATCATAATCCCAATTATGAAGGCTAAGCCTTCCTTGTTTAATTTCATATTGAGATTGTGTACTTAATCCCGATAAACTGCATCCTGATAGCAACAGTAAACTAATTAAAACCATATAAATTAATTTTTTATACAAGTTAATTCCCCACCTATATATGGGCTAGCCCCATAACATATTCAATTCTTTACTGGTTCGGGATAAATTTTATATACATAGATCCATCTATTTATAAAATTGAGCTACTTGCTTTTTAAAGAGAATGGCATCTAAGCACTTTAGTTTATAGTATCTATTGTAAGTACAGCTTTCCAATCTAGCAATAGATGCATGATAACAATAAATGTAAACATAATAAATTTCGACAAAAGTTCTATAAATCTATCAATTTTCACCTCTTTAAAAGAGAGGAAAATAGTCCTATTATTATATTATATAGTAGAGTTTTAATTTTATCATAATTAGTTCTGACTCAATAGTAACAAACTATCAAAAGACGATAAAGGCAAAGCTACGGAAACGCAGTGACGCAAAGCTTTAGGGGCTTCGTTTACATTTAGTAAACATGCCAGCCAGCTGCCGAAGGATATGGTTATTATTAAATAAACCTATACTCCTTCTAGGAGTATAGGTTTATTTTCATTTATTAAAGGAGGTTTTTGTATGAAGGAGGAAATTGGTTTACTACATTATGAGATAGAAAATGTAAGATTACTTTTAATACAAAAAGTAAAAGAAACAAAAGGTTTTAATCATTCTCTTGTATTAGAATATAGTATGATTTTAGATACATTAATTAACAAAGCTCAAAGAAATACATCACAATCATAAAATCAGCTTCTAGATAGTAAAGCTAATTTTAAATCTAGCTAAACTCTATTTCAAATTAAAAAGGAGACCGTCAAAATAATTGAGCGATCTCCTTATGAGTTTGTTAGCAAAAGAGTTTATTTAGAACTTCTATCTAGAAGCGTTAAAAATTCCAAACGTGCATCAGGTCTGTTGGCGAATGCCCCACTAACAGCTGTCGTAGTCGTTGAAGCCTTAGATTTCTTAATTCCTCTACCGCACATACACATATGTTTAGCTTCAATGACCACCATTGTTCCTTGAGGTTCAAGAACTTCCTCAATTGCTTCAACGATTTCGTTTGTCAATCTTTCTTGTACTTGGAACCGCTTTGCGTATCCTTCAACCATTCGACCTATTTTAGATAATCCCGTTATTTTTTTATTTGGTATGTAACCAACATGAGCGACGCCAAAAAATGGTGCAAAATGATGTTCACACATTGAATAGAATTCAATATCCTTTACTAGAATTAATTCTTGATGCTTCACATCAAATACTTTTTCTAGATGAGATTTAGGATTTTCTCTATATCCTTCTGTATATTCAAAAAATGCCTTTAATACTCGGTATGGAGTTTCTTGAAGACCATCTCGATTAGGATCATCACCGCATACTTCTATCAAGTCCTTAATAGCATTCATAACATTTATCGATTGGTTAATCTTTCTTTTACTCTCATCAGAATCTCCCTCTAGTATGTCAGGGAACTTTTGATGAAGGAATGTACTAGACACAATTGACATGACTATCGCTCCTCTATTAACTACCAATTTATTTTAAGATTTATATAACATTTTAATAGATATTTTATATTTATAACTCATAAGAGGTCAAATCCTAAGTGTCATCCAAGTGACCATATTCGAGGAAATTCTACATAAAGTTTAAAATATTTTCATTTCTCAATCTTGTTACTAGATATTATCTAATGTAAAAATCTACTTTTTTTGTCCTATTTTTATATTAGAAAGTAGATTATGTAGAATTTAGTCGATTTCACCCTATTGTAAATACACCTACAAAAATATACAATTTTAGTAAGACTATTGCACTAGAACTTACAGCTAAATCAAAGAACCATTTAAAAATAAGTTTACATTCGTTAAAGATCAGTGAAAGAAATAAGGAGGGAAATGTTTTGGAGAAAGTATTAAAGGTTAAAAATGAGACAATATCCACACTAAATTCTAAACCATTCTCTGATTCTCTCACCCTTACCGATCAAAGAATGTATGTATTTTCATTAATAACCTTCGAATTAATTATGGCAAATGCCTTAGCTAGAATGCAGTTAGGTTGTACATCAGAGGAACTTTCCAATTACACTTTTTTAGATTTATTTGGAGACCAATCCAATAAGTACTTCCAATCATTTGCAACACAATTAAGGACTGGTCAAATAAAAGACACTTCTTTCTCAGCCTATTTAAAAGAAAGTAACTTTACCCACAATAAACCTGTAAAAGTTGCACTTCAGCTGATTCAAGGAAATGAGCACCCCCTTTGCTTCGCAATCATTACCGATAGTCTAGCAGAGAATACAAATGTTGAAAAAGATATCTTTGTGCCTAATTCTAACTTTCTATTAAATAATACAGGTAGATCCTTATTTTATGAACGTTTAGAAAATGCAATTCATCTAGCTATGCATCAAAATAGTATGGTATGCATTCTACTTCTTGATCTAGATCGATTTAAAAATATTAACCACTCTTTTGGTAAAAAGTTAGGAGATGCATTCCTAAAGCTAATCGAAGATCGACTTCGAGTTTTCGTAAGAGAAAATGATACGATTTCCCATTTTGAAGGAGATGAATTTCTTTTTATTTTCCCTAGTATTCCTTCCATCTCAGTAGCTTCACGAATTACAGAGAGAATACTTCATTCTTTTTCAAAACCTTTCCAAATAAACGAACATGAACTCTTCATTACACCGAGCATCGGTATGGCTATTTATCCATATGATGGAGTTGATGTTGAAACACTAGTTAATAATGCTGAAAAAGCCATGTATAAAGCAAAGGAAAACGGTGGAAACACCTATCATATTTACAATACTGATATGAAGTCTAATACATATGAGAAACTAGTATTAGAGAATGATTTACGAAAAGCAATAGCTAGAAATGAATTCATCTTATATTTTCAACCACTAGTAGATATTAAAACTGATAGAATCGTTAGCATGGAAGCTCTAATCCGTTGGAATCATCCTTCAAAAGGTATGGTATCACCTTTTGAATTTATCCCTTTAGCTGAGGAGATTGGTTTAATAGATAGAATAGGTTATTGGGTAATGAAGGAAGCATGTAAAAGGTTAAAAGAACTACACGACTTAGGGCATACTTTTGTATCGATGTCTATTAACATTGCAGCACCTCAATTTAAAAATAAAGATTTTCAAAATAGATTAGTTGCTATTCTAAATGAAAACAAATTGAACCCTAATTGTTTAACCCTAGAAATTACAGAGTCAAGCGCGATGGAACATTCCAATAAATTCATTGAGTTATTTAATCAATTAAAAGGAAAAAATATAAAAATTGCCATTGATGATTTTGGAACGGGGTACTCTTCATTAAGTTATTTAAAGCAATTAAACACTGATACATTGAAGATTGATCGCTCATTCGTTAAAGAGATTTGTTCAAGTGTTGAAAATAAAGTAATTGTGAAAGCCATCATCCAATTGGCTCATGCTTTAGGCATTAAGGTGGTTGCTGAAGGTGTTGAGACTCAAGAACAGTTGGAAATATTACGATCATTAGATTGTGACATTGTGCAGGGTTATTTTATAAGTGTTCCCTTACCGTTTACAGAAGTACGTGAATTTTTATGTAAATAAAAAAAGTAATTCATACGAATATGGTCAGTTGCTCTTAGACTTTGTGTTATAAGATACGTAAAGAATCAGGTGGTGTTCTCATTTTGTTATATTTAACTAGAATATTAGATTTTTCAGCAACACATTCTTATACGATCCCTGCATGGACAACAAATAAAAACAAACAGGTTTTCGGACCATGTAGTAACCAAAATGGACATGGACATGACTACAAACTAGAGGTTGTTGTTAAGGGTCCCTTAATTGGAGAAACAGGGATTGTCATGAATACCGTTGATATTAAACAGAAAGTAAATCAATTTTTAAAAAGTGAACTTGATGGTAAATTTTTAAACAAGGAAAATGACTATTTTAAAGATCACATACCAACTACAGAAAATATAGTAAATTATTTATGGAATGCAGTTGAAAACATGTTTGATGATTGTACCCTACATCGAATTCGTTTACATGAGAACCATTACTTATTTGCAGAAAAGGAGGATAATTCAATGACTCGCCTTACAAGACAATACCATTTTTGTGCTGCACATCGCTTACATAGTGATCATTTATCCGATGAGGAAAACATTCGTTTGTTTGGTAAATGTAATAACCCTCATGGTCATGGTCATAACTATTTTGTTGATGTCACAGTCCATGGTGAGCCCGATCCGACCACCGGTATGATTATAGACTTAGGTGAAATGGATCACATTGTAAATACCACTGTAATTGATAAATTCGATCACAAGCATTTGAACTTAGATACGGATGAATTTAGAGACCTAAATCCTACTGGTGAAGTGATGGCAATGGTGATTTTTAACATGCTAGCTTCTAAAATCCCTAATCTCTATAAGATTGGGTTATGGGAAACAGATAAGAATTATTTTGAGTATCTAGGAAATTAACCTAGAGATGAGAGGGGAAAAATATGAATCTTAAAACCCTTAGTAATCCAAAGATAACGTTAAAAAGAACACTTCAAACTGCGTTACTTTTTGACGTGTTTTGGGAACGTTGGCATGTACATGGTGTTAGTCTAGAAGATATAGATACGGTGCGTCAAACAACAACTTCAATAAATGATTGGGAATCTAATTGGAATAGATTAGCTCAACAAAAAAGAACCGCTGCTGATCAACTGCTTAATCAAGGACTTCTAGTAGAAGCAGAGGAAATGTATCGGTTAGCTAGTCTTTATTACAATTTAATTTATTGGATCTTCCCTGCTCTCAATGAACAAAAATACAAGTGGTATCAAGAATGTTTAATGACAACTAAACTTGCTGATTCAACTTCATCTATCAAAACAGAATATCCAACAATTTCTGTCGGAAACAGCAACTGTAAAGGTCGCATTCGTGTTCCAACAAATCCTAGAGGATGTATCATTATAGTGAATCCTATTGATTCCTCTAAGGAAGAACTTTTTTCTTATGAGTCTGATTTCAATCAATCTGGATTCGTCACTGTAAGTTTTGATGGTCCTGGCCAGGGAGAATCCTATATTCATAGTGGTCAGAAGGGAAACAGGATTATGTGGCAAGATTTTATAGATAATGTAATTTCACATACCTACGAACGATTTGCAGGAACTCCCATATACCTTTTTGGTACTAGCCTTGGTGCTACATGGGCCTTGTATGGTAGTAGTCACCCTTTAGTCTCGAAGACGGTTGCAGTGAGTCCAGCAATAGAATTTGATCATTTAAATTTGCCGAGTTACTTTTTACAAAGAATGGATTTCTGTAATGCATTAAGTCCGGAAGAAAGATCTATGCCTGATTTTAATGGTGTAAACTTTTCTTCTCCTATCATGTTGTTTCATGGGCAAAAAGACTTAATGGTTCCATCTTCTGATATGTATAATTTTTATAACAAGCTTCCGGAAAATAAAAAAGAATTGATAGAATTTGAACATGAAGGACATTGCTGCAATTTCAAACTAAATGAGATTCGTAAAAGATCTATTCAGTGGTTTACTAGTTAAATAGCAAATTTAAAATCATAGCACAATCATATACCGTTATTTGGGGGAGTGACTCGTTGAAAAACAAACTGTTAATTGTGAATACTAGAAATAAGGTTATCATTTATTTAATCATCATATTGGGAATATTGAACGTACTATCACATATCACCACTTCTCAACCAATTGAGTACTACATCGGTAGCATTGTTTTAATCGCTGTAGCCATTGTTTGTTTAGTTTTGGCTTTTATGAAAAAATTCATCTTACAAATCATGTATATTAATACTCTATCCGTTTTTGTGGTTTTATTTATTAGTAATACAGGTGAGATTTTCTTATCTAACATTACCTCATTAATGGCTATATTAGTATTAATTAATATTTATCAAGATTGGAAGGTAACTTTGCTAGGATCGTTTCTTTCATTTTTCAACTTAAATTATGTGATGTATTTTAATGAAAGTTTCCCTGAAGTTATGACAAACCTTAATAGCATTAGCCCCATATTTATCAATTTTGGTATGTTAGTGCTTACTATTTCGCTCATCTCTCAGGCAGTATTGAGTGAAAAGTTCCGCTTAAAAGCAGAAGAAAATGAAGGTAAAGCATTACACCTAGCTTATCACGATGCATTAACCGGATTATTAAATCGTTTAAAGATAAGCCTAGAGTTACAACAAAATATTCAGAGGGCAAAGGATAATCCTAATTTTGAATTTGCAATGATGATCCTCGACCTCGATAATTTCAAGTCAGTGAATGACACTCTTGGTCATGAAGCAGGAGATAAACTATTAATGAAAGTGGCGGACATCTTATTATCCTGTACTAGAAGTGTAGATAAAGTTAGTCGTGTAGTCGGTCGTATGGGAGGAGACGAATTCATCATTTTAGTTCCAGCCCATTCAAGTAAGTCTGAACCAGGTCCTACTGCCGAAGAACTAAGTAAAGAAATTGGTGAAAGAATCTTAAATACTATGAGAACTTCTTTAGTAATTGATGGAGTTGATCTAGTCAATACGTTTAAGGTTACTGCCAGTATAGGTATATCCCTTTCCCCTCAGTCAGGGAAAGATGATGTTACAATGTTCCGACATGCAGATATTGCTATGTATCATGCCAAAAAGAATGGAAAAAACCAATATCATATCTATTCGTCTGACGAAACCCAATCAATGATTCAGTAATAGTAACAAGAAAGGACGATTGAGAATGTTTAATCGTAGAACTTCCCCTAGGATTAACCTAGATGAAACACTTGATATGTGCATTAAAGAACCTGAACTAAAAAACATTCCCATTAGAATTGACGAAATTAGCTATAAAGGCTTACGTTTTAAATCAGTATGTGACTTGAATGTAGAAGAACTATCCTTTATCATTCCTACCTTAGACGAGCATGAAATGATGAGTGGTAAAATCGTTTGGAAAAAGCACGATGGACAAAACTACATTTATGGATTAGAAATCTTTCGTACTAGTTTTGTGAGAAATTAAACAATTAGAATTTGGAGTGAATACGTTCTGTGAATAGAAGTTTAGAAGGAAAAGTTGTGATTATTACAGGAGCAAAACGGGGAATAGGGAAAGCTACTGCTACACTTTTAGCAAGTGAAGGCGCTTGTGTATGGATCACATCACGGCAAGTGCAATCCCCTCATGAGTATCCAGTTGCTCAGCCTGGTGAAGTGCAAGAAGTGTTTCTAGATGTAACTGATGAAAAAAGTGTTGTAACACTATTTGAAAAAGCGTTATCTACTTTTGGTAAGGTGGATGCGTTAATAAATAATGCAGGTATTGGTATATTTAAACCTGTTGAGGAAACAACACTTTATGAGTGGCAAAATGTAATCAATACGAATCTAACAGGAGTCTTTTTATGCTGTCGAGAGGCCTTCGCCTTAATGAAGCATCAAGGTGGTGGGCGCATCATCAATATATCCTCTATATCAGGATATATTCCTTTAGCTAATAACGGAGTATATGGAGCATCTAAACATGCGATAAATGGACTTTCTCAGATCTTAAACGAAGAAGGCAAACATGAAAACATTCGTGTCTCAATAGTAAGTCCAGGTGCAGTATTAACGGAGATGACAGCTAATATAGAGGGACTTAGAAGTGAAGATATGCTTAATCCAGAGGATGTAGCTGAATCCATTTTAGATATTGTACGTCGACCTCTTCATGTTCGTATCGATGAAGTGAAGATATTCCCTTCTAAAGGGGTATTGTAATCCTACAGGATAAAACATATCTTTAAAGAAAAAAACTTTTCGTTTAAGTATGTTTTATTTAGATAAGTAGATTAATAAGCAAAAGAGTTTTAAAAAAAGTTATTTATAAAGAAACTGAATCTTAAAATCCTTCCTTCTAAACATGAAAGGATTTTTTTTTGCTTATTTATCACTTATACATACTCAAAGATATAAAGAACAACAAAGTTTTACGTTCACTGCTAAAAAGGAGACACTCTAAAAAGTGCTCTCCATTTAACAAGTTACTTCTATTGCCGATAAATAGGGAAAAATTCCTTATTATACTCCTCTCTCCTATAATAATTTTTCCAACTCTTAATCAGTTCCAAATATTTTTCTTCATGATGTACCTTTTTTCCTATATAAAAATTTAATAAACCTGTTGGATTAAATCTCTTCTTATATTGAAATAAGGAATCATCGCCTTTATAGCCTCCCCCTAAGTGAAGCTGCTTAAATTGATGGTTGATTCCCCAAAGAGCTGCCTGATAATATAACAGATGGTTTGCTCCAAGATGCAGGAACTTTTTATCAGAACCTCCTAAATGGTAGTGTAAAAAGCCTTCTTGATATAAGAAAATTGCAGCCGCAATGGGCACTTCATGATTGTATACTACTACCATTAAGGAGTTGTTTGGAAGGTCTGTAAAAATTCGGTGAAAGTAGGCAGAAGGAAAGTAATAATAATCTGAGGCTTTATTTTTGTCCATTGTTTGATAGTAGAGATTTAGAAAGGTGGGAATTTCATCGACTGCGTCAGAACCTTGTATTATTCTGGTTGTCAAACCTTGCATGATTGCTTTTCTTGTATTTCTTCGGTGATTTTTGTGAAAATTTCTTAGTAAACTTTCTTCATCCTGCTCTAAATTTATATAAACCGTATCTCTTATGTTTAATACATCCATATATTCCTCATGATACAATTCGTTTTTTACTAGGGGGTGAAAACGTATGAATTCTGTTATGATGTTCTCTTTTTGACAGTATTCTTCAAATGCCTGCCTAAAACCTTTGACCATTGTCTCTGATAGGGTTCCAATAGGACCACCGTATCCATATGGAGTGATACTATCAAAATACTTTTCCTTGTCATTAACAAATGGAAGAGTAGCCAATTCTCTTTTTAAAAAAGGATATATAATCTTGTCTCCGTTGTGTTCATATACAAACAGATATGGCTCTCCATCGCCAAGTGACGTATATAATTGGCAATATTCTAGTTGAAAATAAATATCTGTTAATCCACATCCCTCTAGTTCTCGCTGCCATTCCTCTTTGTTGCTGCCGGAAAGTGAATAATACATTTAATTCACCTCATCTTTCATTTCTTGCTCTATGACTGACATTAAACAGTGAATAACTCGTTGTTGTTCCTTACTGGTTAAGCTAGCTCCTGATGGTAAGCAGATTCCGTTTTCAAATAAATGACTTGATACACTACCAACCTCCTGAGTAGTAAAGAATAGATTGTTTTTATAAACAGGCTGTAAATGCAATGGTTTCCAAACTGGTCTTGCCTCAATATTTTGTTGTTGCATTGTCTTTATGATCTTATTTCGATCTAGTTTGGTATTCTTTTGATCAACAGTGATACATGTCAGCCATCTAGTTGAGTATCCATCAGATATTTCAGGCATGAAATGAATTCCTTTAATCTTTGAAAGTTCATTAAAGTAGTTGTTATAAATAGATCTTTTTATTTGGACCTTTTGATCAAGTTGAGCTAATTGCCCTCTTCCCACTGCAGCAAGCAAATTACTTAACCGATAATTATAACCCACCTCTTCATGTTGATAATGCATAACAGGTTGGCGAGCTTGAGAAGCTAAGTACCTTGCCCTCTCTAGTGCTTTCAAGTTATCTGATACCAGCATACCTCCACCTGATGTAGTGATAATTTTATTACCGTTAAAAGAAAAAACTCCGAACTCACCGAATGTGCCACTAGACTTATTTTTATAGGTGGCCCCTAATGATTCAGCTGCATCTTCAATAATCGGTACACAATACCGGTCGCAAATCTCTTTAATCTTGTCAAACTTTGCACATTGTCCATATAAATTTACAACAATGACCGCTTTAGGACGTTTTTTAAAACGATACACACAGCTTTGAAATGCTTTTTCTAATGCTTGAGGACACATATTCCAAGTATCTCGATCGGAGTCAATAAAAACAGGCTCAGCTCCTTGATACAAAATGGGATTTGCACTTGCGATAAAGGTTAAAGATGAACAAAACACATAATCTCCAGGCCCTACATCTATTAACCTTAAGGCGATATGAAGGGCAGCAGTACCGGAACTAGTAGCAACGGCTCCTTTGCTACCAACTGTTTCAGCGAATTCCTTCTCGAAAAGGTCCACTTGTGGTCCTAACGGTGCAATCCAATTTGAATCAAAGGCTTCTAGTAGAAGCTTCCTTTCTATATCTCCCATATGAGGAGGTGATAGAAAGATAGGGGAATCTTGATTGCTTCTCTCTTCCTCTTGATCCTGCTGACTACCTGTAAAGGGTGGCATCGTTACATACCCAGGTGATTGAACACCTCTTCTTACCATTACTTTAAACACTGTTAGTATAATGATTTTTAGATCGACCCAAACGGAACAATGATCTACATACCATATATCTAACGAAAACTTTTCCTCCCACGATATAGAATTTCTTCCATTTACCTGCGCCCACCCAGTGATCCCAGGTTTTACTTCATGACGACGTTGTTGAAAAGAATTATATAAAGGGAGGTATTCCATTTTTAAAGGTCTTGGACCTATAAAACTCATATCTCCTTTCATGACATTGAGTAACTGAGGTAATTCATCTAAACTAAATTTTCTTATAAATAGCCCTATCTTTGTCATTCTCTCCTCATCTGATAGCAAATTTCCTGTTTCATCCATCTCATTTGTCATGGTTCTAAATTTATAAATTTGAAATGGTTCACCATTTAATCCAGGTCGTTTTTGTATATAAATAATCGGGGAGCCAATTGTCATCTTAATGACAATTGCAACTACTAGCATTAATGGAAATAGTAGAATGAATAGACAAGTAGAAAAGAAGAAATCAAACAACTGTTTATAAAATTTAACATACATATTTACCTCCACCTTACTTGTTATTCTCGGGTAGTCGTTGCTCTAGAGGTACATCTCTTACTTTTTTTGCGGGGATTCCCATTACTAGTTCACCTTTTTTCACATCTTTCGTCACAATACTTCCTGCAGCCACTACTCCTTCCTCTTCAATGACGATTCCTGGAAGAATAATAGCATTTGCACCAATTCTTCCTCCCTTTTCAACTGTTATACCTTTAATACTCTTCAATCTTGCCTCGGTTCGCCCCATATACTGATCATTGGTTGTGACAACACAAGGAGCAATAAACACGTGATCTTTTAACACCGAGTATGCTGTAATATAGCTGTTTGTTTCTAGTTTGCAGAATGATCCAATTTTACAATGATTTTCGATGGCTACACCTCGCCCTACAATCGTACCTTTTCCAACATGTACACCTTCCCGTACTGTTGCTAAATCGGCAATATATACCTCATTCTCAATAACAGAATGATGATAAATAATAGATGAAGATCCAATGACTACATCATCCCCAATCTTAGTAGGAGAGGATTTTTCAGATACTTGTAAAATAGAATGTTTAGCCTTTGTTGGTTTCTTACCAATAATGACCTGATCTTGAATCACTACGTTGTTACCAATAATTGTGCCAGAATAGATGATGACGTTATGACCGATGACCACGTTTTTACCTAGTTGAACACCTTCTTCAATCACCACGTTCCTTCCTACTTTATAACCTGAGTAATCCTGACTCATTATCTCCCCTCCACATGTCTCGTTTTTTTCTCATCATCAAAAGTACTGATTAATTTTGTCGATAACACTTCCCATGAATGGTGATCTTCTACAAAACGACGGGCATTTTCACCTAACTCTTTTCTCAGATTTTCGTGATGAAACAGATGTAAAATGGCTTCTGCCATTTCTTCAACAGAACGTACAATCACTCCTCCACCTGACTGTTCAATATGATACTCACTTCTATTACTTAAAAGAATTGTTGGGAGACTTGCAGCCATATAGTCGTACTGTTTATTAAAACTGATTCCCCATTTATACAGCTCCGCATCCTTAAGGCTAATGAGACCTACGTCCGCCCGCTCTAAGAGAGTTGGTATATACTCTTTAAGCACAGATGGCAAAAAAGTAACATTACCTAAACAGAGCTCTTGTTTTAATTGAGAAAGCTTTTCTTTTTCAGGTCCATTTCCTACAAATAAGAAATGAATATGATCATTTTTTTCTTTAACTATTTTTGCTGTCCATAGTAGGGAATCTAAATAGTCAGAAACTCCATGAGAACCCGTATAAATAGCGATAAACTTATCTTTTACGTGACGTAAGGATTCTTCTATTTCAAGCGGTAGCTCAGAAGGTACTGAATCAAATCTAGACAAATCTACTCCATTTGGTAAAAAAAGTACTTTATCCGCTTCAATTCCTTTACCTATCACGTAGTCCTGTGCTTTATGAAATAACACAATGATCTTAGTTGCTTGCTTATAAAGAAATTTTTCTAATAAACCAAGTGCGATGACCACCGGGTGATACTTTGAAACACCTCCAATATCTATTAGTGTCTGTGGCCAAAGGTCTCTTTCTTCAAAATAGAAGGTGGCTTTTTTCTTTTTTGCCAACCAATAGGCTATGACTGGGGCAAGTGGGTGCATTAACGAGCCAATAATGATGTCAGGATGTTCCTTTAAATGTTTGGCATACTTATATGCTCGAATTGAGTAATCTAAAATGTTTTTCACTCTTCTCCAGTTATTTCTCACATAAGGTTCCGTCTTAATCCAAATGAACTTGATCCCTTCATGTTGTTCTATCTTTACTTCTTCACCTTTTTTAGTAATTCTAGTATCCTCACTTGCTTGATGAGCAAATGATGAAGCGAAGATGGTAACTTGATAGCCCTTTTTCACTAACTCTTTCGCTAAGTCATAATGTCTTGTTCCACCGCTAGATAAGGGGCCATTACTATAATGATTAAAGATCCATATATTCATAGCCTTTTCAATCCCTTCCATAAAGAAAGATCCTTGACATTAAATAGAAAATCTAAGGTACTTAAACCTGGCGTGAACTCTCCGAAAGGCTGGGGGTACTCAAAGGGCTGAAAAGAATGAAAGTCAATCTCTACACCTACTTCCATAAAATATTTCTCTTCTAGATAATCTTTACCAGTGGGTCCAGAAAGGTAGGTGGTTCCCCCTACTTCTTTTACAAGCTCAGCTAACAGCTCCGATCGTTTACCCTTAGGATGTAATGTGGAAGCTTTTATTAGTTTTGTATTAATTCCTAGCTCGCCTTTAATTAATTCAATAGTCGGAATGGTAAAATCAATGAGGTTATTTACATTTAATTGTTCATATAGCTGCTGTATCTTGGGGAATATATCGTTGAATTGTGGAGTACTTCGATAAAAAAACTGTAATGTATTTACATGGTCTGTTTTCCAATCTTTATCGCCGCTTATTAACACCTCATTTGTGACCTGTGCAAAATTCCCTTTCGATTGAACAGGGATCGTGAGCCACTTTGTACCATGTGGTCCTTTAATTTTTACTCGATTTTGGTAACTTCTTTTACTATATGGAACATGATCAAGAAGAATCATGATGTCAGAAGCCGCCATTTTCTCAAAAAAGCCCATCCATGGAAACAAGTTAGGTTGGTGAATGGATACAATCATAATACGACCCTCAATACCTCATAGGATTCTGCCCATGTTTTTTTTATTTGAACTCCTCTTAGTCTTGCAAGTCCATAGATAAATTCTTTATAAAAATACGGCCTATTTAGCTGAATTTGAGATTGATAGGATTGTAAAGCTTTCCACTTCAAATCAATATGTCGCTCTTCTAATTGGACAAATGCTTGTGATGAGAAGGATGTTTGGTTCCAAGGTAATTCATACCCAAGTACAGGTATATGCTTAAACACTCTTACTCCCTCATTATGGATAACCTTATGATCTTGATGAACATCTTGTGAGCATGGTAAACATACTAAATCGGGGTTAATCTCGCTTCTTAAACTGACTATTTCCTCTAAAATATCTTGTCGTTTTTCTGAGAATTTACGGACTTTATATGGTAACACCCTTGTATGCTCTTCCTTAACACCTAGTATGGACATTGCGTTATTAAACTCTTTATAAAGAGTATCTGAAGGCAAGTTTTCTGGTAGTGATTCCTCTGCAGAAGAGAAGGCTATAACATATACCTCCACACCTTCTTCCATCATCTTTGCAATAAGTCCACCAGCCCCTAATTCTGCATCATCTGTATGTGGTGCTAAAACTAACAATCTTTTAACCTTAAACATTCGTATCTCTCCTCAATGAGTTTAGTCCTCTTCACTTATTTGTTCATACACCTCCATGAGTTTCACACTCTCTGCTTCCCAGTTATATCTCGATAGAACGGCTTCTCGTCCGTTCCTCCCCATTTCACTAGCCTTTTCAGGATGGTTAACCATCCATTGTATGGCGTTAGCCAATGCATTTGAATCAAGTGGATCTACACATAAACCACAATTTTCTTTTGTTACGATATCCATTAAGATAGGAAAATTAGATGTAATAACGGGTATACCTGAGGCCATATATTCAAATACCTTAATAGGTAGTGAATGTACATATGCTGGTGTTGGATGACCTACATATAATCCTGCAACAGATCTTCTAAGTGTCTGTTTTACGCCTTCCCGGTCTAAGTAACCAAGCTCTTCTACCTTTGACCAGCCAGGGAGCTTTTTCATCTGTTCTTGAAGTTTTTGTTCCGCAAATGACCCAGCAAGCAAAAGACAAGCTTCTGTTTCTTTCATAGAATCAACCATTTCTTTAATGCCTCGTTCTTTTGACAATCCACCTACATAGCAAACCGCATTTTCTTTTAGTTCTTTACTAAAATCTCCATCCTCAAATTCCTCTTTAATTGGATAATTACAAACCGTCACAACATTACTCGAACGTTTTTTAAATCTTTTAGAAATATAAGGAGTTGCTGTGATGATGGCATCAAAATACCTTACACTTATATTCTCGAACGCTTCAAAACCTTTTGATATGATTGTTCTAAGTGCCGGCTTAATCCAGTACTTAGAAAGGATTTGACGAGGGACATCCTCATGAACATCATATATGACCTTTTTTCCTTTTGATTTTAATAGTAACCCTACTAAAATCAGCTCAGGATCGTGGAAGTGATAGATGTCTGCTTGAACTTCAATAGCCCTTTGATATACCTCAAAAATTGTTTTAAAAAAACGGTCTCTTCGATGTGACGGTGTTTTTATATGAATAATGTTTACACCGTCTATGACTGTATCTTTCTCATGCTGAACAATAAAGTAAACATCATGCCCATGCTTCTTTAAACTTAATGCTTCCTTATAAAAAATTCTTGTATCATCAATCGAATGAACGGATGTTAAGATACAAACTTTCATATGTTACACAGCCTTTCTATTTAAAAAGCACAACAGTCCCAATATAGCGAAAAACAACCTATTATCCGGAAGATCACCACTAACAAGTACATTAAAAAATGAACTGATAAACATCATAACGATGATGAGATTTAATTTACTATTATTCACTACACGGATGTTAAATAGGTTTTTCATCGAGTGAATAAGTAGCGATAATAGGAGGATTAATCCAATAAGACCTAATTCAGCCGCTGTTTCTAAAAAAATATTATGTGGGTAATTGCGAATATCAGCTCCATCATGAAGGATGGGCCATGAACCAATGCCATGTCCAAAGATTGGTTGTTGCATCCAATAGGTGATTGAATTCCAATAATAACTAGACCTTACACCCGCTGACGTTACATCTTCTCCTTCAAAAAAAGACATTAATCTAGTAAGCGTAAGCAAATTTTGGTTGGTCATCAAAAGAAAAACAATTGTACTAATAATAACTGTAATAATAACCAGGGACGTAAGAGCATAGACTCTTAATTTAATATGGTGTCTTTTAATGGATATTGAATAAAACAGTGGGACGAGTAAAGTTAAAATGGTTCCAATTAATGGTCCACGTCCGCCAAGAACTAATAAGGAAGAGAGCATATAGATATACATGAAAAAGCTTAGAAATTTTGAAACGATACTTCGTGTATAAAAGAGCATATACCCTGAGCAAATGACCGCCCCTAAACCAATTAATTGCCCTGTACCCAAATAGCTACTTCCCATAACGTTTACGAAACCTTCTCGATCTGATTGAAGGTACTGAATAACTACTTGAACGGAGAACCATAGTGACAGTAAAAAAGTTAGCTGAAGAAATTGTTTAACTCTTACTTGAGAAGAAGAAATGATGACGCTTGTAGCAAATAGTGAAAGTAATACAGTACTAGACATATAAAGTACCTTCTCGGAGGCATACCATTGACTAGGTGACCACAGTAAGCTAGTTAATATATAGCCTACAAAGAGAATGTAGATACCATTAGTACCCGCTGCGTGAACATCTATTAACCATCTTCTTTCTAGGCCGAGTATATATAAACAGTAAATGCTACTTAGTCCGAAAAAGAACAAAGTCAGGTCAAGAGGAATGATGGAACTGATTATAGGGTCTCCTTTATACAAACCGGCAAATAAAAACAGAATAAACACGGCTTCAAACGAAAAGAGACGAGTTAAATACCCTAATAAGCTGGTTTGTTTCATTTTCTCTCCACCCTTTGACCTAATCATTGATTAAGCACACAATACCTCTTATAATCGATAATACTTACTCACTGTGTCCTGGTTGTTTAGCGCATTTCTAGTATCTAAGATAACTTGTGAGGTAGTGGCAATTTCTTTATAGTCAAACTTGCTATGATCTGTCGTAATCACAACGATATCAGCTTTCTGTAGTTGATCTTTCGTAACAGGAACCGTTTGATATAGCTGTTTCCCATCACTCCATGTATCAATATAGGGATCACTGCTTATAATGGTTGCGCCTCTATTTTGTAGAATTTGCGCAATTAATAAAACAGGTGATTCTCTCACATCGCTGATATCTTTCTTATAGGTAATGCCTAACAAGTAAATAATGGAACCCTTAATTGGCTTTCCTTCCTCATTTAGAATCTTGCTAATCTTTTCTACTACAAATTCTGGCATACTAGTATTAATTTCTCCGGCAAGTTCTATGAGTCTAGTGTGATAATTATACTCCCGAGCCTTCCATGTTAAATAAAACGGGTCAATTGGAATACAATGTCCGCCAATTCCAGGACCAGGATAAAAGGGCATAAACCCATAAGGCTTTGTGGCAGCTGCTTGAATGACCTCCCAAATATTCAATCCCATCTTGTCACAGAGAATGGCCATTTCATTGGCCAGGGCAATATTTATATTTCTGAATGTGTTTTCATAGACTTTTTCCATTTCTGCCACTGCTGCACTGGAAACTTCATGTACATCACCCTCTAACACCGACCGATACATCGTTGCCGCCATTTTTGTACATAGGAGTGTTGCTCCTCCTACTACTTTCGGTGTATTCTTCGTTTTAAAATGTGCATTACCGGGATCTATACGTTCTGGTGAGTACGCTAGAAAGAAGTCAGTACCACATTTCAATCCAGATGCTTCTAAAATTGGCTTTAGCACTTCCTCTGTGGTGCCTGGGTATGTTGTACTCTCTAACACAATTAACATTCCGGGTTTTAGATGTTTGGCAATTTGTTCAGTAGAACTTCTCACATAACTTAAATCAGGTTGCTTATAAATATCTAAGGGAGTCGGTACACATATGGCTACTGCGTCAACCTTTTGAATAAATGAATACTCTGAAGTTGCCATTATTTTACCCTGATCAACCACCTGTTTTAATTCTTCATCTGCCACGTCTAATATATAGTTTTCACCTCTATTAACCATATCCACCTTCTGCTGCTGGATATCAAAACCAATAACCTGAAAACCAGCTTTTGCCTTTTCAACAGCTAGTGGAAGTCCTACATAACCAAGTCCTACTACTCCAATAACTGCTTTTTTAGATGTAAACTTGTCTATTAACTGTTGAGCAATAGTTGAGTCGTTATCTGCTGGTAGATCCATTATTTTTCCCCTCCCTTTTTAGATGATTTTCCCCTTACACTCTACACAATCCTTAGGAAATTTTCTTTATCCTCTTTCTAACAGATTATTCCACCTATAGTCCCGTTGTAACGGCGTATACCCTGCATTTATTTACATACAGACATAAGTCTTTAGTAATAATCTGTCGATAGTAAACAGAGCCTTTGATTACCTAAAAAAATAGATCCGATTGTCGGACCTATTTTTTACTTATTGATTTAAAAAACTGCCTTACTATAGAGATAATATAGCTCTGATTGTCTTTTGTTAATTCAGGGTACAGTGGCAATGCAAGTGTACATGTGGATGCCTTTTCCGATTCAGGCAAATCACCCTTTTTATACCCTAAATGCTGGTACACTTCTTGCAAATGCAGTGGGACTGGATAATAGATGCCTGTTTGTATTCCATGTTCTTGCAAGTAGGTCATTAGCTGCTCTCTTAGAGGGGTTTGAATAATATATAGATGATAAACAGAGTCACTACACTCTTGTTCTGTAGGGAGTTTAAGTGGTAGGTTTTTAAAGGAGTCGTTATAGATCGCTGCTTTTTTTCTTCTCATTTGATTATAGGAATCTAAGTGAGGTAATTTCACATGTAATGCTGCTGCTTGTATTGGATCTAATCGACTATTATAGCCAATATGAGTATGATAATACTTTTGACTGCTGCCATGGATCCGTAGTCGTTTTACTTTACTTGTCAAATCAGCATCATTAGTTACAATCATCCCTCCATCACCAAACCCACCTAAATTCTTGGTTGGAAAGAAAGAAAAGCAACCCGCAATTCCCATACTTCCGACTTTCCTTCCTTTGTATAAGGAACCAATTGCCTGACAGGCATCCTCTATAACATAAAGACTCCGTTGCTCAGCAATGTCTACTATTTCATCCATGTTAGCGGGTTGTCCAAATAAATGTACAGGTATAATGGCTTTTGTTTTAGGCGTAATTGCTGCTTCAATTTTTGAGGTGTCTATATTGTACGTATCGGGATCAATATCCACAAATACTGGGATCGCATTTAATCTTGAGATGACCTCTGTCGTCGCAAAAAAAGTAAACGGAGTCGTTATGACCTCATCCCCTGCACCGATACCAAGTGCCTCTAACGTTAACAGTAATGCATCTGTTCCATTTGCTACTCCAATAGCATACTTTACCTCACAATACGCTGCTATTGCCCTCTCAAACTCCTCTACTTTTGGACCCATTATATATTGGCCACTCGCTAATACATTAACTATCTCTTTATTAATCTCTTTCTCTAATGAAAGATATTGCTCAGCCGTATCTACTAAAGGGATTTCATTCTTTGGTTTTTTCATCCTATCATTCCTAACTTATTTCCTTATAGTTTATAAGTTTTTCTCTGGTCTGCCGCTTTATAAAGGGCAAGAACAAGCTCGAGTGCTTTTCTTCCATCCTCTCCTGTAACAGCAGGAGTTTTGTTTAGTTTGATAGAATCAATCATATCTTGAACAAGAAGATGATGGCCTGATAAACCGTATGGGTCTTGACTTATCTTCTCAATAATAGACTGACTCTGTTCCTTCGTTTCACCCTTAAATTCCCAATGGTCAATCCAATTAGCTGTTGGACCACTAATAACCGCACTACCAAATTCACCGAATATACTAATTGACTCTTTATAATTGGTAGGGAAAATCGTTGAGGTTGCTTCAATTACTCCTAGTGCCCCATTCCGAAATTTGATGATAGCTGTGGCAAGATCCTCGGCCTCGATATTTCTTAGCCTCGTATCTAGATAAGCTTGAACCTCCACTACCTCTCCAACCAACCATAGTAAAAGATCAAGATTATGGATGGCCTGATTCATCAATACTCCACCATCTTGATCTTTCGTGCCACGCCAATTAGCTTGTGAGTAGTATTCTTCACTACGATTCCATAAAACCGTTGCATTCACTAGGTTAATAAGTCCAAATTTGTTTTCATCGATTGCTTTTTTCAACTCAAGGATAGCTGGTCGAAATCGGTTTGGATGCACAACAGAGAGTTTTACATCATGCTTTTTACATGCATGAATTATAGCATCTGCGTCTTCCAAGGTTAGTGCCATCGGCTTTTCTAATATGATATGCTTTTTCGCTTCAGCTGCCTGTATAGCCAAAGCTGCATGAGTTCCACTAGGTGTACAAATATTTATGACGTCAATCTCCTTATTATTTAGCATCTCTTGAAAACTTGTATACTTCTCGGCATGAAAATCAGAATAAAACTCTTCTAGTTTACTTGTGTCTTTATCACATATCCCAAGTAAACGTGCATCACTATTTTCCAAGATTGCAAGTGCATGCTTTCTAGCAATATGACCACAGCCCACAATGGCAAACTTTAATACCAAATCTATCACCACCTCTCTTCATTTACTCTATTCTGAATGAAGGTATTATGTTCTTTATTTCTCGTCTAATTAACACCGGATCATCCTCTTCTATTGCCTCTCTTAACTGCTTTAGTTGTCGCTCTAGCTGCGAGCGGTTTGTTTCAAGCATGTTGGCAATAAAAATACGATCATGAATGGTTCTTCCATTTTTCTCTTCATCTAGCATCAACTCTTCAAAAAGCTTCTCACCAGGCCTCATCCCTATGAATTGAATGTCAATTTCCTTATATGGCTCAAAGCCTGAGAGTTTGATCATATCTTCCGCTAAATTTACTATTTTCACCGGCTCTCCCATATCGAGAATAAATATTTCTCCTCCTTTAGCAAGTGCACCTGCTTGAATAACGAGGAGAACCGCTTCTGGAATCGTCATAAAATACCGTGTCATTTCTGGATGTGTAACTGTCACAGGACCACCTGAAGCGATCTGTTTTTTGAAGAGCGGGATGACGCTCCCCCTGCTTCCCAGCACATTACCAAAACGAACTGAGGAAAAGATTGTACTACTCTCTTTACTTATTCCATATAAGTACATTTCAGCAATTCGTTTTGAAGCTCCCATTACACTCGTTGGGTTAACAGATTTGTCAGTAGAAACTAAGATAAACCTGTTCGCCTTATATTTATGAGCACAATCTGCTACAATCTTCGTACCGATCCCATTATTCTTAATGGCTTCACTTGGGTTTTCTTCCATTAATGGAACATGCTTATGAGCAGCTGCGTGGAACACAACATGTGGTCGATATCTTATAAAAATAGACTCCATCCGTTTTTGATCTTGGATATCTGCAATAATAGGAAGGATTTGTTTATTTGGGAATGTTTGTCTTAATTCTTGTTCTATAGAATAGATGCTGTTTTCACCATGTCCTAGCAAGAGTAATGTGTGGGGATTAAATTCTAATATTTGTCTACATAACTCTGAACCAATTGAACCACCAGCACCAGTGACGAGTACAATTTGGTCAGATAAATAGCTCTTAATTTCTTTAAGATCTAGTTTAATGATTTCTCTTTTTAATAGGTCTTCTACTTCAACATTCTTTATTGAATTTATTGATAACTTTCCATGGATTAGTTCATCAATTCTTGGTATTACAATAATATTAGCATCTGTTTTCTTACAGAGTTCTACGATCTTCTTTAACTCTTGCTTTTGAACAGACGGTAAAGCCACAATAATATGGTTTATATGGTACTTCTGTACAAGGTTTTGTATATTGTCACGATTTCCTAACACAGGTAAGCCGTATATATTTCGACCAATCTTTTGTAAGTCATCATCTACAAAGCCCAATGGCTGTAATCTTGTATCATGATTTTCTTTAAGTTTTTTTACAACTAAGGTCCCACAATCACCAGCGCCTATGATGAGTGTCCGATTCTTCAATCTTTTAGGTTGAAAAATTTCTGCTAGGGAGAGCATTTGTAAGACTCTTACACCACCTAAGAACAAGATAATTGTTTGCAGGGAACTAAATTGGATGGATAACGGTATATCCCATTTAAATAAGTAAATTAGGAGGGATGTAATCCCGACACTAACCGAAATATAGAAAATGAGAGATAAGAATTCTCGAATGCCTGCATACTTCCAAAGGCGGATGTATTGCTTTGAAAAGATCATAAATATCATAATGATAGTGGATAGCCCTAGACTATAAGGAAGATACGATTGAAACAGTTCTCGTTGTAGGTTTCCTTCTAAGAATAAATAGTAACCTACAAATACACTTAATAGAACAAGGACTAAATCTATCAGGATCATCAAGGAATAGTTTAAAGTCTTCATAAAGTTTCTCCTTTTTACTTTGTTTAATTTCTGTAAAAACCTCTCTTCTTTAGTATTTGTTTCTCTTTGCCTTCTCTCCTATTTGCCTTGTAAGATCTATTTTCTTCTGAAAAACTTTTTATCTAGATTCCTTGTTTTATTTAACACAGTCCCAATAACTGAAACATTATATCCCTTTATCTGTAATATTGAATTCCTTAGTTCCTTCTTCGTAACACTTCTTTGTCCCACTACCATTAGCACTTTACTATCAGGAAAACAGATTGATTGTAATTGAAAAGCATGTTCAGCTGAGGGTGCGTCAATAATAATGACATCGACAACATTTTTTTCTGTAAACACATTGAATAGCTGTAAAAGAGTACTCGTAGATAGTATGTTATTTTGTGCATGGGATTTAATAGAATCTGCAGTTAATAAGATGATATTTTTGTATAGCCTCTGTGAATCTGAATCATTAGTTGTTTGAAAGATCGTATGAAGCTTAGGAGACACAATATTTGCATCAACAAGTAATACCTTTTTTTGCTGAAGAGCATATGAAATCGCTAAGTTTGATGCAACAAATGTCTTCCCTTCTCCGGCCTTTGAAGATGTAACAATGATAAACTTCTGATTTTTTAATTGATTATATAAGACATTGAAAGATTGTGTGATTTTTACCGGTATATCAGTTTGATTAATTAGTGGATACTGATTTCTTTTTAATAGGCTTGATATATACCTTACAAGATCTGATTTCCAAATATGTGGAATGGGCGTAAATGTTTGTACCCCCATTTTACGAAAATCCTCTTCTTCTCCAACTCTCTCTTCGTACACCTCTTTAAACAATATGATGGTGAACGTTAGGCCAAAGGTTAATATCACTGTAATCATGATGATAAAAGAATAATTAGGTGAAACCGGTTTCTGGTCCATGTCTATCCCATTTGGGACTTCTAATTCCACTAGTTCATACCTGTACCCTGACAGTTTCGTTATTTCAACCTTTACAACCTCAATCAGACTCTTCATAATGGCTTCTGATTTTTCAATGGAGTCTCCTTTTACAGTGATCTTCATTAGTGGAGTTTCTTGTATAAACGTAACATCAATATTTTCCTTTAATTCTTTTATACTAAGTTTGTACTCCTGTAAATCTGTTTGTACACTCTTAAGGATAACAGACGTATTAATCATTTCCCTGTAGGTATTCATGGTTTGAGTGTCTAGGTTTATATTTTGCGTTCTCTGTTCTTCTGCAACTGTAATTAAGATTTTGGCATTTGCTTCGTACATCGGTTTAATAAATACATAACAAGTCATCACAGTAATTAATATACTGCCTAGAAGGACTGACGCAATTGTCCACTTCCACTTACTTAACATGTAAAATAGAAAAGTGAAATCAATTTGTTTGAAATTCGGATTATTGTTCATCATCATCCCTCCTTAGAACCTCTTTATATACATGTTTGATGTCCTTCCAAATACCGTGATTAAAATTTGAGTTATGCCACAGTATGACAAAGTTGCCATTATATTTCTTCACCTTTTGTTTGAGGTAATTTATACGTTTTATCATCTCTTCTGGTCTTACATCATCCTGGTAGAAGAAAGTAGATTCCATAACTATTAACGGAAACTCTGTTACATCCAATGTTCTTCTTTTTAGGATGTCAAACACTCGGTATTCGTAGCATGTTCCCGCTCGAAAGCCTTCTTTTTCGGCATAACCCATTGTCATATCCACGGTCATATTGTTTTTCTCCCATATCTCCCATGTCAACGGAACTTGAAATCGTAAATAATGTTGACGACCTTCCTTGACTGGAAGACCTAATACTTCCTCTAATCCTTCCTTCTCCTGTTTCCACAGTTCTGGGTTTGTATAGGTATTAAAACTTGGGTGAAACCCAATGATATGATTGCGCCTTTTAATTCGTTGGATTACATTTTGCACGTGTCGATCTTTTAGTTTGTATTTTCGGTCAAACTTTGTCACGCCTCCGTTCATAAAGAAGAATCTCGATTGAATACCAAGGGCTTCAGATTGGTCCATAATGTCATCAAACGTATCAAAAGGATCTTTCTCATGGTTGTTTTTTATATTTAAATACTGCTTAGGCCGGCTAAGAGCAAGATTTACATTTCTCCTAATGGTTAGGTCCCCTACCATTGTTCTGAGTACATCTATTGGAGAATCCCATAAACGAATATGATCCACGTCATGGGTAGGTATAATAGAAAATCTTCGCTCTAGCCTATCTTGCTCAATCCCAAGAAACAAAAGCATACTCCATAACATCTCCGTGTATTCATTCACAACTGGTCGATCTAAAAACAGATGTTTATTAGCAAGACTTTCTTTAGCTGGGAAACGATCAAATGAATCGCGATTCTTGTTCACGTATTCTTCCCATCTTGTTAACATAAAGAACGAAGAAGCGAATAGATCTATGTTGCAAATGATCCTTTCGTCCCTGATGACGTCTACATCTTCTGTTCCATAAATAATAGGTATATCTTGCTCAGGAATAAACCTATTCTTTGCAAAACTCACCTTAGTTGGTAGGAATGAATGATGAAGATATCCCTCAGTAGGAGGTACATGCGAAAAGAAGTGATCCTTTATCCATAACTCTTTTCCATTCGGTAACAAAATGACATAATCTAGTATGTTATGAACCTCTATTTCAAATTGTAATCCTAAAAAATCTTTTAACAGTACATTGACAATATAAGTCCGTTCATCTAAAAATTTCCCAGGAAGTAAAATTTTCATTAGTACCAAGCTCCCTCGTTATTAGGATTCCAGCGAGCTTACACTTGCAATTCGTTACAACCAACCTATTCTTACTCAGCTTGTCTTTGTAACGGCGGGAGCCTATGTCGGTAATAATAAAGGTCATGTGTTTGAGGAAAGTGAGGAACTCTTTACAAGTTGGCGGATTGCAACTTTGCATAAAATGTATAGTGCTATATAAGAACTACACATCACGGTTGAATAAATAAAAACCGCTAAACTCGCTGATAAATGAAAATAAGAGGCAAGACTTATACCGACAACGACTAGTAAGACACGTGACAAATCCCAAACTAACTCCCAGTTTTGTTTTTGCAAAATGTCGAGTGTGGTTGATAAAGGGGACATAGTAAACTGAGCAAGATACATAATGGCTAAGATTTGTACAAACACCCCAGCATCCTTCCACTCTTCTCCAAATATAAACGGAAATAGCCATGGACTAATGACCATGAAAAGTATGGTAGGAATGAGCCCCCACATGAATAAATGCTTAGCTGTTGTATCAAACATTTCCTGAAACTTTTTGGGTTCTTCTCTAGCATATTTAGCACCTTCACCAAAGTAAACTTGCGCTACCGCTGTTCCTATTAACCCCATCGGTGCCCCTACTACCCGTTCACTAAGTGCCCATAATCCAGCCACTCCTGTACCATAATTCATTGCGATTAATAATGGAGTAATGTGTAATGCTATACCATTTAGGAGTGATGACCAAGAGGAGTAAAGCGGAAAACGTCGGTATAATTTAGCCACTTCTAACATTTTCCTAACGGATATAACTTGAAGATCCTTTTTGTGCTTTTTCCATACTAATGAGGCAAGCAATCCACTACCTCCCATACGGCCCAAGCTGTCCCCAATCAATAATCCAATATTACCCAACTTCAAAAAACCAAAAATTAATTGTACGGATAATTGCACAATACTTTGATTCATTTTTGTTATGGTTATTAACACATAATCTCTGTTGCGGATAGCCCAATGGTTCAACGACTGATAAAAACCAATTCCCATCATGCTTAGCCCGACCAGCCAATAGTAACGTTGCAACTCTCCAGCACTAAATAGAGATAATAAGTCTTCCCCTATTAGAAACAATGTACTAGTCATAATGGTTGTCGTTATGAGGGTTAATAGTAAAGACAAAACAAGAAGGTGTAATGCCTTATCTCTTTCACTTGGAAGAGGTATAGCTAGAGGATATCGAAGATCCACCACTTTAGAACAGATTCCGACGATTGAGATAAAAACCATAAGTACGCCAAAATCACTTGGAGTGTACAACCGGGTTAACAACGGGGATAGAAGAACATGTAGCCCTTGTGCTACTACAGTACCACCGGCCAACACTAATACTTTACTTAGAAACCCATCCCCTTTCCATTTCTGAAAAAACATAGGTAACCGTTTCATCGTTTCAGCTCATCTACTATGAAATTTCGTACTTTGATAAGGAATGAATTAGTTTTAGATATTGTTAAATAGGGTTTCTGAATAGCACCAAAACCACGAAAGAAATTTTCCACTCCAGGGATCATACTGCCTTCAAAATCAAAGCTTTTTGTCACATTAGAAGAATACTTAATTGCCTCCCAAGCTAATAAACTATTAGCTTGACTATTTCTGAGTTCCGGATCGCTTCCTGACATGAGATAATAGGCACTTTGCTGGTCCCAGACAAGATATAAAACCGAATGAATTCTCCGTTGGTCATCTTCAGCAAAGAATATCTTTCTGCAATGATGTTGTTCACAAGCAGCATCTAACTTCTTAAGATACGATAAGTCATAACTCATCTCTAAACCTTGTCTATCAAAGGTTTTTTTATTTACATGGAAGAACTTTTCTATATCATCCTCACTATATACATGGACAATTTGCTCTGCCTTCTTAATATTTCTTCTGCAACGCGATTTAAAATTATCAAATACTTCATCCAGATCATGTAGATCCTCAATTACATACGTATAGTTCGTTTTTTGTCTGAATTCCTTCCAATAAAAAGGTAACCAATTTGTAATCGTATGATGTAAAGAAGTTTGAAAATGATCGTATGTCGGAAGCCTTTCTATTAATTTTTCATATAACTCCATCTCATGAGATAACCTTGTTACATATTTTCCTTCTGCTGGTCTAGCCCAAATACCTAGAAATGGTGTGAGTTTAGGCATCGTTAGTATGGTATATATACCACGGTTTTTCTTAACGTACGGTAAACTTGCAAGTATCTCTTCACCTTTTTCGACTAAAGCAACATTCCAATTATCTTCTCCAACTAATGCGTCTAGCCACCAATCCTTTGCAAAGATAGGTATCGTCGACTCACTCGCACATAATCCTCTGTATTTTTCTTGATCCGTTCTTTTCTGGCTGTTCATACTTTATCCCTCCAAAGCTAAAACATACAGTACTATTAATGTATTCATCGAGATAAAAAGTGACATAATAGTAACAGTTAGCTGGAGGAAATTAAACTATGCGAAAGAAAAAGTCTTTTCTATAGGGGGTATAGATATCATATTAGTGCCATGACTTATGATGCGTTTCTTCTAATAACAACCCCCATTAAACATAACGAAACCGTTTTAGTAAAAATAATAAAAGGTTGACATGAATTTTTATTCATAATTAGTACTTTCTAATTATATTTATATTAAAACCATTAAAATTAAGGGTCGAGCTTGTAATTTCTATATATTGACGAATATTTCGCAATCTATTATATTAAAATTACGAAACCGGTTTTTATAAGTAGTAAAGGTAAATAAATATAGGAGGTAGATGATGCGTACTTTCCCTAAAGATTTTGTTTGGGGAGCAGCTACTGCTGCTTTTCAAATTGAAGGTGCTGCCAAAGAAGACGGTAGAGGCGAGTCAATCTGGGACCGTTTCTGCAGAACCCCTGGCAAAGTAGCAAATGGAGACACTGGTGATGTTGCATGTAATCACTATCACCTCTATCAAGAAGATGTTCAACTGTTAAAGGATTTAAACGTTGACTCTTACCGTTTCTCTATTAGCTGGCCAAGGATCTTCCCAACAGAGACAATGACACCTAACCAACAAGGACTTAATTTTTACAAAAAGTTAGTCAACACTCTCTTAGAACAAGGAATTACACCAATGGCCACTTTATATCACTGGGACCTACCTCAGTGGTTACAAGACAAAGGTGGTTGGACAAACCGAGAGATAGTTCAATATTTTAAACAATTTGCCGAAACAATGTTTCGAGAGCTAGGTGATACCGTTAAATATTGGATTACTCACAACGAACCATGGGTTGTTTCTTATTTGGGTTATGGTAATGGAGTACATGCTCCTGGACACCAAGATTTACAATCGTTTCTTTCAGCATCCCATCACATTTTACTTTCTCATGGAGAAACTGTTTCTCTTTTTAGAGAAGTAGGCCCAACAGATGGTAAGATTGGAATTACCTTAAATATGGCAACAGCATATCCTGCTGATGAAACTGCAGCAAGTATGATAGCTGCACAATCTTGGGATGGTTTTTTAAATCGTTGGTTTGCTGATCCCGTTTTTAAAGGGGCTTATCCGAACGACATGCTTGACCTTTATTCTGATATTACCAATTTTTCGTTTATCCATGATGGTGACTTAAAAATCATCTCTCAACCAACAGATTTCTTAGGAATTAACTACTACTCAATCGCATATGTTAAGCCTTCTACAGAAGGTGAGTTTCATTTTCTTAAAGCTGAAACCGTTTCCAGCGGAAAACCAGTTACGGCGATGGATTGGGAGATACACCCTCAAGGGTTAACTGACTTACTTATTCGCCTTCATAACGATTATAACGGTATTCCAATTTATATTACGGAAAATGGCGCTGCCTTCGATGATACAGTAGATGAAAACGGAGAAATCCATGATGACTTACGCCTTTCCTATATTGAGCAACATTTAGAAGCATGCCTAGTGGCAATGGAAAGCGGAGTAAATTTAAGAGGTTATTACGTTTGGTCATTTTTAGATAACTTCGAATGGGCATTTGGATACGATAAGAGATTCGGTGTTGTTTATGTAGACTATGAAACACAAAAAAGAACACCTAAGAAAAGTGCATTATGGTATCGAGATATGATAAATACTAACAAGACTAAAAATAGCGTTAGCTTGTAAATGGAGGAGATTTTCAAAATGAAACTAAAAAATTTCTTAAAGCTAGGAACATCATTAGTGTTAGCTACTTCGCTTTTCGCATGTAGCACTGCTCCGGACTCTTCTTCTACACCTGATTCAGAGGATAAAGAAGGTACTGTTGAGCTTACAATGGGCGTATTTGGAAGCACTGGGTATGAAAAACTTGCAGAAGAATATGCTAAAATGCATCCAAATGTGAAAGTTCAAGTAAACACTGCTGACTTTAACGACCACCATAATAACTTATTTACTTCGATTTCTGCAGGTAGTGGATCACCTGATATCGTCATGATCGAAGTAGGATTTATTGAAAAGTTTAGAGACGCTCAAGATAAATTTGTAAACCTATACGATATGGGTGCTGATGATATTAAAGGCGACTATCTAGACTGGAAATGGAGTGTAGGAGAGAGCGCTGATAAGTCATTCTTATTCGGTTTACCTACTGATATCGGTCCAACAGTTATGTACTATCGTACAGACTTATTTGAACAAGCTGGCCTTCCAACTGACTCTGCTCAAGTAGCTGAAGAAATTAAAACGTGGGAAGATTTTGAAAAGGCTGCTGAACTAGTAAAAGCAAAAACAGGTCAACCTATGACTGATAATGTGGAACTTATTTTCAACGCTCTACGTGACCAATCGGATGAAATTTACTTCGATCGTTCAGAAAAACTGATTGTTGATAAAAATCCAGCTATTAAAAGTGCATATGACTACACAGTTAAATTAATCGAAAAAGATCTTCTTGGTAACCTAGGACTTTGGACACCTGAGTGGGGAGCTGCTATGGCAGATGGTAAATACGCGACTCTATTAGGTCCTGCTTGGATGCAAGGAGTTGTAAAAGGAAATGCACCAGATGCGGCTGGAAAATGGGCTATGGTCCAAATGCCTGAAGGTGCTGGTAACTGGGGTGGATCATATTTAGCTATTACAAAAGAATCTAAGCACCCACAAGAAGCCTATGACTTCATTGAATGGCTAGTATCACCGGAAAACCAGTTAAAATCTTTCTTAGACCAAGGTTTATTCCCATCAGCTGTATCAGTATATGAGGAAGAAGCTTTCAAAAATCATACAGATGAGTACTTCAGTGGCTTACCAACCGCACAAATCTTAAGTGATGCTGCTAAGAAAGTAAAAGACGTATACTATGGTAAAAACTTCACACTAGTTCAAGGCGAAATTATGAAGGCTTTACAAAACGTTCAAGCGAATAATGCAGATCCAGAAAAAGAATGGAATGAAGCAATGGATCGCATTAAAGAACAATTAGAAAGACAATAGTAATTAATTTATAAGGTATGGCTGATTAACTCCGCCATACCTTATTATTAGTAAATGAGTGAAAGGGGACATTATTATGGAGGAATTAGCTAGCCATCAAAGAAAAACGACACTTACCAAGTCCGGTCTTTCCGAGAGAAAAAAAGATGCAATCTCTGCGTACTTCTTCATCTCACCATTTTTTATCCTATTTGCTATTTTTGGTTTATTCCCAATGCTTTTCAGTTTTTACCTAGCCTTTCAAAAATATAATGGACTAGGCGAAATGAGTTTTATAGGCTGGAAAAACTTTATCTGGATCTTAGAAGATCCTTTATTTTGGAAATCTATCTACAACACGATTATTCTTGGGTTATTAGGAACTGCACCTCAAATTTTAATTGGAATGATCTTAGCAACGATTCTAAATGCAACATGGCTGCGCTTTAAGAATGTATTTAGGATTGCAATTTTTATGCCGTATGTAACTTCTATTCTAGCCGTTGCCATTGTATTTAGTGTTATTTTTAGTAATCAACCTTCAGGATTAATGAACACTATACTAATATTCTTGGGTTTTGATCCCATTAATTGGACAACTTCAGAATGGGGAGTAAAAATCGCGATATCTACGATGGTATTCTGGCGTTGGGTAGGCTATAACACGATTATATTTTTAGCTGGTTTGCAGAGTATTCCTCATGATCTCTATGAGGCTGCAGAAATTGATGGAGCAAGCACGTTGATGAAGTTTCGTCACATTACGTTGCCTTTATTAAAGCCTGTTATCTTATTTACAACCTTCCTATCCACAATAGGTGCTTGGCAACTTTTTGTTGAGCCACTTGTGTTCTTTGGAAGACTAAATGATGTAAGAGACGAAGGGATGACTGTTGTACTATATTTATATCGTGAAGCATTCCGTAACAATGCATTTGGAACTGCCTCTGCAACAGCCATTATTTTATTCTTTATTATTATTATATTCACGATATTGAATTACCTCTTAACAAACAGAGAACGTAAGCTATTTAAAAGGAGTGTATCGCGATGAGAGGAATCACAATCAGTAAAATACTCTTATACATCATGATGTCAGTTGGTGCAATCCTCTCTATTTTTCCTTTTTACTGGATGTTTGTCATGGCAACCAATTCAAAGGAAGCTATAAATCAAACACCTCCAGCTTTTATACCTGGAGAATTCTTGGTAGTTAATTTTCAGAATGTACTACAACAAATTAAATTCTTTGAGGCGCTTGCAAATTCATTTATCGTCTCTACTTTAGTAACAGTTGGTGTATTATTTCTCTGTTCCTTAGCTGGATTTGCATTTGCAAAAATGGAATTCCGTGGTAAAAATGTGCTTTTCGTTTCTATACTTGTTACGATGATGGTACCTTCTCAATTAGGTCTTGTTCCTTCGTATTTTATCATTACAAAGTTAGGTTGGCTTAATAGCATGGAAGCACTCGTAGTACCAGGATTAGTTAATGCATTTGGTATTTTCTGGATGAGGCAATATATAAAAGATTCAGTCCCTGATGAAATTATTCAAGCTGCGAAAATTGACGGTTGTGGCAACTTCCGTATCTATTGGAACATTGTTGTACCTTCTGTCCTTCCAGCTTTTGCAACATTAGGAATTGTAACATTCATGCAAATCTGGAATGATTTCTTATGGCCAGTAACAGTGTTAAGAGACCCTAGCTTCCAAACCATTCAAGTTGCAATACGTTCATTAAATGATGTTTATATTCGTGATTATGGTATGATATTATCAGGAACTTTCTGGGCTACAGTTCCTCTTGTTATTGTATTCCTTATCTTCAATAAATTCTTTATTGCAGGACTCACTCAGGGCTCCGTTAAATAAGAAAAATCTCTTGATTCAGAGGTAACATCTAATGCGTATTACAATTAAGGATATTGCTAGACTTGCAGGTGTATCACCCGCTACCGTCTCTAAAATCATTAATAATTATTCTGATGTTGGTGAAGCGACGAAACAAAAGGTCCTATCAATTATGGAAGAAACAGGTTATCGTCCAACTCATTCAGCTCAAAGTCTAGCAACAAAGAAATCAAATTTAATTGGTGTCATTTTTGCTGGGAAAATTAATGTCGACATCAATGATCCTTTTTTTGTTGATATCGTCAACTCATTTAAAAAAACTGTAGGAAGTTTAGGCTATGACCTTCTCTTCTTCTCAAACGAAAAATTCCAGGCAACGGATGATGATTATCTAGCACGCTGTCGCTACTACCAAGTAGATGGATGTATCATCATTAGTGGTGATGAATTACAGCCATCTATTATAGAATTAGATCGGAGTGAAATACCATGTATCGGTGTCGATTTAGTTCTTTCTGGTGAGCGTTCTGGTTATCTTATGACCGACAATTACAAAGTTTCATCAAAAGTGATTGAACATTTTTATCTATTAGGTCATCGTTCCATTGCTCATATAGGTGGAAAAAAAGGGTCTCCAATCTCAGATATGAGATACAATGGGTTCATTAGAGCTCTAGGAGAGTATGGCTTACCTATCATTGAGGAATATATTATTCGTGGTGATAGCTTTAAGGAACAGAGCGGATATAATGTCATGAAAAAGTTACTAAGCTTGCCAGAAGTTCCTAAAGCAGTCTATGCTGCATCCGATCTCATGGCATTTGGTGCAATACGAGCAATAAAAGAAGCTGGTCTTCGTATTCCTGAGGATATTGCGATCGTTGGCTGTGATGATTTAGATGCATGCCGCTACATCGATCCTCCTTTAACGACTATTAGTCAAGATAAAGAGAAAATGGGGAAACTTGCAGCTTATATGCTGTCTGATATCATTGAGAAGAACTTAGGGACAAGTTCACTTTTTGTTGAACCAGAACTCATCGTACGCAAAACTTGCGGTGCTTATATTAAAGATTTTTAATACTCTAATCAATTGTGAAAGAAGGGACTTTTAGCTCCTTCTTTTTTGTTGCTTTACATGCCCAATTTATCTGAGGTTAAGTTCACTTTAATACAATTTTAAAACCTTCCATTTACTCTTTTCTTATCAATAAAAAAGCCCTTGGGTAAATGCCCAAGGGTACATCTTTTTCCCAGCTTACAGTAGAGAAGAGAAATTTACAGTAAAATGGTGGAGTTTTACTTTTTATGATATTATCCTCATTGCTTTTATAGCTTAGATACTTATATTTTTATTTGAAAAATTTGCATTCCATTCTTCTTTTAGCTCATACCTATCCTTTAAAATTTCTTCTTGTTGCTTTTTAACTTTCTGTTTATCTATGAACCTCTTTAACCCCGTGCCAAATAGATTTAAACCGATAATTGAAATGGCAATTAATAATGATGGGAAAAATGGAATCCATGGTGCCGATTGTATGTCCCTCATGGAGTTTGAGAGTAGTGACGGCCATGTGAACGTTAAGTTTTCTATCGTGATTCCTACCTCTTGTTCCCATTTCAGGTCTTGCGCTAAATATACCTGAACAATTCCAAGCCCACCAAGGAGGACCATAATACGAGCCATGTCACTTATAAAAATATAAACCATCTTTTGATAGATATTTGGAATATAGTATCTCGTAATAATATGATACCATTCTGTTCCCATTGCTACTGCTGCTAACATGTATTCGGTTTTATTAATCTTTGTAAATTCCTGCCTCATGATCTCTCCAATTCTTCCTATATCTATAAGAGCGATAACAAATACAAGAATAGCGTAACGACTATAAGATTCAATTAATGAAGGAAGATTACCAACTAACATGACTACTATAATAGTTGGTAAAAAAGAGAGCATACTGTTCGTAAAACCTAATAAATTTCGTGCCCCCTTATGGACAGAAGCAAAATAACCAAAGGGGATACAAATCATAAACCGTAAAACGACTATAAAAAATAACTCCGAAAAGGTTTCACTGGCTCCATGAACAACGATGCTGAAAAAATCACGCCCTTCTCGATCTGTACCAAACCAATACTCACTACTAGGTGGAAGAGGAGCCTTTATTAACTTTCCATCCTCATCGTATTTAATTCGGAATCCTTCTAGTTCACTGTCAACAAAAGGCATGATTGGTCCTATGATAGCCATCAAAGCCATTCCCGTTATAATGAATACACCCAAAGCAAAGGAAGGATGTTCTTTCACAAAATGAAGGATGTTTTTGCTAGTTTTTCTATAGGGAAAGGTTTTTAAGAAGTCATATATCTGTCTTAGAGTCTTAAACTTATTTGCACGAGAAATTGTCTCTTCAGATAGTTCATGGTCAAGGCTTGTCGGAGCAATGATTAATTTAATAAAATCTGTAACCCATAGACTAATCAATACTAGTAAAAGGAATGGAAGTAGCAACCCAAGGATAGTATATGTATCATTCGCCTTAATGGAGATAATCAACTGATACCCTGCACCTTTATAAAAGCATAATCTTTCAATGATGGGTAAACTACTTATAATAATTAACATAAGAGTTTGGGTGTAACCAAGAACAGTTGGCCATGCATTCCAGAGTAAATGTTTGAGGATAATAGACAGTTCACTCGTTCCCTTTGACATAGCCGTCCTAACGTAGTCTTTATCTTTTTCATTAAAGATAGATTGATAGGTAATATTTGAAATATAAAAAATGGGTGTAATACTAATAATAAGAAGAGGAAATAACAGGTTAAACCAAGTTTCATAGCCAAATAATTCTAAATCAATATATTTTTCTCTAATTAGTAACAGGAAACCATATTGAGCGGCAATAAGTAGAAAAAAGTCCGGAACGGTTCCAAAAACAATCTGATTTACTTTATGTAATCTACCCTGAATTTTTCTATTCCTAACAATATAATGGATGATACCTACAGTTACTCCGAGTATCAGGCTAATGATATAGGCAGGAATAATAATCTTTAAACTTCTTCCAATATGTTCAACTACTATTTCATTTACAGGAACTGAATGTTTAGATAATCCTAATGATTTTTCGCTAAAAAGTACTCTATAATAATCAAGAATAGCTTGAAACATATAGCTCCAATCAGATTTATGTAAATAATATATGTCATCTGTTGAGATCAGAACTAAATAAATGATAAAACCTGAAGCAAGAAAAAGTAGTATGAAACTCCTCAACATTTTGTTCAATAGTAAGAGCATATCATTTACCCCTTTGTGTTGTATGGTATATATTTACAGTTAAGATTTAATATAAATTGAACGCCTAATTAAATCAACTATTTTTTACCAATTACTCCTTAAATCATGAGAAAAGACCATCATGTGATGGCCTTTTTTACTAGGACAAAGCGTTCTTACCTCTTATCTATGAACTTTTTATAAATAATTTTAGATACACTGCCTTCAATAACCCTATTCAAATGGTCTGCTTATACCTCCACTCAAAAAGTCAATGTGTATCAAAAACAGTCTCACTTCGCATCTGAATCTGTTTCGGACTTCTCCAAATTATGATCTTCTATTTCCTTCTCGACCATCTTTCTGTATGAATCATTAAAGGGTTCCCATAACTCTATCATATTCCCAAGAATATCTTCTATTTGAGCAAACTTTCCGTACTCATAAACTTTTATATCCTGTATGACTTTAACATTCTTACTCTTTAGTTTCTCTAAGTATTTTTCAAGATCATCTACTGTAAAATTAAGAATCGATTTCCCTGATTCTTTCTGATCGAATGTAATAAGAGTGAATATGTTTGGCACAAGAAAATTAATACCATAACTAGAAGTATCCAATCCTAGAACCTCATGATACCAATTTAATAACTTTTTGGTATCACCCTCGATATTTAAAAATATACCACCAATACCAGTTATTTTTGACATTTAGTCCTCCCCCTTTAGAATAAAATACCACTTACTCTTTCGATTTCTCTAAAATGTTGTACTACCTATAAATATTGTTTATTGGTTATTTCCACCAAGTTGAATTATAGTTTGTTAACTCTCCTGTTAATATGATTGTCTTACCAATTTGGGGAGTCAAAAGATTTAGATTAGCTTTTTTAGCCTCTGCAAAAGCACGTTCTATAGGCTCTGTCCAACCATGATAAGCAAGAGTAAAAGCTCCCCAATGAATGAGCATCATATTTTCTCCATTTACATCTAGATGGGCCTGTACAGCTTCTTCAGGTGTCATATGAACCCATGACCAGCGGCGATCATATTGTCCACCTTCTAATAAAGAGATCGTAAATGGGCCGTATTTTTCTCCAATTTTTTTAAAATGAGCATCATAGCCACCATCTCCACTGGTATAGAAACGAGTTTGTTTTCCAAGTATCACCCAACCACCCCATAGAGTCGAATCTCGATTAAACACCCCTCTTCCAGAGAAGTGCTTAGATGGAGTGAAGGCAACAGTCAAGCCTTGGAATTCCGTCTCATCCCACCAATTAAGCTCCGTAATTTTTTCCTTTAGAACTCCCCAACGAACCAAATGGGCACTGACACCATAAGGTACAAAGAAGTGACCAACCTTGTCCTTCAACTTTCGAATAGATGGGTAATCAAGGTGGTCGTAATGATCATGGGTAATAAAAACCGCATCAATAGCCGGCATCTCATCAATAATGTATAGCATATCTTCACTGTATCGTTTACTTCCTACAAAAGAAAAAGGCGACGCAACTCGCCCAAGCATCGGATCAACAAGCATTTTTTTATTATCAAGACTGAGCAAAAAAGCCGAATGTCCAAACCAAGTTAAACTATCTTCTTCACTTTTTATTTTGTTCCAATCAATTTGAGTAACCGGCAATTGACCAGCAGGAGTTCGATCATTGGCACCAGATAAAGAGTCTTTCATCATAGAGAAAATATCAGATACGTTCATGGCCATCTTAGTGGGTACTTGATTAACAAATTTTCCATTAACATGATTATCAAACTTAGAGTATAGTTCTTTTTGCTCGCTATTTGGGTTTCCTCCGAATACTGGATGCAGATAACTTAGCATTGCTAGGGTAACAATTAAAACAAATAAAAACAGAAGAAAATAGACCATTGTTTTCTGTGATTCCTTCCTTTTAGTGTTTGAATTATTTTATCATACACCAACTAACACTAGTCGGTTATTTTAAACCTATGTTCATTTCTTTATGCAAGCTAAATACAGCCTTCACCGAATCATTCTGCCTTTCGTCTGCCTTGCCATTTTCGTCATATATCTTCCGGCTATGTAGTCATGTAACGTCGGGTACGTGTAGCGTATATCCCATCTCTAGGAATTTCCTTGACTAAATTCACCCCTGATATCCTAAAGAATCTCGATACCTAGATCCAACTACAGGTACCTTATAGGGAATAGATAATCCCGGACTAAGTTTTTGATAAATAATTTTAACAAAAGCCTTTCCATAATAACGGAAAGGCTTTTGTTTCTACTTGGTCAAGGTTTGGCTAGTAACGGCTTTAAGAGTGAAAATTATATGATCTTCCCTTACTTTTCTACAAAATACATTGAAATAGCACCTAAGCCCACATGGTTCCCAACTGATACTCCCATTTGCATAATATAAATGTCTCCAGAGAAATCAGTATCCGATTGAAGTTTAGCTTTAAGATTTTCGGCAACTTTAATATCTGATGTATAACCAACTATGATAAAGTCCGTCAATTCTTGGTCATTTCTTTTCATAAACTCCTGCGTGTAATGGTTAAGTACCCTCTTTAATCCTCTTTCCTTTCCAACTATGGCCCCTTTTCCATCCTTCATAGTCATAATCGGCTTTAGCATTAAGATTTTTCCTATTAAGGCACTTGCATTAGTAAGCCTACCACTCTTTATCAAATGATCTAAATCATCCACGGATAGGAAATGCTTTATCTTTCTCTTATACTTTTCATTAAAAGCAACTATTTCTTCAAACGATGCTCCCTGTTCCCTCATCATCGCACTTTTCATAATAAGCCAACCGCTTCCATGACTCATACATTTTGAATCAACTACATGTATCTTAACGTTAGATTCCGGACTTTCCTCGAAGAAATAATCTTTCGCTATTATAGCTGATTGATATGAACCGCTTGTTCCACTAGACATGCATATACATAATACTTCCTTAGTTCCAGCCTCAACAGCCTGTTTTATTATTTTCAAGTACTCGGCTGGACTTGGCATACCTGTGGTCGGAAAATCTGGCAACGCTTCCATCATTCCATAAAATTCATCTGGTTGGATATCTACCCTGTCTCTATATATTTTTCCCTCTATATTTATGGTTAGAGGTGCCAAGCTGATATCGTACATTTTCAGTACTTCATCAGATAAATCACATGTTGAATCAGCCATGATTTTTATCATTAATCTGCCTCCATAATTAAATTGAAATATCATTTTTCTATTAAGCTCTTTTCGTATATATTGTTGCTTTCGTAGAAATCCCAAAAGCCGGATTTTTACTTGTTAGTATAACAGTTTTAGAAAAGAGCCCTCTATTATTAGAATGTAAACACTTTTAGCATTTTACACATACATACTGATTAATTCTACAACAATATAAGTGAATATGCTTCTTTGACAAAAAATAAGGATACCGTTAATAAACAGTATTCCTTCTATAACTACTTTAACCATTCCTTAATGATTATTTTATATTGGTCCTATCCATTGTTTACAACTATTTGTGATAAGGTTCGACGTAGCAAAAAAAAGGGTGCTTGCCATAGCCTTTCCCTACTGAATACAATACCACTAATTCTTTCGACTGCCCTACAATGCGTTACTTTCTCTACTTGTTTCTCGTCAATTTAAGTATAAAAGAATGAGTAGATTCCGTTTATTTTTTGCTTTTTTGCAAAATCAAATTGTATAAGTGCCCCAACAAATATTATAGAGCCAAAAAAACTTTATAACTTACTATAAAAAATAAAACAGGCCTAAATGGCCTGCTATTATTTGATATATCTATTACTACAGTTAAGGTTGAAATGGGTTATACCCTTCAATTGCGTAGATTAGCCAACCAGTTGCTGAAACAGATTCCACGCTTTTCATTGTCCAGTATCCATTATTCGTACCTAGTAGAGAATACGGAACTCCTCCAGTACCATAGAAATCTTGTATTTTAATAATTTCATTCAGAAAATAATTTGCGTCCGTTGTTCTTCCATCCATCTTAAATGAAACGACCATCTGTCCTTGTCCTTCAAACCAAATATCATTTTTATCACTATTGAAATCAAACCCATCAATTGTAATCGTATTAGTTTTTACTCGTTTTGTTTTTTGATTACGATGATTATTCATTACATAGTTCAAACCACGGTTATATTGATATGTTCCTGATGTGCCAAGTGCTTGCACTCCCCAAGCGTTTGTATCCATTGGATTATTCGGGTCATTACGACCTGCCCAAAAGAACCCTTCTGTATCTTGCCAAACTTTATTATCTAAAAATGACTTAACTTTAGCCGCTTCTTGTGTATAACCATAATATTTCAGCATGGCATAAGCATCCTGATTGTGTTCAGTAGAAGCCCAGGTAAGTACGTTGTTAGCAGAATCTATACCCCCGTTAATACCTCCATCAAGTTGTTGGAATTGTATTGACCAATCAATAGCTTTAATCGCCATATTACGATACGTCGAAGTATCTCCAGTGTCTTTTTCATATTTAGCCACAGCCATTGCTACCCATAACACCGGACCCACATGCTGATTATGTTCTTGTACGGATTTATTACAATAATAAGCTGTATACCAGGAACCTGAAGGATTTTGAAGAGATTTCAAAACATCTAGCACCGTCTTTGCTCTGGCCGTATCACCTTTTAAAAGAAATCCAATGGCAGCAACTGCTTGATCATACGTGTAGGCAATCTGCTGACTATCAGAAAAACTATCGACTAGACCCGTTGAACATAGCTGTCCCTTTAACCAATTATAAGCATTGTCTGACGATGTGGTTGTAGATGAAACCGCAAAAGAAGGTGACACACCGGAAAAAATGAGTATAAGACTTAGCATCATTATAAAACTAAATTTTAACTTAAACATTCTTTATCCTCCTATTACTAATTTTAACCCTTTGTTGATTTCCAACAGAATTTAAGCGCTTTCATTAAAGGTTATTTTAAAAAAAGTAAAAATACAATACTCCTTTAGTTGTATCTTGTTACTTTTCATAGAAAAAGCTTTTTGATATGGTCTTGAACCACATGTTTTAGCGAAAATGGGACAGAACCAAACACGGATATCTTTCAAAGATACCGAAGATAATAATCATACATTAATGAGTGTAATAAAAATGTAAGAAAACCAAAAGGAGAACATCTACATCACAAGTACGGTCTCCTTCAATTTAAGTTAGCTTTTTAATCCTTCTTTATCCAGGATTACTTCTATCCATTGCTATACCACTATTTTTGGTATGGTTCACCGTGGTTATTTAAGAGGCAAAAAGGGCATTGGTTGCCTACAACCAATGCCTTTTTATTGTATATTTTCGAGTAAATAGCATATTCATTTAACCTAATTTATTAGTTTCATAGTTATCAAATAATTAATTTCCGTACTAGCTTAAATAAGGTTACAAGTAATCTTAAGAATTATCAGATTCACAAACTTAATATAGGTTGAATAGTAATCGTATAAATAGCATGTATTAGTATTTTATCTATAAGAAAAAACCGAGCAGCAAGTGCTCGGTTTAATCTTATTACTTTTTAATTAATCCGATTTCTACTAAACGTTGATATAAGAAATCACCAGCTGTAATAGCAGGATGCTTCTCTGGGTTATCTTCGCTAATACAAGATGGAATTGTTTCTAGTAAACAATCACTATATGGATGAACGAAGAATGGCATAGAGTAACGTGAAGTATTTTCACCTTGCGGATTTACAACACGGTGAGTCGTAGCTGGAATTACTTCATTAGAAATACGAGATAACATATCTCCAGCGTCAACGATGATTTGGCCTTTTTCAGCCTTAACATCAATCCATTCCCCTTCACGAGTTAATAACTGTAATCCAGATGCAGTTGATTCAACTAATAATGTAATTAAGTTGATATCTTCATGTTCAGCAGCACGGATTGCATTAGGATCCATGGAATCATCTAGTGGTGGATAATGAATGGCACGGAGAATACTATTTCCATCTTTAATCATATCAGAAAAGAAATTAGGACGTAGGTCCATGTTTAAAGCAAGTGCCTCAAGCATATTACGAGCTACACGTTCTAACTCACGATAGAAACTAATTGCATTTTTACGTAACTCTGGTAATTCCTCAGGCCAAACATTAGCAGGATAATCATCACTTAACGGATGACCTACCGGCAATTCTTGTCCAACGTGGAAAAATTCTTTTAAATCTCCAACAGTACGATTTTTTGCGTGCTCTTTTCCGAAACCAGTATAACCACGTGCTCCGCCAAGTACGCTTTCACATTTTATTTTTGTTTCTGTATCTAAAGAAAAGAACTTTTGCCACATTTCATAGTTTTTGTCAATTAGATCAGGGTTAACTCCATGGCCTTCTAAAATAATAAAGCCAGTTTCTTTTAAGCCTGTTGCAAAAGCGTCAGCAAAAGCAGCACGTTGCTCAGTATTTCCATATGTAAAATCTTTTAAGCTAAGTGTACGAACATAAGGTGTCGTCATTTTTTACATTTCCCCCTTTGCTTTCATTTGAAAGCGTTTTCAGTTACAAAACTCATTATAACTATGAAAATGGGGAAAATCAAAGAATTTTTTACTTTTTTCGATAAATTTTTAACTCGATTAATTCAACTATAAAAAGTTAGCTTAAGCACATTCTTTCACAGTAAAACTTATAAAATGAACAACAAATTATTGAATCAGGTACTTTTTATATTGCTCTCGCTTTCGCTCATGAGTTTCCATATTAGAGGAACGGCTACGGAAGTTAGCTAAGTCATAGAATGACTTAGAACAAAAGAAAAAGAACTCAGCGTTCAACTAAGTTCTTCAGACTCGAAAGTTATACCACCAGATGTTGTTCGGCATCTATTAGAAAAGTATGTTCAAGCATTTTCAACAGTCTCCGAGAGAAAAGAGAAAACAACTCTTTAATATTGAACTCGATTTTGACTTTTCCGAAGTTAATCTGTCCAATACATTTACACTTATCCTGATACTATAGACAAAATGCCACCTTATCTACAGATTTTTTTTGCCTCTATTTATGGTAAGGTTCACCCCGATTAATCCTAAAAGCCCGATAAATCTGCTCCACAAGTATCAGTTTCATCAACTGATGAGGAAACGTCATTTTTGAAAAGGATAAGGACTCATCTGCCCGCTTTAAGACCTCGTCACTTAATCCTAACGATCCTCCAATGACAAAAGCAATTTTACTCTTTCCATATGTAGCAAGTTTATCAAGGTCTTCTGCCAGCTGTTCAGAACTTTTCATCTTACCCTGAATTGCGAGTGCAATGACATATGTATCTGGGGATAACTTTTGTAAGATGCGTTCCCCTTCTTTTTGTTTCACTTGTTCCATTTCAGCGTCACTTAAATTTTCTGGTGCTTTTTCATCAGGTAGTTCTAGTATATCTAGTTTCGCGTAGGTCGAAAGACGCTTTGCATACTCATCTATGCCTAGTTTTAAGTATTTCTCTTTTAGTTTTCCAATTGTGACAATTGAGATATTCACAGTTATCCTCCATTTACAAACAGTTTACAAACAAGTTATTCACATAACTTATCCACATATCCACAATTTCTATCCACATGTTGTGTCAGAATATGTGTTCGCTACAACATATATCGCGTTTTTTTGACAATATTCACAAGTTGTTGATAACTTTTCTTCCTCTGTTAACAAGTTAATTTCAGGTGCAATTTCTTCTTCATCCACCATGATATCAATAGCTAGCTCAATATGTTCGTCACAAACTTTTACCATCCTTATTCCTCACTTTTTGTCGTTTTTTTTATTATACCTTATCCACATTATAATAATGTTGTGGACAAAAAAAGAACAAGCTTTTTAGCTTGTCCCTTTAGTAGGATTCTTCTACAAGTCTCAACGTCGTCGTTCTCTTTTCTCCTTGACGATAAAACGTAACCTCCATTGAATCTCCAATATTCTTCTGGTTATATAAATGCTTCCTTAGCTCTAATGCATTTTCAATCTTTATCCCATCTAGAGCAACGATTACATCGTACACCTGAAGACCAGCAACTTCAGCTGGTGAAAGTGGAACCACTTCCTCTAAGAATACGCCCGCTATGATATCAGTAGGTAGTTTTAATGTTTGCTGCCAATGATAGCTTGAGATATCAGATAAATTTCGTAAACCCACTCCCATATATGGACGCTTTACTTCACCATATCGCTCAATATCTGAAATGATGGGTCTTACAATGGTTGTAGGTATAGACAAGCCGATACCCTCCACTGCTTCCTGAGCAATTTTCATAGAGTTTATCCCAATTACCTGTCCCTGGATGTTCACTAGAGCTCCACCACTGTTTCCAGGGTTAATCGCTGCATCCGTTTGTAGTACTTCTGCTTGCCAGTCTACATGTCCATCTTGGTCAAAGTCTAGCGGAATGGTACGTTCTGTTCCTGAGATAATCCCTTGTGTGACAGATCCTGAAAATTGTAGTCCGAGTGGATTTCCAATTGCAAGTACAGGTTCTCCTGGGCGAACGCGGTCTGAATCTCCAAACTCCGCCACAACATCGATTGCATCTGCATCCACAGAGAGTACAGCTAAGTCCGTAAAAATATCACTTCCTAATATCTCTGCTGGTACACGCGATCCATCTTCTAGACTTAATTCTACTGTCGAAGCCCCTTCAATCACGTGATGGTTCGTTACAACATAGGCTCTACCATCTTCCTTTTTGTACACAACCCCTGAGCCTGTTCCCGCTTCTCCAGCATCTTCCCAGAAACCTGAAGTTTGAATATTAATAACTCCGACTACTGCTGCTGAAACACGGTCAACTGCTTGTGTTACCTGTGAAACAACATTCACATTAACCGTTTGTCCTGGAACTGTATCAACAGTGGTATCTTGTTGGTTTGACTTGGCTGACTCTGCGGCACCAGGATTAAAATCCTGAGTGGTCATTCTGTCAAAAGCAGGGAGAGCAAAAATGACTAAAAGTGCACCAAGTGCAACGCCTACAAAACCTGCTATAAAGTAACCACCACGATTTCCTTTTTGCTTTTTTCTTATGTGTTGATAATCTTGATCATAATACCCCATTTGCTTCACCAATCCTTTCACTGATGAACCTATGATTAGGACCATTTGTATACTATTCTATAGTTTGTTTATAATTTGATAATATACTCATTGTATCTAAATTTCTAATCATATGATCACCAAGTGGATTGTTACACAGCTGTAATCGCGGTTGGGATTTTAGGATCTGTATCTATTAGCTTAAATCGGTGACCAACACCTGTATCTTTTTCCTCAAGGGTTTGATGAACAGACATTCGAGCTAAATCCTTCATATTATTATCCTGACTTAAATGAGCTAAATAAATGCTCTTTGTTCGGTCCCCTATGACATCTGCCATTGCTAAAGCTGCATCTTCATTAGAAACATGCCCGACATCACTTAATATACGTCGTTTCACACTCCATGGATATCGACCCATTCTTAACATTTCAACATCATGATTACTTTCAAATACATACACGTCGGCATTTTTTATAATACCTTTCATCTTATCACTGACATACCCTGTGTCTGTAATAATCACAATCTTCTTCTCACCGTGATGAAAAACATAAAACATGGGCTCGGCTGCATCATGAGATACACCAAATGATTCAACATCAATATCCTTAAATGTTTTTGTATCTCCAGTTTCGAAGGTAAACCTTTGCTCAGTAGGAATCTCTCCTATTAAATGTTCCATCGCCTTCCAGGTCTTGCTGTTTGCATAGATCGGTAGGTCATATTTTCTTGCTAAAATCCCAACACCTTTTATATGATCACTATGCTCATGTGTAACGAGAATTCCTGATAATTCTTTTGGATTCACATTTACTTTTTTAAACAATTGATCCATTTGCTTTCCGCTATGACCTGCATCAACTAGTAATTTCATTTGATCGGTCCCTACGTATATGGCATTCCCGCTACTTCCACTAGCAAGTACGCTAAAATGCAAGCTCATCATTCTTCACTCCATTTTGCACTATCTCGAATAATATGACCTTCAATCGCATTGACGAAATAGTTTTCTTTGTTGTCTATGATAAAATGCCAGGTTGGTACAAACACTTGTGAATCAGCGATTAACGTATAATAGCCTAGGTCCACTTTAGAAATCTCAGTACCTTGCTTTAACTCATTACGAACAAACATATTTTCTATCGCTTTTAATGCTGTAAAGCTACCGGCTTGATCTTCATCTACTTCCATTTCCTCTAGCTCTGTTAACATGGTCTGCTGGTAATCAACGATTTCATTACGTTCATTCACCATAATTTTTAATACTGCATTATTGTTATAAAAAATCGTTCGGTTTTTATATTGTTGGAAAAAGATAAGCATCCTAGATTGCTCTTCATATCCCCAAAATACATAGGAGTCACCGTCGAGTACATAATTAGAAATAAATCCCTCTAACCACTCTGGCGTGTTTTCCTCAATAGGAATAGGTTGGTCAAACCTAGAATATATCTTTGTTTTATTTAGAACTTGTGCTAATTGACCTTTTAGATTCTCTAAATCATCAGTGGTAAAATTTCTACTTGTTCCCGTGATATAGGTCTCTTGTATTTGATCCTTTGGAAGATCAACATACGTAATATCGTTCTCCTTCAATTGATCTTCCAAAGTGGCCTCAGCAAGAAGACCTAATTGATTACTGTTACGCTTTTCAACAAACTGAGAGAGTAGGAACAAATCAAGAACGAGGAATACAATAATAAAGATGGTTTTTATTCTACTCCAATACAAGGATTGCTCCTCCTCTTTCTTTTATGTTTTCATCAAACATGACCTTATTCCATTGATTTTTATATTTAATCACCCAGATAGGCTCAACTGTTACTTTTGCACTGGAGAAGTCCTTTTTTAACTCGTAGGCTACTTTTGCCTCTTCTATTTTTTCTACATCTACTATCTTCCCTAGTAAATCCATGACAGCTTTCCCTGATGGCAGGTCGACCTGTGATGATTCACTATCAATAGAAAGGTGAAGTTTAAATAGAGGTCGAATGTACGTATTAAAAGAATTCGTACCATTCCATCCTAACTTCATACGAGACATACCACTATAGTTGTAAACAGGAAGGCCATCAATAAAAAGCCTAAAAGTAGCAGACTGTTGGATAGGATCTACTCCAGATAATTGGTAGTTATCTGTCCAACCGCTATGATCGTTTATAAAATCAATACTTTTTTGGATGGTGTCATGGATCGTAAACGATGTCCGATCAGTAGCAGCCGATGGATTAATATATTGAAGCATATCACCCGTACTATTAATGAACAGAGCTCTTGACCCATCTGAATAAGTTTCTTCACCGGTTGACTGTATATCTCTTTTTACAGAACTTTGATCCGTAAATAAAGCCTCTTTAAAGTCTTCACCTGAATACTTAATCGAATAATAGGTAATACGGTTCGCTTTAACTGGTTCGCTTTGCAAGAAAATGCGATGCTTGTCCGTCACCACATAATCTGTAAAGGAAGGATATATTAAAGCTAGCTGATATACATCCTTATTAAAATTCTTATATGAGAAATTAGTTATAGTTGTTTGATAGATATACTTATTTTTATACGAGACGAAGTAAGCTACTGTTTCTTCCTGTTGTGATTCGTTCATTGGTACAATCAAACGGTCAAATGTGATGGAACTACTCCCATCATCATCAAAAGAGATAATGTTATTATAGGTTTCCTTTGCAAGTTCAGAGGGAAAAATAACTTCAACCCCATCTTGATCATGAACGTAAGATAAAAAATCTTCACCAACATCCGTTGTAATGTCAGTGATTTCTCCAAACTTCCACTGTTTCATATATTGCATCATACTTCTAATCATACTATTATCCGTTGTTCCGTAATGGTTTCCATTCCGGTGAAACAACACTTGTTCAGGAAGAATTAAACTTGCTGCATCTCTCTTTTCTCCAATCATGACATCACTTACAAATTCTGTTCTTTCAATGACGCCTAAATTAGGCTGGTACGCCCAGATACTCCAAGTTAAAAAAAGGCTTAAAATCACTAACATCGTTAATAGAAATGATTTGATATTTTCGTAGTTCATTCCCACTCATCCTCAAACTCTTGATCAACTGGTAATGTAAAGTGAAAGGTAGTACCGATTCCTTCTTCACTATCAACCCAGATATCACCACCATGTGCGACGACCATTTCTTTTGCTATCGCTAGGCCTAAACCTGTACCACCAAGCTTCCTAGTTCTTGCTTTGTCCACCCGGTAGAAACGATCAAAGATATGATTGATATTTTCCTTTGGAATACCTACACCTTGGTCCGTTACTGTTACTTCAATACAGTCGTCGTGCTGTTTTAGGTGAAACTCAATTTGGCCCCCCTCTGGTGAATACTTCAGGGCATTTGAAATAATATTATCTAGGACTTGTGTAATCTTATCTTCATCCATTTCAACAAATAATTCTTGATCTACTATATGTCTATTGAACGTAACGTTTTGTTCTTTTGTTAATTCAAATCGGTCGATAATACGATTGAAGTAGGAAGGAAAGTGAACCCACTCCTTCACAAAACGATAATCTTTACTATCAAGCTTTGATAGTTGTAATAAATCATTTACAAGTCGAATCATTCGCTCTGTTTCAGTTTGAGTTACATCTAAGAATTTAGGAGCAATCTCCTCATCCTTCCACGCACCTTCAGCTAATGCTTCTAGATAACTTCTCATGGTCGTCAAAGGTGTCCTTAATTCATGTGACACATTTGCAACAAACTCTCTTCTTTCCTGCTCAATCTTTTCCTGTTCTGTAATATCATATAAAACGGCAATAAGACCGTTCACTAGTCCCGTTTCTTTTTGAATGACAGAAAAACTTACCTTTAATATATAGGGCTTTTGCTTTGTGCTAAAATCAAGTATCAGGTAGTCTACTTCCTCTATGACCTTTTCTAACGTATATTCCTCTTCAATTCCAAGAACACTTAAAACAGATTCAGCTAATACCGTTTCACGTGAAACGTTCAACATATCTGCAGCTGGATCATTTATTAGTATGATTCTCCCTTTACGGTCTGTCGCAATAACCCCATCGGTCATATGTGTAAGGACAGAACTTAACTTTCTTCGTTCACCTTCTGTCGTCGCTTGCGCTTCTTGTAGACGCTTCGTTAAATTATTAAACGTAATAGCAAGTTGACCAATTTCGTCATAGCCATACACTTTAACTTTTCGGGTGAAGTTTCCTTTTGTCATCTCCTGTGCTTGCTTTCTCATATCTGACATGGGTCTTGTAATGGTTTGGGCGAGAAAGATACCTAATAACGCTGTAATCGTTAATGCAATGACAGTCGCATTCACAAAGATCGTATTGATTTGCTTTAATTGTTCATAAACACTTTCCATTGACGCTTGTAGGTTTATTACTCCTAGCACATTGTTTCCACTTTTAATAGGAACAGTTAAAACGAGTAATCTATGAGCCGTTTGTGAATCTACCATAATCTTTCCTTGGTCTCTAAATCCTGCTACCAATGCTTGCTTAACGCGGATATCCGTGACCCTTCTTCCAATAATCTGTAGATTATTAAGGTTGGTCGTTCCAACAACACGACTGTTTTTATCTATGACTCGAACATCTGCTTTTTCCCCGGAAAAGAAGTCAGATAGGATGGTTTGAACTTTCTCCTCTAGTGTTGGCATGCCTTCATTACGTTCAATAATCATTTCCTGCTCAAGATTATAAGCTAATAAATCTACTCTTTCATTTAATGACTCTGAGAAATTGGAAACGAGCTGCTTCTCAATCCTTTGAACAAAGTAAACACTAATAATCTGCATGGCAATCAGAATCAATAACACATAAATCAATACAAACTTAAAATGAATCGATTTAAAAAAACCGACTTTCTTCATTATTCTTACTCCTGCTCTGAGTTTCTAAGATAATAGCCGACACCTCTTCTAGTAACGATCCACGTTGGATGACTAGGACTATCTTCTATTTTTTCACGTAATCTGCGTACGGTTACATCAACTGTTCTTACATCACCAAAATAATCATAGCCCCACACAGTTTGAAGAAGATGTTCTCTTGTCATGACCTGACCTATATGCTTGGCAAGGTAATGAAGCAACTCAAATTCTCGATGAGTCAGTTCAATTTCTTCTCCTCTTTTTGTTACGGAATACGCATCAGGATGTATCACTAGAGACCCAACCGATATTTCATTGGTTTCCACTTCTACTTCTTGAGATGATTTTTGTTGATGTCTTCTCATATTTGCTTTTACTCGTGCTAATAATTCTCTTGTACTAAATGGCTTCGTAACATAATCGTCAGCCCCAAGTTCAAGCCCTAAAACCTTATCAATTTCAGAGTCCTTCGCCGTCAGCATTATGATCGGCATATCATATTTTTTCCTTACTTCTCTACACACTTCCATGCCATCCTTTAAGGGAAGCATGATGTCTAATAAAATCATATCTGGTTGGTACTCTTCTGCCTTTTGTACAGCTTCTACTCCATCATAGGCACATAAAACGTCATAGCCTTCTTTTTGTAGATTAAACTTTAAAATATCTGCAATTGGTTTTTCATCATCAACAACAAGAATTCTTTTTTCCATAGATATACCCCTTACATTTATAATTTAGCGAAGAAGTTTAATCTTGTAATCTACCTTAACTTTACCATTTCTTAAAGATTAAATCACCTATTCCACTGACGGTGGTTGTTTCCATTTTTAAACCAAATACCTTCTCTTGTTGGTGATCAGCAATCTTCCATTACTTTTGAGGCCTATAAAAAAATCCTCTAGTCTCATTCACTAGAGGATTCAATCTATTACTTCCCAATATAGTCCATTGGGTTTTGTAAACTACCATTTTTATAAACTTCAAAGTGAAGGTGAATACCAGTTGAGTTCCCAGTTGCTCCCATCACACCAATCGCCTGACCACGTTGAACGGTTTGTCCTACACTAACAGACATACTGCTTAAATGTGAATATGTCGTTTTAATGCCGTTGTTGTGATTAATGACAATCCTATTTCCATAGCCACCATCATAGCTTGCCTGTACCACTGTACCGTTGTCAGCTGCTAGTATGCTTCGGTTACTTGGACGTGCAATATCAATACCTTTATGCATTCTTCCCCAACGATATCCCATATAACTAGAGATATATCCACCAACTGCTGGCCAAGCAAAAGAACCAGTGCCACGTGAAGGAATGACCTTTGTACCTTTTTCAACGATTTTAGCTATAGGTTCTTTTACAACCTCTTCACTGATGGTTTCTTGTTCAATGACACTTCCATTTTGTCTAGTCGTGATGGAGTTAACAAGCTTTTCACCATTTTGTCCTTCTTGTTTTACTTTCTTTTCACCTTTAGGCTTATCTTTATTTTCTACAATTTCAGTACCGAAAGGAATCGATTGACTGCTATACGTTTCTTCTTTTACAATCACGTTTAAAAATGGCTTTAGTGCTGTTACATTTAGTTCTTGCCCTGGCTTAATTAAAGAGTCTTCTTTTAAACCAGAATTTAGAGCAAGTAACTCATCTAAAGATAGATCATGTTTAGTAGCAATGCTTCCAAGTACATCTCCGTCTTGTACTTGATATTTTTGCTCTTCAAGTGCGCCTTTTGTCAGATAAGTAACTGCTTCTTCTACAGTTAAAATTTCATTCGGGGAAACTTTTTGTTCAGAAACTGAAACTTTTTCATTAAAAGTAACGTCTAATATACGAGACTGTCCTACTGTAAGAGTAGGTAAAGTAGCATCAGCATCACGGCTCTCAAGTTCAGATAAAACTTCTTCAGAAACATATTGTAGTTTCATAGACTTGATTACTTCTTCTGCACCTTCTTTGCTATCTAGGAAGGCAACAGGTTCTTCATTTACGACGATGGAGTACGCCTCGGCAACTATTTGAAGCTTATCTGAAAGTAACTGAAGAACCTGCTGATTATTTACGTTTGATCTAAACACTTTTTCTTCTACATAGACTACATTGTCATCTAAACCAAAAGTAATGTTTGGATTCTCTTCAAGAAGCTGCTTTTCTCGGTCTTCTATGTATTGTTCAACTATCTTTTTATTATCAATCGTACCAATTCTCTCTTTATTTACATAAACATGGTACACCGTATTAATACCAATCCCACTATTTGCTGAAACTGTACCAAATGTTAACGTCGAGGCAACCATTGCACTGATTGCTGTTCGTTTTAATAACTTTGGCATACCTTCTAATTTAACTTTCCAATTCACCACTGTTCTTCCTCCTAAACCAAGGCCACCCTTCTTTAAGATGTGCCTACTGAATAAGTGTAACAGTTTCTATTAGTACATATAGACTAGTAAACTATTAAAATTACACATTATGGGTAATATTTCATAATTGTCTCACTTTTTCACTTTAGCATAAACTGAGAGAATATAGGACAAAAAATAGAAATATGTAACAAAACTGTATCATTCCTGTCATATTATGGTATCTACCTGTCATATAATAGGAAAATGGACTATAAGATAAAAGACATGCATTAACTTGCATGTCTTTTAGAGATGGCTCGGGACGGAATCGAACCGCCGACACAAGGATTTTCAGTCCTTTGCTCTACCGACTGAGCTACCGAGCCATATATAAAATTGTAAAGGAACCATACTTTTCTGTTATACCTTCGTCCCAATCTCAGGAAGATTATTCAAGGTGCTGCTCGATTGGTACGCTGAAGCTTATTCAATGATGTTAACTCGATCGTGCTCTACCGACTGAGCTACCGAGCCATTATATAAAATTGTATAAGAACTACTTTTCTCTGTAATACCTTCGTCCCAATCTCTGGAAGGTTATCCAAGATGCTGCTCGATTGGTTCGCTGAAGCTTATTCATTGATGCTAACTCGATCGTGCTCTACCGACTGAGTTACCGAGCCATATATATAATTGTAAAGGATCTTTATTTCATTATAATTACTAACCATGTTTATAGGTAAATAATTATGCTGTTTCTTTTATTTGCTGGGCCAAACCCTATTTAACTTATTCACTTATATTCTCTATTATGACTTGTTTTATAAACATTTGTTTTATAAACATTTGTTTTATAAACATTTGTTTTATAAACATTGGTGACCCATACGGGATTCGAACCCGTGTTACCGCCGTGAAAGGGCGGTGTCTTAACCGCTTGACCAATGGGCCATTTTTATTTTATAAAAATGGTGAGCCATGAAGGACTCGAACCTTCGACCCTCTGATTAAAAGTCAGATGCTCTACCGACTGAGCTAATGGCTCTTATTAAAAGTGTTTGTTCGAGCTTGGTTTATCTTAATAAAAGACGACCCAATCTCAGAAAGATCATTCAAGTAGCAGCTCGATTGGTTCGCTGATGATTTTTCAGGGAAGCTTATTCGTTCGTGCTCTACCGACTGAGCTAATGGCTCTTATTAAAAAGTGTTTGTTCGAGCTTGGTTTATCTTAATAAAAGACGACCCAATCTCAGAAAGATCATTCAAGTAGCAGCTCGATTGGTTCGCTGATGATTTTTCAGGGAAGCTTATTCGTTCGTGCTCTACCGACTGAGCTAATGGTTCTTATTACTGCATAAGCAACATGTAATATAATATCATGTACTTTTACTAGATTGCAATATATTTTAATATTTTATTTTCCTTCCCAAGTATAGTTCGCCCTATTAGTTGATTTATAGGTATAGGTTTTTGCATGCACATTAGTCACGTATATTAATATAAACCCTATTACCAAAGCGGTAATAGGGTTATTTCATTAGTTTTTACGCTTTATTGTGGTCCATATACACTTCTTAATAAGTTCGTTTGATTGCGATCTGGACCTACTGAGAAGATAGACAATGGAATACCCGTTAATTGTGAAATGCGTTCTAAATAGTGACGCGCATTTTCAGGTAATTCGTTAAGGCTTTTTACACCTGTGATATCTTCTGTCCAGCCAGGTAGCTCTTCATAAACAGGTTCACATTGTGCCAACACCTTTAAGCTAGCTGGGAATTCTTCAACGATTTGTCCATTGTACTGATACGCCACACAAATCTTTAACTTCTCAATTCCAGTAAGTACGTCAATAGAGTTTAAAGATAAGTCAGTGATCCCACTTACTCTTCTTGCATGCCTAACTACGACGCTGTCAAACCACCCTACACGTCTCGGACGTCCTGTAGTTGTACCGTACTCACGACCAACCTCACGGATTTGGTGCCCGATTTCGTCATGAATTTCAGTTGGGAAAGGTCCATCTCCTACACGTGTCGTGTAAGCTTTTGAAACACCCACTACATGCTTAATCTTTGATGGTCCTACACCGTTACCGATTGTAACTCCACCTGCGATTGGGTTTGAAGATGTAACAAATGGATACGTCCCTTGGTCGATATCTAACATAACGCCTTGTGCACCCTCAAATAACACACGTCGTCCATCATCTAATGCATCATTTAGTACAACTGATGTATCACATACATACTTAGCAATTTGTTGACCATATTCATAATATTCATCTAGAATATCTTCAATTTTTAGTCCTTCAACTTCATAAAATTTCTCTAGAAGACGATTTTTTTCCGCTAAATTATGAGTTAATTTTGTCTCAAACTCTTCACGGTCTAATAGATCAGCAATACGGATCCCAATTCTTGCCGCTTTGTCCATATAGGCTGGTCCAATTCCCTTTTTCGTAGTACCAATTTTATTAGCACCCTTACGTTCTTCTTCTACTTCGTCTAGTTTTAAATGATAAGGTAGAATTACATGGGCGCGGTTACTGATTCTGAGGTTCTCTGTTGAAACTCCTAAATCATGTAAGTACTTTAATTCCGCCACTAATGCTTTAGGATCGATAACCATTCCGTTTCCTAAAACACATACTTTATCGGAGTAAAAAATCCCAGAAGGAATTAGATGTAGCTTATACTTTTGGCCATTGAATACAATCGTGTGACCTGCGTTATTTCCACCTTGATAACGTGCTACAACCTCTGCATTTTCTGAAAGGAAATCTGTAATCTTTCCTTTTCCTTCATCTCCCCATTGTGTTCCCACAACAACAACTGATGACATTTCAGCACCTCCACATTATTTACCTTATCTATTATCTATATATATATCTTTTCAAACAACTGTAAGTATACTTATATATCTACAAAAAGTCAATTAAATCCGAACATTAATTATTATTCATATACCATTCGTTCGTTTTATTGACACAAATGTCACCTTTCTAATTTTAGTATTCTTCTTTTGTGTAGTTTCTGTCTTACATAAGTAAATATGTATACATAATAAAAAAGAGCCTTCTCAATTTATGATTGAGAGGCTCTTTCGGCTAAGCTGGTACGCCGGAATCATCAAATCTCCGTTCAAGATTTACGAATTTGTTATATTCCTTAACAAACGCAAGCTCTACTGTTCCAACTGGGCCGTTACGCTGTTTAGCGATAATAATTTCAATGATATCCTTATTCTCAGATTCCTTGTCATAGTAATCATCACGGTACAAGAACGCAACAATATCGGCATCCTGCTCAATACTTCCCGATTCACGGATATCTGACATCATTGGTCGTTTGTCCTGACGAGATTCTACACCACGGGACAGCTGAGAAAGGGCAATAACCGGAACTTCTAGTTCACGGGCAAGTGCCTTTAAGGATCTGGATATTTCTGATACTTCCTGCTGACGATTTTCGCCTGAACGTCCATTTCCTTGGATTAACTGTAAGTAGTCAATTAGGATCATCCCTAAACCACTTTCTTGTTTAAGTCTTCTACATTTTGACTGTATTTCGTTTATTTTTACTCCAGGTGTATCATCAATATATATACCCGCATTGGATAAACTCCCCATTGCCATGGTAAGCTTTCCCCAATCCTCTGTGGTTAATTTACCAGTACGAAGATTTTGTGCATTAATGTTTCCTTCTGCACAAAGCATACGCATCACTAGCTGTTGTGCACCCATCTCAAGACTAAAGATTGCAACGTTTTCGTCCGTTTTTGTTGCAACGTTTTGAGCGATGTTAAGTGCAAAAGCCGTTTTACCTACTGAAGGACGAGCAGCTACGATAATTAAATCATTACGTTGAAATCCAGCTGTCATTCTATCTAGTTCTGAGAATCCTGTTGGGATACCAGTAATATCACCAACACGATTATGAAGTAGTTCAATATTATCGTAGGCTTCTACTAGAACATCTTTTATATTTTGAAACGATCCGCTGTTCTTTCTTCTTGAAACATCAAGTATTCCTTTTTCTGCTTCATTTAATAGAACATCTACTTCATCGTCCCTTGCATAACCATCAGTCACAATAGACGTAGCTGTACGAATCAGTCTTCTTAGAATTGATTTCTCTTCAACAATCTTGGCATAATATTCAATATTCGCAGCGGTAGGTACCGAGTTTGCTAGATCACTTAAATAGGAAACTCCGCCGATTTCTTCTAATAGTTTTAAGTCTGCTAGTTCCGATGTAACCGTTACTAGATCAACAGGTTCACCCTTTTCATTGAGCGCAAGCATAACATTAAATATGCGTTGATGCGAAGCACGATAAAAGTCCTCTGGAATCAAAATTTCAGAAGCTGTCGTTAACGAAGCAGGTTCTAAGAAAACAGCTCCAAGAACGGCCTGTTCTGCTTCAATATTTTGAGGTGGAGTACGATCTGCAAATAAATCAGTCATAATCTATTATCCCTTCCCCTCTGTTATAAACTCTACTCTTGATTGTACCACATATATAATAGAAAACTAGCACTTCCATATTTAACATAGAAGAGTAAATTCATACCTTTACTTGTTAATGGTTTTTTTGCACAAACAATAAAAAGAGCAGCTAACGAATTAGCTGCCTTTTGTGTTACAGTTCCTTCACATGTACTTTTAAAGTGGCTGTTACTTCAGTATGAAGTTTAACTGGAATATTCGTTACACCAAGTGTACGAATTGGTTCAGCTAAATCCATTTTGCGCTTATCTATCTTAATTTTGTGTGCCTTTTGAAGCTCATCTGCCACTTGCTTTGTTGTGATTGATCCAAATAAACGACCACCCTCACCAGATTTGGCAGATAGATTAACTGTAAGCTGTTCTAACGTTTCCTTCAGCTGTTTGGCTTCCTGTAATTCCTCAGCAGCCTCTTTTTGTTGCTTTTTCTTTTGTGCTTCTAAAGTATTAACAGCTGCTGCATTAGCTTCAACTGCTAATCCTTGCTTAATGAGAAAGTTGTGAGCGTAGCCATCTGCTACATTTTTCACTTCTCCTTTTTTACCTTTTCCTTTAACATCCTTTAAGAAAACGACTTTCATATCTCTTTACTCCCTTCTTCTAAATAATCGTCTATTGCTTGCTTTAACTTACCTTCTGCCTCTTCTATTGTCATTCCAGAAAGCTGAGTGGCTGCATTCGTTAAGTGTCCTCCACCTTCTAATGCTTCCATAATGATTTGAACATTAATTTCACCTAGAGATCTAGCACTAATTCCGATCAATCCATCTTGACGAATGGCTATCGCAAAAGATGCTACTACCCCACTCATTGATAGTAATGTATCTGCAGCCTGTGCAATTAGCACTTGTTCATATTTTTCTTCCTGCTTACCCTTTGTAATAGCAATTCCAGGTTTATAAATCGCAGTATTTTCAACAATTTTAGATCGTTTGACAAAAACATCAATGTCTTCCTTTAGAAACTTCTGAACAAGGATTGTATCTGCACCGTGTGCTCTTAAGTATGATGCTGCATCAAACGTACGCGATCCTGTTCGTAAAGTAAAGCTTTTCGTATCAACAATAATGCCAGCTAATAAAGCAGTAGATTCAAGTATATTTAGCTTAGAGCGCTTTGGTTGATATTCTAGCAGTTCTGTTACAAGTTCTGCAGTAGAAGAAGCATATGGTTCCATATAGACGAGTAATGGACTATCAATAAACTCTTCCCCTCTTCGGTGATGGTCAATAACAACGATTCTTTCTTGACGATGTAAGAGCCTCTCATCGATGACTAAGGATGGTTTATGTGTATCAACAACAACAAGAAGGGTATCTTCTGTAGATAGCTCCATTGCCTCTTCTGGACTAATAAAGCGCGACCAAAGCTCTGGGTGTTGTTTGACTTCTCCAATTAACCGTTGTACACCTGTATCAAGTTCGGTTTTATCAATAACGATAAACCCTTCCTTTTGATTTGCCTGTGCTACCTTTAGGATTCCAATAGAAGCACCTATAGCATCCATATCAGGATATTTATGTCCCATGATTAACACTTTATCACTTTCAACGACAAGCTCTCTAAGAGCGTGAGATATCACTCTTGCTCTTACCCTTGTACGTTTTTCCATTGGATTCGTTTTACCACCGTAAAACTTCACTTTACCGTTTGATTTTTTTACCGCTACTTGATCGCCTCCACGACCGAGTGCTAAATCTAAGCCGGATTGAGCAAGCGATCCCAATTCAGGAAGTGATGATGAACCGGTTCCAATTCCGATACTTAATGTTAACGGGCTGCTTTGCTTTGACGTGTGCTCTCTTACCTGATCTAGAATCTCAAACTTTGTTTTCTCTAAATGATGGAGGATTTGCTCATTAAATACCGCAAAAAATCTTTCCGAAGATGTTCTTTTTAAGAAAACACCATTATCCGTCGCCCATCTATTTAAGAGGGATGTAATCTGGCTATTTATATTACTTTTTCTTTGGTCATCCATACCTTGTGTCACTTCATCATAGTTGTCTAAGAAAATAACACCTAATACAGATTTTTCTTCCTCATATTGCTTTTCAAGTTGGATTTCTTCTGTCACATCAAATGCGTAAATCAGTCGCTCTTCTTTTTTATGGATAATCCTAAGTTTACGGTCATAAAGATTAATGACTTCGCTTTCAACTTGATCCTTTATAAGGGGAAGCAGAACCTCTGCCAGATCATGTATAGGCTTGCCGATGATGGTCTCCTCTTCAAAGAATGCATTCATGAATGGATTTCCCCATTCCACTTGAAAGTCTTCATTATAAAGTAGAATTCCAATCGGCATTTCCATGAGTGCCTCTTCACCCACTCGCTTTACACGATGAGAAAGAGTAGAGATATACTGCTCCATATCACGGCGTAGTAGCACTTCCGATTTAATTAGGAAAAATAGAATGACGCCCAGTATCAAGAAACCAACTAAGCCAGCTATCCATTGGAAAAAACCAATGATTCCTATCAGGAAAGCAGTTAAGGTTATTAGTGTATAAATCGGTAAACGAAAGATTCTCTTTCGATAAAAATTAGGCATTGTTTTCATCTCCTAAACAGATATCACTGTTTATTTCTTACTCTCTACTCTAGCTCGTAAATTAAAACCTAAATCAATGATTCCGATGATCCTTACGATATAAAGTAAAGGCGGAAGTAAGAAGGAAAGAATTAAGATGGTAATGGGTATTCCTTTTGAAACGTTTTTATGATAACAAAAATAAAAGATAAAAGAGAATCCTTGTAGAATCATTAATAACTGTAAAATATGAAATAAATTAAAAATAGCTAAAAAGAACATGGAATCTTGTTCCATAGGGAACATCATGGCAATCATTGTTACTAAGTAGTACCATATTAAGCTCTTTGGTAACTGAATAGAACGAAACGGTGGCCATTTCTCAACCTTAAGTCCCAGTCTTTTAAGTATTCTTGTCGAGATAATTTGTGTAATAAACGCTAAAAATACACCCACAAATACAATAGCAGTAGGCATTAATAGTGGGACTAGCTCGAATGTCTCAGCAAACAGATTAATTTGTTCTTCGTTAATGGACTGACCTAACGCTTCCATCATTTCCCTGGACATATTTATGGATTGATCAACAGCCTTTTGTGCCTCTTCTATCGGATTAATTTGAAATACTGCTGTTGTAATAATATAGATCACGAGGAGGTTGATAATGTAGGCAATACTTCCCCCAGAGAGTACTTCCAATTTCGACCGATTAAGTTTAAATAAATAACCAATCACAATTCCACTTAAACCATAAAGAAATGTTATTGGTACCGCTATAATCGAACCAAATAACAACGTTAAAATAACCGATGCTCCAAATAAGACAAGGCTACTTTTCCAGCCCCTTCTACTCGAAAAGACGACAAATGGTAAAGCTAGAGCAAATAATGTAAGTGAACCAATTAACGGAACATAGAGTGTGACCAGAAATAAAACCATGTATAGTGCAAGCATGATTGCACCTTCCGTTAATGCCTTCGTTTTTCCCAATCTTTCACCTCATTTCAAGGTTTATGTACAGTAAATACTTTTTGCTATTATAACATATACTTGTTCTTAGCAAGAAATAAAAAAGCAGCAAGGTTTCCCTGCTGCTGCTCTTATTTATTCACCAGATACATATGGAAGCAATGCCATTTGACGAGCACGCTTAATTGCAACTGTTAACTTACGTTGGTACTTTGCACTTGTACCTGTTACACGACGAGGTAAAATCTTACCACGCTCAGATACAAAACGCTTTAGTAAATCTACATCTTTGTAATCGATGTTTGTAATCCCGTTTGCAGTGAAGAAACAAACTTTACGACGCTTAGCACGTCCACCTCTACGTTGTCCAGCCATGATAAATTCCTCCCTTCTACTTATATTTTTAAGTCCGGTCTATTTAGAATGGTAAATCATCGTCTGATATATCAATCGGTTCGCCATTATTAGCAAACGGATCTTCATCAACACGAGTATATCCTTGGTTGCGCTGAGTATTTTGGTTCTGATTACGCTGACCTTGACCTTGTCCTTGTCCAAAAGAATAATCTTCTTGTCCACCACCATAGCCTCCACCACTTTGGTTTCCACCACTTCTTGGCTCTAAGAATTGTACGCTTTCTGCAACAACCTCTGTAACATAGACACGTTTGCCGTCTTGACCTTCATAGCTTCTTGTTTGAAGCCTTCCGTCTACACCCGCTAAGCTTCCTTTTTTCAAGAAGTTAGCAACGTTTTCAGCAGGACGTCTCCAGATTACACAGTTGATAAAATCAGCCTCGCGCTCTCCTTGTTGATTTGTGTATGTGCGGTTTACAGCTAATGTAAACGTTGCAACAGCCACACCACTTGGTGTATAACGCAAATCTGGATCTTTCGTTAAACGTCCAACAAGTACAACGCGGTTCATCATAACTACCCAACTCCCTTAAGAATACAACGATTCAAATCTATTTATTATTTATCTTCTGTGTTTACAACAATATGACGGATGATGTCTTCGCTGATCTTAGCTAGACGATCGAACTCTTGAACTGCTGTTGCTGGAGCATTTACATTTACTAGCATGTAGTGGCCATCACGGAAATCGTTGATTTCATATGCAAGACGACGCTTCCCCCATGCTTTAGCAGTTGTAATCTCAGCACCATTATCAGTTAAAATGCCGTTGAAACGTTCAACTAACGCTTTTTGAGCTTCTTCCTCAATGTTTGGACGAATGATGTACATAACTTCGTACTTTCTCATTTCTGTCACCTCCTTTTGGACTAAACGGCCCGGTTAAGGGCAAGGAGCAATATATAATCACTCACAAGTTTATATTATAACAGAGTCAATTGCCCTCTGCAACTTATTATCAAAGGCTCTTTTTGCAATCTATACATTAAATCTAAAATGAATAACGTCTCCGTCTTTTACAATGTATTCTTTTCCTTCTAGACGGACTTTTCCAGCTTCTCTTGCTGCTACCATTGTCTTAGCTGCTAACAGGTCGTCATAAGAAACCGTCTCTGCACGGATAAACCCACGTTCGAAGTCTGTATGGATAATCCCCGCACATTGTGGAGCTTTCATACCTTTTCTAAATGTCCAAGCACGTACCTCTTGTTCACCTGCAGTAAAATAAGTAGCTAAACCTAATAAATGATAGGACGCTCGGATTAATTGATCTAATCCAGACTCTTCAATTCCTAGCTCTTCAAGAAATGCTTTTTTCTCTTCTTTATCTAATTCAGCAATTTCTTCCTCAATCTTTGCACAAACTACAATCACTTCTGCATTGTCTTCTGCTGCATATTCACGTACTCTTTGAACATAAGGATTTTCTGATGGATCAACGACATCGTCTTCCCCTACATTTGCTACATAAAGAATCGGCTTAATCGTTAGTAAATGTAATCCTTTTACTACCTTTAATTGCTCATCCGTAAACTCTACTGTACGTGCTGGTTTATCGTTTTCAAAAGCTTCCTTCAGCATGACCAAAATTTCATGTTCAACTACTGCATCTTTGTCTTTCGTTTTAGCAAGCTTAGCCACTCGATCAATTCTTTTTTCTACAGATTCTAAATCTGCTAAAATAAGCTCTAAATTTATGACTTCAATATCATCAATTGGGTCAACTTTCCCCGACACGTGAGTGATGTTTTCATCTTCAAAACAACGTACAACCTGACAAATTGCATCTACTTGACGAATATGAGAAAGAAACTTATTTCCTAAACCTTCACCCTTACTAGCACCTTTCACAATACCTGCAATATCTGTAAATTCAAATGTAGTAGGTACTGTTTTCTTCGGCTTTACTAACTCTGTTAATTTATTTAAACGCTCATCCGGTACTTCTACAATTCCGACATTAGGGTCGATTGTACAAAATGGATAGTTTGCTGATTCTGCACCTGCTTGTGTAATCGCATTAAATAATGTGGACTTACCTACGTTAGGTAAACCGACGATCCCAGCTGTTAATGCCATTTTCTTCACTCCTCTTTCCATAAGGCTCTATCTAAATTATCTACGATATGAGCCCATTTCACTATTTGTATAAAATCTTTCTATCATAAGTTTGCGAAAAACTCTCCGTAAACACATTAACCTTTCCCAATTATAGATACAAGCACTCAAAAAGACAAGCTTTATACGAGGGTTTAGAGCATAAAAAAGTCATGACACCAGAAGGCATCATGACCATTTTTCAATATTAACTAAGCAATCATACAATATACTTCCCAATCCATTATCAGATGGCTCATTTGAGGTAAGTAGGTTGACCGTTCCACCAAATTGACTCCAATTTCCTTCATCGATATTAATCGTTTTAGGATGAGCTCTTTTCATAATCTTCACATGTCCAATGACTTGACCACGATCATTATACACTCGTACTCTATCATTTTCACTAAGATTTTTCTCAAGTGCAACATCCTCAGATACTTCAACCCGATTTTGCTGTAAACCAGCTATCAAGTGATAATGTTGAGAATGATTTGACCTCATGGGATGTAAAGATAATAGAGTATATGGATATTTCTCTACTAACACAGGATTATTGACAGAAGACTCCCTTGGATAAGACAAGGAAATCTTGCCTTCTTGATCTAATCTTGATGCAGTAAACTCATACTTTCCACTTGGTGTCTTAAACACCTTATCTTCCCAAGGTACCTTTTTAACAGGTAACAGAAGGTGGTGTTCTTGTTTAAGTTTAGAAAGGGAAATGCCATGTACGTTTAAATCAGCTAGACCCATTTCTAAAAATTCTTCTCTTGTAAAGTCAAAGACTTCTCCAAACCCTAACCTTTTTGATAACTCCGTCCATATCCATAAATCAGATTGTGCCTCACCTGGTGCTTCCACGAGTGCAGCACTGTAATTCATATATCCATGATACATAGACGCATAATAAATATCTTCAACTTCAAAGGATGTTTTTACAGGCAAGATATAGTCGGCTACAGCAGCTGTATCTGTCATATATTGTTCTAATACTACGACTGTTTCAACTGACTCGAATGCTTGTTTTACCAAATTCGTATCGGGTACTTGAGTCAGTGGATTTCCACAAGTGACGACGATCATTTTTATTGGTGGTTCATTAGCTTTTAAGACTTCCTCTGCTTGCTTCATCATCGTAAATTGACGACTCTCTTGCCTTCTATGTGGCATGGTCAATGATTCTATATTAAAGCTTTGGCCAACTTGTAGATTACCATAATTGGCTCCACCACCAGGGACCCCCACATTTCCACTCATAGCAATGAGGGCATCAATAGTACGGATCGTGTTTCCACCGTTTTCATAACGCTGCATACCTAGACCTAGATAGGTCATTGTTGGGCCATTTCCATAGATTTTTGCAAGGTCTGTAAAAACCTCGATAGGTACTTCAGCAAACTGTGAAAGCTCTTCTAGAGATATGCTTGCTAATAAGTCTTCTACGTCCTCAAAACCAACTGAATAGTTCTTAATAAATAAACGGTCTTCAAGCTGTAAACGAAGAATTTCTTTCATAATACCTAATGCCAAAAAGGAATCCATACCTGGTTTAACGGAAATGTATCGATCGGCTATTTTAGCCGTCGCGTTATAAATTGGATCTATAACTGTTAATGTAGCACCTGCTGCTTTTGCTTTTTGAAGATATTCGTATAGATGCATATTGGTTCTAGCTACATTTCTTCCCCAAATAACAATGTGTTTACTGTTAAAGATGTCTTCAGGCGCATGGCTATAGGAATCACCAAAGTCCCATTTTTGAGCCTCTATCCCTGATCCCCAGCACAAACTTCCTATTACTTCCGTAACTCCACCGTAGTTATTAAAAAAGCGTTTATCAAGGTTTACTAGTAGCCCACTATTTGCATAATCATGACTATGAAAAACAGCAGTAGGTCCATAGGCTTTTTTTATTTCGCTTAGTTTTTCAGCTATTTCATCTAATGCCTGTTTCCACGATATAGGGTGAAATTCGCCATCTACTTTTTTAAGAGGATGTGTGATCCTCTGATCACTATTTGTCCGTGCCTCAAGCATTCTTCCACGTCCACAAATTTTCCCCTTTGTGATTGGATGATGAGGGTCGCCCTCTACTCTTTTTATGTTTCCATCTTCAATTGTTACGTTAAACCCGCAGCTATCCCAACAATTTAGAGGGCAGGCTGACTTTACGATATTCCCCATACGTACCTCTCCTTAACTCCTCATTCACCCTCGAACTTCACTAGAACTTTCTTCATCTTTCTTGCAAATTCTCTTCTCGGGATTAACACACTATGATGACAGCCTTCACATTTAATTCGAATATCCATCCCTAAACGAATAATTTTCCATCGGTTTTCTCCACATGGATGTTGTTTCTTCATTTCTACAATGTCATTTATACCAAATTCTTTTGTTTCCAATTGTGCCTCTCCCTTCTTACCCCTTTTGTTCTAGTTTTTCATTGGTGTCAACTTCATCATTCCGGTTATACATAACAACACGTGGAAATGGAATTTCAATTCCATGATTATCTAATCTAATTTTTATTTCTTTCCGTAATGCTCTTGAGATGGCAAAATGTCGCATTGGCTTTACCTCTGACGTGACTCGTAACACAACATCTGAGGCTCCGAGCATTTGAACGCCTAATAGTTGAGGAACATCTACCATGTCCTCATACCTTTCAGGTAGTTCTTGTAATAAATCTTGAATAACATTCTCTGCCTTACTGATATCACCTTCATAGGCAATACTGATATCAACAATTGCCACACTATTAGAAATGGAGAAATTAGTAACATCTTGAATGCTTCCATTTGGTAAAATATGAATCTCACCAGTAAAACTTTTTATTTTCGTAATTCTCAAGCCGATTTCTTCGACTGTTCCCTCAAAGGTACCCGTTCGAATATAATCCCCCACCGAGAATTGATCTTCAAAAATGATAAAAAAACCTGTTATAACGTCTCTCACAAGGTTTTGTGCCCCAAAACCTATTGCTAGTCCTGCAACACCGGCACCTGCTAATAAGGCTGTTACATCGATTGTAAAAACCTCTAATACCATTATAAAGGCAATGAAATAAATTACATATGTCAAAATATTGTCTAAAAGTCTAGTCAGTGTGGCTTCTCTTCTTTCGGAAACACGTAAGGGGCTCTTTGTGCGAATCTTAAACACATTTTGTAGGGCCAACTTACCAAGTCTAATAAGAATTCCAGCAATAAAGAAGATTAATAAAATCTTCAAGAATCCCTGACCAAGATCAATCCAAATCTCCTTATCCGTCATGTACGTAATAAAAGATTGATAAGCATCTGTTACCATTTTCATCGTCTTATTCCTTTCTAATCAATCACTAAGGCTATTTACTAGGACTTTGTTGCATTGCTAGTACCCATTCTTATCATATCAAATAACTTATTCCCATTTATAGTAATTTGCAATAGGATACACTAAAATAGCAGCTACCAAATAGAGGTTAATGAGTCCATACAACGGATATAATACAGCAACTAAGGTAGAGAAACCAAACTTTGTTAATGGAATCATAATAACAACAATAACGGTTGCCAGAACCCACGTTGGCCAATTACTATATTGGCGAAATCTTGAGGTCAAACCAAATATACCTGAAGCAGCCGTTGTAAATATGGCTGTCCATAAAAGGACCGTCATAAAAATAATCATACTATAAGGATAATCCTTTAAGATTGCAAATAAGGGAATTTCATATAACACAATTTCCTGACTCACTTGCAACAATGATTCATTATAAAAGTAAGCAATTCCTCCTAAAATAACTGCACTGCCAATACTTGCAATAAGAGATTCACCCTTATGCTTTATTTCCTTTCCAATTGCCCCGACTACTGCTATTAAGGCAATAACATTCAATGCCGTGAAAGTAAACGCTGAGGGCCAATTAGACTGGTTTGTCCATAGCTCTGGTTTGAGACTCTCTTGGTTTTTCATCATAAATGTAATAATTGTTCCAATTAACCCCACAATGAGTAAAGGAATAATAACAGAATTCAGTGAAGTCATTCCTTTAATATTCCAAATAAATAGAGTGATTAAAAGACATGAAAAAATGAAAATGCCAATCCAATATGGAATATGAAACATTTCAATAGCAGCGCCTCCACCTGCTAACATCACCATTGTTGTTGTAAATAAGTAAAAAATAATAATCATATCATAAACATTTGAAAGCTTATTACCAATCAACTTATGTAAAACTGGTAAGAAATGCTCAGACTTTTGTTCGTAGCTAATATTCATCACTACGTAAGTACATATAGAAAATAAGATTGTAAATAACAGAATGGCAAGTCCACTCTCTGGCCCGAAAAACTGCCACAACTCCCTTCCTGATGCATAACCTGCCCCGATCATCGTTCCTAAGATTAGATACATCCATTTAAATCCATTCTTCCACAACCCTATCTGCCTCCTTCAGTAATTCCTCGTTAATTTAGAGAAAATCAAATCACTATGTATAGAATGAAAAGTTTTTCCGTATACTGTTACTACTATTATTAAGGAGTGGAATCTATGAATCTAAGACCTAACTTTTTTGAAAAGAAAGGTGGAGAAGCTAAGATTATTTTTGATGAAGAAGGAGCCTCCACTAAGATCGCAAAAGAGATTGTTAGTATTTTACCCACTCATTTAAACAAGCCCATTGCAATTGTCTGTATCGGAACCGATCGGTCTACTGGAGATGCATTAGGCCCCCTAATTGGCACTAAATTAGAAGAAAAAGGTTCACCGTTATTTCATGTGTACGGAACGCTAGATGACCCCATTCATGCTGTTAATTTAGAAGATCAATTAAAGCTGATAAATAGTGATTTACACTACCCATTTATTATTGGAATAGATGCTTGTTTAGGCAGATTAAAAAGTGTAGGGATGATTCAAGTTGGGGATGGTCCAGTGAAGCCAGGTGCTGGTGTGAAAAAGGAGTTACCACCGGTTGGAGACATGCATATAACAGGGATTGTAAACGTTAGTGGCTTCATGGAATTTTTTGTTCTCCAAAATACTCGATTAAATCTTGTAATGAAGATGGCTAGCATCATCTCTGACGGAATCTTTGAGGCAAGTCTCCTTTACAAGAGAAAATTAGTTATGAGTAAAGCAAATGCGGAACAACTAAGACCCATTTAATATATTAAATAGCTAAAAAAGATACCAACCTACAACGCTTCTTCCTCCATGTTTCGGAAGAAGAGTTGTAGGTTGGTATCTCACCTTCATTATTCTTTGTTACTCTTAGTCAGTCTTCGCAATGAACGTTAGATATAATGTATTACCGAAACAATTAATGCAACAACAAGGATACTAGGTAATAGGTTGGCTACTCTAATTTTAGTGATATTAAGTATATTTAATCCTATTGCCAAGATCATTAACCCACCTGTTGACGTCATCTCTACAATAAAAGAATCCATTAACTCTGTTGGTATAAAGTGCTCTATTTGATTTGCAAATAAAGCAATAGAACCTTGGTACAGCATGACCGGGATTGCAGAGAATAAAACCCCTACCCCAAACGTTGTTGTCAAAATTATACTTGTAAATCCATCTATTAACGATTTCGTATAAAGGATTCGATGATCCTGTCTCAAACCGCTATCAAGTGAACCAATGATAGCTAAAGCACCAATGACAAATATGAGCGTTGCCGTAACAAATCCTTTCGCTATATCACCTTTTGCTTTTTTGCCAATCTTTTTTTCGATCCACTTTCCTATGTTTTCAAGCTTTTGGTCTAAGTCAAAATACTCACCAATAACGGCTCCAGTAACTAAACTAATGATAACAATTAAAAATTGTTCACTTTTCAAACCCATTTGTATTCCTAATAATGATACAGATAAACCGATTCCTTGCATGACCGTATGTTTTACCTTGTCAGGTATCTTTGTCAGGAAGCTACCAATAAAAGTACCTAGAATAATGCAGATTCCATTGACGATTGTGCCTAATAATACCATCGTTTTCTCCTTTATCAACCTAACTGTAGAGGTGCATCATCACGTCCCACCACTATTTGGGGTAGTATGCTAAATTAGTTTTCTAATTATGGGATTTGCAACTCCTTTTTCTAGGAGTCTATACATAGGGCAGTGCCGATCAGCAGCTGAAATATTAGAGCTTTTAAAGAATATAGCCATTAAAAAAATAACCACATATACTAGTGGTTATAGAGCAGTTAATTATTCAACAGCATCCAGCAATTCTAATATTCTATTTAAGTCTTCAGGTGAGAAAAACTCAATTTCAATTTTACCCTTTTTCTTCGTTTGCTTAATAGAAACAGATGTACCAAACTTTTCTCTTAAAATAGTTTCATGTTCTTTAATAAATACATTCTTCTCTACTTTTGGTTTTAATGTTTCACGTGAAACATTTTCATTTAGTTGATTAACTAAGTGTTCAAGTTGACGGACGTTTAATTGTTCTTTAATCACTTTTTCTACTACTGGTTTTAGCTTATCCTTCTTTCTAAGACCTAATAGTGCACGTCCATGTCCCATTGAGAGCTTACCTTCTGAGATAAACATTTGAATATTTTCCGGTAAGGATAGTAGACGGATATGGTTTGCTATATGCGGTCTACTTTTCCCTAATCTTTTGGCTAATTGTTCTTGTGTAACTTTTAATTCCTCAATTAACAGTTGGTATGCCTGCGCTTCTTCAATCGGTGTTAAATCTTCACGCTGTAAATTTTCTAGTAAAGCCAGCTCCATCATTTCTTGTTCCGACAATTCTCGAACAACAACAGGAATACTTTCTAATCCAGCAGCTTTAGCAGCACGGAAACGTCTTTCTCCTACTACTATCTCATAGCCTTTAATAGTTTTACGAACAATAATAGGTTGTAATATTCCGTGTTGAATGATGGAATCCTTTAACTCTTGTATAGCTTCTTCTTGGAAGTGTTTACGTGGTTGATAAGGATTAGGGCGAATCTCTTTCATTTTTACATCTTGTACACGTTCTTCTTTGCTTAGGTTGACATCTGGAAAGAATGCATTAATTCCTTTTCCAAGGCCTTTAGCCATTTGCCATCACTTCCTTTGCAAGATCTAGATATACTTCTGCACCTCTTGACTTTGGATCATAGATAATAATTGGCTTCCCATGACTTGGAGCCTCACTAAGACGTATGTTACGAGGAATGACAGATTGATATACTTTTTCCTGGAAGTACTTCTTCACTTCATCAATAACCTGAATACCTAGATTAGTCCTAGCATCAAGCATTGTTAATAATACACCTTCTATTTTTAAATCTGTATTCAAGTGTTTTTGCACTAAACGAACTGTGTTTAATAACTGACTAAGCCCTTCTAAGGCGTAATATTCACATTGAACAGGGATTAATACAGAATGAGAAGCAGTTAATGAATTGATGGTAAGTAAACCAAGTGAAGGTGGACAATCGATAATAATATAATCATAATGCGCTTCAACAGCTTCTAGTGCTCTTTTTAACCTAACTTCTCTAGAAATGGTAGGTACTAGCTCTATTTCAGCTCCTGCTAGTTGAATGGTAGCTGGAATGATATATAAATTTTCAACATCCGTTGGTTTGACTACTTCTTTTGCATTTGCATCTTCTACTAATACATCATATATACAGGAATCCACATCAGCCTTTTCGATTCCTACTCCACTAGTGGCATTACCTTGAGGATCTATATCAACTAGAAGTACTTTCTTACCTAAGTATGCTAAGCAAGCTCCTAAGTTTACCGAAGTAGTGGTTTTTCCAACTCCACCCTTTTGGTTGGCTATCGATATAATTTTGGCCACGGTGTCACCTACTTTCAAATCTTACAAATTATCTATTAACTATATCATTTTATCATGAAAATTATAAAAGTGAGTTTTATTTAAAAATTTTTTTACTAATTCCGTCAAATTACTCATAGATTCTTCAAAATCTATTAGCCTTCTACATTGGTCTTTAAATGTATTTTAGTGAAAAAAGGCTCTTTACGCATATTTTGTTACCTTTAATGAGGGTTAGTATAAGTAACCGATCTTTTCTTTGCACTACATCACTTGCTTTTCTCTTCTTCCCACAGTTCTTTAATTTGCTCCTCTAAATGAGTCCAATCACAAAGGAATCCCCAAAGCCTATGTCATGTACTTTAAATTCATGAATCTTGGGAAGAGCCAAAAAAAAGAGCCCCTTAGGACTCTATCACTCATTATTTCTTCTGAATTTTAATGGTGATTTGATAGAAATCTTCAAACTCTTCTTCTGTAGAGTCTAAATCAACACCATTATCTTTTACCATTGTTAAGGATTGTCGAATGGTATTCATAGCAATTCTCATATCTTTACTAAATGCTTTACGTGTTTGTTTTGGTTTTTCAACTGTTTCCTCTAGTAATCTATTAACCTTATTTTCAGTTTGCTTCACATTGTACTGTTGTTCTATAATTTCGTTTAATAGTTTTATTTGGATGTCTGGATTTTTTAAAGGTATAAGTGCTCTTGCGTGTCTCTCTGTTATTTGCTTTTGTAATAAGGCGTTCTGTACTTCATCAGGTAGTTTTAATAATCTAAGTTTATTTGCGACAGTTGATTGACCTTTTCCAAGTCTTTGTGCCAGTGCTTCTTGTGTTAGATTATGAATCTCTAACAGTTTAGAATAGGCAATAGCTTCTTCAATGACAGTTAGTTCCTCACGCTGAAGGTTTTCAATTAATGCAACGGAAGCAGTTTCAGCATCATTGAATTCTTTCACTATTGCAGGAATTGTTTCCCACCCTAGCTTCGTTACAGCTCTGAATCTTCTTTCCCCAGCTATGATTTCATATTTACCTTCTTTATACTCACGTACAACAATAGGTTGAATGATACCATGGGTTCTAATCGTTAGAGCTAACTCACTAATTTTTTCATCATCAAATACAGTACGAGGTTGAAATTGATTAGGTACAATTGCAGACAGAGGTAGTTTTTTAACTTCTTCATGATCTGATTTCTCTAGTACTTCAATTACTTCTTCTTTTTCCCCAATACCAAAAATTTTAGAAAAAGGACTCTTCATCCTCTACACCACCTTTAGGAACTCCTCTTTTATATATTCGATGCTATCTGTTACTTTCCTTCTATATAAAAATGTTTCACGTGAAACATTGTAGGTAATTAGACATTAAGATTGTATAGGTAATTTATTAGGCGTCCCCGGTTTTCTCGGATACTTCTTAGGTGTTTTCGCTTTCTTTTTTATGACAAAGATAGAACGATCACTTTCCTCAGTTGGTAGTTTAAACTGGTGAGACTCCTGTAACATACCACCTAGGACTTTGATAGCAGCTTTACCTTGTTCTAATTCCTCTTTAGCAGAAGCACCCTTCATTGCTACAAATAGACCGTCCTGCTTTACCAAAGGAAGACAAAGTTCACTTAATACGGATAGTCGCGCAACTGCTCTTGCTGTTACGAGATCATACTTTTCTCTGAATAAGGGATTTTGTCCAAACGTCTCTGCACGGTCATGGTAGAACTCTACGTGATCTAATTCTAGCTGATTGGCTAGCTCATTTAAAAATGTGATTCGCTTCTGTAAAGAATCGACGATCGTAACTTTTAAATGTGGAAAACAGATTTTAATAGGAATACTCGGAAAGCCCGCTCCTGCGCCTACATCACAAATAGATAATGGACCTGAAAAATCAACAAAAAAAGCAGCAGAAATAGAATCATAAAAGTGCTTTAAGTAGACTTCTTCTTCATCCGTAATCGCTGTTAAATTCATTTTCTCGTTCCACTCCACTAGTAACTTAAAGTAGAGTTGGAACTGATCCAATTGCTTGGAAGAAAGAGAAATCCCCTTCTCCTCAAGCATTGTAAGAAAGTCAGTTTGATTCATAATAAGGTCCTTTCTAGCAGTAATATTAATTGGCTCTTTTCTCATTATTTGTTGCTCTTAGTGAGTTAAATGTAAATACCTTGTCGTTCCATTGCACTCCAGACACTTGCTTTTCGCGGGGAGACTTTGTTGCTATTTCGACTAACTTATCTGAAGTAAGTTTTTTACAAACGATAAAATGATGTATTGATCGCTAATAAAGAGCCTATTCGTTTGATACTCGTGCTATTTTCCCTTGTTCTAGATAAATAAGGAGAATAGATATATCTGCTGGGTTTACTCCAGAAACTCGTGAAGCCTGGCCCACTGATAAGGGTCTAACTTCCTTAAGTTTTTGTCTAGCTTCATTAGCTAGACTAGAAATAGCATCATAATCAATGTTTTCTGGTATTTTTTTATCTTCCATCTTTTTCATTCGATCAACTTGCTGTAAGGATTTATCAATATATCCTTCATACTTAATCTGGATTTCAACCTGTTCTGCAATAATATCATCGATTTCGGACTCCGAACCCGCTACTAGACGGATATGCTCATAGGTCATTTCAGGTCTTTTTAGTAAGTCCGCAGCACGAATTCCGTCTTTTAATTCACTACCGCCGGCTTCTCTTATCATCTGTTGAACTTCTGCCGATGGTTTTATAATAAATTGTTGAAGTCGTTCTTTTTCTTTTTGAATCGCTTCTTTTTTCTCATTAAAGCGGCTATAACGCTCATCAGAAATTAATCCGATCTCGTGACCAACTTCTGTTAGTCTTAAATCAGCATTATCATGCCTTAACAATAGTCGATACTCTGCTCTTGATGTCAGTAAACGATATGGTTCATTCGTTCCTTTTGTCACAAGATCATCAATCAGTACCCCTATATAAGCATCTGAACGGTTTAAGATGACTTCTTTTTTACCTAATGCCTTTGCAGCAGCATTAATTCCTGCCATTAAGCCTTGTCCTGCAGCTTCTTCATATCCTGATGTTCCATTGATTTGCCCTGCCGTATATAGAGACTCTACTTTTTTCGTTTCAAGAGTCGGCCAAAGCTGAGTCGGGACAATGGAATCATATTCAATTGCATAACCCGCTCTCATCATCTGCACATTTTCTAAACCTGGAATGGTAGAAAGCATCTTTCTCTGAACATCTTCAGGTAAACTAGTTGAAAGACCCTGCACATACACTTCTTGTGTGTGTCTACCTTCTGGTTCTAAGAAAATCTGATGCCTTGGTTTATCATTAAAGCGAACAATTTTATCTTCAATAGAAGGACAATAACGAGGTCCTGTTCCTTTAATCATTCCAGAATACATAGGAGAGCGATGGAGATTTTCATCAATCATTTGATGAGTTTCTGGACTCGTATAAGTTAACCAACATGGAATTTGGTCTGTAATAAAATTGGTTGTCTCATAGGAGAAAGCTCTTGGTACATCATCCCCAGGTTGTATCTCTGTTTTAGAATAATCAATTGAATGACTATTAACTCGAGGAGGCGTCCCTGTTTTAAATCGAACTAAATCAAAGCCTAGTTCTTCTAAATGCTTAGATAGCAATATAGACGGCTGTTGATTGTTAGGTCCACTGGAGTATTTTAAATCCCCAATGATAATTTCCCCTCTTAAAAAGGTTCCTGTCGTAATAACAACAGATTTGGATTGATAGATGGCTCCAGTATTTGTTATGACGCCTTTACAAACCCCATCCTCTACTACAAGTTTCTCTACCAAACCTTGTAATAAAGTCAGATTGGGCTGGTTTTCTATCGTCTTTTTCATTTCATGCTGATAGGCAAATTTATCGGCCTGAGCACGTAAAGCACGAACAGCAGGTCCTTTTCCTGTATTCAACATTCTCATTTGAATGTGAGTTTTATCAATATTTTTGCCCATTTCGCCACCTAGAGCATCAATTTCTCTCACAACAATCCCCTTTGCAGGACCTCCTACTGAAGGATTACATGGCATAAAAGCAACCATATCTAAATTAATTGTAATCATTAACGTCTTAGCACCCATTCTTGCAGAAGCTAAACCAGCTTCACATCCTGCATGACCGGCACCTACAACAATGACATCATATTGACCTCCGTCATAATGTTGCATAAACAACCTCCTAAATAAGACCTTTTATTTCCCTAAACAGAACTGTGAAAATAACTGGTCAATTAAACTTTCATGAACGGCATCACCGATAATTTCTCCTAATAGCTCCCACGTTCTAGTAAGGTCTATTTGAACTAAATCAATCGGCATTCCACTCTCTATTCCTGTTATTGCGTCTTGAATTGTTTTATTCGCTTGTGTTAATAAAGCAATATGACGTGTGTTAGACACATAGGTCATATCTTGCGCTTCAATGGATCCAGCAAAGAATAAGGTAGAAATTGCTTCCTCTAATTGATCAATTCCAACATCATTTAATAAAGATGTCGTAACTAGAGGAGAATCTTTTGCTAACTCTCTGACACGTTCCATATTTATTTTCTGTGGAAGATCTGTTTTATTAATAATAATAATGGTATTCATTCCAGACACAGCTTCAAATAGCTGTTCATCTTCTATCGTTAATTCATCGTTGTAATTTAAGACAAGCAATATTAAATCAGCCTCTTTTAAGACCTGCCTTGACCTTTCTACACCGATTCGTTCGACTATATCCTCTGTTTCTCTTATACCCGCTGTGTCAAGGAGGCGAAGAGGTACTCCTCTAACATTTACAAACTCCTCAATGACATCCCTTGTCGTACCAGGAATATCTGTCACAATTGCCTTATTTTCATGCACAAGACTATTCAACAAAGAGGACTTTCCTACATTAGGTCTTCCTACAATAACAGTAGAAAGTCCTTCACGTAATATTTTACCTTGTTGTGATGTTAGTAGTAAGCGAGAGATTTCTTCTTGAACTCGCTTTGATTTTTCAATCAGAACTGTATGTGTCATCTCTTCAACATCATCATACTCAGGATAGTCAATGTTTACTTCCACATGTGCTAAAGTTTCTAAAAGTTCCTGACGAAGTTTCTGGATTAAACGTGAAAGTCTACCTTCCATCTGCCCTAAGGCTACGTTCATCGCGCGGTCCGTTTTAGCTCTAATCAGATCAATAACCGCTTCAGCTTGTGATAAATCAATCCGACCATTTAAGAAAGCTCTTTTTGTAAATTCTCCTGGATCTGCTAATCTTGCACCATTTTCAAGTATGAGCTGCAGTACTCTATTTACTGAAACTAAGCCTCCATGGCAGTTAATTTCGACGATATCTTCCCTTGTAAACGTCCTTGGTCCTCTTAAGACAGAAACCATCACTTCTTCTACTACATTTTTAGTGTTTGGATCAACAATATGTCCATAATGGATTGTGTGTGATGGTACCTCTGTTAATGCTTTTCCTTTAAAAATTTTGTTCGCAATGGGTATGCTTTCTTCCCCGCTCAATCTTACGATGGCGATGGCTCCTTCCCCCATTGGGGTCGAGATGGCTGCTATTGTATCTAGGTCCATGATTCTATCTTTCACCTCTTCCTAAAGTAACTCTTATCTATGTATATTCTTATCCACAACTCTGTTTATTTTTTATTATTACCTATTTGGTCCGTAATCAATCTTATCCACTGTGGATAACTTTTCCGACACATTTCTCCATATTCCAATTTTAACTTATCCACAGGTCGAATGACAAGAACAAAAGCCGGAACCTGACTATTAACTCCGTAAAATTGCCACTAACTTGTCAAGTTTTGAAGTAAAACTACTTTAACTTACATATAATTGTCTTTATAGCGTGTAAAAACTAAACCAGTTCCTGACTAGATGGCTCAATTCTAACGCACATAAAATTGTACTATCGGGTCAATCGGAAGTTTAAGAAAGCAACATATGATGAGAAATGAGCAAAAAAAAAGACCTTAATCCAACTATGGATTAAGGTTTTTTAGGTGTGATCACAAGGTGGCGATAAGGTTCTTCACCAGTTGAAAATGTCTTTACTTTTTTATTCTTTATTAATGTCGCATGTATGATTTTTCTTTCGAAGGAAGGCATTGGTTCAAGGGAAACTTCCTTGCCTGTTTTAATTGCCTTATCTGCTAACCGCCCCGCTAAAACTTCTAACGTCTCTTTTCTTCTACTACGATAATTCTCAGCATCAATAATAATGGTAGTAAATTGATTCGTATGTCGGTTAAATACTAATTGTGCAAGATACTGAAGTGAATTTAAGGTTTGACCTCTTTTTCCTATAAGAAGGGCAATATCTTTTCCTGTAAGCTGAAAGGTAACTTCTCGATCCTTCTCACTTGTCACAACTTCTACTTGAATACCCATCTTACGAATAACATTTTCAATAAATTGTTTAGCTTCTTTAATTGGATTTACTTTAACTTTTACCTTTACAACTGAAAGCCTAGCTCCAAATAAACCAAGAAACCCTTTTTTACCCTCGTCTACTACCTCGATGTCTACCTCGTCTCTTTTTGCTTGTAATTGAGCTAGGGCCGTTTGTAATGCTTCATCAACACTATGACCAGTAGCCGTTATTTCTTTCACTTTTTAGCTTCCCCCGCTTTTCCGGCAGCTTCTTTAATCTCAGGACCTTTAATAAGAAAGGTTTGTACAATCATGAAGATATTACCGACTACCCAATAAAGCGATAGTGCCGCTGGAAAAGTTACTGCAAAAACAACAATCATAATTGGCATAATCCAAAGCATCATAGCCATTTGAGGATTTTGCATAGCAGCTCCACTTGCCATCATTATCTTCTGCTGAATAAATGTCGTAACACCAGCAACGATTGGAAGAATAAAGTATGGATCTGGATCTCCTAGATCAAACCAAAGGAAGTTATGAGTCGAAATCTCACCTGTTCTCATAATGGCATGATAAAAGGCAATTAAGATTGGCATTTGTACCAAGATTGGCAAACAACCGGCAAGAGGATTTACCCCGTGCTTTTGGAATAAAGCCATTGTTTCTTGTTGCAGCTGTTGCTGTGTTTTCTGATCTTTTGAGCTATACTTCTCTCTTAACTTTTGCATCTCTGGCTGAAGTGCCTGCATCGCTTTTGAGCTTTTTGTTTGTTTAATCATTAATGGAAGTAAGGCAAATCGGATTAGTAATGTAACCACCACGATAGATAATCCATAGCTTTCTCCCATAAGTTCTGCAAAATAAATAATTAAAAAGGATAGTGGGTAAACAAAATACTTATTCCAGATCCCTTCACTTTCTGCAGTGATTGGCACATTTACCTCTGTACAGCCTGTTAAAGATGCTAAAATCAGGAGCAGGCCTATAAATATTGCTAACCTCTTTTTCACTACTAATTAGTCCTCCTTTTACCTATCAAACAATTGTATGTATAATTGCTGATTCATATTGAAGTCCTTAGACTCCTAACTCTCTCTATTTAAAAGCTTACTTACCAAAAATATTGTACCATTTTTAATCAAAAATATCTTTTATATCAGCAAATAAAAACATGACAAATTCAGCAAAGACTTTGTCGAAGACTGTTTCTTCGCTATTATCTGAGTAAAACCAGGTTATTTTCTATGAAGTGATGAGTTCTTTGGATTCTACTTGAGCAACAGTCTAGCCGAGAATAGTCTTTTTATATGACAAAAGGAATTATGGTCTTCTTTGCAAAATTTTCGCTCGTTTGCATACATGCTCTAAAGAGGATTTTACTTCATGATAATCCATATCAGCAGTAGGTTTTCTAGCAATAATGACAAGATCCTTACCTTCTTTAATAGAGTCTTTAAATTCAAACATCACCTGGCGAATAAGTCTTTTTATTCTATTTCGTACGACTGCATTTCCTATCTTCTTACTTACTGAAAGACCTATTCTAAACGATGATTGGTTAGGCTGATCCTTTACATAGATCACAAACTGTCGGTTAGCTGTTGAAGCACCTTTTTGGAAAACAGCTTGAAAATCTTCATTCTTTTTTATTCTATATTGCTTATTCATCAAATACACTCCATTTTGGGATACTGTTCATATCTTTGCCATCGTACCTCAAAATTTATCACTTTATACCTTAAAGTATAAATCTTTATTGATCATTGGTTGGTAGGAAAAGAACCTTGAAAAAAAGACCACTGTTCAGACAGTGGCCTTAAGCTGATAATACCTTTCTTCCTCTACGACGACGACGAGCAAGAACTTTTCTACCGTTTGCGCTGCTCATACGGCTACGGAATCCGTGTACTTTACTACGCTTACGCTTATTTGGTTGGAATGTACGTTTCATTAGTGTGACACCTCCTGAAGTTTAGGACTTTTGTAGTTAAATTTCTTTAACCACGTTATAAAACTAGGCAATTCCCTATTATGAAAGGACCTTAGTTCATGCAATTTTTAGATCTTAACTTATTTAGCAACCTAATAGAATAGGGATTGCTCATTTACCTTTTTGAATTAGCAAAAAGACAGTCTTAATCATTATAGAGAACGAACCTAATAAATGTCAACTTCCTATTAAAAAAACCAAAAAATAATCTTTTTTAGTATGTCATAAAGATCTACGTTCACTCACAGTAGCAAATCGTTCCCTTTTGTTTTACACACACCCCCAAGTTTGTACTTTTCACGATTATTTCCTCCTTGTGGATAATTTAACCCTCCTCTTCAAACATCTTTCAACACTTATCGACAAGTTTTACACAGTATCTTGTGTTGTGGATAAAAAAAGCCCACAAGCTGTTGTGGTTGTGGATAAGTATTAAAAAACCGTTGCATTACTGATTTTATTTTGTTACTATATTTATGTTTTCACTCTTAATTAATCATCAAGCTATATAACGATATCCACAACTTGTGGATAGAATGTGGATAGTTTATACAGAGGTTGTTAAAAAGGTTGTCCACAATTAGTGAATAATGTCGAAAACCCGATTTTCTACTATATATATGTTTACTCACATTGACTGTGGAAATGTATACTTATTCATTATTATACGCGCGGTTCTACAAACGTTGTACAACTAGGATTGATGAATAATTTAGCATCGTGCATACGTAGGCACTTATGCCTTTTAATACTGGAGCGAAGGAGGGATATTTTGGAGAACATCTCTGACTTATGGAATAAAGCGTTAAAAGAGATTGAAAAAAAATTAAGTAAACCTAGTTTTGAAACTTGGCTAAAATCAACAAAAGCACATGCACTTCAGAATAATACTTTAGTGATCACCGCTCCAAATGAATTTGCTAGAGATTGGTTAGAATCCAGATACTCTTCCCTTATTGGTGACACCATACATGATATTACTGGAGCTGAACTCGAAATTAAATTCATCATTCCGCAAAATCAAATGGAAGAAGATTTTGACTTAGTGGTTCCCAAAAAGAACACGCAAAAGGTTGATGATGAACCACATGAACTACCACAAAGTATGCTCAATCCCAAGTACACATTTGATACATTTGTTATTGGTTCAGGGAACAGGTTTGCCCACGCTGCATCATTAGCAGTAGCAGAAGCACCTGCAAAAGCCTACAATCCCCTCTTTATTTATGGAGGTGTAGGATTAGGGAAAACCCACTTAATGCATGCAATTGGTCATTATGTCATTGACCATAATCCATCAGCAAAAGTTGTTTATCTCTCTTCTGAGAAATTTACGAATGAATTTATTAATTCCATTCGTGATAACAAAGCTGTTGATTTCAGAAATAAATATAGAAGTGTAGATGTCCTTTTAATTGACGATATTCAATTCTTAGCTGGAAAAGAACAAACACAGGAAGAATTTTTCCATACGTTTAATACACTTCATGAAGAAAGCAAGCAAATTGTCATCTCAAGTGATCGACCACCAAAAGAAATTCCGACACTTGAAGACCGCTTACGTTCAAGATTCGAGTGGGGGTTAATTACGGATATTACGCCTCCGGATTTAGAAACAAGGATTGCAATCTTGAGAAAAAAGGCAAAAGCAGAAGGTCTAGATATTCCAAACGAAGTCATGCTTTATATTGCGAATCAGATTGATTCTAATATTCGTGAATTAGAAGGAGCGTTAATCCGCGTTGTTGCCTATTCTTCTTTAATTAATAAAGATATCAATGCTGATTTAGCAGCAGAAGCATTGAAAGATATTATTCCTAGTTCTAAACCAAAAGTCATTACCATCCTGGATATACAGCGCGTTGTTGGTCAACAATACAACGTAAAACTTGAAGACTTTAAAGCTAAAAAGAGAACGAAGTCTGTAGCTTTCCCAAGACAAGTTGCAATGTATCTATCAAGAGAACTAACTGATTTCTCGTTACCTAAAATTGGTGAAGAATTTGGTGGTAGAGACCACACAACAGTTATTCATGCTCATGAAAAGATTTCAACATTGCTACAGTCTGATTCTCAGCTTCAAAAACAGTTAAAAGATATTCAAGGACTCTTAAAAAGTTAATGATCATTCTTAATAATGTGCATAACAGGAACATACTTACACACAGTCTGTCCACATGTGGATAGGCTGTGTTCCTTTCTTATATTGCGGTTATCCACAAATCCACAAGCCCTATTACTATTACTACTATTTTTTTAAAAAATATATTATATGAATATGAAACTAGATTTATGACGAAATGAGGTCTTTAAAAATGAAATTTTCCATTCAGAAAGATTATCTTGTGCAAGCTGTTCAGGATGTAATGAAAGCAGTCTCGTCTAGAACTACAATTCCGATTCTAACTGGAATAAAAATGGTTGCTACTGAAGAAGGAGTTACTTTAACAGGAAGCGACTCTGATATTTCTATTGAATCTTTTATCCCTGTTGAAGAAGCAGGAGATGAAATTGTAGAGGTAGAACAAATTGGAAGTATTGTGCTACAAGCAAGATTCTTTAGTGAAATTGTAAAAAAATTACCTCAAGACATGGTGCAGATCGAAACACTTAACCAATTTCAAACCGTTATTCGTTCAGGAAAAGCAGAATTTAACTTAAACGGTATTGATGCAGATGAATATCCACAACTTCCAGAAGTAAGTGAAGAAAATGTCTTTTCAATTCCAGCAGATTTATTGAAACATATGATAAGACAAACTGTTTTCGCTGTATCTGCTTCTGAAACAAGACCCATCTTAACTGGTGTTAATTGGAAAATTGAAAACAATGAACTACAATGTATTGCGACAGATAGCCACCGTCTAGCTTTTCGTAAGGCATTAATTGAATCAGCTAATTCTATTCCAGCAGCTAATGTAGTTATACCTGGTAAAAGTTTAAATGAACTTAGCAAAATTCTAGATGATACAACTGATAAAGTTGAAATTGTCATGACAGAACAACAAATTCTATTTAAGATGAAGAACATCCTATTCTTCTCTAGATTATTAGATGGTAATTATCCTGATACTTCTAGATTAATTCCAACTGAAAGTAAAACAGATATTTTCTTAAACGGTAAAGAGTTTTTACAAGCTATCGACCGTGCTTCCCTATTAGCAAGGGAAGGTAGAAATAACGTTGTAAAATTCAGTACATTAGAAAATGGTTTAGTTGAAATCTCTTCTGACTCTCCAGAGATCGGAAAAGTAACAGAAGAACTGCAAAGTGAAAAAGTAGAAGGAGAAGAGTTAAAAATCTCCTTTAGTGCAAAATTCATGATGGATGCCTTAAAAGCCATTGATAGCTCTGAAGTTAGAATTAGTTTTACTGGTGCAATGAGACCTTTCTTTATCCAGCCAGTAAATGACGATAAAACATTACAATTAATTCTTCCAGTAAGAACGTATTAATTATTATAGTTAGATAAGAACCGAATTGTGTATTTGGTTGCAAATTGCAATTAAATAATAAAATCTAGTTGAAACTGTTATAGTACTGTAGGTGTCTTAGTGAAAAAACATAGATTTAAAACACAAACCACCAAAGCAAGATGAAACGCAACATGAGAAAACAGTTAATAAAAAGGCTCTTTTCAAATAGATTGTTACTTTCGTAAAAATCCCAAAAGCAGGATTTTTACTTACTAGTTTATAGTCATCCACTTTCCCTCTAGATAGTTGCTCTTTTCTAAACGATAAATATGGAATTTATCTTTAAAAGTGAGCTTGACTATAGATAAAGTAAATTAGAGAGTAACAAAGTTTTAGAAAAGAGCCATAAAAGAAAGCTATGAAGGATATGATGATCTGTTTCCCTCTTAGCTTTCTTTTATTGTTATGAAAAATTTAGTACAATTAGGGTATACATACCTTGATTAGAAAAAAGGAGACTAACATGACAAAGAAAGTAACGATTCAAACTGAATATATTACTCTTGGTCAATTTTTAAAGTTAGCAAATATTATTGATTCAGGCGGCATGGCAAAATGGTTTCTACAAGAATATGTCATCACTGTAAATGGAGAAGAAGATAATCGACGTGGCAGAAAACTCCGTAATGGAGATTCTATTATTGTTGAAGGTAAAGGGGAATATACAGTTGTGACAAAAGAATAAAAGTTGGGGGAATTCCCTTGTTTATAGAAAATCTAGTTTTAACAAACTATCGTAATTATAAAAAAACAGAAGTAGTTTTTGAAAATAAGGTGAATGTCATTCTTGGGGAAAATGCACAAGGAAAAACAAACCTGATGGAAGCTATTTATGTTTTAGCTATTGCGAAATCACATCGAACCTCTAATGATAAAGATCTTATTAGATGGGAAGAAGAGTATGCTAAAATAGAAGGTAGAGTCATGAGGAAAAAAGGGCCTGTCCCCCTTCAACTCGTGATTTCAACGAAAGGTAAAAAAGCAAAACTTAACCATATAGAGCAGCAAAGATTAAGTCAATATATTGGAGCCATGAATATTGTCATGTTTGCTCCAGAAGATCTAAATCTCGTAAAAGGAAACCCTTCAATCAGACGGAGATTTTTAGATATGGAAATTGGCCAGGTCTCCCCTATCTATATGCACGACTTGAGTACTTATCAAAAGATACTCCAACAACGTAACCATTACTTGAAGCAACTACAAAAACAAAAAGATCGTAATACTACCATGTTAGAGGTCCTTACCTCACAATTATCTGAAGTAGCTGCTAAAATTATTTTGAAGCGATTTGAGTTTCTAGAACTCCTCCAAAAGTGGGCAGAACCTATTCATAAAGGGATAAGTAGAGGATTAGAAACATTAGAAATTCAATACAAAGCATCTGTTGATGTATCAGAGAAGATAGATTTGTCGAAAATGGTAGAAGTATACGAGCAAAAGTTTGATAAAATAAAAGATAGAGAAATTGAACGTGGTATGACGCTAGCCGGTCCCCATCGTGATGACCTTCTGTTTTTTGTAAATGGGAAGGATGTTCAAACATTCGGATCACAAGGTCAACAGCGTACTACTGCCTTATCATTGAAGTTAGCAGAAATAGAACTTATTCACTCTGAGATTGGAGAGTACCCTATTCTCCTCTTGGATGACGTTTTGTCTGAACTAGATGATTATAGACAATCTCATTTATTGAATACCATTCAGGGAAAGGTGCAAACATTTGTAACGACTACCAGTGTAGAAGGTATTGATCATGAGACATTGAAACAGGCAGCTCAATTTCATGTTAATACCGGTATGATTGAAAAGGTGAAATGAGGTGGAAGATTGTTTATTCATTTAGGTGAAAATGTGGTTGTCCCTGTCAGTGAAATCATCGCCATTTTAGATGGACAGCTCTATTTTTCATCCAATATTGTCCAAGAATTTATTGAAGCTCAGAAACAGACAAAAGAAATTATTGAAATTTCAACGACAATGAAGACAATTATCGTTACAATGAATCAGATCTATTTTTCTCCACTTGCCTCTGTCACATTGAAACGAAGAGCTACTCAAATATTTGAATCGGAACAAATCATGTAGGTCATCCCGTTTTAAAAAGGCACATACAGAAATTCCTTAAAACAGACTTAAGATACAATAGCAATAGAAAAATCGCGGCTTTAGGTAACCTAAAGTTAAAGTGTAGGTGAAATATGTGGTAATGGAACAAAAAGAAATGGAACAACAACAAGCATATGATGAGAATCAGATACAGGTATTAGAAGGTCTTGAAGCGGTTAGAAAACGTCCAGGTATGTACATTGGATCAACTAGCGTTAAAGGGTTACATCATCTCGTATGGGAAATCGTTGATAATAGTATTGATGAAGCGTTAGCGGGATATTGTTCAGAGATAAATGTATCCATAGAACCAGATAACAGTATTACTGTTAAGGATAATGGACGTGGTATTCCTGTAGGTATTCATGAAAAGATGGGTAGACCGGCTGTTGAGGTTATTATGACAGTTCTTCACGCTGGAGGTAAATTCGGCGGTGGAGGTTATAAGGTTTCAGGAGGCTTGCATGGTGTAGGTGCATCAGTTGTTAATGCCCTATCAACAGTGCTTGAAGTGTTTGTACACCGAGACGGAAAAATTCATTACCAAAAGTTTGAACGAGGAGTTCCAGCTGCTGACCTAGATGTAGTTGGTGAGACTGATATAACAGGTACCATCGTTCACTTTAAGCCGGATACTGAGATTTTTACAGAAACGACTGAATACGATTATGATACGTTAGCGAATCGTATTAGAGAGCTTGCTTTCTTAAATCGTGGACTAAAAATTACGATTGAAGACAAACGAGAAGACCGTCAGAAATCCAATGAATATATGTATGAGGGCGGTATTAAATCCTATGTTGAACATTTAAATCGCTCAAAGGAAGTTGTCCATGAAGAGGTTGTGTACGTAGAGGGTGAAAAAGATAATATCTCTGTTGAAATTGCCCTTCAATACAATGACAGCTTCACAAGTAATATATACTCTTTTGCTAATAATATTCACACTTATGAAGGTGGTATGCATGAGGTTGGATTTAAAACATCTTTAACGCGTGTTATTAATGATTATGCAAAGAAGAATAGCTTATTAAAAGACAATGAAAGTAATTTAACGGGTGAAGATGTTCGTGAAGGATTAACGGCTATTATCTCTATTAAGCATCCTGATCCTCAATTTGAAGGACAGACGAAAACAAAGCTTGGTAATAGTGAGGCAAGAACTGTAACAGAAGCTACTTTTGGAGAAACATTTGATAAATTCATGATGGAAAACCCTTCTGTAGCTAGAAAAATTATTGAAAAAGGAATTATGGCGGCTCGTGCTCGTATGGCTGCTAAGAAAGCAAGGGAATTAACGAGAAGAAAGTCTGCGCTAGAAGTATCCAGTTTACCTGGTAAACTTGCAGATTGTTCATCAAAAGACCCTTCTATCAGTGAAATCTATATCGTTGAGGGTGACTCAGCGGGTGGTTCTGCTAAGCAGGGAAGAGACCGTCATTTCCAAGCTATTTTGCCATTAAGAGGTAAAATTCTAAACGTAGAGAAAGCAAGACTTGATAAAATACTTTCCAATAATGAAGTTCGTGCGATGATAACAGCATTCGGTACAGGTATTGGTGGAGATTTTGACATCTCTAAAGCACGTTACCACAAGGTTGTCATCATGACAGATGCTGATGTAGATGGTGCTCATATTCGTACTCTGTTACTAACTTTCTTCTACCGTTACATGCGTCCAATCATTGAGCATGGATATATCTATATTGCTCAGCCGCCATTATATAAAATTCAACAAGCGAAACGAGTTGAATATGCCTATAATGACCGTGAGCTTGAAACAATTTTAGCTGAGATGCCAAATCAACCTAAGCCAGGTATACAACGTTACAAAGGATTAGGGGAAATGAACCCAACACAGCTATGGGAAACAACGATGGATCCTGAGACAAGAACTTTACTACAAGTTACGTTACAGGATGCAATTGAAGCAGATGAAACTTTTGAAATGCTGATGGGCGACAAGGTAGACCCAAGACGTAATTTCATTGAGGAAAATGCTCAATATGTACAGAATTTAGATATCTAATACTTGAATATGCCTAATGTCCTCAAGGAGGAACAATATGTCTGAAAACCGAAAACCACAAGTAAAAGAAATTAATATTAGTCATGAAATGAAAACATCATTCCTTGATTATGCGATGAGTGTTATTGTTTCACGTGCCCTTCCCGACGTTCGGGATGGGCTAAAACCTGTACATCGTCGTATTTTATATGCGATGAATGATTTAGGGATGACATCAGATAAAGCCTATAAAAAGTCTGCCCGTATCGTTGGGGAGGTTATTGGTAAGTATCATCCACACGGAGACTCAGCGGTATATGAAACAATGGTTCGTATGGCGCAAGATTTTAACTTCCGATACATGCTAATTGATGGACATGGTAACTTTGGATCTGTTGACGGTGATGCAGCTGCAGCGATGCGTTATACAGAAGCAAGAATGTCCAAGATTGCGATGGAATTAGTCCGTGATATTAACAAAAATACAATTGATTATAAAGATAACTACGATGGATCTGAAAGAGAACCAGTCGTTTTACCAGCTCGTTTCCCTAACCTTCTAGTCAATGGAGCAGCAGGTATTGCAGTAGGAATGGCAACAAACATTCCTCCGCACCAGTTAGGAGAAGTCATTGATGGCGTCTTAGCGGTTAGTAAAGACCCTGACATTACAATTGCTGATTTAATGGACATCATACAAGGTCCTGATTTTCCAACTTCAGGTCAAATTTTAGGTAGAAGCGGTATCCGAAAAGCGTATGAAACAGGACGCGGTTCTATTATCATTAGAGCGAAAGTTGAAATTGAAGAAAAGTCTAATGGTAAACAAACAATTATAGTTAATGAGATTCCGTATCAGGTGAATAAGGCAAAGTTAATTGAGAAAATTGCTGAGCTTGTTCGTGATAAAAAGATTGATGGAATTACAGACTTACGTGATGAATCTGACCGTAATGGAATGAGAATAGTCATCGAAGTTCGAAGAGATGCGAATGCCAACGTCTTACTAAATAATTTATTTAAACAAACAGCTCTTCAAACAAGCTTTGGTATTAATATGCTTGCACTTGTAGACGGACAACCTAAAGTATTAAATCTTAAAGAAGTATTAAGTCATTATTTAGACCATCAAAAGGTTGTCATTCGTAGAAGAACGCAATATGAGCTAGAGAAAGCGGAAGCACGTGCTCATATCTTAGAAGGGTTACGTGTTGCACTAGATCATCTTGATGAGGTTATTGCGTTAATCCGTGGCTCTCAAACAACTGAAATTGCTAGAGAAGGATTAATGACTAATTTCTCTCTATCAGAAAAACAGGCTCAAGCTATATTAGACATGCGTCTACAACGCTTAACAGGATTAGAAAGAGAAAAGATTGAAGAAGAATACCAAGGGCTAGTCGCACTAATTGCGGAATTAAGAGCTATTTTAGCTGACGAAGAAAAGGTATTAGAAATCATTCGTGAAGAACTTACTGAAGTGAAAGAACGTTTTAACGATACAAGAAGAACTGAAATTGTAGCGGGTGGAGCGGAAATGATTGAAGATGAGGATCTTATACCTGAAGAAAATATCGTCATTTCGTTAACCCATAAAGGCTATATTAAGAGATTACCTGCCTCGACTTATCGTGCACAAAAGCGTGGTGGCCGAGGAATACAGGGTATGGGTACAAATGAGGATGATTTTGTAGAACAACTACTCACTACATCCACTCATAATCATATTCTATTCTTTACAAACAAAGGTAAAGTATACAAAGCAAAAGGATATGAAATACCGGAGTTCAGTCGAACTGCAAAAGGGATTCCTATCATTAACCTACTAGAAATTGATAAAGATGAATGGGTTAACGCTATGATTCCAGTAGAGAGCTTCACAGACGATGATTTCTTATTCTTTACAACGAAACAAGGTATTTCTAAACGATCTCCACTATCTTCCTTCAGTAATATTCGGACAAGTGGTCTGATAGCTGTGAACCTTCGTGAAGAAGATGAACTGATCTCTGTTAGACTAACAGATGGTAACAAGGATATGATTATTGGAACGAAAAAAGGAATGCTTATTCGCTTCAATGAAACTGATGTAAGGTCGATGGGTAGAACAGCTACCGGAGTAAAAGGGATCACCTTAGATGAAGATGATGAAGTAGTCGGAATGGAAATACTAGAAGATGGTTATGATGTGTTAGTTGTAACGAAAAACGGTTATGGAAAACGAACGCCAAAAGAGGAATATCGTATTCAAAGCCGTGGTGGAAAAGGATTAAGAACCACTACCATTACAGACAAAACCGGACCTGTTATGGCAATTAAGACGGTTACAGGTGAAGAAGACATCATGATTATTACAGCAAGTGGTGTTATCATTCGTATGGCAACTGCTGATATCTCTCAATTTGGTCGCTATGCCCAGGGAGTAAGGCTGATACGCCTAGGTGAAGAAGAAAATGTTTCAACTGTTGCGGTTGTTGATAAGGATGACACGGAAGACTCTGTCAACGAAGAGGATACGGAAGAAACACTAGAAGAGGTCGTCGAATCCGAAACAGATGAGGAATAAAAAAATTTGAAGAACACGTCGATGTGTTCTTCTTTTTTTGATAGAATACTGGTATTAGTATGAAGGAAACTTGGAGGAGTCCAATTTATGAAGGTTCAAGTCAATCAGTTACGAGAAGGTTGTATACTATCCATGGATGTAACCTCCTTGACAAATAAACCTGTTATTCCTAAAAAGACAGTGCTCACGAAAGAGAAAATTAGTGTTCTTCATGCGTTTCTAGTTAATGAAGTGTCAGTTGAACCAACATTAGTAGATGGAAGTCCATTTCGACCGGGTGAAGTAATGGGGGATCCAGAAGAAAGCCAAAATGAAGACCTTTATCTTCCGTTTAGCAGTCATTATTTAAAAACTGTTCAGGATTTTAAAAAGGTGTTTCAAAGCTGGCAATCAGGATCTCAAGTAGATATTGTAAAAGTAAGACAGTTCTTTATTCCTTTATTAGAGAGGAGTATAAAAACACCTTCTGAGATTTTCATGTTACATCACTATTCAACAAAAGAAGATTATCTATATCATCACTCCGTTGCAGTAGGGCTTTTATCAGGCTTCATAGGCAACAAGTTGAACTATGAAAAAGGTCAATGGATCCAAATTGCTATCGCTGGACTCTTATCTGATTGTGGAATGGCTAAAGTAGATCCGAGTATATTAAATAAACAAACAGCCTTATCACCGGAAGAATATAATGAAATTAGAATCCACCCAACTCATGGCTATAAGATGTTATTAAACTTACCCGTCATTAGAGAAGGGGTGAAGCTCGGTGTATTCCAGCATCATGAAAGAATCGATGGAAGTGGCTATCCTCTTGGAATTAATGGTGATAAGATTCACCCATTTGGAAAGATTCTTGCTGTAGCTGATGTCTATCATGCTATGACTTCTGAGAGAGCATACCGTTCTAAACAGTCTCCCTTTAAGGTTCTAGAGTTAATTATCCAAGACAGTTTCGGTCAGTTTGATATACCAGTTATTCAGGCATTGACAGCGGGTATTGCTAATTTCTCTATTGGCACAAGGGTTAAACTTTCTGATGGGCAAGTTGCAGAGATCGTATTTATTGAATCTAAGTCTCCTACAAGACCTATGGTTAAAATAGAGAGTAGCCAAGAGTTTATACAATTAGCGCAACGTCGTGATTTATATATTGAAGAAATCCTATAAAAGTGAAGGTGAAGAGAACCTTCACTTTTTTTTATATTTATCCTTGTTAATTATAGAAAGTGATGATATTATATAAAAGTTGTCTCTTAAAGAAGCCATGACTTAATATTTTCTTTCAAAAAAGACATTGACTTAATAAAGACAACATGTTATATTAATAAAGTCGCTTCTGAGCGATATAAGTTCTTTGAAAACTAAACAAAACGTCAAGCGTGTTGGTATATGTAAATCAACAACAATTTTTAAAAAAACTTATTAATGCCAGCGCATAATAAGGAAGTTTATTTTCGCTAACGCGA
>NZ_JAJQKI010000012.1 GCF_023036475.1 Bacillus pinisoli
GTTAGAAAAAGAGCAACTCTCTCTATTTAAAGCACTAGACACTGTACTACCGAGCAAAATTCCGGCTTCCTGAGATTTTTACGAAAGCAACAATCTTTACGAAAACAGCCTCTATAAAACAAAACGGATGAAACCACATGGGTTTCATCCGTTTTTTATTTTTATTGCAGATACGCATTAAAATATCTAGTAATTGCTACCGCAAAGTCTCCTCTTGTTACTTCAGTTGCTGGAGAGAAGCTTGCCTGTACAGTTGGTTGTAGGTCATACGGACCTTGAACCACACTGAAGCTCGCATTTAAAATATTTAAATCTAATGCTAGTTGAACATAGCCTTTTAGCTCTGCCGGAATATCAGCTTGATCTTTTAATGTCACACGCTCATTACCATACTGAACCGTAAGATTGCCTGTTACATTTTTTGCCTCAGCTTCTAAACCAAGTGCCTGAACAAGTGAGTAAGCCAGTTCAGCTTTTGTGACCGTTCCATTTGGAGCAAAGCTACCAGCCGCTTTAGGAAGAACTACTCCCTTGAACGTGTGATTCACGTCACGGAATGCTGCACCTTTTGCTGTTACAGCATCAATAAACGGTGCATCTGCTGCACTTACATCATTAAATGTAGATGCTTCCGGTAAAGCTTGACGGATTTCTGCACCCATCACTAAGTATTTTGCTAAATCTTTTCGAAGTAATTTAGCATTTGGTTTAAAGCTTCCATCACTATTACCATCAACTAGTCTCTCATTTACAGCAGATTTAATCGCATCAGCTGCTGGATGTCCCTCAATATCATTAAGTCCTGAGAAACCACTTACTTTTGTAAAAGCAAGTGTACCTTTTACAAGCTCTGGTGTTGCTGCTCCTAGTGGGTTTACCACGTTACCTCTTAACCCTCTAACCTCAGCAGTCCATTCACCTGGTGCTGGGTTAGTGACAGAAACCGTTCTATCATATTCAAGGGCGAACAGTAAAGAAATCCCTGAACTATATTCTGTTCCATCTGGTGAAATTAAGACAAGATTGATTGGATTTCCTTCGCCAATTAATCCTTCACCGCTTACTTTTGCCACTAGGCTAGAAAGACCAGCTTCTACATTGAACTTGTAAGAGTTATCAGATACTAGTGTTAATGGATTATAATCTACTGAAAAGTCTTGACGTACTGTCTCACTTTCCACATTGCTATTAAAATCGTTGTATAAATTAACTGTTTTACCATATGACTTATTTGTAAAAGCCTTGTCAACTGCTGCATAGGCGTTAACATATCCAGCACCTACTTCCCAAGACTCATAACCTGGCATATTTGTTGCTGTGTCTTGAAGTAATTGTTTAATTTCAGCTGGTGACAACAATGGATTCGCTTCTAGTAAAAGAGCAACAATACCCGCTACATGTGGAGTAGCCATAGATGTTCCACTCTTCACAGTGTAGTAAGGTAGGTAGGCTGTTTCAATCGCAGCTGCGTCTGAATCTGTAGAGATTAGGTTTAACGGTGAAACCGTCTTAGTTGAAATAACATCTACACCTGGTGCTGTCAGCGTTGGACGATCTTCCCATGTCCACTCTTCACCGTCGATTGTGAACGTACTACCAACACCTTTAGTACCACGAGATGAAAAGTCTACTAGAGTTCCGTCATGTTGACCTGCAGCTACAGAGATAACCCAAGGAGCTTTTGCATATGGATTATGTGTGTCTTCACCTGGTCCTGAATTTCCTGCTGCAAATAATACAGTAATTCCACGGTCATAGGCTGCTTTACTCGCAATATTGATTGGGTTAAATGGATCAAATCCACCTGAAGAACCCCAAGAGTTCGTAATAACACGAATATTGTACTCAGCTTGATGAGTGATTGCGTAGTCAAAACCACCGATACCATCAAGAATAAGTAGAGCACCACCGGAACCGTATCCAATCAGGTCAGCGCCTGGGGCAACCCCTTCATACTTACCACTGGACATTGCGCCCGTTCCACCTACAGTACCAGCTACGTGAGTACCATGTCCGGAATTAGTGTCAGTGTTGATTACATCCTCCACATAGGAAACTGGTAATAAAGTAGGTTCTAATGCATTTAAGTTAGTCGTACCTAAAACGTTCTGTACAAGATTTCTACCAAATTCATGGTCCTTATGTGTACCGTCAATCCCGCTATCATTGACAACAACACCGATTCCCTTACCTGAAACAGGAAGGCCTCCGTTCAGCTTACGTAAACGGTCATCTTTACGAGCCTTATCCACTCCAGTGATAGAAGTGTCTACATCATTTACAAAATCAAGTTTTTCATTTAAGTAGATTGATAATACTTGATCATTTGAAGCTAATTTCTCAATTTGAGACTTAGTGGCTAAAATCCCCGCCATCGGAAGTGAATGTAAGGTAACACCTGTTTTGACACCCAGTTGATCTAAAAGACTTAACTGATCTTGAGTTGGTGCACCTTTAGATTTAAATGTAACAATAACCTGATGTGGGCCTACATCAGAGAGAGCTTTTTGTAATGACTCACCAATGACAGCTACACTAGATGCCTGTGTTGGTGCTGTTGTCGTAAAACTGATTGAGCAAACCATAACGATCGCAAGAATAAGACTGACAAACTTCTTCACTTTCCCTTCACCCTTTCCTCATGTATCTTTTTACACACTACCATTATCACAAGAAAAAGGGCCTAAACCTATTCCACAAAGGGCGTAAATTGGCGAAACAGGGGTACTATCTTTGAGTCGTACAAAAGTATTATTAAAGTAGTACTGACAGTTACCGCTTTAACGAATTAACGCATTGGGGGCCAGGCCCCCAATGCGTTAATATGTTGAAGTATGTTATCTCTTTATCTTTTAGTACCCTGCATAGTAACGAGTAATCGCGACTGCGAAATCTCCTCTTGTTACTTGAGCAGTTGGCTTAAATGTAGCTGTTACTTTTGGTTGTAGATCATATGGACCTTGAGTTACGTTGAAGTAAGCATTTAGGATGTTTAGGTCTAGTGCTAATTGAACATAACCACGAAGGTGTGATGGTACGTCTGAAGCGTCAGAGATGGCAACTCTTTGGCTTCCGTATTGTACAGTTAGCGTGTCATTGTTTCTTGCTACTGCTTCTGCTTGAAGTCCTAGGTTTTGAACGAGTGTGTAGGCAAGCTCTGCACGAGTAACACTATCATTAGGTGAGAACTTTCCATCTGCTGTTGGAAGGATCACTCCATTTCCATTGTACGCTACATCACGAAGGGCTGCTCCTTTTGCTACAACCGCTTCAGCAAATGATGCATCTGCGCCTTTTACATCTTTAAAAGTTGCTACACCTGATAATGGAAGGTATTGTCTTACTCCTGCACCCATGACAACGTATTTAGCAAGATCAATTCGCTTTAAGTAGTCATTAGGACGGAAGTTTCTAGCAGAATCACTATCCAGTAATCTTTCACTTACACCTAGTTTTATCGCAGTTTCAGCTGGATGACCCGCGATGTCATTTAATCCAGTAAAACCAGTCGCTTTCTTAAATGCCAATTCCCCAGAGATTGTTTCATCTAATGCGACTCCATCTAATCCTTCTAACTTCACTGTCCACTTTCCAGCTTGAGGTGACGTTACTTGAACCGTACGATCTGTATATATCGGGAATAATAAGTAAATTCCTGAGCTATATTCCGTTCCATCTGGTGCAACTAAAACAAGATTAACTGTATTTCCTGTAAGTCCTATTAATCCGTCTGCGCTAATACGAGCTGTTAGTTCCGTTAATCCTTGTTCTACGTCAAATGTATAAGAATTACCTGTTAAATTTAATGAGCTGTAGTTGATTGTGAATGGCGTTCTCTCTGTATTCATATCAACCTTTGCATTAAAAGTTTGGTTCGCATTGACTGTTGTTCCGTAATCACGGTTTGTAAAAGCTGCATCTACTGCTGCATAGGCATTCACATACCCAGCCCCAACTTCCCACTTCTCATAACCAGGCATGTTTGTAGCAGTGTTCTGTAGAATAGTTTTTACCTCACTAGGAGATAAAGTTGGATTTGCTTCAAGTAATAAAGCAATAACCCCAGCTACATGTGGTGCAGCCATCGATGTTCCACTTAATGATAAGTAATATGGAAGATGTGCTGGATCAATCGTCTCCGCATCTGATGAAAGTCCTAAATACATAGTAGGATCAACCGTTGCTGCTCTCGTTGAAACGATATCCTGACCTGGAGCTGTTACAGTAGGACGGTCTTCCCATGTAAATGTTTGGCCGTCAACAACAACTGTTCCACCTTTACCATCTACTCCACGAGATGAAAAGTCAGCTAACTTTCCTTGCTTTGTTCCAGCTGCTACTGTAATAACCCAAGGAGCCTTCTTATAGTTACCAGAAATTGTTGATTCGCCTGGTCCAGAGTTACCAGCTGAGAATACAGTTACAATTCCACGATCATATAGCTTCTTTGTCGCTACGTTAATCGGATCGAATGGATCAAAATCAGTACCCGCATCACTTGTTGTTCCCCATGAGTTTGTGATGACACGAATGTTATATTCAAATTGGTGAGTAAGCGCGTAGTCAAATCCACCTAGAGTATCTAAAATTGCAATTGCTGCGCCAGAACCGTATCCAATTATGTCAGCTCCTGGTGCAACTCCTTCATATTTCCCACTAGACTTAGCACCTGTTCCCCCAACAATACCAGCAACATGAGTTCCGTGACCACCCGTTAAATCAGTCGTTACCACGTTCTCTTGGTATGTAATCGGTAATAAAGAACTAAGTGAATTTAAATTGATTGACGCCATTACGTTTTGAACCACATGGCTTCCATATTCTAAATCTTGGTGAGTACCGTCAATTCCACTGTCATTGACAACTACTCCAATTCCTTTACCAGATACAGGAAGACCTCCATTTAACTTACGTAATGTGTCATCCTTACGAAGTTGGTCTACACCTGTAAGTTCCGTTCCAGTTGCGTTTTCGTATTCTACCTTTTCATTATCATAAATAGAGAATACTTCAGAACTCTTTGCAAGAGCTAAAATTTGCTCAGGTGTTGCTAACACACCAGCAAATGGTAAATTTTTAAATGTTACACCCTTTGTAATCCCTAAATCAGACAATAGCTTTAATTGGGACTCTGTGGGAGATCCGTCACCGCGGAATGTAACGATTACATCAATCGGCTCAATTTTTGTTTTTAAGATGTCTGTTAAATCTGGATCGATAACCCCTTCTTCTAGGGAGTACCCAGCATTTGTGACAGGAATGGCTGTGTAAAAAGTAGCAATTAAAAGAACGAATGAAAACAATAGTGCCTTTAATTTCAAAATAAACCCTCCTACTAATAATTTTTACCCATTTTCCTTATTATCTAATAGTAAAGTCCCTACGGCTATTCTGCTTATGGGGTAACTTTTTTGAACATAGGTACTATTCTGTATACTACTTTAGTAGTATATAGAATATTCTGAATTAACAAGAGACTAACTACGTAGTCTCTGGCAAGTTTACTAGTTGATGCTGAACAGCATAAATGACAACCTGAGACCGGCTTTTTACATTCAGCTTTTTAAAAATTTTACTAACATGAATTTTTACCGTTTTATCGCTAATGTACAATCTCTCGGCAATTTCCTTATTACTTAATCCATCTACCAAACACTGCAGAACTTCTTTTTCACGGTCTGTTAGGGTGTTATCTTCATCCTCTTGGCTTTTTTGTTGGTGAAAACTTAACAACTTTTTGGTCATCGATGGGTGAATAACTGATTCACCTTTTGCCACGGTGCGAATGGCATCAATCACTTGATCAAACGGAGCATCCTTTAATAAATAACCATCGGCTCCTTCACGAATCGCTGCCATAAAATATTCATCGTGACTATGCATCGTCAAGACTAGAACCTTTTTCTCCGGATAAAGTTTCTTTAAAATCCCCGTCACTTCCACACCATTCATCTTCGGCATATTGATATCCATCAGGACCACGTCAGGGTTACATTCCTTCACCTTATGAATGGCTTCCTCACCGGAAACCGCTTCACCTACAACTTCAATATCATTCTCTATTTCTAACAGGTTTCTCAAACCATCTCTTAGTATGGCGTGATCATCCACTAACATTAGCTTGATCATATTCAAACCCCTCCTCTATTCCCATTCGTGGAACCATCATCGAAATCTCTGTTCCTTGCTCTGGCTTACTGTCTATTTGTAATGAAGCACCAATCCGTTCTGCCGCATCATTCATCTGCAGAATTCCAAAATGAGGCTCTTTTTGTGCTTTCATCATAGCTTCCACTAACGAAAACCCTACTCCGTTATCTTTGACACGTAGTAAAATATGTTCTTTTTGATAACTTAATAGAATTTCTACCTTTGTGGCATGGGCATGCTTGATAATATTTTGAACACTTTCCTGAAACGTATCGTATAAGATTTTTTCAACCATAGAACTTAATGACAGGTTTTCACCTCGTTCTTCATAGGTAAAGCTAAGACCCGTCTCTTTTTCAAATACTGTTATTCGTTGCTTAATGGCTGATTGCAGACCAACACGTTCTGTTATATACGGTCTCAATGCATAGATCGACTGTCTGATTTGTTTTAAGCTGCCTCGCAGTTTATCCATACTATCTATTACTAAAATTTTAGTTTCTTCTGGTGATTTTTCCCATTTCCTTTGAGCCGTTTCTAGCTTCATTAGGGCCCCCGCTATCGTCTGAGCCACTCCGTCATGGATATCACGGGCGATTCGGTTTCGTTCTTCTACTATACTTCTTTTCTCTTTTTCCTCAATTAATAATCTCGTTTTAAGAATAACTGCAAGCTGATTGGAAAGAGTAGCAATCGCCTGTATTTCTTCGTGTCCAAAGGCTTTTGTTCTACTTCGTGCTATCGCAAATACGCCAACCGTTTCCTGATCTATCACGAGAGGGGCATACACAAAACTTCTTTGTTTTTGTTCAAAATAGATATCCGTTAGAAGTGATTCATATTTTCGATCGGTAATGACTAACGGTACTTTTAGCGTTTGAAGCTGTTCCACCATTTCCATTGTGAGTGGTTTTGTACTTACCTTTCCTTTATGCGAACTCATTTTCCATTTGCCGTTTTCATTTGTCCATAAGATCATAGCCTCTACATCAATCAACTCATGAAAACTTGTTTTTAACACATCCAGCCAATTATGATCCGGTAGCATTTTATTTAAATTGGAAGTAAGTGAAAACAATGCTTTTAACCGAGTTCTTTCCTTTCTTATGCGAACAATCGATGAGCTTAGTAAAGCCAGTCCCACAAGTGGAGAAAAGAAGAAGAAAAAAGTGAATACATCTATTTGTCCCCTGTTCTGACTACCTAGGATAATAAATAGACAAGCATATACAAAGGATATTCCAAGACTATTAAGCTCTGAAAGAAACTTTTGCTTCCATACTTTATAAGGATAGTGTTGAGGTCTTAAAAGTAGGACAATATCCACAATTAAATTATTTACAATGTAAAAAATGATGGACATGAGGGCGAGCTCTACGATTTGTGAGAAAACCGTATTGGATAAACTGATCCAGGAAGTCATTATATAATCAGATATAACAGCTCCGATATATAGACTTAATAGCAATTGCGATGGATTAAAGAATATTATCCGTAAGGGGCGTCGCTTTATAATACTAATCAAAAACATCACTAATGCATAACTGAACACAGCAATGGGTAGTCCATAAATAAAGTAGATAACAAAAACGACAGGAAAACTAATAGAAGAGAAGCCTCGCCATACTGGCATTGGATAATATTCACATATTAAAAAAAAGATAAGAAGTAAACCATAAATCCAAGGGTCGTTCCATGTATCAATGGCAATTAGCTGTATACCCACACAAAACCAACCAACCAATGAAATCACTGTCATAAATATACGGTCAGGACTATCTATAAAGGAAAACATTTGCTTTTTTGTCACGAAATCCCCACCTATGTACATGTATTATACTAATATTCTGTTAATTTATATCGTACCTCATTTTTTGCATATTAAAAAGCCCAAACTGGTCGAATGAGCGAAGCACTAACCAACTTGGGCAAAACCTTTTGAAAGGTTTATTATTTCATTTTGACAAATTTTTGCAAGAAATACTATTACCCTAATGGTCTATCATACTAGTACTAAAGTATTATTTGGTAACGATTGGAAAAGTTTTACCCGTTCGACAACGTTCAGCAAAATTCACAGTTTTCCCCTGTTACCATAAGAACAGGGGGGATCAGCATGGATATCATGAAACCATTACTACCAATAAAAGATAAAATTATTGCGATTCCAAATATAGAAGTTGGAAAAGATATTAAGCAATTTTTCGCATTTTTTCTCGTTCAATCTATTGTATTTATTCTAGCTACACCATTTGCTCTATCCGTTCCTGCTTACTTATTTATACATAGTGCATGGTCGTCAGGATGGACTGCTTTTTTTATTTTTATGCTAGCGAGTATTATTTTTCTAACTTGGGTCTTCATCTCTGTTCTTTTCTTTTATTCCATGACAGAGCCTAAAACATGGCCCAGATATGTCGCCTTTTTTTGGCTCGCTATTTTAATAGGTACCTTCTCTTCGTGGATTGTATTTTTAGATTCTCTTTCTTTACTAGGTTCATAAAAAAAATTTCATTTTCCTTGTAACCTTTTACTAGAATAAGAGTCTAATTATGTAAAGAGCGCGTATTTGGAGGAGTAAAATCATGCAAATGAAAACATCATTCATGAATGTTTCAGTAAATGAAGAAGATCTCATCAAATTAACGGAAGAAGAACTCGACCGCTATTTAGATGATATTGTGATGGATGCCGTGTTTCAATATTTTACTGATGACTGGTTTGAGTGATTATATAATTTGTCATGTTTATTTTTCTACTTAAAAAAGCTTCTCTCCATACGAGAGAAGCTTTTCTTGTTTATAGCTTACTATTTTCTATAATATATTCAATCAGCTTGAGAATATCTGCTTTGTCGGTTTCGTTAAATAGTTTGCTGTTCATTTTCTCAAGGTGTTCACGTACCTTTTGCAGCTCTTTATATGCTTTTTCTCCTTTTTCACGTTCTACCTTTTGAAGTTTGGCTGTTGTCGAAGTCTTCATGCCATTGTTTGCATCGGCTTCTTGGACAAATATTTTTACATTGTATATGGTTGGTTTTACGACTGTCACATTGACAGTTTTTACATCTTCAACATTTCCAACACTATCTGTTGAGCGGAACGTAACCGTTGTGTTACCTTCTGCATCAACAACGATCCCGTTGTTTGCTTGGTAAATATTCCATTCTCCGTTGTTCACTTGATATTCTGTTTTACTTACGCCCGCCATTTGATCTGTAGCTGCAAGATGTAATGTTACATGATCAATATAGGCTCCTGTTGATAAATCCCCTTCTGGTAAAGAGTATGTTGTAACCGGTGCCTCAACATCATTTTTCTTCAATACACCATAAATAGAGAAATGAGAGACGGTAGTAACTAAGTAACCATCTACAATCTTCGTTGGTTGGTATACCCATGTCCCGTTATTATAATGATAGATACCTAGGCTATTTTCCGTACCCATTGAAGAATCATATGGGAACTTCAGCGTGACTTCTCCATCAAATGTATCAGAAACGTGAATATCTAGAATCATACCGGCGATAGAATAAGCACCGTTGTTAAAAATTAGATCTTCCGTAACAACTGGCTTAAGGGTAACAGTGACAGGTGTTGAATTTGAAAACACTGCTCCACTGAAATCAATGACTCCACCTTCTGGTAATTTTACTTCTTTTGCTGTTTCACTTATTGGCATCACCTGAGAAATGCGACCTTCCGCAACATAATTGATTGGGCTGTTATTAAAACTTTTCACAAACTCTACTGTTGCATCAAGATCAATCGGCCCTTGTACTGGGTTTTCTCCAAGTGCACGAAGCTTATATTTATCCCTGCTATGCTCATACATGTAATTGTTCACTGTAACAGTGTAAGTAGCTGTCTTATCAATCTTTGACCCATTTGGTAGATAGATATCTACTACTTTATTCGTTGAAATATCCCACGTGTATCTGAATCCTCCAATAGATACATCTGGACCATACGATGAAAATTGAGCATTAATCATCTGTTCTAGATCTGCACCGGTAATCTCCACTTTAATGAGAGTATTTCCAAAAGGTTGGACATTGAACAGTTCAGACCACGTAATTTCTCCAGCATTAATATTGTCCCGGATTCCTCCACCGTTCATTAATGCAAAGTCAGATTTCATCGCCCAAGCCATTCCGTCCGCAATAAGGTTTCCTAACGCATTATCACCAATAAGACCTTTTGCTGCGTAACCGCCTTTTAACTCTTTCCCAGCCATACCAATTACTTGATTCATAATTTCTGCCGTTTGTGCAGCGTACTTAGCAAGAATTGCTTCAACCTCTGGGTCTGGAGTGATTCCAGCTTGGTTTACATATACGATTTCTGCATTCTTTTTTACAATGTCCTTTGTAGTTGAATCTATTTCTATATCCACATCTGAAAATGCTTTACCATAGTCTAACGCTTGAACAATTAACTTATTATCAACGACTGCATTTACAATCTCATGGTTATGTGCAGCATAGATAATATCAACTGCATCATGTACTTCATTTGCTAAGTCTGCTGCATCACCTTTTGCACTTTCTCCTTCTTGTGAAGCTGGCATGTGAGCTAGTACGATAATGGCTTCAATCCCCTGAGCTTGTAGTTCATCTACTGCTTTATTTACTGCTGTAGCTTCATCAGAAAAATAAATATCCTGTATTCCAGATGGAATTACCATATTCGCCGTAGCTACTGTGTTAACTCCAATAAATCCAACCTTCACTCCTTCAACCTCATACACGGCATAAGGAGGTAAAATGGGTTGGTGCGTTTCTTTTGACATACAGTTTGCACATAAATTAGGGAAGTTCATACCATCATAGTTTTCTGTTCCTTTACCACCTGGATGATCTCCACCATTAACCATACGTAAAAATTCTTGAGTCCCTTCATCAAACTCATGATTTCCAACCGTACCAAAATCAAAGCCGATCGCTTCCATAATTTCTACCGTTGGTTCATCTTGAAGTAAAGCGGAAACAGGTGAGCTTCCACCAATCATATCTCCAGCATGAACAATTAGTGTATTAGGGTTTGTAGCCTCACGTTGCTTTAAGTAAGCAGCTACGTAATCCATTCTCCCTACTGATTCCATTGCACCATCACCATTAGTATCAACTTGATACATTTGGTCAATCTTGCCATGTAAATCATTTAAGCTTAGTAATTGTAAAGCAATATTATCTTGAGAACCATTCGGATCCTCTACAGGTTGTTCTGCAGTTACTGCCTTATATCCATTCGCTTCTGCTTCTTCTGGACTTGCAAAGAACACTCTTTTTTCTACAGGTACTTCATTGAAGTCAGCAGGTTGCACATATCGTTTTGTATCTGAATTCCCTACATAACGTGATAAGCCTTTACCTTGCTCTCTTGCACGGAATTCAAATGGTAGTTCAAGAAGAGGATTAGCTAGGTTCCATATTCCAATTCCAGCATCTTTTGCCTCTTTTACAGCTGCTTGGAACATCGTATAGTCAGCTTCATCTCCAACTGGCCATATGAAATAAGTTACCGCGTTTCCTGATTTGACCATTTCAAGGTTTGTGTTAAGACCATCTGATTTACGAATGACCTGTCCTAATAAGCGACCATACGCATCAGTTGCTTCTTCCCCAACCTTAATAAGGATTTCATCCCCAGCTTTTAATAACGTGTTCATATATGCTTTTGCAGCATTTCCATACTCTAATTGATTTTGATCTAACTCATTTTTAGGTGTATGATAGGTTTCCGCTGTATCAATGTTTACATAACGAACTGTATCTGCGCCTAAAACAGGTATCTCAAGCTTAATGGTGTCACCATCTGTTACAGACTTGACGATAGATGAATAGGTTCCCGCTTGTGAAGGTGCTTCCGGTTGTTCACTTGCTAGAACAATATCTTCAGCTTTACGAGGAATAATTTGATACGTGTTATATTGACTGACAATCGCTGTAACCTCGTACCATTTACCTTTTTCTAGCGCAGTAATGGCATTTGTTCCTTGCATAACACGAAGAGTCGTGCTGTTAAAATCAGCATCAATAAACGATACATTATATCCACCACCAGCAGGTGAACTAGGAACTGATGATACGAAGCCTGTTAATTTTACTAATTGACCTTCTAGTGGTTCTGCAGTTGTTGCAGATTGTAATTCTGCTAAATTGATAGATTTTGGCTGTGGCAGCTCTTGATTTTGAGCTAACACTTCAATTGATGTAGGGATAATTTCTTTTAATTTATTATATTCAGCAAGAGATCCAGTAATTTTAACTAAATCTCCTTCTTTTAGATCTTGAGATGTCGAAGAGTAGATGTTGATTCCAGCTGTCTCATCTTGAAGGTACGTTGATAGTTTACCTCCACCAATGGCAGAGTTATCAGCTGTCACTACTCCCTGGATTGTTACGGTTGTATTGTTTGTCAGTTTACGTGCTTCTAAAATTGAGATGGTTGTTGATGGGTCTGGTTGTGGGTCTGGCGTTGTTGCACTGTTATGTGAGCCTAAATATGTAGTGGTATCCTTTGGATGAACATCCCATTCAAGACTTGGATCAAATACGTCAGATGGGTCTGTGTCGCCAGAGTAAATACTAGCTCTACGAACAAGAGTATCATCCTGCGTCACTCCACCCCATTCCGAACCTGGGTCAAATCCAACTTGTCCAAATGAGTCAATAACTGTTTCAGCTTTTTTAAGAACGATTGCGTCATCGCCATTGAAGTTAGCTACACTTCCGTTTGTAACATCAGCCTTCGCTAAAATCTCTGCATTAGCACTCGGATGTGCAATAACTACTTCATCTCCACTCCCTAATATTCCATTAAGTTTTAAAGTGGCTGTTGTAGTTGTACTCCCGTTAAAGTAAGTCTCTACTGAGTAAGCCGATAAATCGACTTCCGTACCTGTCCCGTTGTATATCTCAATTGCTTTGTTAAAACTGCTACCTTCAATATACTCCGAGATAAATAAATCTGTAGCCTTAGTTCCCGCTGCTGCCTTCACCCCTGGAATAGCTGGTGTAAAAAAACTAACTAAAAACGTAAAGATTAATAGAAAACTAGTCATTCGTTTTGAAGACCTCAATTTCATTCCCCTTCCAACTGTTTTTTAGTAGGATTTTTTCCACAGATCGTTATTTGGATTCCTACACCACCAAACTTACTATAATACAAGATTGTTAACATTACTTTACACTATTGTAAAAATGAGACAAATATACTAGATATGATATATTTTCTAATCCACTAAGACGAAAAATTCGACAAGCTTTCGTTAAAACATATAAAAAACCATGTGTATGTATTACACATGGCTGCTTTACATTTTTATTTATTTTCTTCTTCGGTACCCATTCCGTTCTCAGTACCTTCTTCCATATTTTCTTCTGGGTCTTCCATTAGCCCTTCGTCTTCCTCACCAGGTGTGCCTTCTTCCATTTCGTTGTCACCAGGCGTTGTTTCATCAGCAGGAGTCATTTCGTCTGCACCGTTTCCTTCTCCACCAGGAATAGCATCCTCAATGTCGTTTTCTAATTCTGTTTCTGTTTCCATTCCATTATCCTCTTCTCCTGGAGGTGCTGGATCTTGATCGTCAACTGCACAACCTGTCATTAAAAATGCAGCTAAAAGAGAGCTTGTAAGTAACATTAACCATTTTTTGCTCATATTTAACCATCCTTTCATGAACGATATTTTTTATGACCACCATCTATTGGTCCTTGATTATGTTGCCCCAAAATAGTAAAAACTTGCATACAGAAAAATAAATGCGAAAAAAAATAAAAGTCACCTATCCTACATGGATAGATGACTTCATAAATTTAGTTATTCCTTCTTTTCACCTAATGCAAACATAATTTCTGCTTCACAAACGAGTTCCCCATCAATTGTCGCTGTTGCTTTTCCTTTACCAACAGGTCCCTTTAGACGAGTAATCTCAACTTCTAGACGTAGTTGATCACCAGGGACTACCTGTCTTTTAAAACGACAGCTATCGATGCCTGCAAAAAAGGCAAGACGACCTTTATTCTCCTCTTTGCTTAGCATGGCAACAGCACCGACTTGTGCCAATGCTTCCACAATTAATACTCCTGGCATGACGGGATAGTCGGGAAAATGTCCATTAAAAAACTCTTCATTAGCCGTTACATTTTTAATACCAACAGCGCGCTTTCCTTCTTCCATTTCTAACACTTTATCCACTAATAAAAATGGGTAACGATGTGGAATGACCTCTTTAATTTGGTTAATGTCCAGCATAAATCATTCTCCTTTTGTATGTATAGGTGTTTTTTGTATTATAAGCATAAACGTGCAAAAAAGGAAGGAGTCGTCTCCTTCCTTTACCTTATTTCTTTTTCACTAAATCAATAATATGTGTCCAGGTCGACTCTTCAAAGGCATCTTTGATTTCGCCGTTCCCAATTATACCATACCCAACAGCTACTCCTGCCAATAAGCTTAATCCCAAAAGAAGAACAATAATGAGTAAACGTAGCCATATAGGAAAAAGACGTATGCGAATCTTAACTGGTTTCTCTTTCGCAGCCTTTTCTTTTCGCTCTTTTTTATTCTTTTTCACATCTTCACGTGTCTTTACTTCTACATTTTCTACGCTTGGCATCATATACTTATTCCCCTTCATAACACTTATCTAATTCCATTCACCAGACCCATCATTTGATCTGCGATTGAAATGGATTTAGCGTTAAATTGGTAAGATCGTTGAGTATTAATCATTTCCGTCATTTCTTTTTGTAGTTCAACATTCGATTGCTCCAGTGCACCTTGTTGAACTGAAATATCGTTTCTGTTAATTGCCGCAAATACGTCTACTTCTAAAATACCTAAATTATCCAAATTAGGCAATGCATAAAAATTGCTTCCTGCAGATTGTAGAAGTTGTGGGCGTTGAATTTGTGCGATGGACAGGTCAAATGCTTCAGAAGAACCATCCTCATAATTTACGGTCAACTCCCCATTATTACTAATGGAGAATCCTGTTTGGCCTTCTCTAAAAATAATCGCACCCGTCTCACTTAACACTGGGTGACCATCGCTCGTTACAAGCTGAGTCTCACCACTTGGTAAAACCGAGAGACTAAAGGAACCATCCTTTGTATAATGAGTTTGTCCATCGACTTCTATTTCAAAAAATTGATTTTCTTTCAGTAATGCAATATCTAGCATACGTTCTGTTGTGATAATATTGCCTTGGTTAAGTTGTAGACTTGTATGAGAAACTTTAGCGCCCGTTCCTTGTCTAATTCCATTCGGTGTTAATCGACCTACTTCATTTCTGTCAATTGGTTGGTTATTAAACTGTTGGAAAAGAAGCTCTTGGAAGTTAGTTTCACGCTTTTTATATCCGACTGTATTAACGTTAGAAATGTTATGACTAATGTTGTCCAGTTGCTTTTGAAGTTGTGTCATCGTATTCGTTGCAGTTATCATCGAACGATTCATATTATCACCTTTTCAACCTTTTATAATCGGCCAATTTCATTGACAGCCTTCTCCATGCTTTTATCATAAGCTTGGAGAACTTTTTGGTTTGCTTCAAAAGCACGAAATGCAGAAAGCATCTGTGTCATCGTCTGAGCAGCATCAACATTGGAACGTTCAATAAACCCTTGCTTTAGCGAATACGCCACTTCCTGATTCCCGATAGCTGTTTGAAGAGCTTGTCCATCTTCAGTACGAAATAGACCATTTCCTTCTTTTATCAAGGAATTAGGGTCTTCCGCTAGCACGATATTGATTCTTCCGACTACTTGTCCATTTTCAAGAATGGTTCCGTCTTCTTGAAGAGCAAATTCACCACTCGCAATATTTATTCTTTGATTGTTCTCGTTAAGAACATAATAACCTTCATTTGTGGTTAAGTAGCCTTGTCCATCAATGGTAAAGTTACCGTTTCTTGTATATCTATTTTCACCGTTTGCATTTTGTACGCTAAAAAATAGGGATGACTTTTGACCAGTTAAAACATCAATTGGCACATTCAAGTCTAATAAAGCAATATCCGTTTTCCTACCCGTATCTTGCAAATCACCCTGGATGAAGTTCGGTATTGTTTCTTGAACGTAAGATCCAGTGTTGATAGACCCTATTGTATGTCCCCCTGGTAGTTGTCGATCTGTATTAGGAACGCCTGGGTTATTCATTCGTTGTAATAATAGTTCAGGAAACGCCCGCATACTTGCCTGATCTGCTTTGAAACCAGGTGTATTTGCGTTTGCCATATTATTAGTAAGCATTTCTGTCATTCTTTGTTGCGAAAGCATTCCAGATGCTGCTGTATAAAAGCCTCTAAGCATAAAGTGTCTCCTCTCGAACTAATCCATACATTTATTATAATGGAGTTTACAACGAATCTCATTAACCAAAATTAGCTATTTTCTCTATACAGGCCTTTGTACAAGGCTGTAACAAAGTACTAGAAAAGAGCCTTATGCAAAGCTTCTTCTAGGAAGCTTGTCCATACTATCTAACATAATTCCTGTTCCAATTGCCACACAATCCATAGGGTTTTCTGCAATTAGCACAGGAACACGAAGTTCTTCTGAAAGAAGCGTATCGATTCCGTGTAATAACGCTCCTCCTCCAGTTAAGATAACCCCACGATCAATAATGTCAGCTGAAAGTTCTGGTGGAGTTCTCTCTAAAACACCTTTAGAAGCTTGTACAATAATAGCAACTGATTCACGAAGAGCTTTCTCAATCTCTTCTGAGCGAACAGTAATTGTTCTTGGTAAGCCTGAAACCATATCTCGACCACGAATATCGATCTCCTCGTTACGAGCACCCGGGAATACAGTAGCGACTTTAATTTTTATATCTTCAGCTGTTCTTTCACCGATTAACAGCTTGTACTGACGCTTAATGTAATTAAGGATTTCATTATCAAATTTATCTCCGGCCATTTTAATTGAAGAGGCGGTGACGATATCTCCCATAGATAAAACTGCGATATCTGTTGTACCACCGCCAATATCAACTACCATATTACCGCTTGGTTGAAAAATGTCCATACCAGCACCAATAGCCGCAACCTTTGGTTCTTCTTCTAGATACACTTTTTTCCCACCGCTTTTTTCGGCAGCTTCTTTAATTGCTTTTTGTTCTACCTTCGTAATGTTCGTTGGGCAGCAAATTAAAATGCGTGGTTTTGAAAGAAAGCCCTTTACATTAAGCTTATTAATGAAATGCTTTAGCATTGCTTCTGTTACGTCGAAATCTGCAATAACTCCATCCTTTAAAGGACGAATCGCAACTATATTCCCTGGTGTACGTCCAACCATTCGTCTAGCTTCTTCACCAACTGCAAGGACTTTCCCAGTATTACGGTCGATCGCTACTACTGATGGCTCATTAAGAACAATTCCTTTTCCTTTAACATGTATTAATACATTAGCCGTGCCTAAATCAATTCCAATATCCCTTGCAAACATTCCCTTTGTCCTCCTTGCAAATTCACAACGATAATATTCTATAGATATATTATCACAATTTGACGAAGAGTATATGAGTTCACAGAAAAAATCAAGGAAAATTTGAAAGAGTATGTCGAAAACTGATAAAACAACGCATTTTCAGCTGAAAAAAACAGCTTATTTTACTACCTCTTCATGCTCTTCTTTCTTATACTTTAGCTTTGTTGCTTCACCACCACGTAAATGACGAATTGATTTATGGTAATCAAGAATGTCCTTTACTTCATTCGCTAGTTCTGGATTAATTTCTGGTAATCTTTCCGTCAAGTCCTTATGAACAGTACTTTTGGAAACACCAAACTCTTTCGCAATCACGCGAACAGTCTTCTTTGTCTCCACGATATACTTCCCAATCTTGATAGTACGCTCTCTGATGTAATCGTGCACACTACTCGCCTCCCTAATTTGGATGTGAGAAGTGTGAAATGAGACTCGTGTAAGTTAGCTACGAAGAAGGAATTATGCTCGTTCATCTTAGAGGAATTTATTTTTTGGATCCTTCGAAGACAATTTACGATCCCTCACCTCAAACACTCTCTTTGTTAGGTTTGTAACATTTTATTAGCTTGGTTGCGGATATATGCTAAAAAGTCAATTAGGACAAGGGTTTTCTCTGATTTTTTAGAAACTTTCGCCCTGTTAATGCAATATGTAAGAATTTCCAGAATTAGTACAAATTTATTTTGAAGCGAACTCGTTTGTAGCAGCTGACTTTTCTACTAGAAATGATTTAATAGAGTGTATATTGTCGGATAGGGTTTATTTTCTGGGAAATATGTCGAACTGGGGACTTGCTAGATTTGAAGGGTTATATAGATTGATGGTTTTGTATATTGAAAGAGTCATATATGTATTTAACATTTTCACAGTAAAACGTATTAAAATTTTATATAAGGCTGTTTTCGTATAGATTGTTGCTTTCGTATAAAGTCTCTGCTTTAAATCTAGAGAGTTGCTCTTTTCTACCTTTAATAAATCAGTCTAATCGTATTAAATATGGCGAAATTGCTGATTTATAAGATGGAAAAGCAACAAAGTTTTAGAAAAGAGCCTTATATAAAAAGCATCCTTTCCATTATTATTTGAAAGAATGCCTTTTTACTTCAGTCTATTCTATTGGCAGTTATAATATATCGATTAGGAGCGTTCCCCACAAATCCGAATGGATAGCAAGTTGTGACGGTTAGTATTTCCTCCGTATAGTCAGAAGTGATAACACTAAGATCATTAGCGCCCACAATTTCTGTCTTCGTAATTTTATAATGATATGAACCGTATGAAACGTTTAAAGTGAAGATGTCTCCTAGGTTTAGTTGGTCAAAATTTTTAAATACAGTATCCCGATGACCTGATAACACGATTTGATTCTTTTCAGTAGGTAAAGCTGTTCCGGGATAATGCCCGACTCCCTTCTCAAGCTCTTCTTCATCTATTCCTTCTATTATAGGTAATGTGGAATTAAGCTTTAGGATCTCCAGTGTACCTATCACGTCACCTTTAGACGGTTGTTCTATGATGAACTGAGAAGATTGAACCTGTTTGGCTGTAGCAGACTGTATGACTTGTTCTGCTTTTGCCATCGCATTCTTTTGACTTTGATTGGATTGGTATAGTTCTTTTATAGATAATGATATTAGTATGAGTCCCACTAAAATAATTGAAACTGAGAAAAACTTAACGATTGTCTTCATATTTACTCCTGGTCATGTGCTACTTTACTTTTATTATGAATTACATCCATATAGATAGACAAGAAAAAAAGCTGTCCTAAGACAGCTTTTGATTTAGATTATTTAGAGTCGTTCATCCACACTTCTCCATCTTTATAGCTCATTTGTTCAGGATAACGTAGATCCATGACTTCTTCCTGAGATTTTAATGATGGAGCAGGTGTTGCTAGTGACACGACAATGTTTGTAATAATCGCGGCAGCCGCACCAAAGACTCCGGCACCCGTGTCTATAATACCTAGAATCGTGAATACCCCTGCTTTAGCTGCAAAGATGTAGGCGAGAGTGACTGCTAGACCAACGATCATTCCAGCTGTAACCCCTTGAGCATTTGATCTCTTCCACCAAATGCCGAGTAAAAGGGCAGGGAAGAATGTTCCTGATGCAAGAGCGAAGGCCCAAGCAACAATTTGCGTAATTGCTCCTGGTGGGTCTAGAGCAACAATACCTGCAATCACTGTTGCAATTACAATCGTCCATCTTGCTACAGCTAGACGATTTTTTTCTGATGCATCTGGCTTTAACACACGGTAGTAAATATCGTGAGCAAAGGAAGAGGAAATAGCAATTAAAAGTCCACCCGCTGTTGATAGAGCCGCAGCCATCGCACCCGCTGCCACTAATCCAATGACAAACACGCCTAGGTTTGCAATCTCCGGGGTTGCCATAACCACGATGTCCCGATCAATAATTAGTTCAGCCCATTGAAGGATGCCGTCCCCATTTGTATCAGCAAGTTTAAGCTTTCCAGTGTTTACCCAAGATTCAGTCCATGCAGGTAATTGATCAATCGGTTGACCAGCTACTTTTTTCATTAAAATAAAGCGAGAGAAAGCCGCATAGGCTGGAGCTGATAAGTATAAAAGTCCAATAAATAATAATGCCCATGCTCCTGACCAGCGAGCTGCTTTCATCGTTGAAACGGTATAGAATCGAACAATAACGTGAGGAAGCCCAGCTGTTCCTGCCATTAATGTAAATAGTAGTGCTAAAAACTGCCACTTAGACCCTGATGAGTAAGGTGCAAAGTATTCCGATACACCTAGTTCACGGTCTAATGCGCCTAATTCATTCACAATATTTCCATATGATATCCAAGGTATTGGATTCCCTGTTAATTGTAGAGACATGAAAATAACTGGAATTAAGTAAGCGATGATGAGGATGATATATTGTGCAACCTGAGTCCAGGTAATTCCTTTCATTCCACCGAATGCTGCATAAATGGCAATTAATACAACACCAATCATTGTTCCCGTTGCCGCATTAATTTCAAAGAGTCTACCAATAACAACCCCTGAACCTGACAACTGACCAATCGAATATGTAAAACTGATTACGATGGTACAAATAGCCGCAATGATACGAGCTGAATGACTCTCATAGCGATCTCCGATAAATTCAGGAACTGTGTAACGCCCGTACTTTCTTAATTGTGGAGCCAGTAAGAAAGTTAATAATAAATATCCACCTGTCCAACCCATAATATAGGCTAATCCGTTGTAGCCTAGTAACATGACCGTTCCTGCCAATCCAATGAAGGAAGCAGCACTCATCCAGTCAGCACCAATGGCCATTCCGTTAAAAATAGGTGGTACCCCTCGTCCTGCTACGTAAAAGTCCGACGTAGCAGTTGCTTTATTGTAGTAAGCGATACCGATATACAGAGCAAATGTTGCCAGAATAATGGATAAAGATACAAAAAACTGTAAATCCACGATCATTCCCCCTTTATACAACGTCCTCTATTAGTGGTCTAGTGATTTCCCAGCGCTCAACATTTCATTTTGAGCTTCATCAATGCCATATTTTTGATCAATTTTGTCACTAACTTTTGCATTTACAAACAATAAGATAATAAAGGTTAAAATTGATCCTTGTGCTCCCATGTAATAATGGAATGGGAAGCCTAAGAATGTAAAATTGGATAACGGTTCTGCAAAGAGGACAACACCAAATGAAACGATGAACCAAATAATAAGATAAATGATAATATTTCTAGTTTTCTCACGGAAATAGGCATCCGCTACACTTTTATCAATCTTCTTCATTTCATCACCTCCAAATTAATTAGCGAGAAACCAACTAAAACTGGGACATTGTATTTCCATAGATCACAACCTTTCAAGATTTTTAGCCAATCGCAAAAATAAACTTAATAGTGTCTATGAAAGGCGCAGGAACTAGCGCGATTTCAACAATAAAATAGATAAATAGAAATAAGAAAGGTAGAACGAGAAGCTGTGGCTTCCTTTTTTTAAACGTATAAAAAAGCGAAAATCCAGTGATGAGTAAGATGAGGATCAACATCATAACTTATTCCTCCTGTAACTTTTGTAAGCGTTATCATTATGTTGGTTAATCATACCTTAAATGGAATGATTATGTATAGTAAAATTTTTCTAATTTTACAATAATTATATTATCCAAAACTTTCTATTTACCGTCAAGATGAACCCTCTTGAAACTTTTCTACATAAAACGAGGCTAGTCTACAATTAATGACTAGCCTCGTTCGCTTTATTTATTCATATAATTTAATACTTCTCGGTCAATTTTTCCTTGTTCTTGTTCGCGACCTTCAAAATTCTCTGTATGGATATACGTTGTCAGGGATTGATAGAGTTCTTCATCGCTTACTTCTAGTGTGTTAAGGTACCCAAGTCGATTAAGCTGGGTTACTAGATTAGTTCTTACATCTCCAACAATATCTAGGATGTTCTCCTCTTTCGTTGGAGCAAAGTATAATTGCTGAAGCTCGTAAATCCGAATTAATTCTTTAATAGGATCTGGGTGCTCGTCGACACGGAGGTCAATATAGCGGTCATTGTAACCAGCATAGCCCCCCTTTTCTTTTACGACTAATAGTGCTGCTGATTGCATGCCACGGCTGTCGCCGCCTGCGTCTTGTCCGGCATCTAGTGCTTTTAATAGTCTCTCTGCAAGGGTACCTTTAGTTGCTTCAAATGTTTTGGCCATTGCTAGCACGGTTTCTTCACTTACAAGAATGTTTCCTTGAGCAGCAAAGTGTTTACCCGTGACACCGCCTGCCCAGTCATAACACTTTTCACCGGTAAAAGTTGCTGCATTCCCCTCTGCATCTACAATTCCAGCCTGACGAAATTCTGCTTGTTCGTCTTCGGATGTTAGAGCATCTAGTGCTTCTTGAGCCGTTTTTCCTGAGGCCATTAACTCCAAGCCTTTTGGTCCATACGTTGTATTCGCATAGGATTGGGTCGCCACAGCGCCTACCCCCGCTTTTGCCCAAGGTACCACTGAACCGACACCAAGGAATTTAGACTGTACGGCAATCCCTAGTTCTTTTGTTTCTGGATCATAACCAACAATAGAAAAAGTCATTTCTGTTCCTCCTAATCTAGTGATTGAATCATTAATTCAATTCCACGCTGCAAATCCTGTTGTGACCAGCTTGGCACAGAAGGCTGCTGAATGCTTAATTCATGAGAAGCTGGGATATGGACAAAGCCAGCTCTCGTTTGTTTACCTTGTTGTTGAATATAATGAAGAGTATTGTACATGACAAAATTGCATAGATAGGTACCCGCAGAATTTGAGATTGTAGCAGGTAGATTGTTTTCCTTTAATACATTTACAAACTTCCGAATGGGAAGTGTCGAGAAGTAGCCGTCTGGACCATCTTCTTTAATCGTTGCATCCTCTAAGACAACCCCACTGTTATCGGCTGCTCCATCCGAACAGTTAATCGCAATTCGCTCAGGTGTAATCTTCGAACGACCACCCGCTAACCCTAAATGAATTACCACATCTGGTTGAACTTCTTCATATAACTCAATCGCCCGAACAGCAGTCTGACTAAACTCCACCGGTAACACTCGACCAACGACCTCATAGTCCCCAATCACCTTACCGTCTAACGCCTTTGCAATCTCCTCTGTCGGATTCACCCTAAATTCCAAAAACGGAACAAACCCCGTTAATAACAACTTCTTCATCCCTGGTTCCTCCTCTATATGATAGGGGAGCGAGTTGTACTTTAATCCTTTAAAGGGACGGGGGCCAGGCCCCCGATGCTTTAAAGAGGTAAAGCATGAACGCCTCCCCTGCCTTGTTTATTAGTATCAGTTATTTTTAGTACGAAGCGATAGACCCATCGGTTCTGCTTTCGGTACCACCTGTAAGGACGCCTGTTTCTGGGTCACGCCAGATGATTTGCCCACGGCCAAATCCTCCTGTGTCTAGTGCCACTTCAATTTGATGTCCTTTTCTTGCTAGAGCTTGAGCAAGATGTAGTGGGAAGTTTGGCTCGACTTGGAACTTCTTTCCTTCTGTCCATTGCCATCTTGGTGCATCTAGAGCTGCCTGTGGATTGAGACCAAAGTCAACTGTGTTCATAACGACTTGTAAATGACCTTGTGGTTGCATATAGCCACCCATTACACCGAATGGTCCTACTGGTACATTACCTTTTGTTAGGAAGCCAGGAATAATAGTGTGATAGGTTTTCTTACCAGGTTCTAGTGCATTATCATGTGTTGGGTCTAGTGAGAAGTCATGCCCACGGTTTTGAAGTGAGATGCCTGTTCCAGGTACGACTACTCCGGAACCAAAGCCCATGTAGTTACTTTGGATAAAGGAGACCATGTTCCCTTCTTCATCCGCTGTTGCTAAGTAAACTGTACCACCTTTAGATGGTGTACCCGGTTCTGGGGTAACAGCTTCTTCTCCGATTAATGATCTTCTTTGATCAGCAAAAGATTCTGATAATAGGTCTTCTACTGATACCTTCATCTTTCTAGGATCAGTAATATATTTTTTCCCATCTGTGAATGCTAACTTCATAGCTTCAAACTGCTTATGTAGCGTATCCAGATTATCTCTTTCTGAAAACTCATACCCTTTTAATGTGTTTAGGGCCATAAGTGTAACTAAGCCTTGACCGTTCGGTGGGATTTCCCATACATCATAGCCACGATAGTTTACACTGATTGGCTGTACCCATTCTGGTTGGTAATCAGCAAGGTCTTCTTCTGTAATAAACCCATTGTGTTGTTTAGAGAAATCACTTATTTTCTTTGCTAGATTTCCTCTATAGAAAGATTCAGCGTTCGTTTCACCAATTTCTCTTAGTGTTGACGCGTGACCAGGAGAACTCCACATTTCACCAATCTTTGGTGCACGTCCATTAGGAGCAAACGTTTCAAACCATCCATTAAATTCATCACCAGTAGCCGCTTGCTGATACGCTTTATAAGCATAACCCCAGTACTTACCAAGAATTGGAGATAACGGGAATCCGTTTTCTGCATATTCAATGGCAGGCTTTAGTACTTCTGATAAAGGTAGTTTACCAAATCGCTTTGATAGTTCAGCCCAAGCTGCTGGTACGCCAGGAACTGTAACAGGAATTAATCCAAGCTTAGGCATCGTTTCATGGCCACGCTCTTTTACAGCTTCAATTGATAGATTCTTCGGTGCTGGTCCACTAGCATTTAGGCCATGAAGCTCTCCCTTTACCCAAACTAGAGCAAAAGCATCTCCGCCAATACCATTTGAAGTGGGTTCAACTACTGTTAGACAAGCAGCTGTCGCAATTGCAGCATCTATTGCATTTCCACCTTTTTTCAATATATCCAAACCAGCTTGAGCAGCAAGTGGCTGTGAAGTAGCAACCATACCTTTTCTAGCAACAGTCGTTACGCGTTGTGATGAATAAGGGTGCGATAAATAATCCATGTTAACTTCCTCCTCTTATCTATATACATTTCGTATACCGAAACATCTTGGCATAATTATATCAGAAAATTGTAAAATATACACCTACCTTTATTACTTTAATACGTTACTATTGTTGGGGCCAGGCCCCCGGCGCTTTAAAGCGGTGGGGGCCTGGCCCCCATTGGTTTAAAGCGTTAAAACAGAAAAAAACCTATCCACACTGTATGGATAGGTTTTGTATCAAGTTGTTGTGTTGTTAACGAGAATTTGTAGATTAGATTAAGCTTTAGCTTGTCCAATGGATGCATCTGGAGTGTCAGCTGTGTCTCCCTCTGCATCTTCTTCACCTTCTTCAGGTGATTCTTCGTCAGCAGCGTCTTCTTCTGTTTCTTCATCTGTTGCATCTTCAGAAGATTCTACTTCTTCTTGATTTTTTTCTGTATCAGCTGCAGCTTCTTTCATTTCTTGTAGTGCAGTTAGATTCTTTTCGAAGAAGTCTAAAGGATTAACAGGCTCATTGTCTTTACGGATTTCAAAGTGAGCATGAACTCCTGCTTCTTCGTTATATAAAGAACGACCTGCAGTAGCTAAAAGCTCGCCTTGCTCAACATTGGAACCTTCTTCAACCTTTACATTTTCTAAAGCTGAATACATTGTTGTCACACCATTACCGTGATCAAGTTCTACTAGATAACCTAGTAATGGATCTTTCTTAACCGCTGTAACAGTACCACTTAGTGATGCTACTACATCAAAGCTTTCCCCGTTTTTGCTTACAATATCGATACCCGTGTTACCAGTGTACGTATTATTATAGAATACTAGGGCTGCTTCCTGTTCCTCTTCACTTGCTTCGTCATCGTAGAAGTGCTTCTGGATTTCAATAGAATTAGGGTCAACGACAGGCATAGAGAACTTCTCAACATTGCTTACTACTGGTACAGACTCTTCATTTCCTGCAGCAGTTCCTGGTACTTCTGTTTCTGTTTCTGTAGTAGGATCCGCTAACTCAGTCGTACTGTTTTGATACCATAATACGGCTGTCAGAATGATTGCTGCACTTAAAAGATAGATTGCCGGGAATACCCAACGTTTTTTAAATAAATTGTTTTTTGACTTACGAGGATTTTTGTTTTCTTCCTCTCTCATCATTATCATCACCTCAACAATCATTCTGAACAGAATCTCGTAAATCTATACATTTATTAAAAAAAATTTAAATTTTATTTTTCGACAAACTTGTTTGTATTATTCATAGATAGTAATTTTTTTTATAAAAGTATTGGTTTCTTATTCAGGAAAGCAGGATTTTCTATATTTAATACCTAATAAATAGTTATCAAAAATAAGGAGTGATGTAATGAGCAGAAGACCACGAGTCTGGTTTCCTGGAGCAATCTATCATATTACTAGTAGAGGAAACAGGAGATCTAACATTTATAACAGCCCGTATGATTACGAAAAATATTTATCCTTAATTGCTGAAACGCAAGTAGAGACCCCATTTCATCTCCACGCCTATTGCCTCATGTCAAACCACCTTCACCTACTTCTAGAAACGACCCATACTCCCATTCCTCAAATCATGTGGTCCATTCAAACTTCCTATGCCAACTACTTCAATAAGAAATATGAACTTGATGGTCACGTCTTCCAAGGTAGATATGGTGCCAAGCTGATTGACTCTCAAAAATACTTTGTAGACGCTGGTCGTTATATTCACATGAACCCCGTCCATGCTGAAATTGTTGAACATCCCACTCAATACCACTGGAGCAGCTACCACTATTACGTGAATGGTAATCCACCACCCTTCTTAACAACTACCAAAACCATATCCTTATTCCCTGGACCTAAAAGCTATCAATTTTTTGTCGAGAAAACTCCTACTTTAACGAATTAACGCATTGGGGGCCTGGCCCCCAATGCGTTAATGTGGTAAAGCAATTGTATTTATTGTTTTATTACTGTTTAGACTTGATTATTTAAACGCCGTTAATTTGTCTAAAAACGGGGTGACTGGGGTGATTTCAATTCCTTGGTAGTAGTGACGGACGATTTCTTCGTAGGTTCTTCCTTGTTGGGCGAGTCCGTTGGCTCCGTATTGGCTCATTCCTACTCCGTGGCCGTAGCCTTTTGTTGTAATTATAATTTGATCACCTTTTCGTTCCCAGCTGAAATCAGAAGAGTATAGACCTAGGTCTTCACGGATTCTTCGACCTGAGAAGGTTTTGTCTCCAATTTTCACAGATGCTACTCGGTTTCCTTCTGTACGGGCGGTAATGGTTCCGATTTCACTGCTGTTTCCTATTCTAACGCCTAATAATTTCTCGAATTGGCTTACTGAAATGGATGTGCTTGTTATATATTTTGGTGATTGCTCATCACCGTGCTTACTCTCCACACTTCGTAAGTAAGGAAACTCGTTTGTCCAATAGTCTTCCGAGTTTTCCGTGAATCCATTACTGGTTGAGAAGAACATGGCTGAGATTGGTGATCCTTCATAGGTTAGGATTTGTCCCGCCGTGTCGTTTACGGCCTTTGTAATCTTTTCTAGCTTCCAGTCATAATCACCTTTCCAGTGGGCTTTTAAGTCAGCTAAATCTTTATACACTTGGTGATTAACTGTATCTGTTACTTCTGCTCCCTCGACACCCTTTGGAATTCCAATCGTTCCTTCACTCAGTAATTGCTCTACTATATAGGTTCGTGCCGCTAATGCCTGTGCTTTTAATGCTTCTTCTTCAAATTCTGCTGGCATCTCAGATGCAACTACTCCCACCACATATTGTTCAATGGGTATTTCTTCAATAACCTTCTTGGCTGTACGATAGACCGGTACCGAAACAGGAATCGTATTTTCAACGGCAGTTGTTAATACTTGAGGTTGTAAATCCTCTACTAACGATCCCTTTGTTTCTTCTGTAAATGGTGCGACTAATATGCTTGGTACGATTAACGTAATAACGAATAAGGTTGACCCTAGTATAATCATTGGTTTTAACGGTTTCACGTTTTCCAGCCTCCATCCAAGTATTTATGTAAATCAAGTTGCTTACTATCATTTTTATGGAGGTGGACAAACTATTATGACTAAATCTCTTAACTCTTTTAAAACTTATTACTAGAATTACTCCTTGTTTTCAGATAACTATGTAATATTACTGTAAAGAATGTTTTATATTATTTCGCATACACTTTTATATAGGCTGGTACGTATAGAATTTTATTAAATGAAACAACAAAAAAAGGAAGCTCTACCTAGCTCCCTTTTTAGTATTTATGCATTTATATCTGAAACTTTAATTTCTTGTTCTGTCTGTGGCTGTTCTTCTACAATACGTTCAATGTCCGCACCTAATGCAGCTAGTTTTTCATGGAACTTCACATATCCACGGTCAAGGTGCTTTAATTCACCAACTCGTGTATATCCATCAGCAATCAGACCAGCCATAATTAATGCAGCACCTGCACGAAGATCAGTAGCAGAGACTTCAGCACCTTGAAGTGTTCCTGGTCCATTGATGATAACCGAACGTCCTTCAATTTTGATTTCTCCGTTCATACGACGGAATTCTTCTACGTGCATGAAACGATTTTCGAATACAGTTTCTGTAATCATACTCGTGCCTTTTGCTTTTAATAATAGGGCCATCATTTGTGACTGCATATCAGTTGGGAATCCTGGATGTGGCATTGTCTTAAGATCTACTGCTTTTAAGTGTTCAGGACCAATAACTCGAAGTCCATCTTCTTCTTCCTGAATAATAACACCCATTTCTTCCATTTTCGCAATTAATGAGCTTAAATGTTCAGGTACAGCACCTTGCACATATACATTTCCACCCGTGATCGCAGCTGCTACCATAAAGGTTCCTGCTTCAATACGGTCAGGAATGACATTATGCTCAGCACCCGTTAACTGTTCAACACCTTCAATTTTAATGGTACCTGTTCCCGCACCGCGGATCTTAGCACCCATTTTGTTAAGGTAGTTGGCTAAATCTACAATCTCCGGTTCTTTTGCACAATTTTCTAATGTCGTAATTCCTTTTGCTAAAGTCGCTGCCATCATGACATTCTCAGTAGCACCAACACTTGGTGTGTCAAAGTAAACCTTAGCTCCAACTAAGCGATCTTTTACTTCAGCTTCAATATAACCATTACCTACCTTGACTTCCGCACCCATCGCTTCAAAACCCTTTAAATGCTGATCAATGGGTCTAGATCCAATGGCACATCCACCTGGTAAGGCAATTCTTGCTTTACCGTTACGTGCAAGCAATGATCCCATTACTAATACAGATGCTCTCATTTTACGAACGTACTCAAATGGAGCTTCTGTTGTTAATTCTTTTGTCGCATCAACGATAATTTGACCATTTTCAAATACTACGTCTGCATTTAGCTGGCGTAACACTTCATTAATCGTGTAAACATCCGAAAGTTCAGGTACATCAGAAATGATACTTTTACCTTCTTTAGCTAATATGGATGCAGCGATAACAGGCAAAACGGCATTTTTTGCACCTTCTACTTTAACAGTACCGCTTAACTGCCTACCGCCACGGACGATGATTTTTTCCAAGGTATTCCCCTCCGCGTCCAATTTCTCTATATTAATATTCATCTTTTCAGGCTTCCGTTCCTACTTCAAACGTAGAAATAAGCCCATGATAGGTTCATAAGATCTTTTACTTTTTTACGTTTATTTAGATCTTTCATTCCACAATCTTAGTATATGCAGGAATCGAGACAAATGTCTCTCTAGACTAAATTTCATTATTGTACAAAGATTTTTGTTCAGAAAGTCCGCACAAATAAAAAAACATAAAACCTCTTCAATCTTATCACTGTATTTCCATTCTGTACAAGGTGTTTTTTGTAAAAAATACATGAACTTTGTCATTTTCTGACACAGATAATTTTTAAAAGCTTTCCCAACCGCTTATAGCTGCAAGATAAAGTACGATCGTGGTTTCTTCTTTATGAGGGTAATAAATTGTTTTCATTAAATGGACGGATTTCAAATAAAAAAGTTTCTTAATCCACTTCAAATTCTTCCAACAAAATCGTTCCCGTTCACTCCTTCTCCATATATTCATTTTTTACGATTCCTTATGGTTGCATACTTGGTAAAACCCTACTCTTTTAGGAAGATTTTTTCAGTTAAGGCTGTAATTGGCCTTAATTAAGGCTCATTTCTAAGACTTTGTTGCTTTTAACCTACTTTATCCGAAGTTAAGCTTATTTTGAGAATTGACTTATTTATCTTTTTGGCTCTGTTAATCTTCAGTGTTGATTTTCGTTTCGGGACACTCGCTTTCCGCGGGCGGGTTCGGGAGCCTCCTCGGCGCTTCTCGCCTGTGGGGTCTCCCTTACCACGCTCTCCCGCAGGAGTCTCGCATCCCTCCACTTCAATCAACAGTGCAAAAATCAACAATATCCTTTAACACAGCCATCTTTTTAGAAAGCTCGATGTAAAGTAGAAGACATTATACTAGTAAGTAAAAATCCGACTTTGGGATTTTTACGAAAGCAACCATCCATACGAAGAGCCTAATTAAAAAACCATGCCCCCAAAAGGCACGGTTTAAACCACTTTTAAAATAAATAAGGCAATTGCTGTGACCACAATAAATAATCTAGGAAAAAATTACTTACTGTTGTGCCTACTGCAATTGTTACTAATAATAATATGACTCTTGCTTGATAAACGTGATTCGGTTTGATTAAAACCTCAATTCTCACTGCTTGAAGCGCCCACCATGTGATGACAATAAATAATAGATGAGAAATCATACTAATTAGGGCCTGCTGCCCAATAAACTGATCGACCATTGTTTTTACTCCTTTATTAAAAAATTTCTTTTGCCTGCTCATTCACTAAAATTTTCAACTAAACAGAAAAGAGGCCCACGAAAGAGCCTCTCATTCTACTGTTATTGGAAAAAGTCTAAGCTAAATTTTCCATGTTGGTAAAAGACATCTAAAGCCAGGTTAGGGAAGATTCCTAGTCCGATTGTTCCCACAACACATAATACGATGAGGATGGCTGTACTAACCGGGAACTTAATTGGCTCCGGATTGGTAGCTGGACGGAAGAATACTTGACCTAATAAGCCGAAATAATACACATAGGAAATGACGGTTACACCAATCATAATGCTTGCAAGTAGGAAATGCTCCATTAATAACGTACCTGTAAAAATATTTACCTTGGCAATAAACCCTGCTGTACCTGGAATACCCGCTAACGAAATGATGAATACTCCAAAAGCAATGGCCATTAATGGTGATTTCCGATATAGACCTGTAAATTCACTAATATCCTCTTTACCCGTTTTAGAAACGACTAATTGCAGAATCGCAAATGCACCGAAGTTCATCATTCCATATGCTAGCAAGTAGAACCAAATGGAATCAAGCATAAATGGTGATAATGCCATAAAAGCTACTAATACATAGCCTGCATGCGCGATACTAGAGTAAGCAAATAATCGCTTTACATTTCGCTGACGTAAAGCAATGGTATTTCCTACAATCATCGTCACAGCAGCAATAATGGCGATATAGTCACCCATGGAAACAAGTAAGCTTGTCGTTCCGCCTTCTCCAGGTGTTTTAGAGAAGATCGTTAAGAAAATTCTTAGAATGATGACGAACCCTGCTGTTTTGGAAACAACACTTAGGAATGCTGTTACTGGCATTGGAGAACCTTCATATACATCAGGTGCCCACATATGGAAAGGTGCGGACGCTAATTTAAAAGAAAGCCCTACGAATATCATGACAAAGGAAATGATCGTAATGTACTGGAATTCCTCAGACAAGAGTCCTTCCATTCGTTGACTAATTTTTATTAAGTTAGTAGAGCCTGTTAACCCATATACATAGCTCATTCCAAACAGAACCATAGCGGTCGAAATTCCACCGTTAATGACATACTTCATCGCTGCTTCATTAGAAGGTAAATGCTTCTTCCTTAACCCCGCTAAAATATATGAAGAAATCGATAAAAGCTCTAATCCTACAAACAGTGTAATGAGGTCTCCACTTGAAGCCATCATCATAGCCCCTAGAAGGCCAGTTAAGAAAAGATAGTAAAACTCGCCTCTATACTCAAGCTTTTCTATTGGGTCATAGTCTGCTGCAAGAAGCATGACAAAGGCTCCACCTAATAGTAATAGAATTTTAAAAAGCTTCGAAAAGGAATCAAGTCTATACGTATTATCAAGAATTTGAATGGCTGGATCATTTAATTGAGTAAGTAGTACTCCAAAAGCTACGATAATCCCAGCAAACCCAAGCCAAGCAAATTGTCTACGATCTACACTCGGTTTTAAAAATAAGTCGAGTAGAGAGAGAAGGGTCGCGACACCCAGGATGATAAATTCAGGGCCCATTGCTCCCCATTCGATGCTTAATAATGTTTGTAAATCCATCCCTCTCAACCTCCTATTCCTAACATAATCGTTTCAACCGTAGACTGTAAAGGTACTGTTAATATGGAAGGGAATACACCGATTAACACAATTAACCCTACTAGTACTAGTACTGGTATAAATTCTACACCTTTAAGGTCTGGTTTGTTTTCAAGCTTTTCATTTAATGGTCCAAACGTCATATTTAGTACAGCACGCAATAAATATACGGCTGTCATGATAATACCGATTGTACCAACTGCTGCGATAATTGGCATTTCTTTAAATAATCCTAAGAAGGCCATAAATTCACTGACGAATCCAGACATACCAGGTAATCCTAGGGAAGCCATTGCTCCTGTTAACAGGAAGCCAGCCGTGATTGGCATAATTTTTGCCAGTCCACCTAAGTGACCAAGCATCGTTGTTTGAACTCTTTCATACATCACACCCACTAGGAAGAATAGTAGTGCTGAGATTAATCCATGTGATACCACTTGGAAAATAGCTCCTTGGATTCCTGCATCATTTAATGCAGCAAGCCCAATTAGTACAATTCCCATGTGTGAAATACTAGAGTAAGCTAACACCATTTTAAAGTCATCTTGAATGAAGGCTAAAAATGCACCATACAACAAGTTAACCACACCAAGAATGGCTAGCACGACAGCAAAGGATTCATATTCACCCGGAAATAATCCTGCTCCAAAACGAATTAAACCAAAGGCTCCAATTTTTAATAGAATCCCTGAGTGAAGCATTACAATGGAAGGTGGTGCTTGCACGTGAACACGAAGCATCCAGCTATGCAATGGAAAAATTGGTAGCTTTACCCCAAACGCAATAAGTAAGCTAATAAATAATCCCCAACGAATTTCAGGGGTAAATGGTAAGATGAGCTGCTGTGCTTCATATTCACCATTTAGAATTTGGCCTAGTAACGCGATATTCGTTGTACCTGTTCTTGAAAACAAGACCATAATGACAATTAACAATACTGCTGAACCAAGGCCATTATAAATTAAATAGCTATACGCTGCCTTTTCTCTGTCAAAATAACCCCATTTACCGATAAGGAAAAACATTGGGATCAACGTAAGCTCAAAGAATATAAAGAATAAAATTAAGTTCTCTGCAGCAAAGACACCTAGCATTCCTACTTCAAGTAAAAGAAATAGTAGAAAATAACCTTTCCATTCCTTCTTAATATGAATGGCTGCAATCGACGATAATGTCGCTAATATAGTCGTTAGAAGAAGTAGAATAAGTGAAAACCCGTCCACGCCTAACTCATAATCTACAGCAAACAGGCGTCCCTTAAACACTTCAAAATTACCAATCTGGATCCACTCATATACTTCCGAAAAAGAGCTCAGCGCTTTTCCAGAAAGATATTGGCCATAAATGACTAGAGCTAAGCCTAGTGGTAATAACGTACTAAGAAAGCCTACTAACTTTAAGGTTTTCTCCTCTGTTTTTGGTATAAATGCTAAAACTAGCATTCCGAGTACCGGGGAGAAAATTAAGAGTGAAAGTAGAAATGATTCATTCACCGCATTCATCCTAAATACCCCCCTGCTAAAACGTACACGATGAGAAGAAGAGCTAATCCAACAAATGCAACGGCACCATATGTTTGTACCTGGCCGTTATGAACAGAAGCTCCAACACGACCAATCGATGTCACCATCACTTTGATTCCTTTTACAATTCCTTCGATGAGGAAAATTTCAATGTATTTTAGGAATAAGCTAAACGTCTTTGTCGCATATACGACTGTCATTTGATAAAACTCATCAACAAAGTACTTATTTTTAAGAATTCCGTAACCAGCCGGGAAGCTTCCGCTCAACCAATCACGAGAAATTGTTTTATTTCCATAAATCATATAAGCCAGTAAGATTCCACCTACTGAGACAATCGTCGCAACAGCCATAATCCATAATGGCGCATCAATATGATGTCCAAGGGCGTGATTGTCTGCCGTTAACCAGTCTCCAAGGAAGGTACCAAACCATGGTGTATTCACATAACCAGCAAATACAGCTAGGACACCTAGAACAATCATTGGGAATGTCATGACAGTTGGAGATTCATGAACATGCTTTTGGTTTCCTCTTGGGTCCCCTGTAAAGACAAGGAAGAATAAACGGAACATATAAAAAGCGGTGAAAAAGGCTGCAATTATGGCTAGCGTAAATAATCCATAATTTCCGTGAGCCCAAGCCGCTACAAGAATTTCTTCTTTACTAAAGAAACCTGAGAATAGTGGAACCCCACTGATCGCTAACGTACCAATTAAGAAAAGCGGTGCTGTAATACGTAGCTTTTTCCAAAGGCCGCCCATCTCTTCAATATTTTGATTATGAACCGCATGGATGACACTACCTGCTGCAAGGAATAGTAGAGCCTTAAAGAACGCATGCGTCATTAAGTGGAATACACCTGCAACATAACCAGCAGAACCTAATGCAAGCATCATATAACCTAACTGACTCACTGTTGAGTAAGCTAGTACTCGTTTAATATCTGTTTGCACAAGACCAATAGAAGCAGCGAAGATCGCTGTAAATGCTCCGATCACTGCTACTGTATATAAAGCCGTCTCACTTGCTGCGAATAATGGAAATAATGCAGCAACTAGATACACACCTGCTGCAACCATTGTTGCTGCGTGGATTAAAGCAGATACTGGGGTTGGACCTTCCATCGCATCAGGAAGCCAAGTATGAAGTGGAAATTGACCTGACTTACCCATTGCCCCTACAAAAATGAGTATCGCCGTTAACGTGATCATTTCGTATGAAATTCCACCTGCTTCAACGACAGCAAAAATTTCATCATACTCGAAAGAGCCGACCTGCCAGAATAGTAGAATCATCCCGATTAGTAAACCAACATCACCAATACGAGTCATGATAAATGCTTTTTTCGCCGCAGCTCTTGCATCTGATTTGTAAAAATAGAATCCAATTAATAAGAACGATCCTAGCCCTACGAGTTCCCAGAAAATATACGTTTGAAGTAGGTTTGGTGAAAGAACCAAGCCTAGCATCGCGAATGTAAATAAGCCTAAATAGGCGAAAAACACATGAAATCTTTCATCACTGTGCATATAACCTTTTGAATACATATGTACGAGAAAACTAACAAGTGAAACAATAAACAACATTAACGCATTCAGTTGATTCACTTCAAAGCCAGCTGTAAGTTGTAAGTCTCCAATCGAAAGCCACGTAAATTCTGCTTTTACATTCGGCGAAGTCAATCTGTTCAAAAGAACAACCACCGATAAGACTAACGAGAGAAACGTGAACAGCATGCCTACATATGCACTTCCTTCTTTCATCCGTTTGCCGATTAGAAGTAGTGTTAAAAAAGAGGCAAGCGGAAAAAGCGGTATTAACCAAGCCATTTCCATCATTTGTATCACAATCCCCTTTTTGATTTTTAGGAGTTTCGTTCAAAAACTATTTCTTTAACAAGTTCATTTCATCCACATTAACACTTGAACGATTACGATATAAAGCGATTAAGATGGCTAGACCAATGGCGGCCTCAGCAGCTGCTATCGTAATGGAGAAAAGAGAGAAAATTTGACCTGTAATATCAGGCGCCATTCCATGTTTACTAAATGCTACGAAGTTAATATTAGCTGCATTTAACATTAATTCAATCGAAATTAGTACGATGACGGTGTTTCGTTTCGTTAAGGCTCCATATAAGCCTATGCAAAAAAGAATTAATGCTAATACGAGGTAGGCAGATAACGGAATAGTACTCATTCGTCATTCGCCTCCTTTTTGTCGTCTCTTTTTGCCAAAATGATGGCTCCAATTAAGGTAACGAGTAACACAACAGATGTTAATTCAAACGGTATTATATATTTCGTATATAATGCCACTCCAATTTGCTTCGTGTTTTCCACATGAAGCTCTGTTGCTTGGTTAGGGAATTCTAGAGTGTATATTCCGAAATATACAGAAACCGCAAATGCGGCAATTCCACCTAGTATGAAGAGCTTTTTCCCCATACTTGATTTTGGTTCACTACGATCATTATGTCTCGTTAACATGATTCCAAATAGCATGATGATCGTGATGGCGCCAGAATAGATTAAGATTTGTACGGCTGCCACAAATTCAGCCGACAGTAATACATAAATACCTGCAATACTAACAAATGAGAAAACGAGTGCTACGACCATATGAACGACTTGCGTAAGGTTAATCATGAGGACGCCACCCGCAATAGCTATTAACGCTAACACTAAAAATGCGATAAATTCGCCACTCATGCTTTATTCTCCTTCCGTATATTCGTATCATTTTCATCTAGCCACTCTAGATTTTTGAAAAGGTCATCGCGACTGTATTCGGCAAGCTCGAAGTTGTTTGTCATGATAATCGCTTCTGTTGGACAAACCTCTGTACATAGGTCACAGAGAATACAGATTTCAAAGTTAATATCATACGTATCGATAATTTTCCCTTTTTTCGTAGGGTCTGGATGCTTCTTACCGGTTAGTTGGATACAGTCTGTTGGACATATATTCGCACACTGATTACAAACGATACACTTTTCCGGGTAAAACTTTTGGATACCGCGGAAACGGTCTGGAAGAGGAAGTGGTTCGTTTGGGTAATCATACGTTACTTTTTTCTTTGATAAGTTTTGAAGGGTATATTTTAAACCTTTCGCTAATCCAAGCATGCTTTTTCACACCCCTTTTGAGTCATTCTTTTAGTCATATTTTTAGTAAAGTTTAAACTCAGTTGTTGATTTCCGTTCCGGGACGCTCGCTTTCCGCGGGCGGGCTCGGGAGCCTCCTCGGCGTCCCGCCTGTGGGGTCTCCCGAGCCGCGCTTTTCCCGCAGGAGTCTCGCATCCCTGCACTACAATCAACAGTGCAATAAATCAACAAGGTCTTTAAACAACCTTACTTAGTAAAACCTTAGGTGTTTATTAAAAAAACAATTCCTTCATAAGTGCTGTGAAGAAGATGTTACCTAGTGCTACGGGAAGTAGTACTTTCCAGCCGAATTCCATTAATTGGTCTGCTCGTAGACGTGGGAATGTGTAGCGAATCCACATGAGTAGGAAGACAATTAACATGAACTTTAGTGAGAACCAAACGGCTCCTGGGATAAAGCTTAAGAATTCAAATGGAGGTAACCAGCCACCTAAGAATAAAACAGTTGTTAGTGCTGACATGGCGAATAAGTAAACATATTCAGCTAGCATGAAGAATGCCCAGCGAAACCCTGAGTATTCTACGTGGAAACCGGCAACTAACTCGGATTCTGCTTCAGGTAAGTCAAATGGTGTACGGTTTAATTCAGCAACCGATGCGATAAAAAACACGATAAAGGCAATTGGTTGAAGTAAGATAAACCACATTGTTTCAGCCTGAGCTGCCACAATATCATTTAAATTTAGACTTCCTGATAATAGGATTACCCCAATGACTGACATGACTAATGGGATCTCATACGAAATCATCTGTGCTGCTGCACGCATTCCTCCCATTAAGGCATACTTATTATTAGAAGCCCATCCTCCTGTCACAATACCAATCGTCGTTATTCCTGAGATGGCTACATAATAGAGAAGTCCTACTCCAATATCAGCAAACTGGAATGAATCTGTAAATGGAATGGTTGCTAACACCATGAATGCTGGTGTGAATGCGATAACCGGTGCCATGATAAATAATGGACGATCGGCAAGTTTAGGAATTGTATCTTCTTTTAGTAAAAGCTTAAGTACATCGGCAATTGTTTGAAGTAAACCCCAACGACCACCTACTTGGTTAGGACCGATACGACCTTGCATGAATGCCATTGTTTTACGTTCTGCAAGAATCCCATACGTTACGAATCCTAAAACGACCATAAGAAATGCCGCTGCTAATCCAAAAAATATAAGAAAGTTTGTTAGACTTGGAGCTGATTGTAATAAACCTTCGATCATTAACCATCAACCTCCCCAAGCACGATGTCAATTCCACCTAAGATTGCAATTAAATTCGCCATATTTTCACCCTCAAGGAGTTTAGGCAAGATTTGCAGGTTATAGAATGATGGTCTTCTAAACTTCAAGCGGTATGGCTCTTTCTTGCCATCACTAGAAATGTAGCAACCAATTTCTCCACGAGGAGACTCAATTCGTACAAATGCTTCCCCTTTAGGAGCTTTGATAATCTTTGGAACCTTTGCCATGATGTCTCCCTCTTGTGGGAACTGCTCAACAGCTTGCTCGATAATTTTTAACGATTCTTCAATTTCTTCCATACGGCAGTGGTAACGAGACCAACAGTCACCTTCTTCTCTTACCGGTACGTCGAATTCAAAGCGGTCATAGATTGAATATGGCTCATCTTTTCTGAGATCCCATTTCACACCTGTACAACGAAGATTTGCGCCACTTAATGAATAAGACAGTGCCTCTTCTTTTGTATATTTTCCTACCCCTTTTACACGGGACATAAAGATTTCGTTACCTGTTACCAAGTCATGGTAGCCAGCTAATTGCTTTCTCATATAAGGTACAAAATCACGCACCTTTTCAATCCAGCCTTCTGGTGCATCCCATTTTACCCCGCCAACACGCATATAGTTAAAGGTTAAACGAGCACCTGATAGTTCATTTAGTAGGTTAATAATCATTTCTCTTTCTCTAAATGCGTAAAGGAATGGACTGACTGCCCCAATATCTAGTAAGTATGTACCATACCATACGAGGTGACTCGCTACACGGCCAAGCTCCATCGCTAATACACGTAGATATTCAGCACGTTCTGGCACCTCAAGCCCCATCATCGTTTCAACGGCGTGACAAATGACATAGTTATTCGTCATAGCGGACAAGTAGTCCATTCGGTCTGTATAAGGAATAATTTGTGTATATTGTAAATCCTCAGCAAGCTTCTCTGTACCTCGGTGTAAATATCCGATTACTGGAGTAGCTTCAATAATGGTTTCCCCATCAATTTTAAGTACGATTCGGAAAACTCCGTGTGTACTAGGATGCTGTGGACCTACGTTTAGTAGCATTTCTTCTGTGCGAATCAATGACTACACCTCCACATCGTACGGTTCATAGTCTTTTCTTAACGGATGTCCTACCCAGTCTTCTGGAAGCATGATTCTCGTTAAGTTTGGATGATTTTTAAAGATGATTCCAAGTAAGTCATAAGCTTCACGTTCAGGCCAATTAGCACCTTCCCATAATCCAGCAACCGAGTCGATTACTGGCTCATCACGGTCAATCTTGACCTTTAAAGCAACGGACTGACGGTTTTTGTAAGAATAAAAGTGAACATAGATTTCCATGTGAGTCACATAATCAGTTCCATGTAACTCAGATAAGTATTCAAAGCTTAGTTGCTCATTAAATTTTAGGAATTCTGCAACCTTATAGTACGTTTCTTTTTTCACAAGTAAGGTAGGTACATCTTTTGATAATCGGTTAATATATGATTCTTCTAATACATCACCAAGGTGTTCATTGATCACCTTAACGTATTTATCTAAGTACGGTTGATTAGGAGAAGGTTTTTGCTCTTCCTCTGGAGCAGCTACTTCGTCTGATTGAGCCGCTTTTTTCTTTGCTGCTGCAGCTGCTGCTGCTTTTGCCTTCGCGGCAGCGATTGCTTTTGCCTTTTCATCGTCTCCTGAAGCTCCGCCTGCTTGTGCGGCTGCTTTTGCCTTAGCTGCTGCTGCTGCTTTTGCCTTAGCTGCTGCAATGGCTTTTGCTTTTTCATCGTCTCCTGCTGATTCGCCTGCTTGTGCAGCAAGCTTAGCCTTAGCGGCTGCAGCGGCCTTTGCTTTCGCTGCTGCAATGGCTTTCGCCTTCGCTTTTGCTTCATCATCCATCTCTTCTGAATCATTTAATTCAGTATTACCTTGTTTCGCTAATGCTGCAGCTTTTGCCTTGGCTGCTGCCGCTGCCTTTGCTTTTGCAGCAGCTGCTGCTTTCTTTTTAGCCAAATCGGCATCTTCTTCATCCGTTTGGTCAATTGTACTTTCAGCAGCTTGCTTTTCAGCTAGTTTTTTTAGAGCAGCTTCTTTTGCCTTTTGGGCTGCTTCCTTTTTTAACTCTTCTTTTGTTTTTTCTGCTGAAGCCGGTGCTTCTTCTACCGTTTCCTCAGCTTGTTGTGCTTGCTTTTCAGCTAGCTTTTTTAAAGCAGCTTCTTTTGCTTTCGCGGCTGCTTCTTTTTTTAGTTCTTCTTTTGTTTTTTCAGCAGGTGCAGGTGTAACCTCACCAGACTCTGCTTGAGCTTTTTTCTCAGCTAGACGACGTAGCGCTTCTTCCTTTGCCTTTTGCGCTGCTTCCCGTTTTTGCTGTTCAAGGCTCTTTTCATCACTCATCGACTAGTCACCTGCTTCCCAGTCTTAGCTTCATAGCGAATCTTTTCTTTCAATTTATTTATACCGTAGATTAAGGCTGCTGGATTTGGAGGACAACCAGGTATATACACGTCAACCGGCACAATTTGGTCAACGCCCTTAACAACTGCGTATGACTTCACATATGGTCCACCAGCCGTTGCACAGGATCCCATCGCAATCACCCATTTTGGTTCCGGCATTTGGTCATAAAGACGCTTTAAAACAGGCGCCATTTTTTTCGTCACTGTACCTGATACAATCATGACATCTGATTGACGAGGCGAGGTACGAAAGAATGACCCAAAACGATCTAAATCATAATGAGAAGACCCTACTCCCATCATTTCGATGGCACAGCAAGCTAGACCAAAGGTTAACGGCCATAAAGAGTTACTTCTAGCCCAAGCCTTTAGCTCTTCAAGTGTTGACATAAATACATTGCGTTGTAGCTCTTCCATTTCTTCAGGTGTAATATTCTCTAGTTTTAAATCCATTTCAGCACACCCTTCTTCCATGCATAGATTAATCCAATTAATAACATGACGACGAATATGAGCATTTCAATAAGTGCAAAAATTCCTAGGCTTTCATATGCAACAGCCCATGGATATAGAAAGACGGTTTCCACATCAAAAATGACAAACATTAACGCAAAGATATAATATCTAACGTTGAATTGAACTCTCGCATCATGAAAAGGCTCAATTCCACTTTCATACGTTGTTAATTTTGCATCATTCGGTTTATGTGGACGTAATATACGACCAGCTGTCAGTGCAACAACAGGTAAGATGATACCTAATAATATGAAAATCAGTACAATTAGGTAGTTATTCTGGTATAGATTTAATAATTCCACTTTGATCGCCTCCCTTTTCAACCAGCCATTTCCAATTATAGTTTCACACAAATTTCATAATTCTTCCTTGTAACCGTAAACATTATATCACTTACATATATTCGTGTCGATAAACCTTGGATAATCCTTTAGAAAAAGGGGGACAGATATTTATTCGACAAGTGACAGGCACCTTTTCTTCTCTAAAGGACAGCAAAAAAGCCTTAAGTGAGTAGTCACCTAAGGCTTTTATTCTATATACGTCCCGTAACTTTTAAACGATTCATTGCACGTTGTAAAGCTAGTTCAGCACGACGTAGATCGGTTTCTGCAGTTTTATCTTGTAAACGGCGTTCTGCACGCTCTTTTGCAGCTTGAGCACGAGCGACATCGATGTCGGCTCCGCGTTCTGCTGATTGGGCAAGTACTGTTACTTTATCAGGACGAACTTCTAGGAATCCACCTGTTACGGCAACAAGCTCTGTACCACCTTCATTTTTAAGACGTACTGTTCCGATTGCAAGAGGCGCTACCATTGGAATATGTCCTGGTAAAATACCAAGTTCTCCACTTTGAGCTTTTGTGCTTACCATCTCTACATCAGATTCATAAACGGGTCCATCAGGAGTCACTACACTGACTTTGATTGTCTTCATATCATAAACCTCCTATGTCCGTTTTTTAAACTTCTACACCCATAGATTTCGCTTTTTCAACAACCTCTTCAATACGTCCAACTAGACGGAACGCATCTTCAGGTAGGTGGTCGTATTTACCATCTAGGATCTCTCTAAATCCTTTTACTGTTTCTTTTACAGGTACATAAGATCCTGGTTGACCTGTAAATTGCTCAGCAACGTGGAAGTTTTGAGATAAGTAGAACTGGATACGACGAGCACGGTGAACAACTAACTTATCGTCGTCAGAAAGTTCATCCATACCTAAAATTGCGATAATATCTTGTAATTCTTTATAACGTTGTAAAGTAGACTGTACTTGACGAGCAACATTGTAGTGCTCTTCTCCTACGATTTCAGGTGCAAGTGCACGAGAAGTAGAAGCAAGTGGATCTACCGCTGGGTAAATACCCATTTCAGAAAGCTTACGCTCAAGGTTAGTTGTTGCATCTAAGTGAGCGAAAGTTGTTGCAGGAGCTGGATCCGTATAGTCATCGGCAGGTACGTAAATCGCTTGGATTGACGTGATAGAACCTTTGTTAGTCGATGTAATACGCTCTTGTAATTGACCCATTTCCGTAGCAAGAGTTGGTTGGTAACCTACCGCTGAAGGCATACGACCTAAAAGGGCAGAAACCTCTGAACCTGCTTGAGTGAAACGGAAGATGTTATCAATGAAGAATAATACGTCTTGACCTTGGTCATCACGGAAGAATTCTGCCATTGTTAATCCAGTTAACGCAACACGCATACGTGCTCCAGGTGGCTCGTTCATTTGTCCGAATACCATCGCTGTTTTCTTGATAACTCCAGAATCGCTCATCTCGTGGTAAAGGTCATTTCCTTCACGAGTACGCTCACCTACACCAGCGAATACCGAGATACCACCGTGCTCTTGAGCGATGTTGTTGATTAATTCTTGGATTAGTACCGTTTTACCTACACCGGCACCACCAAATAGACCGATCTTACCACCCTTAATATAAGGAGCTAGTAAGTCTACTACTTTAATACCAGTTTCAAGGATTTCAACCTCTGTTGAAAGCTCTTCAAATGTAGGAGCTTGTCTGTGAATTGCATCACGACGAGCACCTGCAGGAATTGCCTCATCAAGGTCAATATTTTCACCTAATACGTTAAATACACGACCTAGTGTTACATCACCAACTGGAACTGAGATAGGTGCTCCAGTGTCAGTAACTTCTAAACCACGAACAACTCCGTCAGTAGAAGCCATTGCAATTGTACGAACTGTGTCGTCACCAAGGTGAAGAGCAACTTCAAGTGTTAAGTTGATCGCTACTTCGTTTTCACCAGTTGGTGCATGACTAATTGTAAGGGCGTTATAAATTTCAGGAAGATGTCCAGATTCAAACTGTACGTCTACAACAGGACCCATAACTTGGGTAACGCGTCCTTTTGTCATCGTTTTCCCTCCTAGCTTACTAGTAATACATTAATTTTTAGACTTTGTTTATGTCTAGCTCCAGCGCCCAGTCCCTCGAGTGAAAAAGAAAATCACTTTTTCCTAGGTTAAATTACCTGAAGTCAATGAAAGGGAAAAGCACCCTTTCCTTGTCTTCAGAACATTTACTTGTCGGGACTAAACGGGGCGCTTCCGCTTTTCTATTGTTGTTGAGCCGCTGCTCCACCAACGATTTCTGAGATTTCTTGAGTGATTGCTGCTTGACGAGCACGGTTATAGGATAATGTAAGGCTATTAATTAACTCTTTAGCATTATCTGTTGCACTCTTCATCGCCGTCATACGGGCAGCGTGTTCACTTGCTTTTCCGTCTAATAAAGATCCATAGATTAAGCTTTCAGCATATTGCGGAAGTAAAACTTCTAGAATATCTTCTTGTGAAGGTTCGAATTCATATGAAGTTAGCTTAGTAGATGCAGCAATATCAGTTAAAGGAAGAAGCTTCTTCTCTGTTACTTGGTGCTCAATGGCACTTACAAAGTGATTGTAGTATAGATATAACTCATCAAATGTTTCATCTGCAAACATTCCCACTGCTTTATTCGCAATTTCTTTAATATCTGCAAATGATGGTTGGTCACCCAAACCAGTTATTTCAGAAACTACATTTACTCCACGCTTCTTAAAGAAGTTAAGTCCAATCTTACCAATCGCAATGACAGCAAACTCATCGTTAGACTTATGGCGACTTGTCATCGCTTGATAAGCAGCACGGATGATATTACTGTTGTATGCACCAGCAAGACCACGGTCAGACGTAATAACGATATAACCTGTTTTCTTAACCGTTCTCGTTTGAAGCATTGGATGAGATACACCTGAAGTCCCTTGAGAGACGCTAGCTACAACCTCTTGAATTTTTTCCATATAAGGAACAAAAGCTTTTGCATTGTTTTCAGCACGGTTTAACTTAGATGCTGATACCATCTGCATCGCTTTTGTAATTTGACTTGTCTTTTTTGTTGAAGTAATTCTTGATTTTATATCACGTAAGGATGCCAAAGGTTTTCACCACCTTTTTTAAAAATACCGATTTGTCATTTACTGAAAAAACAGTAAATTGGCTAAGCAGCAACTGATGCTGCTTAGCGTAATCTATTACTCAGAAACTACAAAAGTTTTCTTAAAGTCGTTAATTGCCTTAGCAAAGTCCTCATCGCTTGGAAGATCCTTCGTTGTTACGATGTGGTCAAGAAGCTCTTTACGGTTATGCTCTAACCAAGTTAAGTATTCTTCTTCAAAACGAGTGATATCTCCTACTGGAATATCATCTAAGAATCCACGAGTTAAAGCGTAAAGAATTGCAACTTGCTTTTCTACTTTTAGTGGCTTATTTAATCCTTGCTTTAATACTTCAACTGTACGAGCACCACGGTTTAGCTTCGCTTGAGTTGCTTTATCAAGGTCAGAACCAAACTGAGCGAACGCTTCAAGTTCACGGTATGCTGCAAGGTCAAGACGTAATGTACCAGAAACCTTCTTCATCGCTTTAATTTGCGCAGATCCACCTACACGGGATACGGATAAACCTGCGTTGATTGCAGGACGTACACCTGAGAAGAATAAATCTGATTGTAAGAAGATTTGTCCATCTGTAATAGAGATAACGTTTGTTGGAATATATGCTGAGATATCACCAGCTTGTGTTTCAACGAACGGAAGTGCTGTAATGGAACCTGCACCTTTTGCGTCAGAAAGCTTAGAAGCACGCTCAAGTAAACGTGAATGTAAGTAGAATACATCCCCTGGATATGCTTCACGACCTGGAGGACGCTTTAATAGTAATGATAACTCACGGTATGCTGCCGCTTGCTTTGATAAATCATCATATACGATTAATACGTGCTTACCATTGTGCATGAATTCTTCAGCCATTGTTACACCAGCAAGTGGAGCTAGGTATAATAATGGAGCTGGTTGAGATGCAGATGCTGTTACAACGATTGAGTAATCAAGAGCACCATGCTTACGTAGAGTTTCAACTACTCCACGTACAGTTGATTCTTTTTGACCAATTGCAACATAGATACACACCATGTTTTGATCTTTTTGGTTAAGAATCGTATCGATTGCAACCGCAGTTTTACCTGTTTGACGGTCACCGATTACTAATTCACGTTGTCCACGACCAACTGGAATTAGAGCGTCGATCGCTTTAATACCTGTTTGTAATGGTTCATGAACTGATTTACGGTCCATAACACCAGGTGCTGGACTTTCAATCGGACGAGTTTTTGACGTTTCAATTGGACCTAAACCATCAACTGGTTGACCCAATGAGTTAACTACACGACCAATTAACGCGTCACCTACTGGTACTTCCATGATACGGCCTGTACGACGTACTTCGTCACCTTCACGGATTTCCTTGTAAGGCCCTAGGATAACGATACCTACGTTGTTATCTTCTAGGTTTTGTGCCATACCCATGACACCGTTTGAAAATTCTACAAGTTCTCCAGCCATGACGTTGTCGAGGCCATGAGCACGAGCGATACCGTCCCCAACTTGGATTACAGTACCCACATCATTTACTTCAATTTCAGACTGATAGTTTTCGATTTGCTTTTTTATCAGCGCACTGATTTCTTCTGCTTTAATGCTCATGAATTTCACCCCTATCTATTCAATAACTCTCGTTCCACACGAGCTAGTTTACCGCTAACACTACCATCATAGATTCTATTACCAATTCGAAGTTTCACTCCACCTAGAACGGTAGGATCTACTATGTTTTGGATTCTAAGTGATGCCTTGCCAACTTTGCTTGCAAAAGCTTGTGATAACGAAGTTTTTTCATCTTCTGTTAACTCTCTTACAGAGTATACTTTTGCATCCGCAATTCCTCTTTCGTTGTTCGCTTCTTCAATAAAGAAGTCAACAACACCAGGGATAATAGCTTGACGATGACGGTCAATTAGAATTAACAATACATTAAGTACAGGTGCAGAAACATTTGCAAAGCTATCTTTAACTAATGATTTCTTCGTCACCTTTGATACTTTTGGATGGTTTAGAACGGATAGTAATTCTTTATTTTCTTGAAAAACAGTTTTCACTGCTAAAAGTTCGTTTTCAACCTGTTCTAGAATATTCTGTTCCTTAGCTACTTGAAAAAGAGCAGTCGCGTAGCGTTTCGCTACTGTACCGTTACTCATCGTGCTTCTCCAAGATCTTGGATGTAATCATTGATTAACTTTTGTTGATCTTGCTCGTTAAGTTCTTTTTCAATAACTTTAGACGCAATTAGAACAGATAATGAAGCAACTTGCTCACGTAAAGCAGCAATTGCCTGGTCTTTTTCTTGTGCAATTTCTTTAACTGCAGATTCTTTAATACGAGTTGCTTCTGTGCGAGCTTCTAGAATAATGCTATTCTTTTGCTCTTCGCCTAGCTTCTTCGCATTTTCAATTAGCTCTTGAGCTTCTTGACGAGATTGCTTTAGCATTTCGCGTTGTTCTTCAACAAGCTTCTTAGCTTCCGCATTACTTTGTTCAGCAGAACTAATCTCACTTGAAATGTGTTGTTCACGCTGTTTCATAATACCCATTAAAGGACCAAATGCAAACTTACGTAAAAGTGCTAAAAGAACAAGGAAGATAAATAACTGGTATAAGATATCGCCAGTATTTAATTCAAAACCAGTTCCAGCACCAAGGATAAATAAATCTAAATTGAACGGCACATTGTTCACTCCCTTCGAAGAGTTCCATTACATTTCTCAACATGTCGTGTTGATGTTGATAAATTCTCATATACAAACATAAAGCAATGGCGAAGATTCACTAGGAAGTTACTTCGCCATTTTCAGCTGCAGTGGTATCAAGCAATGCTTTTGACCACTGCAAAAGCTTAATTATTAAGCATTAGCTCCGAATACCATGAACGCGATAACAACCGCGATGATCGGAATCGCCTCAACTAACGCTACCCCAATGAACATTGTTGTTTGAAGTGTACCACGTAATTCTGGTTGACGAGCAATCCCCTCAACTGTACGAGATACGATTAAACCGTTACCAATACCTGCACCAAGTGCCGCTAAACCAATTGCAATTGCAGCTGCTAATAAACCCATTATAAAAGTCCTCCTTAAAATGTTGAAAATATTTTTTTAATCATGAATTAAATATAATTAATGGTCATGACTCACTTTGTGCGCCATGTAAACCATTGTTAACATAACGAAGATAAATGCTTGAATTGCACCTACGAAAATACTAAATCCTTGCCACACCAACATTGGTATTGCTGCAACAAGTGAACCTACGATTCCACTTCCGACACCATCAAGATAGCCGTTTACAGCTAACCCTGCTAATAATCCAAGTAGAATTTCCCCTGCAAAAATGTTTCCGTATAAACGAAGACCTAATGTTAGGGTGTTTGCAAATTCCTCAATAATCTTTAGTGGGAATAAGAATGCCATCGGCTTGAAGAACTCTCGCCCATATTCAGAAGCACCCTTCATCTTTATCCCATAGAAGTGTGTTAAAGCTACCACCATTACAGCTAATGTCAATGTGATCATCGGATCTGCTGTAGGTGATTTCCACCAAAGCTCATGCGTTGCATCATTTATGATGGCAAATGGTAGACCAACCATGTTGGCTACAAATACATACATTAATAGTGTCATCCCTAATGTTAGGAATCTACCTCCTGTATGCCAGTCCATCGTACTGCTGATAATACCTCTTACAAAATCCATTACCCACTCCATGAAGTTTTGTACCCCAGTTGGTTTCATAGATAATGAACGAGTAGCAATAATAGCGATGATAAACACAATAACAGCCGCAATAGTCGTCATCATCATATTTGACAAACTAAACCAAAGCCCAAATAACTCAATACTAGGAGCTGCGTGTTCCAAATTGTATTCACCTCTCTTCCAGGTTCTTACGTATAGTTTGGATGATAATATCTATCATAATGACAATATATAAAGTCATTAATCCCACAATTGTTCCAGCGATATGAAATAACTCTGGATATCGGTACGAAATTAACACTGCTAACGCCGCTGACGCTAGTCTTGTAAAGGTACCAATCGATCTTGCACTTCTTCCTTCTGCCACAGCCTGTCCGAATCGTTCTGTTTTCCGGACCATCACCCACAAGTTATATAAACTCAATGCTGTACCCAGTATAAGCCCTAAAAAAACAGCTTGGTAAGGTGTGAATCCCCATCCTAGTACATATAAAGCTAGCAAATAAAATATGTATTTTTTATACCTTACATAGATGCCTTTTAGATCGGACATTGAATTTATTCTCCTGAGAAGTAGTGACTAACCAACCTCAACATCGCAAACACCCCTGCTGCTAGTCCTACGAGGAGGCCGATAATTAAAAATAGAGGAAAGGTTCCAATCATTTGGTCAATCCATCTTCCTCCGAAGATTCCAATTAAAATCGAACCAACTAATTGTGAAAGTATAGCAGTCATTAAAGCCATCGCATGAAGTGGATGTCTATTCTTTTGGGGCATAAATGCTCTCCCTTCGGACAAGTTTCTTTGTCTGAAAATTCAGGGAAAACCCTTGGTAAATCTCGCTTGTAACCCTTATCATCATACCCTTTGTAAGCATACAATAGGGTATTGTCAATGTCAATGTGTTACTTTGAAAAAGTTATACACCCCTTTTTGGTGTTTGCAAAATGTTCACATTTATTTTTGCAGCTAACTATCGCACTCTTATGTGAAGATGACCATCAAGCCCATCTTTATTTATAAGCATAAAGAGGAAGGAATTATCTTCTATACTGAAGAACCTTCCTAATCAACCGCAGTGACCATCGTTACAATTATTCACAGTTATGAACTTTTTATCCCCAAATATTAATAGAAAACACTTTCTAATTAAGACTTATTTTTTTAACACATAAGAATCATCAATAGTAATCATCGTCTCAATTGTATCCTCTTTACCTTTAAATTTTACAAAGACCAAACCTTGAAACGTACCACTGACTCCAATCTCTTCTTTTACTAACTCCTTCTTCACTATTCCTCTTGATACATCTTTTGTAAAATCGAGAAATTTAATAAAGCGCAATGAGTCTGGATCATACAAAGCAATACCAAATTCCTCTGCACCTCCTGGCAAATAGGCTTCATAGATAAATGAATCTGGCTTATCACCAGGTCCGAATTGGAAACCCATAATCCTAGGATAGTTAGGTTCCTCTACCACAAACAAGTAAGGCACGTGAATTGGATTTCCTTCTTCATAGATCGTTAGCCAGTCTGAATAGATACCTTCTTTTAACACAAACGGAGAAATATCTAGTGTAATGGTCAATTTTCGTTTTTCCATCGAACTTAATGTAAATGTAGAAGGTAGTTTCCATTGTAGGCCATTTTCTGCTCTAGGTTGCTTAAAGGTAACCTCTTTCTTTTTATTACTAAGGTTTTCAATTGTCAGCGTGATTTGCTTTTCGGTACGTGGATCTTTTTGGTGAAACATTCCAAACGAAATAGAGCCTGGGTACACAAGGGTATCTGCTTTTACCGCTTGGTCTATCTGAATCCTTCCCGCCCCTTGAACTATTGGTTCGTATAGTACTGCTCCATCCTTTAGTCGCTTTGCTGTATTCATCAGAGCCGCCTTAATTTGTTCTGGATTCCAGTCGGGATGAGCCTGTTTGACAAGAGCTGCTGCACCTGCGACATGCGGGGCTGCCATACTTGTTCCTTGAAGTGATATATAGCCGTTCGGAATCGTACTTGTAATGGCCACTCCAGGGGCAACTACGTCTGGTTTGATATCCCATGTGTACGTAACCGGTCCTCTAGAACTAAAGTCAGCCATACTATCTTCAACTTTTTTAAATTTTGTATGGATATATGATGTGGTAACAAGTTCTTTTTGAATATACTCACCGTCTTCTTTCGAGATGGACACGACCGGAATTGGGAACTCCATTTCAAGTCCTCCGGCGAAACTACCCGGTACATTATTATAGATAACGATTCCTGCTGCTCCTTTTTCATAAGCATTCATGACCTTCTCAGTAAAAGGAATAGTTCCTCTTTCAATGAGTGCTATATTTCCTTTTACATTATTGGGAATTTCTTCAGGATATCCTTTTCCCGCTTTTACTAGCTTTACTTCTTTTGAAAATTCCCACGGTTTAGCACCTTGCATCGGTGTTAACTCAATTTGCTTTGTTATGTTACTTTCACTAAATGATAGAAAAGGTACTTGAATAGGGGGAGTTGACGCACCAACAGATATTGCCTTAGACGCAGTTCCTGGTGAGCCCACAGTCCACATCTCCGGACCAGAGTTACCACTAGAGGTAACCGCAACAATCCCACTTTCTACTGCTTTGTTTAACGCAAGACTAGTTGGCCAATCTGGACCATTTACATTATTACCGAGAGATAAGTTAATAACATCCACTTTATCCTTGATAGCTTTTTCAATGGCAGCTATCACTTGCTCTGAAGTGCCCATACCTCCTGGTCCAAGCGCTCGATACGCAATAATCTCTGCTTCAGGAGCAACACCATGAATTTTTCCATTTGCTGCAATGATGCCCGCTACATGGGTACCATGTAGGGTTGGCATGCCTTGAGAAGCCTTTGTCTCCATTGGATCTTTATCATGATCGACTAGATCAAAGCCTCCCTTAAAATTTCTACGAAGATCAGGATGCGAATAATCGACACCAGTATCAATGACACCGACTTTTATCCCTTCCCCCGTCAACCTATGATTGTGAATATCCAAATAGCTTCTAATATTCTCTGCTCCTATATAAGGCACACTTTTCTCAATGGTCGCCTGGTACTGATGGTTTGGATATACATCTATCACACCAGTAATAGAAGCAATCTTCTTAATATCCCGCTTTCGACCAGAAAGCGAAACCCCATCAAAGACTGTAGAGAAAACTGATGAAATTGTAACTGAAGGAAAATCATTCAACTTTTCAATGACTTTTTGTTTCTCTGAAGGCTCCGTCAGAACAATGACAGATTCAACTTCATCCCCCTGATCCGCTGGCAGTGGAGGACGTTCCGGAAACAAAAAGACGGAACTTGCTCCAGAAATAGTCGGTACAATCGAAGTAACTAGCAATGTTGTTAAAAACAATACCTTGACTAATTTAAGCATTTATCCCACCTCTTACCATAGCGTGCTCCACAATACTGTATTCCATTCTCATATTGAGGAAGGGACTTCGCTTTAACACAGTAAAGGAGTGGGGGACAGGCCCCCACTCCTTTACTGTGTTAAAGTTCTTTTCATTATTTTGTTCCGAATAAACGGTCGCCCGCGTCTCCTAATCCTGGAACGATGTAGCCGTGATCGTTTAGCTTTTCATCCATGGCAGCTAAGTATATGTCTACGTCTGGATGTGCCTTTTGAACGACTTCGACTCCTTCTGGTGCAGCGATAATACACATTAACTTGATGTTTTTAGCACCGCGCTTTTTTAAGGAGTTAATTGCTTCAGCTGCAGAACCACCTGTTGCAAGCATCGGGTCAAGGACGATGAAGTCTCTTTCTTCTACATCACTAGGCAGTTTTATGTAATACTCTACTGGTTGAAGTGTTTCTGGGTCACGGTATAATCCAACATGTCCAACTTTTGCAGCTGGAATTAACTTCAGGATCCCATCTACCATTCCTAAACCAGCACGCAGTATAGGAATGAGTCCTAATTTTTTCCCAGCGATTACCTTTGATTTTGCGATAGCCACTGGCGTCTCAATGTCAACCTCTGCTAATGGTAGGTCACGTGTAATTTCAAATGCCATTAAGCTTGCCACTTCGTCTACTAATTCACGAAACTCTTTTGTTCCTGTTTTTTTATCACGAATATATGATAACTTATGTTGAATCAGTGGATGATCAAACACATAAACTTTGCTCATTTATGTCAGCTCCCTTTCTAAACTTGCTTTTAGCACCCAGCGGTTTTCCAGATCTAACAGGGTGCATGCGCTAACCTTCATTGATTTTACAGAAAAAGCACCGTGAGGGCAAGTCTTCGTACATCTAAATTTTGTTTATTATCAGTCGTCTTACTTAAGAGTAATTCTATCAGTTAAGACCTTTTCTGGCGTTTTCTAATTACACCGTTCCTTTGCGTGCAGAAATCTCACCTGTCACGACGAAATTAGACATAAAAAAAGCGGTAGACCTTCATAGTCTACCACCTGTACAAATCCTTACACATATAAAGGGAATTTTTCAGTTAGAGTTAACACTCGTTGAGATGCTTCCTTTAGAACCGCTTCATTCTCTGGATCACGAAGAGTTAACGCAATAATAGATGCGATTTCATCCATTTCTTCTAGACCGAATCCTCTTGAAGTAACAGCAGCTGTTCCAATACGGATACCACTTGTCACAAAAGGACTAGCTGGATCAAATGGAATCGTATTTTTATTAACCGTTACGCCCACTTCATCTAGTACTTTCTCAGCTAGTTTACCTGTAATGTTTAGAGAACGAACATCTACTAATAGTAGGTGATTATCCGTTCCATCAGACACAATCGTTAACCCCTCTTTTTTAAGCGCATCTGCTAGACGAGCTGCATTATCCATAATATGCTTTGCATATACTTTGAAGTCTTCCTGTAGAGCTTCGCCAAATGCAACAGCCTTCGCTGCAATCACATGCATAAGTGGTCCACCTTGAATTCCAGGGAAAACGGACTTATCAATTTGTTTCGCAAACTCTTCCTTACATAAAATCATACCACCACGTGGTCCACGTAATGTTTTATGAGTCGTTGTTGTCACAAAATCAGCATATGGCACAGGATTAGGATGAAGTCCAGCTGCTACTAATCCAGCAATATGAGCCATATCCACCATTAGATAAGCACCCACTTCATCGGCGATCTCACGGAACTTTGCAAAATCTAGTTCTCTTGGGTACGCACTTGCTCCGGCAACAATAAGCTTCGGCTTATGTAATCTAGCTTTTTCTAACACATCTTCATAATTGATACGGTGTGTCTCTTCGTCAACACCATACTCAACAAAATTATATTGAATTCCACTAAAATTAACATGGCTTCCATGTGTTAAATGGCCTCCATGAGATAAATTCATTCCCAAAACCGTGTCACCGGTTTGTAAAATCGTAAAATAAACAGCCATATTTGCTTGTGCACCTGAGTGAGGTTGGACATTCGCATGATCTGCACCAAAAAGTTCTTTTGCACGATCACGAGCTAAGTTTTCTACTACATCGACATGCTCACAACCACCATAATAACGACGGCTAGGATAACCTTCTGCATACTTATTTGTCATGACGGATCCTTGAGCTTCCATTACAGCCTGACTGACAAAATTTTCTGAAGCAATTAGCTCGATTTTGTCCTGCTGTCTTTTTCGTTCAGCCTCTATTGCTTCAAACACTAGTCGATCTTGATTACTTAACGTACTCATTGTCCAATCCCCCTTTTATATGTAGGCTTTGTCTAGGTATTGTTACTGTTGCAGCCGAGCGAATCACTAGAACTTCCAAAGCAACAAGACGAAGCAAATAACCTATATGTAACACAATACCTTTTCATTCTAACATCTTTCTTTACGCGAGAAAAGACGAATCATTAATTATATAAGGATAATTAATGTTCGTCTTTATCTAGGGAACTTTGTTACTTTTTAAACTACTTTATCTGAGTTTATAGATGAAAAGCAGAAGACATTATACTAGTCAGTAAAAATCCGGCTTGGAGGATTTTTACGAAAGCAACAATTTAACCGAGATAACCTTATCTCAATAAAGTATCAACACATTTACTCCACAATCTCTTCCGCTTCTACTTCTACATCATTAATAGAGCGAATCGCTAGCACATAATACACCATTAAAATCGCGACATATAAAAGCCATGGCAAGCTAAACCCGATCACTGAAGCAACTAACGCTATAATACTTGGAGCTGTTATTCCGTATAACCCCATACTGTATAGCTGGCCATACGTATAACGTTTCTTCAAGATTTTAGCTGCAATCATACCAAATAAAGCATATAGTAAGCCCATTACTAACTTACTAATAAAGAACCAGAAGAAAATAGCCACTCCAACTAACACTAAAACCCATGATAAATACGGAAGGAATTCAAGAATCATCGCTCTATCAAAAGATAGATCTCCAAATTCAGCATAGCTGAATTCTGTCTTCTCCGCCCCTTCAACTGTCACGAAGTAACGATCTGTCACTAACAATACGGACGTATATTCCTCTAATAAAGAGTCGATGTCATCTCTTGTATACGTACCCGTATCATCGATGATAACTGTACCTCCACCCACTTCATCATCAAAGATTAAGGGCTCATCCCCTTCAACGTCTAACACTCCATTTTCAAACGTGAAATTTGGGACATTCTCTTCTAACGTGTCTAAGAAGGTATTATACGAAACTGCCATACTTACAGAATGAAAGACCGCACTAATTAGACCTACTGTAAGAGTAAGAAGGAGCAAGTAAAGAATTGCTCTTTTGACACCTTCCTGAACCATAATCGGATACTCACTTGGTTTTATAATTGTGTTTTTAAATTTACGAAAAAAAGGTTGTTTCGTTTTCATGTCGTACCTCTCCATTTTTTAACTTTTATTATAACAGGCATTGGAATACTTTTGGTAAATTAAGGTTTTTTTTTAAAAATTTGTTGTTTTTTCAAGCTACTATTTCTAAAAAAAAAAAAAAAAACGTAATCTCCTCCAGCTTAACAGGAGAGATTACGATCATCTTGTGTATAAACAGCCCTTGCACCACCGATAAGCTTCGGCCTAGTAGTGGCCATTGTTACATGAGCTGAACCTAATTCCTTGAGCTTTCCACGAATAGGCACGGCGACATGTTTAAGGTGCATGCCAATGAACGTGTCTCCAATATCAATACCAGCATCCGCCTTTAAGAATTCTACCACAACCGGGTCGGCAAAATGGTTGTAGGCATACGTAGCCATTGCTCCCCCAGCCTTTCGAACCGGTATGACCGTTACTTCTTCTAACGAGAATTGAACGGCAGTCGACCTTTCAACTATCAGTGCTCTATTTATATGCTCACATGCTTGAAATGCGAGATGAGCTTTCGTTTCGCTTGCAAGTACCTTTAGCTCTTCAAAGATTAACCCTGCTACCTCCTCCGTACCCGCTGTACCTATTCGTTCACCGATGACCTCGCTCGTACTGCAGCCAATGACAACTATCTTATTGTGTGATAAATTGGTTTGTGTTTGAAAATCTGAAATAATTTGATGGAGCTGCTCTTTTAATGTATCTAATTCATGCTTCATATAGATAAACCCCTACTTCGTTTGAAGTGATTGCTCATAACTTGTAATCTTTTCAACACGATTGGCATGTCGACCACCTTCATAATCAGTAGTCAGCCAAATTTTTGCAATCTCTCTCGCTAGGCCTGGACCAATTACACGCTCACCCATTGCTAATACATTACTGTCATTATGCTCTCTTGTCGCTTTTGCACTGAACATATCATGAACGAGTGCACAACGGATCCCTTGTACCTTATTAGCTGCGATACTCATGCCAATTCCTGTACCACAAATTAATATTCCACGGTCTACTTCACCTTTTGCAACCATTTCTGCTACCGGAAGGGCATAATCAGGATAATCAACAGATGTACTACATTCACAGCCTAAATCCACAAAAGAAATATTCATTTCTTCCATTAACTTTTTAATTTCCTCACGGATATTGATTCCACCGTGATCTGACGCGATTGCTACCTTCATATTCACACCTCATCTATATATCTTGCTACCTCTATACTAAAGCGTTTTTTACGTATTATCAAATGGCTTTTCGCCAGGCTTAGAATTTATTATGATCCTTTTCAAGCTGCTTTACTAAAGCTTGGATACTTTCATTCAGCTCTTGATAGGTTTCACGATACACCTCAATCGGTCCTCCAAAAGGGTCGACCACATCCCCTAGCTGATTAAGGCTAAACTCTTTTAACGTATACACTTTCGGCAAAGAGTCAGGAAACTGCTTCATGACAAGTTGCTTATGTGAATGAGTCATCGTAAAAATATAATTCGCCCAGTCCACAAGCTCTTTTGTTAAAAGCTTTGCAGAATGGTCTATTGTAATACCCTTCTCCGTTAGTACCTCGACTGTATTTGTAGAAGCTGGACTTCCATCTGCAGCGAAAACGCCCGCTGACTTTATATTCATTTCTTGTGCATGTTGTTTAGCAATGGCCTCAGCCATCGGACTTCTACACGTATTTCCTGTACATACAAACAACAGGTTGATCAAACATAAAACTCCTTCCTAAAAAAGCGCTCTCTATAAAGGTAATAATAGTTTGATTCCAAATGCAAATAAAATACTTCCCCCTAGCGCCTCACCATAAGAGCCCAGCCACTCCTGTACTCTTCTTCCTAGTAACAAACCAGCCCATGTTAACACCATGCTGACAAAGCCGAACATTAAAATCGCTAGTATGGCAGGAACCTTATAGATCCCAAGACTTAATCCAACAGAAAAACTATCTAGGCTAACACTGAGCGCAAAAATGAGTAACCCAAAGCCCTTTGGTGTAATCATTGGCTCATCATCCTTTTTGAAGGAAGATATAATCATTTGGATTCCTAACAGTAGTAACAGCACTCCACCTACAATAGACGCTATATTTCCGAATTGATCTGACAAAAAGCTACCAATTACAATTCCCACTAATGGCATCCATACATGAAAAAGGCCAATTGTAATTCCTATGTAAAAAATCTGTTTTAATCGAAGTGGAATTAATCCCATTCCAAGCCCAACAGAAAAGGCGTCCATTCCTAGTGCAAATGCCATAATGAATAATGTTAGTACTTCTCCTGATATAGATGACATCTCTATTTCCAACCTCCTTGGACTTGCTACTTCAACTTATGCAAGTCCAAGTGAAAATAGAAGAAAATTTATTCTTCTCGCTGGATTGGAAGTGTTGCTGCTTTTTCAAGACGGTTCATTATTGCTTCACCAATACCTGTTTTAGGGAAAGATTCACTAATAATGATATCTACATCTGTTTCATCAAAAGCTCGTAATGAATCATATAACCGGTTAGCAATTGTGGATAAGTCGGATCTGGATCCACAAGAGATGACGACATCTGCCTCGTATTGTTGCTTCGTTTCATCGGTTGCTAACACACCAACCTTACGACCAGAACTCTTACTTCGATTCACTGCTTCTTGAACAAATGTAACGCTACCATCAAAAATCTGCAGAGGAGCCTGTGGTGCATAGTGTGTATACTTCATTCCAGGAGATTTAGGTGCCTCATCCTCTTTTGTTAAAGCTGGATCAATGTTCACCTCTCCGATCACCTGTTGTATTTGTTCCTTTGTTACGCCGCCTGGTCTTAAAATGATAGGTGGTACGCTCGTACAATCAATGACTGTTGATTCTAAACCAACCCCCGTTATCCCACCATCCACAATTCCTGCAATTCTACCATTTAAATCCTTCCAGACATGTTTGGCTGAAGTAGGACTTGGCTTTCCTGACAAATTAGCGCTTGGTGCAGCTAAAGGCAATCCTGCTTCTTTTAATAGAGCAAGAGCTACAGGATGATCTGGCATTCTAACCCCCACTGTGGATAACCCTGCTGTTACTCTTTCTGATACCACGTCTTTAATGGCTGGTAAAATGATTGTTAATGGGCCAGGCCAAAAGTGGTCCATTAGCTTTTGAGCAACAGTTGGAACTGTTGATACAAATTCTTGGAGTTGGGCCTGGTCGGCAATATGAACAATTAACGGGTTGTCACTAGGTCTACCTTTCGCTTGAAAGATTTTGTTAACAGCTTCTGTCTCTTTAGCATTCCCCCCCAACCCGTAAACCGTTTCTGTCGGAAAAGCAATGACTTCATTTTTCTTCAAGAGTTCAGCTGCTTCCTTAATATGTGGATAAGTTGTGGATAAATTACCCTCTATATCCACAACCCATTTCTTTGTTTCCATTCTAAACACCTCTAGTACGAGAAATTTCTTACACTATTAAAACATAATTGATTCAAATTATAAACATTACTACCTATTTTCATAAAAATAGAGCTACTTATACACAAAAAGAGGAGAGTTTTCCACAATTCTGTGGATAACTCTCCCCTATTGTGTATAACTTAGTGGATAACTCAGATTACAAACTCCATGATAACTGTTTCTTCTAACGCTAATGAGTCAACCACATGGTCTGCTTCTAGTATATAGCTCGGTAATTCATGCTTTTCTGTTTTGCGAAACCCTAGTAATGTAAAGAATTCAATCGATACAATTTTATTTGTCGCCAAGTACAAGCGTCTTAGTTCTTTTTCTTTTGCTAGTTTTAATATTTGTTGAAACATATCAAGAATGGTTGTTTGTTCAGCTTTGGGTGAAATCACTAGAGATCTTAGTAATCCATCCTGTTCGATTCGCTGAATGCCTAATGTACCAAGCATCGTTCCTTCTAAATCCTCTAATACGATAAAATGATCAATCTGCTCAGCCAATCCTTTTGTACTCACTTGAGCCTGTCCTAAGAATGACATCATTTCTCCTAAATCTTTTGGTTCTGCCGTACGAATAATGGTTGTCATCTTTCTTTCCCCCTCATCATTGTTCTTTAGTACTAAACTATGAGAGTTGTGGAAAAAATAGACCATTTTACTAGATTGTTTAACTAAAAAGTTTAGATAACCATTCTACTACGAAGAATTTCACTTCTACTTCTGGTTCTTCTTCAACTACTACTTGTACATTATTTTCTTTTGATTCACCCTCTGCTGCATCAACCGCTTCACCATTTCCAAAGTCCAAGAAACAAAGTGGAGGGAACAGGACACACCACCAGTTATTACCTTGACCCTCTCCAATCGTAATGAGGATTGCCTCATATTCACCAGCCGGATAAAGATAAGAGCCATATAGTTTAGTAGGAAACTTGACTTGCTTTCCGTAGCCAACCGTATATTCAAAATCACTATTCTCTTCTTGTAACACCTTTTCTACAATTTGCTCAATGTCACCAAGACGACTTTGAATGAGATCTCTAGCCGCTTGGATTGATGTTAACTCCTCAACCCAAACTGTAATCTCCTTGTTTACCTCATCTCGAACCTTTTCCTTTAATACTTGATCCTCATCTGAATTACTATTTGCTAGTATTCTAAGTCGAATTGCTTCATCTGGTATCACGACCGGTACCGTCACCTCTGCCTCTACCGGTTTCATATTCACTGTTAATGTAGCACCTATAAATAATAATAAAATATATATAATAGCAAGTTTTGTATGTTTTCTCATTTTCCTCTGCACCATCCCTTCAGTAGAACAGTCTAGACAGAAAAGTAACATCTTAAACTAGTAATCTTAGATTTTTTTAGTAGAAATATTTACTGAGGGGAGGAATTGTGAAAAAAAAACGACCTTGCTGGTTAGAACAAGGTCGTTTTTTAGTAGTAGATTTAGTGCATTGCACAGTTGTTTTAAAAAATCGCATAGAACTTGAGAGTAATTGCACACTAGTTCGTCCGAATTGCACAGAAACGTGAATTAATTGCATAAAACTAGTTTTGAACCAAAGCAAATACCATTCGGTCTTTACCGTTAATGTCATCCTTGACTTCAACAGTAGCTGTTGGGAACGTGGCTCTTAACATTGAAGCGACCACTTCACCTTGGCCAACTCCAACTTCAAAAGCTACTAGTGATTTATCGTTTAATACTTCAGGCAGCTCCGTCATAAAGCGACGGTAAAAATCAAGTCCATCTTGTCCTCCGAAAAGAGCTCGATGTGGCTCATGATCTTTTACAACATCGGAAAGAAGTTCATCATTTGGTATATAGGGAGGATTGGATACAACTACATCTATCTTTTTACTGATTTCTTTTATAGGTGATAATAAATCACCACACATAAAATTCACGTCTGCATGTAGTTGTTGAGCATTTTGTCGTGCCACTTCCAATGAAACCTCAGCAATATCTATAGCAAACGTTTCTAGGCGCGGCTCTTCTAATGATAGAGTAATGGCAATCGCACCACTGCCTGTTCCAACATCAACTAACGATATTTTTTCGTTTTCAGGGAAGTGTTCCTTTAATCGATCAAGAACACCTAACACCAATTCTTCTGTTTCTGGTCTCGGTATTAATACTTCCGGGTTGACTTCAAATCGACGTCCGTAGAATTCCTCGTGTCCTATAATATGTTGAACCGGTATCCCGTTACGATGGAGTTGAACGGATTTCATAAATTCTTCTCGCTGCTCCTCGGTTAGGTCTGCTCTCATTTCCATAAAAAGTTGCGTTCTGTTCATCTTTAAAATATGTAGCAAGAGAAGCTCTCCCGCTTTCGCTTCTCGTCCTGCTTCTTCTAAAAAAGAAGAAGCCCAGTTTAGGGCTTCATACACTTTTGTAAACATTTATTCTGCTTGCTCCATGCGTGATGCCTGATCTTCCATAATTAACGTATCAATTACTTCATCAAGCTTCCCTTGAAGAATTTGATCTAATTTTTGAATCGTTAGACCAATGCGGTGGTCCGTTACACGGTTTTGCGGGAAGTTATACGTACGAATACGTTCCGAACGGTCACCTGTACCAACAGCAGACTTACGAGTTGCATCTAGTTCTGCCTGTACTTCTCTTTGAATTTTATCGTAAACACGTGCACGTAATACCTTCATCGCTTTTTCTTTATTCTTAATTTGAGACTTTTCGTCCTGACAAGAAACAACTGTGTTGGTTGGAATGTGCGTAAGACGTACTGCCGACATCGTTGTATTAACGGACTGTCCACCTGCTCCACTTGAAGCAAACGTATCTACACGAATATCTTTTTCATGAATGTCCACTTCTACTTCTTCAGCTTCCGGAAGCGCTGCTACCGTTGCAGTAGAAGTATGAATACGTCCACCAGATTCAGTTTCCGGTACACGTTGAACACGGTGGGCACCATTCTCAAACTTCAATTTTGAGTAAGCACCTTTTCCGTTAATCATGAAAATAATTTCCTTATATCCACCGACACCTGTAGAAGAAGCTTCGATAACCTCTGTCTTCCAGCCTTGCGCTTCTGCAAAACGTGAATACATACGATACAAATCACCAGCAAATAAAGCAGCCTCATCTCCACCAGCTGCCCCACGAATCTCAACGATAACGTTTTTGTCATCATTCGGATCCTTCGGTAAAAGTAAAATACGTAAACGTTCCGTAAGCTCTTCTTCACGGTCTTCTAATTCATTAATTTCCATCTTTACCATTTCACGCATTTCAGCATCTAGCTTTTCTTCAAGCATCGCCTTTGCATCTTGCAGCTGCTCGTGCACATCTTTATATTCACGATACGCCATAACGGTATCTTGTATATCAGATTGTTCCTTAGAATATTCACGCAGTTTCTTTGGATCATTTACGATATCTGGATCACTTAATAGCTCATTCAGTCTCTCGTAACGATCTTCAACAGATTGTAATCGATCTAACACAATCATTCACCTCATTTTTTAGCCATAACATTCTAATTATAGTATAGAGAAAATAGGTAGTCAAAGCAAACTCGGGTGGTGACAGGCACTTGTCGAATTTTCTTTATCTCGTATTCACCATCTCCCTTGCCAAAAACTCCTTTCGTTGCTCATCATCCGCTAGCATACAATAGAACCTATATTTCTCATTTCCTTCTTTCTGTGAACCATGGAAATGCTCCAAAATCCAATTGGGCTCAAAAAAGCGAGGGGGCTTTACCTTTCTAGAGCCATAATAACGATAACTACTCCATTCATAGTCATGTGGTGAGCGAACCACCCCAGCGGTAACAGGATTCCAATGGATATAACGACTTACCTCTAATAACCCATGCTTTGAGATCACGGGCTCACTAAAAAACCGCGATTCAAATACATGTCCAGTCAATCTATAGCGATTATTAAAATAACTTGCATACCTCTTATTAATCATTGCCATAACCATTGAAATTGAATATAAAGGAGATTTAATGAGAAGGTGATAATGATTTGTCATCATGCAATACGAGTAAATCTGAACGGGGCATGTTAGGTGCGTTTGGTTGAGGATGCACAAAAATGTTTTATGATCTTTAGCGTCTAAATATAAAGCATCCCTTCGATTCCCACGGGAAACGACATGATAAATCATCTCTGGATGCCACACACGTCTTTTTCTTGCCATTCTTTCACCTCTATTTTATTTAGGTGTGATGTGTGCGCACGAAAACAATACTGTTGGAAGATCTTTAAGTATTTCTATTAAATCTTTAAAATTCCTGCAAGAAAAATCGACATAAATCGGGTGGTGCCTGTCACCACCCGATTTATGTCACCACCTGTTTTTTTTGTTACTCCCCGTCTCCGTCATGAACACGCACAAGAATTTGATAGCGTGGCACGGCTTTGGTAATGTCATGAAGTAACTTATGACGCAGCTTGTCTCGCTCTTTTTCGGAGTATGAATCAGTAGAGTGTACAGTGACATAAGCTTTATTTCCGTTTATGAATACAGATCCAGGGGTTACCCCGTCAAATGTATCAACGACTTCTCTAATTTTATCTTGGTCTGTTCCGATAGTTGGGCGATCTTCTGTGAGTTCTATATAGTTTGTTGAACTTTGGTTATTTGGGAACGCTCCATCGTCATCAAGGTCACGTTCATAGAAGCCATCTATTCCACCGTCATAGCTCATTAAGTTAGCACCATTTTGGTCTTGGGTGGTTTTTACATTGCTACAACCGGCTAGTAGTAGAATAATACACCAAAATAAAAGCAGCTTTATTCTCATGATATCCCTCCTACTAGTAGGATTACCCTGAGTGAAAGCTGCTTTACATGGAAAATATTATGAATTTAATGTTGCTTTTATAAGTGAAGGTGTGTTTCTCACTTCATGACAATGTCTGCAACGTGGCTCATATGATTCAGATGCACCTACCAAAATAATAGGGTCATCATATGATGCTGGTTCATTGTTAATTAGACGCTGCGTTCTACTTGCTGGAGACCCGCAAGATGAACAAACCGCTTGAAGCTTTGTCACATGTTCCGCAACCGCTAATAAATCCGGAACCGGACCAAAAGGCTCACCTCTAAAGTCTTGATCAAGACCTGCCACAATGACACGATGACCTTGGTTCGCTAATTGTTGAGCTACCTCACCAATATACTCATCAAAAAATTGTACCTCATCGATGGCTACAACATCCACATCCGCTGTAGTCTGCTTTAAAATGTCACGAGAAGATGAAACTGGGCGGGCTTGTACAGCCGTACCGTTATGTGAAACTACGTTTTCTTCGCTGTATCTATTATCAATAGCCGGTTTAAATACCAGCACCTGTTGTTTGGCATATTGTGTACGCTTCACACGTCGAATGAGTTCCTCCGATTTTCCTGAAAACATACTTCCACAGATGACCTCGATCCAACCACTTTTTCTCATTTCATACATAAGACGGTCTCTCCCTTTCTTCTCGTCTTCACGTTTTTGTTACTTAATGAATGACTATATTTATTATTATACCTGTTTTCCTAACCAGGGAATGTGTATATTTCATTTCCAATTTATATCTAAGTATTTTCGAATTTTCTTCAAGTAAAAAGGCAAGCAAGGGATGAACACTTGCCTGCCTATCTTCTCATATGGGTAAAGCTAAAATATCAAAAGATATTATTACTTAAGACCATATTTCTTGTTGAATCTATCTACACGACCATCTGCACTAGCGAACTTTTGACGTCCAGTATAAAATGGGTGACATTCTGAGCAAACCTCAACCTTTAACTCATTTAATACAGATCCGCTTTCAAATTCGTTTCCGCAAGCACACTTAACCATAATCTTCTTATAGTTTGGGTGAATTCCTTGTTTCATGTTCTTTTCATCTCCTTCTGCCCTGAAACCGTTTTTGAATCAGAGTAAGTTTTCATAACGTAAGTGAGATCATAGCAAGATGCATATATCTCACTACTAAAATCACACATGAGGAAATTATATCAGGACAGTGCTTCTTTTGCAACCGTCTTAAAAGATAGACTTCTTACCAAATTATGAGCGATTAGAACTCAAGCCTTTTTTGTCTTCTTCCATCATCTGAAAGAATTCGGCATTTGTCTTTGATTGACGCAGACGACGTAAGAAACGCTCAACAAAGTCAGGTGAGTCAGTAAGACCTCTTCTAATGGTCCAAAGCTTCTCTAAATGATCTTTCGAAATTAATAACTCTTCTTTTCTTGTACCAGAACGACGAATATCAATGGCAGGGAATATTCTCTTTTCTGCAAGAGAACGATCTAAATGCAATTCCATATTTCCTGTCCCTTTAAATTCTTCATAGATAACATCATCCATACGTGAACCTGTATCGACTAGAGCAGTTGCTAGGATTGTTAAGCTACCACCCTCTTCAATGTTACGGGCTGCACCAAAGAAACGTTTTGGACGGTGGAAAGCAGCTGGATCAATTCCCCCTGAAAGTGTTCTACCACTTGGTGGGATGACAAGATTATAAGCTCTCGCTAAACGAGTAATACTGTCCATTAAAATGATAACGTCCTTTTTATGTTCAACCAATCTCATTGCACGCTCAAGAACAAGTTCTGCTACCTTAATATGATTTTCAGGCACTTCATCAAATGTTGAGCTTACAACATCACCGGCAACCGAACGTTCAATGTCCGTTACTTCCTCTGGTCGCTCATCAACAAGAAGGACAATCAATTCAGCATCAGGATGATTTGTTGTAATACTATTGGCAATCTCTTTAATCAGCATCGTTTTACCTGCTTTTGGAGGCGCCACAATTAATCCACGCTGACCAAATCCAACTGGAGCAATCATATCCATAATTCTAGTTGATGTTTGTGTAGGGCTTGTCTCCAGAACGATTTGACGATCTGGATATAAAGGAGTTAAGGCTGGAAAATGAACACGTTCCTTAGCGGATTCCGGATTATCACCATTTACCGCTTCCACATGAAGTAGACCGTAGTAACGCTCATTTTCTTTTGGCGGTCTTACTTTTCCTGATACTTTATCACCATTACGCAAATCAAAACGTCTAATTTGTGACGCAGAAATATATATATCTTCTGAACTCGGTGAATAGTTAATCGGTCTTAAAAATCCAAAACCTTCTGACTGAATGATTTCTAGAACACCTTCCATGAACATGAAGCCGTCCTTCTCAGCCTGTGCTTTTAAAATAGAGAATATTAATTCTTTTTTAGTAAGTTTGCTATAATATGACACCTTAAAATGACGGGCCTGTTCATATAAATCCTTTAATTTCATTTCTTCTAAACTTGATAGAGTAAGACTATTACTCATGTGAACACCACTCTTTTGACATAATTATTGTACGTTACATGCAAGCGCTTAAGTTATCCATCTTTACTTTCAAACAATCGGACCTAAATGATGGAAGGAAAAGAAATAAGAAGATTTCTTCGAAGTTAGGTTGAAGAAGTATGATAAGCGAATGAAAATACGTAGCAATTCCTATTTTACCCTTAACATAGCGTTTTAATCAACTGCTGAAAGACATAAAACATATGACAAGTTCCGTGCTTGTCCAAGTTTTACTTGTCAAAAAAACAAGGAGCTCGTAACATTTTGTCGGAGCTCCTCATTTCTACTACGGTTTAATTACTAGATTAGGCTTTTTATGCAAGCTATGTCTTCCATCAATAAATCGAACTGTCCCTGACTTGGCGCGCATAACTAGAGATTGAGTTGTACCAATGGATCCTTTAAATTGCACTCCTCGTAAAAGCTCTCCGTCTGTTACTCCGGTTGCTGCGAAGATTGCATCATCACCTTTAACAAGGTCATGCATATAAAGAATACGGTCTACATCTTCAATTCCCATTTTACGACAACGAATAAGCTCTTCTTCTGTTTGTGGTAAAAGCTTTCCTTGAATTTCCCCGCCTAAACATTTAAGCGCAACCGCTGCAATAACTCCCTCTGGCGCACCGCCTGATCCAAATAAAATATCAACACCGGTATGATCAAAAGCCGTGTTAATTGCTCCAGCAACATCACCGTCATTAATTAATTTTATACGTGCCCCGGCTTCTCTAATTTCTCGGATAATTTTTTCATGTCTAGGTCTATTTAGAACAGTTGCCACAACATCTTCAATATCCTTATTTTTAGCCTTTGCCACAGCCTGCAGGTTTTCAAATACAGAAGCGTTAATATTGATTTTCCCGACTGCTTCTGGTCCTACTGCAATTTTATCCATATACATATCTGGTGCATGTAATAGATTACCGTGATCAGCAATGGCAAGAACAGCTAGCGCATTCCAGCCCCCTGTGGCAACAATATTTGTGCCTTCAAGAGGATCAACTGCTACATCCACTCTTGGTCCATAGCCTGTACCTAATTTCTCACCAATATAGAGCATTGGCGCTTCGTCCATTTCTCCCTCACCGATGACAACAGTTCCCTTCATTGGAACCGTATCAAAGACATCACGCATAGCAGAAGTTGCTGCATCATCCGCTTCATTCTTTAGACCTCTTCCCATCCAACGAGCAGATGCAAGTGCTGCTGCTTCTGTTACACGAACAAGCTCCATAGATAAACTACGTTCCATCTCAGATCTCTCCCCTTATTCTATATAAAAAAATATGTTATACCAATAATGTGTATTTACACAATTAGTATAACATATTTTTATAGGTAAATATTAAGAATTTTGAAGTTGTTCAATTTCTTGTTCTGACATACTCTCTCTCCAGATTACAGCGCCTAATCCATTTAGTTTTTCGACTAGGTTTTCATAGCCACGGTCAACATGTTCAAGACCTGTTACTTCTGTAATCCCTTCTGCCATAAGACCCGCTACGACAAGAGCTGCTCCTGCACGAAGGTCACTTGCCCGAACCTTAGCGCCTTGTAATAAAGACGGTCCGTTCACAATTGCCGATCTACCTTCTACCTTTATCGAAGCATTCATTCTTCTAAGTTCATCAATATGCTTAAATCTTGCGCCATAAATCGTATCCGTTACGACGCCAGATCCTTGTGCTTTTGTTAATAGAGAAGTAAATGGTTGTTGTAGATCCGTTGGGAATCCAGGATAAACAAGTGTTTTGATGTCGACCATTTTTAATGTGTCGTTTCCTCTCACCAAAATCTTATCATCCTTTGTTTCGATGGACACGCCCATTTCACGAAGCTTCGCAATTAATGATTCTAAATGCAGTGGAATTACGTTATCAATGACAACCTCTTCACCCATGGCTGCACCTAAAATAAGGTATGTACCTGCTTCAATACGGTCTGGGATAATACTATGTCGACACCCTTGTAATGATTCTACACCATCGATACGAATGACATCTGTCCCAGCACCTTTAATTTTAGCTCCCATACTTGTTAATAGAGTGGCAACATCAATAATCTCAGGCTCTTTTGCCGCATTTTCAATGATTGTCCGACCTTTTGCTCTAACGGCAGCAAGCATAATATTAATGGTTGCACCTACACTGACCACGTCTAAATAAATTCTTGCCCCTTTTAATTCATCTGCACGTAAATAAATGGCGCCTTGTTCATTTGTCACTGTTGCCCCAAGTGCTTCAAAACCTTTGATATGTTGGTCAATCGGACGAGGTCCAAGGTGACATCCTCCCGGAAGGCCCACAACCGCTTTTCCAAAACGACCAAGCATAGCACCCATTAGATAATAAGAAGCACGTAACTTTTTCACTTTTCCATTTGGCAGTGGCATAGAGATCATTCTTGAAGGATCTACAATAATCTCACCTTCATTCACAGAAACCGTTCCACCAATCTCTTCTAACAAGTCAGCTAACGTTTGTACATCTGATATATTTGGTAATCCATCTATTATTACAGGAGATTCAGCCAAGATCGTTGCAGGAATTAGAGCTACTGCACTATTTTTTGCTCCACTCACTCTAACTGTCCCATTTAATTTGTTTCCACCTTCGATTTTTAGCTTTTCCATATAGAACTCCCTTCTATATTTTCTATGGCTCTGGACATATACTTAACCTATCATTTAACCCTTAGTTTACACGAAATTTTAAAAAATATGTAATCAAAAGGAAAAATTGCGACAAATTATCTACTTAGTCACTTTTTTCCAAACTACATACCATCATATCATGGTCTGGTTGAAGTGAATACAAAATTAAGTGCTTGAGATTAGTTGTTTATTTCCAGAAAGACCTGTTCGGACTTAACGTTTTGTATAGGTTTGGTGCTCTACATAAAAAAACAGCAGAAGCCAACGCTTCTACTGTGATGTATTAACGATTATTCCAGTCTGCTAGAAACTGCTCAATGCCTTTTTCAGTTAAAGGATGATTGAAAAGTTGCAGAATGACTTTTAGTGGTACGGTTGCAATATGAGCTCCTCGAAGAGCCGCTTCAGTAATATGTTGAGGATGACGAATAGAAGCCGCAATAATTTCGGTTGGAAGATTATGTACAATGAAGATTTCAGCAATCTTGCTAACAAGCTCTAAGCCATCATGACCGATATCATCAAGTCTACCTAGGAATGGAGATACATAGGTTGCTCCCGCTCTCGCTGCTAACAACGCTTGGTTTGCAGAGAAGATTAGCGTTACATTTGTCTTAATGCCTTCTTCACTAAATACCTTTACTGCCTTTAAACCGTCTGGAGTCATAGGTACCTTAATTGTGATGTTTGGCGCAATTTTTGCAAGCTCACGACCTTCTTTAATCATACCTTCTGCATCTAAGCTAATTACTTCTGCACTGACGGAACCAGATACTTCTGCCGTAATTTCACGAAGACGATCTTCAAAACTTACTCCCTTTTCCTTTGCAACAAGGGATGGATTCGTTGTAACACCTGAAAGAATACCTAACGCATTTGCTTCTTTAATCTCATCAATATTAGCTGTATCAATAAAGAATTTCATGTTTTTTCCCCCTTATTTAAATGATAGCAAAAACCGCCTATGGTAGGCGGTTTTCAGTTATGCGCGGTTAGATGAACCGAATTCTTTCATCTTTCCTTTAACTGTTTCTTTAATAGCATCGCGAGCTGGTCCTAAATATTTACGTGGATCGTACATGTTTGGATTTGCTTCTAGTACTTCACGAACTTTAGCAGCAGACGCAAGTTGGTTTTCAGTATTTACGTTAATTTTTGCCGTACCGAAAGAAATCGCTTTTTGAATATCCTTTGTTGGGATTCCTGTTCCACCATGAAGTACTAACGGAACGCCTGTTGCTTTCCCGATTTCTTCCATCTCTTTGAATCCAAGGTTTGGTTCACCTTTATAAGGTCCATGAACAGAACCAAGAGCTGGAGCTAGACAATCAATACCTGTGCGGTTCACAAGCTCTTCACATTCCTTAGGATCTGCATAGATTACGCCTTCAGCAATAACGTCGTCTTCTTGTCCACCTACAACACCAAGTTCAGCTTCTACTGAAACTCCGTGGAAATGAGCAAGTTCTACTACTTTTGTAGTTGTTTCAATATTTTCTTCAAATGGATGATGAGAAGCGTCAATCATTACTGACGTGAATCCAGCATGAATCGCTTTTGCACATGATTCAAAGCTTGAACCGTGGTCAAGATGAATGGCTACTGGTACTGTTACTTTGTATTCTTCCATTAAAGAATTTACAAGGCCAACAATTGTCTTGAAACCACCCATATATTTTGCAGCACCTTCTGAAACACCTAGAATTACAGGTGAATTTTCTTCTTGTGCAGCTTGCAGAATAGCTTGAGTAAATTCAAGGTTATTTAGGTTAAATTGACCTACTGCATATCCTTCTGCTTTTGCTTTTTCTAGCATTTCTTTCATTGAAACTAAAGGCATTATTTTGTCCTCCTTATGTATCCTACTACCTAAGCTTAATTATTCGATCTGGCCTATTTTTCTCATTTTCGAGGATAAATATGTAACAGGTTGAATGTTGAAGCTTAACTGTACATAGCATACCAACTATGAACAAAAGGCGCAAGCGCCCCGTTTAGCCCTAAAAAGCAAATAATTCCAGAGGGTAATTAGGGGTGTTCCCTATTTTCTCTCCCTGGACTATTTGCTAAAGGCTACAGCTATGTTCAACCGATTAAGAACGGATTGGCAAGTGCTTTTTAACAGCCTCTCTGATTTCATCAATATCAAATGGCTTTGCAAAATGAGTGATCGCACCAAGGTCTTTTGCTTCTTGAATCATATCTAGCTCACCATAAGCTGTCATAATGATTACACGAATTTCTTGGTCAACTGCCTTCATTCTTTTTAAGATTTCAATTCCGTCCATTCCAGGAATTTTCATATCTAACAGGACTAAGTCAGGAGAATGCTTATCGACAATTTCAAGTGCTTGATACCCATTAGCAGCTTGAAAGGTTTGGTATCCTTCTTTTTGAAAAACTTCATTTAACAGAATTCTAATTCCAAATTGATCATCAACAATAAGTATTTTTTCTTTCATTTGTTAACACTCCTAGTTAGTTTTTATCTATTAAGACCGATTTTTCGGTTCAAAGACAGTTACGAATACCTTGCTATTGCATGTAATTCTCTCTTCTTATCTAAATATCCTTTTTTCTGTCGAAATTAGTTTCCGACAAATTCCTACTAAATTCTATCTTTTTATGTTTTTTACATAGTTCGATATAATACATTTAACTATAAATGTAGAGGTGAGTTCATGTTAAAAATATTTTCGACACAGTTACAAGGTGTTTTTAAAAAGATAGAAGAAAAAGAAGAGTTTCATTTGGAAGAGGGAGCTCGTTTACTGTCTCAAGCGTTAGTAGGAGATGGCTCTGTATATGTGCATGGAATGGAAGAATTAAAAGCAGCTGAACTGACAGCTATTGCAGGACCTGAAAAACTAGAAGGATTTAAATCTTATGTTGAAAATGGAAAACCCGCTATGATCAAGCCCTTTGATCGGGTACTACTTTTTGCTCGCTATGCACATGATGAACAGGCGATTACCTTGATAAAATCCTTATCCGAACAAGGTGTATTGACGGTAGCTGTTTCAAGCATTGTGAATGAAGAAGAAGAAGGCTTACATCAATTGGCAGATGTTCATATTAACAGTTATCTAACCAAGGGTCTTATTCCTGATGAGGATGGTAGCCGATATGGATTACCAAGTACAATGGTTGCTATATATGCCTATTACGGATTAATGTTTACGATTAAAGAAATTTTAGCGGAGTATGACGAAGAGTAGACTGTCTTCCTGAAAATAATAAAAACCCTCTCCGAAAAAGGAAGAGGGTTTTGTTATAATCTTTATTTTTCGCTGTTCTGTAATGAAGCTTGTACGAAATCTCTAAATAATGGTTGTGGTCTAGTTGGTCTAGAGATAAACTCTGGGTGGAATTGTGATGCCACAAACCAAGGGTGATCTTTAATTTCAATGATTTCAACAAGGCGACCATCTGGACTTGTTCCTGAGAAAACAAAACCTGACTCTTCCATTTGTTGACGGAATTGATTGTTGAACTCATAACGGTGACGATGACGCTCATAAATCACTTCATCTTGGTAAGCTGTAAATGCCAATGTTTCTTCTTGTAGCTTACAAGGTTGTAGACCTAAACGAAGTGTACCACCTAAGTCTTCTACGTCTTTTTGTTCTGGTAGAAGGTCAATAATTGGGTACGGTGTATTAGGATCAATTTCTGCTGAATGCGCCCCACGTAAACCTAGAACATTTCGTGCATATTCAATGGAAGCAAGTTGCATCCCTAAGCAGATTCCAAGGAATGGCACCTTATTTTCACGAGCATATTGAATGGCAGCGATTTTCCCTTCAATTCCACGGTCCCCGAATCCACCTGGAACTAACACTCCATCCACGTCATTTAGTAACTCTTTTACATTTTCTGTGTTTACTTGTTCTGCATTGATCCACTTTACTTCAATATCACTATCAAACGTATAACCTGCATGGCGTAGAGCTTCTACTACTGAAATATATGCATCTTGAAGCTCAACATATTTTCCTACTAAGCCGATTTTTGTTTTCTTAGAAAGGTTCGTTACTTTCGTTACAAGTTCTTTCCACTCTGTCATATCCGCTTCGTTGCAGTTAAGTTTTAGGTGATCACACGTAATTTGGTCTAAACCTTGTGCTTGTAAAGATAATGGAACAGAGTATAGTGTGTCAGCATCAAGTGCTTCAATGACAGCTTTCGGATCGATATCACAGAATAGAGCAAGCTTGTCCTTCATATCTTGTGAAATTGGCATTTCTGAACGAACGACAATAACCGTTGGCTGAATCCCTAAGCTGCGAAGCTCTTTTACGCTGTGTTGAGTTGGCTTTGTTTTTAACTCACCCGCTGCTTTAATATAAGGAACTAATGTACAGTGAATGTACATAACATTATCGCGACCGATATCACTCTTGATTTGGCGAATGGCTTCTAGGAATGGAAGTGATTCAATATCCCCTACTGTTCCACCGATTTCAGTAATAACAACATCTGCATTTGTTTCTCTTCCCGCACGGAATACACGTTCTTTAATTTCGTTTGTAATATGAGGAATAACCTGAACTGTACCACCTAGGTAATCTCCACGTCTTTCCTTCTTCAGAACCGTTGAATAGATTTTACCTGTTGTCACGTTCGAGTATTTTGTTAGGTTAATATCAATAAAACGCTCATAGTGTCCTAAGTCTAGGTCCGTTTCTGCGCCATCATCCGTAACAAAAACCTCACCATGCTGATATGGACTCATTGTACCAGGATCGACATTTATATATGGATCAAACTTTTGAATCGTTACATTTAACCCTCTATTTTTTAATAGTCTCCCTAAAGAAGCGGCTGTGATTCCTTTTCCTAATGATGATACAACTCCACCTGTTACAAAAATATATTTTGTCATGTTGATCCCCCTTCTCTGTCTAACGGCACTTACTTAGTCGAAGTTCTATGTAAACAACTCTATTAATAAAATGCCTTAATTTTAGATTTTTAAAATAAAAAAAGCAAAAACTGCTACACCTTTTTGTAAAGGGAGCAATTTTTGCTTTTGTAATTAACGTGTTAAACGTCTGCTTTTCTAGAGCCCAAATATGATTTTATAGACAGGCCATTAAAAAGTCAAGAGGAGATTATTTGTTGTCATCTTCCTCATCATCGAAGTCATCTAGATCCTCATCTTCGTCGTCTAAATCTTCATCGTCATCGTCTAGATCATCTTCAAGATCTTCGTCTAAGTCGTAATCATCCTCATCTAGAAGATCATCATCTAAATCGTCGTCGTCATCATCGTCATCATCATCGTCGTCGTCATCTAGAAGATCTTCTTCTTCGTCTAGATCATCTAATTCATCATAATCTTCTTCATCGATTTCATCGAATCCGTCGATGTCTAGATCATCTTCATCATCTTCTGAAGCTTTACGCTTCTTCTTCGGCTTCGCTGCTGGAATGATTTCTTCCTCAATTTGATCATATGGATACCAACTTCTTAGTCCCCACTTGTTCTCTCCAACTGCAATAAAGCGTCCATCTATATTTAAGTCCGTATAAAATTGTGATATACGTTTTTGAGCCTCTTCTTCTGAAAGTTCTAGAAGCTTAACAATTTCTTTAAACAGATCACTAAAGACGATTGCTTGCTTGTTCCCTGAAATCATTATTTCATAAGCCAGCTCAATCATTGACAACTGCTTAATTTCTTCCTGTGAGTAATTCGCTAAACTCAAGTCATAGCACTCCCTTTCTCCATACCTCGTATACTTCCTCTAAAAGTCTATTATGTAGAATAAACCCTATAGCAAACATACTTTTCATTATAAACAAAAATATACCAATTATGCTATATATGTGTAACGTTTTTTTTCGACCGGTGCCTGTCACCACCCGAAATTTGTCGAATGGACGAAAAAATAAGAGGAGTTCACCAACTCCTCTTATGACCGTTGCTTATAGATTTACATATTTCTTCTGTATTGTCCGCCTACTTCGTAGAGGGCTCTTGTGATTTGGCCGAGACTTGCTACTTTGACGGTTTCTAGTAATTCTTCGAAGATGTTGCCGCCTGTAACTGCGACTTTCTTCAATTTATTTAATGCTTCTTCTACTTGGCCTTCATGTTGTTGATGGAAGGATGTAAGGTTTTTGATTTGTTGTTCTTTTTCTCCTTGTGAAGCACGGGCTAGCTCGATATTATCTAGGTCTTCATCGGATGGTGGGTTTGGATTTAGGTAGGTATTTACTCCGATGATTGGAAGCTCCCCAGAATGCTTTTTCATTTCGTAGTGCATGGATTCCTCTTGTATTTTTCCACGTTGGTATTGAGTCTCCATTGCTCCAAGCACGCCACCACGGTCGTTGATTCTTTCAAATTCTTGTAGCACAGCTTCTTCTACAAGGTCTGTTAATTCTTCAATAATAAAAGCACCTTGAAGTGGGTTTTCATTTTTAGTCAGGCCATGTTCTTTTGTGATGATCATTTGAATGGCCATTGCTCGGCGTACCGACTCTTCTGTTGGTGTCGTAATGGCTTCGTCGTACGCATTTGTGTGTAACGAATTACAGTTGTCATGGATTGCCATTAAAGCCTGTAACGTAGTACGAATGTCGTTAAAATCAATTTCTTGAGCATGTAGGGAACGACCGCTTGTTTGAACATGATACTTTAGCTTTTGGCTGCGCTCGTTTGCTCCATACTTTTCTCTCATAACTACTGCCCAAATTCTTCTTGCGACACGGCCAATCACCGTATATTCAGGGTCTAAACCATTACTAAAGAAGAATGATAGATTTGGTGCAAAATCATCAATATTCATTCCACGACTTAAATAGTATTCGACATAGGTAAATCCATTTGACAGAGTAAATGCTAATTGAGAAATCGGATTTGCGCCCGCTTCTGCAATATGATAGCCAGAAATAGAAACAGAATAGTAATTTCTTACTTTATGATCCGTGAAGTATTGCTGAATATCCCCCATCATTCTAAGTGCAAATTCCGTTGAGAAAATACACGTATTCTGCCCTTGGTCCTCTTTTAAAATATCAGCTTGAACGGTTCCACGAACGGTTTGCAATGTCCACTCTTTTACTTCTATATATTCTTCCACTGTTAAAATTCGACCAAGCTCTTTTTCACGTTTTTCGATCTGCTGGTGAATGGCCGTGTTAAAGAACATAGCTAATATAATAGGAGCTGGACCATTAATAGTCATGGATACAGAAGTAGAAGGTGCGCACAAATCAAAGCCGTCATACAGCTTTTTCATATCCTCTAGTGTACATATATTAACTCCACTTTCCCCGACTTTACCGTAAATATCAGGACGATAATCTGGGTCCTCTCCGTATAACGTTACAGAGTCAAAAGCCGTACTTAAGCGTTTAGCCGTATCATCTTTAGAGAGATAGTGGAAGCGACGGTTCGTTCTTTCTGGTGTCCCTTCACCTGCGAATTGACGTTTCGGATCTTCACCCTCGCGCTTAAATGGGAATACTCCTGCTGTATAAGGAAAGGCACCTGGAACGTTTTCTTTATAAATCCAACGTAGAATTTCACCATAATCTGCAAACTTCGGTAACACTACTTTTGGAATATCCAGTCCTGATAAACTCTTTGTCGTCAGTTTCGTCACGATTTCTTTATCACGAACTTTTGTAATATATTCTTTTCCAGAGTAACTTTCTCTTACCTTCGGCCATGTTTCAATTAGCTTTTTCGATTCTGGTGACAGCTTGAACTCGAATTTTTCACGAGCTTCTTTTAAAGCAAGGACAGTTTGTTCTTGACCTTCTAGTGCTTCAATAGCCCCATCTAGTTGGAAAAGCTTTCGTGCCGCTTCTACCTGCTCTTCAGATTTTTTATGATAGTTTCGAACAGCATCAGCAATTTCACGTAAGTAATAACGACGATTGTTTGGGATAATGACGTTTTGCTTTTCTACTACATTATCTTTTGAAAAAGTGGAACTCCATTGCTTTTCGCATTTTTGATTAATCACTTCGACTAACGCAGCGAATAGGGAGTTCGTTCCTTTATCATTAAACTGACTTGCAATGGTGCCATAAACCGGCATTTCCGAAAGGTCTGTTTCAAACAGCATATGACTGCGCTGATACTGCTTCTGAACCTGACTCTTTGCATCCTCTGAGCCTTTTCGCTCAAATTTATTAATGACAATGAGGTCTGCATAATCAATCATATCAATCTTTTCAAGCTGTGAAGGAGCACCAAACTCACTTGTCATCACATACATGGATACATCACAGATCTCCGTAATTTCTGCATCACCCTGACCAATTCCACTCGTTTCAACGATGATTAAGTCAAAATTTGCAGCTTTTACAACGGAGATGGCATCTTTAATGGCTAATGAAAGCTCGGACTTTGATCCACGTGTCGCTAAGCTTCGCATGAAAACTCTTGGATTAAAGATTGCGTTCATACGAATTCGGTCACCTAATAGCGCTCCGCCCGTTTTTTGCTTAGTTGGATCAACGGATAGGACTGCAATTTTTATTTCTGGTATTTCATTTAAGAAGCGTCGAACTAGCTCGTCAGTTAATGAACTTTTTCCTGCTCCCCCAGTTCCGGTAATTCCAAGGACCGGTACATTTTGCTCAAGCTCTTTTACTTTTTCTAGTACAGCCTGTGCGTCTGGTTGTTTTGTTTCTGCACTCACTTGGCTCTCTGCTATTGTAATAAGTCTAGTAATTGCTTGAGTGTTTCCCTCTTGTAAGCCCTCTAGTTCATTTTCAATAGAGGTGACCGTCGGAAAATCACACTCCTCTATCATCTGGTTAATCATTCCTTGTAAACCATGCTTTCTCCCATCTTCCGGTGAGAAGATACGAGCAATCCCGTAATCGTGAAGTTCCTTGATTTCTCTTGGAATGATTACACCTCCGCCACCGCCGTAGATTCGGATATGGGAAGCATTTCGTTCTTTCAACAAGTCATACATGTACTTAAAGTATTCTACATGTCCTCCTTGGTAGGATGAGATGGCAATTCCTTGAACATCCTCTTGAATGGCTGCTGTTACTACTTCTTCTACCGAGCGATTATGGCCAAGATGGATGACCTCTCCGCCAGTAGATTGAATGATTCTACGCATGATATTTATGGAAGCATCATGTCCATCAAATAGACTTGATGCGGTAACAAAACGTATATGGTGTTTAGGTTTATAAATTTGGACCATCATGAAACCTCCTATTGCTATTTTGAGCGAATACCTTCTAGCAAATTGTGAATTTGTAGTTCTGTATATTCTTCCAATGTATATAGCCCTTGTAGCACCCATCTTCTAAATCCCCACATTTGTCCTTGAACAAATATATTGTGAGAGATGAGTTTTCTTTCGTGATCGGTCAGGCTAATTTCCCCATTTTTTACACAGCTAGATAAAATAGATTCAAACATCTCCACCATTTCTAGCTCTTTTTTTAGGACATACGGAAGCGCGTCTTTTGTAAGGGACTTCGCTTCTTGGTACATGACGAGTACTTCGTCCTGCATTTCATCCATTACGATAAAATAGTTAGAGATTGCTTTTTTTAGGTTGTCGATGTTTCCTTGGTTAGGGTCGATGTCCTGGTTAAGCCGTTCACGGACTTGATCGTAAATACGATCACAAACGAGGTACAGAACATCTTCTTTTTTTCTTATATATTCATAGAGGGTTCCAATGCTAAACCCGGCTGCTTTGGCAATTTCTCTCGTTGTCGTGCGGTGGAAGCCCTTTTCTTTAAATAAGGAAACAGCACCTGTAATCATTTGATTTCTTCTAATCTCGACTAAACGTTCATCTTTCACAGATGCATGAACGTTCTGTTTCATCCTTCTCACCGCCTGTACTAGAGTTCATTGTGTTTAGTTGTTTTTAAAAGATTCTCGTTATTATTTTGCGAGCATTCTTGAAATAACGAGACGTTGAATTTCTTGTGTTCCTTCGTAAATTTGCGTAATTTTAGCATCACGCATAAAACGTTCAACCGGATAATCCTTTGTATAGCCATAGCCTCCGAATACTTGAACGGCTTCTGTCGTTACCTTCATCGCTGTATCTCCAGCGAATAGCTTAGACATAGCAGATTCTTTCCCGTAAGGAAGTCCTTGTGATTCTAGCCAAGCAGCTTGATAGGTTAATAGTCTTGCCGCTTCAATGCTTGTAGCCATATCCGCAAGCTTAAAAGCAATACCTTGTTGTTCAATTATTGGCTTACCAAATTGCTTACGCTCTTTTGCGTATTCTACTGCTGCATCGAGTGCACCTTGGGCAATCCCAACAGCTTGAGCTGCAATACCGTTACGGCCACCATCAAGCGTCATCATCGCCACCTTAAATCCTTGACCTACTTCACCAAGGATGTTTTCAGCTGGTACACGACAATCCTCAAAAATGATCTCCGTAGTAGGAGATGAACGAATTCCTAGTTTAGCTTCCTTTTTCCCAACCGAGAAACCTGGGAAATCTTTCTCCACGATAAATGCAGTCGTTCCACGAGTTCCTTGCTCAGGGTTAGTCACGGCAAACACCACGTAGAAATCAGCTACTCCACCGTTTGTGATAAAGATCTTAGAGCCGTTAATAATATAATCGTCTCCATCTTTTTTGGCATACGTTCTCATGCCACCCGCATCCGATCCAGAAGAAGGCTCCGTTAAACCATAAGCCCCAATAGACGCTCCTTCAGCCATAGGACGAAGATACTTTTGCTTCTGCTCCTCCGTACCAAACTTAAACAACGGCCAACCAGCCAATGAAGTATGTGCCGACAACGTCACCCCAGTAGACGCACACACACGCGATAACTCTTCCACAGCAATCACATACGCTAAATAATCACTGCCAATTCCACCGTACTGCTCTGGCCAAGGAATCCCAGTTAACCCAAGCTCCGCCATCTTATCAAAAATCTCGCGATCAAATCGCTCCTCCTCATCACGCTCAGCAGCAGTCGGAGCCACCTCATTCTTCGCAAAATCACGAACCATCTTTCTAATCATTTCATGCTCTTCTGTAAGTCTAAATTGCATATTGTTTCTCCTCCTTGAGTTAGTAGTTCTTTATCACTTTAAAGCACCGGGGGCCAGGCCCCCACTGCGTTAATACGTCACAGTGTTCTATAGATTTTTACTTATAACAATCCGTTGTATCTCACTTGTTCCTTCATAAATCTCACAGATTTTCGCATCTCGGAAGAAACGTTCAACTGGATAATCTTTTGTGTAACCATAACCACCGAATACTTGAATGGCCTCAGTCGTTACTTCTACCGCTGCTCTTGAAGCAAAGAGTTTTGCCATGGAAGATTCCATTGTGCATGACTTCCCTTGCATTCGTAGCTCTGCAGCTCGGTAGATTAGTAGTTTGGCAGCTTCCACACTTGTCGCCATATCTGCAAGCTTGAAGGCAATCCCTTGTTGTTCAATAATTGGTTTCCCAAACTGCTTTCTCTGCTTCGCATATTCAGTGGCATGCTCTAAAGCCGCTTCTGCGATACCTAGTGCCTGGGCTGCTATACCAATTCTCCCTACATCAAGGTTAGCCATTGCAACTTTAAATCCTTCTCCCTCTTGACCAAGGAGATTACCTTTTGGCACCTTCGCGTTTTCAAAGATTAATTCAACTGTTCGTGATCCATGGAGCCCCATTTTATGTTCATCTTTACCAATTAATAGACCAGGTGTGTCCTTTTCTACTATAAAGGCAGAAACTCCTTTACTTCCTGGAATTTCAGGGTTGGTTCTAGCAAACACGATATACGTATCCGCTTCTCCTCCGTTTGTAATGAACACTTTTGAACCATTAAGGATATAGTTATCCCCCTCTTTTATGGCTCTAGTCTTTAAACTCGCTGCGTCCGATCCTGAGCTTGGCTCCGTTAAAGCAAATGCACCCAAATATTCACCTGAAGCAAGCTTAGGTACATATTTCTGCTTTTGTTCTTCGGAACCGAAATATAAAATTGGATTCGTTCCCACTGAGGTGTGAACTGATAGAATAACTCCCACGGTAGCACTAACCTTAGAAATTTCGTGGATGGCTAAGATATATGAAATAAAATCCATCTCTGCTCCTCCATACTTCTCAGGCACCGGGATTGCCATCAATCCAAGCTCACCCATCTTCTTTAAAACGGGACGTGGAAACTCACCAGCTTCCATCCTTTCTACATAAGGAGCAATCTCTCCTTCTGCAAAATCCCGTACCATCTTCCTCATCATTTCTTGCTCTTCAGTGAAAAGTAAATTCATGTTGCACGCCTCCCTTTAGGACACTACCGTAACGGGGGCCTGGCCCCCACTCCATTAAAGTGTTAAAGCAGTTAATTTATTCGTACGTGTAGAAACCTCTTCCCGTCTTCTTTCCTAACCAACCGGCTTTTACGTATTTACGTAGAAGTGGACATGGTCTGTATTTGTCATCACCAAATCCATCGTGAAGTGTCTCCATAATGTATAAGCAAGTATCTAGACCAATAAAGTCCGCTAATGTAAGTGGGCCCATTGGATGATTCATACCAAGCTTCATGACTTCATCAATGGCTTCTACTGATGCCACGCCTTCATAAAGGGTATATATTGCTTCATTAATCATCGGCATGAGAATTCTATTTGAAACAAAACCAGGGAAGTCATTCACTTCAACTGGTACTTTATTTAGTTTTTTTGTGATTTCTTCAATGGCTTCATAAACTTCGTTTGCAGTAGCCAGCCCTCTAATTATTTCTACTAACTTCATGACAGGTACAGGGTTCATAAAATGCATGCCAATAACCTGTTCAGGTCTGTTCGTTGCTGCGGCGATTTCTGTAATCGGTAAGGAGGAGGTATTAGTAGCCAAGATTGCATGCTGAGGTGCCAATTGATCTAGCTCAGCAAACAGCTTTGTTTTGATTTCCATGTTTTCCACAGCTGCCTCAATTACTAAATCAACGTTTCGAGCATTAGTCAGATCCGTTGAACTACTAATGCGATCTACGATTGAACCTTTTTCATCCTCGGTTAATCTACCCTTCTCCACTTGGCGAGTAAGGTTTTTCTGGATGACACCAAGTCCCTTCTCTACAAAATCTATTTTCAGGTCATGTAGAATGACGTCATAACCAGCCATCGCACAAACTTGTGCAATTCCTGATCCCATCTGTCCTGCACCTATTACCATGATTCTTTGAACGTTCATCATTTTCTACGCCTCCTTATGTAAATGAATAACTTTATATCATATATGCGCATTTGCTTTAGCCTATTAACGTGTTGGGGGACAGACCCCCATCCCTTTAACGCATTACCGTGCCGGGGGACAGGCCCCCGATGCTTTACCGCGTTACTTTGCTACTTCGATCATGATTGCGTCGCCTTGGCCTCCGCCGCTGCAGATGGAGGCGATGCCGATGCCGCCGCCTCTTCTTTTCAGTTCGTGGGCGAGGGTGATGATGATTCTTGCACCACTTGCACCGATTGGGTGTCCTAGGGCGACAGCACCTCCGTTGACGTTAACTTTGGCTGGGTCTAAGCTTGCGATTTCTTTGCTTGCAAGAGCTACTGCTGCGAAGGCTTCGTTGACTTCGAACAGGTTAATTTCCTCGAGCGTCTTGCCTGTTTTCTTTAACAGTTCGTTAATGACAAGACCTGGTGTTTTAGGGAAGTCCTTTGCTTCCACTGCTATTGCCGTATGACCTAGTATGGTTGCGAGTGGAGTTCTACCTTCACGTTCGGCCCTTTCTTCACTCATTAAGACAAGTGCTGCTGCTCCGTCATTGATTCCTGGTGCGTTTCCAGCGGTAATGGTACCTTCTGTACCGAACACTGGCTTGAGTTTACCTAGAGCTTCCAATGAAGTTTCTTTTCTTGGAGCTTCGTCCTTGTTAATTTCCAAAGGCTCTCCCTTTCGAACGGGTACCGTTACTGGAACAATTTCTTCTGCCAATTTTCCAGATTCGATTGCCAGTAAAGCGCGCTGATGACTTTGATAGGCCCATGCATCTTGGTCTTCACGAGAAAGCTCCATTTCCTTCGCTACACCATTTCCGTATTCACCCATGTGTACACCTTCAAACGAACAGGTTAATCCGTCATAGACCATTAGATCCGTCACAGCGGCATCTCCCATGCGAAGCCCAAAACGAGCTTTCGGTAGGATATACGGAGCATTGCTCATCGACTCCATCCCTCCAGCAACGATGACTTCTTCATCGCCTACTCGAATCATCTGATCTGCTAACGTCACACTACGCATGCCAGAAGCGCACACTTTATTAATCGTTTCTGTTTTTACATTCCAAGGTAAGCCGGCGTGTCTAGATGCCTGTCGGGAAGGAAGCTGACCTTGTCCGCCTTGTAATACAGATCCTAAAATCACTTCCTGTACGTCTTCTAGATTAACGTTTGCTCGATTCAATGCTTCCTTTACAACAAAACCACCCAGTTCTGCTGCAGAAAATGAACTAAGACCGCCACCAAATTTTCCAAAAGGTGTACGTACTCCACTTAGAATGACTGTTCTCCCCATTTGCTCTCCCCCATTTAACTTTTCTATAGAATTTATTTTGAGACACCAGTTTCTCCCAAAACAACGGTAAACGCTTACACAAACTACTAAAACAAAAAAGTCATATCCTATCTACCCAGAACTATTTAAGTCGACTGAACGCTCGCTCAGGCATTTCCCAAAAAAGGGGTGTACGCAGATCGTACACCTCTTATATATATTCCTAGATTGCTAGACTTAGACTAAAATTTAAGAAGCTAATTCCTTCACTTCACCGACTACAGCCTTCTCTAAAATCTCAACAACATCAAGAGTCTGAACGGTTTCTTCTACTTCCTTCGCTTTTGTTCCATCACTGATCATCGTTAAGCAGTATGGACATCCACTACTAATGACGGAAGGATTTACAGCTAATGCTTGCTCTGTACGGGCTACGTTAATACGCGTTCCTGAATGCTCTTCCATCCACATTAAGCCTCCACCAGCTCCACAGCACATACCCGTTTCACGGTTACGCTCCATTTCCACTAGCTTCACCCCTGGAATGGACTTTAAGATTTCACGAGGCGGATCATATACTTCGTTGTAACGCCCTAAGTAACAAGAATCATGGAACGTGATTGTTTCGTTCACCTCATACTGCGGCTTTAAACGTCCCTCTTTTACAAGCTGTGCTAATAGCTCAGTATGGTGATACACCTCTGCTTGTAATCCAAAATCTGGATACTCGTTCTTAAAGATATTATAAGCATGAGGATCGATTGTGACAATCTTTTTAACTTCATTTTTATCAAACTCTTCAATATTTTTCGTCGCAAGTTCTTGGAATAAAAATTCATTTCCTAAACGGCGAGGCGTATCTCCAGAGTTCTTTTCCTTATTTCCTAAAATCGCAAACTTCACACCCGCTTCATTTAAAAGCTTTGCAAAAGATAGCGCGATTTTTTGACTACGGTTATCGTATGAACCCATCGATCCAACCCAGAATAAGTATTCGAACTCTTCACCTTGCTTACTTAGTTCTTTCACAGTTGGAATGACTACATCTTCACGAGCGTCTCTCCAATCTTCACGCTCTTTGCGATTTAAGCCCCATGGGTTACCCTGACGTTCAATGTTCGTCATTGCACGCTGAGCATCTGCATCCATTTTCCCTTCTGTTAATACTAAATAACGACGAAGGTCAATAATCTTATCAACATGCTCGTTCATAACTGGACATTGATCTTCACAGTTACGACAGGTCGTACAGGCCCAAATCTCTTCTTCTGTAATGACCTCACCGATCAGGCTCGGGCTATACATATCAAGCGCACTTGCAGACTCTTCTACCCCTTTACCAGAAGCCATCATAGCTAATTGGTTACCTTGCGTATTCGAGAATGCTACTGCAGGTACCCAAGGTGATTTTTGTGTCACCACAGCACCTGTATTCGTTAAATGGTCACGTAATTTTAAAATTAAATCCATTGGTGAAAGCATTTTTCCCGTACCAGTTGCCGGACACATATTTGTACAGCGTCCACATTCCACACAGGCATATAAATCAATTAATTGTGATTGAGTAAATTCTTCAATTTTCCCAACTCCAAATGATTCCTTCGTTTCATCTTCAAAATCAATTTTCTCAAGCTTACCTGGTTTTGATAAGCGGTTAAAAAATACGTTAGCAGGTCCTGCGATTAAATGAGCGTGCTTGGATTGTGGTACATACACCAAGAAAGTTAGTAAGAATAAAAGGTGAATCCACCATGCAATATAAAACACAACTATCGATGCTGTTTTTCCAATTCCACCTAATAAAAAGGCAAATCCTGAAGCAATTGGCTCACTCCATGTTAGATCATGTTCATGCCAGACAAGTCCCATTCCATTTCCTAAAAGAACAGAAATCATTAGTCCACCGATAAAAAGAAGGACTAAGCCTGATTTAAAGCCTCGCTTTAATCGAACAAGCTTTTCCACATAACGACGGTGAAATGCCCATACAACTGCTACTAAAATCATGAACGTTACAATCTCTTGGAAGAAAGTGAATGCAGGATACAATGGCCCTAACGGTAAATGTGAACCTGGTGATATTCCCTTCACAATGAAATCAATCGCTCCAAATTGGACAAGGATAAATCCGTAAAAGAACATCACATGTATAATTCCACTTTTCTTATCCTTTAAAAGCTTTTTCTGCCCAAATACATTGACCCAGATTTTTTCCATACGTTCTTTAAACTTTCCATCGAACTCCACTTTTCTACCTAATTTAATGTAGGCTAGGCGTGTCCGAATTAAATAAACAAACAAGTGTACAGCGTAAGCGGTTACAGCAAGGAAAGCAATTAAATTTACCCACAATAGTCCACTCATAGGATGACCCCTTTCTCTGTCTTATTCTTAGTCATTGCCAGAAGCGTATTAATTTTCAGACTACTAAACTCTTATCTCTATTATAATATGAATGAGCATTCAGTCAATATGCTTTTATTTGTAAATGAATCAATTCTTTACTTTAGGTGAAACTAACATTCAGCGTTCATTACTCATATGACTAGGGAGGGCATAGTAATGGAACTTATCCTGCTCGCTATTTTCATTATATTATTATGGGTTGCGATTGATTACAGGCTTGGCCGTTTTTATCATATAAAAAGAGTAAGTAAGCCAGAATTTCCTCTTAGAAAAAGCAATCTTACTTTATTTACAAAAGGGCAGGAGTTATATGATGATCTTTACAAAAAAATTAGTGAAGCGAATCATCATATTCACATCCTTTTCTATATTGTTAAGAATGATTATGTCAGTCAGCGTTTTCTCGACTTACTTATGAAAAAAGCGCAGGAAGGAGTCGAAGTGAGGCTTTTATTAGATAGAATTGGAAGCAAAAATATTACGAAGAAGCAAAAAAAGGACCTAAAAGAGAATGGAGTTCTTTTTTCTTTTTGTCACATACCGAAACTACCCTTTTTATTTTATTCAATTAATGAGCGAAATCATCGTAAGATCACCGTAATTGATGGGAAAATCGGGTATTTAGGCGGGTTCAACATTGGCAAAGAGTATATTGGATTAGATCCAAAGCTCGGTGAATGGCGAGACTATCATTTAAGAATCGAAGGAGAAGGGGTACAAGACCTTCAAAAGCAGTTCATTTATGACTGGGATGATGCCACTAATGATGTGATTCCGACCAACTCTTCCTACTATCCAAGCCCACTTGCTGGGAAACTTCTTCATAAAATTGTGCCTACCAATGCTGTTTATCTAGAGCAAATTTTTATCGACCTGATTAAACAGGCAAAAAGCGAAATTACAATTGGAACGCCTTATTTTATTCCTAGTCCTGCCTTATTTCAGGAAGTTCTAAATGCTTCTAAACGAGGGGTTCATGTAAATATCATTGTTCCTTTAAAGGCCGATCACCCTTTAGTCAGAGAAGCTGCATTTCCTTATTTTAAACCGTTACTGCAAGCAGGCTGCAAAGTATATCGGTATTATGCTGGTTTTTTTCATGCAAAAATTATCGTGGTCGACGAAGAAGTTTGCGATATCGGAACGGCTAATTTTGATAAACGCAGTCTTTATTTAAATCATGAAATCAATTGTTTTATATACGACACTGAATTTGTGAAAGACGTCAAACAAAAGCTATTGCACGATATTGAATTCTCGGAAGAAGTGACGCTGGAATTTCTGGATAACCGTTCTTTCCTTCAACGAGGAAAAGAAGCCTTTTCTACACTTGTTTCGGGATTATTATAAGGGGGCATGAGTTGTGCGAATTCGGTTTGGGTATGTATCGACTGCCCTTTCTTTATATGATAGCTCACCTTCTAAAACTATCACGTTTACCAACTGGAAGAAGTTAAAAAAAGGTGAAAGAAAAACGAGGCTTATTGAGGTTGCCAAGCAAAATATACGCAATACGAAGCGTGCACTGCTTTATAACATTTCTCATGAAATCGAACTTTATCGAATGTCTTCGTCCATCGTTCCTCTTGCTACACACCCAGAGGTGAAGTGGAATTATATGAAAGATTTGAAAGAAGATTTTGAGGAATTAGGAGAGCTGGTGAAGCAATACCACTTGCGAGTTAGTCTTCATCCTAATCAGTTCACGCTTTTTACAAGTGACCGGGAACAGGTGACCTTGAATGCTGTAGAAGATATGAAATATCACTATAATATGTTTAAGGCAATGGGTGTAGAGGATCGTTGCTTAATTAATATTCATGTTGGTGGGGCGTATGGGAACAAAGAGGAAGCTTTGAAGCGGTTTGACGAGAATATTAAGCTTCTCCCGCGTCATATAAAGAAAAGAATGACATTAGAAAATGATGATAAAACCTATACAACTGCTGAAACTTTACATGTCTGTCAAAAGCATGAGGTACCTCTTTTGTTTGATTATCATCACCATATGGCGAATGAAGGAGAAGAATCTCTTGAAGACCTTCTTCCAAAAGTTTATGACACGTGGAAAGACTTCGGACTGATTCCAAAGGTTCATATCTCATCACCTAAATCAGAAAAGCAGTTTAGGCATCATGCTGACAACGTGAGCCTTGAATTCATTATGCCTTTCCTTACATTAGCTAAATCAATGGGTGAGGATTTTGATATTATGATCGAGGCGAAGGAAAAAGACCGGGCACTGCTTGCACTTGTTGAAGATGTTTCGAAGATTCGTGGTGTAAAGCGTATTAGTGGCGGGGCTGTTGAATGGTAAAAAGAATCCTTCTCCCAAGCAGGAGAAGGATTCTTTTTTATTTTGGCTGTTTTCGTCTAGATTGTTGCTTTCGTAAAACATGTTAAGACAAAATCCCTGCTTTAAATTTAGAGAGTCGCTCTTTTCTAAGCTTTAAAAAATCAGTTTAATCAAAAAGCAACAAAGTTCTAGAAAAGAGCCTTTATTTTACCCAAGGCAATAATGGGCCTAGCCACATAAATAACTTATATCCTAAATACACACCCACAATTCCTGTTACACCTGCTAAAGCAGGTGGCGCTGGAATGGGAAGCTTCAATAGTGCGAATAAAAAACCAACAATGACCCCTGTACCTAATGCTAGAATAACTTCCTTCATAGATAAGATGACATCCTTTCTTTGTACCGCCTGTCTCTATTTAGGACTACATTTTCTCTGGAGCAGAAACGCCAAGTAATAGTAAAGCATTTTTCAACGTAATTTGAACCGTCTTCATTAAAGCAAAACGTACTCGACTTAACTCCAGCTTTTCCGCATCTAGAACTTTTTCAGCGTTATAGAAACTGTGAAGAGTAGATGCTAGTTCAAATACATAATTGGTGATACGGTGAGGCATTCTTTTTTCAGCTGCTTCTGTAACGGCAGCCGGGAACTCGCCCAGCTTCTTTAAGAGCTCAATTTCTTTTTCAGACTGAACTAAATCAAGGTTTAAATCTCCAGCTGCTTGTAGATTCATTTCTTCACCTTGACGTAAAATACTGCAAATTCTCGCATGCGCATATTGTGCATAGTAAACAGGATTTTCATTGGATTTTGAAACAGCTAAATCCATATCGAAATCCATGTGTGAGTCAGCACTTCTCATCGCAAAGAAGTAACGCATCGCGTCTACTCCTACTTCATCCATTAGCTCGCGAAGGGTAACAGCTTTCCCCGTACGTTTTGACATTTTCACCTTTTCGCCGTCTTGGTATAACTGAACCATTTGAATGATTTCGACTTCTAATGCTTTCTCATCATAACCAAGGGATTGAATCGCCGCTTTCATACGAGGAATATAGCCGTGGTGGTCGGCTCCCCAAATATTAATTAGCTTTTCATGTCCTCTTTCTAACTTATCTTTATGATAAGCAATATCTGGTGTTAAATATGTATATGACCCATCATTTTTTATTAACACACGGTCTTTATCGTCTTTAAAATCAGTTGAACGTAACCAAGTAGCACCGTCTTGTTCAAAAATCATTCCTTTTTCACGAAGCGTGTTTAGTGCCTCATCAATCTTTCCATTTTCGTAAAGAGATGTCTCTGAATACCATACATCAAATGGAACACGGAAGTTTTCTAAGTCTTTTTGAAGCTTAGCAAGCTCGTACTTTAAGCCATACTCACGGAAAAATTTATAACGTTCTTCTTCCCCTGCATTAGCGTATTTGTCACCAAATTCATTGGCAAGTTCTTGACCGATTCCAATGATATCAGCGCCATGATAACCATCTTCCGGCATTTCCTTTTCCTGACCTAGCGCTTGGAAATAACGTGCTTCGACCGACATAGCAAGATTGTGAATCTGGTTACCAGCATCATTGATATAGTATTCTCTAGTTACGTCATACCCAGCTTTTTCAAGGATATTACATAAAGAGTCCCCTACTGCTGCTCCACGTGCATGGCCAAGATGCAGATCACCTGTAGGATTGGCAGATACAAACTCGACATTAATCTTCTGATTCTGTCCTGCTGTTGTTTGACCGTAGTTGTCACCTGCTTCTAAAATGGCAGGAATTAGATCCGCTAAGTAGCGGTTATTCATATAGAAATTAATAAAACCAGGTCCTGCAATCTCTACTTTTTCAATAGAGCCTTTGGATTGATCAATGTTTTTGACGATGTCTTCAGCGATCGCACGAGGTGCCTTTTTCGCGACTCTCGCAAGTTGCATCGCCATATTCGTAGCATAGTCACCGTGCGCCTTCTCTTTCGGTAGCTCAAGGATTACATCTGGAATTTGCTCTTCCGTCGCTAATCCTGCCTTTAACACAGCGGCCTTAATTTCTTCCTTCAAACGTTCTTTTATTTGATCCACAACATTCATGACTTATTCCTCCTTAAAATCTATCGTAAGCTTATATAGTCCAACTAATTGCCCTTGCATCCTCAACGTATAAGTCAAGCCAAACTGCCCGCTTTGATTCTGTTCATCCCAAGTATGTATAAGCTTTTCAGTATGAGCCGTTACTTCAAATTTCAACTCCGGTGTTTCATGAATCCCCTTTGTTTTCTTATGAAGCTCAAAAGGAATCCGCATATTCACAGAGCCAGACCTTTTAATCCAGGCCTCTTTTTCGCTCCATCTAACCGTCGTCTTAACCGGCCCCTGCCCTTCCAGCCTTTCCTCAAACATTAAATAGTATTGACCTTCTTTTATGTAATATAGTCCAGTTGTTTCGAATGATACATGAGCTCTCTCATCTTGATCCTTTATTTCACTAGAAAACAAGATCTCAACCGGTATCTTTATCGCTTGTCCCAACCATCTCACACCTTTATCCATTATAACTTTATAAGTATATAGATATCTTAGTAAACTTTCAACAGCGTGAAGGAAAATCGACAAATTTCGGGCGGTGCCTGTCACCACCCGAATAATCTTGCATAGTTGGTAGAAAAATATGACATAGAGGTGAGGATGTTTTGATGGATACGTTAAAGGAATTGGCTATTGTTTTTGGCAGAATTGTTACCATATTGCCCCTTGTTTTGTTTATGACGCTATATATGGGTAGACGGTCGATTGGGCAGTTGCCGGTATTTGATTTTTTAGCGATTATTACACTGGGGGCTGTGGTGGGGGCAGATATTGCGGACCCAAAGATTGAACATTTACATACTGCTTTCGCTATTGTTATTATTGCTATCTTTCAGAAACTTGTGGCGAGGCTTAAGATTCATAACCGATTGTTTGGACGGAGACTTACGTTTGAACCTGTCGTTGTCATTCAAGATGGAGCGTTTGTGGTTAGGAACATTAATCGCATTCAATATTCCATAGATAATTTGTTATTGATGCTGAGGGAGAAGGATGTTTTTGATATTAGCGAAGTACATTTGGCGATCATTGAAGGTAGTGGGAATTTGTCTGTCTTGAAAAAGGCCGCTCATACTCCTGTTACACGGAAGGACCTTGGGGTAGTAGATCCGAGTATATCAATTGGTTATCCTGTCATTGTGGAAGGAAAGCTTTATGAAAGTGTGTTGGACGAATTTTCTTTAAGTACAGCATGGCTCTATCACGCACTTAATCAAAAAGGAATTACTGACATTGAGGATGTATTTTTTGCGTCTATCAACCGGGAACATAATATAATGATTACTGAAAAACAACAGGACATTACGACTCCACAGATTTTTCATTGAACTCTGTTTTACAGGATTAGTGACGTTAACCAAATAAAAAGGAAGCCTTGCACTAGGCTTCCTTTTTCTGTCTAGACATTTACGTTTACATTTTTAGATTGTGAAGCAGAATTGAACCCTACATAAATTGAAGCAAAAGCGATAAGGAAATGAAGTACATTATCCGCCATTAAGAAGATGATGCCAGCAAATTCATGTGTAAATAATCCTAAAAACGCGACGAGTAAATAGACGAATCCAAACACCTTGGCATACCAAACACTTCTTGACTCACTTCCACTAACTGCAACACCTATGACCCCGGATAGTAAATGAACGATATTATGCACAGGGGTTAGATGAAAAATTGCTTCAAGAGGAAGAAAGAACCCTACAATTCCTGATACGATAAAAATGATACCCAACGTTCTTGCAAATTTTGATGCCATATAAACCTCTCCCTTTTAATCGTTTCCATTAGCTAACGAAGGTTTAGAGAGAATGGATCACTGATTACAAGAAATAAAATCTGAGGCAGAAACACCTCGGATTTTATGTTTTAACACAGTAAAGCGGTGGGGGCCTGTCCCCCACCGCTTTACTGTGTTAAAAATCTGTCTATTTTTTCAATGCCCAGCCTAATAGCATTTCACGAATGATTTTGCTAGCTGTATTGGCGGTTTGTTCAGAGTGATCGTAAATTGGTGCAACTTCTACTAAGTCAGATCCCACGACATTCACGTCAGAATGCGCAATTTCATGGATAGAAGCTAGCAGTTCTTTTGATGTAATTCCACCTGCATCCACCGTTCCCGTTCCTGGTGCATGTGCAGGATCTAGCACATCAATATCAATTGTTACATAAACTGGACGACCTGCAAGTTTTGGCAGAACTTCCTTCAATGGCTCAAGTACTTCAAATTTCGAAATATGCATACCGACCTGCTTTGCCCACTGAAACTCCTCTTTCATTCCAGAACGAATACCAAAAGAGAAGACGTTCTCTGGACCAATTAGATCTGCTGCTTTACGAATTGGCGTAGAATGAGAAAGTGGCTCTCCTTCATAGTCTTCACGAAGGTCTGTATGAGCGTCCATGTGAATAATAGCTAAGTCCGGGTATTTCTTGTACATGGCTTTAATGACAGGCCATGATACAAGATGCTCTCCACCCATTCCAAGTGGATACTTTCCTTCAGCTAGTACCTTGTCCACAAATTCTTCAATCATATCTAAGCTCTTTTGAGGATTTCCAAAAGGAAGTGGAATATCACCAGCATCGAAGTAGTTTAGTTCGTCGAGCTCACGGTCTAAATATGCGCTATATTCTTCAAGTCCGATTGATACTTCACGGATTCTAGCTGGACCAAAACGGGACCCTGGACGATAAGAAACAGTCCAGTCCATTGGCATACCGTATAGAACGACACTACTTTCTTCAAAGTTAGAGTGACTTTTTATAAAAACATTACCTGAATAGGCCTCATCAAAACGCATGGAAAAACCCTCCCTCTTAGTGATTACTTAGTTAAATCACTAACAAACTTCGGTAATACGAAGGCTGCTTTGTGTAACTCTTTTGTATAGTACTTTGTATCAATTTCATGGAAACGATCTTCTGCTACTTCTAACGGGTCGTATTTTTTAGACCCCATTGTGAATGTCCACATTCCACTTGGATATGTCGGGATATTCGCAATGTAAAGACGAGTTAATGGGAAAATCTCACGAACATCTCGTTGTACATTTCTAATTAAATCTGGTGTAAACCAAGGGTTGTCCGATTGAGCTACGAAAATTCCATCTTCTTTTAACGCTTTTGAAATACCCGCATAAAAACCTTTTGTAAACAGATTTACTGCTGGACCAACCGGCTCCGTAGAGTCAACCATGATCACGTCATACTCATTTTCACTCTCCGCAATATGCATGAATCCGTCGCCAACCTTCACGTCTACACGTGGGTCCTCAAGCTTACCTGCAATCTCAGGAAGGTACTTCTTAGAGTATTCAATTACTTTTCCATCAATATCAACAAGAGTCGCTTTCTTCACACTTGGGTGCTTTAACACCTCACGAATTACGCCTCCGTCTCCTCCACCAACAACAAGTACATTCTCTGGATTTGGATGAGTAAATAAAGGAACGTGCGCCACCATCTCATGGTACACAAACTCATCCTTCTGAGATGTCATAACCATTCCATCAAGTAATAACATATTGCCAAACTCTTCTGTTTCTACCATATCTAACTTTTGGAAATCAGTTTGTTCCGTATGTAAGGTTTGCTTAATCTTTAACGTAATTCCAAAATTCTCAGTTTGCTTCTCTGTAAACCATAATCCCATAACAGTCACACCTTTCTAATATATGCCTTATACAAAGCTACATCCTACTATGTTATCGTACCCGTTTGGGTCGAATAAAAACCAACTTTATCCTCTTCTATGTAAAGTGAACCATTGCTGTAAAAATATTCAGCAAATCAAAGTATAGAGTAATCTACTAAAAATGCAAGTATAAAATTTGTGAACGTCCCTCCATACTTACACCTACAATTGGTCTACCACCTCGCATGGCTCATCAACGCAGTAAAGCATTACCGCATCGGGGGCCTGGCCCCCGATGCTTTAAAGTGATAAAATCTCGCATTTCAGGTTTAAACTCCGCTTTTTTTCTCAATACTGTTAGAGTCTTTGTTTCTTAAACTTTTACGTTTTCTGTTAGAACTTTATTTTATAGACGGTATACGGTAGGCAGGTGATTTAGGTGGAGGTCATTACAAATAAGCGGTTACGGTTAACGTTAAAATATGTGAGAGCATTCGTATTTATCGGTATGTTTCTATTAATCTTAGGTTTTGTCGGGATGCTAGGATTATTATTGTATGCAAAGGTGGAGGGACCTCCGCCTTTAGCGGTTCCACAATCTACGATTTATTATGGAGCAGATGGTACGGTGATTGGAGAGAGCCATCAGGGTCAGACTCGATATTGGGTGCCACTTTCTGAGATTTCCCCTCATATTATTCAGGCAACAATCTCCATTGAAGATAAGCGTTTCTATGATCATCAAGGCTTTGATTATGTTCGTATTGCCGGGGCTGCGTTAGCTGATATTAAGGCGATGGCCAAGGTGCAGGGTGCTAGTACGATTTCACAGCAATATGCAAGGAACCTATTTTTAGAGCATGAAAAAACATGGAAGCGAAAGTTCACGGAAGCTCTATACACGCTTCGCATTGAGATGAATTATACGAAAGAGCAAATTATCGAGGGGTACTTAAACACTATTTATTACGGCCATGGTGCTTATGGGATTGAGGCTGCCTCAAACTATTATTTCAACAAATCGGCGAAGGATTTAACGCTAAATGAAGCGTCCATGCTTGCAGGAATTCCAAAGGGTCCAAGTCATTATTCACCGATTGACCGCCCTGAAAATGCTAAGAAACGTCAAAGAGTCATCCTAACTTCCATGGTGGAAAATCAACTATTAAATGAGCAACAGAAAGAGCTAGTGTTAGCAGAAGAGTTAACCCTTTACGGTAAGTTTGATGTGAAAAGTCGGGATATTGCCCTTTATTTTCAGGATGCTGCTAAAGAGGAATTTAAGTCAATTACTAGCCTGACTGATCAAGCCATTCAAATGGGTGGATTAAAAATCTACACGACCCTTGATCCTGAACTTCAAGCCATTGCCGAGGAAAAAATGGAGCAAATCATTGACCCCGCCTCTGAGATACAGGCAGCAGTTATGATTCAGCATCCTTCTACAGGAGAAGTGAAAGCACTTATCGGGGGAAGAGACTACTCGAAAAGTCAGTTTAACCGTGCCACTCAAGCAAAACGTCAGCCAGGCTCTACGTTTAAACCCTTTTTATACTATACAGCGGTAGAGCAAGGGTTTACCCCTTCAACTACACTGCGAAGCGAGTATACAACCTTTCAGTATGGAGAAGGAACTTACTCACCTAGTAATTACAACGATTATTATGCGAATGAAAATATTACGCTCGCTCAGGCGATCGCGCTATCTGACAATGTATTCGCGGTCAAAACTCATATGTCTCTTGGAATTAACGCCCTTGTAGATACTAGTAAGCGACTTGGTATAACAGGCAATCTGCCTTCCATCCCTTCCTTGGCATTAGGTACCTCTACTGTCAAAATGGCGGACATGGTGAATGCCTATGGAATTCTAGCTAATGGTGGAAAAAGAATTAAACCTACCTTTATTAGGAAAATTGAGAATCACCACGGAGAGGTCATATACGAGAGTGAACGTTCTAAAGAGCAGGTACTGGATAAAGATGCGGCATTTGTCACCACTCATATGATGACTGGCATGTTCGATGAAAAATTAAATGATTATACAAAAGTAACTGGCCGGACAATTAGTGACCAGCTGACAAGAATTTATGCTGGAAAATCAGGAACGACTAGTACAGATAGCTGGATGATTGGCTATTCTCCAAAGCTCGTAACAGGGGTTTGGGTTGGCTATGACCGAGATTACACGATTGATTTAGTTTCGGAAAAAAGTTATTCAAAAGAGATTTGGGCAGCTATTATGGAAGAGGCACTGAAGGATCAGCCTGTTCATGCCTTTAAACCTACTTCTGGTGTAGTCGGTGTTTATGTAAATCCGGATAACGGTATGCTTGCTACAGAGACCTGCCCTGTTGTAAGACTAACTTATTATACAAAGGGCACCGAGCCGACTGAATATTGTCAGGATCATTTACCTCATCAATACGAAGAGGAACCTGTGCTTCTAGAGGAAGAAAAAAAGGAAAAGCCAGGATTTTTTAAGAAGATTATGAATTGGTTTACACCATAAATGCAAAAAACCGAAGGAGTAGAGTCTCCTTCGGTTTTTTGTGTCCTAGTTTTACAGTGTGTTAATACTGTAAAATAAGTGTACTTTTTTTCATACAAAAGCTCAACAAAAAATGAAAACGTTCATCAAAATGTCATAAAATTGTCGTTTTATGCTTCTACTGTTAAATCTTCTTTTAATTGTGGTAGAGAACGATCCCACATTCCTTTATCATGTTTCTGTAAAAAATCCGCTAGAACTCGTTTGGATGCATCGTCCATATGTGAGACGATAATTTGACGCTTCAACGATTTATCCATTCTATTTACATGCTCCGGCAGTGATTTATACCCTCTACGTGCTTCTCGGTTCACTGTCATTTCACATGCGGTTACGCCAGCATAATAAGGTCCGCTTTCTAAACGCTCAATTGTTACCCACACTAGCCAATATAGTTTTCCAGATGGAACTTTATCACGATCTGGCAAAAACTTAATTCCTTTTTCGACGACACTTCTCGCATGCATCGCACCGATGTCAACAAATGCTTCTCCCTCTTCAGGATCAACAAAAACTGGTGAAATATTTTCAAGGCTTAGTGCCCCGCCAGCACCAAAACCACCATGTCCATCAGTAGGGTCATTCTTTATTATATTAAAACCAATCGATTTCTTCTTTTTTTCTTGATCCATTAAAGTCGACCTCCTCTATGAGTTCATTTTACCGAAATTAGCCGTTCATATTCAACAAAGTGAGCACAAATACAGATAATGAATCTGCTACAAACGGAATGACCGTGTTAAATATAGGTGTAATGGTATATTGATCAAGAGGTGTAATGACTAAAATTAGAAAAACGATAATTCCGTACTGCTCATATTGAGTCAGTTTAGCTCGAACGGTGGGTGGTACGAGATCCTCAATAATTCTATACCCATCAAGCGGAGGAAAAGGAAGTAAATTAAACACAAATAACGCAATATTGATTGAGATAAATGTATTAAAGAACCCGTATATAATCTCCTCTATATGATCCGGAATACTATTATAGACACCGATCTTCATTAACCCAAACCAAATAAACAATGCCAACAAAGCTAACAGCACATTACTAAGTGGTCCCGCAATGGAAACCAACACCCCCGCCAACCTCGGTTTCTTAAAGAAAAACCGATTAACCGGCACAGGCTTCGCCCAACCAAACCCTAAAATAAACAGAGCAATCGCCCCAATCGGATCCAAATGCTTAAGAGGAGATAAGGTTAACCTCCCCTGCTTCTGCGCAGTAGGATCACCAAACTTATACGCCACATACGCATGCGCAAACTCATGCAACGTAAAAGCAATCAATAACGTCACAATAAAGTAAATAATCGTCTGTACATCCAAATTCATAAACGGAAGAAAATCCATATAAGTCCCCTTTTCCATAGCTCTTTTCAAAAATCAACTGTGCCTATTATACAATAAGACTATCAATCATTATGTAGAAATATGTCAAACCAACACTTTACCGCATTAACGCATCGGGGGCCTGGCCCTCGATGCGTTAATGCGTCATCACGACAACGCGGCATAGAACCAGACCCCCAACATCTATTAATGAACTTTTGTTTTTAAGGTTTCGATATAGTGATAGGCTTCTTCGACTTCTTCTTCTGTGTAGCGCTGCTTGCTCTTTAGGGTGAACACTTTTTCTTTTACTTCTTCTTTTTCTAGATCTTCGAAGTAGAGGACCGTGGACACTAGTTCTAAGAAGCGAGAGCTTTGGTCGTTCATGGCTTTCATACAGCCGTTTAGAGCAGGCATTTCAAAATCATTTTGACTTAAGAACTGCTCCCCAATTTCGGTTAAAGAGTAACGATATTGGAAGTAGCCACCCTTTTTTTCTTTCATTTCCTGAAGGAAACCAAGGTTGCATAGCTCTTCGATTCGTAGCGTTAATTCTTCAGAATAGGGTCCATAGAAATGGAAATCATAACGCTCATAGAAAGGGAATTGAAGCTTTTTCCCGATGAATACCATTTTTTGAAGCTTTTTTCGACCGATAATTTCCCCTGCTTCAGCAAAAACCTTCATTACCTTGATATGATCCTTTAACAAACCACCAACACTCCTTACTCCGACATTTATCTATCTAACATACATTCTCTCGCGTATGTTTGTTTCTCTCTTTAGTAGAGGATGTTCAAAATACCCAATTCTTCGTTAACTTAACGGAACTCAGAAGCTTCCTAGCTCCGGTCAACCATTTTGAACAAGCTCTAATATGGTTTCTTTAGTATCTCTAAGATCTGTTCCTTCACCTTTTTCTTGCTTGAAAGGTCTTCAATAAAATCCTGCGGAAAATATAGTTTATGGTCCGTACGTCGTTTACCAGAAATGGCTTCTACAATTTCAGATTCACGTGATAATTCACGAAGTTCACCATTTGGCATTTGCAAATGAATCGGTAGACGTTCTTCCTCTTCACCAGGACGATAAAAATCATACGGAAGATCGGATGAGGAATCTAAAACTAAGTAATAATCCGGATCAATTCCAGCCTTTTTGAAAAGCTGAATCAGCTCTAACCACTGCTGCATTTGTAAATGGGGATTAAACTCTACATATTGAAATAAATTACGGTGTACAAATCGGTTACATAAATCCGACAACACTTCATCCTCTTCTTCCATCCACGCTTGGAAATAGAATAAAATGATAGATTCATCCAACTTTAGATAATCCGCAACTGTAATTTTCTCATCCTCTTTATATAAAGAATAAAAATGCTTCGGTTCTGTTTTAAATTGATAGCCTTCCTGAAAAAGTTGCTTCGCACGATGTAAAATCTTCGTTAAAATCACTTCCGCACTTCTTGAAACGGGGTGAAAATAAACCTGCCAATACATGTGATAGCGACTCATGATATAATCCTCAACCGCGTGCATTCCACTCTTTTTAAACACAACTTGGTCTTCCCTTGGCCTCATGACACGCAGAATTCTCTCCATATCAAAATGACCATAACTAACTCCTGTAAAATAAGCGTCGCGTTGCAAATAATCCATGCGGTCTGCGTCAATCTGACTTGAAATGAGACTAACAACAAGCTTATTCTTATACGTTTTTGCAATCACTTCCGCAACCTTTTTAGGAAAATCAGCACCCATTTTTAGCAAAATTTTATTAATTTGTGTATCTCCTAAAATGATAGCTCTTGTAAAATCCTCATGATCTAAATGGAAGACCTTTTCAAAAGCATGCGAAAACGGCCCATGTCCTAAATCGTGTAGTAGTGCTGCACATAGGGTTAATAGACGTTCGTTATCATCCCATTCTGGTCTTTCTTGAAAAACATCGTCAATAATACGACGGATAATTTCATAAACACCTAATGAGTGATTAAACCGGCTATGCTCTGCTCCATGGAAGGTTAAGTAAGTTGTTCCGAGTTGTCTAATGCGACGAAGTCTTTGAAATTCAGGTGTACCAATGAGATCCCAAATTAATTTATCCCGCACATGAATATACCGATGCACAGGATCTTTAAATACTTTTTCTTCACTTAGTTTTCCGTTGGGATATGACATTCCTTTACCCCCAAATTTAATGTATAGAATATAAGGCGCAAGCACCTCTATGCCCCAACAAATAAAAGCTCTTTCCTCGAGTAATGGGTGCTGGAGCTCTATCTATGACCCACGCCTGAGCGATTCTAATAAATCTTTTTATAAGTAAAAACTAACGATGTCTATTTTTTCTATGAATTTTATTATAGCTTCTTTCTTTCGATAAAAAAACCCGACTTTTGACATTTTACTCTGTTTAAATTTGACATCAACGTCGAAAAAACCAACAAACATAACAGCCACTTGGATTTATTAAAATATAAAAAAATTTTTAGATACCAAAAAGACCCATCTTTGTAAGAGGGCTCGTTTCTAAAACTTGTTGCGTTTCAAACAGATTAGATATCCACCTACTCTAACACTCTTTTCTCATGAAATGAGTCCTCATTATTTATCACTTCAAGTATTTTCTCCTCATTCTCAGCAACTCGGTCCTTCAGCCAATGATAAAAAACCTCAATCTTTTCATTATTAGAAGGGTCCTCTAGCAGTTCTTGTAATACTTCTTGAAACCCTTGATCATTTAAATCAAGTGAACTACCTGTCTCTAATTGCAGCTGATCCAATTCTTGTAAAAGGTTTGAATCAATCACTTCATCCTGTACTTGTCCAAACTGATGCAGTTCATGTAAAACATCTGGTGTTAAGGCTAACAGCTGTTTTGCCTGCTCTATTAGTTGACTTGTTGCCACTGGTTCATCATTCGTCTCTTCCTGGAATTCAATAGGCTGACCATGAGTCATGTCCTCCTCCACTCGGTGACTTTGATTAAAAAACCAACCAATGACCCCAAGTTCCATTAGTAAAAAAAGTAATAGAATCCTTTTAATCATGATGTCTTCACCTCATTAATAAGCTTGACCTTAATTTGGTCATGACATACTTAATAGGACTTTACAAAGGCTCTTGACAAAGAAAAAGCCAAAATAAAAAACTTCCATATCTACAT
>NZ_JAJQKI010000013.1 GCF_023036475.1 Bacillus pinisoli
TTTTTTTTTTTAGTACTATTCGACAGTTATTCTGCTTAGGATGTAAGAAACCATGTTATTTAAGCGAGGTGACTGAGTGAAGATAGATGGAGTTTTCTCTGGTGGTGGAATAAAAGGATATGCATTAATTGGAGCTATTAGTGCAATAGAGGAGAAGGGATATCGTTTTGTAAGAGTAGCAGGATCAAGTGCTGGAGCCTTAATTGCTACCTTTATTTCGGCAGGATATACTGCAAAAGAGATAAAAGCCTTAATGGAAGAAGCGGAACTGAAACACTTTCTAGATCCAAGAAAATCTTGGGCGCCAGACGGTATTGCGAAATGGCTTTTCTTATATTGGCGGTTGGGTCTTTACAAGGGAGAAGCACTTGAACAGTGGGTTGAAAAAAAACTACTAGATAAACAGATTCGAGTATTCGGAGATTTACCGACTCATTCGTTAAGAATCATCGCTTCAGATCTGACGAATAGTCGTATGATGGTTATTCCCGACGATTTACCTTCTTATGGACTAGATCCTTCTACTTTTTCAATTGCGAAAGCTGTACGAATGAGTGCATCCATTCCTTATTTTTTTGAACCTACGAAGTTAAAGAAGAAGGATGGTGTAACTGTCATTGTTGATGGAGCATTGTTAAGTAATTTCCCTGTATGGCTCTTTGAGCAAACACGGAATGAAAAGAAACGACCATTGTTAGGTGTTCAATTAAGTCCCGATTTAAGTAATAGAGTGCCAAATAAAATAAGGAATGGATTTGATTTATTTAAAGCATTATTCGAAACAATGATGGATGCACATGATTTAAAATATATTTCAAAGAACGTTGAAAAGAATATCATTTTTATACCAGTTGATTCAGTTAAAACCCGCGAATTTGATATTGCTGGAGAACAGAAGAGAGAACTAATAGAAAAAGGTTACCAACATGCTAAACAATTTTTGCAGAAATGGAGTTATTAACAGTAAGATATAAAATACAGCAGCAAATAAAATCGAGCCCTTCTTAATGAAGAGCCCGATTTTTCTTTTTGTTATTTTTTTTTCCTTCTATAACTGTTAAGTGTGAGTTGCTTTTCCGTTTGAAGCTTGAAGGTGTGGATGGTTTTTTAATTTGTTGACTCTTATAACGTTTCTTTGATTGAATAGCAGCCTTGCGATATCTTGAATATTCAGCCCAATTCGTTCCGTTTCTTCGTTGGAACCATCTAAAAACAAAATAAATAATGACAGCAAATAAAACAGCAAATCCAATCATTTTTAGTAGTTGAGTGGGACTTGTTGTTAATAGTCCAATTGCACCTAGACCAACTAAAGCTATAAATATAAACTGACGAGATTTCAGTTTCACATTCAGCACCTCCTAAACGAAAAGCAGACATTATTACTTACAATATGTTATGAAAAATGAGATGTTGTCACTTTTTACACAATTTTAGTAGTACTTTCTGCCGCTTGTTCTAATTTGAGTAATTCCTGAAAGGATGCTATTGCAACTTCCACTTGATCATCACTCGGTTCCTTAGTAGTTAAAAGTTGTAACCATAAACCTGGATAGCCTAGGTAACGCAACACCGGTACATTTCTCACAGCATTGCTTATTTGCAAGACTTCAAAAGAAATACCGAGAACGACTGGTATGAGAGCTAATCTGTTGAGGATTCGAACCCATAGAGGATCAATAGGAACCCATAGATAAACAAATACTCCTACAATAACTGTAAACAAAATGAAACTACTTCCACAGCGATAATGTAATCTAGATTGAGCTTGAACATTTTCTACTGTTAATTCTTTCTCATTCTCAAAAGCGTTGATTACCTTGTGTTCGGCACCATGATATTGAAAAACTCGTTTAATCATGGGGGTAAAAGAAATGGCATAAATGTATCCTAATAATAAAATCAACTTGAAGAATCCTTCTAAGAGTATCTGTGATAAATCAGTTGTAAAAATAGGTCTAAAGAGCTGGGCTAAAAAAACAGGAATTAACGTGAAGGCAAACTTTCCAAACAAAAAGGAAATAATACCGATTACAGCAACTCCAAGAATCATAGTCAGCTTGGATTCCTTCTTTTCTTCTTGGATCGTATGATCATCACTTGGATCCACATCGTAACGCTCTGTTGAAAAATTAAGATGCTTCGTTCCATTCGCACTTGCTTCAATGATCGCGACAATTCCTCTTAAAAAAGGAATTTTCTTCAAAGATTGTAAAGTTGGATTTGATTCTCTTTTTAAACGTAAATAATCAATTGTAGAATCCTTACGACGAATAGCAGTGACGTAGTTATGTTTACCTCCAAACATGACTCCTTCTACGACTGCTTGTCCTCCGTAGACAGGCTTTTTCTTCTCAGACATATACCACCAACCTAATTATGACTTATATTGAATATTTTACTAGAAATCTTAAAAAAGCTCTAGGTGGAGGTAGTTTTTTTATGAATGTTCGAAAAATCCTATTTTATTCATTACAGTATTATAGACAAGTTCTGGGAATGCTAGACGTCCCGAAAAAAACTTCTTCATAATTTTGGTCGGCGTGGAAATACTAATACCGGAGGTGAAGGATCGTGGAAGATGAAAAAAATCTGGAGCAAAACAAGACAGAAGAACCACTCTCTCCTGGAGCACGGACAGCGATAACGGGTATCTTTGGAGGGATTTTTTGGAGTTTACTCGGATATTTAGCTTATTTATTTAACTTTACAAAAGTACCACCGAACGTCATCCTTGAGCCTTGGTTAATTGGTGATTGGAAAAATGGAGTATTAGGACAATTTATTTCTATATTTACATTAGGTCTCATTTCCATTATGGTAGCGTTTGGTTATATGGCAATACTTAGAAAGTTTGAGAAGCTGTATGTTGCCATGGGATTTGGCTTGGTCTTATGGGGGCTTGTATTCCTAGTACTGAACCCGATATTTCCTGGTATTGATCCTATTAAAGATATGGACATCAACACACTTGTTACAACCTTATGTTTATTTGTCTTATATGGAACTTTTATTGGCTATTCCATCTCGTTTGAGGCTGCTCAGCTTGCCCAAGAGCCAGAGCCAAACTATTCAAATGAATAGGACATATGATAGAATGTTCAATGAACATTCTATTTTTAAATTTTGCAAAAAAGGGAGTATGCAAGACGATGAGACGCATTCTCTTAGTAAATGGTCCAAATTTAAATCGGTTGGGCATTCGAGAGCCAGGTACATATGGAAACGTGACGTTAAGGGAGCTTGAACAGAAACTTGATCTGCTTGCTAAAGAAAATCAGTTGGAATTGATCTGCTTCCAATCCAATCATGAAGGAGAGATTATTGATCAAATTCATGATGCAGACACAAATATTGATGGAATTATTATTAACCCGGGCGCTTTTACACATTATAGCTATGCGATTCGGGATGCTATTGCGAGCATCTCTAAACCGGTTATAGAGGTACATATTTCTAATATTCATGCCCGTGAAGAATTCCGTCATCATTCTGTCATTGCACCTGTTACAAGCGGCCAAATTGTTGGCTTTGGTATGCTGGGATACGAATTAGCGTTGATGGCATTAAAAGAAAGATTAGGGGAGGAACTTACGCATGACTAAATTGGAGAAGCTTCGAAATCAATTTCAAGAACATGATATCGATGGAGTTCTAGTAACAAGTGGCTATAACCGACGCTATCTTACAGGTTTTACTGGTACTGCAGGTGTCGCTATTATATCTCATGATAAAGCAGTATTTATTACAGATTTCCGCTATGTAGAACAAGCCGCAAATCAAGTTGAAGGTTTTGAGGTTGTACAGCATAAAGCGGCAATTTTAGATGAAATAGCGAACCAGGTTGAAGTGTTAGGAATTAAACGTCTTGGATTTGAAGAAGATCATGTTACTTTCAGTACATATAAGTCATACCAATCTGCAGTAAAATCAGAGTTAGTTCCACTCTCTGGAGTAATTGAAAAGTTACGCTTGATTAAGACTGATTCTGAGATTAAGATATTAAAGGAAGCGACGGAGATAGCAGATGCTGCTTTTGAACATATTCTAAAAGTCATCCGTCCTGGAAAAACTGAAATTGAGATATCAAATGAGTTAGAATTTTTCATGAGAAATCAAGGTGCAGCTTCTTCTTCTTTTGATATTATTGTTGCTTCAGGTTATCGTTCGGCTTTACCTCATGGTGTGGCATCAGAAAAGGTCATTGAATCTGGTGAATTTGTAACACTTGATTTTGGTGCTTATTATAAAGGCTATTGCTCAGACATCACAAGAACAGTTGCAGTAGGGCAACCAAGTGATGAGCTTAAGAATATTTATGATGTTGTATTAGAAGCTCAATTACGAGGAATGGCTGGAATTAAGCCAGGTCTGACAGGTAAAGAAGCAGATGCTTTAACGAGAGATTATATTTCAGAAAAAGGGTATGGAGAGTATTTTGGTCACTCTACTGGTCATGGTATCGGTTTAGAGGTTCATGAAGGGCCAGGATTATCTTTTAAATCTGACATGAAGCTAGAACCAGGAATGGTTGTTACAGTGGAACCAGGGATCTACGTTCCGAATCTTGGTGGAGTAAGAATTGAAGACGATACCGTTATTACAAATGATGGAAATCAATCCCTTTCTTTCTCAACTAAAGAATTAATTATTCTTTAAAAACAGATATATTTTTAGGAGGATCTTTTTAATGATTTCAGTTAATGATTTTCGTACAGGTTTAACAATCGAAGTAGACGGAGGAATCTGGCGCGTTCTAGATTTCCAACACGTAAAGCCAGGAAAAGGAGCAGCTTTTGTTCGCTCTAAGCTTCGTAATCTCCGTACAGGTGCTATACAAGAAAAGACATTCCGTGGTGGAGAAAAAGTGGCAAAAGCCCAAATCGAAAACCGTACAATGCAGTACTTATATGCAAGCGGTGATCAACATGTTTTCATGGATACTCAATCGTATGAGCAAACAGAGCTACCAGCAAACTCGATTGAACATGAATTAAAGTTTTTAAAAGAGAACATGAATGTATCCATCCAAACATACCAAGGGGAGACTATTGGAGTAGAACTTCCAAATACGGTTGAACTTAAAGTAGTTGAGACGGAACCAGGTATTAAAGGTGATACCGCTTCTGGTGGAACAAAGCCTGCAACTTTAGAAACAGGTCTAACTGTACAAGTACCTTTCTTTATTAATGAAGGGGATGTACTAATTATAAACACAGAAGAGTCCAAGTATATCTCAAGAGCATAAGATAGTAAAAAAAGAGGTGTTTGCTTAAAAAGCAAACACCTCTTTTTTAATTTTAATATTGATCTAGTTCTAGATTAAATGAATCCTTTAACAATCAGTAGTCTTAATTTTCCTGGATACCGCATAGGTTGTACTAATAGAACAGACTTTGAATGATAAGGGGAATCAGATCCATGAAAAAATGGCTTTCCACAATTGATACAACCATACTATCTATGGCTGGTCTTCGGTTTGTATCAGCGACGATTGAACTAACGGCTGCTATTGCCATGCTTATGCTTAATGATGTGAAAAAGGCAGTTGCACTTAACGCCATGTTAGCTTTAGTAGGACCTTTTATTTTTATTGCAACGATGACAATTGGGCTATTAAGTATGACAGATGAACTATCATTTTCAAAACTCTTTTTCATCGGAATTGGGGTTGCTTTTATCTTAATCGGAATTTACAAGTAAGGCTCGATCTTATCCTTTTATAACTTTTACAAAGCGGTAACTCGTACAAATATAAACAAGTATTCAAATGCCAGGTCATAATATGTCCAAGCCTGCATACATTGAAGTATAGAAAAAATTACGCATATGGATGTTTATTTATAAGGCTCTTTTCTAAAACTTTGTTGCTTTTCAAGCTAATATTTCTAAAAACCTACCCTTTTTTGTACGTAAAACCGAAGTGATCATAGTTAGAAAAGAGCAACTCTCTCTATTTAAAACACTGGACACTGTACTACCGAGTGAAAATCCGGCTACTGCAAAGATGAAGGACTAGCCTTAGTCTTCAACCCATTCACTGATGAAAGGAGAGGGACATATTTTGAACGAAATTTTCGAACTATTATCGCCTAATATTCTCACGATCTTAAATCGCTATCCCTCTCATCTGCGGGAAAGGATCGAAGAAATTCGGTTAAGACTTAATCGGCCACTTGAGATTATCATCATGGGCAAACCAGACTTTCCACGCAACATGAATACTCCATACATTGTCACTAGTGAAGATACAATACAGCTGATGAATCGGTTAAGTCAGTACTCCATTTATACTTTAGAAGAAGAGTTGAAAAGGGGCTATATTACGGTTCAGGGTGGCCACCGAGTAGGACTTGCAGGAAAGGTTATTACAGAAAAAGGCGAGGTAAAAGCAATCCGAGATGTCACTTTTTTTAATATACGGATTGCTAGGCAGAAGATTGGAATTGCTGAAAGTTATCTACCACACCTTTTAGTAAGTACAGGTGAATGGCAGAACACGATGATTATTGGACCTCCCCAAGCAGGAAAAACTACACTTTTACGAGACCTTGCAAGATTAGTCAGTGTCGGAAAAGAAGAGATGAATCTCCCATCGTATAAAGTGGGGATTGTGGATGAACGGTCCGAAATTGCTGGTTGTGTAAAAGGAGTGCCGCAGCTTGAACTTGGTTGGCGTGTTGATGTACTAGACAGCTGTCCTAAGGCAGAGGGAATGATGATGTTAATTCGTTCTATGAGTCCAGATGTCATCGTAGTCGATGAAATTGGAAGTGTGGAAGATAGTAAGGCAATCATGGAAGCTGTTAATGCAGGCGTTAAGTTAATGGTAACAGCTCATGGAAATACATGGGCTGATCTTGAGAAAAGACCTAGCATAAGACCTCTTCTCGAATTAGGAATTTTTTCGCGATTTATCATCCTTTCTAAGGAAAATGGTCCCGGTACCTCTTTTAAAATATTAGATTCTACCGGTCATGAAGTGAGAAGGGACAAGGAGGTAGCAAGATGGTAAAGCTTTTGGGAGCTTTATTCATATTATTGGCTACAACATGGACTGGCTTTGAAGCGGCCAAACACCTTAGTGAAAGACCAAGACAGCTTAGACAGTTAAAGGTCGCGCTGCAGTCATTAGAAGCTGAGATTATGTATGGACACCTACCTTTGTATGATGCCTGTACACATATTTCAAAGCAGCTAAAAAAGCCATTATCCTGGTTTTTTGAGGATTTTGCTAAGAGATTAAAAGAAGGCACAGGAAATGTAAGAGAAGCATGGCATGACAGTTTAATAGAAGTGAAACGATTTACTGCATTTAAACAGGGTGAAATAGAAGTACTTCAGCAATTTGGAGAGACACTAGGTCAGCACGACCGAACATCACAGCAAAAGCATATCATGCTTGCTTTAACTCATTTAGAACGTGAAGAACAAGAAGCAAGAGATAAACAAGCTAAATACGAAAAGATGATTAAAAGCTTAGGATTTTTATCCGGTCTACTTTTAATTGTATTGCTGATGTAAGGAACGAGGGGAGTATCGGAAGATGGAGATCGATGTTGGAACGATTTTTCAAATAGCAGGAGTTGGAATAGTAGTTGCCTTTCTTCACACCGTACTAAAACAAATGGGGAAAGAAGATTATGCCCACTGGGTAACGCTAGTTGGATTTGTTTATATTATTTTTCGGGTAGTTACGATTATGGATGAATTATTTAAAAAAATTAAGGCTGTCTTTCTCTTTCAAGGTTAGGAGGGGATTGCTATACAAATTCTACAAATTGTTGGGATCGGGCTAGTTGCTACTTTTCTTGCGTTAATTGTAAAAGAACAAAAACCAATATTTGCATTTATGCTTGTGGTATTTGTTGGGTGTGGTATTTTTCTTTTCCTAATAGGTCAAATTCAAGAGATTATTACGATGCTCGAACGAATTGCAGTCAATGCGAATGTAAACTTAATGTATGTAGAAACCATTCTTAAAATTATAGGAATTGCCTATATTGCTGAATTTGGTGCACAAATCACAAGGGATGCTGGACAAGGTGCTATTGCCTCCAAAATTGAATTAGGTGGAAAAATACTAATCATGGCAATGGCCATCCCCATCCTCACGGTCATTATTGAAACAATCATAGGACTACTACCATCATAAAAACTCGTTGTCTTAAAAAGAGGTGAATGAATGAATTCACGATTCATTGCTGTAATCGTACTGTTGTTAATTAGTATCTGCTCTCCCTTAAGTGTACAAGCTTCTACTCCCTCTATCCAAGACAGAGTAATTGATGATCAGTTAGACAGGCTAGGAATAGAAGAAATAAGAAAGTTTTGGGATGACGTCGTACAGGATTATGGGGGATACCTACCTGAAAGCCAAAAGGGAAGTTTTATGGATTTTGTAAAAGGTGAGAAAAAATTCTCGATTGAGCAATGGCTAGAAGGGATCGCCCGGTTCTTATTTCATGAATTAATTGCAAATGGAAAGCTACTTGGAACACTTATCATGCTAACCATATTCTGTATGATTCTACAATCATTACAAAATGCGTTTGAGCAAAGCACAGTCAGCAAAGTGGCCTACGCCTTAATTTATATGGTGCTAATTATACTAGCTCTAAATAGCTTTCGAGTCGCAATATCGTATACAGAAGAAGCCATACAAACCATGATTAGCTTTATTATTGCGCTCATTCCTTTGTTACTGGCGTTAATTTCTGCTTCAGGAGGCATACTCTCTGCAGCCTTCTTCCATCCGATCATTATTTTTCTAATGAACACGAGTGGACTTCTCATTCAATACGTAGTCTTGCCCATGCTTTTTTTATCAGCGTTACTTAGCATCGTAAGTACTTTATCAGATCATTACAAGGTTACTCAATTAGCGGAATTATTACGTAAGACAAGCATTGCGCTTTTAGGAGTCTTTTTAACAATTTTTCTAGGAGTCATTTCAGTGCAAGGTGCTTCAAGTGCAGTTGCAGATGGCATTACGGTTCGAACAGCAAAGTTTGTGACAGGAAATTTTATTCCGGTCGTGGGGCGAATGTTTACGGATGCAACAGATACAGTCATTAGTGCATCGGCTCTATTAAAAAATACCGTTGGGATCGTAGGGGTCATCATACTTCTCCTAATAGCTGCATTTCCAGCAATTAAGATTTTATCATTAGCATTTATTTATAAATTTGCAGCGGCAATCCTTCAGCCGTTAGGTGGAGGGCCGGTCATTCAGTGCTTAGATATTATCGGGAAAAGTGTGATATATATCTTTGCTGCATTAGCTATTGTGTCGTTAATGTTCTTCTTAAGTTTAACCATTATCATCGCAGCGGGTAATATCACAATTATGATGAGGTAGAGAGGTGAATCTATGGAGTTTTTAACAGGTTGGATTGCTAATATCATCGTATTTATTTTGCTAGCTACTATTATTGATATGCTTCTACCAAACTCGAATCTCCAACGGTATGCGAAAATGGTAACCGGGCTACTTTTAATTGTGATTATCTTAACACCGCTATTTAAATTTTTTAGTTACAATTTCGATGAAATCCTTGCTACAGCAACGAATTCAGCTCCAGTTGATAAAGAAAATATAGAAAATTTAATAGAATTTAAGAAAAAAGAAATACAAGCACTAAATCGTGCATATAGTTTAGAAGAAGTGGCTGTCCAAATGAAAGAAGGAGTAAAGGATGAGATCATGAAACGCTTCAATTTAGAAGTCTCGCACGTTTCAATTGAGGTGGATGAAACGATTGATAGGTCTTCTGACTCTACAGAGCACTTCTCCGTAATTGTACAGCTATCAGAACAGCAAAAAGTAGAAACAGAAGATGCCATTCCTGTTGTCAAAGAAGTAAAAATTGATACAAGCCAAGAGCTCCCGAAAGAAGAGAGCAAAAGGAATGTAAATGAAAAACAAATTGTATCGTTTTTAGCTGAAGAATGGCAACTTCAGACACAACAGATCAATGTAGCAATGGAAGGGGGGGAGAGCGATCTAGATGGACAAAAAGAATAATCAATTCTTTCACTGGCTCCAATCATTATTTAAAAAATCATCCAATGACCAACAAACATCTGATAAGAGACTATCAAAATATCATTATGCAATTGCCATTTTAGCTGTAGGGATCTCATTTATGCTGGTTAGTAACATGCTTACAGATTCTTCTTCATCTGCTCCGTCAGGCGAGCTAGCGGTCTTTAATCAAGATGATCCAAAGGACCAACCGACGTTTGGTAAAGAGAGTAGTGACAGTGAGGATGTTCTCCGAGAGGTTGAGAATCATTATGAAACTCAGCTAAAGGAAATCCTTCAATCAGCTGTAGGGGTAGATGAAGTGGACATAATGGTCAATCTAGATGCCACAGAATCAAAGGTTTTTGAAAAAAATGTAACAACTCAAACACAAATTACGGACGAAACGGACCGGGAAGGGGGAAAGCGAAAAGTAGAGGATACTTCAACGGATGAGCAGCTGGTCATTATTCGTAATGGTGATACAGAAACACCTGTTACGATAAAAATTAAGAAGCCTGAAGTTAGAGGGGTCTTAATAGTAGCAAATGGTGCAGATAACATTCAGGTTAAGAAAAATATTATTGAAGCTGTCACACGTGTACTAGATGTACCAAGTCATCGCGTGTCAGTATTACCAAAGAAAAAACCTAAGGGGGAATCATAAATGTTATTGAAAAAGCAAACAGTTTGGTTATTAACAATGTTAAGTTTAGTCGTTGTATTATCAGTCTATTATGTAACGTCACCAGAAACTACTGGAGACAATCTGGCTTATGAAGAGACAGCAACAGAAGAAGCGACAGAAAACACGGAAGGTACTGAAGAGGCAACTGCTGCAGAAGGTGAAGAAGTAGTAGTTGAAGAATCGACGGAAGAAGCAGAAGATGGAACTGTCATCTCAAGTGTAACAAGTGATGAATTATTTACAGCCCTTCGATTAGAAATGGATGACCAACGTAGCAAGCTTGTTAGCGACCTACAAGCAATCATGGCTTCAAGTGATGTATCACCAGAACAAAAGAGTGATGCTTATGACAAAATGATTGAGGTACAAGAAGTGTCTGCGAAAGAAAGAGTACTAGAAACATTAATCAAAGCTGAATCTGATCAATATCAAGACGTGTTAGTTCGTGCAGATGGTGAAAATGTTCGTATTATTGTAAAATCTAAGGATCACACTCCAGCACAAGCTAATAAGATTATCCAGTTAGTTAGAACAGAACTTGGCAAGAAAAACGTGGCAGTTGAGTTCTCTAATAAGTAAGGAATGCAAAAATACCTATTGGTGCTAATCAATGGGTATTTTTCTTTTAACTACACCTGTTCGACATCATCTCGTTTGTCTATATATAAGGCTCTTTTCTAAAACTTTGTTGCTTTTTAATCTTATTTTTCAGCAATTTCGCTATATTTAGTAGGGTTAAACTGATTTCTTAAGATTAGAAAAGAGCAACTCTCTAGATTTAAATAGAGACTTTGTACTACCAAGTAAAAATCCGTCTTATGGGATTTTTACGAAAGCAACAATCTATACGAAGACAGCCCTATTTAAGAAACCGTCTTTTTGTACCTCTGCATAAAAGATATCGGAAATGGAGGATGCACTTAAATGTTTTCGAGTATGTCCTCTACAACACTCCATCTACTATGAATAACTTCACATTTATTGATTTAGATCTTGAAATACTTATCTAGTATGCCAAAAAGGATAAAATTTATTATGCATAATAGTGAGAGTCAAAGATATCTGTTAAAGTATCCCAGGATAATATATTGGGAGTGTATGATACATCAGTCAAATGAATAACAGTTAAGATGTTTAAGTGTATTTAGATAAGATGTGGTATGACTAGATTTGAAAGATTGATTATTAGTATATTAGAAAAGTAAAAAATGAGGTTTGTAAAAAGAATTGGTATTAGTAAACACCATTTAAAAAAGATTAAACCGAAAAATTATCAATTTTTCGGTAGCATTTTACCGGGCTTTTCTTATAAAATATAGATAGGACAAACTTTTAGGAGTAGGCTATAATTTCTCATCATAAAGTTGTTTAATGTCCTAAAAAATATTATCCTAATTAGTAATAAAAGGGTAAAGGAGAGTTATCATGTTGAAAATACAAGAAATCCGTGAATTAATAAAATTAATTGATCAAGCATCAATCGATGAATTCAGTTATGAGCATGAAGGCTCAAAAATTAAAATGAAAAAGCACCAAAATCAAACAACAGTTGTAAGTCAAACGCAAGTGGCAGAGCCGGTGAATCAGCTACAAACACCTGTGCAACAAGCAGTTCAGCCAGCTGTTCAAGCAGCTCCAGCTCCTGTAGCAAAGGTGGAAGAACCTGCTCCAGTAAAGGCTGAAGATCCGAATTTACATAAGATTGTCTCACCAATGGTAGGAACATTTTATTCAGCACCAAATCCTGAATCTGGTCCATTCGTAAAAGTAGGCGATAAAGTAAATAAAGATAGTGTTGTATGTATCGTTGAAGCTATGAAGCTTTTTAATGAGATTGAAGCAGAAGTGACTGGGGAAATTGTTGAGATTTTAGTTGAAAATGGACAACTAGTAGAATATGGCCAACCAATGTTTCTGGTAAAATCTTAATAGGGAGCGTTCTTAATGATTAAAAAATTGTTAATTGCAAATAGAGGAGAAATTGCGGTTCGGATTATTCGAGCATGCCGAGAGTTAGATATTGAAACTGTCGCTGTATTCTCTGAAGCTGACCGAGAGGCTCTACATGTTCAACTAGCAGATGAGGCATATTGTATTGGACCTACTCCATCTAAAGAAAGCTATCTAAACATGACTAATATTATTAGTGTGGCAACTTTAACAGGATGCGACGCTATTCATCCAGGATATGGTTTTCTTGCTGAGAATGCTGACTTTGCAGAGATCTGTAGAGAATGCAATATCACGTTTGTTGGTCCAAGTCCTGAGGCTATATCCAAAATGGGGACGAAGGACGTTGCAAGAGAAACAATGAGAGAAGCAGGAGTGCCGATTGTTCCAGGTTCAAAGGGGATCATTAAAGACGAAGAGGAAGCACTTGCTCTTGCAAACGAAATGGGATACCCTGTCATTATAAAGGCAACTGCCGGTGGTGGCGGAAAAGGTATTCGAGTTGCTAAGACTGAGCAGGACCTAATTAAAGGTCTTCGAATTACACAGCAGGAAGCGGCTACTGCTTTTGGTAATCCAGGTGTTTATATTGAAAAATACATCGAAGATTTCAGACATGTGGAAATTCAAGTATTAGCAGATAATCATGGGAATGTCATACACTTAGGTGAACGCGATTGTTCCATTCAAAGACGCTTGCAAAAATTAGTAGAGGAAACTCCTTCTCCTGCACTTAGTAGTGAGGTTCGTGAGCAAATGGGACACGCTGCTGTTAAAGCAGCACAGGCTGTTAATTATTCAGGAGCTGGTACGATAGAGTTTATCTTTGATCATCATCAACAAAAGTTTTATTTCATGGAGATGAATACTAGAATTCAAGTAGAGCACCCTGTAACAGAAATGGTAACAGGAATTGACTTGATTAAGGAAATGATTAAGGTAGCTTCAGGTGAAGTTCTTTCAATTAAGCAAGAGGACGTTACCTATAACGGATGGGCGATCGAGTGTAGAATAAATGCTGAAAATCCAGCAAAGAATTTTATGCCATCTGCTGGTAAAATAGAAATGTACCTACCACCAGGTGGACTAGGTGTCCGAGTGGATTCTGCGGCTTACCCAGGTTATACGATACCACCTTATTATGATTCAATGATTGCTAAGCTCATTACGTATGGTGCTACTAGAGAAGAGGCAATCGCTAGAATGAAAAGAGCATTAAGTGAATTTGTCATTGAAGGAATTCATACAACGATTCCTTTTCACTTAAAATTAATGGAACATGAAAAGTTTGTGGAAGGTGACTTCAATACAAAGTTTCTTGAAATGTATGAGGTTATAAAGAAGTAAACTACCTATAGGAGGTGTCAAGATGAGTGAAAATAAAGTATTAGAAATGAACCATGAGTACGCGAGTCTCGGAAAAGTGGAGATTGCTCCTGAAGTTATTGAGGTAATTGCTAGTATTGCTTCTGCTGAGGTAGAGGGCGTAGCCTCAATGAGAGGGAACTTTGCTTCTGGAGTCGTTGAAAGATTAGGGAAAAAGAATCATGGTAAGGGTGTTAAAGTTGAGCTCACTGATGAGGGGATTACACTAGATGTTTATGTAACAATGAACTTTGGAGTTTCCATTCCAAAGGTTGCCAAAAACATTCAGGATAATGTTCGACAAACATTAGCTACCATGACAGCACTTGAAATTGATGAAGTGAATATTCACGTGGTAGGGGTTCAATTTGAAAACCAAAAGCATGAAGTAGAAATTGATCAGGAAATGTAAAAATGCTAGAGCCAAGCTTTCTTGGCTCTTTTTTTTAGGCTCTTTTCTAAAACTTTTTTGCTCTCGTGAAATTCCCAACACACTTTTTATACGACATTTTTCATTATTTTGTTTAATCATGTATAATGAGACTGAAAATAATTTATCATTAGTCAGTTAAGACTAAGAAGAAATAGGTTTATCTATTGTATAATGCAATCTTATGATATGATTTCTCTTAGAAAAATTGGAACTACTTAAAGGAGTATGAAATATGAACAGAAGACAAGCAAGAGAAAAAGCACTTCAAGTCCTTTTTCATTTAGATCTTAACGAACAAGAGCCTCAAATTGCCATCTCAAATGTACTAGAGGAAGAAGCAACGGATTCATTTTTGGAGGAGCTTGTCTTTGGAACAACCTCACATAAAGAAGAGATTGATACGATTATAAAGGGGAACTTAGAAAACTGGACGATAGAGCGAATCGGTAATGTGGACCGTGCAATTCTTAGGATAGCTATTTATGAAATGAAATTTGCCTCATCTATACCAACTAATGTGAGTATGAATGAAGCCATTGAACTTGCAAAAACGTTTGGAGATGACGATTCAAGTAAGTTCATCAACAGTGTTCTATCAAAAGTAAAGGATCAATTACCAGTTAAATAATTCCGAACACATTGTGTAAGGAACAAAGATTTACAAAAGAGTTTAAAAAAATAGTTGATGACCAGGATAGGGGGAGGATCATGTCTGAAATAAGGTATTTAACAGTTACTGCATTAACAAAATACATTAAGAAAAAATTTGATGTTGATCCTCATATGCAAAGTGTGCTATTAAAAGGTGAAATATCTAACTTTAAACAGCATAGTAGAGGTCATATGTACTTTACGATTAAGGATGAAAATGCCCGAATTCAAGCAGTCATGTTCTCAACGAATAATCGCATGATAAAATTTAAGCCAGAGAACGGGATGAAGGTACTGATTAAGGGAGATATATCAGTATATGAACCGAATGGAAATTATCAACTATATGTAACCGAGATGCAGCCCGATGGAATTGGAAGCTTATTTCTAGCTTATGAAGAACTGAAAAAGAAGCTCGAACAAGAAGGATTGTTTTCATCAGTACATAAAAAACCCATCCCCAAGTACCCCGAAAGAATTGGTGTTATAACGTCTCCAACAGGAGCGGCTGTACGAGATATCCTCATTACGATTAAAAGAAGATACCCAATTGGTGAAATCATTATCTTACCAACCCTTGTACAAGGAGAATATGCAGCACCGTCTATCGTTAAATCAATAAAAAAAGCAAATGAGTTAGGGAATCTGGACGTCCTTATTGTAGGTAGAGGTGGAGGGTCCATTGAGGAACTATGGGCATTTAATGAGGAAGCTGTCGCACGTGCCATTTTTGAATCTAATGTCCCTGTGATCTCGGCAGTTGGACATGAAACGGATTTTACTATTGCCGACTTTGTAGCTGATCTACGTGCACCTACCCCTACAGGAGCAGCTGAACTAGCTGTTCCACATATAGATGAGTTAGTTGAAAGAATTAATCAGCGCCGTACGAGGCTAACGAGAGCGATGAAAGAGAAGGCTCAGTCTGAACGAAAGCGGTTAGTACACTTACAAAAATCCTATGCGTTTAGGTATCCTAAACAATTATATAACCAAAAAGAACAACAATTAGATCGTTTACTCGATTCATTGCAAAGAGAAAGTAGACGATTCATTGAACAAAAAACGCGTCAGCTAGAAAAAGTAAGTGCAAAGCTTACTCAACGCCACCCAGCAGCTCAAGTTCAATGGCAAATCGAACGTCATAGCAGATTGAATAAGGAAATGAAAAAACTGATGTTAGATGTCTTAAATAAAAATGAACAACGATTCTCTCTTAGCCTTTCACGATTAGAAGGATTGAGTCCTTTAAAGATTATGGATAGAGGATATAGCATTGTTTATTCAGAAAATGAAGAACAAATCGTGAAATCAACCGGCCAAGTGTCAACAGGGGACACGATCAAAGTGAGACTGAAAGATGGTTCATTGAATTGTAAAATTAACGGGATTGAGGGGGAACCAGTAAATGAGTAAAGAAAAGAAACTTTCCTTCGAAGAAGCGATGGAGCAGCTTGAAGAAATTGTAGAAAAATTAGAAGAAGGCGATGTCCCTTTAGAAAAGGCAATTGAATATTTTCAGGACGGTATGTCTCTTTCGAAGCTATGTCATGATAAATTGAAAACAATTGAAAAGCAGATGGACAAGCTACTTCAGGATAATGGTGAACTGCAGCCGTTCCAAATCCAGGAGGAGGAAAAAGAGTGAGTGTGACTCGTTTTCAAGAATTTTTGTCCATCCAAAAAAACCAATTTGAAGAGACACTTTATGCATCACTTGAAAAAATATCTGCACCTAAAAGCCTAGTAGAGGCGATGAACTATTCCTTACAAGCTGGGGGGAAACGTCTACGTCCACTTTTATTATTTGCAACATTAAATGGCTTTCATAAAGACCCTAAATGGGGATTACCCATTGCCGTTTCCTTAGAGATGGTCCATACATATTCATTAATTCATGATGATTTACCAAGCATGGATGATGACGACCTTAGAAGAGGCAAACCAACCAATCATAAGGTGTTTGGGGAAGCACATGCCATTCTAGCAGGGGATGCCTTACTTACATATAGCTTTCAAGTATTAGCTGAACTCAATCATGAAGAAATTAGTCCAGAAAAAAAAATGCGACTCATACTAGAATTGTCTAGGGCAGCTGGTCCAGAAGGAATGGTTGGGGGACAGGTTGCAGACCTAGAAGGAGAACGAAAATCCCTTTCACTACGCGAGCTAGAGTATATCCATGAAAGAAAAACGGGGAAACTACTTGAATATTCCATTATTGCAGGTGGAATTGTTGCAGATGCTTCTGAGGAACAGATTCAACATCTAAGAAGTTTTGCTTTTCATTTAGGCTTAGCCTTTCAAATTAGAGACGATATTCTGGATATTGAAGGAACAGTAGAGGAAATTGGAAAACCAATTGGTTCTGATGAGCATAACCAAAAAAGTACCTATCCATCAGTGTTGACTTTAGAAGGTGCGAAAGAGAAATTAACGCAACACATACATCAGGCCAAGTACGCTCTTTCACAAATACCAGATATGGACTCCTTTTACTTAGAAGAAATCTGTAATCTAATTGCCGATCGAAAAAACTAGAAGTAGAAGTTAAGCCCTATTTAGGCGCTATGATTCATTGAGCAAAATGATAAATTGTGGTATAGTAAGCTTGATATGGGGTGGTGCAGTATTCTAGTCAGTCTCCCGTTTCTGAAGGCGGGCCTAAAAATCCGCCAAAGGGCACATCGATGAAGTTCCTGGTGTTGGCTTGAGGCGCCCAGCCTTGGGTTGATGCTGGGAGTTAAGGATCAAGGGCGATCCACAATGGCATGTGGGCGTTGACCCTTTTTCCGCGGAGGACCATCTTCTAACCTAAGAGGAAATCCTAGATTAGAAATGGTAATAAACCTGTGATCATAACATTCTATTCTTGTTATGCGCAGCGTAGCCTGCCTTGAGTGGTACCTGAGGGGATTATGGTATGGGTACGAGAATCAAAATGGCCATTGGCTCTTGTACCTTGTATGTCCATATGAAATCAATACTGCAAAAGAGGCTAGGAAATGTAAAGAGACTGCCCGAGGAAAACTCCTAGACTGTTCACTAAGACAAATAAAGGGGATTATAGTGCGGACTAAGTGGTAATCCAGTCTAGTAACTGGCGACATTGCTAAGGTGAGTTTAATGGGAAACCGCCAGAGTGGCAACACTCGGTACACACTTGGGAAAACCTACTGGACCTAAGCCGCAGTTTTTACTCTTTATTTGGCCACTCCTCCTACTACATATTTCAAAATAATAATGGAACGCTAAAAAGGTGACGATTAGGTTCATGAATGATACAACAATTCGAAAATCGATAAATTGGAGTTTAGGAATTGCCGTTATCACATTTGTGTTAGCGGCTATTTTTTCAATAGTTTCAACTTTTACCCTAAGTGGAGCGACATTGGCAGTTGGGATGATTATTGTACTGTCCATTGTTTTCGTCGGTATTTTCTTCGATATGTTAGGAGTAGCTGCAACAGCTGCTGACGAAGTACCTTTTCATGCGATGGCGTCTGAAAAAGTTAAAGGTGCGAGACATGCCATCTTAATTGTTAGGAATGCTGACCGCTTTTCAAATTTCTGTAATGATGTAATTGGAGATATTTCTGGTATAATTAGTGGTACAGCTTCTGCGATTGTGTTAGTTCAAGTAGCAATGGTATTAGATGTTGCTGATAATGGACCAGTTCAATTCACCATTTCTGTCATCTTTACCGGTGTCATAGCCGCGTTAACGGTTGGTGGGAAGGCACTAGGTAAGACATTTGCTATTCATTTATCTACTGATATTGTCTTTCAGGTAGGTAAATTGTTTTATTTTGCAGAAAATAAGTTAAAGCTTAAACTATTAAAAGATAATCGGGATAAAAAGAAAAAGCAAAATTTGAAACGAAAGTGAGTGATTCTTATGGATCTCACAAAAATTCAAGATCCTTCATTTTTAAAGGATCTATCTATAAATGAGTTAGAGCAGTTAAGTGCCGATATCCGTGACTTCCTAATTAATGTAACGTCTAGAACGGGTGGACATATAGGGCCAAATCTTGGGGTAGTAGAGTTAACTGTTGCATTACATAAGGTTTTTAATAGTCCAAATGATAAATTTATTTGGGATGTAGGCCATCAATCGTATGTTCACAAGATTTTAACGGGTCGAACGAATCAATTTGAAACTTTAAAGAAATATAAAGGATTATCAGGATTTCCAAAGCGAAATGAAAGTGAGCATGATGTTTGGGAAACGGGTCATAGTTCAACTTCACTATCAGCTGCCATGGGAATGGCAGTAGCAAGAGACCTGAAGGGAACAGATGAATATATCCTGCCTATTATCGGAGATGGTGCTTTAACAGGCGGAATGGCTCTTGAAGCATTAAATCATATTGGCCATGAAAAGACTGATATGATTGTCATTCTAAACGATAATGAAATGTCAATTGCGCCTAATGTTGGAGCTTTACATAATATTTTAGGGAAGCTTAGAACAGCAGGTAAGTACCAATGGGCAAAAGATGAGTTAGAGTACATCCTGAAGAAAATACCTGCTGTTGGTGGAAAGCTTGCTGCGGCGGCGGAACGTATCAAAGATAGTATGAAATATCTTCTCGTGACAGGTGTGTTTTTTGAGGAGTTAGGCTATACGTACTTAGGCCCAGTTGACGGTCACAATTATGAAGATCTAATCGAAAATCTTCTGTATGCAAAGAAAACTAAGGGTCCAGTACTAGTACATGTCATTACGAAAAAAGGTAAAGGGTATCATCCGGCAGAATCAGATCGGATTGGGACATGGCATGGTCCGGGACCGTATAAAATTGAATCTGGTGATTTTATTAAGCCAGCTAGTGCTCCTCCTGCTTGGAGTAAGGTCATAAGTGAAACCGTTAGGAAAATTGCACGTGAGGATAAGCGCGTAGTGGCAATCACTCCTGCTATGACAGTTGGCTCCAAGCTTGAAGGCTTTGGGGAGGAGTTTCCAGAACGTCTTTTTGATGTCGGTATTGCAGAGCAACACGCTGTCACGATGGCTGCTGGGTTAGCGACACAGGGAATGAAACCTTTCTTGGCTATATATTCTACATTCCTGCAACGTGGTTATGACCAAGTGGTGCATGATGTTTGTAGACAGAATCTTAATGTGTTCTTTGGTATTGACCGTGCCGGCTTAGTAGGCGCAGATGGAGAGACACATCAGGGTGTATTTGATATTTCATTTATGCGTCATGTTCCAAATATGGTTCTTATGATGCCAAAAGATGAGAATGAAGGGCAACATATGGTTTATACAGCGGTAAAGTATGATCATGGTCCAATTGCACTTCGCTACCCAAGAGGTAATGGTTTGGGTGTCACAATGGATGAAGATTTAAAAGAAATTCCAATTGGCTCTTGGGAGGTTTTACGTGAGGGGACGGATATAGCAATCCTGACTTTCGGTACAACCATACCTATGGCAATCGAAGCGGCAGATCGATTACAAGAAGAAGGACTATCTGTAAAAGTAGTAAACGCAAGATTTATCAAACCTTTTGATGAAGGGTTGTTAAGAGGACTATTAGATCAAGACATGCCAATCCTTACGATTGAAGAAGCGATGTTACAAGGCGGGTTTGGTAGTGCCATTTTAGAATATGCAAATGATCATGGGTATTATCAAAGTAAAATCGACCGCATAGGGATTCCTGACCAGTTCATTGAGCATGGAAGTGTCAACGAGTTACTAGAAGAGATAGATTTAACAGTTGAGGCTACCGTTACTAGAGCAAAGCTTATTTTAAATAAAAAACAACAAAGGGCATAAGCCATTATGAGTAAAAAGGAAAGAATAGATGTTTTATTAGTAGAAAGAGGCCTTATTGAAACAAGAGAAAAGGCTAAAAGAGCAATCATGGCGGGACTCGTCTATTCAAATGAAAATAGACTAGATAAGCCTGGGGAAAAAGTGGATCGAGAAATCGCCCTTGAGATTAAAGGTAAGCTTATGCCTTATGTGAGTAGAGGCGGTTTTAAGCTGGAAAAAGCATTAAAGGAGTTTGACTTAACCGTAGATCAAAAAATCATGATTGATATCGGATCATCGACAGGTGGGTTTACGGACTGTGCACTACAAAATGGTGCAAAGCTCTCCTATGCTGTAGATGTTGGCTATAACCAACTAGCTTGGAAGTTACGTCAGGATGAACGAGTTGTCGTAATGGAGAGAACTAATTTTCGATACGCAAAGCCCGAAGATTTTCATAAAGGTTTGCCCGAATTCGCCACCATTGATGTATCCTTTATTTCTTTACGCATCATCCTTCCTGTGTTAAAAACAATCCTTACACCAAATAGTGAGGTGATCGCGCTAGTTAAGCCTCAATTCGAAGCTGGTAGGGAACAGGTTGGGAAAAAGGGAATTGTGCGGGATTCTAAAGTTCATGTGCAAGTATTAGAGGACATGATTGAATTTTCAATAAAACAAGGATATGTCATTCGCAATATGACATTTTCCCCAATAACTGGTGGAGATGGCAATATAGAATTTCTCCTTCATCTTAGCTGGTCAGGAGAAGAAAACGGAATGAACGTTAATTCTCACTCGGCAGAGCAAATCGTGAAAAATGCACATCTTGAACTAAAACAGCAAAGTGAAAAAACAGAACAAGATTCAGAGTAAAAGGAGCACTCAGTTCATACACTGAGTGCTTTTTTTACGGACTAATCCTAAAGCATACCGAAAAGTTTTGGCGGTTATCCATATAGAATGGCTCTAATCTAATCACTTTTTAGAAAAGCCCCTTAAATAAAGGTTGTTTTCGTAGAGAGAGTTGCTCTTTTCTAACAATCACCACTTAGATTTAACATATAAAAAAGGGGAGGTTTTTAGAGAAAGTAGCTTGAAAAGCAACAAAGTATAGGAAAGAGCTTAAATAAAAACATCATTCTTACATAAAATGATTGTACAAGAATCTGTTCATCATATAACATAAAGTTAAGAGAGCTCGACTAGGAAAGAGGTATAAGTGTGAATAAAGGTCAAAGACATATAAAAATTAGAGAAGTCATCACATCTAACGAAATTGAAACACAGGATGAATTAGTGGACTTGTTAAAAGAAGAAGGCTTTAATGTGACACAGGCAACTGTATCTAGAGACATTAAAGAACTTCATCTTGTTAAGGTGCCGATGATTGATGGGAGATATAAGTACAGTCTTCCTGCAGATCAACGATTTAACCCCCTCCAGAAATTAAAGAGAGCCTTAATGGATGCCTTTGTAAAGATTGATTCAGCAGGTCACATGCTAGTGATGAAAACGTTGCCTGGTAATGCCAACGCTATTGGTGCACTAATTGATAACTTGGATTGGGATGAGATTCTAGGTACCATTTGCGGAGATGATACCATTCTCATCATATGCAAGGATGCTGAATTAACTGATGAAATATCTCAGCGCTTTTTAGACATGCTGTAAGAGAAAAGATATACGAGGTGGATGTTTTTTGTTAGCAGAATTATCAATTCGCAATTTTGCCATCATTGAAGAATTAACGGTTTCCTTTGAGAAAGGCCTAACAGTATTAACAGGAGAAACGGGAGCAGGAAAATCAATTATTATCGATGCGATTGGTCTCTTGGTAGGTGGCCGGGGATCGTCTGAATTTGTTCGTTTCGGAACGGACAAGGCAGAGATTGAGGGATTATTCCTATTAGATGAAGGAGTACACCCTTGTTATGAGAAAGCACGTGAACTAGGAATTGAAGTTTCAGAAGGAACATTCGTATTAAGGCGAGATATATTAAAAAATGGAAAGAGTGTATGTAGGATCAATGGCAAACTAGTCACTCTCGGGATACTAAGAGAAATTGGTCAAACACTTCTAGATATTCATGGCCAACATGAACATCAACTCCTAATGGATCAGGAACATCATATTGAATTATTAGATCAATATGGTGAAGAGGCTATTCATCCGGCTTTAGATGAATATAAGGAGTTATATAAAAAATACCAAGTTTTAACCGCTCAGCTTAAAAATCTTACGACAAACGAACAGCAACTAGTCCATCGATTAGACCTTCTCCAATTTCAATTAAACGAAATTACTACTTCCGAACTTGAGCCGGGTGAAGATGAAGTCTTATCAGAAGAGCGGCTGAAAATAGCTAATTTTGAAAAGATCTACCAATCAGTAAGCAATGCCTATCATGCTTTGCATGGTGACCAACGTGGCATGGACTGGGTAGGTCTTGCGATGAATCAGTTAGAATCCATCTCTTCCATTGATTCTACGTTTAAGAACATTTTTGAGACGCTGTCTACTTGTTTTTATCAATTAGAGGATGTCTCTTATTCTCTACGTGATCAACTAGATGAGCTAGAACATGATCCGAACCGTTTGAATTTTATTGAATCTAGACTTAATGAAATTAATCAATTAAAACGTAAATATGGACAGACGGTTGAGGACATTTTACGTTATGCAGCGAAGATAGAGGATGAAATCGACGAAATTGTGAATCGAGATTCACATGTTAATAAAGTAAAGAACGAATTGAACCACATTACGAAGGATCTTTTGCTTGAAGCACAGAATATCTCGGAACTCCGCAAAAAATGGGCGGTTACGTTAGAGAAAGCGATCTTAAAAGAACTAAAAGAGCTTTTTATGGAAAAGGCTAACTTTAAGATACATTTTGATGAACATAAAGGAGCAAATGAAGATCCAGAACTGGACGGTAAAAAGCTGAAGCTCCACAAGAATGGGTTTGATGTAGTGGATTTTTATATTTCACCCAATCCTGGTGAACCTCTTAAACCATTAACAAAGATTGCATCTGGTGGTGAGCTATCTAGAATTATGCTTGCGTTGAAATCCATATTCTCTAAGCACCAAGGTGTTACTTCCATTATATTTGATGAAGTAGATACAGGTGTTAGTGGAAGAGTTGCACAGGCGATAGCTGAAAAGATACATCGAGTATCCATTGATTCCCAGGTTCTGTGTATTTCTCATTTGCCACAAGTTGCTGCAATGGCGGATCAGCATCTTTTTATTGAAAAGAAGACGAATAATGACAGAACCAAAACATCAGTAAAGAAATTAAATACTAGTGAACAAACCAAAGAAATAGCTCGCATGATATCTGGTGTAGAAATAACAGAACTTACAATTCAACATGCAAAAGAGCTACTAACCCTTGCCTCATTAGTAAAAAGCTAATCATACATGTAAAGCTATCCATAATGGGTAGCTTTTTTTGTTGAACAAAGGTTATAAATGAGGTGTTCTAAGGCAAAATTAATTATGTAGCCAAACAAGTGGTATGGTGTGGGTAGGAGCGAGGAGAGTGAAAACATGACAACAGACACGATCAGAAAAATAATTGGCGCAATTCTCCTTGTTTCTTTAGTTGCGATGGGTTTTTCAAAAACAGTACAGAACTATGTAGAACTACCGAAGAAGATTGTTTTATTTGAAAATCAAGAAGAACAACTTTCGATCCCTGCTACTGCAACTGTAGAAACTTTCTCGACTGAAGCGTTTAGTGCTGAAAAAGAAGATGAAGGTACGCTTTCCATCAAAGGAACAGAAAGCGGGGCTAGTGATATGATTGTAGAAATGGCTGGCTTTCCGATTAAGAAGGTAGATGTAGAGATCCTTTCTGATTTTAAAGTCATACCAGGAGGACAATCAATTGGAGTTAAGTTAAACTCTAAAGGAGTCTTAGTAGTAGGGCATCATCAGATTGAAACTGAAAAAGGAAAACAATCCCCTGGTGAAATAGCAGGTGTACAAGTCGGAGACATCATCAAACAAATCAATGGCAAAACAATAGATAAAATGAGTGATGTAACTCCATTCGTACAAGAAGCGGGTAAGACAGGGGAACCTCTAGATTTAGTTGTTATTCGCGAAGACAAAGAGATAAAAACAAAACTTGTACCGCTTAAAGATAAAAATGAACACTCGTTTCGAATTGGACTATATATCCGCGATTCAGCCGCAGGTATTGGAACAATGACTTTCTATCACCCTGGAAGTAAGAAATATGGTGCATTAGGTCATGTTATTTCCGATATGGATACTAAAAAGCCAATCGTTGTGGATGATGGGCAAATTATTAGATCAACGGTTACTTCCATTCAAAAGGGCGCAAACGGAAGTCCTGGAGAAAAGCATGCAAGATTTTCATCTGAAAAGGAAGTCATTGGTGATATTACAAGGAACAGTCCATTTGGTATATTTGGAGCATTATCGAAGACCATGAAGAATGGTATTATGGATGAACCAATGCCAGTTGCTTTATCACATCAAGTAAAAGAAGGACCAGCTAAGATTTTGACAGTCGTTGATAATGATCAAGTACAATTGTTTGACATCGACATTGTGAGTACAGTACCACAGAAGTTTCCTGCTACAAAAGGTATGGTCATAAAAGTTACAGACCCAGAACTATTAGAGAAGACCGGTGGAATTGTACAGGGGATGAGTGGAAGTCCAATTATTCAAGATGGGAAGCTTATTGGTGCAGTAACGCACGTATTTGTAAATGATCCGACTTCTGGATACGGCGTTCATATTGAGTGGATGTTGAATGAAGCAGGATTAGATATATATGAAAAAGGCAGTGAAGAGAAAAAGGCGAGCTAATATAGCTCGTTTTTTCTTTTGTTTGAAAAGTATATATATTATAATTAAGAAGATACAAAGATTTTTCGACAAATGTGAAGAATCTGTATCACATTTAGTCGAAATTTAAAGTAAAATGAAGAAAACAAGAGATATATTGAGATTTTCAGGATTTTTTTAAAAAAATAAAGGATTTTTGGTTGCATTGTCGAATTCTTCAATTAGAATAGAAATAGAACTAATATACATTTATTAAATTTTTCCTTGTACAATCGAAAAGCGACACTAAATAAAAGCTGCATACTAAAAAACGATTCTATAAGGTGTAATGGTTTTCAGGCATCAGTTTACTTGTTACTAAATAATTTAAACTCGTTGAAAAAGGGTACTGAGGAGGAAATGTGTGTTGAAGAAAATTAAGGTTTGTTTAGTGGATGATAATCGTGAGCTAATAGGATTATTAGAGGACTATGTATCGGCTCAGGAAGATATAGAGGTAATTGGTGTTGCATATAATGGACAAGAGTGTCTTAACCTATTAGAAGAAAAAGATCCGGATGTATTAGTTCTAGATATTATCATGCCACATTTAGATGGCTTAGCTGTTCTTGAAAAGATGCGTGAACTAAAGAAGGATAAACAACCAAATGTAATTATGCTAACTGCATTTGGACAAGAAGATGTAACGAAAAAAGCGGTAGAACTAGGAGCTTCTTATTTTATCCTTAAGCCATTTGACATGGAAAACTTAACAAGCCACATTCGCCAAGTAAGTGGGAATTCCGTCTCAGTAATTAAGAGATCATCAAGTAGTAGCCTACGATCACATTCAGAATCTAAGCCTAAAAATCTTGATGCAAGTATAACAAGTATTATTCATGAGATTGGTGTACCAGCACATATTAAAGGGTATTTATATCTTCGTGAAGCGATTTCAATGGTCTACAATGATATTGAATTATTAGGCTCCATTACGAAAGTGTTGTATCCGGATATTGCGAAAAAATACAACACAACTGCATCGCGTGTTGAACGCGCCATTCGTCATGCAATTGAAGTTGCTTGGAGTCGCGGAAACATTGATAGCATCTCATCATTATTCGGTTATACGGTAAGCATGACAAAAGCTAAGCCTACTAATTCAGAGTTTATCGCGATGGTTGCCGATAAATTACGTTTAGAGCATAAGGCTTCGTAATCATACTCTAGTTAAATTTTTACTTGCATAACATCCACATCGGATCGTTGGCTCCAACCAATGCCATGTAAAGGACATTGTTACTAGGGAAAACCTCTATTAATACAAAATGAAGGCCCAATAAATGACTATTTATTGGGCCTTCAACTGTATTCAATTTTATTTCTCGTTATTTTCTTCTTGTTGTAATTCGACTAACTTTTGGACAAGAATATGCTGTGGCATATGCATAATTTGTTCAAGTGGCACGCCTAATTTTTCGGATAATTTTAAAGCTGTATCTGCAGAAATTTGTAAAGGTTTCATAAGTCTCCTCCTTATTAAGTAGGATATAGTAATAACATAAGTAAAACAAGTGGGTTCTTTCTAGTTGTTATTAATGTGGTGTACTACACTAGTTACCCAAGCTGTAGACAAATGCCAGTAACAATAAAAAACTAAAGGTGAGGATATATGACAAAAATAATAGGCCATAGAGGGGCAGCGGGAACACATCCTGAGAATACGATGATTTCTTTTCAAGAAGTAGAAAGAGTAGGAGCAGATGGTATTGAGTTAGATGTTCAGCTTTCTAAAGATGGTGAAATTGTTGTTATACATGATGAGACACTAGATCGGACGACAACAGGTGAAGGTTGGGTAAAGGATTACAATCTAAAGGAACTAAGAAGGTTCGATGCTAGTTATAAGTTTCCGGAATATGGAGTGTGTAAAATTCCTACTCTAGATGAAGTGTTTAATTGGGCCTTGTCAAATGACTTATTTATTAATGTTGAACTTAAAAATACTACCGTTTTATACGAAGGAATTGAAGAAAAAGTCATAAAGCTGATCCGAACCTACAAGTATGAAAACAGAGTAGTGATTTCTTCGTTCAACCATTACAGCTTGGTAGAATGTCACAAACAAGCGCCTGATTTAAACTTAGGAATTTTGTATAGTGAACCATTATACGAGCCCTATGACTATGCGAAGCGGTTAGGAGCCAATTCTATTCATCCACAATATAAGGTGGCCACAGATTTAATTGTTCAAAAGTCTCAACAAAGTGGAATACCCGTTAGAACCTACACTGTCAACAAAACAAAGGATTTAAAAAGGCTTATAGCAGTTGGTGCTGCAGCTATTATTACTGATTATCCTAAGAAGGCATTGGATATAAAGAAAAGCTTTTAAGGGTATCTATATACAGCTAGCTTTAGAAACGTAGTAATCAACTTTCTGACACCTAAAATATCGATAATCAAAGGAAATAGCCTGCACGTTTGTGCAGGCTATTTCTTTTCTGAGAACCTTTTTTGAAGTTTATTTCTTTTCTTATCACGATGAAAGATGAACCCACCAATTAAGTACATACCTAATACAAGAAATAAAGCACCTATAATAAATTGCATCCAAAGCGCCGGAATAGGGGCTTGGAGAATACCGAATGACATATCTCTAATCAACTTAATCCCTAAAACGGCAAGGATGACCGGGATTAACACGATAACTAAGGCTATAAGACGTTGCATGATTGAAATCCTTTCTACTTAAATGTAGTTCTATTATAACGGAGATTTGCTTATATGAAAATTGTCAAAAAGGAAAATAGTGTGTAGAATAGGGGGTGGGTATGCAAGAACTTGCAAACGGAGAGGTAGAGACTATGCAAAAAGTGTTAATAGTAGGTGCGGGGAAAGGTGGAACTTCCATACTGAGGTTGGTTAAAGAAACTGATCTTATGGAGATTATCGCAGTCATTGACCAAGATCCATTAGCTCCCGGAATATCTTATGCTAAATCTCTTGGCATTTCTGTAGGAGAGAGATGGCAAGACTATTTGACAGCAGAAATTGATATTGTCATTGAGGCAACTGGAGTAGAAGCTGTTTTTAAAGAAATCAGAGAAAAAAGAAGTAAACGTACGGTAGTCATCCCTGGGTCAGTTGCTCATTTTCTCTCGCGATTAATGGAAGAAAAAGAGTTGCTTATTAATGAGTTGATCAACCAATCATATAAAAATGACCTCATCTTTAATTCTACTCACGACGGTATGATCGTGATTGATATTCAAGAAAATATCATTCTGTTTAATCGAAGTGCGGAGAAAATGACAGGGAAGAAAAGCAAGGATGTAATAGGGAAGAATGTTAGTCAAGTTATAGGGAATAGTCAGTTACCGAGAGTGTTACATAGTAGACAGGTGGAAAAAAATAAAGAATTAATCCTTGAAAATGGAAAGAAAATTATTACTACAAGAATTCCGATTGTAACAGAGACTGGGACATTGCTTGGTGCGTTTGCTGTCTTCAAAGATATTACAGAAGTGGTGAATTTAGCAGAAGAATTAACGAATGTGAAGGAAATTCAGATTATGCTTGAGGCTATTATTAACTCTTCTGAGGAAGCTATCTCTGTAGTAGATGAAGAAGGGAAGGGGACGCTTATTAATCCTGCCTACACAAAAATTACGGGCTTAACGAAACAAGATGTTGTAGGGATGCCTGCTACAGCCGATATTTCTGAGGGTGAGAGTGTGCATATGCAGGTTCTTCAAACCAGAAGGCCGATTAGAGGGGCTCGAATGAAAGTGGGTCCACACCACCGGGATGTCATTGTAAATGTTGCACCGATTATTGTAGATGGGAAGCTTAAGGGTAGTGTTGGGGTTATTCATGACTTGTCAGAAATTAAATCTTTGACTCAAGAATTAAAAAGAGCTAGACAAATTATTCGTACCCTCGAAGCGAAGTATTCGTTTGATGATATTATTGGAACCTCCGAAGAAATGAAATTTGCTGTTGAGCAAGCTAAATTGGGGGCGAAGACTCCGGCTACAGTTTTGTTAAGAGGTGAATCGGGGACAGGGAAAGAGTTGTTTGCTCATGCCATTCATAATGGAAGTGATCGCAAATTTAATAAATTTATAAGAGTGAACTGTGGGGCCATCTCGGAATCTCTTTTAGAAAGTGAATTATTTGGATACGAAGAAGGTGCTTTTTCTGGGGCAAAACGTGGTGGAAAAAGGGGATTCTTCGAGGAAGCGAATAACGGAAGTATTTTTCTGGATGAAATTGGAGAGCTTTCCTCTGCTATGCAAGTAAAACTTCTTCGTGTCCTTCAGGAAAATGAAATCATTCGAGTGGGCGGAACGAAGCCTGTTTCGATCAATGTAAGAGTGATTGCGGCGACGAACTTTAATTTAGAAAAAGGAATTGCGAATGGAACGTTTCGGGAGGATTTATATTACCGATTAAATCGTTTACCTATTCAAATTCCGCCTCTTCGTCAAAGAAAGCAAGATATCCCGGCATTGTGTGAGCATTTGCTACAAAAGATTAATCGAGACTATGGTCGAATGATAGAGTCGATCTCAACAAGTGCACTTGATTATCTTCTGACGTATGAATGGCCAGGAAATGTGCGGGAGCTAGAAAATATACTAGGACGAGCTGTAATTTACATGAAATACTCAGAAAATAAGATTCAGTTGTCTCACATCCCTGAATTAGAGCGTCACGGGCAAGCAAAAATAGACTCTGTTCTAGATCCAACAGAAGTAAAGCCGTTATCTGAGATGGTAGAGATTTATGAGGCAAGAGTATTGGAGGAAGTATTAAGGCAAAATAACGGTAATAAAACGAAGACTGCCAAACAATTAAATATTTCCTTACGAAGTCTTTACTATAAATTAGAAAAGTATCACCTATTGCAAAAATAAGCATGCAAAAATATGCATGCATTGCAAATAATTGCAGGGGTTTGAGTGTTTAAAGCAATGAAACAGTGATGGAAAAGTTGGCACGATTCTTGCTTATATATAATATGGCTAGATAAACTAAACGAGCTGAATGGTAAAAGGAGAAGAAATCCAATGAAGCTAGAAACAATCGTAGAAAAAGCAGCACAATTGGAAAAGAAAATTGTCGCTGTAGCCGCTGCTGAAGATGAGGAAGTCATTGAAGCGGTCAGTCTCGCATTAAGTAGAAATTTAGCGACCTTTCAGTTATATGGTGATGAACAAGAAATTAACGCTATGCTTGCAAAAAAAGGCATAGAGCGTCATGAAGCTATCAAAGTATTTCATGCTAATACAAGAGAAAGAGCCGCTGATCTGGCTGTAAAAGCCGTAAGTACTTTAGATGCTGATGTACTAATGAAAGGTAATATATCTACAGCGATCTTATTAAAGGCTGTTTTGAACAAGGACTTTGGACTGAGAACTGGAAATGTTCTTTCACATGTAGCGGTCTTTGAAGTATCTGGGTTTGACCGTTTTACAATTGTAACCGATGCGGGTATTAATATTGCTCCGGATCTACAGCAAAAGGTACAAATTATACAAAATGCTGTGAAAGTAGCTAAATCAATTGGTATTGAACTACCTAAGGTTGCACCTTTAGCAGCTGTAGAGGTTGTTAATCCAGCCATGCAAGCAACTATAGATGCATCTGTTCTAACACAAATGCAAGCAAGGGGCCAAATTAAAGATTGCTTAATAGACGGTCCACTTGCATTAGATAATGCCGTATCAACAACGGCAGCTAAACATAAAGGGATAAAAAATGAAGTTGCTGGTCAAGCAGACATTCTGCTTGTTCCGACAATTGAGGTTGGCAATGTCTTATACAAATCATTAATCTATTTTGCCGGTGGTAAGGTTGGAGCGGTAATCGCGGGTGCTAAGGCACCTATTGTTCTTACCTCAAGAGCTGATTCTGCTGAAAGTAAATTATATTCGCTTGCTTTAGCTGTTACGACAGCAACAACAAACAACCGTCTATAGATAAAAATTTAGAATGAAAAGAAGAGTATATACTGGGGAGGATTTTACAAATGGAAATGTTTAAGTATATGGAGACTTATGATTACGAGCAATTAGTATTGTGCCAAGACAAGGAGTCTGGATTAAAAGCTATTATCTGTATCCACGATACAACACTTGGGCCAGCACTTGGTGGTACAAGAATGTGGACATATGATTCAGAGGAAGCGGCTATTGAAGATGCCCTAAGACTTGCAAAAGGTATGACATATAAAAATGCGGCTGCCGGCTTAAATCTTGGTGGTGGAAAAACAGTTATCATCGGAGATCCTCGTAAAGATAAAAATGAAGCAATGTTCCGAGCATTTGGTCGTTACATTCAAGGGTTAAATGGTCGTTATATTACAGCTGAAGATGTTGGAACGACTGTAGCTGATATGGATTTAATTCATGAAGAAACAGATTTTGTTACAGGTATTTCACCAGCATTTGGTTCTTCAGGTAATCCTTCACCTGTCACAGCTTATGGAGTTTTCCGTGGTATGAAAGCTGCTGCAAAAGAAGCATTTGGTTCTGATTCACTTGAAGGTAAGGTAGTAGCTGTTCAAGGAGTTGGGAATGTTGCTTTTACACTTTGTCGTTATCTTCATGAAGAAGGTGCACAGTTAATTGTAACGGACATCAACAAGGAAGCAGTAGCAAGAGCGGTTGAAGAGTTTGGTGCAAAGGCAGTAGATCCAAACGATATCTACTCAGTTGATTGCGATATTTATGCGCCATGTGCTCTTGGGGCTACGATTAATGACGATACAATTCCACAGATAAAAGCTAAAGTAGTTGCTGGTGCAGCAAATAATCAGCTGAAAGAAGCACGTCATGGAGATATTCTTCATGAAATGGGCATTGTGTACGCACCTGACTATGTCATTAACGCAGGTGGAGTTATTAATGTTGCTGATGAATTGTATGGTTACAATCGTGATCGTGCAATGAAAAAAGTTGAAATGATCTACGATAATATCGAAAGAGTAATTAACATCTCAAAGCGTGATGGAATTCCAACTTATGTCGCGGCAGATAGATTAGCAGAAGAAAGAATTCAAACAATGAAAAATTCAAGAAGTCAATTTTTACAAAATGGGCGTCACATTTTAAGTCGCCGTTTAGGTCGATAAGAGTAACTAGCACTAAACGAGAGAGAAGTTAGGTGTGAATAAAAGTTCTTTATACCTGGCTCACCTCTAAATGGAGGTTTATATTTTGCAAGAAAGAGAATACCGCATACTAGTAATTAATCCTGGTTCTACTTCTACAAAAATAGGCGTTTTTTCAGATGAAGTGTCTATTTTTGAAAAGACAATCCGACATGATACTGAACACATATCTACTTTTTCTTCTATTATTGATCAATATGAGTTTAGGAAACAGACCATTCTTGAAGCATTAGATCATGAAGGAATCAATACATCTAAATTAAGTGCAGTTTGTGGTAGAGGTGGCCTACTAAGACCCATTAAAGGTGGGACATATGATGTAAATAATCAAATGTTAGAGGATTTGAAAAGGGGTTACTCTGGACAACATGCCTCGAACTTGGGTGGAATTATCGCTTATGAAATAGCCACTGGACTTAACATACCATCATTTATTGTGGACCCAGTTGTAGTAGATGAACTAGACGATATTGCTAGAATATCCGGGGTCCCTGAAATTGAGAGAAAAAGTATATTCCATGCGCTAAATCAAAAAGCTGTAGCTCGCCGAGTGGCAAAAAGTTTAGGTAAGCCTTATGAAGAACTTAGCTTAATTGTTACACATATGGGTGGAGGTATTACAGTAGGTGCTCATAAAAACGGAAGAGTAATTGATGTCAATAACGGTCTACACGGTGATGGTCCTTTCAGTCCTGAACGGGCAGGAACAGTTCCAGCCGGTGATTTAGTATCAATGTGCTTTTCAGGTGAATTCTACCGAGACGAAGTAATGAAAAAGCTTGTTGGTCAAGGTGGTTTAGTTGGGTACTTAGGAACAAACGATGCGTTGAAGGTAGAGAAAATGATTGCTGCTGGGGATGAAAAGGCAAAGCTTGTCTATGACGCAATGGCTTATCAAGTAGCAAAAGAAATAGGATCTGCAGCTGCAGTTCTTTACGGCAAAGTAGACCGAATTGTGTTAACAGGTGGATTAGCTTATGGGAAAGAGTTCGTAAAATCAATCTCCGACCGTGTAAATTGGATTGCGGATGTGATGGTGCAACCTGGTGAGAATGAGTTGCAAGCCCTTGCAGAAGGAGCTTTACGAGTACTCAAAGGTGAAGAGCAAGCTAAAACTTATCCTGGGACTCAAGGTCGTGAAAGTATTAAGGTAGGAGGATAAGGAAGGAGAGGAAGTAACTGTGGCAACAGAATATGATCTAGTCATTCTTGGTGGTGGCACTGGCGGATATGTAGCTGGGATTCGTGCATCTCAGCTTGGCCTTAAAGTTGCAATTGTAGAGAAAGGTAAACTAGGGGGAACATGTCTTCATAAAGGATGTATTCCTAGTAAAGCACTTTTAAGAAGTGCAGAAGTATTTGCAACTGCAAAAAAGGGTGAAGAGTTTGGAGTCATTGCAAAAGAAGTCGCTTTAGATTTTACAAAAGTACAAGAACGAAAATCTAAAATTATTGATCAGCTTCATAAGGGAATTCAACATTTGATGAAGCAAGGGAAAATTGATGTTTATGAAGGAATGGGTAGAATCCTTGGTCCTTCTATCTTCTCACCAATGCCTGGTACAATTTCTGTTGAGATGAATAATGGTGAAGATAATCAAATGCTTATACCCAAAAATGTGATCGTTGCAACAGGCTCTCGCCCTCGTACTCTTCCAGGACTTGAGATAGATGGTGAGTTTGTATTGTCTTCTGATGAAGTATTAGAATTAGAGAAACTTCCGGACTCCATTATTATCGTGGGCGGTGGTGTTATTGGCATTGAATGGGCTTCTATGATGGCTGATTTTGGTGTAGAGGTTACGGTGCTAGAGTATGCAGACCGTATTATACCAACAGAGGATCATGAAGTATCAAAAGAGATGCAACGACTTATGAAGAAAAAAGGGGTCAAGATTGTCACAAGTGCAAAGGTATTACCTGAAACACTACAAAAAGACCAGGGTGTTACAATTGCAGCTGAACATAAGGGTGAGAAAAAGGAGTTCAAGGCAGATCAGCTTCTAGTTTCAGTGGGAAGACAGGCGAATGTTGAAGGTATCGGAATTGAAAACACAGAAATACAGGTAGAGAAAGGTTTTATCACGGTAAATAAGCATTATCAAACAAAGGAATCTCATATCTATGCTATCGGTGATGTAATCGGCGGATTGCAGCTTGCCCATGTTGCATCCCATGAAGGTATAGCAGCAGTTGAACACATAGCAGGAGAAGAAGTGGAGCCAATTGATCCATCCCTTGTTTCAAAATGTATTTATAGTAACCCGGAAGCTGCGAGTGTAGGCTATACAGAACAAGAAGCAAAGGAAAAGGGCTACAAAGTAAAAACTGGTAAATTCTCGTTCAAAGCCATTGGGAAAGCTTTAGTATTTGGCGAAGCGGATGGCTTTGTAAAGCTCATTATGGATGAAGAAACAGAAGACTTATTAGGAGTTCATATGATTGGCCCTCATGTTACAGATATGATTTCTGAGGCAGGCCTTGCTCGTGTGTTAGATGCCACCCCATGGGAAATTGGCAAAACAATTCACCCACACCCAACTCTCTCAGAAGCAATAGGAGAGGCGGCATTAGCGGTTCAAGGTAAGGCTATTCATTCGTAATCTTATTAATTGGGACGTTTACAATACGTGAAATACGGCTTGGAAGGGATACCTTCCAACCTTACATTACATAAGGCAGTTTAATCCTTTTAGTCAATTGTTCAAGAAAATATTATAGGCGACCTATTCTACAAGAACAGCCTTAATTTTAATTATTGGGGGTACGTATATGGCTGAAAATCGTCATCAAGCTTTAGGTTTAAGTGATGAGAAAGTTCTGCAAATGTATGAAACAATGCTATTGGCTCGTAAACTTGACGAGCGTATGTGGTTATTAAACCGTGCAGGTAAGATCCCGTTCGTTATATCTTGTCAAGGGCAAGAGGCAGCTCAAGTTGGGGCAGCGTTTGCATTAGATCGAGAAAAAGATTATGTGCTACCTTACTATCGTGATATGGGTGTTGTACTAGCGTTTGGTATGACAGCTCGTGAACTCATGCTCTCTGGATTCGCAAAAGCGGAAGATCCTAACTCTGGTGGTCGTCAAATGCCTGGTCATTTCGGTCAAAAGAAAAATAGAATTGTAACAGGTTCATCTCCTGTTACTACACAAGTCCCACATGCAGTAGGTGTTGCTTTAGGTGGTCGTCTTGAAGGAAAAGATCTTGTAACGTTTGTTACTTTTGGAGAAGGCTCATCAAACCAAGGTGATTTCCATGAGGGTGCAAACTATGCAGCTGTTCACAAACTACCTGTTATTTTCATGTGTGAGAATAATAAATATGCAATATCTGTTCCATATGAGAAACAAGTAGCCTGTGAAAAGATTTCAGACCGTGCTATTGGTTATGGTATGCCTGGATTTACAGTCGATGGTAATGACATATTAGCTGTATATGAAGCAGTGAAAGAAGCGGCAGACCGTGGGCGTCGCGGAGAAGGACCTACTCTAATTGAAGCAATTTCGTATCGCTTAACAGCGCACTCTAGTGATGATGATGATCGTGCTTACCGTTCTAGAGAAGAGGTAGAAGAAGCGAAGAAAAAGGATGGGCTTTTCGCATTTGAAATGTATTTACGTGAAGTTGGAGTACTTTCAGATGAACAGTTCGAGACCATTGTGGAACGTGTAAAAATAGAGGTAGATGAAGCAACTGATTATGCTGAAAGCGCACCATATGCAGATGCAGAATATGCATTAAAGCATGTTTATGCTGAGTAAGTGAGGGGGAAGAAGGATGCCAGTAATTTCTTATATTGATGCGGTAACCTTGGCTATACGTGAAGAAATGGAACGAGATTCCAAGGTATTTGTATTGGGCGAGGATGTTGGAAGAAAAGGTGGCGTATTTAAAGCAACTCATGGTCTATATGAAAAATTCGGAGAAGAGCGTGTCATTGATACTCCGTTAGCAGAGTCAGCCATTGCTGGAGTTGCCATCGGAGCAGCGATGTATGGTATGAGACCGATTGCTGAAATGCAATTTGCTGACTTTATTATGCCAGCAGTTAACCAAATTATTTCCGAAGCGGCTAAAATTAGATACCGTTCCAACAATGATTGGTCTTGTCCTTTAGTAGTACGTGCACCATATGGCGGCGGTATACACGGGGCACTTTACCACTCACAATCAGTGGAGGCAATCTTTGCTAATCAGCCAGGTTTAAAAATAGTGATGCCATCAACACCTTATGATGTAAAAGGATTACTCAAAGCTGCAATTCGTGACGAGGACCCAGTATTATTCTTTGAACATAAGCGTGCTTATCGTCTCATTAAGGGTGAAGTTCCAACAGACGACTATGTACTTCCAATTGGAAAAGCTGATATAAAGCGAGAGGGAGAAGATGTAACCGTGATCACGTATGGTCTATGTGTTCATTTTGCCCTTCAAGCAGCAGAAAAACTAGCGAGTGATGGTATTTCTGTACATGTACTAGATTTACGAACAGTTTATCCACTCGATAAAGAAGCAATTATGGAAGCGGCATCAAAAACTGGAAAAGTACTACTCTTAACGGAGGATACGTTGGAAGGAAGCATTATGAGCGAGGTATCTGCAATTATCGCAGAAAACTGCCTGTTCGATTTGGATGCACCTATTAAAAGATTAGCCGGTCCAGATGTTCCAGCTATGCCATATGCTCCGACAATGGAGAAGTTTTTTATGGTGAATCCTGATAAGGTCGAAAAAGCAATCAGAGAACTAGCAGAATTTTAATAATACTAGTACATGAATTGAAGGAGGTTGTCACGTCTTGGCTATTGAAAAAATGACGATGCCACAACTTGGTGAGAGTGTGACAGAAGGGACCATTAGTAAATGGCTCGTCTCACCTGGTGATCACGTAAATAAATATGACCCTATTGCAGAAGTAATGACTGATAAAGTTAATGCAGAGGTTCCCTCCTCCTTTACAGGGATCATAAAGGAGTTAGTAGCAAAAGAAGATGAAACATTAGCGGTGGGAGAAGTCATCTGTACCATTGAGGTTGAAAACGGAAAAGCTTCTACTGCTCCTTCCGAAAAGAAGAGCGGAGAAGAAACTTCTACTAAAGCAGCCACCTTGCCAGATGCTACAACATCTCTAGAGCAGCCGAATAAGCGTCGTTATTCTCCTGCGGTATTACGACTAGCTGGGGAGCATAATATTAATTTAGAATTGGTGAATGGTACTGGTGGTGGCGGAAGAATTACTCGTAAGGATCTTCAACAAATTATAGATTCGGGAGATATTCCAACAGCACCAAAGGCTGAGGTCGTTTCTCCACAAACAGAGGTGAAGCCTTCTGTTACAACGACACCAACACCTACACCATCTGCTCCAGCTCCACAGGTTACAACGCAACATGGTGATATTGAAATCCCGGTTACTGGAGTAAGAAAGGCGATTGCCGCTAATATGCTTCGCAGTAAGCATGAGGCGCCACATGCTTGGACGATGGTAGAAGTGGATGTAACGAATCTCGTCAACTATCGAAATTCTATAAAGGGTGAATTCAAGCGAAACGAGGGCTTTAATCTAACCTTCTTTGCATTCTTTGTAAAGGCCGTAGCTCAAGCGCTAAAAGAATTCCCTCAAATTAATTCAATGTGGGCTGGAGATAAAATTATACAAAAGAAGGCTATAAACATCTCTATTGCGGTCGCGACAGAAGATGCTCTATTTGTACCTGTTATTAAAAATGCTGATGAATTAACGGTAAAAGGGATTGCAAGAGAAATTACTGAGCTTGCTAATAAAGTCCGTACAGGAAAATTGAAATCGGATGAAATGCAAGGGGGAACATTTACAGTTAATAATACAGGATCGTTTGGCTCTGTCCAATCAATGGGTATTATTAATTATCCACAAGCAGCCATTTTACAAGTAGAATCCATTGTTAAGCGTCCTGTTGTGTTAAATGACAATATGATTGCCATTAGGGATATGGTCAATCTATGTATGTCACTAGACCATCGTGTTCTTGATGGACTTGTATGCGGTAGATTCCTTGCAAGAGTAAAAGAAATTTTAGAAAACACTTCTAAAGACAATACGCCTATTTATTAATCAATATTGAAGTAGGCTTTATACTTGTGAGGAAACCTGTTAGTATAATTGAAAAAAATAAAGCAGTCCAAAACGGGCTGCTTTATTGTTTTAATGAGATGTTAGACGGAATGTTCAGTAAATCTGCATTGTACAGAAAATGTATTTATAATAAAATTATATAAGAATAGATTCATATACATAGATTTAAATTTAGAGAAAAGTGTAAGCGTTTCCGAAAAGAGGGGGAGAGCAAATGGAGGAAAAGCAAATATTATCATGGATTTTTGACTTAGATGAGTTTTCAGTCCCGTCCTATGAACAATGGGAACAAGCTGCAACCTCTTCATTAAAAGGCAAGCCGTTTGAAAAACTTTTTACATCCACTCCAGAGGAAGTAAAATTAAAGCCAATTTACACTCAAATAGAAACAGAAACAGGTTTAGAGCTTTTTTCAAATCAAAGTGATAATCGTTGGCTAATTAATCAAGAGCTTTCAGGTTCTAACTTGGAGGAACTTATTTTATCAATCAATCGAGCCAAGTTAAATGGTCAATCTGTCATTCATTTTAAGTTGAGAACGAAAGAGTCTCAAGTAGGCGTAGAAATGACAAAATTGGAAGAGTTAAAAGAAATTCTTAAGACATCTGATGATAAAGAAGTTACTTTTTTTGTAAATACGAAACTACTCCATGGCGCCTTTTTATCGGGAGCTCTGCAGGCAAGTGTGAGTGAAAATAAAACACTGACTGGTGTAATTGGTCATGATCCAATTGGAGAATGGGTAAAAGAAGGATCCCTTCCTTCCACGCTATCATTCTACTTTGATGAAATGGTGGCCATGCTACATGAGAGTATTAAATCTCAGCCACAACTAAAATCGATATTAGTTACTAGTGACCCTTATCATAACGGAGGATCTACTGCTGTTCAGGAGTTAGCGTATAGCCTGTCTACAGGTATTGAATATGTACGACAATGCTTAAGTAGAGGTGTACCTATAGTTGAGGTAGCTTCAAGAATCGCTTTCACATTCTCTGTAGGGTCCAATATGTTTATGGAAATAGCCAAGTTAAGAGCGGCAAACCTTTTATGGTCTTCTATTGTGAAGGAATTCGGAGGTTCTGAAGAAGTACAACAAATTTGGTTTCATGCGAAAAACTCTTCTACGACCAAAACGATATATGACCCTTATGTAAACATGCTAAGAGCAACAATTGAATCTTTCTCAGCAGTGATTGGTGGAGCCGATAGCATTGAAACTTCTGCTTATGATGAGGCGTTTCAACAACCAACTCCATTCTCTGAAAGAATTGCAAGGAACGTTCAATCTATCTTATTGGATGAAGCGTATCTTGGAAGAGTAGTAGATCCATCTAAAGGTTCTTGGTATATTGAATCTCTTACGAAACAGGTTGCCGAAAAGGCTTGGGTACTCATACAAGAGGTTGAAAAATCTGGTGGTATGATGGAGGCACTAAAAAAAGGAACGATCCAACAGGCCATAGCAAAATCAAGGGAAGACCGTTTCAAGAAAATAGAAGCGCGTCAAGAAAAAATAGTTGGCGTGAACATGTATGCAAACGCAATGGAACAGGCAACAGAAAAGCACCATGAGAAGTTATCGTATAACGAAGAAAGCAATCAAGAAATTCTTCATAAATCCGTTTCTATTTCCGACCAGGAAATGATTATAGCTAAACTAGAAGAGGGGCTATCAATTAGACAGGTTCAACAATTACTACAAGAGCCTGTTACAGAGGATAGTATTACAGTTGTTCCAGCAATAAGATGGTCAATGAAATTTGAGGAACTGCGTAATCGTGCTTTTCAATTTGAAAAACTCACTGGTACACCATTATCAGTTGGATTGATTAACATCGGGCCGCTTGCTAAGCATAAGCCAAGAACTGATTTTACAAAAGGTTTCTTCGAAGTTGGTGGGTTTCATGCACATGAAACGAAAAGTATTTCGACATTAGAAGAGTTGAGCAATGAATTCAATATAGTAAACGAAAAAGTCATTGTGCTGTGTGGAGATGATGTTACCTACACTAGTATGGGACTACAGGTACTGAATCATATTAAACAGGTAAATCCGAACGGAAAGATATATATTGCCGGGCTTCTTCATGAAGAGACTCTACCGGCTTATAAACAGGCAGGTTTAACTGGATGTATTCATATCCATACGAATTGTTATCAATTTTTACTAAACTTGCAAAAAGACCTAGAGGAGGGAAGAAATGAAAACGCCTAATTTTGCTTCCATTCCATTTGAAGAACTAACTCACAATCATTCTAAACAGACGAACCCAACACTAAATACGTATGAAACAAATGAAAAGATAACGGTCAAAAATACTTACCAAAGGGAAGATATAGAGCATTTACCATTCCTTGATTATATGCCTGGTATTGCCCCTTATACGAGAGGTCCATATCCGACGATGTATGTCAATCGGCCATGGACAGTAAGACAGTATGCTGGATTTTCTACCGCAGAAGAAAGCAATGCCTTCTATCGACGAAATTTAGCAGCGGGACAGAAGGGTCTTTCCGTAGCGTTTGACCTTGCCACCCATAGAGGCTATGACTCTGATCATCCAAGGGTGGTTGGGGATGTTGGAAAAGCAGGCGTAGCCATTGATTCCATCTTGGATATGAAGATACTCTTCGATGGGATACCTCTGGATGAAATGTCGGTCTCTATGACAATGAATGGTGCAGTATTACCAATCATGGCGTTCTACATTGTTACCGCTGAAGAACAAGGCGTACCGCTTGAAAAACTTTCTGGTACTATTCAAAACGATATCTTGAAGGAATATATGGTACGAAACACATATATTTACCCTCCTGAAACATCAATGAGAATCATCGCTGATATATTTGAATTTACGTCAAAAAATATGCCAAAGTTTAATTCAATCAGTATTTCTGGCTATCACCTTCAAGAAGCGGGTGCTCCAGCTGATTTGGAATTAGCTTATACTCTTGCAGACGGGTTAGAGTACGTAAGGACGGGACTAAAGGCAGGCATTGACATTGATTCTTTTGCACCGAGACTTTCGTTCTTCTGGGCTATAGGCATGAATTATTTTATGGAAGTAGCCAAGATGCGAGCTGCTCGGTTATTATGGGCAAAGTTAATTAAGCCATTTCATCCTAAAAATGAAAAATCATTAGCACTTAGAACCCATTCTCAAACTTCTGGATGGAGCTTAACGGAGCAGGATCCATTCAATAATGTGGCGAGAACTTGTATGGAAGCACTAGCGGCGGCATTAGGGCATACACAATCCCTACATACTAATGCTTTAGATGAAGCCATTGCACTTCCCACTGATTTCTCAGCCAGAATTGCGAGAAATACGCAGCTCTATTTACAGGATGAGACCCATATTACAAAGGTTATTGATCCTTGGGGTGGATCGTATTATGTTGAATCGCTTACTGCTTCTCTAGTTGAAAGAGCATGGGAGCATATTCAAGAAATTGAAGAGCTTGGTGGAATGGCCAAAGCGATTGAAACAGGACTTCCTAAAATGAAAATTGAAGAGGCTGCAGCGAAAAGACAGGCACATATAGATTCAGGAAAAGAGGCAATTATAGGTGTCAATAAATATCGCTTAGAACAAGAAGAAGAGATTGAAACATTAGATATTGATAATACCCTAGTTCGAAAAAAGCAAATCGAGAGACTTCAGCAGTTACGACAGAATCGTAACGAAGAAGAAGTACGATCAGCATTAGATGCGATTACTAAAGCGACAGAAACAGGTGAAGGAAATCTATTAGCTCTTTCAATAGAAGCAGCACGCGTTCGAGCTTCACTTGGTGAAATTTCTGATGCGATTGAAAAAGTAGCAAAACGTCATAAAGCAGTAATACGCTCCATTAGTGGTGTATATAGTTCTGAGTATACAAATGAAGAAGAAATTTTAAAGGTAAAAAAGCTTACAGATAGCTTTTCTGAGTATGAGGGTAGACGCCCCCGCATCTTGATTGCCAAGATGGGTCAAGATGGACATGATCGAGGCGCGAAAGTCATTGCTACTGCGTTTGCAGATCTTGGATTCGATGTCGATATCGGTCCTTTATTCCAAACACCTGAAGAAACAGCTCTTCAAGCAGTAGAAAATGATGTACATGTAATTGGAATAAGTTCACTAGCTGCAGGTCATAAAACACTATTGCCACAGTTAGTGGAAGAATTACGCAGACATGACAGGGACGATATTGTGGTCATTGTAGGTGGTGTTATTCCATACAAAGACTACGAATTTTTATTAAGTCATGGTGCTTCTGCTGTGTTCGGACCAGGAACTGTTATTCCAGTTGCTGCTGAGAAGGTGTTATCTGAGGTATGTCGTCGACTAGGATATGATGAAGTGGTGGATTCTAATGAATGAATCTGGTGGCAAACTTCCTAGGAAGAAGGAAAGAAGTATAGAAGAACTGGTTGAAGGGATTCGTACCGGAAATAGAGCGATCCTGGCACAAGCCATTACATTAATTGAAAGTAATGCAACAAGGCACTTTGAAAAAGGGCAAGAACTGATTAACCGAATTCTTCCCTTTACAGGTCAATCTATTCGAATTGGTATAACTGGTGTACCAGGTGCTGGAAAAAGTACCTTTATTGAAGCATTCGGTACTTATCTTTGCCAACTAGGACATAAGGTTGCAGTGTTAGCTGTTGATCCTTCCAGTAGTGTGACAGGTGGTAGTATTCTCGGGGACAAGACAAGGATGGACCGCCTTTCAAGAGATCCACGAGCATATGTCAGACCGTCTCCAGCGGCTGGTACATTAGGAGGCGTCGCTAGAAAAACAAGGGAAACAGTTTTAGTTTGTGAAGCTGCTGGTTATGATGTCATAATTGTTGAGACAGTAGGAGTCGGTCAGAGTGAAGTGACTGTAAGGAGTATGGTGGATATATTTCTCTTATTAGCTCTAACTGGAGCGGGCGATGAACTTCAAGGGATGAAAAAGGGGATTATGGAGCTTGTTGACTTGTTAGTTATTAATAAAGCAGACGGTGATAATGAAAAGAAAGCCCTAAAGGCAAAAGAGGAGTTTACAAGGATCCTGCATTTTCTAAAACCTGCTACAAGAGGCTGGACGTCAAAGGCTCTAACTTGTTCTGCTTTATATGAGAGAGGTATTCCAGAAGTATGGGAGTCGATACAAGAGTTTGAAGAGACCACTATAGCCCAGGGAATGTTTGAAGAGAGAAGAGCTTCTCAGATGAAGGATTGGTTTTATTCATTGATTAAACAAGAATTAGAAACAAGCTTCTTTACCTCTCCTGTAACGAAAGAACATTTACCTTATTTTGAAAAAGAGGTCATGTCGGGGCATCTCTCTGCAAGTCTCGGTGTCAAACGATTGTTTGATGAATTTAATCATCGTAGGAGATAATACAGAATGATTGAATATGTGCGTTCAGCTTGATAATATTAATGAGATAGCGTAAGGAGGATACGAATATGTCAATGAATTTTAATTTCTTTATAAATGATGTGGTCAATCAAGCAAGAGAAGATATGGTTCAGGCAGGTTATACGCAATTAACTACTCCTGAAGAAGTAGATGCTGCGTTAAACCAAAAGGGTACAACACTTGTCATGGTAAATTCGGTTTGTGGATGTGCAGGAGGAATTGCCCGTCCAGCAGCTACTCATGCGGTTCATTATGATAAGCGTCCGGATCACTTAGTAACTGTTTTTGCTGGACAGGATAAAGAAGCTACTGCACAGGCACGTACTTTCTTTGAAGGATATCCGCCTTCTTCTCCATCCTTTGCTTTACTAAAGGATGGTAAAATTCAAATGATGGTGGAACGCCACGAAATTGAAGGGCACGACCCAATGCAAGTCATACAAAAGCTACAAAATGCTTTTGAACAGTATTGTGAAGAAGTTTAATTTAATGTAAATTTAAAAAAGGTGGTAATCAATGATTATCGCCTTTTTAAATTTAGTTGCTAAATATTTTGAGGGAGAGCGTAATGATGAAAATAAAAATCGGGTATCGGACGATAAAAACAGCCTTAGGTGTCACCATTGCGGTTTGGATCTCCTCGCTCCTTGAACTTGATTATTATTTATCTGCCGGAATTATCACCATATTATGTATTCAGGCTACAAAGAAGAAATCTCTTCAAAGTTCTTGGTCACGATTCCTGGCATGCACCATCGCCATGGCATTTTCCATTGTTTTTTTTCAAATACTTGGTTATGAACCATGGGTAATTGGACTACTCATGATTTTTTTTATACCGGTTACGGTTTACTTTCGAATCCAGGAAGGCATTGTGACAAGTAGTGTTATTATCTTTCATCTATATAGTGAGGAGACGTACTCGCAGACCATTATCTTAAACGAATTTGCTCTTATCGTTATTGGTATAGGGATCGCTTTACTTATGAATTTATATATGCCAAGTGTAGATCATCAGTTGAAAAAATATCAGGTAGATATAGAACGATACTTCAGTGGAATCTTTAAAGAAATAGTCAATTACATACGTTTAAAGAATTCAGATTGGGATGGCCATGAGATTACCATGTCTCATCATACCCTCGAGAAAGCAAAGAGTTTGGCTATTCGGGACGTTCAAAATCATCTGTTACGTCATGAAAATATTTATTATTCCTATTTTAGAATTCGAGAACAACAACTAGAAATATTAGAAAGAATCCTTCCCCTTGTTATCCCTTTAAATCACTCTGGTGAAGAAGGAGAAAAAATTGCTGATTTCCTTGAGGACATCAGTAATTCCATACATCCTGGGAATACAGCGAATCGGTTTCTATTACAAATTGAAGAGTTAAAAAGGGAGTTTAGGGAATCAGAACTTCCAAAAACAAGAGAAGAATTTGAAGTGAGAGCCTCTCTGTTTCAGCTATTAAAGGAAATGGAGCAATACTTAATTATAAAAAGCTATTTTCGACCAAATGAATGAGAAATGCCTTCCTGTTTCACACTATCCTTAAAGGGTGGTGATGAGCATCTTACAAGTAATAGTAGCCATTATTCTCACTATTTCGCCTATCTGGCCTTTAGGACCTAATCCACTTCCTGGTGACCCTTATATTATTGTGAATAAGAATACACATGAACTTGCTTTTTTTAATAAAGGTGAGCTACAACAGGTCTATCCAGTTGGAACTGGATTATTTGATGATTTTACTCCTGAAGGTACTTTTACTATCACAGTAAAAGCGAAGGATCCTTATTATCGTCGAAAAAATATTATGGGGGGAAGTCCTGAGAATCCTCTTGGTAGTCGTTGGATTGGGTTTGATGCTTTAGAAACAGATGGACGTACTTATGGAGTACACGGAACGAATAATCCCTCTTCTATTGGCAAGGCAGTCTCACAAGGCTGCATTAGAATGCATAATGAACACGTTAATCAGCTGTTTGATCTAGTCCCACTAGGTACAAAGATATTTATTACCTCAAGTGATGAGTCTTTTAACAACATTGCTCAGCAGCAAAAGGTAATTGATTAAGGCTCTTTTCTAAAACTTTGTTGCATTTCAATAATTCAGCAATTTTAAAGGTTAGAAAAAATTTTAAAGCAGAGACTTTGTACTAACAAGTAAAAATCCGGCATTTGGGATTTTTACGAAAACAACAGTCTATATGAAAACAGCCTTGATTAATGATGACCCTATAGTAGGAAATGACCTGCTGATAGGGTCTTTTCTTTGGGATCTTTTCTAACACTTTGTTGCTCTCAAACCTACATGATCTGAATGTAATCTTACTATTGTTTTAAAGAGAGCATTTCTTTAGGGTTTTAAGAGCCTTTCTTTTAACTTAAGCGTTCCAATCATGTAAGCCATACATAGACTATTTACAAGAAGAAGGGGGTGTTTTTGGATGCCAAACGTTATCCTTGGGCCTGTCATATTTAATAGTAATGAAGGTATTATTACTGGGGCTGCCCTCAATGTATCTCCAACAAGTACAAGTAAAACGGTAGCAGGAGCCGGTGGTTTTAACACTGGGTACTGGGTTGTGACAAATAACTGGTTAAGTACAACAGGAACCGTAGATCCAGATGTGGCAGATTCAAACATACAGGAAGTTGTATAGAAGAAACAAGAGACACTTCATTTTGGAGTGTCTTTTTTATAGCTTACATTCTATTGCATATTAACCTTGACTATCTATATGCCTTTCCTCTTTACTCCTCAAACAAAAAGCTTAATCATTAGAGTCAAATAAAAAGAAGCCCGATCGGCTCAGTACTAGGCGTTTGCCCTTCCGTTGTTTACCTAAATTCATAGGATATAACAAATGATCAGGGAGGTGTTATGATGAGTGAAGTAAAAGGTTTTGGTTCAGGTTTTGCGTTAATCGTTGTGTTATTTATCCTACTGATCATTGTGGGATCTGCTTATATTGGATACTAATTTAGACTCGATATAAAATAGGGAGGTCATTTTATGTTTAGAGCAGGATGCGGCTGCGGAAATCATGAATATACAGCACCAGTCATGACTGGTTATGAAAATGTAGCTCCAGTTACACCGGGATATGGGTATGCGGCACCGGTCATGACTGGTTATGGAACAGGTCACACATTTACGTTAATCGTCGTTTTATTTATTCTATTAATAATTGTTGGAGCGGCTTGGGCGTAAATATTACCTTATAAATAGAATCCATACTTCAGAAGAAGTATGGATTCTCTTACTTTAAGGCTGTTTTCGTAAAAATTGTTGTTTCCGTAAAATCCCAACAGCCGGATTTTTACTCGGTAGTACAGCGTCCAGTGCTTTAAATAGAGAGAGTTGCTCTTTTCTAACAAGTATTACTTGGGTTTTACTTACAGAGAAGGGTGGGTTTTAGAAATAGTAGCTTGAAAAGCAACAAAGTTTTAGAAAAGAGCCTACTTGCAATAAATTAGGGGCTAACTTATGATAAATCTCTCCCTGTTAAACCTGGAGATTTGTCTGTGTCCTCATTATTATTATAATCTGAATCGTTAGAAGCTTGCTGATGAGGTTTATCACTACCTACATATGAAGATTTATGCGCTTGTTGTTCCTTAGTAAATCGATCAAAGTCTTGGTTTACCATTAGTTCATTCTCCTTTTTAGATGAAGGTAACGACGATATGACGTGAACTCTCACGCCAGAAGTGTATCCTTCAATAGTTTTTGCTATCAGTGAAAATAAAAACTGTTAATAAATGGTTTATTACGTGACATATTTAGATTCTCTTGAAATGTATAAATTTATCATGAATGTATATATTTGGTCTCAGGGAAGAAATAAGTCTGGCAATTATAAAAATTTCTGATAAATTTAAGAATATAAATAGTATAGAGGACGTGATTAGAATGCAGCCTTCCATTGCCATTCAGCCGACTCATAAATTAATGGGAGTCACGCTAGTATTAATTGCTGCTGTATTATGGGGAGTCTCTGGTACAGTTGCACAGTATTTGTTTCAAATGAAGGGGTTTGGGGCTGGATGGCTAGTTGTCATTCGACTTCTAACAGCTGGTCTATTAATGCTAGTGCTTTCCTATTCAAAGCAAAAAGAGAAAGTCTGGAAGGTATGGGGGGATCGAAAGGACCGTGTCCAATTAGTAATATTCGGACTGTTGGGAATGCTGGGAGTACAATACACGTATTTTGCAGCCATAGAATCAAGTAATGCAGCAACTGCCACAATACTACAGTACTTGGGCCCGGTAGTTATATTATTTTACCTAGTCTTACGAGCAAGAAGAACGCCTACATATAAAGAACTAATAGTCATTGTTTTGGCGTTATTAGGAACTTTCTTACTTGTAACGAATGGGACCGTTGACTCCTTAAGTTTATCTAGAGCAGGCTTATTTTGGGGACTTATTTCAGCAGTAGCTCTCGCATTCTATACCTTGCACCCAGCGGGTCTTATTAAGAGATGGGGGACAATGGTAACTGTTGGCTGGGGAATGTTAATTGGAGGAATAGGTTTTAGCGTGGTTCACCATCCTTGGGAAGTAGAAGGGACTTGGGGAATCTCAACAGGTCTCGCTATATTTTTCATCATCATTTTTGGTACATTAATCCCTTTTTATTGTTATTTAGAGAGTTTACAGTACATTAGTGCGTCTGAAACAAGTACTCTTGCATGTGCTGAGCCTTTATCTGCAGCCATTGTATCCATTATTTGGTTACATGTATCATTTGGATGGGTTCAATGGATTGGAACTTTACTCATTATTGCTACCATCATTCTCATTTCAAGGTGGAGAAATTGAATGCTGTTAAAACAGGAGTTTTTTCATAAGTTAGTTCTCCCCCTGAGGTTAGGGGGAGACTTAAGATTGTTAACTAGGATCATTTTCATCCAATGATAAAGTGGTCACTTCTGTGTACTCACCATGATCTACTTCCTCGTTAGTTGCATCTCTATTTAATTCGTCCTCAGTATCAATACCTTCTGCGATAGTTGGAACTTCGTTTTGATTCTTTTTCATCATCATGATCCCGCCTTATCAATATGTAATTTGAACATCGTCTGAATATAATTAGCTTTATTTTATCGTAAATCCTTGTTTAGTAATGAACACTGCAATCTTTTTTAACTCTATCGTTTTATGATCATATTCGATTTTTATTTCGTTATCAGAAGTATCTATTAAAACACGCTTCTATCTACAATCTTGATCCAGATCAAGACCCATTTCATACTACTTAATTCTCGTTGGGTTTTTAGTATTTCGTCCATATCGTTCACCATTTAAGCACTCATCTCCAGGGAAGTCTGTCGTTAGTTTTCTCTATAGGAAGTGATATCATACAATTTTGGTACAAGTTTGTTTATAGAAGCTTTTCGTTTATAACAAACTCGAAAACTAATTGAAAATGAGGTATAATAACATAGATTATTAAGAGTACTTATACATTAGATTTAAAGTGTCGAAAGCGAGTGTTCATAATGGGACGTAAATGGAACAATATTAAAGAAAAAAAAGCATCTAAAGATGCAAACACAAGTCGAATTTATGCCAAGTTCGGCCGTGTCATTTATGTTGCGGCGAAGCAAGGAGAACCAGATCCAGAATTAAATCAGTCGCTAAAATTAGTTTTAGAACGTGCGAAGACATATAATGTGCCTAAAGCCATTATTGACCGTGCGATTGATAAAGCAAAAGGTGCTTCAGATGAGACTTATGATGAGCTTCGTTACGAAGGTTTTGGTCCTAACGGTTCCATGATTATTGTCGATGCACTCACAAATAACGTGAACCGTACTGCTGCTGAAGTCCGAGCTGCCTTTAATAAAAATGGCGGTAATATGGGAGTAAGCGGATCTGTTGCCTATATGTTTGATGCTACGGCTGTATTCGGGGTTGAAGGCAAGTCAGCAGACGACGTGTTAGAACTACTGATGGAAGCAGACCTAGATGTCCGTGATATTACAGAAGAAGAAGATTCTGTGATTGTATATGGTGAACCTGATCAATTTCATGCGATTCAAGAAGCTTTCAAAACAGCGGGAATTACAGAATTTACGGTTGCAGAACTAACAATGCTAGCTCAAAACGACGTGTCACTTCCTGAAGATGGTCAAACAAAGTTTGAAAAGCTTATTGATACGTTAGAGGACCTTGAGGATGTCCAACAAGTTTATCACAATGTTGATTTAGGAGAATAACAGAAGTAAAGTAATCCTTATCATTACCTATATAGCTATAAATGAAAGTGCACCATAAGTTTGAATGGTGTACTTTCATTTTATGTACCACTAAGAATTTACTAGATTTAAAGAATCCTTAAATTTTATTTATTGGATAATAGCAACAAAGCATTTTCGTAGGTAATAAATAATATGAAACTATTGATCTAAATAAAGGAGTGTTTTTATGGTAAGAACAAACAAGGTTAAATTTTTAGTAGATATGAGTTCTAACATACACTTGAAACACCAAGTATTATCAAGTTACACTTCCTTATTTTACAAAGACTTTGCAATTGGCTCAATGTTTCACAGTGGAGATCGGAAAAATAAGTTTTCAATTAATGCCATTGAAGGAAGTGAGTTTGAAGCTTATCTTAAAGGAAAAGTAGGAGCAACAGTAAAATCTGATACAGAAGGGTACAAGGTAGCCTGGTTAGATTTAAGCAAAGATGCTGACTTTGAAAAATTAGAAGAAATAGTTGTAGAATTGCCGAAATTTGAAAAAGTAGGCTTAAGAAAACTTTATGAGCAACATTAGAAATAGCAACAGATTCTTGGACGTAGCTAAAAATAAGAAGTTTTTGGAGCTGTCTAATGTAAACGAAAGAAAGAACTGAATTCAGCTCTTTTTTATTTATTCTATTGTTTCTTGACTTTCCCCATAAAGCTCATCCAAATGCAGTAAATGTGATAATCCCCATTCATGCATGGAAAGTAACAATGGTTTTAAACCTTCACCATATTCAGTTATGGAGTATTCAACTTTTGGTGGGATTACTGCATAAACCTTACGCTTAACGATATCGTGATATTCCAATTCTCTCAATTGTGTGGTTAGCATCTTCTTCGTTACATCAGGAATTAATTTATGGAGTTCGCTAAAGCGAAGCGTTCCTTTTTCCAAAAGATGAAAAAGAATGACAGGCTTCCATTTTCCAACTAGGAGTTCAAGAGCCGCTTCAACAGTCTGCTTACTTTTACATTCATTCATCATGTTACTCTCTCCTTAAGTATCTTTTTGTATACTATGGAACATTTATGTGCCTACTTCCTATATTTATACTTAGATTTTATTATAACCTTAGTAGTTTAAATTGTTATCTTTCTCAAATGTTTCAAATAAATTGGAGGTACAATAATGAATCTATATCATAGTAAACCTAATACATTTGTAAACCACGTCCATTTAAAGGTGTTAAACGTAAGTCGATCTCTCGATTTTTACCAAAACTTGATGGGGTTTCAGGTGATTAATCAAACAGGAAAAAAAGCAGTATTGACAGCAGACGGCGTGAGGCCTTTAGTTACCATCGAACAACCCGATGACATCATATCCAAACAAGAACGCACAACAGGTTTGTACCATTATGCTTTACTTCTTCCCAGCCGTAAAGATTTAGGGAAGCTAATCACTCTTTTATTGAGAGAACAGTATCCATTACAAGGGGCAACGTTCCATGGAACCCACGATGCTTTATATTTTCAAGATCCTGATGGCAATGGTATTGAAGTTGCCGTAGATACGAATCCTTCGACCTGGAGAGACAAAACAGGAAAGTTAGATTTCTCAAAACATGGGCCAATGAATATAGAAAGTATTATAGCTGATGCGAATGGTGAAAGATGGAACGGTTTACCAGAAGGAACCATTATGGGACATATTCATTTGCATGTTTCTGATTTAGAAAAAACAAAAGATTTTTACCATGATGGGCTAGGGCTGGACATTGAGATGGAAATACCTAATCAAGCAGTATTTTTCTCAAGTGGTGGTTACCACCATCATATTGGAACAAATATATGGAATGGAAAAAATGCTCCAAAGCCTGCTTCAAATAGTGTAGGTATGACTTTTTATACACTTGTTGTATCAAACGAGGAAACAAGAAAAAAGATGGTAATGAAATTAGAAGCGATGGGTTATCCGGTGCTAGAAGAGAATGGGGAATTCTTTACGGAGGATCCAGCTGGGAATCGAATTCAACTGTATTGTTAATATGATGATGGGATTTATAAAGTTTCAATAAGTAACAATAAATCAAGGTGCATTGACCTAAAAAAGGGTTATTGCACCTTTTTGTTGAAGATATATCATAAAATGTAAGGCGAAGAAAGGGTGATTATATGTACCTATTTTTATCTATTATTTTAGCAACGTTGCTTGGATATTTATTGCTTCTTATACATCCACTAATTGGAGGCGTACTTGCATTTGGAATAGTTGCAGGTGGATTAGTTAGAGGAGTATATTTACTTAACAACATTAATAGAAGGCTGAATGAGATCGCTCCAGAATCAGATCGAGTTCAAAAGGTATATGAAGCGTATCTCAAAGAGAAAAATGAAGCTTCCTCTTAATTTAAAGCTCTTTTCTTAGTTTTTTTAAATTATTAACCGATTAAGTATGTTTTAATAAAGAAGGATAATTTTTCCTTTTGTAGAATACCTAAATATCGAATAAATCCTTACTAATCTCAGTAAGGATTTTAAATTTTTTGGCTCTGTTAAACCTTGTTGTTGATTTTCGTTCCAGGACACTCGCTTTCCGTGGGCAGTAAATGAAGGATATTTTCTCTATCGTGAAAAATCCCACTCCTCGGCAAAAAACGTGCCTGCGGGGTCTACAAGGACAAAGTGAACTTCCTTTGTCAGCGACCCGCTCTCCCACAGGAGTCTCGCGTCCTTCCACTTCAATCAACTCTACTAAAAATCAACACTGTACTTTAACACAGCAAATTTTTTAGAAGTAGGAATAGAAAGGTAGGTGGACGTAATGAATAGCAAATTAATAAGTATTAGGGGGAAACAATTATACGTAGAAGAATACGGTTCAAACGAAAAGCCTCCCATACTTTATTTACATGGTGGCCCTGGAGAAAGTTGCTTTGATTTCACCTTTCATCAGAAAGATAGGCTAGAGAGCTTTTATAGAGTCATTGCTATAGATCAAAGAGGTGTCTGTCGTTCGGAAGTTATCGGTGAAAATGAGATTTTTTCTCTAGATGATATTATTGAAGATTGCGAATGTCTAAGAGAACATTTAGGTATAGAAAAGTGGTCTTTAATTGGTCATTCGTTTGGTGGATACTTAGCACTCTTATATGTCTCGAGATTTCCAGATTCAATTGATCGAGTGGTGTTTGAATGTCCTACATTTGATTTTGCATTAACATCAAGGTTTCTATTGGAGAAAACAGCTAAATTAGCAAAAAAATATGGTAACGAGGATTTAGCCCGTAGATGTTTTGAACTAGCTAATAACCAAGAAAAGACAACGCAACAACTAACAGAAGAATATATGAAACTGAGTGATGAACTTGGCGAGAATAGAATGGACATATATACATTTATTAAAGAGAATCCTACCGATTATTCGATTTACTCAGATGAGGAATGGGATAAGTTCTATGATAAGTCAGAAATTCACTATGACAGACTTCGTGATGAAAGAAAGATTTTTGAATCATTGTTAAATAAGATTAAGGAAGTACAACGTCCAATGCTTCTTATGACAGCTGAACATGATGCTGCAACATGCGAAACACATATTCAGTCATTTAGTGAAAACGCTAAGATAGGAGAAATCTATCATTTCGTAAACTGTGGACATACTCCACATTACGAACAACCAGATGAGTTTACAAAAGTAATTAAAGAGTTTATAAAGTAATTCGTAAGAGAGGTTAAGGATGTTAGGTAAAATAATGAAGCAACTTCTTTCATTTATAATTTTGTTCATCGGTACGTTACTACTACATATAACCATAGAGGATATTAGTGTTATTCAATATATTGCGATGTTTTCTATTATGATTAGTGGCTTTTTGTTTGCGAGGAATTAAGTAAAATAGTAGATAGCCTGAATTTAGTAGATTGGGAAGAAATACTTCAGGAAAGAGGTTGAAGGAATGAAAGTTCTCATAGTTTTTGCCCATCCAGATGGTCAAGCGTTGAACGGTGCTTTGAAAGATTTATCAGTAGATATACTACAACAGAACGGACATGAAGTACATATAACAGATTTATACGAAAAGAAATTTAAAGCTATTGCTGATAAAGATGATTTTCTTGTGCTTAAAAATCCAGACCGTTTTAATTACATATCCGAACAGTATCACGCTTTAAAAAATAACACCTTCGTAGCTGATATTGTGGAAGAACAAGAACTAGTAAATTGGGCAGATTTCATTATTTTTCAATATCCGATGTGGTGGACTGACGCACCCGCTATATTAAAGGGCTGGTTCGATCGAGTTTTCTCCTACGGTTTTGCGTACGGCCCAGGTAGATATAGAGAAGGAAATTTAAAAGGCAAAACGGCTATCGTATCGGTAACTCACGGAGCTAGTGATCTATCGGAATACGGTGAAAGTGGTATTAAGGGAAAAGTGGAAGAACGTTTATACAATATTCAACACGAGAAGCTATTCTATTGTGGAATGACGGTTTTAGAGCCTTTTCTGTTCCCAGCTGGTGCAGATGAGGAGACGAGATTGCAGCAAAAGAAAGCTTGGGCGAAGCGTTTGGAAACTATTTTAGATGAAACTCCTTTATATATTTAAATAAAGTAGCACGCGTTTTCTTAACTTGCAATCGTTTTTTCCTATACTAATTAAGTATTGTTCAACAAAATAAAATGGTAATTTGGAGATTATACATGACTACAAAATATGTTAATTGGGGAGAAGCAAAAGTTAAATTAACCTGGAATTTCGATAACCAACTCCCACCAAGTGGTTTAATAACAAGTGTTCATGGATTGTGTTTTAAGGGTGGTAATTTATTATTAGTCAATGTAGGCCATAGAGGCTGGGACTTTCCAGGAGGTCATATTGAGAGTGAAGAAACTCCTGAACAATGCTTAAAACGAGAAGCATATGAAGAAGGTTATATAACTGGGAGTTGCTCACTTTTAGGGCATATAACAGTAGATCACAAAGAAAACCCAAAATGGGATGAAAATGGTCCATATCCTAAAATAGGATATCAAGTCTTTTATCGAATGGATATTGACCAAATGCATGATTTTAAAGCAAAGTATGAGTCTGCAGAAAGGATCTTAATAAATCCTAATAATGTAACGGAGTATTATCATGATTGGAACGAACTGTACCAAGAGATTCTTGAAGTTGCTACAGGGAAAAGTAATAACTAGATTGATAGTTGATGCTCGCTAATGGGTACATCTTGCTTAAATAATGATGAAAACTAGTGAGATTTTCCCATAATACTGAGGAAAAACTAAAAATGATTAGGCCAGTCGTTTCTTTTTAATAGAATATAAGTAGTTGTAAATATTAACCTATAAATATACGACAGGTTTCTTTGTGAATCTTTGCATAAAGGATCTTTTAATATTCTGGGCTATACAGGAGTAACAGGTTTTATTATACCTGAACAATCTAGTGGCAGTACGTGCATTTAAAATAATGGCATGTTTATTTAGCTAACGGGTGAGTAGAGTTGAACAGAGAAATTGTATTGAATGAGTGGATAATACTATGTTCTATAATTCGGGTAATTTAATAATTACACTGATGTGTTACTATTGGTTTTATCATCTCTATCACTTATTTAAAAGTTAGAAGTGGAAAGATCGATAAGGAAAATGAATTCCTGATAAGGAATGCTACTGAGGAATGGATTGAGAATGAGAAAAAAGAGTACAAAAAAGTGGAGATATTTAATCTCACGCACCTCCAGTTACCTTTTTTACTTCAGAGGCTTGAGCTAAAAACACGTAACAAATTTTAGCAAATTTGTTTGCTGAAGAAAAAGAGATATAGAATATTAATTATAACTAATATTTTATATCCCTTTTATTTTCTATCATTTAATACTTAATCTAGAAAAATATAATCTATATAATTGCTAGATACTATAGGAGATCAAAAAGATTATTGGTTCCAATGTTTTTACCTGTTCACAATCTTTTTATTTATAGTTACCAAATAATTTATTTAATATATCCATATACTTCTTATTGATCTCTTCTTCATCTACCAACAGTAACTGGCGATCACGCATAATCCATCTACCTTGAACTAAACAATGTTGTATTTGCTCTTCCTTTGTTTCAAACAGTAAATTATGTACGAGATTAGAAAAACCATCAGTATGAATAGAAGGGATAAAACAATCCTTTTTAATGAAAACTAGATCCGCATCGTACCCATGTTTAATGGAGCCTAAAGATGGTTGGTGGAATGCCTTTGCTCCACTTATAGTTGCCATTTTGAAAATATCTTCTGCTGTAAATCGGTCCATTGGTCTATGATTTTTTAGGAGGAAATAAGCTGCCTTCATCGTCTCCCATATATCCGTGCTTGCATAATCCGTACCAATGCAAACGTTTATTCCTTTTTCTAGCATTCTACCTATAGGAGCGATTCCCGCACCCGTCCAATGATTGGAGACAGGGCAATGGACAATTGAGGAACCAGCATCTCTTATTAATTCAATATCATGATCATTCGCGTAAACGCTATGGAATAACACAGTCTTATGATCAAGTAATCCATGTTCTTTATATAATACGATAGAGGATTTATTATAGGCTGAATAGATTAAATCTCTTCTCCAATCGTTTTCCATGCAATGAGTTAAAAAGAGAGAAGAAGGATATTTTTCCTTTGCCTGTAAACAACTTAAAATTGTTTCATCCGTTATATCCTCCTCCTCTAATAAGTGAGTTCCAAATGTGAGGTTTTGCTGTTGTCTTTCATAATACTCCTCAATTTGATGATAAGTATCAACAAATCCTCTTAATCCAATTTTACGTATTCCTTCAGCAGTAATACCTGGATTGTTCCCCGGTTCAGATTCACTCACGAAAGTTATTCCTTTTTTCGCCATTTCCATATAACTTTTCATACAAATCACTTGATACTCTTCATCTGATAACCCGTCAATGGATTTAAACAATTGGTTTTGAACTCTACCTTGCGGACTATCTTTACACCATTCTTCAATTTTAATATCTCTTCCTATCCCCTTTGCCACATAAGAATAGCCATGATAATGAGAGTTGAACAAGCCTGGTATAATAACGTAGTCATCACAATCTATTACTTCTAATGTATCATCTTGAGGGAGACCATCTATTATAATTTTCCCATCATTTATAAATAGGTCCCCTTTGGCCAAGCTAAATTCATGATTCAAGTAACTAGCATTCTTTAATAACATTAAATTTCACATCCATTTTTTAGTATTTTTCTATTTTTTTCCATACATTCCATAAATAAATTGTATTACTATTTATTCGCCTTGTCGATGCTAAAACTATCTAACAATGTAGATGTGTAGTAAAACTAATTTTAAAAGATATTGTTTATGCTCAGGCTATCTTTCAGAAAGAAAAACTGTGTAACTTAGTTTTATAGATAATTAACAGGTAAATATTCAACTATCGAGGACTTTAGTTCAATCGATTACTCAAATTTTTCCTATTTAAATTAATAGCTAACAAAAAAATAGAGTACGTTTTGAAAAATCTTTTTTTCAAAACATACTCTTATATTTAGGCTGTATATTTTAATACGCTACATTATCATCCCATGAATGCTCGTCAGGTCTTGCAAAGTAAGAACTCCTAATATTTAAACTGCTCCGTAATCTTGTTTAATTGTTCAGATTGATTTGCTAGTTTTTCAGCACTCTCTAAAATCTGTTCCATTAAACTTGATGTTTCTTCAGAAGAAGCAGTCGTTTCTTCAATTCCTGCAGCTGCTTCTTCAGACACGCTAGCAATACTAGTAATGGCAACATTCATAGACTCGCTTTGGTCGTATAGATGTTCTAGGTCCTTTGAGATGCTAGAAACTCCATCTGTCATACTATCAATAAGAGTAGAGATGGTCTTAAATGTATCTGATGTTTGTTTAATTTGCTGAGTGCCACTTTGCACGGTTTCATATCCGGTTGTTAAAGAAGTGCTTACTTTTAACGCTTCTTGTTGTACTTCATCAATAATAGAAGTTATATCAGTCACACTGTGCTTAACTTCTTCCGCCAACTTTCTTACTTCTTCAGCGACTACAGCAAAGCCTTTTCCATGTTCACCTGCTCGGGCTGCCTCAATGGCTGCATTTAATGCTAATAAATTCGTTTGCTCGGCGATACTGGTAATGACATTGACTAAATTTGTGATATTATGAACCTTCTCATTTAATCCTTCAACCCGATTAACAGATTCTTGAACCATTGTATTAATATCTTCCATCTTTTGTTCAGATTGAATCATTAGCTGATTACCTGATTCTGTTGAACGCTTTACTTCTTCGGTCAGTGTACGGACTTTAGCTCCTGCTTGGTTTGTAACGACCATACTCTTCATAAACTCTGATACGGAATCAGCTAGCATAGCAGAGTCTTGTGCCTGATCTTGTGCCCCCGAAGCTAATTCTTCCATCGTTTTCGTAATTTGGAAGCTTGTTTGCCTTACTTCATTAGCTGATTCAGCAAGACCTTTACTTTGATTTGTTACTATTTCACTTGATTGCGTTAGATTCTTCATAATCTCCCTTAATGTAATTCCCATGGTATTCGTAGCTTCCATTAATTGAGCAGTTTCATCCTTTGACTTAGAGACTAGATTCGTAAATTGTAGGTTCCCAAGTGCAATTTGTTGCATTCGAGAAACAACTAACTTAATTGGTGTCGTAATTGTATTTGATAACCAAAGTGATAAACCTATTGCCAGAATGATAACGACTGAAGATACGATCACTAAGAGTTTTTTTAAGTTTTCTAGCAAAACTATGGCTGTATCCCCATTTGTTATAATAGAATTCTCTCTATTTATAGCAACCTCTTCAAAGCCATTCATAATTTCTCTTCCTAAAGGGGTCGCTTCCTCCATCATAATCGTCTTTGCTTTTTCTATGTTACCTTTCTCAATTTCAGTAAATATTTCTTCAACGATCATCTTTCTCCATTCAATACTTTTGTTAATGAGTTCTTTTCCCCTCTCAGAAGCACCACTATTGATAATCTGTTCTTGAAGCAGTTTGCTTTCCTCGGTATATCGCATAAAAGCTTCCTTATATGACTGATCTTCTGGATAGAGTAAATACCCACGAGCAAGTGCTATTCGTTGAGCAAGGTTAAACGCTAATTTTTCATCCGCAATAAGAATGGGAAGTTCTTCTTCTAAGATGACATTTACATTCTTTTCAGCATTATTGATCAATAGATAAGTAGCGATACTTAATAATGAAAGCAATAACACAATAATGAGGTTAATTCCTAGTAGTTTAAATCGGATACTTTTCATTTTGTACTCCTCGTAAGTGAAAGTTGATTTTGTTCAATATTTTTATCGGATTTATTTTTTTTAATTTTATAAGTAAGTAAGGCTCTATATTTATGAAATTTTTTTGAACTTTTAATAAGGTTATGACCTAAAGAAGGCTATAACTACTAATCAAATAAAAGAAACCCCCAGAATTATAAAGATTCTGGGGGCTTACCTTTAATTTCGGTCATAAAATTCTTCTATTTTAAACATGACATCCTTAAGTACTTCAATAGAATGCAAAATATCACTTGTAAACTCTAAGCTATGATTAACACCTTCAATCAAACTTGGTTGTAATCTAGCATTCTTTTTGATTTCTTCAAATTTTTCTGGTATATAACAAGGATCCTGATCACCAATGATACAAAGTGCAACGTTTTTATTATGAAGTAACGCAAGGTAAACATTGTTCCGCTGTAACAAAGGGGTTAACCATATAGCTTTAGCCGAATGAAAATCAGGGTTTTTTAGAATATGAGACAATGCAATGGTACCAATTGATTTAGCAACAATAGTAAAGTCTGTGTAATCATGATTATGTAAGATTGAATCTATGACTGCTTGAACATCGGAAGTTAATTCCTCTTCACTGATCGAAGATAATTCTTCTTGTGAATAAGTGTAATTAACAAGTAATACATCTGACCTTTTATTAAGCATTATGGCCGTAGTGTAATGAAGTAATGGTGCCTGAGTAGTATAACCTGCACCAGGTAACATGATAGTTAGAGAGTTTGATTTTCGTTCTTGTTTATAAAGTTTAAAAGGGATATACCTGTTGATTGATCTAGCAGTATCACTAATAATCTTCATACTACACATCCTTTTTAAATTAATCATACTAAATATTCAAATTTTTTCCATAAATAATTCAACCTGATAAATGGAATGAATTTACATGAGGTGGATTGATTAGCTGTGAAAGAGGTCTTATAATGAAATAGATGTTTGAATTTTCAAAATTTATATTGGAAGTAGGATTGAAACTATGCTCTTACTGTCACTTATTAGTTCTTTTTTTAACGCTGTCAATACTTTGTATGCCAAGAAATTAATAATTGAGATGAAGGATAATAATAGTTTCATTGTTGCGTCATTCGCCTATATTGCCTTTTTGTTAGCACTGACTTTACCTTGGTTGTATAGTTTTAATGCCCATCTTATCTCCATCACTTTGCTAATCGTCGTCATCCTCTTTGATATGTCAGCTAATTTTCTCTTCTTTAAATCAATGAAGCGTATAGAAGTGTCAACTTTGTCTGTATATGTGGCTTTAACCCCTCTTTTCACGTTTATTCCGAACACGATTTTGTACGGTTTTCATCCCTTTGTACTTATTTCAGTCTTGTTTATTACAGTAGGGATCTATTTTCTTAATCTAAAAGACCGAAATCCACTATCTCCATTTTTAGAGCTTAAGAATAAAGGAAACTTATTGGGGATTGGGACGGCTGTTTTGTTTGGATTAAGTATGGTTCCATCTCAGCAGTTACTTATTCATCAATGGATTAACCCAGTTACATTATATTTTTTCCGTTCAGCAGGCATTGCCATTCTTACATATCTGATCTACCGCCCAAAAATTTGGTTTCCATCTCTTCATGTTCATTTAAGTGTTCGTGGTTTATTGGTTATTGTTCAATGGGTGAGTCTGTTGACAGCATTAACGTTTGCAGATGGTACATTAGTTGTAGCATTAGCTTTCACTTCACCAATATTTGCTGTCTTTTTAGCATGGTTTTACTTTAAGGAGAGAATTACTGTCGCAAAGCTAACGGCCTGCGTTATTACCATTACAGGTATTGTTATTACAGTTTTTTAAGAAGGTTGTTTTTGTATAGATTGTTGCTTCGTAAAAATCCCAAAAAAGCGGAATTTTACTTGTTCATTCAAAGTCTCTACTTTAAACATAGAGAGTTGCTCTTTTCTATGCCTCAAAAAATCAGTTTAATCATATTGAATATGCGAAATTGCTGAAATATAAGATTGAAAAGCAACAAAGTTTTAGAAAAGAGCCTTTAAGAGATACATAACTTATGGGACTAGTAATTTATGAAAATATTTACACATTCTACATCTTTCGACAACATTTTCAGTTTATAATGGTTTTGTAAGCTACACCATTATAAGGGGGAAGAAAGGTTGAAAAGAATAGTCCAGGTTCTTACGGCATCATTATTATTAGTTTCTCTTGTATTACCATCATTAGCTGTGGAAAAAGTAAACGCAACCACAACGAGTGGTGTTGTCTTGAATGAGATTGCATGGATGGGGACGACCGCTAGTTATAGCGATGAATGGATGGAGCTATACAACCACTCAAATCGTGACATAGACTTAACAGGTTGGACGTTAAACGCTCAGGATGGTGCACCATCTATTCAACTTTCTGGAGTAATTCCAGCGAAAGGTTATTTTTTACTAGAAAAAACAGATGATTCCTCACTTCCTAATCTTACAGCAGATCTCATTTATTCTGGTAGTCTATCCAATACTTCTGAGAATCTTGAATTACGTGATGCTTCTGGTGTATTAGTTGATAGTGTGAATGCTTGGTTTGCTGGAGATAACACAACGAAAGCTTCAATGGAAAGATTAAGCCCCTCGGTAGGTGGACTGGAATCTACGAATTGGAATACATCTACAAATAATAATGGATTTGGTTTCGGTACTCCGAAAGCTCGTAATACTAGCTCTTCCCTTTTAAAAGAGATCGTCATTAACGAGATTGCTTGGATGGGTACTTCAAAGAGTTACAGTGATGAGTGGATTGAACTTTATAATAACTCAAGCCAAGCTATTTCTTTAAATGGATGGTACTTACATGCTGCTGACGGAGATCCTACTATTGCTTTATCCGGGACTATTCCAGCTCATGGATATTTTCTATTAGAAAAAACAGACGATTATTCTGTAACAAGTGTAGCTGCAGATCTCATTTATTCTGGCACGCTGGGAAATACAAGTGAAGTATTAACATTAACGGATGCAACAGGTGTCATCATTGATCGTGTTGATTATTGGTATGCAGGTGACAATACTTCAAAAGCAACCATGGAACGAACTGTCTCAAATGATCCAGGCAACCTTTCTTCAAACTGGGCTACTGCTACTTTACCTTATGCAGATGGTCTTGGAACTCCGAAAAGTTCCAATTCTACGAATGGTGATGGAAGTGGAGCAGTAGAAGGATCATCAGGTGATTACGGTACTAATACACCGACAGCTACTAACCCTTGTACGGATACAACAGAGCAAATCAATAATGTGTCACAAGCAGAAGGTGCAATTAATGTGTACTTTAACAAATGTGCCTATACTCAATTTGCTACTACAGGGAACAAAGCTAACTATAACGTAAATTTTGAAAATATATTAATTAACCGTTTAAATTCAGCTACAAAGAGTATTGATTTTGCAACATATGAAATTAATTTACCACGTGTTGTGGATACACTTATTCAACGTGCTGCGGATGGAATTGACGTGCGTGTAATAGCAGACTCAAAGGATTCTGCTGATCCTCATTATGCAGAGCGTTTTGAAACGATGCGTTTGCTTATTGAAAAGATGGTACGTGGGAAAGACTTAGTGATTGGAACAGCAGACGATATCATTGTATTTTCTGATTCTCCAATGTTTGCAGTTGAAGATCCTACAAAGCGTACAAATAATGGTCTTCCTGCAATAGCTGATGATATACCAGTTGTAACAGTTGAGGTTGGTAGTTCATCTACAACAGGAAGGTTATTTGTTGATGCAGAATCAAAGTCAGCTGGATCTTATTTCGGTCCTGGTAACCAAATGCACAATAAGTTTGCCATAGTAGATGATCAATGGGTATTTACGGGTACATGGAACTTTACAGTGACAGGGCTTTATGGATCTGATGAGGATATGGCAGCCGGAAACCTAAATGGTAATCAAAATCAAATCGTTGAAATTAACTGGCCACAGTTAGCTAATATATATGAAGTTGAATTTAATGAGATGTGGGGGACTTCTGCTTTAAACCCAGACCCTTTAGCGTCAAATTTCAGTACACGAAAAGCGGATAATACAACAAAGGTAGTCGATATTAACGGTAAAAAGGTTGAAGTGTATTTTTCCTCTGGTGACAATGCAGTTGGTCGTTTAGCAGATTTAGTAAAAAATGAAGCACAATACAATGCATATTTTACAATTTTCGCTTGGAGTGATCAGCGTCTAGTTGATGAGCTGAAATACAAATACGAGGGCTCTTACAATGACTTAGAGGGTACATTAACTGGATTTGATATTAAAGGTGTATTTGAATCAAGTTACTGGAACCAATGGTGGTCTGCAAGTGTAGATATGACTGGAAGGACTGCCTCACAGGTGAGTGCCAATAATCCTAACACTCGTTGGGCTAATCCTGCACCCGTTTATCAAGATGTTGAAATACGTAAACTTCACAGCAAGACCATGTTAATTGATGCAGAAACAACGAGTGACCCAACCGTTATAGTAGGTTCAACAAACTGGAGTAACAACGGAAACAATGTAAATGATGAGAACATGTTAATCATTCATGATGCCGAGATTACCAATCAGTTCGTTCAAGAGTTTTATGCTCGATACGAGACTGCGGGTGGTAGCTTAAAATAGAGTAATGAAAAAGGACCTCTGTGTAAATGACAGAGGTCCTTTAACGTATAGAAAGGTTTTAGTTGTGACCTTTTACGTTTGGATGGTGAGCAAGGTATTGCTGGTATTCTGGAAATTGATTTGGTTGAATAAAAATCTGAAATGCGTTTGATTGATCGTTTCGATAATATATGTAAGCTAATTCATCTAACAACCATTCAGAAGTAGCTTTATCTCTAAACAGAATAAATTCAAATGTATCGGTATCCGTTAATCCATGTACCACGATCTCCTTGGAGTCTCCAACTAAGTTCGTTGATTTAACTATTTTGACTTCACTAAACTGAATCAAGTCTTACACCCCCCTTAGTAGTATTGTAAACAAATTACTAGCTTTTCACTAGTTTAAATAAATGACGATGTCGTAAATCTTTTCGTGCAAATACACTTAGAAATACTAATGGCTGTTTTTTGCATTTTTAGATAAAAAGAGGAGAGTTTTATAGATTGTTTCAAAACTTCAAATGATGAGCTGATCCAAATGTAAGCTCGTTATTTTTATTGTAAAAAATAAATGGAAGAAGAAGGGATTCTGTTATCTATACTGAATACATTAGGGAAGGATTTTCTTTTTTAATCGGTAGGTTACTTGGATCTAACTTCACTAGATGCAACAGAGTATGCGAAAACAGCCTTTTAATAAGTAAAATATATAACAACATATCAAAAGCAACTGGAACAATGCTTAAGAAGAAATAAAAGACTAATGTAAGGTGGAAGAAACTAAATGACTAAAAAATTATTATGTTTTTTGTTACTATCACTGTCTTTAGCTGGGTGTTCACTGAGTACAACAACAGAAGCAGAAGTGGATCCCTCATTATTAGATCAATTAACTGCGTTGAAAAGAGAAGTGGTTGCGTTAAATGACAAGGTAAGCGAACTGGAAGTGGAGTTAAGCGGGAGAGTAGAATTAATCGAGAATTTAGAACAAGAGACTCATTTTTTGAAAAATCAACAAGATGCCTTATACAATATGTCAAGAATGAATGAGATTTTAGTAGAAAATCTCCCGAATATTGTTCGAAAACAAGGATTTATTAAAGAAATTGAAATGGACAATGGAACTTATTTTGTAATAGATGAGGCGGAATGGGTACCAGTGGAAAGTGCACCGAACGGAGGAGAACTTGTTAATAAGACCGATGAAGAAGTGAGAATAGAGGTTCATAGTTCTCTTTCTAATGAGGTATCTATCTTTCTATTAAAAGATTCAGCTTTAGTGTACCAACCTTTTGATGATTTTAAAAATAGTCAATACAAAGGTTTTTATAACTTCTTTATCATTGAAGAGAAGATAGTGCTTGTTAAGGAGCAACTATTACCTTAGTAGTTGTTGAGCAGAAAGCGAATTTACAATGAGCTCCAATCATTGCGGCAGCAAGGTTAGCAGAGAACGGCTTTCTTCAGAGAATGAAACACGTCTTTTAGACATGATAGAGCATTCATAATCGTTAATGAATAAGAAAAAGGGTCAGCCATTGGCTGACCTCTTTGTCTACTATTTTTGAAGTTCCATTAATTTAGTTGTTGCCTCATCTGTATTTTGGATAAAGGATACAAGTTCAGCATTAGACTCGTTGTGGTTTTCAATGGAAGCAGAAATTTCTTCTAGAGATGCAGTAGTTTCTTCTATAATAGCGGCAAATTCACTAATTGTCGTTTCAATTGTCGTAGATGAATTTGAAATGGATGCAGTAATGGCCTCGTACTCTTTAAAGGTTGTATTTAAATGGTGTACGGCTTCATTAATATCAGCAAAAACATCCAGTGTTTCTTGGGTTAATGCTACACTATCTGTCATATTTGCAGCATTTTCACTCATTTGTTGTTGGGAGAATCTAGTCTTCTCATTTACCTCTGTAAGATTCTCCGAAATGCGATTAGCGGCTCCTGTCGTCACATCAGATAGTTTACGAATTTCTTCAGCGACAACAGCAAAACCCTTCCCACTTTCCCCGGCACGTGCTGCTTCAATAGAAGCATTTAAGGCTAGTAAATTTGTTTGTGATGCAATATCACGGATGCTATTAGAAAAGGAAGTTGTCTCGACAATTTTATCTGCTAGATTGCTCAACGTAGTAGACATTGACTGAATAGATTGCTGAAATTCTGTCATCTTTGATAGAAGTGCTTCAATGGTTTTTGTACCATCAGTAGAAGCTTGATTAGTACTCGATACTTGATTAGTAAGAACGTGAGCATTAGATACTAATTTTGTTACCATTTGATTTAGATTTTCAACGGATTCTGTAATAGAATTTGCTGCTTCACTTTGTGATTGCATGCCAGAGGAAATCTCATTAACAGCAATCCCCATCTCTTTAAAGGAAAATAGTTGTTCTTCACTTTGTATTCTAACTTTAGCGATATTTTCACTAATCGTTTGTGTACCAATGGCTAGATGCTTATGTTGCTCATGCTGTTGTGCAGCAAGAAGTTGAGTTTGTACCTGAAGTTCGTTCATATCCTGCTTCATTTTCTCTGAAACTTTTAATTGGAAGAATAAGGTAAGAACGATAAGTCCGAAAATTAAATAATATGCAAATACACGTGAAGAGTCCAACGGCAACACTTCTAAGGAGCTAACAAAAAATAAAATAGAGATAATCAGTGCGGCAATCGAGCCCATAATCGTTGTTGATTTTTTATTATAAATAGCAATGGTTGACAGTAAGTATAAGGGCATTAAGATCATGGTAATACTTTTTGTACTAATCATAATCAAATAAATAACAACAGATAGACCCACAATAGTAATATAGGGAACTTGCATAGTAAAAAGCTTTTTGTAAATTAAGAAGATAAGAAAAGATAGTAGAGCAAACCCGCCAATGGACATGGTTATAATTAATACAGCCGGTTGTTTTAACCCAATTTCGACCACGATTGCTAAAAGAAGCGAAAGTAAAGTAACGATAAAAACAAGTTTGTTCTTCCTCTCAATGTCAGCAATTAGTATCTGTTTTAATTGCTTTTGGTTATCAGTCATACAAAACAGCCCCTTAGAGTATAGATTACTTTCTATATATCGACATTTTTCGCGAAAAGTCAATAGACTGAAGAAAAGAAAAACTCTTGATTACTCAAGAGTCCTTCTTAATGACTAAAGAAATTTTGTGTATAGTAAGGCTGGGATTTGGAGTTAAAAGCAACACCAACACCAAGGTATTTAAAGTCTTTTTGAAGTATATTTTCACGGTGGCCTATTGAATTCATTAGGCCTTCATGTGCAAAAATACTGCTATATTGCCCATAAGCAAGATTCTCTCCTGCCATTGTAAATGATATGTCATCTTCTAGCATTCGGTCAAAAGGTGATTGCCCTTCAAGATTTTCATGACTGAAATAATTATTGACGGCCATGTCTTGGCTATGCTTTCTAGCTGTTTCTTTTACATAGTCATCCCATGTTAGGGTTGATAAATCAAACTTAAGTCGGGCTGCATTTGTCAGATCAAATAGTTGGTATTCAAATCCTTCTTTTAGAAGGTCGGTTGCTTCTGTATAGTAATCTTTCTTCTGATCCTCAAGGGACTTACTAATCAGTTGTATAGCTGTAACGGTATCGTTTTGATGTTGATCATAGAAAACTGAGATATAAGTATCATTAATTAAAAACATTTCAAACTCTTTCTTTTTATCGAACTGATAATTCACCATGCCTTTATTAATACTCGACAACGGCTCCCCTAGTTCCTGTGAAACAACTTCCCGATTACTTCCGTGCATAATTCCGTTTGAGGAAGAGATTAAATCCTGATTTGTATAAAGGGCGACAATCTGGTTATTAGTATCATAGCCGACCATTACAAAATTTTGATAATTCTGGTGATAAGTGGTCCAATTAATACCATATTCATTCAGTGTAGAACGCTTGGAATCACCTAATACTTGTTCTGCTTCTTCTTTTGTATCATAAAGTTGAATATTATGAACGGAGAATAGTTGCTCACTAGGAGTGGCTAAAACGGGCTTTTCAACTGGTTCGTTTTCTGTTTTTGGTGCGATATCTGTACCTAGCTTGTTAGACAATTGAATAGCCATTTCATCAAAAGTGACTAACATTCTAGTAATTGATTCTTTTACAAATTCATTCTCTTTTATAGTTTCCGCCTGATCTTTTATATATTGAGTAAGCTCAATTTCTTGATTGGTCTCTGACTTTTTCTGCCACACACCCCAAAATGTATATAAACATAGAAAAAATGATAAAAGAAGAAGTAGTCGTTTCAATTTGCTTCACACTCCATTTCTAGTACCATTTTAGCCAAAATCTATTCATTACACTCAGCATAATATGATTATTTAAACGCTTTGATTAAGGCTCTTTTCTAAAACTTTGTTGCTTTCAAGCTAATAATTCTAAATATCCACCCTATTTTGTACGAAAGAACGAAGTAAAAATTGTTAGAAAAGAGCAACTCCCTCTATTTAAAGGACTGGACGTTGTACTACCTAGTAAAAATCTTTACGAAAACAGCCTTGATTAAAAATAAAAATATAAACCAAATCCTGCCATTACAAAAATTCCTAACAATAAATAGATGGAGGTTAGTCTAGTTACATTCTGTTTGGTAGATTTGCTGTACTCCTGATCGCCTTTACCAGCAAGAGCAAGAGTGCCCACAAATCCTATTAGTAATATTAAAATACCCAGTATTGACAATAGTAAAACCATTCACTCACCTCTATATCAAAATCAGACTACTAAAAAGAACGACTAGTTAGTCGTTCTTTTTAGTCCCGTGCTATTTAAAAGAACATTGCCGCTCCAGTAAACAGAGTGGTTAATAGCATAGATCCAATCATTAAGTACACAACAATTTTTTGAGTTTTACGGGACATTTTGTTTCCCCCTTTATAAATTCCTATTAATAATATTTTAACGTTATGACTAATACAGGACAAGTCATAAATAGTGGCAGGAAATCGAGACTGAAACATAGAAATACATAGAAGATTGTCTCTATCTATTATACTATTAGTGTATGCGTTTTCTTAACTTATATGAGGGGGGCTTTCCATGATAAAGAAAATTGATCATATTGGGATTGCGGTAAGATCTATTGAGGATTCCTTAAAGTTCTATGTTGACATTTTACAACTACCCCTATTAGGGATAGAAACTGTAGAATCAGAACAAGTAAAGGTAGCTTTTATATCAGCTGGAGAAACAAAGTTAGAGCTATTAGAGCCAATGTCTGAAAAAAGTCCCGTAGCTGCTTTTCTAGAACGAAGAGGAGAAGGTATTCATCACGTTGCCCTTGGAGTAGATTCCATTGAGGAACGTATTAAGGATATGAAAGAACATGGAATTAAGATGATTCACGAACAGCCTAAACCAGGGGCTGGTGGAGCTCAAATCGCATTCATGCATCCAAAGTCAACAGGCAATGTATTAGTAGAGCTTTGTGAGAAGAAATAGGAGGGATTCAGCTTGGATATTTATCAAAAAATAGATGAATTATATGATAAGAGGCGTGAGGTAGAACTAGGTGGTGGCGATGAGCGAATTGATAAACAGCACGAGAAGGGAAAGCTTACAGCCAGAGAAAGAATTGACCTATTAGTGGATCCGGGCAGCTTTGTTGAATTAAATCCATTTATTGAGCATCGTTCCCAGGATTTTGGATTAGCAGGAAAAGAGGGACCAGGTGATGGCGTAGTTACTGGTTATGGTAAGGTGAACGGCCGTCCAATCTACCTGTTTTCTCAGGATTTCACTGTGTTCGGTGGAGCGCTAGGTGAGATGCATGCGAAAAAAATATCTTCCATTATGGACTTAGCTGCAAAAAATGGTGCACCCATTGTGGGACTCAATGACTCAGGAGGCGCTCGTATTCAAGAAGGTGTGGTATCATTAGATGGTTATGGTCATATTTTCTATCGAAATTCAATCTACTCTGGTGTAATTCCACAGATTTCAGTCATCATGGGTCCTTGTGCAGGAGGTGCCGTTTATTCACCAGCCATCACAGATTTTGTTTTTATGGTGGAAAAAACAAGTCAAATGTTCATTACTGGACCAAAGGTAATTGAAACGGTAACTGGCGAAAAAATCTCTTCGGAAGATCTAGGTGGGGCAGACGTACATAACTCGATTAGTGGAAATGCGCATTTTTCAGGATCGACTGAACAAGAAGTGTTAGAGCAGGTCCGTCACTTATTAAGTTATTTGCCTCAGAACAACGAAGAAAAGCCCCCTCTTTTAGCTGGAGATGATGAGGATGATTACCGTTCTGAATTAACAGAAACCATACCTTTTGATGCAGTTAGACCTTACGATGTAAGAAAAGTAATAGAAGAAGTAGTAGATACAAACTCCTTCTTAGAAATACATAAGGATTTTGCCAGAAATATTGTGGTTGGATTAGCGAGGATAAAGGGAGAAGTTGTAGGGTTAGTATGTAACCAGCCGAAGGTAATGGCGGGTGGGCTTGATATTGATTCATCAGATAAAGCAGCCAGATTTATACGATTCTGTGACTCATTTAATATCCCAATTATTACTTTTGAGGACGTTACTGGATTTTTCCCTGGAGTAAAACAAGAACATGGGGGAATTATCCGTCATGGAGCCAAGATCCTGTATGCATACTCAGAAGCAACAGTACCGAAGCTGACAGTTATTCTACGTAAGGCATATGGAGGAGCGTATGTTGCTTTAAACAGTAAAGCAATTGGAGCTGATATTGTCTATGCTTGGCCGAATGCAGAGATTGCGGTCATGGGACCACAAGGGGCAGCGAATATTATATTCGCTAGAGAAATTGCCGAAAGTGAAGACCCGGAAAAAACGAGAGCAGCGAAAATCGAAGAATATCGCGAAAAATTTGCCAATCCATATGTTGCTGCTAAAATGGGTATGGTTGATGATGTGATTGATCCAAGAGAGACAAGAATTAAACTCATTCAAGCACTAGAGATGCTTCGAAATAAGCGTGAGGAACGACCAAGAAAAAAACATGGAAATATTCCATTGTAAAACCAGGAGGGACATCGATGATTAATCAAGAAAGACTACTAAATGAATTCTTAGAACTAGTTCAAGTTGATTCTGAAACAAAGTTTGAAGCTGAAATCTCAAAAGTGCTAAAAGAAAAATTTACAGAACTTGGAGTAGATGTATTTGATGATGAAACAATGGAGGTAACAGGACATGGTGCCGGCAATCTTATATGTACTCTTCAAGGTACGAAAGCTTCGGTAGATCCTATTTACTTTACTTCTCATATGGATACAGTTGTTCCAGGAAAGGGAATTAAACCTTCTGTTCAGGATGGTTATGTTGTGACAGATGGTACAACCATACTAGGAGCAGATGATAAAGCGGGTCTAGCTGCTATGCTTGAAGCTGTGAAGGTCCTGAAGGAAAATAATATTCCTCATGGAACTATCCAATTCATTATTACAGTAGGCGAAGAATCTGGACTTGTTGGTGCGAAAGCTCTAGATCCAGAGAGAGTGATTGCTATATTCGGATATGCTTTAGATAGTGATGGAAAAGTTGGAAATATTATTGTTGCAGCTCCGACGCAGGCCAAAGTAAAAGCCACCATACTTGGAAAAACAGCTCATGCAGGGGTTGCACCTGAAAAAGGTGTTTCCGCCATCACGATTGCTTCAAAAGCCATCTCAAGAATGCCATTAGGTCGCATTGATGAAGAGACTACAGCAAATATTGGCCGATTTGAGGGTGGACAACAAACAAATATAGTGTGCGATCGAGTAGATATTTTGGCGGAGGCACGTTCATTAGTAGGCGAGAAAATGGAAGCACAAGTACAAAAGATGAAAGAAGCGTTTGAATCTGCTGCTGAGGAAATGGGTGGTCGTGCAGAAGTTGAAGTTACGGTTATGTACCCAGGGTTTAAGTATGGAGAAGGAGACCATGTTGTGGAAGTGGCTCGTCGTGCTTCGGCATCTATTGGTCGTACGTCAGAATTGCAAAAGAGCGGTGGAGGTAGTGATGCAAACGTCATAGCAGGACATGGTATCCCTACTGTAAACCTAGCAGTTGGTTATGAGGAAATTCATACAACGAATGAAAGAATGCCAATCGAAGAGTTAGTAAAGACTGCTGAACTAGTAGTGGCAATAATTGAAGAAGTAGCAAAGTAATCAGGGGCCTATTTTGGCCTCTTTTCTTATTCTAAAAGGCTCTTCTCGGATAGATTGTTGCTTTCAATACTAGTTGAATGTCATCTACTTTTCATCTAGATCGTTGCTCTTTTCTAAACGATAAATACGGCATTTACGTTTAAAGTGAGCTTGACTTCAGATATAGTAGATTAGAAAGTAACAAAGTTTTAGAAAAAAGCCTCCTAAAAAGAAAGGAAGAGTGTGATGGAAAAAATTAATATTAATGAAAAGTTTGCGATGTTTCATGAACATTGGAGTCCGAGAATTGCTGGAGAAATAAACGATATGCATGTCAAATTTGCCAAATTAAAAGGGGAGTTTGTTTGGCATCACCATGAACAAGAAGATGAGATGTTTCTAGTAGTAAAAGGGACGCTACTTCTCAAGTTTAGAGATCGCGATGTTACTGTAAATGAAGGTGAATTTATTATCGTCCCAAAAGGAATAGAGCATTTACCAGTGGCAGCAGAAGAAGTACATGTACTATTGTTTGAACCCAAGTCGACACTCAATACTGGTACTGAGGTTAATGATCGGACAGTCTCTAATTTACAAAGCATCTAACAGGATGAAGCCTTTTTGGATGATTGCCGAGCTTCTCTTGGACAGCAAGCCTGACATAAGCTTAAAAGAATATCGAGTTCCTGGCTTTTTCTAAGGGTACGTTCGCTAGATAATCCATATTTCTGACCCGTCTCAATAAGCTCTACGCGCTGAAGTTCAATCTTCTGCCTAAGCTCCTTGGGAGTATATAATTGTAACTTCTCATGTTCGTTAACCATTGAGATGGCTCCTATCCAATTTTTTGCATTACAAAATGAAATTTTACCAGAATGTTTCCAGTTTGGGAATGAAAAACTTTTCAATTAATCCCTGTACTAATTCTACATCTTCAATCTAAATTATTATTCCTACTATATAAGTATTAATGCTAGAAATAGAGTAGGGCATTAGAATAATTTTTACTGTGAAGAGGCGAGTCCTAGGAAAAGAACCAACGAAAAGTAGGTGCAGTAGCATTAGTTGCATTTTCTGCTATTCCTCATTTTGTGAAATTACAAGGTAAAAGTATGGAATCATTAAAAAAAACGTGGAATAACTAAAAATTTCGTGGAAATATCGATTATAAAGCTGAGATAATTGATATTTTCGTGGAATCACTGATTTGGCGGACAGCCCCGCCTCCAAGTTTGCGTAGTTTCATCTCTTTTGATGCTCTAGTGTACCAATCTATTAAAAAAACGCTTGGATATGAACTGCACCTCCACTTGTTAGTTTTATGTCTAACAATCGGGGTGCAGTTCAATAACCAAGCGTTTTACGTATTATTTTGCTATTTACATACGTGAGGGCATTACATTAACTAGAACCGGATAGGAATCTTCTTTCTTCCTCAGTAAATACTCTAGACCTAGTTAGGAACCTAACGCCCTCTGGCCCTTCTAGAGAAAACATGCCGCCTCGGCCTGGAACAACATCAATAATTAATTGCGTGTGTTTCCAGTATTCATATTGAGCTTTGCTCATGTAAAACGGAGTATCGGCTATATGTCCGAGTAGTACATCCGCTTCTCCAATTAGAAATTCTCCTTTTGCAAAGCACATCGGAGAGCTACCGTCACAGCAGCCTCCTGATTGGTGAAAGAGGAGGTCTCCATGAAAGGTTTTTAACCGCTGAATGAGGTGAATGGCCTTCTCAGTTGCTAATACTTTTTCAACCATGTATTAAAAAAATCCTAATTTTTGTGGGCTATAGCTTACCAATAGATTCTTCGTTTGTTGGTAGTGACTTAACATCATCTTATGATTCTCACGACCGATACCAGAAGCTTTATATCCACCAAAGGCAGCATGAGCCGGATAAGCATGATAGCAATTCGTCCAAACACGTCCAGCTTGGATTTCACGTCCGAAGCGGTATGCTGTATTCACGTCTCTTGTCCAGACACCTGCGCCTAGGCCGTATAGAGTATCGTTTGCAATGGCAAGAGCTTCAGCAGGATCCTTAAAGGTTGTTACTGATACAACTGGACCAAAGATTTCTTCTTGGAAAATTCGCATTTTATTATGGCCCTTAAATACAGTTGGCTTTACATAATAGCCGCCTTCTAAATCACCTTCTAAGAAGTTTCTTTCCCCTCCAGCAAGAACCTCTGCACCTTCTTGTTTGCCAATCTCAAAATAAGAAAGGATTTTTTCAAGCTGTTCTGTAGATGCTTGAGCTCCAATCATTGTTTCTGTATCTAGTGGATTTCCTTGTTTAATCTCAGCTACTCTAGCGATCGCCTTTTCCATGAAACGATCATAAATATTTTCATGTATTAATGCGCGAGAAGGACAAGTACATACTTCACCTTGATTTAGAGCAAACATGACAAACCCTTCAACTGCTTTATTTAAAAAGTCATCATCTTGCGCCATCACATCTTCAAAGAAAATATTTGGTGATTTACCTCCAAGTTCTAGTGTTACAGGAATTAGGTTTTGAGATGCATATTGCATAATGAGACGACCTGTTGTAGTTTCGCCAGTAAAGGCAACTTTTGCCACGCGACTGCTAGAAGCTAATGGCTTGCCAGCTTCGACTCCAAAGCCGTTTACAACGTTTACTACCCCTGGAGGAAGGAGGTCTTCAATTAGTTCCATTAATACCATAATGGAAGCGGGTGTTTGCTCTGCTGGCTTTAATACCACACAGTTTCCTGCTGCAAGTGCAGGTGCAAGCTTCCAAACAGCCATTAATAATGGGAAGTTCCAAGGGATAATTTGACCAACTACTCCAAGTGGCTCGTGGTAATGATAAGCGACTGTGTCGTGATCAATTTCTGATAGACTACCTTCTTGTGCTCTAACGGTACCGGCAAAGTAGCGGAAGTGGTCAACAGCTAATGGAAGGTCGGCAGCAAGCGTTTCTCGAACAGGCTTACCATTATCCCATGTTTCAGCAACTGCTAGCACCTCTAAATTTTGTTCAATTCGATCTGCAATCTTATTTAGAATATTTGCTCTCTCTGTAACAGATGTACGTCCCCACGCTGTCTTTGCTTCATGAGCTGCATCTAATGCTAGTTCAATATCTTCTGCAGACGAACGTGCCACTTCACAAAATGCTTTCCCTGTTACAGGTGTAATGTTTTCAAAGTACTGCCCATTAACAGGTGCGGTCCACTTTCCACCGATGTAGTTTTCATAGCGACTCTTAAAATTTACCTTTGCTCCATCTTGACCAGGTTGAGAAAAAATCATTGTTATTCCTCCTTTTTTATTCCTCTGATGTAAATAAAATTATGTATAGTAAAGATGTATGCGATTTCATAGATTTGAGAACAAGATTGTAAAAATTTTCACTAAAGTTTCTATTATTTATTGTTGGAATATTTTGTGATGACACAAATTACGACAAAAATATAGTATAATAGATGCAATTGATTATTATCGTTGGAGGAATAGCTGATGACAGAAAATTATTTAATAGATAAGGTAGTAGTCTTTCAAGCTCAGGATGAGGAATATGGACTACCTATACAATTTGTCGTTTCAATTGAAAAGCTTCAACCACTGACAGCAGTACCAAATATGCCTGAGTATATGAATGGTGTGACAACAGTACGTGGTGAAATTACACCGATTTTAGATGCTGGCAAAATTTTATACGGAAATAAAACAGAAGATACCGATCAAACTAGAATGATCATATTAAACACAGAGGGGCTATCTTTTGGTCTGATTGTGGATGACGCAAAGGAAATCTTAGACATTCCTGCCAACTCCGTTCAACCACTAAATATGATTGCTTCCTTACAGACATCGTACCTGATGGGGGTAGCCAACCTGGATGGACGACTACTTACACTTATTGATCCTACAAAATTAATTCATACATTAGAGGAAATGGATGAAGTAAAAAAACAGCTAAAATAGGTCCAGTAATGGGCCTTTTTTTAATTTAATATTGAAGATAAGGTTATGTGAATTCCCGTCTATTTCTGTGCAAGTCTACAACTAAGGAAAGATTTTTACTCGTCGATTATCTTATTTGCTTTACCAAACAAAAAGGGATTATGATATTAATAGTAAAATGAAGGGTTTTGTGGGTGTAATGATGAAGAACATGTATCCGAAAAAAGGGCGAGTCATTCTTCATGTAGATATGAATAGCTTTTATGCGTCTGTAGAGGTTGCATATGATCCGTCATTATCAGGTAAACCGTTAGCTATTGCTGGAAATCCTGAAGAACGGCGAGGAATTATTGTGACGTGTAGTTATGAAGCGAGAGCATTGGGAATTAAGACAACGATGCCTCTATGGGAGGCTAAACGCTTATGCCCACAATTAATTGTAATGACTCCCAATTTTGATCGTTATCGGAAAGCATCCCTCGCCATGTTTGACTACTTGCGAACTTATACGCATATGGTACAGCCTGTGTCTATTGATGAAGGCTACATGGATATTACAGAATGTTATGAGTTAGGGTCACCGCTTGAGATTGCGAAACGGATACAAACAGAGATGATGGAGAAATTAAAACTTCCTTGTAGTATAGGGATTGCTCCTAATAAATTTTTAGCAAAAATGGCTTCTGATATGAAAAAACCTCTTGGAATTACGGTTCTAAGAAAACGAGATGTACAAGAAAGGCTTTGGCCACTGCCCGTTTCAGACATGCACGGAGTAGGCTTGAAATCAGCTGAAAAACTTGAACCATTGCAAATTAAAACAATAGGTGATTTAGCTCAAGCTAATGTGATCCAATTAAAAGCAATACTAGGAATTAACGGTGAGCGTCTAAAGGAACGTGCAAATGGAAAAGATGACCGACCGGTTGATCCAGATGCCATATATGAGTTTAAAAGTATTGGTAACTCTTCCACGTTAAGAGCAGATACAATAGATGAGCAGGAAATCTTCGCCGTTTTACAACGACTGTCAGACTCTGTATCAAGAAGGTTAAAACGAAAAGAATCCTTGGCTAGGACGATTCAATTGACCATTCGCTATCATGATAGAAAAACAATCACACGGAGTAAGAAAATAAATAATCCCATCGTAGAATCGAAAGATATCTTAGCTGTCATTAACCAACTATGGAAAAAGCATTGGAACGAACAGCCTGTAAGATTGCTCGGTATCACCACTCAGGATTTGGTTGAAAAAAACGCCGCCTTTAAGCAGCTTGATTTATTTTCTTATCAAGAAGATGCAAAAAAAGAACCTCTGTATCAGACTATTGAAAAACTTCAATCTAAGTTTGGACAGAATGTGATAAAGAAAGGACTTCCTTCAAAGGCTGAAGAATCTAATAAGAAGGGAACGAGCTTTAATAAGGATTTTCTGCAAGATGACCGGTAAGGAGTGTTAGACTTGGAATTAGTATTTTTAGGAACAGGTGCGGGAATACCTGCCAAAGAACGGAATGTAACCTCCATTGCCCTTCAACTACTTGAAGAACGAGGTGGAACTTGGTTGTTTGACTGTGGGGAGGCCACTCAGCACCAAATATTACATACATCTATACGCCCTCGACGAATAGAGAAAATCTTTATTACACATTTACATGGAGATCATATCTTTGGATTACCAGGACTTTTGGGAAGTCGTTCCTTTCAAGGAGGAGAAGGCCCTTTAACGGTCTACGGTCCTGCAGGTTTACATGATTTTATTGAGATTTCAATGAAGGTAAGTCGTACTCATCTTCGTTATCCCTTAAAAGTGGTTGAGATTGCAGAAGGGGTTATTTTTGAAGACGAGCAGTTTATTGTAGAAGCAGGCTTACTTCAACATGGAATACCAAGTTACGGATATAGAGTTCAAGAGAAAGATTTGCCAGGAGCGCTGTTAATAGAAAAACTAAAACAGGAAGGAATTCCCTCAGGTCCTCATTTTAAACAACTTAAGCTAGGTCAAACTGTCACTTTAGAAGATGGGAGAGTTCTAAGGGGTGTTGATTACGTTAGTGAACCAACTCCAGGTAGAACGATTACGATACTCGGAGATACTCGTATCTGTGAAAAAAGTGTAGAACTTTCTAAGGACGCCGATGTCCTTGTCCATGAAGCAACATTTAGTGGAGAAGAAGCAAAGCTTGCCTACGAGTATTTTCATTCTTCTGCGAAGCAAGCAGCAGAAGTAGCATTAAAAGCTAATGTTAAAAAACTACTATTAACTCATATCAGTTCACGGTATCAAAAGGATGATACGTTACAGTTGATGGAGGAGGCAAAGGAAGTCTTTTCAGACGTGGAAATTGCTTCTGACTTTTTTCCTTTTCAAATCAACCGCAGGAGGTAGAACAAACTGTGAAAACTCTTTACTTGATTAGACATTGTAAAGCAAGTGGACAAGAGCGAGAAGCAGAGCTGACAGAGGAAGGACGAAACGAAGCTCTTGAATTATGTGATTTTCTTACTTCGTATCCAGTTCAGCGAATATTTTCAAGTCCCTACATAAGAGCTATTGACACGATTCAACCCTTTGCAAGTAAGGTGGAATTAGAAATTGAGATGGATGAACGGTTACATGAAAGGATCATAAGTAAAGGAGACTATCCAGGGTGGTATGATTTTTTAAAAGCCTCATTTGAGGATTTTTCTCTTTCTTTACAAGATGGAGAATCTTCTTCTGAAGCAGAAAACCGCGTTATTTCATTTTTAAATGAAATTAAATACCTAGAGGAAGAACATATAGTGATAGTAAGCCATGGGAACTTACTTACCTTGCTTCTGAGGCATTTTAATAAATCTTACGGGTTTAAAGAATGGGAAGCTATGACAAATCCTGATGTATTTATAGTTCACTTAAAAACATCTGAAGTTCAACGTATATGGAATGCGTCTTACTAATATGATAGTACGAAAAAGGCAGGTGATAGAATGGCTATTCGACATGTAACAAAGAAAAGAACCGGAAAAGCAACAAAACGGAAAAAAGTAAATGAAGTCAAAACAGTAGCAATTAGAATCATGAGAGCAGCATTTTTTCTACTAATTGGAATCATGATTTTCTTTTTTTATTTTCTTTACGAGAATGGTAAATTAATAGATTACATGACTTCTAGCAGAATTCCGGAACTTTTTTCATCAGGAATCTTGGCCGTTTTATCAGAGCCTATTATCATTATGTTTTTCCTCATGTTTAGCATCGTATTTCTCTGGATTGGCTATCAACTAGGGAAGAAAAGGGCTTGAAAACTTACCCAGAGAATTCTGAAAACGGATTGACAGTCTAGATGAATCATATGATAATGAACCTATCAATGTTGAAATATATCGAAATATGTAACAGACAACTAGATTCACCACCAATCCAACCATGAGGAGAGTACTCTTATATGAAAAGCTTGAAATGGAACATATTGTCAGCGTTCGGTATTGTTTTAGCCATTTTAATTGTTGTTGCTGTAGGAACAAATGGAGTGATTATTAATTACAATAATCAGGTGGAGGACTTAATTCAGCATGAATCTAAGCTTCTTCTAAATGATGTAAAATTAAGTGGTAATGTCCAAGAGAGAATTGGTTTAATTCGTGGATATGTGTTATTTGATGATCAGGAGTATTTAGACCGATTTAAGCAGGTAACCGAGGAGAGTAATTCATACGAAGAAGTGTTACTTAAATACTCTGGTTCAGAGGAAGTTAAACAACTTGTTGATAAAAGTAATCAATTTTTAATCATGATTGAAGAAAGATTAGTTCAACAAGTTGAAACAGGCAATAAAAGCTTTGCCCTATCGGCTCTTCGTCAGCATATTACACCACTTGGAAGAGAAATTGACGAAGGGTTTGCTCAGTTAGCAGAGAAAAGAGAAAAGAGAATTGAGGAATTAACAGCCGACCTTATTAAAACGGGTAATACCTTAATTGTCATTAATCTTTCATTAGCTGCTGTAGGAGTTATTATAGGAATTATAGTGGCTCTTGTTATGGCAAGAAGAATTACATTGCCAATTTTACAAGTAACAGAGCGTGTGACAGTCATGGCTGAAGGGGATTTAAGTGGGGAAGAGTTGAAAACAAAATCTAAGAATGAACTTGGATTGCTAGTTACGTCCGTCAACCAGCTATCTCATAATCTAAGAAATCTTCTTGGACATGTTGAAGGGTCTACTCATCAGTTAACTGCAGCAAGCGAAGAGCTATCTGCAAGCGCTGAACAAAGCACAAGAGCAGCAGAACAGGTATCTGCCATGGCACAATCAGCTGCAGCAGGTGCAAACAATCAACTATCAAGTACGGAAGATGTGTTGGCATCCATGCAACAGCTGTCTGCAGGATTAAATCAGGTATCTCAAAATAGCCAAGAGATGAATGGGTTAACTAAGAATGCCTTAACGGCAACGACTAGTGGCTCAGAGAAAGTATCTATGGTCGTTGAACAAATGAATCAGATTCAAGGATCTGTAACGGAAACTTCAAGTAGAATTTCAAAACTTGGTCAATTATCAGGCGAGATTAGTAGTATCTTAGAGCTAATCACTTCTATATCAGATCAAACAAACCTGTTAGCATTAAATGCAGCCATTGAAGCAGCACGTGCAGGTGAACATGGTAAAGGATTTGCGGTTGTTGCTGATGAGGTTCGTAAATTAGCAGAAGAATCTCGTAAGTCAGCTGAACAAATTACTTCTATGATTCATGAAATACAGCAAGAGACTGGACAAGCTGTATCTTCAATGAAGGATGGTCAGGAACGTGTAGAAACAGGAATACGCTTTACAAAAGATGTTTCTGAGGCATTTGTTCTCATTCAACAGCTAAATGATAAGGTATCCACAACTGTATCAGAAGTAGCAACAGCTATTGAGCAAATGACTCATGTAAGTAGTCAGGTCTTATCATCTGTAACGGAAGTATCAGAACTAGCAAAAGAAAGCGCAAAATTCAGTGAAGAAAGCTCTGCCGCAAACGAAGAGCAACTAGCTACGATGGAAGAGGTAACTGCCTCTGCTGGTTCCCTTGCTGAACTTGCGGAAGAATTAAATCGTAATCTAAATAAATTTAAAATTAATTAGTAGTTAATAAATTGAGTCACTCTTTTATGGAGTGGCTCTTTTAATTGTGGTAAAATATGGTGTATTTAGTGTCAAGAGGGGGAGCCTTTTTGTATATTGTAAATGTAGAAGGTGCTATAAGAAGAAATGATAAGTGGTTAATCATTGAAAGAAGTAAAAAAGAGGAACATGCTGGCGGTCTACTTTCTCTTGTAGGAGGTAAAGTAGAACTAGTAGGGAATTCATCTGATATACTAGAAAGTACTGTTAAGAGGGAAATTCTTGAAGAAGTCGGAGTGAAAGTAAAAGATAAAGTCTACTATACACACAGTACAACTTTTGTAACAGATACAGAGGAACATGTTGTAAATATTGTTTTTCTTTGTGAATATGAATCGGGTGAATCCTTACCTAAGAGTCCAGATGAGGTAGAAGCCGTGATGTGGTTAACAACTGAAGAGGTTTTAAGTCATCCTAATTCACCCATTTATCTAAAGAAAAGTATTAAACAGGCAGAGGCATTTATTTTTCAAGCATAGCCAAGTCTTATTATAGAGGTAAGTCTTTTTTGAGATTGATGAGGAGGATGTTGTCTTGAAGCAAGATAAAACTCCTACAAGAAAGTAAATCAGTGTGAAGAGTAGAGGAGTAGTAGATCATGAATAATATCCACCAAAAAATATTGTTTTCCCTTGTTGCTTATACTCTAGTTGTAGGCTATTGGATGTTATTTGGATTCGGCAGAACGGTTTCTCCTGATTTTATGTACAATCTAACTCCATTTGAAACCATCATCATTTATATGCAATTTGATAATTTCAATACATATTCATGGGTCATGAATCTTTTGGGGAATATTGGTGTCTTTGTGCCATTTGGGATATTCATTCCTTTAGTAACTAGAAAAAGATTAATTCAGTCTTTTCTACTATTTATCATTTGTATACTAATCTTAGAGACTCTTCAGCTTCTAACAAAAAGAGGAAGTTTTGATATCGATGACTTTATTTTAAATAGCATAGGTTTTTTCATTGGCTATATATCTTTTATGGCGATTAAAATCTTTACCCACGATAAGATTTAGAAGGAGCTAGCATGCTAACAATCTATGAGAACGTAAAAGGAAATTCATATAAACAACTCATCCATTACCTATCACAACATTGCAACCGATTTGCTTTTGTGGAGAATAGAGAAATAATGGAGATTGAAGAAGACCGTATTGCTTATGTTGATCAATTAATAATGGATATAAAAGGGCATTTACTCGATCGAAAAGTACAACGAAAATGGGAAACAACAAGACTATCTGGTGGGACAGCCTACGTTTATTATTTTCAGTTTAATTATGCTACAAAACAATTTTTTATAGAGTATAGTCAATCTCTTTTTTATTGGATAAGCCCAAAACTACCGGAAGATTTAATGTTTTATCAGGATGAGAAATGTGTATTGGCAGTGTGTTCACATGAGGGATATTTTAACGTTGATCAAGCTTTATGGAACCAATTTCAAAAATAGTAATGAAATTGCACAATGAGAAAGGATTTAAACGATTAGCTTCTGATCATTATCTGAACGAGGAGATGTAATAGATACGCAAGCAGGAGAAATATGTGTACAAATGTTCACCTTATATAAATAGGTGAAAAAACCCAGCAATAACCAGTAACGTGCTTCACAAGGAAATGTATCAACCACTATTGAATCGTATAGCTTTCAACAAAATAGAAAGCGGAAACCTATCTAAGGGTTTCTGCTTATTTTTTGGAACTAGAATTGTAAAATGTGTATGTTTTTTTAAATTATTTGAAACTTTTCTTAATGATAAAGTCCACTAATAGGTGAAGGAGGGAAAAAAGATGGAAATGGAAGCCCAACGATTAGTTAAGAAAGCAATTAAAGGTAACAAAACTGCCTTTGAGAAATTGGTTCAACAACATTATGAAAGAGTCTACCGGACAGCTTATCTTTATGTACATAACGAAGAAGATGCGTTGGATGTGGTTCAAGAAGCAACCTATCAGGCTTATAAATCAATCCATTCGTTAAAAAATCCAGCGTATTTTGCGACCTGGCTTACAAGGATCGTAATTCGCTGCTCAGTTGATGTCATTAAAAAAAGAGGTAAAGTTGTAGCAATGAGCGATGAATTCCTGTCAAACCTGCCGGATGAATCAAATGTAGACAGTGAAGGTGATCCACAGCTCCTACATGCCATACAGCAGCTGAGACTCAATTACCGTACGGCCATTATTCTTTTCTACTATTATGATTACTCAATTAAGACGATTAGCGGTGTGATGGAAATCCCAGAGAACACCGTAAAAACTTACTTAAGCAGAGGGAAAGCAGAGTTAAGAAAGACTTATAAAAGTGAGGAGGACAAATGCCATGGATAATAAGAAACTCAATGAAATGATTGACCAAATACCTGTCCCAAAAGAGAAAGTGTTTGACGCCATTTCCAAAGGGATAAACAGAGACGTTAACGGAGGATATGGAAAGAGAAAGAAGGTTTTTGTTGGTGTTGCCACTTCAGCTGCCATTCTTGGCATTACGATTGCCTCCGGATTTTTTAATTCTACTATGAATCATGTATTGGCTAATACACCTATAATTGGTGGGATTTTTCAAGAGTTCAATGATCGAACAGGTGTAGAGTTAGCTCATCAGGATGCAGTGACAGAATTAAACCAAGCTACGACGAAAAATGGAGTAACTGTAAAACTGACAAGTGCCTATTTTGATGGCAACGTGGTGTCTATTACAGGTTTTGTAGACAAAGAAGTTGAAAAAGGCGGGAACGAAAAAGGTGAAGTAAGCTTTGATGTTAATTTTGAACATTATAAAGGAGATAATGATCCATGGTTAGGTGGATCGAGAGAAGTTAAGAAAGTAGAAAATGGATATATCTTTCAGTGGAAAATGGATTATCCCTATAAAACAATTGAGGAGAATTTTACTCTCCCAATAACAATTCATAATATTAACGGCATTCAAGGTGAATGGAACTTTAATATTCCCATTCAACAAGAAAAAAACAATACACTTGCTATAAATCAAGAGCATGTATATCCGGCCAATGGGGTTAAAGTCCGTATTAATGAGATCCTTACTGCAAAAGCATCATCATCGCTTGTTTATGAGACCATAGAGGAATATAAGGAAGACGACATTACTATTTCAAAAGTAGTTGATGATAAAGGGAACGTGTATAGATTTGGAAATCAAACAGTTCTCGAACACTCCGAACGAGAAAATGGATATCTTACTACCGTTCGATCGGAGATGACTAAGCTAGATCCAAACGCTACTTCACTAACTATCTACCCAAGTTTAACGATTAAAGATCCAAAAGTGCAGCAGTTATTGAGTGAGAAAACATTTACTTTAAAGAGCCAGCGTCTTGATTTAGGTCTGCAGGTAAATGATGTTACGCAAAAGGGTGAGACACTGGTTGTAGATTATCAACTTACAGGGCTGCCTAAAAACTTGGGTGATCATAAGCTAGATATTATTAATCATAATCTGGAATATGCTTTTTGGTTAGTGGATGACAAATATCTATCAAAGATTGACCCGGAAAACCCGTGGCCTCCTAAAAACCACGGAATTGCATTTAATAAAGTAAAACTGATTGATACAGCAACAGCACACTACCAATCTACATTTGATATAAATGGTGATGAAAACATACAGAACTTTAAGCTGGAGGATACAATCTTACTTTTCGACTTTTCAAACCTTGTCTCTACTGAAGATTTAAAACCGTTTACTGTGGACCTTCCTGTTGTGGAAGAATAAACTGTCTTAAGTTCATAAGGGGTGTAATATCGGGCGATGACTTTGATAGTCATTGCCTTTTACTGTTTGTAATAGGTCTCAAGGATATAATGGGTATAATGAAGGATTTCCGCATGAATTGTTGAAATACTTATTGTCTAAAAAAGTTTAGAGGGGGGAATTTGTATTTCTTCTATCGTCTCAGATATTAGCTAAGTTTAAACAAAAAGTTTTGTAAGGAGAAGGACTATGCAATATTTTATTGGGATTGTACCATCAGAAGAGTATAAAGAGAAAATAGAAGAAGTTCAGCTCTCCTTGAAGAATAATTTACTACCAGACATTGTTGAGCCTCATATTACTATAAAAGCACAGGGTGGATTAACAGCAGACAAGGAATGGCTAAAGGAAGTTCAAAGGATCTGTACTGAAACTTCACCATTTAATCTAAAAATAGATAAACCAGCCTTTTTTGTGAAAATGTCCTGTTTTTAACGGTTGATTCGAAAGAGATTTATGAGTTACATAGAAAAGTCGTTAATGCTATATCTCCAGGAAAAGATCTAGTTAAGAAATATATGGAATTAGACGACTATGTACCTCATTTAACATTAGGCCAGACTCAGTGGGGATTAACTAGTTTAGAATTAAAAGATATGGCTGGATTCTCAGAAGAAAAGTTAAGTCCATTTCCTACAATTAATGTTGATTTCTTAAGAGTGTACCAAGAAGTACAACCAAACAAATATAGTAAACTACTAGATATTCAACTAAAAAAGGAAGCTTATTCACTTGACTGAGATAGAAGGCTTAGAAGTTAAAACAAATGAAGTGGATACTATTGAAGGGAGAGGGAATATATGAATATCAGGCTTGCTGAACTAAACGATATCAATCAATTAATAAAAATGAGATGGGATTTTACTGTTGAATACGATGAAAGTAAAAACGACTCGTCATACGAGGATTTTGAAAAGGAATGTTATTCTTTCTTAAAGAAAGCCATTAATAGTGGACAATGGTATATATGGGTTGCAGAAGAAAGTGAAAAAGTAGTATCACACATATACATAGAATTAATACAAAAGGTACCACGCCCAGGTAGAATCACATACCCGTTTGCTTATATGACAAATGTTTATACAGTTCCAGAATATCGTAATAAAGGCATAGGAAGTGAAATGCTTCAAACCATAAATCAGTGGATTAAAGAGAATGATTTTGAGTTTGTAATTGTATGGCCAAGTGAGGATTCTATTAATTATTATAAAAAGAATGGTTATGTTCATTGTACGGAGCCTATGGAATATTTTCCACGAGGGGACTAGTTAACTAATCTTTGAGGAGATTGATGACACTAGAACCGTGCATCTGGTTAAAAGGATTACTTAAAGTAAAAGACTATAAAAGTCCGTTAGAATAACATGAGGGGATAGAAGCTGTTTCATTATAGAGTGTTTATTAAGAATAAAAGGAGGTTTTTAAGATCAAACGTATTTATACAACATTGTTAATAACGATATTATTTCTTGCTACTGCAATTATTTCAAATCTTCACTCTCTTGAATACGCCAAGGAATCTTGTTTTAATAACAATAAAACTCCAATAGTGAAAAAAGATGTCCTAGCAATTAATTGGTCTGTTTCTTGTAAATAACCAAAATGTTACTTGCTTCATTAACGGGTACTATGAACAAAAGGAGGCTATAGCTTTTACACGATAGCCGTCTTGTTATGAAGTCAAAAGAGCTAGAGCCTACTTAATAAATCCAAGATCTCCCCAATTATCAATATCTGTTATTAGTTTAGTTAATAGAGTGAATCCTTGCTCAAAGTCACGCAAATGAGCAACCTCCACTGGTGAATGTGAATAGCGTCTCGCAAACGTAATTGCTCCTGCTAATACGCCTTCTCTCTCTATGTGTACGGCAGCGAGGTCTGTAGTCGCTCCAGTCATGACGGCAAGTTGATAAGGAATGTCAAGCTCAGTTGCATACCGGATTAGTAATTGTTTGAATTGAGGTGACATTAAGTTTCCTCGAATCGATCCACCAGCAAGAGCTGGAATGACTGGGCCTCGTCCGATTCCAATAGGATAGCCGCTATTTAAGCTATCGGGAGTATCTGCACATGGAATGGTGTCTAGCACAATCGCGTAATCAGGGTTTACCTTGTATGTTGCAACCTTTGCTCCTCGAAGGCCAACTTCTTCTTGTACAGCGACAACTCCAACAAGTGTTCCAGAGAAGTCACGTTCAGAATGAAGTGCTTTAAACAATTGTAATAATAGAATACAGCATGAACGATTATCAATGGCTTTTCCACAGATTAGCTCAGAATTTGTAAACTGCTCAATTTCACTTATGTAAGTAATGGGATCTCCAATTTGAATACCCAGTTGATGGACTTCCTCTCTTGATTGGGCACCAACGTCTATATAAAGCTCATATATAGAAGGAATTCTTTTTCGCTCCTCGGGAGTTTGGAGATGTCCAGCTTTCACGCCAACTACACCAAAGTGTCCATTTACGTTCACTTTTCTTCCGATAAGTAAGGATTCAATCATCCCACCAGTACGTTCTATTTTCAGGAAGCCGCGATCATCAATATCTCGAACGACACAACCAATTTCATCTGAATGTGCAGATACCATGACTGTCGGACCTGGCTTTTTACCTTTCATGTACGCATAAAGATTTCCCATATGGTCCACCTCAACCTGATCAGCATATGGTTTGAAAAGTTCGACCAACTTTTGGACCACATTCATTTCTTGACCTGGTGCCCCTTGAATAGCTGCCAATTCTTTTAGTTGTTCTAAAAATTCAGATTTCTCCACTCGTTATTCCCCCTTTAAATGGTTTGTATCCTTTTTAATCATATCATAGAGGAAGAAAGGATTAGAAATCAGAATTTAGGGCTTGAGCTATATAAAAAAGTTCTCTCCTGAGAAGGAATCTAGCATCCTATGGCTAATAATTAATGTACTTGAATCTAAATAGTTGAGGTGTGTTTTTTGAATATTTCCTTACATAATATTAATCAAGAAAATTGGGAGAAGGCCATTTCGTTGTCCGTAGCTGATGAACAAAAGCAGTTCATGGCTTCTAACCTATATTCCATTGCAGAGGTACAATTTCTTAAAAACTTCAAAACAATGGGGATCTATCTAGAAGAGAAGATGATAGGGTTTACAATGTTTGGTATTGATCCAGATGATGGGAACTACTGGATATATCGCTTAATGATTGATCAGGCTTATCAGGGGAATGGCTACGGAAAGAAAGCTGTTGAGTTAGTCATTTCCGATATTAAAAGTAGAAATAATAGCAACATCCCTTTAATCATGATTGGTTATCATCCATCTAATATAGGTGCAAAGTGGACTTATAAGAAAGCTGGTTTTATAGAGACAGAAATGGCTCCATGGGGTGAGCAGTTAGCAGAGTATTCTCTATAAGACTTATGTATTTTTACCTTTATAATAGGCATTCATGGTAACAGACCATGGATGCTTTTTTTGTGTAGAAAGTTATAATATTCACATTGTTCATAATAGATGTATTTTTCTCCCTAACGTAAACTAATTGTAAATATGGTAGTATTTTCCTAAAAATGATTTATAATTAGTAACTGTGTTAGTTTTTTCCATTTTTACCAGATTATAAGGTAAATGAACGGGGGAGAAATATGAAGCTGTTAAAGTTTTTTGTTGAGAGAAAGATATTAATTGGTCTAATGGTCATGTTCGTGTTGATGGTAGGTAGTTTTTCCATTACAAAATTGGATCAAGAATTGATGCCTGCCATTGAATTCGATGCTGCCTATGTGCATGTAAATGCGGGTGAGATGGCTGCGATTGAGGTAGAACGTACGATTACCACACCATTAGAGCAACGTATTTTAGCGTTGGATGGGGTAGAAGGTGTATCTTCTACAACTAATATAGGGCGCAGCTCTATTCAGGTCAAGATTGAAAGTGGCCGTGGAGAAGATGTAACCAAAGAAATTCAGTCCGTTGTCAATTCGGAGACTGCATCTATAAATGGTGTAAAAGAGGCTGTCACAGATCAAATGAGCACATCACAAAGTTATGAATTTTTTATGGATGTATCTAACGGTGATATGGAAGAGATGACAACCTTTGCGAAGGACATACTTGAACCGAGATTAGAAGAGTTACCAGAAGTAAATGATGTATTACTTGCAGGAGTGGAAGAAAAAGAGGTAACAATTGAGTTTAACAGAGAAAAGGTAAATGAATTAGGCCTTGATATTATGCAAGTGGTTAGTATGATTCAACAAGGGAATAGTGAGGCCACAGTTGGAGAATTTAGTAGCGAGAAAGGCTCACCATCATTACGATGGAATACGAAACTTGAAAACGTTGAGGAGATTAAAAATCTGAAAATACCTAGCCTAACCGGAACCATAAAAGTGAAGGAATTTGCTGCTGTCTCTATTCAACCATTAGAGACTTCAAGCTTAGTTTGGAAAAATGGAACAAAAGATTTTATTTTTATTCAGATTGGGCGAGTTTCCGATGCAACACAAATTGAAATGGCAGAAGCGGTACGTGCAGAAATTGAAAAGATTCGTGAAGAAGGGCTTGTCAATGGGTTTGAGCTAAATGAAATGGTGGCTCAGGCAGATTATGTAAAAAATTCAATTGATGGAGTAACGAGTAATATTTTAATCGGTGGATTTATTGCAATTATCATTCTATTACTATTCTTACGCAATATTAGAGCAACCATTATTGTAGGTCTTTCCATTCCAACTTCTGTCTTACTAACGTTCGCATCGATGTGGCTGTTTGATTATAGCTTTAACATTCTTACGTTGATTGGACTTGGATTAGGAATTGGAATGATGGTAGATTCCTCAATAGTCATTTTAGAATCCATTTATCGTAAAAAAGAGCAAGGAATGCCAAACTTCAGTGCCGTCATTGAAGGGACGAAAGAGAGGTGGCAACAGCGGTTATTGCTTCTATGCTAACGACTATTGTTGTGTTTCTCCCAATTGGTTTACTTGGTGGGGAAATGGGACAATTTATGGTCATGCTTTCTGCTGTAGTGGCTATAACATTAATAGCTTCTGTCGTCGTATCATTTACATTAATACCTTCTCTTTCGGAAAACTTTTTAAAGCTGAGTAAGAAAAAGAAGCCTAAAAAGGAAGGGTTTCTTTTATGCGGATATAGTAAAACAGTTGCTTGGGCAGTGAAGAAAAAACGATATAGCTTTGCTGTGGTAGCCATCTTCTTTTTAATGTTCGCCGGTTCATTAACGTTTGTCACAAAGATTCCAATGACGATTATGCCAGACATGTTAAACCGTTATCAAGAATTAATGGTTACGGTTGAAACAGGGGTTTCGCTGGAAGAAAAGGAAGAGATTGTGGCTAATATAAATCAGGCGCTTTCTTCAGTAAAGGATGTAGAATCGAATTATGTTTTAGACAATGGAAATATGTTATATACAATTATTAATATGACAAAAGGTGAAGCCATTACTAGAGAACAAAAGGAAGTTAATGAAGATATTTTCCGATCATTACGTGAATTAGAAAAAGTATTACCTATTAAAAATGTTGCGGGCGCTATGTCTGCTGGTGGAGGATCTCCTGTACAAATAAATATTAAAGGTGAGAGTTTTGAAGAGCTTCAATCGGTAGCGACTGAATTTATTCCAGAGCTTGAAAAGGTCGAAGGAATAGTCGGAATTAGCAATTCAATTGAACGCACCTCAATAGAAGAAGTAATTGAACTAAATGAACAAGCCATTGAAGAAGCAGGATTAACTAAAATTCAAGTCAAGCAATTTATTGAAACTAGCTTTTTACAGATGCCTGTTGGGGAAGTGACTTTTGAAGAAGAGAGATTACCAATGATGGTAAAATGGGATGAGCAGATTGAGAGTAAATCTAATCTTTTAGATTTACAGATTCCAACCTCAAGTGGAGAGAAGAAGCTTTCAAACTTTATCTCACTAAAAAGTGTGGATACACCGAATGAAATCTCTCATGATGATGGAGAAAGATTCATTTCAATTTCTGCAGATATAGAAGAACGTGATTTAGGCGCTATTAATCGCGATGTTCAAAATTTAATTGAAGATTTCCAAGCTCCAATTGGTTATACAATATCTCCATCGGGTGATTTAGAGCAACAACAAAAGCTGATGCAGGAAATGATTATGATATTAGCCATCTCTATTTTCCTAGTATATTTAGTCATGGCTGTGCAATTTAATAGCCTTTCCCATCCTATTGTTGTCATGTCTGTTATACCAATGACGGTAGTTGGTGTTATTTTAGGACTTCTGCTAACACAACGAGAACTAAGTATTATGTCTGGAATGGGTGTAATAATGCTAATAGGGATTGTTCTGAACAATGCCATTCTGCTCATTGACCGTACAAATCAATTACGAAAAGTAGGCTATAAAGTAGAGGATGCTCTTGTTGAGGCAGGGAAGAATCGCGTGCGTCCAATCTTTATGACGACATTAACAACAGTTGGTGGGATGCTTCCTTTAGCATTAGCTACTGGTACCTCGGGGAACTATCAAGCACCAATGGCGACAGTTATTATCTCTGGGTTAATGTTTGCCACTTTCATTACATTGTTACTCATCCCTTCTGTGTATCGCTTATTTGATGCAATAGGAAGTAGCTTTACAAGGCTTGGCAAAAGTAGACGTAAAACTAATCGTAAGCATGATAAAGAGGTAACAGAAGCAGTAAGTTAATCCATGTTTATATCAAACAGAAAGAGGCCAGCATTTACATCTTGGCCTCTTTACCCATATTTACGCTTATGAGCTGTTTTTTATTAAGTTTCCCCAGAGAAGTATAGGGCAAACTGTTAACAATCTTTATTTCTTTAGGTAGTTGAAATCTAGCGACTCTCGGCCGTAACCATTCTAGTAACTCTTTTTCGGTAAGATTTTGATTTTCCTTAGGAAGTACATATGCTTGTAACCTCTGGCCAAACAAATCATCTTGAACTCCTATTATCGCAACATCCTCAATTAGAGTGTGCTCCATTAGCACTTGTTCAACCTCAATAGGATAAACATTTTCACCACCGGAAACAACCATATCATCGGTTCGTCCACATAAAAAATAATACCCATTTTCATCCTGGTACCCTAAATCGCCCGTTTGAATCCATGATTTATTTCTATTTTTGATGGACCAGTCATTTTGAATACATAACTGCCCTATTTTTCCGTTATTAAGCTCATTCATATCACGATCTAGAAACTTAACGCGCATACCCTTTATCTTTTTCCCGACAGTTAGAGGAGAATACTCTAAATCCTGTGGGGTTGCAATAAAGTTTAATCCAGCTTCAGATGTACCATACAAATTGTAGAGTACTCTCCCAAGAATCATAAACGTCTGATTCACAAGCTTTGTATGTAGTTTAGCACCACCCGATGCGACACAGCGAAGGGAGGCTAATTTTTCTGCATCAGACTCTAACATTTTTTGTAACATTGAGGGTACAACCGTGACGACCTCAACTTGATGTTCATGAACTAGGTTGCAAGCCTTCTTAGCATTAAATCCACAACTAACTACTACTGTTTTTCCTAAAGGTATGAATAGTAGTAAGACGGCAAGACCGTATCCATGATAGATGGGAGTAGCGATATAGGCCGAGTGATACTTTAGGATTCTTAAACGTTTAATAAAGGCTATGAATGGATGTAAGTAGTTAAATAATGATGGCTTATGGGCGGCATCTTTAGAAATACCTGTCGTACCACTAGTTTGTAGAACAATCTTACTACCATATGTTCTTGGTATTGCCGGCAAAGCATAACTCTCTAATTGGAGATTATTAATTGCAGGTAATCTGTCGTGATAGCTTAATACTTTTTTCTTAGAATAATGAGATTGTTCAAGTAGTTCGCTTAATTCTTCATCATAGATGATTAAATCGAAATCATGACGTGCAACAAATTGATTGAGTTGATTTTTACTCATTTCCGTATTTAACAGATAGACATTCGCACCTAGCCTCGAAACGGCAAAAATAGATTTAACGAGAGAGACATGGTTTCTACATAAAAAGCCTACTTTCTGTCCACTATGGAGATGTGTCTTTTGTTTAAGACAGTGAGCGAGATTAATAGATTCGGCTAAGAGTCGCTGATAAGTAATAGTTTCACGGTCATCTATTAGTGCAATATTATTACCGTATTTCTTTCCTGCAATATGGAGTAGAGTCATTAAATTTATTCCAGAACTGTAGATTGATGAGAATAGACTATAAATTCCGATGGGGGATAGCAATTGAATTTTGTATAGGACATAGATAAACTTAACTATTTTCATGATTTCTTCCTGTTTTTCGTCTTATTTGAAAAGTCCCCGAAACTAGTAAGGAAAACAGAGGCTAGCTGTCCAATTAGTAACCACCATGGCTGGTACTTCTTTTTTTGTGTATACATGGATTTACAAATGATCTTGGCAACATGGCTTGGTGTCATGGCGGGCATATGTTGATATGATATGGTTGGTTGTATCATAGGTGTTCTCACTAGTGGTAAGTATATAGTTGTGGTTGTTATTCCTTCGGCCCTTAACTCTGTTGAAATGGACCTCAACCAAACATCAAAGGCTGATTTGGAGGCCTGATAAGCTGCAAAATAAGGTACAGGGGCTAGTAGCGCATTGATGGTCGAAACATTAATAATTTGTCCATGGTTCTTCTTAAGAATTGGTAAAATAGATAACAATAATTGAACCGGTGCGAAGTAATTAATAGCCATCGTTCGTGTGAAATCATGATAACGGTCTAAAGAATCATAGATAGAACGATTAATAGATAGACCTGCATTACTGACGACGATATCTAAACCATTCGGTAAATCATGAAGAAATGTCAGGAACTCATTCATCTCATGATCATTTCGTAAATCAGCTTTATAAATACTTACAGTAGCTGACTTTGTTTCTATTCTATTTTTTATCTGTAAAAGCTTTTCTCGTCTTCTAGCAACTAAAACTAAATGACAACTAATGCTTGCTAATTGATAGGCAACCTGTTCGCCAATGCCAGAACTTGCACCAGTTATAAGGACAGTCTTTCCTGTTAGATGGGCTTTTAACTTTTTATGATTGAAGTAGGTAGGTAAAAATAGGCATGATTCTATAAAACGATACCTTTGCATAATAACTCCTAATTTACTAAGTTTAGTTTTACTTTGGCTATTTTCGTATAAATAGTTGCTTTTGTACTAGTATAATGTCTACTACTTTTCATCTAGACAGTCGCTCTTTTCTAACGATAAATACGTCTTTTTATCGATTTAAATAAGCTTAACTTCAGATAAAATAGTCTAAAAGGCAACCAAGTTTTAGAAAAGAGCCTTTACATTTTAACAGTTCAACAAAGTGATATGTTTCTCCTTCTAATACTAGTTATTTGTCATAAGGATTTATTCACCTCAATTTTAGTAGGGGTCTTTCCCTTGACCTGCTTTAACGTGGCGACGATAAGAAAGCTAACAATTACTAATAAGAGCCATGAACTCACTTTCCCTAAATGTACAAGACTCCATGCTTCAGTTTGGTTAGGATATTCCCAAGCACCAAAGAAAGTAGCAATATTCTCAGCAATCCATATAAAAAATCCAATGAGTATAAATGAAAGGGCAAGTGGCATACGATAACGAGTTCCTCCCACCTCGTAAGTGGCCCATGATTTCCAAAATACAATTATCACAAGACCACCAAGCCACCAACGAACGTCTATCCAAAAATGGTGGGTAAAAAAGTTTAAGTATATGGAAGAAGAAAGGGGCACAACAATGAATAACGGTGGCCATTTCACTAATACAACTTTAAGCCTTCTCCATGCTTGGCAAAGATAACTTGCTACACTTGCGTACATAAAACCACTATATAAAGGCACTCCAAAGAATTTGGAGTACCCGTCTTCAGGATAAGACCAAGAGCCCATATGGACTTTAAATAATTCAAGGGCAAGGCCAATCAGGTGGAACAAGGTAATGACCTTCAGTTCATCACGTGTTTCAAGCCCAGAACGCAACATATACCACTGCATGAGTAGACAAATTAGAAGTAACCAATCATATCTTGGTAGGATAGGGAGGGAGATGAATTGAGTTAGGGCCAATGCAGCAAAAATGACTACAGGAAACAAACATGATAGGGCCTGCTCATAACCAAAACGAATGAGTTGTGTGATTGTTCTCATCTTTTAAACCTCCCCATGCTTAATGATTGTATGGAGCTTTCTTACTCATCCTCTTCACTTCGGTATTCTAGAATATCTCCAGGCTGACAGTCTAATGCCTTACATATTGCTTCTAGAGTTGATAATCGAATTGCTTTTGCTTTTCCATTTTTTAGTATAGAAAGATTTGCCATCGTAATCCCAACTCTTTCTGAAAGTTCGGTTACACTCATTTTTCGCTTAGCCAACATTACATCAATATTAATTATAATCGCCATTTTTTATCACCTCAGACCGTTAAATCATTTTCAGATTTAATGTTGATCGCTTCTTGTAGTAGTTTCTGGAGAACTGCAGCAAACACAGCAATTACCATCGAAGCAAAGATAAGGATCATTCCAATAATAATGATGCCTGGTGCATCATCTTTCTCCGCGACGAGATAAAAGAGGGGCATACCTAGCACAAAAATACTACTGATCATAATTGCACATAATTTAATTTTCTTTAAAGCTTTAACAGATCGCTCCGAAAACGCATTGTTTTTGTCAATATAGGTCAAAAGATTAAACGCTTGGTACAAAGCAAAGTAAAAAGGAATGGCTGCTCCATAAAAAACGATGAATACGAAATACTTGATGTAAAAAAACTCAGGATACAATTCTACCGTATAATTACCTATCTCTTGCACGAGAAACATACATAAAGCCAGGATCGGAAGACCGATAAGAAAAAGAGCTACTTTTAAAAAGATTGTGGAACCTCGTTTCATAATAAACACCTCACATATATTGTTATATTGATTCTAATGGATTATTTATTGTTTTACAATAAAATATTGTTGAATTATATAATGTTATTGTTGTTAACTAGTATTTGCTCACAAAAAAAGCATTCTCCGTAAAGGAGATGCTTCATTCTGGTAATCTTACTCACTATGTATATTAGAAACTAGATCATAACCTAATAGACAAGCAATCAACCAAATAATTATGGCAGAAAGGCGATTGATATTTCGTTGAAGACGATGACTTGGATCTAAATTACCTACTAATTTACCCATATAGGCTAAAAGAAAAAACCAGAGCCAGGATACAGTAATACAACCAATCGTAAACAGGTGTTTTTCTGCTCCTGTATAGGTCAAGGAGCTCGTCCCGATGACACCAATTGTATCTAAAATGGCGTGAGGGTTTAATAGGGAAACAGATAAGGCAAAACTGATTTGCTGTTTAGGTGAAAGTGGCTTCTGTTTCTCTGTAAGTTGCGTCTGACTTGCCGAACGCCAAATTGTCCATCCCATATAAACTAGAAATATTAAACCGATAAACATAAACACACTTTTTAGCCAAACGATCTTAAAAATTAAGATGGAAATACCTGATATCGCTAAAGCTATAAGTAAGCTATCGCATAAGGCTGCCGTTAAAATGACAGGTAAGACTCGAAAATAGGTTGGCTGGGAAGCACCTTGGTTAAAGACAAATACGTTTTGGACTCCTAAAGGAAGGATAAGCCCAATGGCTAGCAATGCTCCATGAAATAAAGCAACCAAACAATCATCTCCAATAATATAAACTAAAAAAAAGCCGAAGTTTCGTTACTTCGGCTTAAACATTACCAACCTCGATCATATTGTTTCGGCGGTTCAATGGAAACTCCAAGCTGTTTAGCTGCTGTTCTTGGCCAATATGGGTCTCTTAACAGCTCACGAGCAATGAAAATTAAATCTCCACGATTATTTTGCAAGATCTCTTCCGCCTGAATGCCAGTTGTAATTAAACCAACTACTCCAGTTGGAATGTTTGCTCCGTGTTTAATCGTCTCAGAAAATCTAATTTGATAACCAGGGAAGACATTGATCGGAGCAGGAACGACAGCACCAGAACTTACATCTACTAGGTCAACACCTTGTTCTTTCATCCAAGATGCGTATGTAATATAGTCTTCAGGAGTTAGTCCTTCTGGGTGATAATCGTTTGCAGATACTCTTACAAATAATGGACCATCCCAGACCTCTTTTACAGCTTCAATGATTTCTCGGAGAAATTGATAGCGTCTCTCAGGACTTCCACCATACTCATCTTCACGTTTATTGGTAAGCGGTGATAAGAATTCATTAATTAAGTAGCCATGAGCACCATGAAGTTCAATGATGTCAAAGCCTGCTTGTTTTGCACGATTAGCACCATCTTTGAAAGCTTGAACCGTTTCTTTAATTTCAGCAACGGTCATTTCCTTTGGTGTTTTCATTTTTTCATTGAATGCCAAAGCAGAAGGGGCATGGATTTCACCTGCAACCGTTGCTTTTCTACCTGCATGAGCAATTTGAATAGACGTAGCTGCACCTTGTTCCTTGATCATCGAAACTAAGTTAGACAGTCCAGGAATATGTTCATCGTCCCAAATTCCAAGGTCTCCACTAGAAATTCTACCTTGAGGCGTAACGGCAGTGGCTTCCACCATAATTAACCCTACTCCGCCAACGGCACGGCTCACATAGTGAGTAAGATGCCAGTTTTCAACTTTTCCATCTTCATTGTGAGAAGAATACATACACATCGGAGACATGACAATCCGATTTTTTAATGTAACGTTTTTAATTTGGTAAGGACTAAATAGCATTGATTCCATGTACAATCTCCTTTTCTGCTTTCTATTTTCTTCCACTATTATAGCATCCATCATTTTTATATACATAGTTAAGTGCTCACGGGGAGTGGTATACTATGTATGAAAAATTGTCTAAAGAAAGGTGCACGATATGTCAATGTGGCAGTCAAAGGAAGAACTTGTAGCCTTACTATCTAAGCTAGTAGAGAAGGAAAGTATCACAGGTACCAATGAAGAGATTGAAATGGCAGAGCTTATTCATTCTACCCTTCAAGAATTACCGTATTTTCACGAGAATCCAGATCATCTAAAACTGAAATCAATAACGGACGGACGTCTTTTTGTTACAGCTTTGGTTAAGAAGCCAAACGTAAAGAAAACGATTATTTTGCTTAGTCATTTTGATGTGGTGGAAGTAGGGGATTACGGAAGCTTTAAAGATTTAGCGTTCCGTCCGAAAGAGTTGACTGAAGAATATAAGAAACACAAGCAACTTTTCCCAAAAACTGTTCGAGAGGACCTAGAAAGCGAGAACTGGTTATTTGGAAGAGGGACGATGGATATGAAAGCAGGACTCGCCCTGCAGATGTCGATGCTTGAGCGGGCAGCGAATGGAGAATTTGACGGAAACCTTTTGTTAGTAGCTGTACCTGATGAAGAAGTAAACTCTGCTGGGATGATAGGTGCTGTGCCTACGTTAGTTAATTTGGCGGCTTCATATGATATCGAGTATGCAGCTTGTCTAAATTCTGAACCTATGTTTTCTAAATACCCAGGTGATGAGCACTATTACATGTATACAGGTTCCATTGGAAAAGTCCTTCCGGGTTTTTTATGCTCTGGGAAGGAGACGCATGTAGGGGAGCCATTCTCTGGGTTAAATGCAAACTTAATGGTTTCAGAATTAACTAAAGTATTAGAGCTTAATACAGATTTTTGTGAGGTGGTAGAAGGAGAAGTTACACCACCACCAACGAGTCTTTTTCAGCGTGATTTGAAAGAGGAATACTCCGTTCAAATTCCTCATATGGCTTCTGCTCTATTCAATGTGTTATTTATGAAGCGGTCTTTACAGGAATTAACAGATCTATTGTTACAGCAAGTCAATCTTGCTGCTAAAAATATTGAACTTCATTATGAAAAACAAGTTGAAAAGTATCGTCAACTTGAGAGTTTTAGCGAAAATAAAATGAAGGTAAATGTGTATACATATCAACAGCTATTAAAACTTGCGGTAGATAAGCATGGTAGTGAAGTGATTGAGAAAAGACAACGTGAGTTAGTGTCTGCACGTTCAGGGGAAGATGATCGGGAATTTTCAATAAAGTTAGCTCAAGATGTTGTGACACTTTGTAAAGAACAATCACCGATGATCGTTTTGTTCTATAGTGCCCCTTACTATCCTTCTGTACTATCTAGTGGAGAAGAGTTAATTTCTTCTACAAAGGACAAGCTATTAGCTTATGCGAAGGATACATATGATATGACCATAAAACCACTTCACTATTTTTCCGGTCTATCTGACTTAAGTTTTGTAGGACTCAGAGGGAAAAAAGAGGAGTTGGATCCGCTATTATTGAACATGCCACTCTTCAAAAAAGGGTATGATTTACCTGTTGATGAATTAGAAAAGCTTCAGGTGCCTGTGTTAAATGTAGGTCCGTTTGGGAAGGATGCCCACCAATGGACAGAGAGACTGCATGTTCCAATAAGCTTTGAAATCTTTCCAGACCTAATTTCACAAACCATCAAAAACTTATTAAAATAGTTAATTTTAAAAACGTAGAGCAACATT
>NZ_JAJQKI010000014.1 GCF_023036475.1 Bacillus pinisoli
CAAATAGTCTGGTAATGATGGCGAAGAGGTCACACCCGTTCCCATTCCGAACACGGAAGTTAAGCTCTTCAGCGCCGATGGTAGTTGGGACTTTGTCCCTGTGAGAGTAGGACGTTGCCAGGCTGTTTTGAAAATTATTCCACCATAGCTCAGCGGTAGAGCACGCCCGAATAAGCCTCATCGAATACGCATCAGCGTACCGATTGAGCTACATCTTGAGTTAACTTTCTGAGATCGGGACGTTCGTATCAAGAAAAGCTATGTGCGTAAAAAAGATTATAAGATTATTCCACCATAGCTCAGCGGTAGAGCATTCGGCTGTTAACCGAAGGGTCGTAGGTTCGAATCCTACTGGTGGAGCCAACTTGGAGAGCTGTCCGAGTGGTCGAAGGAGCACGATTGGAAATCGTGTAGGCGGTTAACACTGTCTCGAGGGTTCGAATCCCTCGCTCTCCGCCACAATAACCACGAGGATTTATATATGGCCCATTGGTCAAGCGGTTAAGACACCGCCCTTTCACGGCGGTAACACGGGTTCGAATCCCGTATGGGTCACCAATGGAGGATTAGCTCAGCTGGGAGAGCACCTGCCTTACAAGCAGGGGGTCGGCGGTTCGATCCCGTCATCCTCCACCATATTTGCATAAAAGAACAATTTAAGATTTACCTTTTATTATCGCGGGGTGGAGCAGTCTGGTAGCTCGTCGGGCTCATAACCCGAAGGTCGTAGGTTCAAATCCTGCCCCCGCAACCAAATGGTCCCGTGGTGTAGCGGTTAACATGCCTGCCTGTCACGCAGGAGATCGCGGGTTCGATTCCCGTCGGGACCGCCATTTTAGTTTAATAGTTTTTATGGCTCGGTAGCTCAGTCGGTAGAGCAAAGGACTGAAAATCCTTGTGTCGGCGGTTCGATTCCGTCCCGAGCCACCATTTATTATATAGTCCATATATATGGAGGGGTAGCGAAGTGGCTAAACGCGGCGGACTGTAAATCCGCTCCCTCGGGGTTCGGCGGTTCGAATCCGTCCCCCTCCACCAAAGTTTTTTCGCCTTAGCGAAAATAACTATCAATACTGCAAAAACGGAAATTATCACGTTTTTACAGTAAAAATAATATATTAGGGGTATAGTTTAAAGGTAGAACGAAGGTCTCCAAAACCTTTGGTGTGGGTTCGATTCCTGCTACCCCTGCCAATAATATAATATGATGGCGATCGTGGCGAAGTGGTTAACGCATCGGATTGTGGTTCCGACATTCGAGGGTTCGATTCCCTTCGGTCGCCCCATTTTGTGTTAAATAGTCAATTTTCCATCAGTGTTTGCATATATATAAGTATCCATTGTTCATGCGGAAGTAGTTCAGTGGTAGAACACCACCTTGCCAAGGTGGGGGTCGCGGGTTCGAATCCCGTCTTCCGCTCCAAATGGCGGCATAGCCAAGTGGTAAGGCAGAGGTCTGCAAAACCTTTACCACCGGTTCGAATCCGGTTGCCGCCTCCATATATTTTTAAAGTAGATCCAATACCCATTAAGGTATGGTTTTTTTATTTGCCGGACGTTTTTATGAGATTGACCAAATAGTCATAGCATGTTATATTATTTCTTGTCTCCACTTTTTATTTTGCCGGTGTGGCGGAATTGGCAGACGCGCACGACTCAAAATCGTGTTCCTCTGGAGTGCCGGTTCGACCCCGGCCACCGGTATCTATATTCGTAAACAAAAACCCCCTTACTCTGAAACTAGAGTAAGGGGGTTTTTGTTTTTACTCCACCAATCCTTGTTTACTATATAGGATATTCTCCTACGATTTATTAGGCATTGTTATGCTACCTATTTGTTTAGTTGTTCGTAATCAATATAGTGACTATGAATGGATTAATATCGTCAGAATAAAAGGTAATCTAAAATAGACTCGAAGAAAAGCGTTTGATAGTATAAGAGTAATACATAAAAGGAAATACTTGGAGACAAAGGGAGTTGGTAGATTGAGTTTACAATTTGAAGTGAAAAAGACAGTACAGGAGTCAAAAGAAAAAGTATACAACGCATTGACTGATCTTGAATCTGCTCATAAGTGGATGCAGGGGTTTGTGAAGATTGAACGTCTAGATGATGGCCCTTTGAGGGTAGGTAGTCAGTGGAAAGAAACAAGAAAGATATTTGGGAAGGAAGCCTTTGAGTTTTTTGAAGTAGTGGAACTAGACGAACCAGACAAGAAAGTAGTTCGTTGTGATGGAACGAAAGGAACAACAGGTAAAGGAGAGTATGTATTTACCTACATATTAACTACTTCAGGTGATCAGACAGAGATTACGTTACTTGGTGAGATTAATGGACTTACTGGAGTCACTAGGTTGTTTGGAAAACTGATGGTAGGTGCTTTTAAGAAAAGTTGTGCAAAGGACTTGGATGCACTTGTTACATACTTAGAAAAAAAATAGATAATATCTGTAGCAAATAATTAGGAGGAAAATATGGGACGATTAGTTCATTTTGAAGTTCATGTAGATGATATGGACCGCGCTAAGAAGTTTTATGGAGAGGTATTTGGATGGAGCTTTGAAGATTGGAGCGAATATGCCGGCATGCCTTATTTTGGCGCAGTAACAGGAGATACAAATGAGCCTGGAATTAACGGTGCCTTGATGCAACGCCGAGGTGCTCCACCCGAACAAAATCAACCACTAAATGGATATGCTTGTACAATGGGAGTGGAAGATTACGATAGTACTGATGCTAAAATCCTTCAGAATGGTGGCAAGGTTGCATTGCCTAAGTATGCTCTACCTGGAATGGCGTGGCAAGGATATTATCTTGATACTGAAGGAAATATATTTGGTATTCATCAACCTGATCAGAATGCTAAATAGAATGAATAAGAAAAAATCACAGCGAAGCATGGTCTGTGATTTTTTCTTATTTAAAATATACCTGCTCCTCTACATTAATATATCTTTTGTGGGAAAGATTACAAATTAGAAAACTTGTCCTTTACATAGTAGAGAAAGCGAGATAGGATCTATACTAGGTTCAGATCTGGCTGTGTTCTTCTTAGTACAGCTACTCCTAAGGAAACCGTTGCAAAAGCAAATTATGTCCCAATGCTTGTTAATTCCGCTAATCGGTCTAACGGTACAAATGAGAGAATAATGCAACAAGAAGACCTGATATAAGGCTTTAAAACACCGCTAGTTCCATTAATCCCCATACTAGCTGTTTTATTTTGTGTGGATCTAATGCTTCAGCTTTCCTCCTTTACATGGACAGGAATTGGGGTGTGGTAATTAATTGGATTGGTTATTTACTTTACGTATGGTTATCGTAACAGTGTTCTAAATAAAGAGACTAAGATGGATAAATAATAATGAACCTAACACTCACTTACCCTAACATTAGTGAGTGTTTTTGCTTGTGAAAAACGATCGTTGCTTCATTGATTGCAGCTTTTTTGTATCGGTGGATTTTTTGATCCAGCGTCCTTGTGATATAGTGAGGAGAAATGAAAAAAAGAAGGAAAAATTCATGATATCAACTTTACAATATATTAAAGAATGGCAGCAATCTTTACAAGCGGAGATTCAATACTTAAAGAAATATGGTAGTACAAAATACCATGTGATAAACGGTCATTTGCTCTTAAACGATAATGGGTTTACCTATTATTTTGAAACAACTTCATCCATAAGAATTCCTGTCGGCTCACTTGTAAAAGTAGAATGGGGGAGTATGAAGCAGGAGGCGCGCATTAAATCTTCTGAGGGAAAAAGTTTAATCCTGACCGCTCAGACATTTATGGGAGACCTTATTTCCGAAGCGGTTGTTTTTCATGATCCTTGGGAGTTATTAGAAGAACTTATTGAGCGATTGGATGAATGTAAGAAGAGTAAAAGAAAGAGAAAAAGAATTAAGTATTTAATGGAGCCACCACTTGAAACAAGTCATCCTATAGAAAAAGTAAAAAATGGAGTACATGAAGTCTTTTTAAGGTCTAAGTATAATCCGGTTACCTTCTTATGGGGACCACCTGGAACAGGTAAGACGTATAATCTAGCTCGTGTTGCCATCCAGCATTATTTGAAAGGGAAGAGGATTCTACTATTATCTCATAGTAATCAAGCCATTGATGTTCTCATTGCTGAAATTGCAGGATCGTTACGAAAAAAAAGGAAATTACGTGAGGGAGATATTTTGCGATATGGTTCTCAAATAGGAGATGTCTTATCTGTTTTTGAGGGAATCACGACCACACAGCTTATTCAGCAGAACGATCCAATGCTTGCGGAGGAAAAAAGAGAATTAATAGAAGAGAGACAAAAGCTAAAGTCTGATCTAGCTAAGTCCTTTAGTAAAAGGGACACGGACTACTTACTAGAAATTGAAACAAAACTAGCTAGATTACTTGAAAGAATAAGATCAAAGGAAGTAAAACTATTAAAAGACGCTTTTATCGTCGGAACAACACTAGCAAAGGCAGCATCAGATGAGACCATTTACCAAAAGGATTATGATGTAGTTATGCTTGATGAGGCTAGTATGGCTTATGTTCCACAAGTTGGCTTTGCGACCACGCTTGGGAAAAGAACCATTGTGTGTGGGGATTTTAAGCAACTACCACCCATTGCTGCAAGCAACCACCCTCTCGTTAATAAATGGTTAAAGCAAGATGTGTTTCATGGCTCAGGTATCACTGAATCAGTTACATCTGGAAAATTACATCCACAGTTATATTTGTTAAACGAACAAAGAAGAATGCATCCCGACATATCAGCGTTTACGAATCAATCAATATATGGTTCACTTGTCTCCGATCACTTAAGTGTAAAAACGAGTAGACAGACAATCGTTGAACGGTCTCCATTTCCTAATAGAGGTTCTGTGTTAGTCGATTCGAGTTTTATGGGCGAGTATTGTATTGTAGAGAAGTCATCTAGCTCTAGAATCAATCTATGGCAACTATTACTCTCCTTTCAACTGATACATGAAGCGTATATTGGTGGCTCACGTTCAATAGGGTATGCCACTCCTTACCGAGCTCAAGCTGAACTGATGCAGGTACTTCTTCAGGATCTGTATATAAAAGAACTAGAAACATCTGATATCATTGCGGCTACCGTTCATAAGTTTCAGGGAAGTGAAAGGGATGTTATGCTTTTTGATAGTGTTGACAGTTTCCCACAACATAGAGCGAGCATGCTTTTAACTGGAAAGGAAAGTGAGAGATTAATTAATGTAGCTGTGACTAGAACGAAGGGAAAATTTATTCATGTAACGGACACTAATTTTGTCAGGAAGAATATATACCGAGGAAAGACAATGAGAGCGCTTGTGGAATATCAATTATCTAAACAGCAACAAGTCCTTCCTAGTCAAATAGGAACGTGGGTGAGAAATCAACACTCCAGGTTAAAATGGCAGCATGCGCTAAAACTAGATCAACTATATCATGATTTAAAAGTAGCCAAGGTCTCGGTTCACCTATCTTTACCAAAAGGCTCTGACCTCCCGGAGGAATGGCAGGAAAAGCTAAAGGAAGTGTCAAAAAAGGTGAGAAAAGAAATATATGAGCTCTTACCTTTTCCTTTTGTGATCATTGATCAACGCTATCTATGGCTCGGCGTTCCACTAGTGAAAATGAAAAACTTACATCCACCTTATGTCGCAGTTAGACTAGATTCTGAGCAGATTGCTCAGTATGTATTGAAACAGATATCCGAATAAAAAGTGACAACTCTACTAGGACAGGAGTTGTCTTTTTTTATGCTCCTTTATAGAATTATGTCGCTTTTCCATCCAGCTTTACCTGAAGTTTTCTGTTTAATACTTGCAGGGGATTCTTTTTTTCATATCGAACTAGTACATATAGAATATGAACAATCATTCATAAATGGGGAGTGTGTAAGATGATGGATGGAATGAATCGTAAGATCTTGCTAGCAAGTCGACCGAAAGGAATGCCTGATGAGAGTAATTTTGAAATGACCCATGGTCCTATTCCAGAGATTAAAGAAGGAGAAGTATTGATTAAAACATTATACCTTTCTGTAGATCCGTATATGCGCGGAAGAATGTCAGATGCCAAATCATATGCAGAACCGTATAAAGTGGGCGAGCCTTTTGTAGGTGGGATCGTTGGGAAAGTTGTGGAATCAAGGAACGAGAAATATAAGGTAGGAGGTTATGTTGAGGGGCGTCTAGATTGGGCAGAGTACAATGTGTCTGATGGTAGAATGATTCGTAGATTGAATCCGGAATTAGCTCCTATTTCAACAAATCTTCATGTACTTGGCATGCCTGGATTAACAGCGTATTTCGGACTCATCTATATTGGAGAACCAAAAGAAGGGGAGACTGTCGTTGTTTCGGGTGCTTCGGGGGCTGTAGGAACCATTGTTGGTCAAATTGCCAAGCTAAAGGGCTGTAGAGTCGTGGGAATAGCTGGTGGAGAGGACAAGTGTGCTTTTCTAACAGATGAACTTGGCTTTGATGCTGCCATCAATTACAAGACGACAGACAATTTACGGAAAGCCATAGCAGAAGTTTGTCCGAATGGAGTGGATGTATATTTTGATAATGTAGGAGGAGCCATTAGCGATGCCGTCATGTCGCTGATTAACTTTCAAGCCAGAATTGTCATCTGTGGACAAATATCACAATACAATCTAGAAAAGCCAGAGCTCGGTCCTAGGGTAGCGGGACAACTGCTTACGAAAAGTGCATTGATGAAGGGCTTTATTGTTACAGACTATGCTAAGCATAATAAGGAAGGTTTAACAGAGCTTTCACAATGGATTCAAGAAGGGAAGCTACAATACCGTGAGAATATCGTGGAAGGTTTTGACCAGGCAGTAGATGCATTTTTAGGTCTTTTCCGTGGAGATAACATTGGAAAACAGTTAGTAAAGGTTGCAGACGAATAAGAGAATAATTATTTTTAAAGCACTACCAAAAAAGACACTGCTAAATATTCAGTTGAACATTCGGCAGTGTTTTTTGTTTACTAGAAAAGGTTGCAGTTCCTTCTTAGAACATACCATTCACATTAGGGGAATCTTCAGGAATAGCTTGACCCACATCCCATAATTCAACAATTTGATTTTGTTGAAACCGAAAAATATGAACAACCGCTCCGCCGATATCATCTGGATGCTGTTTGATATGGGAATGAATGGCCACAACTTCTCCATCTTGCATCGTCAATTTCACTTCAAGTTCCTTGTTAGGATTCGTCGTAGCACTTTCTTCCATTGCAAGCATAAGGGACTCTGCATCTCCTTGAAAAAAGGGGTTATGGTGTAGAAAGTCAGGGCTTACGTAAAGTTGGTAAGCTTCACGAACGTTTCCGGAAGCTACTAGTTTCAGAAAATCTACTGCAATCTCTTTCAAATTACTCATTTGAATCTTCCTCTCCATGCTTCCTTTTTGTCAGATCTCGAATCTCCCTTAATACAGGCATTTCCTCTAATTCTTCTTCCGTTACAAGGTCCCAAAGAATGCCACTTGGTTTCTTATAAGGGGAATTCGTCTTGATTAATTCAGTTTCAGTCGCAATATAATCCACAGTTAGATCATAGGGATCTCGCGGAATATCGAGTTCCGTTAATTGTGCACTATGAATTGTACCGATAATAGGAACATCTGGATTTCCAAGCTCACGGATAATCGCATATTCACGGTCTGAATAGCCTTCCCCTTTTCCTACTCTTCGACCGTCTCGATGTAAGGCAACGGATCCAGTGAAAAACAAATCAATTCTAGGCATTTCTGAAAGAGGGATTTCTTTTCCATATGACTTGATGTGAGAGAGACTGGCTGCTTTACGCTCTTCCCCATGTGGGACCCATTCAGGCTTTACCATGATAAACCCAGCTTTAAGTCTAGGAGTAGGAACGAGCAAAGTCTTCCCATCTTTTAAAATCTGGGCGCGAATCGGTAGCTGCGGTGAATCGGGATTTACTTTAATTACCTTTGCTTCTTGGTATTCAGGCATTGTGGTCACAAAATGAGCGGCCTTCTCTGCTCCTTTAAAATTGGGAATTCGATTTTGCAGTGGAAAAGGGAATCTTCCTAATTTTTGCTGTGCTAAGTAGTTCCATTTCTCTTCACGTATATCTTGTTTCGTTACCATTCCATGCACCTACTATACAATTTTTATAATCTAAGTTTAGCAATCCTTCACGTATTTTAAAAGGAGCTTAGTTCCTCTCCATTATATCTAGCATGAATCCTCATAATTTAAGATTGGTGACAAAAGCTATAGACAGGAGGGATGATCATGGCAGCTTGGCTACAAGCAATTATTTATTTGGCAGCGACTATTATTTTATTGAGATTAGCGGGGAAACGAACCCTGTCGCAAGCAACACCAGGGGAAGTCGTAATTATGATTGGTATTGGTACCGTTTTAGTTCATCCACTAAAATCAACGGATACATGGATCAGTGTTTACCATGGGGCGCTTATTGTTGTGGGAATCATTCTAGTTTCCCTCTTTCAAATCTATATACCGAAGCTAAATAAATATATTATGGGTGAACCAATCTTACTTGTAAAAGACGGGCAGGTTCTCCATCATAATTTGAAGAGGGCTCGAATTCCTGAAGATGAATTGAAGATGAAGCTACGAGTTAAAAAGATAAATGATATAACAAAATTAAAATCTGCTACCTTAGAAGTCAGTGGTGACATCGGCGTTGAGTTCAACGAGCAGCAAGCATATGCCACTAAAAAAGACATTGAGGATTTGAAAAAAGCCATTGACTTGATAGGTAGTAAACTAGGTTCCCAGGCATTGCTGTATTCTTCACAGAGTAATGTAAATCAAAATCTTTTTCATCAAGTAGAAGAGGTAAAGGAAAGGGACCCGTTACAATAAGATGAAAGCATAAGTCTTGTTTGGAAAGCTTATGCTCTTTTTCGTTATAGAAAGTGTTATGATTTAGGTAAATTCTAGTTTTGTGCAGAAATCTTTTAAACGTGCAGAACATGTAAGTTTTCGTGCATAAAATCTTTTTGGTGTGCAAAAACCACAAATTGTTGTGCATTAATTTTAAAAGATGTGCAAAACAATGGAGAGGGGTACAACATGACAAAAATGAATGAGTATTTTGATACTGCCATGGAAGCCTGGTCCATGATGCAGAAGACAGAAGGCGATGAAGGTGCCGAGTGGGCAGAGCGATTCGAACGGTATTTTTACGAATTTATTAGTGAATTGAAATTCTGGTGGACCGAACTAGATGAAAAGCCAGTAACAGTAGAAGAGGTAGAAGAATTACCAATCATACAAAACTTTGCACAGAGGATACCAGGACCAGTTTATATTACATTCATAACAGAACTAGAAGATATAATGGATGGCTTTGATACTAGTAGATTTGACTAAAAATTGGATATTAGTAGAACAATGATACTTTTATGAACCTTTGTATAGTGAATCTATACAATGACATAGAATATGCTTGGCTCGGTACTCATCACACTATTGCAAACATATGTTCTTATGGGTATAATGGTTTAGAAGTAATTGGTAATTTACATATTAAAGGAGATGGTACAATGTCTGTGAAATTAATTCCGTATTTAGTTATGAATGGTAATGCAAAAGAAGCAATTGAGTTTTATAAGAATGCCTTAAACGCAGAAGTGGGATTCGTTCAAACGTTCGGGGAGATGCCAGACAATCCGGATTATCCATTACCTGAAGACGCAAAGCAACGTATATCGCATGCGACCATTAAGGTTGGAGAAACAGAATTAATGCTGTCGGACACATTTCCTGGACAACCGCATCAAAGCGGAAACCAAGTAACCATCTGTATTTCGACCAATGACGCGGAACAATCCAAAGCTATGTTTGATGAGTTAAGCAACGGAGGCACGGTAACAATGCCGTTACAAGAGACTTTTTTCAGCCCTGCATATGGTGGAGTAATTGATAAATATGGCGTGAGTTTCCAAGTATATACGCACGGTGAGCATTAGAATATCTACTACTTATAGTAGAACTCTACTTAAGCTCTATCAGTTTATATTAATTTTCTATATTCAATTCTATAGACAAGTAAGAAACTCACAAATAATTAGTATGGTTGATGCTTTTTGAACACAATTTCTTAATAGTTGCGCAAGGGAGCGACAGGTTACTTGCATCCAAACTCTAAAAGCAAAAAAGCATACGATAGGAGCCAAAAGAAAAGACAGGAGACTGTCTTTTTTTATTTGTTTCAAGATGAGTCTAAAAAGGTCTATAAAAACACTAAGTAAAATGTAATAGAAGGTATAGTTACTTAGTTGTAGTTTGATAGTCTTTTATCCGTATTTTAAGGGGTTCATGGAGGTAAAAAGAACGACTTGAGAGTATATCTTACCTATATTAGTTTTTATGGGAGGGTATGATGGGGATGAAAAAAAGAAAGCTGTTAACAACAGTATGCACCACCTTAATTGCAGGGCAATTTTTGCTGACAAGCGGGATTAAAGCAGAGCAGGTCAAGGGACCTATCACATCAACGGGGGTACATGAACATACGGAGTCTCACTATTATGATATGCGTAATGTCTTAAATCGAGTGCTGCCAACAGATGCACAATTGGATGCAGCAAATTCGTTCATTCAACGTGTTGGGGCTGGAGTGAAAATAGAATGGAATTCTTTATTTGGAACCCCTTCTACAATTATTAAAGACAAGGGTTACTTGACTAAGCCATCAAGTGATAGTGCTGAAAAGGTTGCTCGCAATTGGTTAAAAGAGAATGCTTCTTTATTTGGTTTGAGTGCAAAAGACATTGATTCTCTAGTCGTGATTCGTGACTTTGCGATGCCTGGTACCGGCTTACATCCTGTAACGTTCCAACAAACGTTTGACGGGATTGAATCTGTTTACGGTGGCAGAATCATCGTCGCAGTGAATAAAGATGGACAAATCTTATCTGTGACAGGAAACGCGAGCCGTTCTAAGAGCTTAGTAACAGATTTTAAGCTAACAGCAGCGGATGCGTTAAGTAGAGTCATTTCATTAGAAGCACCTAGTATTAATCTTGTTCCTAAACTTGTAGGAACAGAAAAAGGCTGGACTGTTTTTGACGGAGCAGGAGTACTGCCAACGAATCAACGTGTGAAAAAGGCAACGTTTATTACGACAGAGGGGGTAAGACCTGCTTACCGCGTTCTATTTATAGAGGAACTAAACGAAGGATATGAAGTGGTTATTGATGCAGCAACGGGTGAGGAACTGTATAAGCGTTCGCTTGTAGATTACCTCTTAGAAACGCAAGGACTCATTTTTGAAAACTATCCAGGTGCACCTGCTGGAGGGACACAAGTGGTAAAATCCTTTAAAGGAGATCCAAAGGCATCACCACAAGGATGGCTAACACCTGGTACAGGTTTTGGTGTAACAACCTTTGGGAATAATGCAAACTCTTACGCAAACTGGAGTAACTTCTTAGTTCCAGCAGATCAGGCTACTCGTCCTGTTGCATTAGACGGGGAATTTAGTTATCTCTTTAAGAACGCTTGGCAAGAAACAAAGGGGCAGACGGTACCTCCTTCATATGCAGAGGACCTAAACAGTGCTGCGACTAACTTGTTTTACCATCATAATCTTTTCCATGATTACTTTTACAATTTAGGTTGGACTGAAGCAGCTGGAAACCTCCAACTATCAAACTTTGGTAAAGGTGGTTTGGATGGAGATGCCATTTTAGGTCTTGTTCAAGCAGGTGCGTTATCTGGAGGAGCTCCTACTTATACAGGTCGCGATAATGCTTATATGTTAACATTACCAGACGGAATTCCTGCATGGAGTGGAATGTTCTTATGGGAGCCAATCGCGGGTGCTTTTGAAGGTGAGTATGCAGATGGAGATTTTGACGCAGGTATTATCTATCATGAATATTCACATGCGCTCTCTAATCGTTATGTTGCTGGAGGAGAAGCACTAGGCAGCCATCAATCCGGTTCAATGGGTGAAGGCTGGGGAGACTTTTTCGGTATGCATTACTTAAATAAGAAAGGCCTACAGGATAAGCCGGTTGTCGGTGCCTATGTGACAGGTAATACAAAAAGTGGAATCCGTAGTTATTCTCTTGACGAAGCGCCTTACAATTTTGGAGATGTTGGATATGATGTGGGTGGTCCAGAGGTACATTCAGACGGTGACATCTGGGCAGCGATACTATGGCATGTGAGAGAAGAGGTAATAAAGCAATTCGGTAAAGTAGAAGGAGAAGCCATTATAGAGCATCTTGTGATGGATGCAATGCCAATTTCGGTTCCAAATCCATCGATGGTTGATATGCGTACAGCGATTATTGCTGCTGACTTTGAACGTTATGATGGAAAGCACTATGATGCGATCTGGACGGCGTTTGCACAACGTGGATTAGGCGCGAATGCCTTTAGTAATGGCGGAGATGACACAGATCCAAGACCTGGATTCATTCATCCAGATGGAATTCGTAATGGACTTGTTATTGGTAAAGTCATCAATACAGCAACAAATAAACCGATTGAAGATGCTAGGATTATTGTGGGTGAATTTGAAGCAAGAACGAGCCCGGTTGCAGTATCAAGTGATAAAGGATTTTTTGGAACTTACATGGTAGAGGGCACATACGACATCACGATTCAAGCGAAAGGGTTTGGTTCTAGAACGATAGAAAATGTTGAAATCAAACCTGGTAAAGTTAATAATCTATCATTCAAGCTAGGTCCGAATGTTGCCTCTTCTTTTAATGGAGCTACCATTAAGAGTGTATCTGGTACTTCAGACAGTAACCCAGCTAAGTTTGCCATTGATGATACCGAAGCAAGTGTATTTGCATCTAATACGCAAGAGAATGGTTTCTTAGGTGCTGAACTTGTTGTGGACTTAGCAGGAGATAAACCAGTAGAGATTTCACATTTACAACTGAGTGCAATGAAGGATATTTCAGCGAATCGTTTTGCTACCATGAAAAACTTTACAGTTCAAACTTCTTTAGATGGTGTGAATTGGACATCCGTTTGGAAAGGGAAATTTACTACGGACCAGCCTAGACCAACTATAGCCAATTTACATTACCAAGGCTTTGACCTGCCAGTACCAGTTCAAGCCAACTATCTGAAATTGATTGCTCATGATGCACAGGACATTGCAAAAGGTTTCATTCAAGTAGCCGAACTACAAGCATTTACGGAGAAAAAAGCCAAGATTGAACCAATGACGATTGAACCAGTGGCACCATTTGTCGCAGAGGGTGTGGTGCAAGTAGGGAATGCAGGCACAGGAATTGGCAGCCTTGCAGGAGTCCCAGCAACTCTAGCTGTCACTGAAAACGAATTTGTCACAACACAGAACCCTGAGCCTACTTCACAAGGTGTTGATGGTCATGTTATTACATTACCTGAGCAATATGGTGATGGTATTCATAACTTCACAGTAGAAGGCACAAATGATGGCTCATATGATTATGATGTATATTTCTATAATAAGAACTTTGAGCTGATTGGTAGTGTAGCTACATCTGGAGCAAATGAGGCAGGGGTCATTCCAGGTGGAACACGTTATGTGTATGTGGGACTATACACAGGAGCGAATGTGCCGTTTACGTTTACGGCAACTAGTCCTTATTAAGTTGGTTGGCTTATATTAAATAGATCTTGTAATAGATAAATGGGATCAGGTCTTTACCTGATCCCATCTATTATTAATGAGTGGTTCCTTGAGCCTTTGTATATGCATTAAGCATTAAGTTCATGTCTTGTTGCATTAATTGAGGTACTTGGTAGTAGCCATGCTTATTTTGGTATAAGAAAATTTCATAGCTCATTTCAATGAAATTCGGTACACTGTCAGCAATAACGCGGCGAAGTACAGGGTTTGTCATTTCAAGGGCTGTCATTGCTAATAAAGTTGAAAGAGTTTTCGTATTCCCAAGCATATAAGCAGATAATCCTTGGTCTGATAAGTCACTTACCGATTGATTAGGTTTTTTAGGTTGACCTGGCTTCACACCATAGATTACCTCATTACTCTGGTTCATTTTATATTGTTGGGTAGCAATCTTTGGATCTTGACCCGTAGAGAAAGCATCCACAATCGTGTTATACATTTGGGTTACAAATTGATGTTGAGATTGGGCGATACTTTTCAGCTCAGGATCTTGTATATGTTGTTCATACATTTGGAACTGGTCTAGCATATTAATGAGACCTGCAATTACTTCATGAGCATCAAATATTTCATGACCACCATGATTGGGTGAATATGTAGTTTGATTCTGCTGCATATTCGGTGGTGTCATTTGTTGTTGTCCAGTTTGATTTGTAATTTGGTTTTGCATTTGTATTCCTCCTTGTTGAAAGTAATGATGTTCATATCTATAATTTCCTCTTTCCAACCATTCATGTATATTGTTTTACTACTTCTTCATCCGGATTCTTCCATATGGTGATGGTCCTCTAATACATAAAAATCTAACGACAGGTAACGATAAAGGAGATAAAAAGAGGAAGGCAGGACATAATTATGCTATCATTCAAACCGAGTTGCTGGTCAGAGCATGGGGAACTTGAAGTGGTAATGCTTTGCTCACCATCTAGTTTAGATATACCTGATCTTAAGACTGCAGAGGACGTCCAGTGGAGTGCCCCTGTTAATGCGTCAAAGGCACATGAGAACTTTCATGAGTTAAAAGAGACTTTTATCTCATTTGGAATAAAGGTTATTGATTACTCTGAGGAACTGACAGAGGAAGAAAATCAGTTAAGTAAACAGCTAATTAATCGTTTCTTTGTTCGAGATCTTGCATGCGTTTTTGGGGATATCATTATTCCAGGTGAACCGGGTATTTCGATGAGAAAACCTGAGTATGTTCAATCTCATTTACTATTGAAGAAATGGTTTCCTGAGCAGTTTTTAATTAATGAAAATAATGATGTAAAAGCGTTGGAATATGGTGATGTTCTTATTCTTAACAATGATGCAGTTTTTATAAACGTTGGGATGAGATCGAGTATAACAGGAGTTGAGAGGATTAAGGATAAACTATTCCAAGCTGGCTTCTCAGAAATAGGCATTATCGATTTACCTCGACGTTCTGATACGCTTCATTTAGATATGAATTTAAACGTAGCAAATGAGGATCTCATTATTTCAAAAAGTTATTTACGTTATTTTCCAATCAATGTGCTAACGGAATCTGAATCACGCTATGAAATGCCAGAGCAATTTTTAAAGCGTCATGGATTCGATGTGTATTGGCTCAAAGAATATGACACCATCCCGGATATTAACTTTCTGAATTTAGATCCTGAGACTTTGTTAATTAGTAAACAAGCACATAAGCAAATGTTAAAAGATCATCCAAAGATAAAGAATAAGAAAATGATTGAAGTGGAAGTAACGGAGTTGGAAAAATCAGGCGGGGGCATACGCTGTATGACCTTACCGTTAAAGCGTAAGACTGTTAAATAACGTATAAGTAGCAGACTCGGATGTTTAAGAGTCTGCTTTTTTTTCTGTTGCAATTACTACTTGAAAAATCCAGAAAATTTGTTTTTCATACGAGTAAACGGACACTTAGAGGGACTACTGTCATCGTCACTTAAAAAATACTGCTTCCATTCATGGTTATCTGTTTGTCCATACCATTTAAGATCAGGATGACCAGGAATGCCATCATACTCTACCAGTCGTTTACGAATTAGTTTTTTCATCTTGCGGCCAAATACAGTGGAGTCGTTGATTTCGTTAAATACCCAGCGTGGTTGAAAGGCTAGTAGCATGCCAGGAAAATATCGGCTACGGCGAATTTCATGTGCAGGTGTAGCGCAAAAGGCAAAGTAAGGTTCTCCATCAAAACAAAATTCCCATTTATGATCAGAAGGATCAGTCGGAATGTCCTCTGGCCATTCTGTCTGATCAAATGTAGTAACGTGGTTTAATACATCCCAAAATAAGTCCCGATAATTTTCTACATGATAGCTAGCTAGCATTTCATCGGGCGTCTCCACAAACACGACTAAAGAGGCATACTTACCTGTATCACGAGAGATCTTCCCATATTCTTTTAGTGCATGAGCCAACTCTTCTGCTGCATGTATATCGCGTGGATCACCAATAAAACTAAATCTTAAATTATTCATTAAAAACCCTTGTCTGCCAGGAACACAAGGATACGTATTTTCATCATCTGCTATGGTAGAAGAAAATGATTGATAAGCTTCTTGCTTCCATAAAGGGAGTGATTCAAGGTGCTCATCTAACCATTCTTTATCCAGAAGTACGTCCACTATTGTTTCCCTCCTTCTCTTACATGATTAAAATATTAGAGAGGAAGGAAATGGGTGACTGTCTAGATGGTGAAATGGGAAAATAGGCAGATAACTAACCTGTCACATTGCTATTAATCAGCTATAGATTAACTATTAGAGCTTGCTGAAACGGCAGTACCAGTTACAACCGCAACCATAGCTGCCTGTTGTGCTTGTATGACAGATTCAATAATCGCATACATATTTGTACTAATAAGACTAGAATCCTCAATCTTTTCACTTATAAGAAAATGACAGGCCATGATGAGGTTTATATCTTTATGCCATTTCAGTCTCTTATGTTGGTTTAGCTGAAGTGCAATTTCTTCAATGGTTTCGAGCTCCTGAATGCCGTTATCTATAAAGGAAAGTAAACCTAAAACCGGGTAATGCATTTTTCGAAGCTTGACCTTACCTCTTCGTTTAACTTCATCTAATATCGTAATACAACGTTCTATCACAGTATCTTTGTTAGCAGGATGAAAAGATAAAATATGACTCAAAAACTGCAAGTCATTTCCTTTTCCGAATCCAAATTGATTAAGTTTCACGTAATAATGCTCTATGTTTTCAAGAAGTTCTTCGACCGTTCCTGCTTCGTTTGATAACAAGACAGCTAGAGGATAGTCGCTAGATGAGGTTAGGAAGAAGTGATTAGCTTTCATTCCCTTGTAAAGTAATGTACTTCGTTCAATTCTTGTTTCTAGATTATCCTTTGTTTCACTTGCTAATAAAAGGTATGCACATACATACGTAAATTGATCACGGCTAAACTTCGATTTAACTAATTCTTCGTAAATCTTCATTAAATGAGAAAACATATTAATTGGATCAGTAAATCTTATGTCTAGCATGGCTGCAATCGTAAAGCGATGCCCGGAATTTAACAGAGAGAATAATCCAACCTCCTTCTTTATGGCATCACTAATCTCCATAAAACGAATTAAGTCAAAATGCTTTCCATTCACCACATAAAGGGAGGATACCATCATTAATGTTCGAGAATCGGTTACCTTCCACTTTAGTGATTTGTGAAGTTGCTCGTAAATGTTGGTATATTCCATCACTTTGTTTTGTAAAGAAGTTTTCATCGAATACCACTCCTTAAGATAGCTAGTATATATGTTACGGATTAGGTTGGGTTTTGGTTTCAGTCACCTTATCCATATAAAAAAACATCCTCGAATATAGTAATCGTATACTCGAGGATGAATGCAAAAATTGAGGGACGGTTCACTGAGCACTATAACTGTCCCTTTAAATATAGAATATTGAATAAGCGTTATGTTGAGGAGTATTATTGTAGATAGGAAGTTGAGGTATAAGAGAAGATTAATCTACTAAAATATACTTAGTGTTTGGGTCCTATTATTTTTAAGATCGCGATAGTATCTTCATTCGCTGTTTGGACAACTGTATTAATCATGGTTTCCATACGGTCTAGTTGTGCGTAGACCATATCAAATTTCGTATCGACCTTATTCTCTAGGTTTTTAAACTTCTTTTCAAATTTGTCATCCATTATTTCAAACTTCGCATCTAATTCTTTAATGGCTTTAAGAATTTCATCCATTTAATTTCACCTCCCTTAATCGTATATTATACTAGATTTTTATATAAATGAAGTAGCAATATTAATAATTCGACACAATTAAAAGTAGTTGTCTAAAGAATATGGATATTGCTGTCGAATTCCCGGGAAATAAAATGATTTTATGAAAAAAATCGAATTGTGACATATTACGAAGGGAAAGGATTGAACGGGTTTAGGTTACAGTAGAAGTATTTCTATTCTCTTTTAATTGTTCATAAATCCTTAAAAACGAAAAGGGCCTAAATAAAAAAACAGCTTCCAATGGGAGCTGTTTTCTATTTACGTATGTAGACGCCGCATTTGCCGTAATTCATATAAGAAAGTTTTAAACCACCACTTCTCAAAGTGGGTGTTTGTAGAACCGTTCCTGCATGTCCTCCATGTCATATAGACAAAGGCTTGTCATTCCAGATTCGAGTTAAACTCCCTAATACAGTCTTAAAGGTTAAAACTTAATTATAAATACGTACAACGCAGCTTGTTACTTATATTACCCTAAATGGATCACGAATTCAAATGGAAACAGTTCCCGATATTTCTTACGTAAAGAGTAGACTAAAAACAGTTGTTCCTTAACACTTCGAAGCAACCAAGTGTATTCCTCTGCAATTTAATATGAAGTAAATATTATATTTGTAAATGGGATGTAAAGATGAAAAGTGGTTATAAACTATTACGTTTAAACTTTTCTACAAGATTAGACAGGTTAATTATTATTCTATGAAATATTATCGGGTATTTAGTCCTATTAGTTAGACATAGAAAAAGTTACTAATTAAAGAATAATAGGGTGTTATACCTATTTTATCGGATTTACAATATCTCAAACTCTTCTAAATTTATTCTTAATACTAGTCACTTATAATTGAGTTTGTGATTAAAACATAAAGGAGGAAGAGAAATTGAGTCTTAAAAAGAAATTATTACCTATTGCTGTAGTATCTTCTGTTGCTTTTGGAAGTTTATTAGGAAGCTTTACGGAGAGAGTCGAAGCAAAAGAAAAAAGCAATAACGCTGAAATTAAAAACGTTATTTTCTTAATCGGTGATGGCATGGGCGTTTCTTATACTTCTGCTTATCGTTACCTAAAGAATGATTCCAATACGGAGTTTGTAGATAAAACAGAGCTTGATAAGTATCTAGTAGGTCAACAAATGACCTACCCTGAGGATCCAGAACAGAATATTACAGATTCAGCTTCTGCTGCAACTGCCATGTCAGCTGGTATTAAAACATATAATAATGCAATTGCTGTAGACAATGATGGGACAATCGTAAAGACGGTCTTAGAAGCGGCAAAAGAAAAAGGGAAAGCGACAGGTCTTGTGGCTACTTCAGAAATTACCCATGCGACTCCAGCATCCTTTGGTGCTCATGACGAGAGCCGTAAAAACATGAACGCAATTGCTAATGACTATTATGATGACCTCATTAACGGGCAACACAAGGTAGATGTTCTTTTAGGTGGAGGAACAGATTTGTTTATCCGTAAAGATCGTAACCTTGTGGAAGAGTTTAAAAAAGATGGGTATAGCTATGTAACAAATAAAAATGAGCTATTAAAAGATAAGAATGGACAAGTTCTTGGCTTATTTGCAACACGTGGTTTACCGAAAATGATTGACCGTACAGAAGAAATACCTTCACTTGAAGACATGACAAAGTCAGCAATTGATCGTTTGAGTAAGGATAAAGATGGATTCTTCTTAATGGTAGAAGGAAGCCAAATTGACTGGGCTGGTCATGATAATGATATTGTAGCGGCAATGAGCGATATGGAAGACTTTGAGAAAGCATTTAAAGCTGCTATTGATTTTGCAAAAAAGGATAAACACACATTAGTTGTAGCAACGGCTGACCATTCTACAGGCGGATACTCTATCGGGGCTGATGGTATCTATAACTGGTTTGCAGAACCAATTAAAGCAGCTAAACGTACTCCAGACTATATGGCTAATGAAATTGCTAAGGGTGCAAATGTAGAAGATACATTAAAGAAGTATATTGATCAGGACATCCTTGCTTTAACTAGTGAAGAAATTCAATCGGTTAAAGACGTGGCTAACCTAAAAGTAACGGATATTGATAATGCGATTGAAAATATCTTTAATAAGCGCACACATACTGGTTGGACAACTGGTGGGCACACAGGGGAAGACGTACCTGTGTATGCATTTGGCCCTGCAAGCGATAGATTCATAGGCCAAATTGATAATACAGATAACGCAAAAATTATCTTTGAAATCATTGAAAATGGAAAGTCTAAAAGTAAAGAAGATGATGAGGAAGATGAAGATTAATGATTAATAGGGTGTGAGGTTGTCTAAAAGGCAGCCTCGTACCTTTTATTAAAGTTTATTGATAATGGATGGAGGGGTTCTTCTTGAAAAAACAAGTCATGATCGTTACTCTTTTATTGGTCTTCTTGATTGGGTGCTCACCCACAGCACTAAATGACAATGCCGCAGAATCTAATCACACAGAATTGGATATGAAAGCGTACGAAGAATATCTTCCCAATCCACAAGTACCCAGTGATGATAGTCTACAAAAAGTAAACGATACGGTTACGGATGAAAAAGGCGAACTGACGTTAAAACAAATAAAACATGTCAATAAAACATATAATCTGGGTGATATTGAACTTAGAATTATAGATGTCAAGGTGATGCATTTAGTACCAGATTACAGCCTCATTGATTATTTTCATACTCTTACACATGATGAAGAATTTGATTTCGTCAAAGTATTTGTTGAAATCACAAATACATCAGACGAAAAAATGAATGTAGCACCTGTTGCTATTTTTAAGACGAGTACAGGTGAAAATGTCCCTTGGGAAAATGATATCTATTTAGACGGTCTAAATGGTGAAATTGAGGGTAATAGTAAAAGGCTAGGGAACCTTGGCTTTATCATCGAGGAATCAGATATTGATTATATTGAGATTACAACAAGTGATCTTTTTAATGAAGAAGAGGAAAAGGTTAGCAAGGCGGAGAAGATTAAAATCGAATTTTAGAAGTAAAATCTACCCTCAAATGGTAGTTAAGAAAAAGGTGACCTATTGTGTCACCTTTTTAAAATCCCAAGATAGATATAAAGTTACGTATACCAATCTCACTTTTTGTAAGGGAAGCGGTTTGATATTTACGAAATGCTACTTCTAAGTCACGTCAAGAGAGGGAGGATGATGTTTTTGGAAAGCGTCGCGTGCTAGGGGCAATCCTTGTTGATGATAAATCTTAAGTTGCTCAGTATATGGATATTGATTCATGTTACTCCATTCCTATTATTTATTTTACTTAGTATATGTAATAGACACATAAAGGAATGAATTCCTATATCAAACAAGATGCAAATCGTGTATTCTATTGGAAAGTTACTATCTTACTATCTAATAAAGATACAGATGAAAGGGAGAACATCATGAAATCCATTCGTACAAAATTATTACTTGGATTTACTATTATTTTGTTATTAGTGGCGGGAATGTCCATTTTTACGATTTATAACACCTCCCGTACCAACGCCATTGCAGAAGAGATGATTAATGACGATATAGAAGAGTTTGATATGTATCAAACACTACGATTCAATGTGGCAGAACGAATTGCTGTCACAAGAGGATATTTATTGTACGGTGATCCTACATTAAAAGAGAAATTCTTCGCTTATACAAAAGAAAGTAAAATATTAGAAGAAAAATTAAAAGGATATTTATCAGATGAGGAACGCCCCTTTGCTCAAGAAATCATTACCAAAAGCGAAATGTGGGGAGAAAAATTAACACAAGAAGTCTATAATGTTTACGAGACAAACCCAGAACAAGCTATTCTTAATAACAAAGGAATTCGTTCACAATCAGAAGAGCTTATGTTGTTATTAAGTCAAGCCGTGGAAAAAGAAGATACGACAGTTACTGAAATGGGGACAAGCATTATATCAAAAGGAATAGCAACAGAAAGGGCAAACTTCATTGTATCAATATGTGTGATTTTGTCTGGAATTGGAATTGCTTTTTATGTTTCTCATATCATTACTAAGCCAATATTAGGTGTAATCTCATATTTAAAAAACATGGCAAATGGTGACTTCACAGGAGAAGATATGAATACTTCTTCTCAAGATGAAGTAGGTGTTTTGATTACAGCGATGAATGCTATGAATACAGAGTTACGACACATTATCCGTCAAGTTCGTACTACATCTGAATCAGTTGCAGCGTCATCTGAAGAATTAACCGCAAGCGCAGAAGGCACAGTAATGGCTGCTCAACAAATTTCAACGTCCATTAATGATGTATCAGAAGGAGCAACTTCACAGCTACGTTCAATTCAATCTTCCCATTCTATCGTATCCGAAATAGCAAAAGGAATGAATGAAGTAGCAAGTTCCATTACATCGGTGGCAGAAAAAACGGTAGAAACAACAAAACAAAGTCAGATAGGAAATGATATCGTTCAACAAACAATATCAGGTATGAAAAACGTTCAATCACATGTGGGGCAAACATCAGAAGTGATTTCAATGTTAGCGAAAAAATCAGGAGAAATCGGCCAAATTGTGGAGTTAATTAGTGTTATTTCATCTCAAACAAATCTTCTTGCGTTAAACGCAGCTATTGAAGCAGCTAGAGCAGGTGAGCACGGAAAAGGATTTGCGGTTGTTGCCGATGAAGTGAAAAAACTAGCAGAAGAGTCAGGAAAAGCAGCGGGACAAATTAGCGAGCTTATTTTGGCGATTCAAAATGAAACGAAAAAAGCGGTACTATCTATGGAACAAGGAATTGATTCTGTTACAGAGGGAATGCAACTTGTGAACCAAACGGGAGAGGCATTTTCTGTAATATCAGAGAGTGTTACGTTCATTTCAGAGCAATCACAAGAGGTATCCGCAATTGTCCAACAAATCACAGCTGGAACAGAGACTATGAAAGAAAGTATTTCTAATGTCGCATCAATTTCAGAACTATCGAGTCATAACGCTCAAAATGTTTCCGCTTCGACACAAGAATCACTTGCTTCTATTGAAGAAATTTCATCTTCCTCTGCTTCACTTGCACATATGGCAGAAGAGTTGCAAAGTTTAGTTCGCAAATTTAAAATCTAAGAAAAATAAAAGTGATTGAAATGATAATGGAGAATGGAAACACGCGAAACTAAAATATTATGTCCACTATTCATTCCTTAACTTGGGTGGGAAGCAACTGCACAAGCGATAAAGCATCAGTTTAATTGTACAGTTAACCTAAGAATAAGAAAGGATAAAAACTTTATTACTGACAACGGTATTTTTTTCTTGATTGCAAGTTTATTATAATAAGAAATCCTGAGAAATTGCATCGTGAACTAAAGTTACTAACTAGAGTAGTTGAAACAGGCTTATTTAATAATATGGTTGATCAAGTTATTGTTGGACTAGTGAAGGAGTAAAGATAATAGGGAGAGGGGGAAATTTAATTCCATATTTAGTGGGATTATTTTTTCCTCTTTATTTTATAGACGTAGAAGCTAGTTTAAAATACCACCTATAAAACACCCACGATCCATATAAAGTTACGTATATAGATAACCAAGAAATATACCATTCCCACTTTATGTAAGAAATAAGATTAGTGTATCTTTCAAATAATATTTCTGGGATGACAATGGCTGTGCAAAAAGTACTTATATTAGTAAATTTACTCCATCTACTTCTTTTTTGTGGATAATAGAGGCAAAAGAAAATACTAATGATTGGATAGGTAAGGAACTCGAATAAAAAGCTAGTACGATTCACTTCTGCAAGTTCTCGAACGGGGTATTCAATGAGACACAGCTCAACGGCTAATAGACCTAAAACCCAGGTGATAAACTGTTGGAACAAGAAGATGATGCTAGCTTCTTTCCATTTATTTTTAGGGATAAAAGCTAAGGAAATAAAGGTGATTGAATAGATTACATATAACATTAAATACTCTATATTCATAAGTAACGAACCTTTTTCACTTCTAAGTCTTTAATCATCCACAATACATAGCGACGACATAACCATAGCTCTATTAGGAAGTTAAAGAAGCTTCTAATTAAATTATCCCATTTAACATCCATCATGTTTGTAAATTGTCCAATCACAAGCATAAAAGCTAAGATCATACCTACCCAAAACACATAATGAACAAAACGTCTAGGAAATGAAGCGTTTATGGGGAATTTAAGTTGAAACAGTACGGCGAAGGTGGGAAATACGATATATTCCATTGTAAAATTTATTTTCGTAGCATAGTTAAATAAGCGAACGGGTGCCTCGAGTAATCCAACATAGGTTAAACCGGTACTAAACAGCTAAGTTAACATGTGGAAGAATAGGAAGGCTCCGATTGCTTCACGCAGTCTGTTTCTTGGTGTTACTTTCCAAAGAATGAGTGGAAAAACTACCCATATTAAAATGATTACATAATAATCTAACGTCATATAATGTTAACACCTCACTATTATTATTAGAGGTGAGGAGTAATTCTATGTAGTTTCTTTTACATTTATGAATGTGTGAGTATGACAGTTTTTTATATTTTGGAAAGGGTGTTTTTGTATAGATTGTTGCTTCCGTAAAAATCTCAGGAAGCCGGATTTTTACTCGGTAGTAGAGTGTCGAGAGTTTTGAATAGAGAGAGTTGCTCTTTTCTAACTATGATCACTTAGGTTCTACGTATTAAAAAGGGTATGCTTTTAAAATTAGTAGCTTGAAAAGCAACAACGTATTAGAAAAGAGCCTTTGGAAAATATTTCTTTTACAACCTACTTGCTTTCACAACTCCTTTTTGTTAATATCGTTTCAAAGCTAACGATTTTGAAAATATTTAGGGAGGTATTCTTATTCATTCATTCAATGAGGAAGGAGAACTTCTTCCTGAAGAAGTGGACACGATCAATCGGTTAACACAGATTCCTATAGATTCGTTGCATGTAGATGCAATTGCCGTTGTCACGAATCTCTATCGTGTGGCGCAGGGATTAAAGAACAAGATGGAACAGGAAGTGCTAGCCGAATTCGGCTTATCCTGGACGGCCTTTTCTATGCTTTATGATCTATGGATTTGGGAGTCGGTGGAGACAAAGAAGCTTGCTTTATCTTCTGGTGTGTCGAAGGCCACTGTCAGTAACATAACGAAAACGCTAGAAAGTAAAGAACTATGTTATAGAAAAACGGACAATCGAGACAGAAGAATGACCTACGTTGTCTTAACCGATAAGGGAAAGCAAGTGATGGAGACTCTGTACCCACGATTTCATAAAGGTGAAATAGAAATAGTCTCTAGTTTGTCAAAAGACGAACAAATAAACATGACGAAGTTACTTAGACAGATTATTAGAGACAATCAGTTTTAATGACAGTTTCATATTGTAGATGCTATGACAGGAAACCTAGTAGTCGTTATCTCCCTGTGAACAGAGAGTCGGTGGTTGGTGCAAACCGATACATAGATAACACGAATTACATTCCTTGAGCTTTCTTTGTGAGGAGCAAAGAACGGGTGGACCGTTAATCGTTTAAGTGGAAGGATGATGTCCTTCAATTAGGGTGGTACCGCGTGTAAAAGTTAAGCCACGTCCCTTGTTTAGGGATGTGGTTTTTTTATATTTTCTAGGAGGGAAATATTGATGACGAATATGATGGAACGTTTAACAAGTGAACAACGTGCTGAGGTAACAAGACAAATGACAATCTTTAGCCAAGGCACACAAGAAATCATTCCAAGCGAGGAATTAGAACGTAAAGTGGCAAAATCGATTATAGAAAACAAGCCACTAAAAATTAAATTGGGTTTAGATCCTTCTGCTCCTGATGTACACCTTGGACACACAGTGGTGTTAAACAAGTTGAGACAATTCCAAGAAAATGGTCATATTATACAACTCATTATTGGAGACTTTACAGGAAAAATTGGGGATCCAACGGGAAAATCAGTGGCGAGAAAACAATTAACAGATGAAGAAGTTCAGCATAATGCACAAACTTACTTTGAACAATTTGCAAAAATTATGGATATGAAAAAAGTAGAATTACATTACAACTCAAAATGGTTGTCATTGTTAAAATTTGAAGATGTCATTCAACTTGCAGGGAAGATAACGGTAGCTAGGTTATTAGAAAGAGATGACTTTGAGGAGAGAATCGCAACTGGTAAGCCTATTTCCCTTCATGAATTCTTTTACCCTCTCATGCAAGGATATGATTCCGTTCAACTAGAGTGTGATATTGAACTAGGTGGCACAGATCAACATTTCAACATCTTAATGGGAAGACACTTCCAAGAAAAATTCGGGAAAGAAAAACAAGTAGCCATGTTAATGCCTCTACTAGAAGGACTTGATGGTGTAGAAAAAATGTCAAAGTCAAAGAAAAACTACATCGGAATTGATGAGAGTCCTAAAGAAATGTACGGAAAAGCAATGTCCATACCAGATGAGTTAATGAGCAAATACTTCAAACTCATTACTGATTTAACTCCTGAACAAATTCAAAGTATAACAGAAAAGATACAATCAGCGGCATTGCATCCAAGAGATGCAAAAATGCTACTTAGTAAAACAGTAGTAAGGATGTACCATAGTGAAGAAGCAGCCGAAAAAGCTGAACAAGATTTTATCTCTGTTTTCCAACAAGGAGCATTACCTGATGAAATGCCAGTCGTTAATTGGGATGGAGAAAAGGAAGTTCCTATTATAGACTTACTCGTTACGTTACAATTACTCGTTTCTAAAAGTGAAGCGAGAAGAATGATTGAAAACGGAGGAGTGAAAATAAACGGTAACAAGGTGGTAGATGGAAAGCTTCAAGTTTCCATAGAAGACGAGATGATTTTACAGGTTGGTAAGCGAAAGTTTGTAAAAATGAAAACAAAATAAGAATGGGTGGGGCACAACTGTTAATATTCTTGAGGTTGTGCCTTTTTTATTATTTGAAATTGCTATATGAAGTAGGAAAAATGTGTAAAATAGCGAATAATTATAAAGGCTAACTTCTAAAACTTTATTCTAAAAGATAAAGTGACGTATTCATCGTGGCTTTCTAAACATTTACCATTCTCCAAGCCGGCCATCTAGTGCAAATTGAAAGACGGCAAACTGTCCAGTTTCTAGTAAGTGAGTGGACCGAACAATTATTATGAACGCTACCCAGTATTAAGATTAGTAATCTAGCAATGTAAGCTTGAGACTAGTGAATAAAGATAGCGAATTAAAAGAGTCGTTTGAAACATTTCACACTCTATTAGTGAGTGGGCAAAAGGAGATAAGTGAAGAGAAATTTATAGAAGAAGGTGATCCGGCGTGTATAGAGTCATCATAACTGTTGTAACCATACTCATACTATTGATAGGCTGTCAGTCGTCTAATTTTATTGTTAGTGAAGTAGAAAAAGCTACCGTTTCTAAAACAAGTGATGAAGTAAGGAAAGATGATTTTGTTTTTAGACTTGTTACTGAAAAGGAGCAATATGAAGAAGGAGAAGAAGTAAAGCTGTATGGTGAAATAGAGTATGTAGGAAATCGCAATGGGGTGGTAATTTCTCATTCGTCATCTGCCATTCTCTATACAATAGAGGAAAAGATAAGGGGTTTTGTCATCGAAGGAGCTGTCACTAATGTTGGATTGACGACCAATCTCAAACAAGGGGTTTCATATCGTGAAGAGTACATGAAGAGCGGAGGATATAGTCCCACTCAGGATACAAAAGATTTTGTGAGATTTATGAGGGATTTTTTAGCTCGGGAAGACTTTCCTACTGGACATTATGTCGTGAAGGGAATGGCTGATTTCTCAGTTGTTATTGATATGAAAGAACAACAACAGAAAAATTATAAAATTGAGGCAGAAGTAGATTTTATAGTTAATTAGGGTATTAGATTATATTGACAGGCCCCTCATCCAACGATCGGAAGGACTTGTCCTGGATAAAAAAGGATTGATAAGTCATGAGGTTGGTAGTATCTTTAAATTACAGACGAATTGATAGCGTTTTCACAAGACGGATCGTACATAAATTAATTCAACTCCTACCAAATTCCGTCATTTTGTGCAATCGTTTTCACTAACACAGAAAATATTAATTCATTTTAGAAAGGGGAAGATCAGTATGAAGAGAAACTCGTTTCAAAAAGGAATGGCTATGATTCTGTCCATTCTGTTAGTAGTTTCAATGTTTGGTGGCTACATGCCAAACACAACTACGGCAGCTACGGGCGCAACTGATGAGCGCTATGTTAGTTTTTCGTATGAGAGACCAGACCAAAACTATGAAGGTTGGAACTTATGGGTTTGGGGTACCGGATTACAGGATGGTCAGGTTCAATTCACTGAGGTGAAGGATGGAAAGGCCATGTTCAAGATTCCGGTTGCGCCTGAAGCAACGGAGATTGGATTTATTGTTCGTCTTGGAGACTGGCAGGCAAAAGATTATGAACAGGATCGCTATATCCAATTACATCAGCACGAGCTAATTACAAAGGTTCGAGTTACGAGCGGGCAGGGGGACTTTTTCATTGTTCCCGAAGTAACCGGTCCTCTTATGGACAACGGAAGTGCTCATTTCTATTTCCGCGATCAAGCGTTATATGCAGCAGATCAAATGCATACGGTTGAAAATGTTGAACTTGAAATCTTAGGTGAGCGCTATGTGATGCAGAGAGAGACAGAAAATGAGCGTTTTTCTTACAAGCTAAATAACGTTCCTAGTGGGGAGCATGAATACAGCTATTTTGTCACCATCAACGGTGTCACGACACAAGTAACCGATCCGTATAACACGGTGGACGGAAAATCAATTCTTTCTTACTCAGCATCTCAGCTGACGGTAAGTAGCTCGGTTCAGCCAGCGGCAATCAACTATAATGAAAACGCCGTTGTCACAGTCAATCTAGGAGCGGATGCAGACGTCCGTGAAATGTATATTGATTTATCGGCTATAGGCGGAAAAGATAAGGTAGCGATTAATCCGACCTTAAACGAAATTACTGTAGCAGTTGATCAGCATGTAACCGCAGGAGTTAAGACGTTACCAATTGTCGTTGTAGATGAGTTTGGCAACCGTCACCAAGGAGAAGCAACACTTGAAGTAAAAGCGCGTACATTTACAGGAGACGAAGTAGATTTTGACTGGGATGAAGCGGTCATTTATTTCATGCTGACAGATCGTTTCTTTGACGGCGATTCCTCTAACAATGACCCGTATGGTATTGGTTATGACAAGACGAAAACCGGCACATATCAGGGTGGAGATTTTAAGGGAATTACAAAGAAGCTTGATTATTTAGATCAGCTTGGCATAAATACTATCTGGATTAATCCAGTTGTGGAAAATATTAAGCACGATGTTCGCTTTGATACATCGGATACACCTTATTATGCTTACCATGGTTATTGGGCGAGTAATTTTGGTGAATTAAATCCACATTTCGGTTCTCTTGCTGATTTTCACGAATTAATTGATGAAGCGCATGCGCGTGGCATGAAGATTATGGTTGATGTTGTGTTAAATCATGCTGGATACGGATTAAAAGAAAAGGACAGTAGCACCATTCCACATTATCCTACAGACGTAGAGCGTGCCCGTTTTGCCGGTATGCTACGTGATGGTGGTACTGATACAATTCGCGGGGAGTTAGCGGGATTACCTGATTTTATAACGGAAGACCCTGCTGTTCGTGAGCAGATTGTCCAATGGCAGGTAGATTGGATTGAGAAATCAAGAACAGCAAAAGGGAATACGATTGATTACTTCCGTGTTGACACGGTAAAGCATGTTGAAGACACAACGTGGATGGCTTTTAAAAATGCCTTAACAAATGAAAAGGCAGACTTTAAGCTAATCGGCGAAGCATGGGGAGCGACTGTTGACGCAAACCAAGGATACTTACAATCTGGAACTATGGATTCTCTATTAGACTTTGATTTTAACGACCAGGCATTACATTTTGTGAACGGAAAAATGATGTCGGTTGAAAAAGCGCTAGAGAGCCGTAATGATAAGCTTTCTAATACTGCAACGATGGGGCAGTTTTTAGGAAGTCATGATGAAGATCGTTTCTATGAAACAGTTGATGGCGATTTAGGAAAATATCAAGTTGCGGCTTCCCTACAGCTAACGGCAAAGGGTCAGCCTGTCATCTATTACGGTGAGGAACTTGGCTTACCTGGTGCAAATAATTACCCGTATTATGATAACCGTCCAAATTTCCCTTGGGCCCAGGTTGAAGGAAACAAAATCCTATCACACTATCAAAAAGTACTTTCGTTTAGAAATGCGAATATGGATCTTTTTGCAAAAGGGTCACGTTCTACAATTGCTGGCTCGGACGCACTGCAATATTTAATCTTCTCACGCAGCTATAATGGGGAACATGCCTATGTTGGATTAAACACGTCTGACACAGCAAAAACAGTGGTCCTTGCTTTGGACTCAAATAAGGCAGTCGTGACGGACCATTATGCAAATGTCACCTATTCTACTTCAGAAGACGGTAAAGTGACGATTACCGTACCGTCTAAGGAAGATGGAGGAACTGCGTTGTTATCGGTTGAAAATGGTTCAATTCTAGAGGATCAACCGACTGACTCAGGCGAGGTTCCAGCTAATACGTTACGAATTCATTACCAACGAACAGATCATAGCTATGAAAACTTGGGCTTATGGCTATGGGGAGATGTGGCAGCACCATCTTCAAATTGGCCGTCAGGTGGAACACCATTTACAGAAGGTGGAGTTACTGACTACGGCGTTTACGTCGATGTTGAGTTAAAGTCAAATGCAGCAGGCGTTGGATTCTTGGTGTTAAACACGACAAACGGGGAAAAAGATGGTGGAGATAAATGGCTAGAATTAACTTCACCTGAAATGAATGAAATATGGATTAAGCAAGGCTCCGATGAAATCTATTTATTTGAGCCGGTTGAGCTTCCTGCAAACACAGTCCGCATATATTACGACCGTACAAACGATGACTATGACAACTGGGGCGCATGGGTGTGGGAGGATGTAGCAGCACCTTCTCAAGGCTGGCCAAATGGCGCAACAGATTCAGCGGGTATTGGGAAGTTTGGAGCTTATTATGATATTCAACTAAAAGAAAATGCTAAAAAGCTAGGCTTTCTTTTTGTGAACAAAGCAGATAGTAAGCAAACAAGAGACTTTACATTCGAAATGCTAGATCAGCATAACGTGCTTTTTGTTAAAGAAGGTGATGACAACGTGTATACAGATCCGTATGGTTCAGGGCAGGTTGCACTTTTATCCGGAGAGGTTTTATCAGAACAAGAATTGACACTCCTTGTATCCAAAACAGAGGGATTAGATGTAGAGCAATTCAAGCAGGAGCTAGTAGTGAAGGATGCAGCAGGAAACGATGTGACGATTGACCGTGTCACAATTGAAGGCAATAAACAGATCCACCTTCACGGTACTTTTGATATAGAGAAGGTTCCTTATAGCATCACGTATGGAGACAGAACGATTACGGTGAAATCGGGCTGGAGACTAATGGATGCCATGTACGGCTATGACGGTGAGCTTGGGGCAAAGCTTAACAAGGATGGTTCTGCTGAGTTAAAGGTTTGGTCTCCAACTGCAGATGCCGTGTCCGTTGTGTTATATGATAAAAAGGATCAGAACAAAGTGGTTGATACGATTGAGATGACAAAGGGTGAAAAAGGTGTTTGGTCTGTTACCCTGTCAAAAGACAACACAGGAATTCGAAAACTAAAAGGCTATTTCTATCATTACGAGATTACTCATGGCGACACAACGAAGCTAGCGTTAGATCCTTATGCAAAGTCTATGGCTGCTTGGAACCAGGAATCAGGTGACCCAATTGGAAAGGCGGCCATCGTGGATGTGTCCGATATCGGACCGAAATTAAATTATGCGAAAATCCCTGGATTTAAAAAGAAGGAAGATACGATTATTTACGAAGTTCACGTGCGCGACTTTACGTCAGATCCAACGATCGACAAGGACTTGAAATCACAGTTTGGAACGTTTGCTTCGTTTGTTGAAAAGCTGGATTATATTGAAGATTTAGGTGTCACACACGTTCAGCTTTTACCAGTAATGAGCTATTATTTTGCTAATGAGTTAAATAATGGCGAAAGAATGCTAGAATATGCTTCTACAAAAACGAATTACAACTGGGGATATGATCCACAGAGCTATTTCTCTTTATCAGGTATGTATTCAGAAAACCCGAACGATCCTGAACTGAGAATTAAAGAGTTTAAGAAGCTAATTAAAGAGATTCATAAGCGAGATATGGGTGTTATTTTAGACGTGGTGTATAACCATACTGCTCAAGTATCTATATTTGAAGATTTAGTACCAAACTACTATCACTTTATGGATGCAGATGGAACACCGAGAACGAGTTTTGGCGGTGGCCGCTTAGGAACGACTCATAAAATGTCACAACGAGTTTTAGTTGACTCCATTCTTCACTGGGTAAAAGAGTATAAGGTGGATGGCTTCCGTTTTGATATGATGGGTGATCATGATGCGGCAAGCATTCAGCTTGCATACGATAAGGCAAGGGAGTTAAATCCAAACCTAGTCATGATTGGAGAAGGCTGGAGGACATTTGCTGGTGACGAAAACATGCCAATTCAGGCAGCAGACCAGGATTGGATGCAATACACGGAAGCAGTTGGAAGCTTCTCTGATGAGTTTAGAAATGAGCTGAAATCTGGGTTTGGAAGTGAAGGGCAACCTCGATTTATCACAGGGGGAGCACGAAACGTTGGGCAAATTTTTGACAATATTAAAGGACAGCCGCATAACTTCGTTGCAGATCAGCCAGGGGATGTGGTGCAATACATCGCAGCTCATGACAATCTGACACTACATGATGTTATCGCCCAATCGATTAAAAAGGATCCAGATGTTGCGGAAAATAGCTTAGAGATTCATAAGCGCATTCGAATAGGCAATGCAATGGTCTTAACATCACAAGGTATTGCGTTTCTACATGCAGGTCAGGAATACGGACGTACGAAACAGTGGAGAGCAGGGGCAGCGGAAGCACCGTATAAGTCTACGTATATGACAGACGAAAAAGGTGAACCGTTTCAGTATCCGTACTTTATCCATGATTCGTATGATTCGTCAGATATCATTAACCGAATCGACTGGAGTAAAGCGACAGATAAAAAGAAGTATCCGGTTAACTATACAACAAGAAAGTATACAGAAGGTTTGATCAAGCTGCGTCGCTCAACCGATGCATTCCGTCTTGGCTCAAAGGAACTCATTGACCAAAACGTGACAATGCTAGATGCGCCTGAAATGAATAGCCAGGATCTGCTTATTGCCTACAAATCCGTCGCTACAAATGGTGAAGCTTACTACGTTTTCATCAACGCAGATTCAAAAGCTAGAAAACTAACGCTATCAGAAGACCTAACGCGAGGAGACGTACTAGTCGATCAAGATCAAGCCGGAACAAAGAAAATAAACAAGAAAAAACAAACTGGCTTCACATTATCATCTACAACCATCGAACTACAACCGCTCACAACAGTCGTGATAAAAGTAAAATAATGTGAAAGTGGGGCAGGGGCATAGGTACCTTGTCCCCATTTTTGGGTAATATCTTATTAATGAGGAAAGTAAAACAAGACAGAATAATACAATGACGTATATGATAATGTTAACAATAGAATAATAATATTATAGGGAGGAAATAACATGAGCTATGAGATTGTTACATTACCATCCTACCGTGCAGTAGGACTAAAATGGGCAGGGACTTTTGACGAGATTGTCCCACATTTGAAACATGTTATCCGACAAATGGAAGAGCGCGTTGAAGAGTTACAGCATAAAATAAATCCCGATGTTCAGTTAGGCCTATCCTATCATGTTATTGAAAATGGCTTCACCCATTACGCTGTATATGAAGTAAGTGAAGAACAAGAAATTCCTGATGGGATGACGGAGATCCGGGTTCCTGAATGGCAGTATGTGAAGACGACACACAAAAAAGGGGAAGATGTACAAAAGACATATACGGACCTTCATCTATGGTTAAGTAATAGTGACTATACGGCTTTTAGAGAAGCAGGTGTAGACTATTATGATCCTTATATGCCGATTAAACATGAACATTATCCTGTAGATTCAGATCCCAATGATCCACACTTTGATATTTATATACCGATTGTAAAAAAATGATTTCTTCAACTGAGTAAGTGTCATACATAAAGGCTGTTTTGTAAAGGTTGTCGCATTCGCGAAAACCTACAAAAGAGCTTTTTTTAATTAGTATGGTAAAATTTGTATAAGAGGTGTGAATATGAATGGATTAAACCTTGCAATGTTCGTCTACATCGGTTCAATGCTATTTGCTATATTTTTAAGCTTTAAATATGGTTCCTTTATGATTAGAAAAACTAGGATGTTTCTACCACAAGCGCTCATAGCTTGGTCACTGTACTTTACATTTTGTTTAGTAGCAATAGTAGGTTGGTTTTTATACGCTTGGGGTATAAATGAATTTCTTTTCTTTGGAGGATTAGTTTTCGGCACAGGTGTACTTATTGTGGGGGAAGTGGTGTTAATAACAAGCTTTTGTGTAAAGAGAAAGAAATGGATTCAACAGTATTAATAGGAAGGGTGCACACCGCAATGAAACAGGCTCAGAGATACATTCTCTGAGCCTGTCATGAGTTCGATTTGAATTAGAACTGAATAATCTTTGTCACAAATAATAGAACGAACACGATTAACACTGGTGCAACAAATCGTAGAGCGAAAATCCATAGTTTTCCGATTGTACTTTCGCTAAGGTCGGCCATTTCAGTTGCTTGCTTCGGTTTAAGTGCCCACCCGACAAATAGAGCAGTTAATAATCCACCAAGAGGTAGAAGAATATTAGATGCTAGGAAATCGACTGCGTCAAAGAAATTTAATCCAAAGATTGTGAACCCACTCCATGCTCCAAGTGAAAGAGAAGATGGAATTCCAAATAGGAAAATGATTGTTCCTAAGATCCAAGTTGCCTTTTGACGAGTCCATCCAAATTTACGGATAAAGTAAGCTACTGGTACTTCTAAAATGGATATAGCTGATGTTAGGGCAGCTACAGAAATTAGTAAGAAAAATAGTACCGAGAAGAACTGACCGAATGGCATTAATTCAAATACAGCTGGAAGTGTGATAAAGATTAGCCCTGGTCCTGCTCCTGGGTCCATTCCAAAGGCAAATACAGCAGGGAAAATCGCTAATCCAGCAAATAAAGCAAATCCTGTGTCAGCAAGACTGATTCCAACAGATGCCGTTGGAAGATTCACGTTCTTTGGTAAGTAGCTTCCGTACGTAATCATCGTACCCATACCTAAGCTTAACGAGAAGAAGGCATGTCCTAATGCAACGAGAACAGCTTCCGTACTTAAAGCTGAGAAGTCAGGTGAGAATAAAAATGAAATTCCATCCCCTGCACCTGGTAGAGTCACACTACGAATAACTAGTATTAATAGAAGAACACCTAGAGTAGGCATTAAAATTTTATTCCACTTTTCAATACCCTCTTTAATACCCTTCACAACAATGACGATGACGATAAACATAAATAATAATTGCCATAAGATTGGGCTTAAAGAAGTTCCGATAAACCCACCGAAATGATCACCCATTTGCTCAGCAGGAATTGAAAGAAGTTCCCCGTTCATTGCCTTCGTTGTATACGATAAGGCCCAACCTGCTACTACTCCATAAAATGAAAGAATTAAAAAGGCCGCCACTACTCCAAATAAACCTGTAACAAACCAAGGCTTTCCTGGTGTTAACTCTTGGAAAGAGCCAATAGCATCCTTCTGAGTTTTTCTACCAATTGAAAATTCAGCTAACATAATAGGAATACCAATAAGTGCAATACATACTAAGTAAACGATGATGAATGCAGCTCCACCATTTTCTCCTGTAATATAAGGAAACTTCCAGATGTTACCTAAACCTATCGCAGATCCCATCGCTGCGAGCATAAAACCTGATCGTGTTTTCCATTGTTCACGACCGTGTGGATCTAGTTGACTCATTTTTGTCCTCCTCGTTGTCAATCAATCTTAAATAGATTGAAAATTAACAAAATTAATTATTTAACATTTTAGTATTTTACCCTTAAATTTAAAGTTTTACAATAAAAAATTTGTCGAAAAAGAACCAAAAGTTTTATCCTTCCTAACTTTCTATAAATTTGACACCCAAAAAAATGTAACCATAAGTAAAATTAAAGCCCTTACAAGAACATGGATGTTTTTTTACAATGAAAGAGTGAAAGACAAAGACCGTACCGATGGAGGTGATAGTGGTGGAAATGAATTCAAAAATCGAAACAATAACAGAAGAACATATCACCGTCAGTAAAAAGACAAAAGCAAAACGTCTTTTTAAGAAGTTAGTGGAGCAAAGGCAACTTCAAATTATGGCTCTTATTGGGGTAGTATGGATGTTTATTTTCAACTATATCCCGATGTATGGCTTAATTATAGCTTTTAAGGAATATAGCATTATCAAATCGATCGGAGAAGCTCCGTGGGTAGGCCTTATGCAGTTTAAGGAGTTTTTAGCTGATGATAATTTTTGGATTGTCCTTAAAAACACACTAGGTATAAGCCTAATTAAATTATTTATTGCGTTTCCGTTACCAATCATATTTGCTTTGTTATTGAACGAGCTTACTTCCTTAAAGTTTAAGAAAATGGTCCAAACGATTTCCTACCTACCCCACTTTATATCTTGGGTAGTATTAGGTGGAATCATGACAACATGGCTTGCTGATATCGGAATTTTAAATGATATTTTACTAAATTTAGGGTTAATCAGTGAGAGGACAAACTTCTTAGCAGAACCTGACTATTTTTGGGGAATTGTCATTTTATCAGATATTTGGAAAGAGCTAGGATGGTCTGCAATTATCTATTTAGCTGCGATAGCAGGGGTTTCAACTGAATTATACGAAGCAGCAACTATTGACGGTGCTAATAGATTTCAAAAAATGTGGCATGTCACATTACCTGCCATTCGCCCAACGATTACTATTCTATTCATTCTTGCGGTAAGTGGTGTGTTAAATTCAAACTTTGATCAAATTTTAATCTTACGTAATTCACTGAATGAAAGTGCTAGTAATGTAATTGATATTTATGTATATAAAGTAGGTATTGAAAATGCTAGATACTCTTATGCGACAGCAGTAGGGTTACTAAAAGCAGTTATAGCCTTCATCTTATTGTTATCAGCTAACAAGATTGTGAAGAAACTTAATGGGAATTCTTTATTCTAAGGGGGTGTCTAGATGTTCAAGCTTTTTAAATTAAATAGACGGACAAAAAGTGAGTATATTTTTGACAACCTCAATTTGCTGTTCATGCTCATTATCTGCTTCATCACAGTTTATCCAATTTGGTACGTATTAGTAAATTCCTTAAATGATGGTGTAGATGCCATGAAAGGCGGAATTTATTGGTGGCCTCGAGAGTTTACATTCGAAAACTACGAGGCGGTATTTGCGAATCCAGGAATTCTTACCTCTTTTGGTGTAACTGTCGCTAAAACAGTAGTTGGAACGCTTACTCACGTATTATTTACAGCAATGGTTGCCTATGCGTTTTCACGTAAAGACCTTTATGGTAGAAAGTTTTATATGGTCTTTGGGATTATCACGATGTTCTTTAGTGGAGGTTTAATTCCTTACTTTCTATTAATTAGAGACTTAGGGCTTTTCGATAATTTCCTAGTATATATTATCCCAACTCTGTTTAACTTCTTCCATCTGATCATTTTTGTTTCCTTCTTTAGAGAATTACCAACTTCACTTGAAGAAGCAGCAAAGATTGATGGAGCGAGTGACTTTATGATTTTTATTAAGGTAGTTCTTCCATTATCAATGCCGGTTATTGCAACGATTGCCTTATTCCAGGGTGTATACCAATGGAATGACTATTTCGCAGGAGTGATCTTTGTAAATAATCCTGAACTACAACCGATACAGACGTATCTATATAAAGTAGTAGCGGAATCAAGCTCCAATCAGATGATGATGAATGCACCTGGTGGAATTACAACCAAAACCGTTACGTCGCAATCGATTAAACTTGCGACAATGGTTGTTACAACATTACCAATCATGCTTGTATATCCATTTTTACAAAAGTACTTTGTAAAAGGAATGCTAATTGGTTCAGTAAAAGGTTAATGATTTTAGGTATTAAAAGCTTTTCAAAAGAAAAGCCTTTAAATATAGTGGCACTGTTCAAAAAACAGTGCCTAACAAAAATAAGGGGGAAATTATAATGAAGAAAAACTTGTTTTCAAAGACAATTACTTTCATTTTAATGATGTCTATGTTTGTAGCATTGTTTGCTGGATGCTCAAATAGTGAGTCAAATGAAAGCGCTTCAAACGAAAATAAAGAAAAAGATGCACCAAAGCTTTCAGCTGATGAGCCAGGTTGGCAAGCGGACACGTCACCTATTACATTTGACTGGTATGTAAACTTCTCTTGGTATGCAAGTAAATGGGGAGAAGATGCAGTTTCTAAGTATGTGACTGACAAAACAGGTGTATCAGTTAACTTTATTTCACCTGCAGGTAATGAAGCTGAAAAAATGAATACGATGATTGCATCTGGTAAGCTACCGGACTTTATCACAATTGGTTGGTGGGAAGATGCAGTAAAGAAGATGATTGAAGGGGAATTAGTTCTTCCTTTAAATGAACTTGCTGAAAACTATGATCCGTATTTCTTCAAAGTAGCGGATGGTGCAAAACTAGAGTGGTATAAGCAAGAAAATGGCAATGTATACGGTTATCCAAATGCTTCATCATCACCGAAGGATTTTGATCAGTATAAAGAACTTAAGCCATCTAACCAAACATTCCTTGTAAGAAAAGATATGTACGAAGCAATCGGTAGTCCAGATATGAGAACTCCAGAAGGATTCTTAGCAGCACTTAAAGCAGCAAAAGAAAAATTCCCTGAAGTAAATGGAGCTCCATTAATTCCATTTGGTCTAAATGAATTTACAGATGTTGGTAATACTTCTTTAGAAGGTTACTTACAAAACTTCTTAGCGATTCCTATGGAGAAGGATGGAGAACTGTACGACCGTACAACTGATCCAGAATATCTAGCATGGTTAAAAACATTTAGAGAAGCAAACGATATGGGATTACTTGCAAAAGATATCTTCATTGATAAGCGTCCACAAATGGAAGAAAAAATTGCACAAGGTCGTTACTTTGCAATGCTTTACCAACGTAGTGATTTAGCAGCTCAACAACAAGCTTTATATGCAAATGATCCAAACTCAGTATATATCGCAGTTGATGGTCCTGCTAACTCTAATCTAGATGCACCAACTCTTGCTGGAGATAGCATCTCTGGATGGACAGTAACGTTAATTTCAAAAGATGTAAAAGATAAAGAAAGAGCAATTCGTTTCCTAAGCTATTTAATTAGTGAAGAAGGTCAGAAGGATCTTTATTTAGGTAAAGAAGGCGAAATGTATGAAGTTGTAGACGGTAAGTCTCAATTCAAACCAGAAGTACTAGAATTATTAAATAACGACCGTGCTGCGTTTGACCAACAATACGGTGGATCATATAAGTTCTGGATGTTAATGGATACGAATATGAGTCTTGCATGGGCACCACCTGCTGCTGAACCGTTTAAGCAAATGGAAGATTGGACAAAAGGTAAAACAATGAGTTTCGCAGCGTATGATGGAATTAACCCAACAGGTACTTCTGCAGAAGGTGTTGCAGGAAGTAAGATTGCTCAAGAGTGGGGTAAAACATTACCTAAACTATTATTAGCAAAATCAGATAAAGAGTTTGATGAAATCTTCAACAAATTCTTAGATAAGCGCGATGATTATGGCTATGATAAAGTGAAGGAATACCAAGAAAACTACTTCAAGAAGAATAAAGAAAAGCTTGATGCAGCAACAAAATAAAATAGTTAGAAAAAACCCAGGATTTCTTCTGGGTTTTTTCCTATATATATCTGGAGTGATATAATCAAAACTAGATGAAGATGAAATATTCTAGTGGATGTGATGGTAATGAAAAAACTAATGCAAATTTCACCGTTCCAAAAGCTGTGGGGAATATCGTTACAAAATAAATTAATTTCGTTATATGTCATCATATTTATGATACCTGCTATTATTTTTACTTTTTATTATTCAAATCAACTTTATGAAAACTCCTTGCATGCGATTACGAGAAAAAATGAAAATTTATTAGAGATGGAACGTATTCATATTCTTAACAACATTGAGTCTATGAGAAGAACAGCTCAATTGGTAGCATCTGATAACCATTTCATTGAATATATCAAAACAAGAAATGAAACCAATATAAACGAACTGATCGATTTTAAGATGAATGCCTTTTCAAATGTGGCAAAGCTTCAAAATAATAACCCAACCATTGCACATATCCGGCTTTTTACAAGTAATCCATATGTAACAGAAATGTGGCCTATCGTGTTTAAAGAGGAGAGAATTTTAGATAAACCTTGGTTAAGCGAAGTGTTGGCTCGAAACGGTATGGAAGTATGGTCATACGAAAAGAGTGATCTTGACTTATTAGATCGTTATTTAATTATAAATAAAAATGCCAAGATTTCCTTACTTCGGGAGATTGAGTATCCGTTGGATGAACACTTAGGAATCATTGAGATTAGTATGCATCTCAAGAACTTTTATCCTAAAATGTATAGTCCTGTTACTGATGGACAATCGGAGATGATTGTAATAGACCCACATCATAATGTGTATCAGGACCCTAATCAACACTTTTTAAAAGAACATGACATTAAGTTATCAGTCATACAAGAAGAATTTACAGCGATAAAGAATCAAGAAATCGCAAGTGTTCAATTTGAGCATAACAATATCCCCTACTTGATTGGTTCAACCTATGTGGAAGAAATAGACTCTCATGTTTTAAACGTACTCTCTTTAGAAAACATATATGCCGAAATGAAATTGACTAGAAACATTGTATTAAGCGGTACGTTTTTGCTCGTTTTCATTCTTTCAGTCTTAACGTATTTTTTAATTTCTTTTCTACTAAAGAGACTATATAAACTAATTGACCTAATGAAACGAGTCGAAGCAGGGGATTTCTCTGTACAAGTAGATATCTATGGTGAGAGTGAGATCGCACAATTAGCTCATCATTTTAGAGAAATGTTAAAAAAAATCAATAGGTTGATTGCGGATGCCGTCAACAAACAAGCTTCAACAAAAGAGGTAGAATTACGAGCACTGAAAACGCAGATCGATGCACACTTTTTATATAACACATTAGAGAATATTAAAATGATGGCAGAAATTGAAGAGAAATATGATATCTCTGATGCACTGACGTCACTCGGAGAAATGATGAGGTATAACTTAAAGTGGAAAAATGATTTTGTGGTTCTTCAAGAAGAGGTTACCCATATCCGGAATTATATTGATATAATGAATTTGCGACTTGATAAGCGTATTACTTTGAAAGTAACCATTCCACCTGATTTAATGGACCAAGAAATTCTTAAGATGTCTCTTCAACCTATCGTAGAAAATTCATTAAAACACGGTATTGGTCCATCTATTTATGATCGAGAGGGAATGTTGGTGATTTCTGCTGTATTAATGAATGACTTCGTTAAGATTGAAGTCATTGATAATGGGATTGGAATAGCACCTGATGAATTAGAGAACCTTAATAAACAAATTCAAGTGCACGAGGGAAAAGCGCCAGAACACCTCCATTCTGAAGGTGGAATTGGTCTTCGAAACGTGAATGAGAGAATTAAACTTCATTACGGAAAAGAATATGGACTTCATGTGGAAAGCCTTGAAGGCAAATACACGAAAGTTGTAGTGACATTACCTTGTCTAGTGATCAAGGGGGTACGGAAGCATGTATAGACTTTTAATAGTAGACGATGAGAAAAACATTCGTCTCGGAATCCAGGCAATGATAAAAAGAGAGTTTTCGGACGTATTTGACATCTTAGTAGCTTCTGATGGACAAGAAGCATTGGATATTATGGCTCAGGAATCAGTTGATATTATGATTACAGATATTAAGATGCCGAGGATGGATGGAATCACTCTTATTCAAGAAGTACAAGATAGGAAAATGAAAACATCTGTCATCATCCTTAGTGGTCATGATGATTTTGAGTATGCCAAAGCGGCTATAAAGTCAAAAGTAAAAGATTATTTATTAAAACCGGTTAATCGAAAAGAGCTTTCTCAATCCCTTAATAGGGTGTTAGAAGAATTAGAGGCTGACCAAGAAAAGGGAGTAGAACATTTAGATGAATTACGTACAAGCCAACTAAATTATATACTACTAAATCAGCATATTGATGAGGATGAGATTCAACGAATATGCCAAAATCTAAAAATGCACGAATACCCGAATGGATACTATGTTGACATACTTGTGAATAAAAGTGGAATGGGTCCGATTGAATGTCTTAAACGAGTTAAACATCTACTTGAAAAACGAGATGGTCAGGAGGATAGGCAGCATATTAGTTTTAATGATAACTATGGTCATGTGGTTCTCCTAACACCAGATGCAACAGTGTTTGATTACCTAACAGAGAAATCAAAAGAAGATAAGTACTTTCACTTGTTCCAGTCAGTAAGTGAAAAACAATGGGAGTTAAAGAAACTAAAAGAGGGCTATAACCAAGCATTCTTATCTAAAAAATATCAATTTCTATTACCAAGATGTGAGGTCATCCAGTATGAAGAAGTTAAGAACAAACAGTTCGAGCCGGAAGACCTGCCTGAGGAATTAATTTATAAAATCTCTAATATGCTAGGAACAGATCGAGATAAGGAGTTAAAATACAGCCTTTTAAGCGTCTTTGACTATGAAAAGATTTCATCGCGAGGGATTGCTTATATGGAAGCAATTAGCGAAGCAATCAATCAGCATATTTTTGATAACTTCTTCAACAAATTAGGAGAAGAATCCATTGAGATTTTTAAGTTATATAGCAAAGTGGGAGATATGTACAACTATAAAGACTTCCATGACTACTATTATGCAGTTGAAGATTTAGTCATGCGTCTTCATGAGTACGTTAAGCAAGTGAAGTCTGTCTACTCTGATCAGAAATATATAGGCAAAGCCATAAAGTATATAGAAGAAAATTATCATACTGATTTAAATCTCGCAGTTGTTTCCAATTATATTTCCGTTAATTACTCCTATTTTAGTCATACGTTTAAGGAGTTTACTGGCAGTAATTTTGTAGACTATGTTAAAAAAATCAGAATCAATGAAGCGAAAAAACTTCTAAAAGAAACGGATTATAAGGTTTTTGAGGTCGGCGAGAAGGTTGGATATAAGAACTCAAAACAGTTTGCTAGAGTTTTTAGAGAGATGGAAGGAATTTCGCCAAAGGAGTTCCGGAGCAACAATTAACTAGATAAGTGAGGGAATCGATTGAAATATCGAACACTTGGAAGTACAGGAATTCAAGTTTCAGAGGTCGGATTTGGAGCTTGGCAATTAGGCAATACAAAAGATTGGGGGGAAATGCCAGACAAAGAGGCTATTTCCCTCGTTCATCATGCGATGGACCAAGGCTGTACCTTTTTTGATACGGCTCCTAATTACGGAGCCGGAAAAAGTGAAGAATTGCTAGGAAAAGCTCTAGTTGAGAAAAGGGATCAAGTCATCATCAATACAAAGATTGGCCATCACTCTAATAATGTAGTTGATTTTGATGCTAAAAAGCTGAGACACTCTATTGAATTAAGTTTAAAACGCCTCCAAACGGATTATGTAGATACATTACTTCTTCATAATCCGCCATCGGACTGCTTACGTGGCAATAGTGAGCAGTTTGAACTGTTAGATACTTTGAAGAGTGAAGGTAAAATCAGGGCATATGGAGCATCTGTTGATTCAAGTCAGGAAATGCTTGAAATTTTAGAACATACAAATGCTCAAGTGATTGAAGTGATGTTCAATATATTTCATCAAGAGCCTGAAAAAGCCTTTCATAGAGCAAAAGAAAAGAATGTAGGACTTATCATTAAGGTCCCACTAGATTCCGGCTGGCTTACAGGGAAATATCATAAAGACAGTATCTTTACCGGTATTAGAAGTAGATGGTCAAAGGAGCAAATGGAACGGAGGCAGAACCTGCTTCAAAAACTAGAAACAGTAGTTGGTGATGAATCCATCGTACAAACAGCCTTGCGTTTTATCCTGGCATTTCAGGAAGTCTCAACAGTTATTCCAGGTGCTAAAACGATTCATCAACTAGAAGAAAATGTAGCTGCAAGTACAAGGGAAATGTCACCAGAGTTAAGAAGAAGCATTCAATGCTTTTGGCAAGAAGAGATCGAACATTCACCTTTAGGCTGGTAGTAGCAACAAGTAGAGAGTAATGGAGGTTTCACTATGAGGTATAACCCAAATGAACAACGTTATGAACAAATGATATATAACCGATGTGGGAGTTCAGGATTAAAATTACCAGCTATTTCTTTAGGTCTTTGGCATAATTTTGGTGGGGAAGATGTATATGAGAATGGACGAGCATTGGTCCAAAAAGCATTTGATTTAGGCATCACTCATTTTGATTTAGCAAATAACTATGGGCCACCACCCGGGTCAGCTGAAGAAACGTTTGGTAAGATTCTAAAACAAGATTTTGCTGGGTATCGAGATGAGATGATCATTTCTACCAAAGCAGGTTACTATATGTGGCAAGGTCCTTACGGTGATTGGGGATCAAAGAAATATTTAATTTCTAGTTTAGATCAAAGCTTAAAAAGAATGGGGCTTGATTATGTAGATATCTTTTATCATCATAGACCGGATCCGGACACCCCTTTAGAAGAAACAATGTTAGCTTTAGATCAAATCGTCAGACAAGGTAAAGCGTTATATGTTGGTATTTCAAATTACGGTGTAGAAGAGTCAAAGAAAGCAATAGCTATTCTGAAAGAACTAGGGACACCGATGCTCATTCACCAAGCCGCGTATTCTATGTTTAACCGTTCAGTTGAAGATGGTTTAACCAACTTGCTAGAAGACGAGGGGGTTGGATGCATCGCTTTTGTACCACTCGCACAAGGGCTATTAACAAACCGCTATATCAACGGTATACCTTCTGATTCAAGAGCCATGAAGGATAAAAGCTTTCTAAACAAGGAAGATGTATCACAAGAAGTAGTGCAAAAGGTAATCTTACTTAACAATATTGCAAAAGAACGAGGACAAAGCTTGGCTCAAATGGCATTAGCTTGGGTATTAAGAGAAAAAAGCGTTACTTCTGCATTAATTGGAGCTAGTAAAGTTAGTCAAATTGAAGAGAATATAAAAACATTAGAAAATCTTCATTTCTCACATGAAGAATTGACATTAATAGATGACATACTTCAAGGAAAATAGCGAGCTTAGGCTCGTTATTTTTTTGTTCATCCTATATATGGTTGCTTCGTAAAGATAGCAAATGCCGGATATTTTTAGAAAGGAGTCATTCTAAAATATCGTAACCGAATACAAAATTCCTCGTCTAAAGTAATCGTTCTGAACAGGGTAAAATAGTAGAATACGCAGTAAATTTATGATGAATAGGATGGAGTGGAGAACATGGTAGTAGAAAACAGTCAGACAAATCCCTCACATGCCCTTCAAGCAACCATTAGTAAAGGAGAAAAGATGGGGACGACTAAGATTACAGACGTTGTTATAGCTTCAGGTCATCATCTAGCAGTGAAGATTTCATCCTCACCAATCATAAATACGACAGTTGGGGAAAAAGTGCCTTTTGATCGAACTGTTACAAATCCCTATATTCTAGGAAGTTGTATTACTGGAGTGGATGCAGTAATAAACAAATATATTGGGGTGTATGAAGTAGATCATAATGACCAAATCGTAAACTATAAATTGATTACGCTTACAGAGGGAGATATTCAACCAGCTCATTGGAAACTTGTATGGGAAGATTCGTTCTTGGATTCAGAAATAGATGAAAAGAATTGGAACTTTGTCGATAGCGGTGGAGGTTTTGGTAATAAAGAGTTGCAATATTACACTCCTCGAAAACATAACGCACGCCTAGATGAGCAAATACTAGTGCTTGAAGCCCATAAGGAAACATGGAAAGAGCATCCTTATACGTCAGCTAAGCTGACAACAAAAGGAAAGCAAAGCTGGACCTATGGGCGTTTTTCAATTCGAGCTAAGCTTCCTGAAGGTCAAGGAATTTGGCCAGCTATTTGGATGATGCCAGAAGATATGGAGCTTTATTCCGGATGGCCGTCCTGCGGGGAGATTGACATTATGGAGATAGTGGGCCATAAACCTGAAACGGTACACGGAACACTTCATTACGGTGTACCACATACGTACACTGGAGAGTCGTATACACTTCCAAATGGTCAAAAATTCTCTGATGATTTTCATGAATTTACCCTAGATTGGGAACCAGAAGAATTCAGATGGTATGTCGATGGTATTCTTTATGCCAAACAAACGAATTGGTTTTCGATAAATGATAAGGATGGTACAGCTGTAAAGTATCCAGCTCCATTCAACCGTGATTTTTACTTGCAAGTTAATTTAGCCGTTGGTGGTAAATGGCCAGGTTATCCTGACGAAACCACTACCTTTCCGCAGCAAATGCTGATTGATTCAATAAAGGTATATAAAAAACATAGAGGTGAAAGAAATGACTAGATTTTCAAAGGATTTTATATTTGGTACCGCCACTTCTTCTTATCAAATAGAAGGAGCTTATAAAGAAGATGGTAGAACGCTATCCATATGGGATACATTCTCACGTATTCCAGGAAAAGTGTGGAATATGGATCATGGTGATGTAGCATGTGATCATTACCACCGTTATGAAGAAGATGTAGAAATACTCAAAACATTAGGGGTAGACTCTTATCGTTTCTCCATCGCATGGCCAAGAATTTTTCCTGAGCAAGGAAAGTACAATCCTGCAGGTATGGATTTTTATAAGAGACTCATTTCGAAATTAAAAGAAAATAACATTAAGCCATCTGTCACGTTGTACCACTGGGATCTTCCAATGTGGGCCCATGAACTAGGGGGATGGACAAATCGTGAATCGGTAAACTGGTTTAAAGAGTTCGCCAATATCTGTTTTGAAGAGTTGGATGCAGACGTAGATTCTTGGATTACACATAATGAACCATGGTGTGCCGGGTTTTTAGGCTATCATCAGGGAGTTCATGCACCGGGACATACGAATATGGAAGAAGCGTTAAAAGCAGTTCACCATATACTTTTGTCTCACGGAGAAGCTGTTGATTTACTCAAGAACCAATTCCAATCAAAGACTCCAATTGGGATTACGTTAAATCTATCACCTGTTTATGCTGCGAGTAACTCGACAAATGATCGCTTAGCAGCTAATAATGCAGACGGTTACGGGAATCGCTGGTTTTTAGATCCTGTCTTTAAAGGCAGTTACCCAGTCGATATGATGAATCTATTTTCAAAATATGTACATGATTATAGTTTTATACAAACGGGTGATTTGGAAAAAATCTCAATTGAATGTGACTTCTTCGGAATTAACTATTATTCTCGTTCATTCGTTGAGTTTTCAAGTGCTGCAGACTTCTTATATAAAGCAGCATACTCTGATTATGATAAAACGGGTATGGGCTGGGATATTGCTCCGAATGAATTTAAGGAACTTATTAGAAGGCTAAGAGAAGAATATACAAATTTACCAATCTATATAACAGAGAACGGTGCGGCATTTGATGATGTAGTGGCTGAGGATGGAAGAGTATATGATACAGAACGCCAGAAATATGTAGAAGAACATATTGCAGCAGTTGCTGATTTAAATGATGAAGGCATGAACATAGCAGGATATTATTTATGGTCATTGCTAGATAATTTTGAGTGGGCATTCGGATATGATAAACGCTTCGGTATTACGTATGTAGATTTTGAAACTCAAAAAAGGACGTTAAAAGAAACAGGTCATCGCTACGCAGACATTATACGTACAAGAACAATCTAATGAAGAGAGGTGCACATCATGGTCAATTATACGTTTAATGATGAGAATTACTTTGCAATCAATCAATATGATGAAGCGAAAACATTCTCAAGCTTTCTTCCTGGAATTGCAGGGGTATACGGAGTACCAATGTGGTCCTTTTATGTCAATCGAGGACAAGCGATTGTAAGCTTTGGTGTACAAGATAAAAATCATGCTATTACGGAGTTTTTCCCTGCCAATCAAGCCTATCAACGTGTCTCTACAAATGGATTTCGAACATTCGTAAAGATGAATGGAAAAGTCTCAGAACCATTTTCGTCAGCGAATTTTTCAGCTGAAAGAAAAATGTTCATAAAGGAAAACGAACTAAAAATACAAGAAGATAATAAAGAAACCGGTTTAAACACGACTGTTACGTACTTTACCTTACCTAATGAGAACTTTGCTGCACTTGTTCGTAAAGTTGAACTAGAGAACCATACAGACTCACTAATAGAGTTGGAAGTTGTAGACGGTCTACCGGCCATTATTCCTTTCGGTGTTGACGATGCGGCGTATAAGGCAGTGGGAAATACGCTAAAGAGTTGGATGGACGTTTTTAATCTTGAGAATAAAGTTCCTTATTACCGTGTACGCTCCTCAACAAATGATACAGCAGAGGTAGAAGAAGTGACAAAAGGTCATTTCTACTTAAGCTTTGTTCAGGACGGAGAGTTACTATCTCCCATTGTTGATGTGGAAGATGTGTTTGGTAAAAATACGTCTTGGTCTTTTCCAAATGAATTTGCGCAAGTGTCGGTAAAAGAGTTAGTAGAAAGAGAGCCAATAACCGCAAATAAAGTCCCATCTGGATTCTCAGCGTTCGAACAGAAGCTAGCTCCAGGTGAAAAGGTTACTTTATATACCATGATTGGTCATGTGAATGATATTAGTCTAATTAACGATAGAGTGTCAGACTTATCTCAATCATCCTATATGAATCAAAAATATCTAGAAGCAAGAGAACTAGTGAACGAAATTACAAAAGATATTCATACAGAATCAGGTCTACCGTTATTTGATGCTTACTGTAAACAAAGCTATTTAGATAATGTATTGCGTGGTGGACTACCGATGATGCTTGAAACAGAGGGGGATCCCTTTGTCTATTACGTATACTCTAGGAAACATGGTGACTTAGAGCGCGATTATAACTTCTTTTCACTAGCACCTGAATTCTTTTCACAAGGGAATGGGAACTTCCGTGATGTGAACCAAAATCGTCGAAATGATATCTTTTTCCACCCAGAAATAGGTGATTATAACATCAAGCTATTTATGAGTTTAATTCAGGCAGATGGATATAACCCGTTAGTCGTAAAAGGGGCAAGCTTTGAGCTGAAAGATAAGAGTGATGTGGAATGGGTGAAGGGAACCTTCGTATCAGAATCAGATCAACAATGGATTCAATCTAAATTAAGCGGCACCTATACACCTGGTTCTTTACTACAGTCCATCCTAGAACGAAAAATGGAACTTACAGTAGCTCCATCGGAATTTTTGAAACAGGTCCTTTCTAGAAGTAAGCAAAACATGGAGGCCGAATTTGGAGAAGGATATTGGATGGATCATTGGACGTATAACTTAGACCTGATTCAGAACTATCTTTCTATTTTCCCAGAGAAGCAAGATAGCTTGTTATTCCAAGATCATGACTATAAGTTCTTCACCAGCCACGTTTATGTGAAGCCGAGATCTGAGAAATATGTTGTAGCAGATGGGAAAGTACGTCAATACGGAGCCATCCATGAGAACCATGATGGTGAAGGAAATTGGTTGGTAACTAGTAATGGAGATCTCTATCGAACAAACTTAATGAGTAAGTTATTTGGTTTAGCTTTTATTAAGTTTTCCACGTTAGATCCTTTTGGAATGGGAATTGAGATGGAAGCCAATAAGCCGGGCTGGAATGATTCCATGAATGGCTTACCTGGATTATTTGGTTCTGCGATGAGTGAAACGTATGAACTAAAAAGAGTACTAGAATTTATGCTTGATGCATTAAAGCAGTCAGATCACAGTATTGCTGTACCGGTAGAATTACATCCGTTCATCGTATCGGTTAATAATGCATTAGAACAATACAGAAATGGCAGCCTAGATGATTTCCATTATTGGGATTCGGTTTCTTCTGCCCGTGAACAATACAGAGAAGCGGTAAGAAATGAAGTTTCCGGTGAGGAAGTGCATTTTACTTCGAATGATCTGGTTCTTATGCTTGAGAACTATCTTAACAAAGTAAATCTAGGGATTGATAAAGCAGTCATTCATGGCGAAGGATTAACACCGACCTATTTCTATTTTGAGGCAAGTGATTATAAGGTAACAGATCGAGTGAATGAAAAAGGTTTACCAATAGCGGAAGTACATGCGTTTCATGCAGTGCCTCTGCCACATTTCTTAGAAGGACCAGCAAGAGCGTTAAAAACGAACAAATCACAAGAAGAATCAAGTACTATTCACCAACTAATTAAGGAATCTGAATTGTATGACCAAAGCTTAAAGATGTATAAGACATCTAGCTCTTTAGAAGAGATGACATATGAAATTGGTCGTGCTCGCGCCTTTACACCAGGCTGGTTAGAGAGAGAATCCATTTTTATGCACATGGAATTCAAATATCTATTAAGTCTATTAAAAGCGGGACTATATGATGCATTCTTCGAAGATTTTAAGCATGCTTTACCTCCTTTTATGGATCCTGAAGTATATGGAAGAAGTACATTGGAGAATTCTTCTTTTATTGCAAGTAGTGTAAATCCAGATCCAGCTGTTCATGGTCAAGGATTTGTAGCGAGATTAAGTGGAACAACAGCTGAATTTTTAAGTATGTGGCAAGTGATGATGATGGGTAAGAAGTTGTTCTCAGTGAATGAGGATCAGTTAGTTCTTCAGTTGCAGCCTATTCTTCCAGAGTGGTTATTTAATGACCAAAATCAGATCCGCTTTGTTTTACTAGGAGAAGTAGAAGTCACTTACTATAATCCAGAAAGAAAAAATACGTTCGGTGTGGATGGAGTTAAAACGGTGAAATATGTTCTTCATGGGAATGAGGAGAAGATTGAAGTAGAGAACGACTTCTTAGAAGAAAAGTATGCTCTCTTAATTAGAAACAAAGAGATTAAGAAAATAGATGTTTATCTAGGATAAGCAAACAACGAATAGGAGGGGACATAAGTGAAGATTATCCAAACAGCACAAGGAAAAGATGAAAAGTTTTATGAAATAGAGGCTCGAATGGTTGAGTCTGAGAAAAAAGATGAAACGACTCTATTAACAGTAGACCCTTCACAATCATTCCAGAAAATTATGGGATTTGGAGGAGCGTTCACAGAAGCAGCGGCTTATACATTAGCTCAAATCTCCCCAGAAGATAGAATGAAAGTCATTGAAAGCTATTTTGATAAAGAGAAAGGGCTTGGGTATACATTAGGCAGAACTCATATTCACAGCTGTGATTTCGCGTTAGAAAATTACACCTATGTGGATGACCATGATACAGACCTAAACACTTTTTCAATTGAAAGAGAATTTAAATGGGTACTTCCATTAATTAAGGACGCTAGAAACATAGCCGGTGAAGAAATCACCATCTTGTCCTCGCCATGGAGCCCTCCAGCATGGATGAAGACAAACAATGATATGAACCATGGTGGGAAGCTAAAGGAAGAGTATCGTGAAGTTTGGGCTCTTTACTATGCGAAATATATTAAAGCAATGGAAGAGCAAGGGATTCCTATTTGGGGTGTATCCGTACAAAATGAACCGGAAGCAACGCAAGTTTGGGATTCATGCCGTTATACAGCTGAAGAAGAACGTGATTTTGTGAAACATTATTTAGGCCCAGTTTTAGAAAAAGAGGGGCTTCAAGATAAGAAAATCGTTGTATGGGATCATAACCGTGATGTCGCATATGAACGTGCAAAAGTCATTTTCTCTGATCCAGATGCAGCCAAGTATATTTGGGGAACAGGTATTCATTGGTATGTTTCAGAAGAGTTTGAAAATCTATCAAAAATTCATCATGACTTCCCTGACAAACATCTTCTCTTCACAGAAGGATGTATTGAAGGCGGAGTAAAGCTTGGTGCGTGGCATACGGGTGAACGATATGCTCGTAACATGATTGGGGATTTTAACAACTGGCTAGAAGGCTGGATTGATTGGAATATTGTCCTAAATGAACAAGGGGGACCTAACCATGTTGGAAACTACTGTGATGCTCCAATCATAGTAGATACGAAGACAGGAGAAATCCATTACAATAGCTCTTATTATTACATTGGACATTTCAGTAAATATGTAAAGCCAGGTGCAGTCAGAATTAAGCATGAACTTAATACAGACAGCATCCAAACGGTTGCTTTCCAAAATGCAGACGGAACAGTAGTAGTTGTCCTGATGAATGCTACTGATACAACAGAAAAAGTAAACGTATCTATAGGTGACGAGCTTCGTGAAGTTGAGCTGCCTCTTCACTCTATTTCAACATTAATAAAGTAAACTATTGCTCTCTAACTAAACTTTGTAAGTAGCGTTTCCTTGGATGACGCTACTTACATGGATTTTTTCTATATTCCCTCAATAAAAACACTCCTAGAGATACCTCATGCTTAAAAAGTATTGTACGAAAAGGAGGTGGTGGTGAAGGCGGTACCTCGTTTATAACTAAACTAACCTTATGATAAGGAGGAAGAAACTTGAAAAGAATTCTATTAGTTTTACTATGCTTTTTTCTTATTTTACCTACAGCAGCATTAGGGAATCAAAATCAAGAAAAAGTAAAGAAGTCTAGTAAATCAGAGTGGGAACTTGTGTGGTCCGATGAGTTTGAAGGGAAAGAAATTGATCGCACAAAATGGACGTATGATCTAGGAAACTGGATTGTTGATGAAGATGGTAACGGAGTCGCACCAGGATGGGGTAACAATGAGAAGGAATTTTATACGGACTCCAGTGAAAACGCTTACGTAAAAGATGGAAAGCTTATAATTCAAGCGAAAAAGGAAAAAGTAACGGATCAGTTTGGAACGTATGATTATACTTCAGCAAGATTAAAGTCAAAAGGCTTATTTAGTAAGAAATATGGTCGATTTGATATTAAGGCAAAACTTCCTGTAGGTAAGGGATTATGGCCAGCAATCTGGATGCTACCAGAAGAAGATAAATATGATGGTTGGGCTGCTTCAGGAGAAATTGACATTATGGAGAGTTGGGGAAGTAAACCGCATACAGTTGCTGGAACCATCCATTATGGAGAAGTATGGCCGAATAACAAATATACAGGTAAAGAGTATGAACTACCTAAGAATAGAGGAATTGATTCATGGCACACGTACTCACTTGAGTGGGAACCAGGAGAACTTCGTTGGTATGTAGACGGAAAGTTATACCAAACTCAAAATAACTGGTATTCCAAAGGACGTAACAATGCCACAAAATATGCATACCCAGCACCATTTGATCAAAATTTTCATCTAATTATGAACTTAGCAGTAGGCGGATGGTTTGATGGAGACCCAGACGAATCGACTATTTTTCCAAAGAAAATGGAAATCGATTATGTTCGTGTCTATGATTTAAAAAAGAGAGAGTATCAAGAGCCTACAGAACCTGTTGTTGAAAAAATCGTTTTACCTGAAGGGGCAAAACAACCATTAGAAGATGGAAATTACATCTACGATAATCAATATGAGCAACCCATTACAGAAGTAGATGCTGGTGGTAAGGCACTAAATGCAACGTATTGGAATTTTGTTCACCTACCTGATTTTGGCGGAAATGGCTCCATTAACGTTGACTCCATTAATGGTGTTAATTATGCGAAGATATCACCTTCAAGTCCTGGTAATCAACTTTATTCTCTACAATTAATTCAGAATCTTTCACTAGGTAAAGGTGGTAAATATAAAGTTAGCTTTGACGCAAAGTCTACGGGTAATCGTAATATGATGGTAAAACTCGGAGCAGGTGCTGAAAGAGGTTGGACAAAATATTCAAATGAAGAGACGATTTCTCTAACAGATCAACTACAAAGCTATGAATTTACATTTGATATGTTGGCAGAGACAGATCTTGCGTCTCGATTAGAATTTAATCTTGGAAATAATGGATTAAACCCTGTATGGATTGGTAATGTTCGTGTGGAAGATGTTACGGGTCAGGCTGAGGACGAAAACGGTCCTAAACAACCATTACCAAACGGAAACCATGTGTATAACGGAACATTTGATCAAGGAAGAATGGACCGAATGACATATTGGAATCTTGTTACCAATCAAGCAGTTGCCACGGCAAGTGTAGATGAGGGAACAAGAGAACTACAAGTAAAAGTGACAGATGGAGGAGCACATCCAACAGATGTTCAAGTTGTTCAAAAAGGTATGTACCTATTGAAAGGCAATGAGTATAAAGCAACCTTCAAAGCTAGAGCCGAACAACCAACTACGATCCAAGTCGACGTAAGAAGTAAAGATGGTCTAGTTAGTTATTCTGAAGCACAAACTATCAATCTTACGACAGAAATGGCAGAATACAGTCTTGTATTCACGATGCCTAATGAGGTAACGGATACAGAAGGGCAACTAATCTTTAATCTTGGTGGGCAAGACAACGTCTTCTATTTAGATGATGTCGTTCTTCTGAAAACATCAACAAAGATAGATTACGGGCAAGTAGACTTATTCCCGTTAAAGAATGGTCAGTTTGCAAATGGCTTTGATTCTTGGGGCAGCTATGTGCACTACGATGCGAATGCTGCGCTTTCTGTTAATAGTCAAGAAGAAGCGATGATTGAAATCGGACATGAAGGAAACGAGACATGGAGTGTTATTCTTGAACAAAGTAACTTAAAGTTATCAAAAGGTGTCGAGTATATTGTGTCATTTGATGCGCGTTCATCAGCACTAAGAGATGTCGAAGTTACAGTAGAGAATGCTCAATATGCTAGATTCTTGAGTGAGAAACCTAGGTTTACTAATGAAATGAGCCGTTATAGCTATACCTTTACCATGCCATCCGATGATACGACGAGCTTAAAGTTTTTATTAGGAAAGAATAGTAATAGTCCAGTAGGCAACCATACAATTCATATTGACAATGTGGTCCTACAAGTTAACAATGCGCCACAACCAGAACCGGTACCAACCACAACGCCTGGCATTGATAACGGAGATTTTAATAATGGAGATGCGCATTGGTCGTCATGGTGGGGAGATCAATGGAGTGGATATGCTGTAGGTAGTGCTACAGTAGAAAACAATGAGATGAAAGTTTCAATATCTCAAGTAGGTGGTGCTTCATATGCGCCACAAGTGTATCAAAAAGATTTATACTTTGAAAAAGGTAGCACGTATACGGTTTCGTTTGATGCTAGAGCCGATGTGGCCCGTAAAGTCAATGTGAACATTGGAAAAGAGCTAACGACAGACCCATGGTTTATCGCATATGCTCCAACGAGTACATTTGATTTAACAAGCGAGATGAAGACCTACACCGTTACATTTACGATGACAGAAGAAACATATCAAGATGGAAAACTAGTTTTCGAGCTAGGAAATATCGCGAATGGAAATGCTGCAACAAATGTGTTTATTGACAATGTTAGAGTTGTAAAAGAGTAATGGTGAGGTAGTAGGACCTTGCAAAGATGCAGAAAAGTAGCTAGTAATAGCTGCTTTTTTGCTGTTCCTGCTTTTCGTGAAATGACGGAGTTAGATCGTGAAATAATGCTAAAAAACGTGGAATTCTGTAAATTTTCGTGGAATAAGTATTACAAAAGTTGAAATAACACATATTTTCGTGGAAAAAACAAAATGAAGTAGAGACGGACCATGTATAGGCAGGATCTAAAATGCTAGAAATTAAACATACCCATAAAAAAGTACTATAAAATACATCTACATACTAAATAAAGCCCTATTTCAGATAAATTCACCATAAATCAGAACAGATTTATCTTAAGAGAAAGCCGTCGACAAGCAAACACAATGAGTGGCGGTGAAAACGAAAAGGCATGAGCCCTATGGACTCATACCGAATAGACTACTTATACGTTATGATTCTAGTTATTTATGGAGTTACCCAGATACTTCTAGGTTCCTATCTTCTCTGATTCAATTCTACTAGAATTTGTGGGTATTGTTTATCGAGCTTATACATCCACATCAATACAGTCTGCAGGATGGCTAAAGCAAACGGAATATAAATATTAAGCGATAAAATCATCGTTTTAGCTGATTCGCTTTGCTCTTCTATACCTCCAACATACCCACCAAAAGCAAGTAGCCAACCAATTAGTGCCCCTCCAAGGCCGGCACCTACCTTCATGCCAAAGCTAGCCGCACTATTCACTAAGCCCTCTGTTCTAACACCGTATTTCCACTCTCCGTATTCAGCTGTGTCATTAATCATGGCATATAAGAACACGATAATAGGGATGAGTCCAAATCCTTGAATAGCCGTTCCAATTAAGAATATAGTTGCGCTTGATGGATCCATTAGTTTGACAATAGGACCTAAGATTCCAATGATTGATACAATTAAAGCAATATTACGCTTGCCAAACTTTCCAACCAATTTTGCCATGAAAAAGAAGCAGATAATCGTTGGTAAAAATAGTAGTAAACCTACTAATGAAAAGTATGCAGCATTCCCAAGAATGTATGTCGTATAATACAAACCTGCTCCTGCTAAAAGAGCATTTAGTGTATAAGCAATGACACAATATAAGGTGATGATCCTCCAATATTTATTGTTGAATAATGCTTTTAAGCCTGTTTTCAGAGGAATCACTTGGTTGTTTGTTTGATTGGATGCCGCACTTACACGTTCTTTTGTTGACCGGAACGTTAGGTAACTTGTAATCATAATGATGACGCCACTAATAACGGCAACCGTTGTCCAACCAGCTTTTCCACCGATGGCACTTGCCACGGGTTGAGCAAATATCATAATGGTTAACGTACTTAACATCGTAAAAACGCCTGTGTAGATATTTAACACAGACCGTCCATAAGGTGCTTGCGTCATGAGACCTAACAAGGTTTTAAAAGGAATGGAAACGGCCGTATAAACTATTATAAGAAGGATATATGTAACATAGGCATACACGATTTTACCTGTATACCCAATGTCTGGTACGGAGAAGAGTAGAATGGTAGTAATACCTAACGGAATACCCATCCAAAGGATCCAAGGTCGTGCTTTCCCATGCTTGGATTTCGTGCGGTCTACTAAAGTTCCCATCCCAATATCGGTCACCCCATCAAAAAGGCGAGCAACTAACATAAGGGTTCCAACTACACCAGCTGCAATCCCAGCTACGTCGGTATAATAGAAGGTGAGGAATGTTCCTACCAATGTCCAAACTAGGATGACACCGAAAAAACCTAACCCATAATTCAACATCTCCTTATGGCCAGGAGTCTCAACACGTGATGTGCTTGAATAAACTTGTTGTTTCTTTTCTGCTAACATTCATTTATCCCCCTTTTTTATTGATTAGTGAAGTATGTAAACGATTTCAAAATAGTTTACTAAGTTTACATACCAACTGGTTAGTATATAGTTATTATACATATATTTTTAGATAATTGTATATATTCTAAAAATAAAAAAGCAGTTCGGTTCAAATTTTCAATATGAAAAATTAAAAAGGACAGGCATATAACCCAATTCTAGTTTCAGAAGATGTTTATAATAATTAGATTTTGATAGAATAGTTTTTAAGTAATTGAAAAAGAATGGGAAAAGTAATAACCTTTAGATCATATAGAATTGATTGTTATAATGGTAATAAGCCATATATTGGAGGTGGGTATTTCATTGGATGTCAAAATGCAGTCAACAATTATAGACTTCTTAAAGGATAGAATTGCCCCTGATATCATTTATATATTTGGTTCAACGGTTAAAGGTAGATCCAACGGAAGCAGTGATATAGACATTGCTTATCAATGTAAACACCCAGTTGATCAATATCAAAATTTTCTGTTGGCGCAAGAATTAGCTGTACTTATAGATATGGATGTAGATTTAATTAACTTACATAAAGCTTCAACAGTCTTTCAAGCACAAATTGTTAGTACAGGCAAGGCGGTATACTATCTAGATAATTTCACACGTATGAATTATGAGATGAAAACCCTTAAAATGTACGCAAAATTAAATGAAGAACGACAAGAAATTATTAAAAGTGCTCAGGAAAGTGGGTTTATATACCATGAAGAATGACGTTATCTTAAATAAGATAAGCATAATTGAACGTTGTGTAAGAAGAATTAAAGAAGAATACGAACATAACTCAGAAAATCTTAAAAACTTTACAAAACAAGATTCAATTATACTTAATTTGCAACGGGCATGTGAAGCAAGCATAGACCTAGCCATGCATATTGTTGCTGAAAACAAACTTGGTTTACCTCAAAGTAGTAGGGAAGCTTTTTCATTACTAGAATCATCACTAATCATTTCTCCTTCCTTGAGTCAAAAAATGAAAGCGATGGTTGGATTTAGAAACATTGCAGTCCATGATTATCAAGAAATAAACTTAGTCATCTTACAAAAAATTGTAGAAGAACATCTCGGTGACTTTTTGACGTATACAAAAACCATACTATTAGCTGATATTTAAACTAGACGTTGAAACAATTCACCAATGGAGAGTGGGAACCGTGGCAAATGGAGAAGAACAAGCTACGATTCGTTTTGTAGTAACAGGGCTATTACTTGGAATTTTAATGGCAGCGATGGACAATACCATTGTCGCAACGGCCATGGGAACGATCGTGTCTGATTTAGGTGGCTTTGATAAGTTTGTGTGGGTGACTGCCTCTTATATGGTGGCGGTTATGGCAGGAATGCCGATTTATGGGAAGCTATCCGATATGTATGGAAGGAAACGTTTCTTCATTTTCGGTTTACTTGTCTTCCTAATTGGTTCTGCCCTTTGTGGCATAGCTCAAACGATGGAGCAACTTATTATATATCGAGCGATACAAGGTGTTGGTGGAGGTGCTTTACTTCCGATAGCTTTTACCATTGTATTTGATATTTTCCCACCAGAAAAACGAGGGAAAATGACGGGTTTATTAGGCGCCGTTTTTGGAACGGCGAGTGTTCTTGGTCCTTTACTAGGGGCATTTATAACGGACACGCTAAGCTGGCATTGGGTGTTTTATATTAATGTCCCAATAGGGATCTTCTCGTTTTTCTTTATCTTTCGTTACTATAAAGAATCATTGGAGCATCGTGAGCAAAAAATTGATTGGTGGGGAGCTATTACACTAGTCATTGCCGTGGTTAGCTTGATGTTTGCGCTTGAACTTGGTGGCAAGGAATATGAATGGGGATCTGTACAGATTATTTCTCTTTTCGTTAGCTTTGCTTTATTTTTCTTCGTCTTTTTATACATTGAAACCAAAGCGTCAGAACCGATTATTTCGTTTTGGATGTTTAAGAGTCGATTATTCGCGACAGCACAAATTTTAGCCTTTTTATATGGTGGGACCTTTATTATTTTAGCGGTATTTATCCCCATCTATGTTCAAGCCGTATATGGCGGATCCGCGACGAATGCTGGATTAATTCTAACACCTATGATGCTAGGATCTGTGGCAGGGAGTATGATTGGTGGAATCTATCAAACCAAGACTAGTTTCCGTAATCTGATGATAATTTCCGTTATCGCTTATGCGACAGGGATGTTCCTACTCGGAACAATAACTCCTGATACAGCCAGAATGATGTTAACCATATATATGGTCATCGTAGGGTTTGGGATGGGTTTTTCTTTCTCGCTTCTACCAGCTGCATCCATCAACAATCTCGAGCAGAGATACAGAGGTTCAGCCAATTCAACAAACTCATTCCTACGTTCACTAGGAATGACACTAGGAGTTACCATTTTCGGAATTATTCAGAATAACTTATTTACCGAGAAGTTAAAAGAAGGATTTAGCGGATTTCCAGGTGGTGGTGCGAATCAGGGGAATCCATTAGAACAATTCGGTGGAGATATGCAGCAAATCTTTCAATCTGACGCCCGTGCTAACATACCAAAAGAGATTCTTGACATTATTATTCATGCTATGTCAGATTCAATTAGTTTTATCTTTATGATTGCGTTAATTCCAGTGGCTTTGTCTGCTATTACGATTATGTTTATGGGAAATAGTCGGGTGGAGACGGAAAAGACCATGTCGAAGTCGTGAATTTTAAGGTGAACAAGAAGTTGATAGGAGACTGAATCCATGCATAGGATTCAGTCTTCATTGCGTGCGTGTTACTTATATTATCTAATCATCATTCAATGCAAATGCTTGGTGGGATAAAAGGACAAAGACTGTGTCAATACTTGCTACTCAGTACTGCTCTATGGATTATACTGTACACGATATAAAACTATAGCAAGAAACAAAAAAGACACTGAGAAAAGCACAGTGTCTTGACTACTTTATACAGAAAAGAGTTTCTAAAACAAGTTCTTCTAACCCAACCTACGCCGTTTCCCTTGAAGCCCAGCCCGCAAATTTCTTATGAATTGGCTTCAAAAGGAGATAATCCATTAATAAGGCAAAAAAACCAATTAACAAGATTCCTAGCAAAACAGATGAAGCATTTCCAATCTGACCATTAAAAGCAATAAAATAACCAATCCCTGCATTTCCACCGATCATTTCAGCTGCTACAAGTGAACGCCATGAAATCGCAAATCCTACATACACCCCACTGATTGCTGCTGGAATAATCTCTGGTAAGTACACATAATAAGTCAGTTTCCAACCCTTGGCACCTAATGTTTTCGCAGCTCGAATGTGTGATTCTGGTATCATATTCATACCTTGTATGACATTAATGACGATGGGAAAAAACGATGCTATGATGATGACAGCAATCATTGGTGCATCACCTAAACCTAGTAATATAATTAATAGTGGTGCCCATGCCATTGGTGGTGTCGCTTGAAAATACGTAACGAGTGGCATCAGAAAATCACGGAATGTTCGGGAAGCACCTGCTAAAATACCGATAAGAAAAGCAAAACAAGTTGAAATGAGAAAACCTAGTACAAGTCGTTTCAAGCTAAGAAGGATGTGGAGCTGGATTTCTCCTTTCCCCCATTGTTTGATTCCTTCATGAAATACATCAATAGGACTTGGAAAAACGTAAGAAGGGTATTGTGCCGATACCATGGTCCAAACTAGAACTACAAAAGGTATTGCCAGCCACCCTATTTTTTTCTTCATTACTCCTTCACGACTCCTTCAACCACAGTTAGGTCAAACAAGCTAGAAACGTCTACCTCTTGATCGACATATCCAAGTTCAAACGCTACATCTGCAAGCTGTTGGTAAAAATCAAAATCCGACTGACTAAACTGCCAATCAAATACCATCTTTTCTTTAGCCTGAGCAATCACATCTACTGCCTTCACTCCAGCAACATCTTGAATATTAAACACATCTACTAACACTTCGTTTCCATCTTCTTGATCATTATTCAAGTAGCTGATGGTTGATTGATGAACTTCCATAAAGGCTTTAATTGCCTCAGGTTTATTTTTCAACGCATCTTCAGATACGATAATAACAAGAGCTGGATCTTTTTCTTCAGCAATTTGCTTTTTTCCGTGCAATAATGCATATGTTAGGAACGGTTCATTTAATACCCCAGCCTGTGCTTGGTTAGAATCAATCGCCGCTTCAATATTTGGCTGTTTAAATTCTTGTATCGTTACATCCTCATTTAATAGACCTGCCTTTGGTAAAAGAAGGCCACGTGTAATAATATCAACACCACTTCCACGCTGTACACCAGCAATCACACTGCCCTTTAATTGGTCTAAACTAGTAACCTCACTACCTTCTGAAACAACGACTCCAATACTACCTTCGTTTACTTTTGAAATGACTTTCACCGGTAGTCCACGTGATGCCCAATTTACTAAAGCTGGAACACCTGCGTAGGCAACATCTAAATCGCCCGATGCAAAAGCTTGATATAATTCCGGACCAGAGTTGAAACCATACGTTTTTACGTCTAGTTTTTCTGCAAAAAACCCTTTTTTATCTGCTACAATTCCAGGGGCATTCGCGAGAATTGATACATATCCAATATTTAATGAGGGTTTTTTTGCTTCACCTTCTGTTGATTGTGCTGTTTCTTGCGTTTGCTCATTAGCACCACATGCAGTCATAAACATAACTGACACCATTATCATACTTAACATACTCATCCATTTTTTCATCTTTATTTCCCCCTATGTTTGTTGCCGCTCGAGCCGTAAGAACTCATATAGCCTTTTTTGATAATCGTTATAGGCAGAAGAGGTACGATCTCTAGGCTTTTCTAGTTCAATGTTTACGATCTCATTCAACGTGCCATCTTTACTTAACAAAATAACGGTGTCTGATAGATAGATAGCTTCATCAATGCTGTGAGTCACAAGCACCGTTGTCATACTTAGTTGCTGATGAAGAGAGAGTAATTCCTCCTGTAGAACATCTCTTGTCTGTGCATCAAGTGCACTGAAAGGTTCATCTAAAAGCAGAATACTAGGCTCAGTGACTAACGTCCTAGCCAGCGCTACTCGCTGTTTCATCCCGCCAGATAAAGATGAAATAGGAAAATCAACGTAAGAGGTCAAACCAACCAGTTCAATCATATCTCTTACTTTTTGATCACGTTTATCCTTAGGAAAATTCTGCATTTTTAACCCAAACTCAACATTCTTATATACGGTTAGCCATGGGAATAATGCTAAATCTTGAAAAACAAAGCCTCTATCTTGTGATGGTTTTTTCACTTGCTCTCCATCAATTTTAATGGTCCCTTTTGTGGACGGAAAAAAACCTGCCAATAAATTGAGTAATGTTGATTTTCCACACCCACTCGGACCTACAATAGAAACAAAAGAGTTCTTCTTAATATTAAAAGAGATATCATGTAGCACCTCTGAGTGTTCATTGTATTGAAAGCCTACATGATTTGCATGTACAAAATCCGTTGACATTACCTTATCCCTCCCTCCATTAGAGCGCTAAATATGCCCATCCTTCTGCTTGTCTTCTAACAAGGTGAGCCACACCTGAACCAGCTGTGCCAACACTACATGACAAAGCTTCGACCTGTAGATTTTGCCTTGTTAATGTATTATTGCAAACAATAAAACGTACTCCCTTTTCCAGCAGAGATTTTCTTCTCTCCGAAATCACGGGATCTTCTGTTGTTACAAGCTCTAATCCATCACCAAATACGACAACCTCACACTCAGTCCATTCATCTGCCAAACTCTTGTGAAGGTTGAGGATATTATTCGTGATTTTCATAAAATAATCAGTACCTTGTTTATTAACTTGTATAACTACTTTCATTATAAACACCACTATCCTTATTATCCTTAGTTGAATACTAGGATTTTAAAGGATACAGGTTGAATTTGTCAAAGAATTTATTTCAACACAAAAAAATGGTGGTGCCAAAGCCTAGAAATGCATATCTCATGCCTAGATTTGACACCACTATTTTTATTATTTTATTACTTAAGGTTCGCCTAAATTGGTAATGATTTATTTTCGTTTGAGGGAATCGATTCTGTATAGAAAATAAAGAAATTAAAGTGGAGAGAATAAACAGTGTACATGCGAAAGGGAATATAAAAGTGCATTCTTAATGAAAAATATTTAAAGGACGATACTCTTACTTATAGGTTGAAGTAAGAGTATCGTCCTGAGTTTCGAATTTATTGCAATCATATGTATGTGGCCGCTTTTGCCGTAACTTACTATAAAAAAGTTTTAAACCACCACTCCTCAAAGTGGGTGTTCGTAGAAACATTCCTGTGTGTCCTCCATGTCGTATAGACAGAGGCCTGTCATTCCTGCTTCAAGGTAAAACTCCCTAATATAGCATAAAGGTTAAAACTTTTTTATCATTACGAACAAAGCAGCGTGTTACCTAATACTACCCTACTGTAGCTCATAATTCAATGGAAATGGTTGGTGAGAGAGGCCAAAAACTACCTGGAGTTAATAAAATAAACGAGGTGATCCGTCCATTCTTCCGCTTCATAGATAAACCCTTTTCTGATACATTCAAACGTCATTCCGACGCTTTCTGCTAATTTAATAGAAGGTGTATTGTCTAGGTTGATATGCGCCTCAACGCGGTGATAACGTAACTTTTCAAATGCAAGGGCAAGGGCGGCCTGTACTGCTTCTTTACCATATCCATTTCTCCAAAACTGATTATGTATGGTATACCCGAATCTTGCCCACTGAAACTCATCTCGCATAATGGTTGAAAAATCTACGGCACCTAAATGCATTTGATCTTCTTTACGAAATATGCCAAAAACATACACTTTATCTTCTAAAGCCATCTGTTGATGGTTATCTACCAAGTTTTCAAACCATTCTTTTGTACAGATGTCCATATTCAATTTGCCGTCATCGTACTTATGTTGTGACGGCATACGATTCGAAAATTGAGTTAACCAACTTACATAATCTTCGTTATGATAAGGTCTAATTATTAATCGATCTGTCTCTATAGAATCATGGAAACTTTGCAATTCAACACCTCTTCTATACGTTTATTAATTAAGGCTCTTTTCTGTGAAAAAAATCTTCATTTAAGAAGGTAGCTAATTTTCATATATGGGTTGAGAGCAGTTGCTCATGAATGTTTTCTAAGACTTTGTTGCTTTTTAGGCTAATTTTTATAATAACTGTCCCTTTTTAATACTCTAAAATCGAAGTGATAATCGTTAAAAAAGAGCAACTCTCTCTATTTGAAGAACTGGACTACTGTACTGTACTACCTAGTAAAAAGTGTTCCAGGCACGAACTTGTAATTCCAGATTATTAACCAAGTTCTTATTTTAAAGTGAAAAAAGATCTTGGACTTCTTCAGATGCTTCCTTTAATGCCATCTCACAGTCGTGATCAGAATCATGGATGTGTAGGAGATTACACGTTGAAAATTTTCCTTTACCTTCTTTTGTGATACTCCACATGTTTTTACCCCAATAATAGTTGGTAAATTTAGTATACTAAATATTACAAACAATGGACGCACTAAATAATTTCTGATAAATCTATAAAATTCTATATTTCCTAAATTTCAACAAGATTAGAAAAATATTATTCTATACTGTACAATGGATTATATAGGTTAAAAGTGGTAGAGAAAGAAGGGACCTTACTTGGCAATTACGACGCCTGAAAATATATTAAACCCTGAAGTGGCATTTACGAAGAACATAAATATAATAAATGGTACACATATCTTATATGTATCATCTAATCCTGATTTATATATTGATAATGCAGTTTCTTATGTTTCTAGCGGGTTAACGCTTGGACAAGCAGTTGTATTTATAGATGATAGAGGAAGGTATAACAAGGTTGTTGAAAGACTTTTTGAAAAAGGATTTCAACAAGAACAAGTAAATAGAATTGTGTTTGCTGAGCATAACGAATTCTATCAAACTGAAAAATACCTAGATGTCAAACCAATCTTAAGAACATTTTCAAGCTTGTTAGAGCCACTCGTGACCAGTGGAGTACCAATCCGAGCATGGGGAAGAGTAAAATGGATACCTGGGCAATGTTGTTTACCAGAAAAACTTAGAGAGTATGAAGGTGCAGCAGATGATTTTATTACCAAGGTAAAGTGCTTAACCGTTTGTGCTTATGATGGGGAAGAATTGCCGTCAACCGTAATGATGGAGATCGTAAAGCATCATCAATATATTATGTCAGATACCGAGATTGCTTTATCAGGCTTTTATAAAAAGGAGAAGCTATCACCATCCATTATGATAGATGCAAGCTTGGAAAATTCTCTTGAAAAGTTTAAAGACTTACAAAAGCTCTATTCAGAGTTTATTGAAGAAATGCCTGACTCTGTTTTTATTACGTTAAACGGAGTAATTGTACATATTAATAAGGCTGGTTTAAAGCTCATGGATTGTGCACTCATTGAGCTAATTGGTAAGCCAATTTTGGAAATTGCCGAACCGACTAGTCATGAATTACTAAAAGAACGTCTAAATATGCTAAAAAATGACGGTAAAATGCCACCTACAGAAATAAAGCTTTTGAAGACAGCTAACGAGACAATAGACGTAGAAGTAGTTTCCTTTCCATTTATGTTCGAGGAATACTTAAATGATACAGAAATTATGGTAGTGAGAGACTTAAGGGAAAGAAAAGAAAATGAAAAATTAGCCATTAGAAGTGAGAAGCTTGGAATTGCTGGTGAACTGGCGGCAAGTATTGCGCATGAAATTAGAAACCCACTTACAGCAATAAAAGGTTTTATTCAACTAGCAAAAGAAGGCTTTACGAAAGTGGATATCTTCTCAATCCTTGATAGCGAAATTAATCGTATAGAGACCATTGCTAGTGAGCTATTAGTGTTAGGTAAACCAATTTCTGAGAGAAAGCAAAGATCTGAAGTCGGGATCATCCTTCAAAATGTATGCACCTTAATGCAGTCACAAGCGAATATGGCTGGCATTCATATCCAATGTGATGAAATAGAGCCTAATCTTTTTATTGATTGCAATGAAGAACAACTCAAGCAAGTGCTGATTAACCTGATTAAGAATGGGATTGAAGCAATTGAGACGAGTGGAACGGTAAAGGTACAGCTAAAGTCACACAATCAAAAAGTAATAATTAAAATAGAAGATAATGGTAAAGGGATTCCAAGACATATTCAACATAAATTAGGTGAACCTTTTTACTCAACGAAGGAAAAAGGAACTGGACTAGGGATCATGGTTTGCTATCGAATTATCGAGCAACATAATGGAAAAATTGAATTCTCTTCTAAAGAAGGGGAAGGCACAACTTTTATGATTGAATTGCCATTACTATAAATAAAATATACATAGTTAAAGGGACGATACTTTTGCTTTCGAGTGGAGCAAAAGTATCGTCCCTTTACTATTATTTTAATCAAATAAAAAAATATACTAATCATGAGTAATCGGGAGTATTTGGGTGGATCATATAGGATATGTAAGTATATGTAAGGTCATGTAATCTATTCTTTATATTTACAGAATATTTAAAATGTATACAGCGGTATCGAGTTTGTCAATCATGGGATTAATTTTATATAATATTCATCGTAGAATTAGTCATTCATCATAGAATTTAAATTCGTGTGTTGAATTTTATTTACTAGAAGGTGTCAGGATGAAAGAGTTAATAGAGCAATATGAAAGCTATCTAAAAGAAATGAAGAAGGAAGAAAGCACGATTAAAATGTATGTCCACGAAGTAAAACAATTTAATGTATGGCTCGAAACCAGACAAATCGGACTAGATCAGCTAAAGCGGGAAGATGTTCTTCAGTTTAGAGAACATTTAGTTGAAAAAGGAAATAAAGTGGCTACCATTAATAAACTTCTCTCCACATTACGATCTTTTTTGGTGTGGGCAACCAAGAATCATTACGTTCAAGTAAACATACCTGAAAATCTTCGCCTTCATGAGGAAAAACCAAATACTCAAGTTAAATGGCTAAATATTGATGATGAATCAAAGCTTTTAGAGATTATGTCACATGAGAAAAATCCATTCAAAAAGGCGCGTAATGAAGCTTTAATCTATGTACTACTCTATGCAGGACTTCGCGTGGATGAACTTTCACAATTACACACGAACGCCATTAGTGAAAAGACCATAACAGTCTATCATGATGGAAAATTCTCTAGAGACATCCCTGTTGATGACCAAGTAATTGAAAAACTGCACATTTGGATTGAAGTTAGGAATAAAGCAGGGAAATCAGTATATCTTGATAGTCCATTTATGTTTGTGACAGAGCGTTCAGGAAGGATGCAGCCAAGATCCATTCAGTTTGTTGTAGAAGGATATAGTGACAAATTAGGTTTTCTAATTACCTCTCAAATTCTGAGAAATACGTATTGTCGAAGATTAGTCGAAAAAGGATTTAGCGTTGAACACGTTAAACAATTTGCAGGCCATAAATCAATTGTTACTAGTTACAAATTTTTCTAGTCATTGATTTAAAATATATAGAAATCATTAGGGGGAAATGCAATGAAGAAGCTTGTATCAATCATGTTTTCAGTACTTTTAACTTTTGGACTTACTGCTTGTGGTAATGGAGGAGGAGAAGTCGAAAGCGGAAAGATCGTAATTTCAGGTAAGAAGTTTACAGAACAAGTTATTCTTACCCATATCGTCGCTGAGTACTTAAAAGAAAATACGGATTTAGAAGTAGAAGTGAAGGAAGCTCTAGGTGGAGTATTTGTATTACAGGAAGCAATGAAAATGGGCGATATTGATATGTACGTAGAGTACACGGGAACAGGTTATCTAAACGTGCTAAAAAATGAATATACACCAGGACAAAGTCCGGATGAAATCTATGAAGCTACCAAAAAAGGATATGCAGATGAGCATAACGTAACATGGTTAGAGCCTTTAGGATTTAACAACACTTATGCACTAGGATTAAGAGGAGACCTGGCTGAAGAATTAGGATTGAAAACATATTCTGATCTTGCAGAAGTAGCTCCAGAATTATCTTTTGGTGCAGACCCTGAGTTCTTTGAAAGAGGAGATGGGTATGATGCATTAGCAGAGGCTTATGGATATGAATTTGGTGAAAAGAAAAATATAGATCCAGATTTACAATATACAGCGGCTAAAGATGGAGAGATTGATGTGATCACAGCCTTCTCAACGGATGCAAGAATTACGCAATATGGTTTAACCATTTTAGACGATGATCAGGATTTCTTCCCTCCATATTATGCAGCACCAATTGTTAGACAAGAAGTGTTAGATGCAAATGAAGGACTTGAAGAAACCATTAATGAACTTGCGGGTATTCTATCTGATGATCGCATGAGAGAGTTAAATGCTCAAGTTAACTTAGATAAAAAACAACCGAAAGACGTTGCAATAGAATTTTTACAGGCAGAAGGATTAATAGATTAATAGGTGGATAAATACTATTAGGCTGTGTCACTTCTTTGGTTACACAGCCTCTTCTGTAAGTTTATAAGTGCTGAAGGCTCTTTTTGTAGATCTTGTTTTAAGAACCTTACCATCAAAATAAACAGCAATATCTGCAAAGTGAGCTCTACCATGAACATTCAAAGAGTGAGGAGATTTTTATGATTAAATTTGAGAACGTCACGAAAAAATACGCAGATGGTTTTGTTGCGTTAAAAAACATAAATTTAGAAATTAACAAGGGTGAGCTAGTTACTTTAATAGGACCCAGTGGATGTGGGAAAACCACAACGATGAGAATGATCAACCGCTTAAATGAACCTTCATCTGGGAAGATATTCATTGATGGTCAAGATATTTCGACCATTGATCCTGTTGAATTAAGACGAAATATTGGATACGTGATTCAGCAAATTGGTCTCTTCCCACATATGACGATTGAACAGAATATAGCATTAGTCCCGAGGTTAAAAAAGTGGGATCCCACTCAATATAGTAAACGAGTGGACGATTTATTAGACTTAGTAGGATTAGATCCTTCTACTTTTAAGCACCGTTTTCCATCTGAATTAAGTGGTGGTCAGCAACAGAGAATAGGTGTTATTCGGGCTCTTGCCGCAGAGCCAGATATTATTCTAATGGATGAGCCATTCAGTGCACTAGATCCAATTAGTAGAGAGCAACTTCAAGATGATATCGTTAGTTTACAAGAAGAAATTCAAAAAACGATTGTATTTGTTACTCATGACATGGATGAAGCTATCAAAATTGCCAATCGAATTGCGATTATGAAAGATGGCGAGATTGTTCAATTAGATACTCCAGATAAAATATTAAGACGCCCAGCTAATGAGTTTGTTAAAGGGTTTATCGGTGAAGAACGATTAAACCAAGGTGCAACGGAATTACCTTCTGTAACTGACCTTATGCATACCAATGTAGTCACCTCATCTCCTAAACGTGGACTTGCAGAAGCATTCCGTTTAATGAAGGAGAAAAAGGTGGATAGCCTTTTTATTACAGATAAATCAAAGTCATTCTTAGGTACCGTATCTCTTAAAACGTTAGATGAAAACTATAAAAACGAAAACCTGACGCTTGCAGATATTATGAAATCTACGATTAAAACATTAGAGGCTCATGCAGTCGTGACAGATGTAGCTGAAATCTTCCATGAAAGTGATGTAGGCGCCATTCCTGTTCTTGATGGGAATAAGCTTATTGGAGTCGTAACAAGAGCAAGTATGATGCGCGGATTAGCAGATTGGAAGCACATTAGAGGAGGCAATGAGTAAAATGGAATTGATTAATACATTCATAGATCGTAAAGAAGACATATGGATTGCTTTCCAGGAACATATTTTTTTAGCCGGTATTGCAATGATTATTGCGATTGCGATCGCCGTTCCACTTGGAATCGTCCTGACAAGAAATAAGAAAATAGCTGAACCGATTATCGGTGTAACAGCAATTATCCAAACCGTACCAAGTCTTGCATTACTAGGGTTTATGCTTCCGATTTTCGGAATCGGGAAAGTCCCTGCAGTAATTGCCCTAACGCTATATGCACTTTTACCTATTTTACGAAATACCTACACAGGAATTTTAGGTGTTGATCCAGCCCTTGTGGATGCAGGGAAAGGAATGGGAATGACATCTAGACAAATTCTATTCATGGTAGAACTTCCATTAACCTTACCAATATTAATGGCGGGGATTCGAACCGCAACGGTGTTAACGATTGGTGTAGCTGCTCTTGCAACCTTTATTGGTGCCGGTGGTCTAGGTGATTTAATTACAAGAGGATTAAATGTAATGGATAAAAATCTTATCTTAGCCGGAGCGATTCCTGCAGCGATTTTAGCCATTGTATTTGATTTTGGTTTGAGAAAGCTTGAGGATAAAGTAACACCGAAGGGATTAAAGTCATAATTCTATTTACTATTTGTTAGAAGGTCATAGTATACAAGGTTTAAAGAAAGTTCCTTTGTATACTATGTATTTTAGTATATAAAGAAAAAGAGCTACTTATTATTCCTGCTTAAAATCGCCCCTATACCGGCACCAATCGCAGTCCCACTGCTTAGGCCTAAAGCAAGATTATCAAAAAGTATGCCAAACAATGCGCCTAAAGCAATTCCGGATACCATACTATAAGATACTTTGTGATGTGATGGTTTACCGCTCATCATAATCCCTCCAACAATTGTTCATTATATCATTCCTTGCTTGAACAGCCACTCCTCAAACTTTTTTGCTCCGACAGAATAATCAAGTTCCTTTATTTCGATAGAAAGTATTCTAATACCAAAGCCATCTAAGTAGAATTCACGATCTTGAACAAGATGGCTCAAACCATATTGCTCAACATCGAAAAAGAAATCCCAGACTTCATGTGATTTTCTTTTCAGAGCAATCGCTTCTAGGTCAAAGCCATTTTCATAATAACCTACGTGTAAATGATATCGATCATCATATAACAATATTTAACACCACTCTAACTTTATATATATATTTATTACGAGTAGGTAAAAAAATAGTTTCACATATTTAGAATAATAAGTTCTATGAGGATACAGACCTCCATAGTTATTTAGGGAATCTTATGGGGGTGGTTATGTGCAGTTTTATTACGGAAATCAAATGCCGTTACGGATCCTAGATGAAGCAGAATTTTGGAAGCATCAGGAAGAGGAACACACTGTCGTTATACGTGAACTTGTGAAGGACTTAGAATCGGAATATGTGAACGCATTAATAGAATGGGAGAAAGTCTTAGCTAACACTCACCAAACGGTTGTGAGATGGATCGAAACCGTCATCCGTTCAGGTCAAACGCTGTCTCCAACCTTATATCAAGAAGTACTAAAGCTGGTGAAATACTGTCTAGATGAAAGTTTGCACTTTATCCAGTTCTGTCAGTACATAAAAAACAACAGTGAACCTATTAAAAACAACCCTACAGCCAAAGTGGTTCTTGATCATATTATTCGTGAATCAGAGTACTTTGTAGGAATTGCTCAAACTCTACTATATTCATGAAAAAAGGACGGTTCTCATGCTTCCAAAAAGGAAGCATGAGAACGTCCCTAAAGATTCGTTACGTAGCTAGTGGAACTGCCTTAGGAACACTTTGTTTACAATATCCCTTTATAAACTCGATGGAAATCTGATTAAATAGCTCAGGCTGATCCACATTACATACATGACCACTATCTTGAATAACCTCTAATCTGGCTTGTTTACTCTTTTTGACAACTTCCTCTACAGAGTATAAAAACATATAATCCTCTTGTCCCATTACATATAAAGTTGGCGTATTTACCTTATTTTCTTCAAAGTATACGAGCAGAGGTGCAACATCATTCGTTAATTTAAACCATTTAATAAATTCCTTTTGGCATAGTTTCTTAGCTTGATTAACAAATAAAATACGAGATTCATGATGTCTCTTTTTAGGCATTAAGCACCAAGCAAAGAATTTATATAACCACATGTATGGAATAAATCTCTTTGAAAGATTACCCAGCCAAATCAATGTTTTAACACGAGTATTTAAGCGGATCACAGCTCCACCTAATACCATCGTTTTAACTCTAGTAGGATCGATTTCAGCAATATTCCTAATTAGTATGGTCCCTAATGAAATACCAACGAAATGGGCTTTATTAATATTTATATGATCTAACACTTCAATAATATCTAGGCTAACATTATCAAAGGAATATTTTTTGTTTAAGATCAGAGGATTTCTAGATTTACCATGACCTCTTAAATCTATTAATAAAACATTGAAATGTTTTTTAAACTCTTTCACTTGCTTATACCAGACAGATGAGCTCCCACCAGCACCATGAATGAAGACTACCCAATCATGCAAATCACTTAATTCATAGGTTTTATAATAGAGCATTTACTCTTACCCTCCTCTACTACTATTATTCTAAATGATTCTAGTAAGTTTATCATCAACTATTAAATGGTCATGATGAAAACATAAAGGGACAGTTCTCATGTTCAATTGAAAACATTAGAACCGTCCCATTGTTTTGCAATTCTATGAATATGCTCCGTATACCATTCTTTACGACACTATGATGAATGGATAAATTTTTATAATTGTCCATAAAAGTATGACACTCCATATGAGGAGGATGAGTGAACCAACCCACCAATTCTTTGGTTTCTTATTTTTTATCATATTTTCTGCTCGTATTTCACAATCCACAATGATTTCCTTAGGAATCATTCTTAAGGCTAATATGATGCCTATTGGAACAATAATTAAGTCATCTACATATCCAAGAATAGGGATGAAATCAGGTATTAGATCAATTGGACTAAACGCATACGCTACGACGCAAGCCGTAAATATCTTTGCATACAAAGGGACTCTTTCATCCTTATAAGCTAAATAGAGTACAAAAATTTGTCTTTTTACCTTTTTTGCCCACGCCTTTACATTCTTCATAATGACTCCTTTTGTAAACATGGTCCTTTATTCAATAATATAACATCCCTCATAGTAATCGGCTATTACTTAAGTTTAACCGTCTTTTATCTTTTATGGGGAATGCTGTTTGATAGATATAGAGAATAGCTATCATTATAATGGAATTAGCTTAGGAAAATTCGATACATAAAGGGTGAGTAACATGTATCAAGAACTAAATAAAATCGAGCATCGACCATTACCACTTCCGAGCAGTCCGTGGGTCATGACACAAAAATGGGATCAGTTGCTGTTTATGCATTGGCCTATTCCAGTAGATGAGCTTAAAAAGCATTTGCCACCACAACTTGAGCCTGATACCTTTGATGGAAACTCCTGGATTGGACTAGTTCCGTTTACGATGAATGATATTAGGGTTCATGGGTTGCCAAAAGTTCCGTATGCTTCTTCTTTTCTTGAATTAAATGTAAGAACCTATGTGACATATAAAGGGAAACCTGGTGTTTACTTTTTTACATTAGATGCCAATCACAAGCTAGCAGTAGCAGCTGCTCGAACCTTATTTTCATTACCGTATGTGCATGCTGACATGGAAATGAAAGAGATGAACGGAATGGTTGATTTTCAAAGCGAGCGAACACACCGAGGTTTTCCAGCTGCTAGTTTTCATGTGGCATATCGCCCTACTTCGCCTGTTTTCACAGCTGCAGAAGGAAGTATTGAACATTGGTTAACCGCGCGATATTGTTTATGGACAACGAAGGGTAAACATGTTTATCGCGGAGATATCCACCATGTAGAGTGGGAACTACAAAAAGCGGAGGCAGAAGTTAAAGTCAATAAGCTTGCCCCATTCTTACCGGATATTTATTTTAATCGTGAACCGTTGCTTCTCTATTCTTCTTCCATTCGAGCTTTTGTCTGGACACTAGCTCGGATGAGTTAAAGTTAATCATATAAAGTAAATAAAGGGGATGATTACATGAGCAAGGAAGCACCAATCGTCATTATTGGTGGAGGGATGTCTGGGATTATGGCTGCTCGGACGCTTAGGGAGCAAGGATATAAAGACATCTTACTAGTAGAAAAGAGCCGAAGTGTTGGCGGGAGAATGGCCACGCGTCGAATAGAGAATGGAAAGGTTGACCATGGCGCTCAATTTTTCACTGTACGAACGGAAAGGTTTCAGGGGTTTGTTGATGATTGGATGAAGAATGGGACAGTAAAACGTTGGTTCGGCGAGGATCATCCACGCTATTTTAGCGTAGAAGGAATGAATTCTTTCGCTAAAAAACTAGCAGCAGACATCCCAGTGCGGCTTCAAACTAAAATTGAAGAAATGAAGAAACAACCTGATGGTTACGTCTTAACAACAGACCAGGGGGAAACTATTCATGCAAGTGCGGTTATCGTTACAGCTCCAGCCCCACAAGCAAAGGCACTGATTGAAAGCGGAGGCTTACGGTTAAAAGCGGATGTCATACAAAAGCTTGAACAGATTGTGTTCCAACCATGCTTAGTAGGTTTATTTCATTTTATTGAGCCTACAAACCTTCCCAATCATGGTCATCTTGATGCAGAACTTCCGCAAGGTGTCTTGCGTCTAGTGGACCATGAGAAGAAAGGAATTTCTCCTATTGTTACAGTCAGTGTCTATATGACGGGAGAATGGAGTAAAGATCACTATGACCTTTCGGATGAAGAGGTTTTAGAAAAGATAAAGCAGTTAACGAGAGCCTATGTTAATGCTGACTCCCTTATTTCAAGTCAACTGAAGAAATGGCGTTATGCAGAGGCGGTCCAATTCTTACGCCAGCCTTTCTTGAATACAAACCTTGATCACCCTTTATTAGTAGCGGGAGATGCTTTTTTACACCCAGAGGACCCAGCAAAGAGCACTCGATTGGAAAGTGCATTCCTATCAGGGGTAGCTGTTGGAGAAGAGTTGATAAGACTACTTCAACAATATTCTAGTTAAGAAACTCCTTTTGTCGAAGGAGTTACTCATCTATGTTCGCTGAATTTGCCTGAAAGCAACTTCTAGAAAGGACTTTATATCATAATGAGGATATTAAGTTTGTAGTTTATGTGTAAAATGTTAAAATATCGATACTTATGATAGAAATAGGAGGAGTTAATATGAGTCATTTTTCAAAAAGTCGTAGCTCAGTTTTTGATGATGTAAATCGTGCGCCAAATCGTGCCATGATTAGGGCAATGGGAATTACGGATGAGGATTTTAACAAGCCGTTTGTAGGAATTGCAAGTACATGGAGTGAAGTTACACCGTGTAATATGCATATTGATGAATTAGCAAGAAAAGCAAAACAAGGGACGATTGAGGGAGGAGGAGCTCCTTTTATCTTTAATACAATTACAGTTTCTGATGGTATTTCAATGGGGACCGAAGGAATGCGTTATTCCTTGCCAAGCCGTGAAGTTATTGCAGATTCAATTGAAACTGTCGTTGGAGCACAGAATTACGACGGAGTAGTCGCAATTGGTGGGTGCGATAAGAATATGCCAGGATGCATGATCGCAATCGGACGTTTGAATTTGCCGGCTGTTTTTGTATATGGAGGAACCATTCGTCCTGGTAAGGTAGACGGGAAAGACATTGATATTGTTTCTGCTTTTGAAGCTGTAGGCAAATACAATAACGGAGATATAAACCGTGAAGAACTTCATACGATTGAATGTCATGCTTGTCCGGGCGCAGGTTCATGTGGTGGCATGTACACAGCTAATACAATGGCATCTGCCATTGAAGCGATGGGGATGAGTTTACCTGGAAGTTCATCAAACCCAGCAGAGACAGAAGAAAAATTACAAGATTGTATAGAAGCAGGACATGCCGTAATGAATCTATTGAATAAGGGGATTACTCCTAAAGATATTATGACAAAGAAAGCTTTTGAAAATGCCATTACCGTTGTCATGGCTCTAGGGGGGTCCACTAATGCTGTACTCCATTTATTAGCAATGGCTCACACCGTTCAGGTGGACCTTCAGTTAGATGACTTTGAGCGTATTCGCAAAAAGGTTCCTCACATTGCTGATCTAAAGCCAAGTGGCCGTTTTGTCATGGAAGACTTATCTAAAGTTGGTGGTGTTCCTGCTGTTATGAAGTTACTTTTAGATAAAGGATTACTTCATGGTGATTGTTTAACAGTAACAGGTAAGACTCTAGAGGAAAATCTTACTGAATGTCAGTCATTAAATGAGGGGCAAGAGATTATCTCCTTCGAACAACCAAAGCGTAAGACAGGTCCATTGGTCATTCTAAAGGGGAATCTAGCTCCTGAAGGCGCACTGGCTAAAATGTCTGGATTGAAAATTAAAAAAATTACTGGACCAGCTCGGGTATTTGATTCAGAAACAGATGCAACCAGTGCTGTATTAAATAATGAGATTCATCCTGGAGATGTGATCGTTATCCGTTATGTTGGGCCAAAAGGTGGTCCAGGTATGGCTGAGATGTTATCAATAACTGCGATTGTGGTTGGAAAAGGACTTGGAGAAAAAGTTGGTCTCATTACGGATGGACGTTTCTCTGGAGGAACACATGGGTTAGTAGTGGGACATATATCCCCTGAAGCACAAGTTGGTGGCCCAATTGCTTTAATTAAAGAGGGAGATATGATTACTATTGATAGTGAAGCACAGGTGCTTGCTGTTGATCTATCTTCAGAAGAGTTTGATGAAAGATTAAAAAATTGGAGTGCTCCAGAACAACATCTAAAAGGGGTCCTAGCTAAATATGCTCGATCTGTTTCATCGGCTTCAAAAGGAGCGATAACTGATTAGTTAAGAACACGTAGGGATGAACCAACCCCAGGAGGTGTTCATGAAAGGTAAAGCTCCCGATCAAGAAAACATGGTGAAGTAGCCATAAAAGTAAGAGTAAATAATAAA
>NZ_JAJQKI010000015.1 GCF_023036475.1 Bacillus pinisoli
CCAAAGAGTAGAGGTCATTTTTATTTATTATACGCGATGGTGGTCAGCACGCCAATTTTCCACCATTTGTTTAATTTGATCTGGAGTTACATTTTCATTTATTGCTTTTTCAACTAAACTTGGGAACTCTTCGTCGCTTGCAAAGCGTAAGGCAACTAATTGTTTAATAGAAAGTCTAGAATCTAGACGTTGCCCTGTTAATACAAAATAACGAAAGCTTTCTTCCGTTCGAATCAGTCGGTCCTGAAGCTTTAGCGCATAGAGTCTTAATTTAGCAATGATGAATACAAACAAAATGCCACCGATTACTAGTAGTACACTAGTTAATGAGAATTCACGTACAACTTGTATGATCCCAAGAATCACAGTAAGTAAAGCCAATGGAGCTAAAACAAAATGAAAAATTGGATCAATCATCGCATGTTTTTTATAATTCTGTTCCATCCTGTCACACCTTCCTTTCAAATAGTATGTATCTTTGATTCTATTATAATGAAGAATTCTTGAAAGGCATACCTTTAAAGTCCGTAGGGACGGTTCTATTGGTCCCATAATTAAGCAATGGAGCCGTTCAGGTGTAAAACCTACATTCTGACATTGTTCAATGATCAAGTTATGTTAGGCAAAACCCCGATTAAATAGAATAAAATCCTCCTCTTTTAATTCTTCTAATTTCACTATTTCTTTTTCTGCAAAAGGATAGGTTGGATAAGGTCCCTCCTTCTATTGAGCCTTTTAGATTATTATTTTTATTCTAAGAGACAATCATATGTTTATAAATGGTATAATGAATTGTAAAAGGAGGAATTCACTTTGGAGAAACTGTTAATTGAAATCTTAAGTAAATTAAATTCAATAGAAACAAAAATTGATACTCTTGAAAGTGGTCAAAAGGAAATTAAAGAATCGGTTCACCGTATCGAATTAAGTCAACCACAAGATATCGTCGCCTTATTAGAGAGAATGAATAAAACTCTAGAGAACAAAACCGAAGTGTTAAACAAACGTGTGTTCAACGTAGAAACTGAAATTGAGCGCTTAAATAGACAATAAATATATACTCACTGTATCTAGCATATATATTTTGTTCATATTTGCCCTCTGATAGACACGTAAGTCCTGCCTATCAATTAATAAAGGCGAATAAGGTAAAACCCTGAATGCCATCTACATCTACCTCATAATCCATATTTAAATTTCTACTTCTAAACCTTCCATTATTCCCTTTGGTTTTATAAGTATAAAAATCATTTTCTTTTTGGCACTTTTCTAAAAACTTCGTTGTTTTACAATCCTTTATTCTCATATCAACCGTGGTTTCTAGTTGGTCTTCTCTCCACAAAACATTTAATTCTAAAATATAAAAGCCACTTTGTTATTACTTTTCAAGTATAATGAACTGTATTCAGAACATGCATATAATTTTTTCTGTGAGAGGATTCTATACATATGACGAAAAAACAAACAAAAATCGAGGGTAAAAAATGAATAAAAGCAGTTTTGCGGATTATCATGTAAGCGAGGAAATTAAAAGAGCATTAGATGTACTTAGATACGAAACTCCAACAGAGGTTCAACGTCAAGTCATCCCTTTAGCACTTGAAAACCAAGATCTGGTTGTAAAAGCTCAAACAGGAAGTGGAAAAACCGCCTCCTTTGGTATTCCTGTGGCAGATCTGGTTAATTGGGAAGAAAAGAATCCACAGGCCTTAATTCTTACCCCAACTAGAGAGCTTGCGGTTCAAGTCCGTGAAGATATGACGAATATCGGAAGGTTTAAACGAATCAAAGCAGTGGCTGTTTATGGAAAAGAACCTTTTACGAAACAGAAGGATGAATTAAAACAGAAAACTCATGTTGTCGTTGGTACTCCAGGACGCGTTATGGATCATATTGAACGAGAAACACTTGTGTTGGACCAAATAAAGTATCTGATCATAGATGAAGCGGATGAGATGCTTAATAGAGGTTTCATTGATGATGTAGAAGCCATCATTAAAGAGCTTCCTACAGATCGTGTAACCATGGTTTTTTCCGCTACTCTACCTAAAGATATCGAAAATCTTTGCCATGCCTATATGAACAACCCTACTCATATTGAAATTGAATCCAACGGTATAACGGCTGAGACCATTGAACATTACTTAATTGAAGGAAGAGAAGAAGAAAAACTTTCACTTCTTAAAAACATTACAGTCGTAGACAACCCAGACAGCTGCCTGATCTTCTGTCGAACCAAAGAAAACGTGGATACTGTGTATAGCGAACTAGAACAAAGTGGATACCCGTGCGAGAAGCTTCATGGGGGACTAGAACAAGAAGACCGTTTTGCTGTAATGGAAGGTTTCAAGCTAGGGAACTTCCGTTATCTAATAGCCACTGATGTAGCTGCAAGAGGTATTGATGTTGATAATGTGAACCTTGTCATTAACTATGACGTCCCTATGGAAAAAGAGAGTTATGTGCACCGCACAGGGAGAACCGGCCGTGCTGGGAATAAGGGAAAAGCCATTACACTTTCAACACCTTCTGAAGAAAAATTCGTTAAATCAATTGAGAGATATATTGGCTTCGAGATCCCTACTATTGAAGCCCCAAGCCATTCGGAAGTAGCTGATCGACAAGCAGCCTTCGACGAAAAAATGAGCAACAGTAGACGAGTTGTAAGAAATAACAAAACAGCCCGCATTAATCAGGATATTATGAAACTCCACTTCAGCGGCGGGAAAAAGAAGAAGATCCGTGCTGTGGATTTTGTCGGAACCATTGCAAAAATTCCTGGAGTCACAGCAGATGATATCGGGATTATCACCATCCTTGATCATCTGTCCTATGTGGATATTCTAAATGGAAAGGGTTCCTTGGTTTTACAAGCTATGGAGAATGCAACGATAAAAGGGAAGAAATTAAAAGTGAGCAAAGCTATTAAATAATTCATCTTAAAGAAAAGAAACACCTTATCCCCTTAACAAAGTTAAGGGGATTGTTTCTTTGAGGTCATGGGGACAGGGACTTTGTCCCACCATGAGGTTGCGGTTTAAAAGAAAAATCACCTAGCACTTAAATATGCAGGTGATTCGTATAATAAACTCTTGTTATTGTTCAGAAATCTATTATATTCTTCCACTAAGAAACACTGTACCGGAAATTACTGATAATCAGCATCTCATGCTTTTGATATGCATGGTCAGTGTACATTTTTAACATGGGTTAATTGGGTTAAATTATGTTTGAAGGTTGATTTTTAAGGGAGGGTGGAACGAGTAGGTTCTCAAAACAATCTTCGACATGTACGAAGAACTGTTTGAAGGTCTTGAGGGTGGAGTATACCTAACTTACGATTTAACTCAGATCCGTGAATAGAAATGATTTTGGAAGTGCGAACCACTGATGGTTTATATAATCCAGCTTCTTCCCAATATTCTAACTCTACATCGAAATCACTTCTTGGGGACTTACTTGTTATTGGAGCAATAATAACATCAACATCCAATGCTAATTCATTTCCAACGATGAGGACTGGTCGTTGTTTATATTCATTTTTATCTTTGAAGAGTACATTTGCCAACCAAACATCCCCTTGCTTCAAAAGGTTACTCATTATAAATATCATCCTCCTCATTATTCCACCAATCAAAGGTTTTCCCCAAAAGGATGGCTTTGTCTTTGGAAATATATTTTTCAATTATTTTATGAAGTACTTTCTCTCTTTCTATTTCATCCAACATCTCAAGATCTTTAATGATTCTCTCTGAAATAGACATAAGACACCTCCAAGCTTTATTACATTTATTATACGTAAAATACTATTAAAGTTCCAAGGGAGTTTAATGTTTATCTAGCTTTTTCATTTATTTTGGATGGGAAATTTAGAGAAGAGTAATGAAATGAGTAATCGATATCATTGATTCTTAAAGTTATTTGGGTAGTATTTAGCACAAATAATTGGGACAAGGTTTCCTGTCCCCTTGTCCCCCATGCTTCCCTTGATTTAACTTGCTCCCCGACTAAGTACTTGTTCTCTCTTCCCAATAATTCTCATAAGTATATCTCGATCCATTACAAGTGGCTCTAGTCCAACCTCTGCTAACAGCTCCCTTGTATTTGCATCACTAAATTGTAAATCTTTCGTCCAATAATCATAGAACACACTCATTGGCTGATTGAAAGCTTGTTCCTCTGGTGAAAGTTGTCCAGGATAATCTGTTGGGACCATTACTACATTTGGTAGATCAAGATACTCTTGAATTAATTCAAAAATGAGTTGGTTAGTTGGTGGATTTGAATTCGTAATATGATAGATTGTGTTCTTCTTTGCATGTAACAAGGCAGCTGTTAAAACATCTATAACGTAATCTACAGGTACAAAGTTTTGAGTGACTTCTTGATTGCATAGGAATTTAAATGTTCTATTCTGTAGATCCTTTTTTCGTTCCATTCTTCTTTTTATAAGCTCTAAGCCCCTAATAACTCCATATAAAGCAAAGGTTGTTTCGGCTTCTCCCGTTTTAGAATCTCCTATAATAATAGAAGGTCTAAAAATGTTGACATTGAATTGGTCTTTGTATTCAAATACTAAGTGTTCAGCATAACACTTGCTTTCTTCATATGGGTTGATGAATTGATTGTCAACCGGGTGTAAGGTTTCAAATGCATGTAACTGCTGGCCAAGTGTATAGGCAGTACTCACATGGAAGAAATTTCGCACTTTGATTTCCTTTGCTAGCTCTAAAACATTTCGAGTTCCTTCAAGGTTAATCGCAAAGGTTTGTTCCCTAACGTTCTCATCAAATGATAAAAATGCTGCAACATGGTAAACCGTATCAATGTTCTCTTTTAAAAAATGGACTGTGTCTTCGGATAAACCAACATTCTTATAAATAACATCCCCTTCAAGAATCACAAGATTCTTTTGCAAGGATGGAGATACAGAAGAAATTAAACTTTCAGCCTTCTTTAAATTGCGCACAATGGCATAAACATGATGCCCTTTATCTAATAGAGCAGACGTTAACTTCTTTCCTACAAAACCTGTTGCCCCGGTTAATAATATATTCATAGTTTCCTCCAAGTTGTGTTTCATCATGATATTAAAATCATAACAAATAAATAGGTGATCTGAAATAATAACTATATAATCCAGAGCGGTACTATTATCCAATTCTTACTCACACTGCAAAATTCCCCCTAAAGGAGAGGAAAGTTCTAAACCTTCCACGTGTTTTTCCAATAAGTAAGGATTTTAAGAGCTCGTCCAAGCCTTGATTTAATCGTTGGGACGAGGGACCTGTCCCCTCATCCCGACTGAAAGCGACTCATGAGGCATAGCACTACTCAAAATTTAAATCTTCATTTTGCAAGGCTCTTTTCTAAAACTTTGTTGCTTTTCAAGCTAATACATCTAAATACCACCCTATTTTGTACGAACAAACAAACGAAGTAATAATTGTTAGAAAAGAGCAACCCTCTCTATTTTAAGGACTGGACGTTGTATTACCTAGTAAAAATCCGGCTATTGGGATTTTTACGAAGCAACAATCTTTACGAAAACAGCCTTTTGCAAAAAAATCACCTAACACATAAGTGTGTAGGTGATTTACTGATTAAAGAGTCCTTTATACATAAATCCTATTAATCTGAGAAGCACATTACTAAAGTTATTTCCTTCACCAATGCAACATCTTTTCTTTCTTCTAACAACGTAAAGAACTGATATTTAAATTTTATCCCCATCAGGCAATACCTTTTTACTCTCAACCCTGTTTCTTCCATTATGTTTAGCTTCATATAAGGCTTGATCTGCGGCCAATAGAAGTGACTCTTGTTTTTCATCTCGAACGGGACGCGCTGTAGCAACGCCAATACTTACTGTGATATGAGAGGAAACCTTAGAGTTCTTGTGTTCAATTTGCAATTGGTTAATCGTTGTCAGGAGTTTTTCCCCATAATGTAGTGCTTCATGGTAACTAAGCCCGGGTAGTAATATAACAAATTCTTCTCCTCCATACCTTGCTACAGTTGCTTTTTCGACTTCATTGAACATATGTTTAAAAGCTGAAGCTAGTTTTTTGAGGACATCGTCTCCATCAAGATGGCCATAGTAATCATTATAATCCTTGAAAAAGTCTACATCTATCAACATGATCGAGATGGTATCTTGAGTACTAATTCCTTTGTTCCATTCTTGTTCAAACACTTCATTAAAGTATCTTCTGTTCCTAACATTTGTTAGTCCATCAATAAATGATAGTTCCTGAAGTCTTTGATTGGCTTGTTCTAACTCGGATGTTCGCTCTTGTACCCTTTCTTCTAAGGCTTTATTCCACTCTTTCAATTGATAATGTACACCTTCTATATAGGTAAAGGATTTTGCTAATCTCACAGAATTAACAATGGAAATTCCGATAACAAGAACAAAAATCCCTAAGGACACTAACTCGCCTTGTTGAGTCTCCTTATTATAATGTATCATGTCATACACAGCTGTATAACCAAGGAAAATTCCACATACCCCCATTAATAAGAAACCGGGACGCCTGCTCAAGATCTCTCTAATAACATGGATGGTTAGGTAGATGATAATGAGCACAACCAAATAGTTATAATAGTTCATACTCTGTGTGAAAACATCCGGTGGTGTAACTATGACGAGAATTGAAAAAATGACCGTTAAAATTGTAATGACAGTAATGATCTTTCTTGAGAGCCTTTTTTCTGTTAAATAGTAAAAAAACAAAACAAATGAAGGAACTAGTAAATATAATGATAAATACATAAGTTTTATTTGCAGTAGCCAAGGGATATTCGGAAAGATTTTAGTAAAATAAGTTTCTCCTACAAGCAACGTTCGTAGGCAGATCAATAAGCATGTAATAGCAAAGAATAAGGCCGGCTTTTCGTTCCTTCTATATAAAAATATAACAAAATGATAGATACCTAGAAGTAATAAGCCCCCTACCATGATCATTTGAAATGTTAGTCTCGAGTCCCTCTTAGCCATCATTTGATCAGCTAAACCAATTTCAATCGCTCCTCTTATCCCTCCAGACTTATAATGAAAATTAGAGGTATGAATCACTATGTCTAATTTGTTATCTGTGACAGAGAACAACGTATACGCTGGTCCGTATGCAGGGCTTTCCGAATCAAGAGAATCTCCTATCTTTCCTTGAGATCCTACCAATTGACCGTTGATATAAACACGAAAAGCAGACGGTATCTTATAAATTCTAAGAAGATACTCTTTTGAAGGTTGTATCCCGTTAATAAGTAAACGATATGTCCCGTACCCTTTTGCTTCTAATCCATCTATTGACGACCACTGCTTTGGAACAGGTAATAAGGTACCATCTTTTACCTCCTCATTAGAGAAAGAAAGAGGATCTATCAGTTGGCTGCTGTAAAACTCCCACTCCCCAAAAAGGGATATTGGACCATCTTGTTGTAATGACCAATCTTCTAGGTCGAGAGAGCCGCTCTCAACCAAAGGAACTCGTGGATGATCACTATCACTAGCGAGATCAATCAGAAAAAAAGCAGCTATTCCTATTGAAAGGATAATAACAATCATCGGGGTTGTATACTTAAGTCTATTCATTTTTTCACACCACCTTTAAGACAAATCAGTCTTCTCAACATTCTGAACCATTTGTTTAAACTGGTAAAGGTACATTTGCATATTTAAGTGCTTCTTCAGGAGGCATCGGTTTACCATAATAATAACCCTGTATATAATCGCATTGTAAGGACTCTAGGAAAAGAACCTGTTCCTCCTCTTCAACCTGCTCTGCAACTATGACTAAATTAAGTGAGTGAGCCATTGACGTTATAGCTTTAATAATGACCGCTGCTTCCTTAGAATGTAGAATATCTCTGACAAATGATCCATCAATCTTGAGACAATTTAAAGGAATATCTCTTATATGAGATAACGAACTATATCCTTTACCAAAATCATCTATGCTTATTTTGACACCTAGTTGTTGTAGTTGTTTAGTAATTAATACGGTTTGCTGAAGATCCTTCATTGCCATCGTTTCTGTAATTTCTATTTGTAGAAAACTTGGTTCTAAGGAGTTTTCCGTTAAATAACTTTGTAGATTTGAAATAAAATCCTTCTCATAAAACTGAACTAATGATACATTTACACTCATTTTTAAATCATGATTTCCGGACGTATGCCATTGTTTTAATTGACTGCATGCCTCTCGTAAAACCCATTTTCCAATATCATTAATAATGAGCAATTCTTCTGCAATCGGTATAAAAATATTGGGCGGAATGTTCCCTTTCTTTGGATGTCTCCAGCGAAGTAGTACTTCGAATGATTCTACCCTTTTTGTCTTAAGCGATACTTGAGGCTGATAATGCAGTTCAAATTGTTTCTCTTCTAGGGCCTTTCTCAAATCGTTCTCTAATTCCAACTGCTCCAGTATATCCACATAATCGCTTGCAAGAAAGAACTCGTAATTATTTTTGCCTTTTTCCTTTGCACGTGTCATAGCTGCATCTGCTTGTTTCATCAATTCCTCAGCTGCAGCAACCTCACTAGTAAAATAAGTTCCTCCCATACTTCCCGTTATGTATAATTGATGTTCATCAATATAAAAAGGATCTTTTAAGCTGTTCATCATCTCAATAACAAATTTCTCAACTTTCTCCATAGGGTGATTCGTTACTAACAACGCAAATTCGTCTCCCCCTATTCTTGCAATAAATGTATCTTTGTCACTGAACATGTTCAGTCTTTCTGTTACCTTCAATAGAAGTTTATCTCCAGTTGGGTGACCTAGCACATCATTGATGGTCTTGAATCGATCCAAGTCCAAAAACAGCAACGCTAATGGTTTATTTTCAAGGATTAGCTCTTCTAATTTACTCAAAAAAAGATGTCTGTTCGGGAGATTTGTTAAGGAATCATAATGAGAAAGGAATTCAATTTGCTTCCTATTCTCCACCTCATGGGCCCTTTTTTTCTTATCCCTCATTTCTTCTAATATAATGGGTGCTAAATAAACCAATACCAACGATAGAATTGATAACGTCCAAGGTAGGTAAGCAAGATCAATATAAAGACCGTCTGTCAAAAGGATAGTACGTAATTCTTGAGATATAGAAGTGGACTCTATTGTAAAATATAAACTTCCGAAAGCAATACCTATAGCTAAGCTTGCAAATAATAGCGTGCTTAATTTAACATGCTCTAGTTCACGCAAATAACGTAAAAACCTAATCATCGCAATTGAGATCCCAATTGTAAGAATTAAGCCACTTGATAAGAGAGTTAAATTAATAGATTCGAAGTTTTTCACCATTATAAAGTCACGAAAAAAAATCGAAAAATACAATGAGGAACCAAATAATAAAGAGATAAGTACAAGTTTTGTGATTGAGATAGCACTGATCGTAATTGAATTAACCGTCAGTGTCACCATGAATATACTAATAAATAGAAGCAAGAAGAAAACGATAAAATGTAGTTCAATAACCCCTAGAAAAAGATTCACGATATATGGATAACATGCGAATATGCCAATAATTACTGATGGCCAGCTGTAACGCAAAATACTGTTGCTCGTTGGCAGCTTTTTGAGCATCAATAAACTTGTAAAAGCACAGACCGTTCCCACCGCAAAAGAAATATATAAATTGGCAAAATAAACGAAGGTCATAATTTATTTCCTTTCAAAATTAGTTTGAAATCTACTACAAAATCCCTTAGTTTTACTTGAATTTGATATAAAAAGAAATAGCCTATGACCAACTAGAAATAGGACATAGGCTTTTTGACTTACAAGTGCAACTGGCTAACATCTTTACATAAAGTAAATTTAGTCCCTTTAGCTTTGCGTCACTGTGTTTCCACAGCTTTGCCTATTATTAAATTTTATAATATTAGATATCTACTTATAGTAAAATTTTACTATATTCATAGACCTATGTAAAAGACTAATTACAGTCGTTTTTTTGAAACGAAGTAGTAGAAACACACAGATATATTCTTGATCTGATCTTCAAATACCATGGGGCGTTAATTCGATAATATGGTTTATAGAAATGAATACTTTGGTGCAACAATTGCTCTAACACTAAAACTCAACTGGTGCGGTTTCAGGTTAGTTTATACCCCTGGAGATGATGAAGCATAAACAACGTTATCAAAAAGGTTACGGAACCATCTTTAACCAAACCATTGGTAAGAAATCAAGCAATATATGCCCAATCGACAATAGGTTTATAGCGTTCATTAGCATAATAAAAAGGCTGTCCCTACCTAGAGACAGCCTTTCCCCATTTAATACCTATAAATAAAACCTGAGAACTAATGTTGTTTATTCGGCAATTTCTTCTCCGGATTCAAAAACTTGCAGTCCTTGGATTTTGGCTCAGACCAGAGGGATGATCGAAAAAACCGTCCCCTAGTTTTTTTCAAATGGAATATAAGGTTTTATTTAGATACTTCCACGAACTTTAAGAATAAACTTATATTTTAAACTTCTTCACCAAATTCTGTAGATTGTCTGCAATGGTTGCAAGGTTCATGGAGGATGAAGTAATTTCGTCTGACGTACCCGTCATTTGTTGGGCGGCAGCCGATACACTCTGTGATCCTGCTGCTGATTGGTCTGCAATTTGTGAGACGATCTTAATCGCTTCTTTTACCTGTTCTGTCCCTTCCGCCATTTGTTCAATGGCGACAGACACCTCTTCTACCTGCTTGGTGACATCCTGAATGGCCTGTTGAATGGAGGTAAAGGTTTCACCTACTGCTCCTACCACTTTAATTCCTTCGTTAACTTCTCCTGTTGTTTCCTCCATGGATGCTACTGCTTGATAGGTTTCATCCTGAATAACGGTGAGGAGGTCAGTAATTTGTTTGGAGGATTTAGCAGACTGTTCTGCTAGCTTACGAACCTCACTTGCCACGACAGCAAATCCTTTTCCATGCTCACCTGCTCTTGCTGCCTCGATCGCTGCGTTTAATGCTAATAAATTCGTTTGCTCTGCTATATCCGAAATCACCTTCACGATTAAGAAGATCTCGTTAGATCTACTGCCTAATCCTTTGATGACGGCAGACAGTTCACTTACATTTGTATAGATGTTATTCATTTGAGTAATGGAGGAATCAACCGATTTTCTTCCTTCTGACGATTGTTGATTCGTATGGACAGCCTTTGATACAACAGACTTAGTGTGAGTAGCAATCTGGCTAACTCCAGCGGTCATTTCATCCATAATCCTGGAGGTTTGGTCCGTGTTTCTTGCTTGCTCTTCTGCACCTGATGACAATTCTTGAATGGTCTTTGAGACATCATTAATTGTGGAGCTACTCTCCTTCGCCGTAACTGCCAATTCTTCTGAAGAAGCAGCCACCTGTTTAGATGTGAGATGAACACGTTGGATAATCTCTCGTAATCCATGAACCATTTGATTAAAAGAAGTGGTTAACAGACCTACTTCATCCTTATAGAGGTGAGTCCCTTTAACGGTAAAGTCTCCCTCCTCCGCTTTCTTCATAAGATACTGAAGTTCTTTAATCGGGTTTGTAATCATGCGTGCTAGAATAGCGCCTGTTAAAATACAAAAAATAATAGAGCCAAGTATAATAAGAACTAGAAAAACCGTAGCTCTCTTGAAACTCACTTGGTTTTCCTTTGCTAATTCCTCAGCAGCTTGGGCATTCATGTTCTTCAATTCAGATAGAACATCTTCTGCACCCTTCCTTACACTTTTTGCCTCAGTTACATAAATTTTATAAGCGATGTCCTTATTTCCAGCAACTGCTAAGTTAATTACATTTTGGCGAATCTCTCCTAGAAAAGCATGACTCATTTCAAAGGTCTGTATTTTCTCTTCCTCTGCAGGAAGTAGAGAAAGTTGCTTATATTGAGCAATTAACGATTCACTTTCTATTAACTTATCATTAATACTTTTCTTTAGATTCTCTTGGTCGGCCTCATTTGAAATGATAAGTTCTAAAATATATGAGTCAAGGTCACTATTGTTTGTATTTAGCTGGCCCATCCACATGATAGGCAATAAACGATCCTCATACATTTCCTCAGACTTATGAGACATCTCTCTCATTTGAGAATATCCTGTAAAGCCAACCACTAGTAAGGCTACAGTAGATATGGCCAATAACAGAATTAATTTTGCACTAATCCTCAAATTTTTAAACGCTTTCATAATACCGACCCCCGAATTTGTTTAATGAAGTTAATACTATATCTGTTAAAAATTCTAGTTCTTCTATGAAACTAGTTTAACCAAAGTTTTATTAAATAGGTAGTATTAATTTTCTTTGCTGAACACAATGAATAGTGCCCCACTTCCCCTACGTATTATCAACATTTAAAATGGTTACAAAGTGATTGAAAAAACTCTTTTTTCAAGTAAAATTAAACCAAGTTATCGTAAACGGGGGAAATTTCATGTCATAATTTGATATGTGTGATATGTGTCTGGAGATTACATGAATGAAAATCCATGGGGACAGGGACCTTGTCCTTAAAAAACAAAAAATCACCTAACACTTTAGTCTAGGTGATTCCTTTTGGAAGCATGCTTCCTTTATTTACTTTGACACAAATAGATTATCGAAATCGACCTCTTTCATCCGACTCGCAACGTAAGCATCTCTATCTGAATTAACATCCTTTTCGTTTAGAACTTGATTGACAACAGAAACAAAGAACTTTTCCATTTCTTTAGATACCTGTTCTTCTCTTTTTTCTATTAATGTTATTGGATAAGAATGATGGAAATATTTATTTCTTAATATTTTTGCGAATCTTCTAACCTCAGGACGATAAACGTGTTCTTTTTCAACTGCTTGCAAGGCTTTACAAAGGGAAGCTTTTAATCTTCGAACCGTGTCTTTTTTCTCAGATAGAACTAAGAACTTTCTAAAATACTCTGGTTTTGATAAAACATAAAAAACAAATACATTCCGTACTCGCCTATCTTTTATACTCTTTTTAAGCAACTCTTCAAAAGAATATTCACCATAAGCTAAGTATTTTTGTTCTTGTTCAACTCTAACAAAAAAGTCTTCCATCATATGTTGGTTCATTTCATCAGCCTCCTTTTTGTATTCTCTCCCACTTCTCTAAAAGACTATCTAAATCGTTATATCGACTCTTTTTAAAAAGCGTGTATAATAGGTATTCTTCATACAATTGTTTTAATTTCTCAATATTAGCTTTGCCAAGAATTTCAGATTTCAATATATCCTCTACATCTTTCTCAGTTTGTCTTGTGGTAAACAATTTAGATATGATTAAATGCTCAGTGGAAGGCAGATATACTTCTAAAAAGTTAAACTTTACATTAATACGTTGATACTCTTCTTTAACCTCCTCTAACGGAGGAAGTTCCATAACACCTTCTATACTAGAACTAACGGAATATCTGGCTAACAACTTCTAGTTATAGATAAAAGTGACTAGTTAACAAAAGGGTAAAAGAGAATGTAGCCAACAAACAGGCTGTCTTAGAGATACTTTAAGGGCTTCTTGATTTAATATCCACATGTAGCTTATTTTTATCTACTTAGCTACCTAATGTTATAAACTATCATTGAACCTTCATTTAACCCATATAAACTAATCTTAAGACTCCTTTCTTTTAATTTCTAAATTGTATTTAAAATGATGACTCTCACTGATATGATAAATAGGCTGTCTCCACCGAGCCAGCCTTTTTACATCATACCTGTAAAACAAATACAATCTCAGAACTAATGCTGCTTATTAGGCAGTTTCTTCTCCGGATGACCATGCCCTTGTTCTATTCTGCTCATCCTTTGCTTGCTTCTCCTGTAGCTGATCAACGAATTTCTTAGTATCCTCCATTACAACTCCTCCTTCACAACTGGTGATAGGAATTAATCTATCCAAATTCATGGGGAAAAGGACCATGTCTCAATAGGAAAAGACAAAGTCCCTGTTCCTCCTGTCCACAGAACAATCCTCTTGTTCTCTATCTTCTACTAAGGTTGTTTAATGGATTTTATTGTTGGGTTCATCATGAAAGATTTTTTGTTAACCTTTGTTTCTTTTTAGCCCATTCTTTTGTATTTTTATAACAGGGTTAAACCAAGAATAACTAATATATGAGTTCATACAGTTTCTAGAAAATCCCATATATATATTAGAAGCCCATGCTATAACCTCAAAAATGAAGAGAATTCACCACTTATACTCTACAAACAATAACATTCTGTTTCTCCTGAACTAATTGTCCTAAACAATTAGAGCAAAGATTATAGTTGAAATTCATTTTATTATCTGTAGATCGCTGACTCCATTTTATTACTTCATTCGAATTAAACGCTTCTCGACAATATCTACACTGATATTCCTTTAATAAACTAAAGTATTTTCTTAACCAGTAGTATTTATGTGTGTTGGAAAGTGTGTAATGTGCGTCAATGATTATAGGAACTAAATAGGTATCTTTATATTTAATCCTTTTATGTAATGTATATAAACTAGTTGGATAAATCTTTTGAATTACTTTATAAAATGCAGCATCAATTGTAGCAATATAATACTGATAATCCCGATGCCTTGCATAATCAATTATTGTAAGGAGGACTCTTTCTAAATTTTCTATGCCTCTTTGTTCCTTTATTATAGCCAGCTTATCAATTTCAATAATGTTATTTTTATTATTACATATAATTTGGTTTGTTTTAAATGGATAGACATCGTCAATTGGAGAATCGAAGTTATAAGCACGAAAACCGACTGTTCCAATAACCTCTTCATGATTATCCTTTATAAGATATCGATCTACAGGACCTAATAAACATTCAAGGTCGAACCCTTTTTCTTGCCAAGCTGGGATCCATACTGAATCAAATATTCTCAAATCTTCTTGTGTTACAACCTTTTTATACATGATTCCTCCTAAAAAAAGTATTAATAGTAATATTTTACTATATTAAAATCCAATTTCAGGAAGTATTGTTTCTCAAATTTCGACAATACAACATTATATTGTTAACTATTCATCTAGAACTGAAAGGAATAAAGCCAGTTAAAGAGGGACCAACAAGGATACCTCTGCTCTGAAATCAAGATAAGATTCAGAATCTAAATATAACTACAGTTATTCACATACTTTAAGCATGGTACTTTCACCTTATACAATCAATTTTTCCACTCTTTCTTATAAAAGGAGACAAGGGAATAGGGACCCTTTCTCTAGATATGTTTATTAAGACTGGATTAATGATCATATAAGAGCAAGAACAATTAGCAGTATGTGAATGAGGAATCCACGGTTTAGAAATCAACTTAAAGGCACAGTTGATGTTGAATAAGACCTCGTCCAAGTTGTGGATAAAGTCTTAAAGACTGATAATCAGGAGGGATTCGAAATGAAACCTACCGACCACGAACAAGAAATACAGAAGAAAATGAATAATTCTGGAAGTTGGTAAAAAAATGAGTAGAGAATCTTACAAGGAACTTTATGCGATTGCCGAACGTAGAAATGAAGATTGGGAAAGTAACCACTAACGGAAAAAATGATAATGATACAAACTTCTACTGTGGTATGACAAGTGGTTATTCCACAGTAGTTGGAGATTTATAAAGTAATATTCTAGAGAGAGCTACTTTAATTTTTCACTCCATTGTTATGCATGAAGTTCTGTAAAATCCAGTATATGATAATGAAGTTGCTACAAAAATAGCAACAGATGGTTATATGCGCTTATGTCCCTTTACGTTCCTTCAGTACATTTCCACACATACGACGGCTTCCTTTCTTGCAGAAGTAAAAGAGTCCATACCCAATGACTTACAAATAATCGATGTAAGATATTATTCGCGCTTCTAAAAAGTATTGATCCTGAAAAGCTAACTAATAAAATAGTTTACTCTTTTCAAATGCTCTTTCCCACCTGATTAGCCTTGGATCGCTTGGTCTCCTTTTTTTAAATTCATTTAATATAAATTCACCAAAATTCTTGTGAATTTTCCTTGGGTTTAGTTGAGTCCAGAGATAATAATCTAGTAATGCCAAACCTTTTTCTATACCTTCTACTAACCTACTATTTCTAACTAAATTATCTACAGACTCTTCCTCTTCTAGGAAATCTAGCATTGTTCCTTCGTTTGTCTTAAGCGTAAAATACCAATTCCCGTTCCTCTCAAATCCAAAAAGTGTTATGCTTCCTCCTTCTGCTCCTACTTCAAGTATAACTTCAGGTTTAATCTTATCCATTTACGTTTCCCCTACCTTTTAGTTGAATTCAATTCATAACCAACCTATATCTCTAACTCCCTTTCCTCATTTGTGTGACTATTTCTTTAAAATAACGATCCCGATCAGTTTGTTTTTGAGGATTTGGGTGATAAGTGAACAACTCTTTTCTTCTTTTTTGACTTGCATTTCGTTTAGGTATCTTAAATACAATTTTATTTTCAGGGATGGCATTTAATATTAGCTCTCTTCTTGCATTTAACAACACTACATCTTTGACAGTCCATGCTAACCATACCCATGGAAATAGATTGATATAGTTATTATCAATGTCTGTATGTAAGACATCTCTATATCTAGGATTGATGAGTGATGGAAAGTTAGAATTTAATTCACTTGTTTTTCTACTTACAAAGAATTGCTTATATTTGTCTAGTGCTGAAGATAGATCGGAATCTCTCAAGTTAAACAGATTCTGTATTATTAGTTCTCCTTCCAAATTACCAAAGGAGTGTTCTAAGATTCTAACAACTGATCTCATAGTTGGATCAAGTAATAACTTTCCATTTATTTGGACAGAATCTTGGTCACTGTCAACAAAAGTATTCCAAGCTTGTTCTTCTAACAATTTAGAACTACCTGGATTTAACATAATAATAAGACCTAGTTTTTTATTGGAGTTGCCCCATTTCAACCTTGCTTCTGTTCGAAAAATATGCCCCCCTACTTTTTTAAAAGTTCCGTATGCTTGAACTTTATCCATGCCTCTCCTCCAAAATTTAACATTTTATATATTATATTCAGAAGGGGGTTTATTCATACTACTGAGCAAGTAGGGAAATACATAATAAAAAAACTCGCCACTAAGGCGAGCGAGGTTAAACGCTATATACACAATCTCAGAACTAATGCTGTTTATTCGGAAGTTTCTTCTCCGGATGGCCATGCCCTTGACGCTTTCTATTTTGCTCATCCTTTGCTTGCTTTTCCTGTAGCTGATCAACGAACTTTTTAGTATCTTCCATTATGATTCCTCCTTCACAACTAGTGATAGGATTTAATCTATCCATTATTGTCAATAACATGCATGGTGAAAGGATAATGGATGACCGAATGGCTTCTAACGCCTTATTTACTTAGGTCTTAAATGAACCACCAGAACCGTCCCCTTGGCTCAAACCTTTATATTTCGCCCCTTCCACTTCACAGAATGGAAGACATTCACCCTAATAAACGAATACAGGTAAATCCCGACGAAAAACAAAAACAAGATTGGATAAAAAGCGAAAACGGCCCATCTGAAATTACCGACTCGGCTGGCAAACCATGCCGTTTGGATCATATAAAGGATATACAATATTCCACTGAACATGATTGCGGTAGGATTCCAGTCAATAATCGAAGAGATCAGTGCTCCCGAAGTGATGAAGCTACCGGTGATCCAGAAAATCACCATCAGCATGACAAGTGGATGAGTGGACTTAGAACCGACGGCAAAGCTTTTGCACCAGCCCTCGATGAGGCTACCTACTCCTTCTGGGTACATGCGCAAAGAGATAATCCCTTTCCCACCTAGGCAGCGAACCGGGAGATTTTGTTCAAGAAATGCCTCTCCCAGTGCTAGGTCATCCATGATAGCTCCCTCGATTTTTTTATGCCCTCCAGACAAGAAGTAGTCTTCTCGGTTACAGAGAATACATGGACCGAACGAACCTGCCGTTTTAAAACGCGATCCCCAAATCGTAAATAAATTCATCCCTACCACGACGATGATGTTGAATACAACGGAGATGTGTTCATATAAGCGCTCAACGGTATGAAAGGGCTGTAAGGCTGTGATGCCTTTAGCTCCCTTTTTCTGATAGAAATGCAGCAGATTAGTTAACCCATCCACACTTGTAAATTTCGTATCTGCGTCTAAAAATAATAACCATTTTCCTTTGGCCTGCTCGGCACCATGCCAGCAGGCTGATGATTTTCCTGCTCCTGGATTTCGCAAAACCTTTGCACCGTAGCTTTTCGCAATTGCCGCCGTATTGTCAGATGAATCATCATCCACAACCAGAATTTCAAATTGTCTGAAACGCTGTTCCTGCAATGATTGTAGTAGCGGTGAGATCCTGCCTTCTTCATTTCTGGCTGGAATAATGATAGAAAGAAACGGAAGACCGTCCGTAGACCTGGAGGAAGAAACGGGAATCGGCAAAGACCAGAACATGAGGACTCCAATGATCACTGCCGCCAATCCAATCGCGAGATGAATTAATTCTAAATCAGACATAACATCTTCCTCTCTGTGTAAACACAGCTTTTATAATCCGTTAAAAGTTGTTGCTGAATAATCATATAAATTGCCTGTATCGTCTTGTATCAGTTCCTGTGCGGTGATTCTGGCGGATAACAGCACAATTGGAACACCTGCACCGGGATGAGTACTGCTTCCGGTAAAGTACAAGTTATCACAGTGGGTAGCCTTGCTTTGCGGACGATAGTGGTTGCTTTGCTTCAGGATTGGCTGCAACCCAAACGTGGCACCATTATACGCATTGAACTTCGACTTAAAATCCAATGGTGTTGTATGCGTTTCTGTGACAATTTCATTTTCAATGTTTTCAAAACCACGGATTTTCTTTAGTTCATTTAAAAGGTAACTGCGATAATAAGAAATGGTTTCCTCATTCCATTCATAATTTGCTGTTGCGATATCTGATACGGGCATCAGGATATACAATCCATCTTTTCCTTCAGGTGCAAGGGAAGGATCCATTTTGGAAGCGATATATACATAAAAGGAAGCATTCGTTAGCTTCTTACCATCAAATATATCTTTAAGATTTTGGTCAAGGTTTTCGTTGAAAATGAAATTATGTACATGATCAATTTCTTCATATTTCCGGTTCATACCGAGATACATCAGAAAACATGAGCAAGAGTATTTCATACTGTCAATCTTATTATCCGTATATTTCCCTTTGGCAGCTTGATCTTTTACAAGGTGCTTCATCGCATGTGGAAAGTCTGCATTACACACCACATAATCTGAAGAGATATTCTGCCCATCTACGGTAATTCCTACCGCTTTGCGGTTGTGAATGGTGATCTCCTCCACGTCCTTGCCATAGTGAATCGTACCTCCAAGTTCCTTGAAGAGCCTCTCCATGCCTAATGCCATCGTATACATACCGCCTTTCATAAACCATACTCCATATAGAAATTGAATCATTGGAATCATGGTGTAAAAAGAAGGACTTGTAAGAGGGGAAATACCTATGTATAACGTTTGAAAGCTGATTAACTGTTTCAGTCGTTCATTCTTAATATACTTTCCTATAAACGTTTCTGCCGTGTCGTAAGGTTTTAGTTTCACTACTTTCTTCAACAACTGGAGGTTATAAAAATCACTCCTTTTGCGGAAAGGTCGTTGAAGAATGTATTGCTTGGCAATGGCAAATCTTTGGTAAATCTCATTCATATATTGAAAAAAACCGGCCGTATCCTCTTCGCTAATGGATTCAATTGTTTTTGTCAATTTGACAAGGTCAGAGGAGATATCATAAGGCTGGTCGGGAATATCACTGAAATAAGCTCGATAAATCGGGTCCAATTTTTCCATGGGAATGTAATCATCAGGATCGCGGCCGCATAGTTCAAATAGTTCTCGATATATATCCGGCATCATCACAATGGTTGGCCCCAAATCGAATGTGTAGCCCCCATCTAGTTCAATACGATTCATTTTGCCGCCGGGTGTTAAACCTTTTTCATAGATTTCCACTTGATAGCCCGCATGTTGCAGCCTGATCGCACTAGCAAGGCCCGCTACACCCGCTCCAACGACAATCACCTTCTTGCTCATGTAAGTACCCTCATTTCCAAAAAATATTCTGCTTTATGAACTTAAGAATTAAATACATCCACTACACTGATTCAAAGGACAAGAAAGGGACACAATCAACTTGTCCCTCCTTCTGTTTAAAGGCACAATGGCTTCAATTACAGCAGCCACTTTCTTAACTTTTTTAATGCTTTTCTATTCGTGTCGGAATACGGTGGGAATTTACCTTGAAAACGCAGGTAATGATGTGTCTGGTAATCTGTTTTTTCATAACTAAAAGCTAGAAAACCAGCTTTGCCGTGATAAGCACCGTATCCGCTTCTTCCAACCCCTCCAAAGGAGATATGAGGACTTGCGGCATGATGGATCACTTGATTGACACTGATGGTTGGTGAACGCATATGTTCCTTGAACAGCTGAATGTGATTCTTGTTTTTAGTGAATATATACCCCGTCAGTGAATCAGTCTGAAGCCTGCCACTGTATAATAACGTTTGTAAATCTGTATAAGGAATGACCGGAAGAACCGGACCAAAAATTTCTTCCTCCAGTATCGGACTTCCCGGTTTGATATCCGTAATCACGGTCGGAGCGATGAACCGATCGCTTCGATCATGTGCACCTCCATGCCGGACTGTACCCTGCTCAATAAACTCAACAATCTTCTGAAAATGTTCATCAGTACAGATCCGGCCAAAATCCCCGCTTGCCTGTGGCTGATCTCCGTAAAAAGCGGATATCGACGCGGAGATTTCTTCCAGCGCTTTTTCATAAACGGATTGATGAACAAACAGGGTATCCGGTGCAATACAGGTTTGTCCCGCGTTGAGGAATTTACCCCAGACAATTTCTCTGATGGCGGTTTTTGAGAAACCTGTTTCATCCACGATACATGGGTTTTTCCCACCAAGTTCAAGTATCACTGGTGTGAGCTGTTTTGCTGCCTGCTCTGCCACCGCTTTTCCAGTCTTTGTGCTGCCTGTAAAAAAAATCAGGTCAAAAGGGGCTGAAGTTAACAGGCTAGCTGTTTGGGCATCTCCTGTCACAACGTGTAATTGTTCGAGAGGGAATGCGTGATTGATGATGTCTTTTAGCAGTTCCGCCGTTGCCGGTGCATGTTCAGATGGTTTAATCACACAACGGTTTCCGGCGGCAATTGCACCAATGACAGGCATCAAGGAAAGCTGGACAGGATAATTCCACGAACCGATAATCAGTACACTTCCATAGGGTGCTCTCATCCTATTGATTGCTTCTACATATCCCATTTTAAGGTGATGGGACCGGACAGGCCGGTTCCATTTTGCTAGATGCTTACATACATGCTCGATTTCATTTAATAGAACCGCGATTTCAGATGAAAAGGATTCAAATGCCGGTTTTCCCAAATCGGAATGAAGGGCCTGGATCAATGCTGCTTCGTGCTCCAAAAGAATCGTTTTTAGCTTTAAAAGCTGTTTTTTTCGGTTTTCAAGTGAAGGTCTTCCCGTGGAAAACAGTTCTTCCTTCTGCTTTTCCGGTAGTGTCTTCAGAAAATCATTGTCATGCATGTAAGGAATCTCTCTGAACGATTTTATCTCTGACAAGTTGGCCGCTTAAGGTCACCATCGGCATTCCGCCGCCTGGGTTTACAGTTCCTCCGACAAAATATAGATTGCTATAGCGTTCACTCTGTTTCGGATGCTTAAATCCTTTATTTTTCTTACGGTCTGATACTGTTCCGTAAATGGCACCACGGTCAGAGCCATACATACGCCTGATATCTTCTGGTGTCCATATATCCTTTGTCACGATATTAGCGCGCAAATCGTGCAGACCCATTCTTTCTAATTTGATCAGGGTACGCTCAGCAAATTGTTCATAGTCCTGCTGCGTGAAAGGTTTGTGATCCCGAATATAAGGAATATGGGGCAGTACTTTTATATTTTCATGTCCTTCAGGAGCCTGCGCCGGGTCTGTTTTATTGACGTTAACCAAATAAATAACTGGGTCTTCCGGTAGTTCACGACGGTGGAAGATAGATTGCATTTGCTGCTTCATATTTTCTGCGAAAAAGAAGTTATGATGGCGCAGCTGTGGATAGCTCTTTTTCACACCTAAATGCATGACGAGACCGGAGCTTGCGGGTTCGAATTTCTTCTTTAATTTATTCACAAATTGGCTGTCTTCCTCCAGTAATCGTTCGTAAACCGGTATGACTTCCATATTGGAAACAAAGTAATCTGCTGTTAGCTTTGTTCCGTCTTCCAAAACAGCTCCTGTAACTTCGTCATTCTTTTTTTCAAGCTTGACGATTCCTTTGCCCAGGTTAAAGCGAACGCCCACTTCTTCAGCTAGCTTCACTAAGCCATCTGCCAGTTTATTTAAACCGCCGGGTACATACCATACACCTTGGTCATGCTGCATGTAGATCATCATGTTCAGGACAGCCGGTGCATCGTAAGGGGACGATCCCACGTACTTGATAAAGTAGGATAGCATATCGCGGAACTGTTCATTACTGATCCGTCTATCAATTGCTCCATGAACGGTAGAAAACAGGTCAAAGTTCTTAAGAGCCGTAAACAGACCCGTATGTTTCATAATTTCTCTAGTTCGATCAACGCCATGCTGAAAATACGTTTGATCCGTCATATCATATAGTCTTTTCGAATAGTTAAGCAGATCCTGATATTCACGTATATCCTTTTCACTTAAAGAAGGATTCTTCTCTTGCATATCCTTCAAATCTTCATATAAGTCTATGATATTTCCATCAGGGAAAAAGGAGCGCCATTGATGATCTAGCTTTTCAATCTGGACGTAGTCTTTCATAGTTTTCCCACTGGCAGCAAATAATTTTTCAAAGATTTGGGGCATGGTGAGGATGGATGGGCCCAAATCAAAACCGAAACCATCTTGATCTAGCCGGTTCAGCTTTCCTCCAATATGATTATTTTTTTCATATAAGGAGACATCGTATCCTGCTTGTGCAAGTGATATCGCAGCCGACAGTCCTCCGAGCCCTCCTCCGATCACTAGTACACTTTTATTTTTAATTTTCACCTGTTAATGCCTCTCCTTCCCACAAATCAAACCTTCTGATCACTGAAGTATTGATTTGGGCCATTTTTTCTTTTGTCACATAGTTCCGTTTCGTTAGACATTGGTAGCCATTGTTCCGTACAGCATCGAGTATGCCTCTGTATATATGAGCAGACAGATAAACAGGTACTCGGCTATCAGCATCCAGCATGTCTATGTTTACTAAAAATCCTTCATATAACGATTCGGCACGTGCCGCAAGCTTCTCCCATAGGTTGATGAAGTTCTCATTGATTAAGCTATTATGTAAATCATTCTGTGAGTAGTGAAAATAGCTCAATTCTTCTTGAGGTAGATAGATGCGATTTTTCTCATGATAATCCTCGCCAATATCACGCAGAATATTCGTGATTTGCATGGCAACGCCAAGATTGATGACGGCTACACGCAAATCTACCGAAGCTTTTGAAGCGATAATAGGCAAAAGCATTAAACCAACAGTTCCCGCTACATAGTAACTGTATTTTTCTAGTTCATTCATGGTGTTCGGGCTTATAAAAGCTAAATCCATGGATTGTCCAGTCAGTTGGTCATAAAAGGGATTGATGTCCATGTCATACGTATCAAAGACATGCCTAAGAGCCCGCCATAGTGGTTTGTCCACTTCAGCTCCTTCATGGAACAAATCTAGTTCTTTCTTTAATTGTCTCAGCATTCTAGTCTTTTCTATCGCCGAATGTTCTCCATCTGCACATTCATCTGCCGTTCTGCAAAAAGCATAGATTGCATAGACAGCATTCGCTTTTTCAGAAGGGAGTTGTGAAAAGGCATAGTAAAAGCTTTTAGAATGTTTTTTTATCATATTTTCACAATACGAAAAATCTGCTTGCCTTTGCTCTGTATCCATATTCATCTCCTTTTAAATCACCTTCTAGATCAATGAACTATCTTCAATTCCCATAGGATTCAGCCGCTTCCTTGATTTTCAATGCGATAAGTTTCCAAGCCTCTTCTGCTCTTTCTTTTGGGCCTAGATGGGTAAAAGCATGTCTACAGTCTCTAAATAACTCTACTTGCACGTTTACCCCAGCTGCCTTTAATTTCTCAGCATAGCATTCTGCTTCCGGCCTAAATGCGTCGTACTCCGCTATGAGAAAAAGGGCAGAAGCGAGTTTGTCACTCACCTCAGCACGAACAGGTGAAGCAAGAGGATGCTCCGCTTGTCCTTTGTCAGGTACGTAACACATGTTCAAGAAATGTGCTGCTTGAGGATATCGGGCACGCCACTTATCTGGTTCCGGTTTCTCTGCATGTGGTGTGGCAAAATCAAGCATCGGGCAGGACAGTATTTGGAGTAGCGGTTGTTTTTCGCCTTTCTCTTCAAGGTAGAGACAAAGGGCGGCTGCTATATTTGCCCCTGAACTCGATCCGCCAAGCATCATTTTTTCTACATCAATATTTAACTCATCAGCATTTCTCTTCACCCATTGAAAAATGTCATATCCTTGTTCAATCGGTTTTGGAAAAGGATATTCTGGTGCTTTTACATAATTGACATTCAGAACCACACATTTTGCCTGATTGGCTAGGTAACGGCAATAATGGTCATCCATCTCCTTTTCATGCATAATGAACGCTCCACCATGAAAATTGATATATACAGGAAACTTTTTCTGGTTTGCTTCCGACGGATAGTACAAGGAAATGTTGGTAGGTTGAACAGACGTTTCAACGACCCTATCTTTTTTCACTTTCACTTCCTGGAAGGGAATCATAGGTTTCTTTTTTGCTTGATTAGGGAGGAGGCGCAGCAATCTAGCCATCATAACCGTGAACATACGTGTAACCTCACTTTTTTTACCATTTTATCTGTAACGAAGCACATTTATACTCCATCTATCACTGCTACTTTCTAAGAAGCAAAAATCTTCCTCCGTTGTTTTGATTGATTATATGATTTGTCTTAAAAAAAAATCATTTTATTTCTAACATAGAATCTAGTGACCGAGTAAGTTTAATAAACTCTAGCTTTATATTACTCTTTGACATATATTCCACTGCCCCTGGTCCTCCAAGGTAGAAATCGGTATTCTTGCAGGTTCCTGCGAATTGGTCTAATTCGAGCAGGAGACTAGGAACCTGTTCAAACGGAGTCGTGGTGGTTGCTGATAGGATGACACGATCTGGGAGTAGCTTTTGAACGGTGTTTTCAATAGAATTTTGGGCGGGCGATGCGCCGATTAACACGGTTTTCCATCCCTTTACCATAGCCTGCAAAAGAATGAGCATGACCGGAATTTCATGCTTTTCGTGCGGCAGACATGCCCCTAGTAGGGTTGGCGCTTCTTTTCGCACCATAAAATTTCGACGAAGCTCGATTAGAAAATCTCTCAACGTCATACTCGCGATGGCTTCCTGATACTCCTGCCATACTCCTGTTTTCCATCGGTTTCCCATCTCTACTAGAAAAGGGATGGCGACTGAATGGATAAAATACTCTAGTCCTTTCTCATGATAAGCCTTTTGAAGAATATAGTTCATGCCGGCTTCATGACAACTTGTGGCTTCCTTTAATAGTTCCCTTACATACTCATTGGTCGCTTGAGGTTGAGACTTCGTTTGTCTAATAGGAGCTTCAGGTGTTGGTTCTGGTTCTGTCTCATTCTTGTCCACGAGAAAGGCAGCCTGTTTCACCGAATACCCTTGTTCGGTTAAACTTTTTACTGTAAGAATTTTGTTTACATCAGCTTCTGTGTAGACTCTATATCCATTGTCAAGACGTTTGGGAATGACGATTTGATACCGTTCCTCCCATTTCCGAATGACGAGCTTGGACAACCCTGTTATTTCAGAAACTTGCTGAATGAAATAGGAAGGTGTTTCTAAATTCATGGTTAACATACCTTTCTTCAACGCATCGGAAAGACCGGACATCTTTCTTATAAGGCTCTTTTCGTATAGAAAGAGCCTAGTTTATACACTCTCAAGCTACTCGGAGTGGTCTTTTAAAACGAGGATCCCACTCGCTTTATAGATGAAGTGTTCTTCAACTCGTTAATAGAAGCAGCCCCAATGCTAAACATCGCCGCCTTTAATTCGTACTCTATTTGAGTAAATCGCTCGATTAACGCCCTTTCTGACGTTACGGCTTCTGCAAGAATGGAGCGACCAAAGCCAGCAAGATCCGCACCTAGCGCAATCGCCTTGGCAGCCTCTACTCCATTGCCCAGCCCGCCACTAGCAATGAGCGTGCCGGTACCTTCATTTTGTTTAATATCAACAAGACACTCCGCCGTTGGAATGCCTAAGCCACTAATCGCATCAGCTACTGCTCGTTTTAACGGATTAGTGGAGCGATGTTTTTCGACCTGACTCCAGTTCGTTCCGCCTGCACCAGCCACATCTACAAATGAAATGCCCGACTCAAATAACCGTTTCGCCAATTGTCCATTAATTCCCCACCCTACCTCTTTCACACCGATTGGTAGGTGAAATGATCGACATAGCTCTTCTATTTTTTGAAATAACCCACGGAAGTTTGTATTGCCTTCAGGCTGAATTAATTCCTGCAAACTGTTTAAATGTAGGACTAAGGCATCCGCTTCTACTAGATCTACAATTTTTTTGCATTCGTCAATACCGAAGCCATAGTTAAGCTGCACAGCCCCCACATTGGCAATGATCGGAATACTCGGTGCGTATTTTCGAACTTGAAAGGTATAGGCTCTTTTGGGATCTTCGACTGCCGCTCTTCCTGAACCTACGCCAAATGACCACCCTTTTTCTTGTGCGGCGATCGCAAGGTTATGGTTAATGGTCATCGCTTTTTCGGTTCCTCCGGTCATCGAGCTAATGAGAAATGGGGTCGCCACTTTCTTTTCAAGAAAAGAGATATCTACCTTAATTTCTGTAAAATCGACCTCAGGAAGAGCTTGGTGGATAAATGAATAGTGTTCGAAGCCTGTTGTTATTCCTCTTCCATTCACATTATCATTCAGACAAATTTGGATATGATCTGCTTTTCTCTTGTTCACATCATCACGTTGATTCAATGATCTCCCTCCTTCTCACTATGAACATATAATTATGCTTCAATCGTCTGGACACCATCCTGTAAAACACTTTGTAGAGTCGTTAAGTAGATTGCTTTTTTCTTTTTATCACTCACAATGGCTCTCTTCGTATACACTTGATATTCATTATGTTTGACCACTTCCATAATGGCAGCGTAATAATTAGACGCAAGCTTAATCGAAAACGCGCTTTCAGATGGGTAGGAGTCAATGTCAGATAATCCTTCTTCAAACCAGCTCCATGCAAGGTCCATCAGTCCATTGATCATTTTTTTAAACGTAAAATTAACGTTCATCTCTTCAAATTCAGTATGACTATATTGATAGGTAGCCATCCATTCCTCTGGAATATATCGGCGGCCTCTATTTAAATCCTCCCCAACATCCCGAATAATGTTCACAATCTGCATCGCTTTTCCGAGCTGTATGCCTGCCTGTTGCACGGCGAGCGTCGGTGAATCATGAAGAACGGGTAGAAGCATTTCTCCTACAGAACCGGCTACTTTTTCACAATATACTTCTAATTGTTCCATCGTTTGGTAGTGTGTAAGCGTTAAGTCCATTCGCTGACCTGACATTTGCTTTAAAAAGGGTTCTTTACTAAGAGGAAAGCTGTCAAACAACCACCTTAAAGAGGGCCAAATAAAGTGTCCCTCTGCTTGTTCGAGATGTTGAAAATGATCCTCTAGCTCCTCAAGTGTAAAGGGTGAATGTTCAGGATCGTCCACAGCGTCATCTATTAATCTACAAAACGCATAAATGACATACACGGCCTCTTTTCTTGGCGAAGGAAGAAACCGAAAAGCCTCGTAAAAACTAGCAGAGCCTTTCTTCATTAAATTCTCACATTCTAGCATCAGTTTAGAGTGAATCATGCTCCCAGCTCCTTTCTTATTAATTCACTTAAAATTCGAGCCCCTTGTAGTACAATCGGCACCCCGCCTCCAGGGTGAACAGAGGCACCTACGCTATATAGGCGTTCAATGTTATAAGGTGATAGCTGAGGTCTAAATCCTCCTGATTGAAACAGCGTCGGAGCAATACCAAAGCTTCCGCCTTGAAATAAACCATCTTTTATCGCATCTTTTGGCGTACGAATTTCCATCCATCTGATTGACTCTCGTAATCCGGTAAAATGTCGTTGTTCTGCTTTTTCAATTACCTTCTCAACAAGAGCATGTGCTTCCGTTTCCCAATCAATCTCATCACCAGAAGGTACCGGAATGAGAACGTAAAGAACACTTTCTCCAGGAGGTGCTGCCTCTTCGTCTAAGGCGACTGGATTAAAGATGTAAAAGGAAGGATCCTCAGGTAGCTGTTTTGTTTTGAACACTTGGTTCATATTCTTGTCAAAGTCTTCGGGTAAGTAGAATTGATGAGCTTTCATAGTTGGAAAGCGCTTTTCCACCCCTAGATAAACGAGTACACAGCCTGATGAAGCCTTGTAGCTCTTCTTCCGTTCACGCGTATTGATCATGGGATATAAATGAGGAAAATCACCATTGAAAACGACTGCGTCAAAACCGTACTCTTCGTTGTTCACCACTAATCCTTTGCAGACATTCCGTTCAATTTGGATGCGCTCTACCTTTGCTTCTCGATGAATGGTGACACCCATTTTTTCACAGGCTCTTTCTAACACGGGTATAAGGTTGTAATAGCCACCCTTTAAATACCAGATTCCAAAAGCATGCTCACTATAGGCAACCAAACCATACAGTCCTGGTACCTCTAATGGAGAACCTCCAATGTAGAGAGATTGTAAGGAATACGCTTCTTGAAGCTTCGAATGGGAGAAATAGGAAGCATTAAAGCTTTTCAAGTCTTTATAAGCCTTTGAATCTGCTAATAGTTTCATATTTTCAAAAGTAAGGAAATCTCGTTTTCTTTTAAAGCTCTTACTTAGAAAGGCTTTCATTCCGAGACGATACACTTTTGACATATCAGAAAGATAACGAAGAAATTGATCGGACTCTCCCGGGAACTGTCTCTCTATTTCGGCTAGCTGGGTAGGTAGATCACGATACTTCGTATAGGAAGTTCCATCGTTAAAATGAATATCGTATAGTGGATCGCACGGAATGAGCTCCAATTCTTCATCTGGAATCCCAGCCTCGTGAAGGATTTCCTTCAATAAATCGGGCAGAAGGACAATGGTTGGCCCTTGATCAATTCGGTACCGGTCATTTCCTTGAGATGTTAGTCTACCTCCCAAGAAAGCTTCCTTTTCAAATATGGTGACAGTGTTTCCTTGCTTAGCAAGTAAAAGTGCCGTGACAAGGCCACCCACTCCTGCTCCTACAATTCCTATTTCCATAACGGTGTCTCCTCTTTTTGTAACGCTTGATCTTGTGTAAAGTACACTTCTTTCTTTCCATATTGCTTGTTGACTAAATTTGCGCTAATTCGGGCTGATTCAAAAATTGTCGGTAGACCACTTCCAGGGTGAGTCCCTCCTCCGACTAGATAACAATGACCAACATCTTCAAATTGATTATGTGGGCGGAAATACATCATTTGATCTAGGCTGTGCGCCAAATTAAACGTCGCTCCCTTGTATACATACAGTTCGTTTTGCCATTCAAGAGGCGAGATTATTTTTTCCACTTCAATATGAGCGCGTATGTCTTGTAACTCTGGTTCTTGCTCTAAGATTGATAGCATTTGCTCTCTTATCTTCTCTTTTTCAACGTTCCAATCAATATCCGCTGTTAAGTTCGGGACCGGCATTAATACGTATAAAGAGGATTTCCCTTTTGGAGCTAGGGTTGGGTCGAGCTTGGAAGGATTGTGCACATAAATGGACGGATTATCTGATAATCTCATCGTTTTCGTCATCTCTTCCACGTTCTTTTTATAGTCATCCGCAAAAAGAATCATATGATGTGGAAGATCAAGCGGTTTGTTCACACCTAAATACAGCATAAAGGTAGAACAGGATAGCTTTTTCTTTTCTAAATTCTCTTTACGGTATTTCTTCAAGTCTGCTTGATCAAAAAGGTTTGTAACGGCATGACCAAAATCGGCATTGATAATCACGTCATCGCTCATGACGGTTTCTCCATTTTCTAGCCTCACACCTACCGCTTTTCCTCGTTCAACTAGTACTTTTTCTACACCGGTACCTGTATGGATTTTCCCTCCATACTCTCTAATAACGGAAGCCATCGCTTCACACAGCTGATTAACTCCACCAATTGGGTGGAAAAGGCCGTACCGATGCTCAAGATAGGAAAGAATGGTAAAGGTACCCGGACATTCCCACGGGGACATTCCTAAGTATTTCGCTTGAAAGGAAAACGCCCATTTAAGACGTTCATCTTTAAAATATGTAGATAAACGGTTATACACTGTATCTAGTGCATGTAGCTTAGGCAACGCTCTTACCATATTTCTTGTAATAAAATCAGTTAACTTCGTAAAGGGTTGCTGAAGTAACGGGGTGACGCGGTCAAACTTCTCCCCTTCGATCTTCATAAATTGCTCATAACCGGAGAAGTTACCTGGGAACTTTTCTTCCATTTCCGCTAGCATCTTTTCCTTATTTCTCGATGGAGAAAAGGTCAAATCCCCAAATTTTAATGTATATAACGGATCAATTTCCTGTAGATCCATATAATCCTGCAAACGACGTCCACTCATCTGAAATAATTCTTCAAGAATGGAAGGCATCATAAAGAAAGTCGGACCAACATCAAAGGTATAATCACCAAGCGTGAGTTTTGACGTCCTGCCGCCGATATGTGGTTGCTTTTCATACACATGTACCTCATAGTCCCGTGCTGAGAGAAGCATAGAAACAGCTAAACCACCAGGACCAGCCCCAATCACTGCGACCTTTTTCCTCTTTGTCAAGTTAATCAATCCTCCACACTCATTATACAAACATTATACACACTTGTATAATGTTTGTATAATGTTTTCTTCTAAACCTTTGACAAATATTATTCTTCCAAAATTTAGGGATAAATTCTTTGCATGAGTTGTTGTCCTTAACATACTACCTTCACTTTATAGAATTAATATTCCTAGAATTACTCGAAATACCATTTATTCATATCAGCTAGTAATACTTGATTTATAGGACAAGGTGCTGGGAGTTTAAACGTAGAAAGATGACAACGTGGATATTAGTATAATATTGCGGATTAAAGACGTTCTTATACATTGGAAGATGTTGATTACCTAGAAGAACTGAAAAAACACTTAGGGACAGGGACATTATGTCCTTCTGTCCCTTATAGATCATGCTTTAATGAATGAAACCAGCTAAATGTAGAGTGCAAGTACGTTGCTCATTATTCAATCAATGTAAAGTTGATTCCGAATAGTTTCCATAAACTAAAAGAGAAGATCATTGAGATGATAATAGCCAAGATGGGTCGCTTGTAGTGGATAGCTAAGATTGAAAACATAGCAAAATCAAATACCAAGGACCATATTAAGTTCCAGCCATGATGATAACTAATCATACCTAGCATTCTTGAAACTTTCTCAATCAACCCAAATACAATGGTCCAAAAAATAATATACAATATCTTCTTAACTCTGTTTTTTTCCTCTGGAAGATAGGATAAAAACAATAAGGTTAATAGCGGAAAGGATGTAAATGTTTTGACTAAATCTATACTCTTCCTTGTCGGAAGGATCTCCTCTTCAAATGTATGTTCAAACCTCCACATTGGATAATCCACGAACAAAAAACTATAAACTAAATTGCCCACAATCATAAACAAGATAGTAGGATAATAACTGTTAAAGTTTTTCCATTTCACAAATTTCAGAGCAACGATCAAAAAAATAATGGGATAGATAATCTGCATAATTAGAATCCTTTTATTTTTATTCTTTCAAAATAATTGCGATTCCATTCATGGTAAAGCTTTTTTATACTTGCAGAGAGAGGGTTGGTTGTTTCCGTATCATCTAATAATTAATATTCTAAAATTGCTGTTGGAAAAATCATTTTAAAGTTAATTATTTTCCAATTGAATTAAACCTCTATATGACAAGGGAAAACCAAATGTTTAATTAAACGTTTGTTTAAAAGGGTATGATATATTGCTGTTTTAAAATACTAAATCTATAAAAATGATTGACGAATCTAGCACTAAAAAATCACCTAGCACATAACTGTGCAGGTGATTTTTTGTAGAAGCAAACTTCTATTTTATTTATATGTCACGATCAGCTGAGGTGTGAATAAACTTTCTTCTCCACCATAAATCTCTAGTACATCTGACTGAAAATCAGCGGTTGTTGTCGCTCTTAGACGAATTTGCGTTTTCCCATTCGTATGAATGTGAGCAAATGCACTTGCTGGTAAACTGACCTCTGCATATGCTCCATTTGCAGTAGGTGCCGTCATTGTCGCCACTCCAAAACCGGATGCAGTTGCATTATAATCACTTTGTTCTAAAGTTGATGATGTACCAAAGCTTCCTTTTTTCATATCAACGCTTATTGAACCAATGCTACCAGTTTGAGATTTACGATAAATACGCAAAATTACACTTTCTATCGTTTTGTCTGAAGGGATGACTGTATTGAATGACAGGATGGTTCGGTACGTATCTAGATTGTACATCCCTTTGTCACCTAGCTGATGAATCGTTGTGCTTTTACCATCCGCAGTGTAAATCCCTACATATCCGTCTTCAGATGCAACAGAGGTAAACGTATCAGATTGAGGCGTAGGAGTTGTAATCGTATAGTTCTCTGTTTTGGTTCCTTCTTTATTTCCACTTGCATCCACACTGAAAAATTGTAAGCTTGTAGTTTCTGTTAGTCTAATAGATTCCGTATAGACAAGTGACATTGTCGTTGGTGTACTTCCATCTGTCGTGTAATACGTTGTAGCTGTTTCATTTACCTCTAGAGTTACATCCACATAATTGTTATACGTTCCACCAGTTGGCGTGGCTGTAGTGACCGGAGCGGTTGTATCTTCTCCTCCGGCTGTTGTGATGGTATACACTTCGGATTTAACAGCTTCCTTATTTCCACTTGCATCGACACTGAAGAATTTAAGGGTTGCACTGTTATTAATACGAATAGCCCCATTGTAAACAGGCGAAGTAGTTGTTGGCGTACTTCCGTCAACTGTATAGTAAGTAGTAGAAGCCTCGTTTGAAGAAAGCGTAACGTCAACAAAGTTTGCATACGTTCCAGCTGAAGGATTTGCTATAGTAACAGGGGCTTCTGTATCTACATTTTTACCAGTAAGGGAATGGCTGTTAAAGAACGCCCACGTTACTTCAGACTGATTAGGACCTTTCGTATCTGTGTAAGACCCTGCAGTGCTTCCTCCAGACCATGCATGCCCCATTCCATCAATCATGTATTTCGTAAGTATAACCGTTCCGTTCGGATCCTTATAATTTGTTTTCGTAAAGGTACGTCCATTTGCACTTCCATTCTCTGTTGTTGAAGGGGTGTCATTAATATCATTATTGTCTACTCCGTCAAAAGCTAAATCGTTCGTTTGTGCCCATTGAGACAATACTTGGTGTCCGTTTACGGGATACACTGTATAATCTGAGGTGCCGTGAAACACAATCGTTGGAACAACTCGAGCATGAGTCCCCATCGCATCATAGGCTTTAACACCCTGCCCATCAGGATTTGGGCCTCCACCACTCATCGCAGAAAACGCACTTGATGTAGAAGTAGCCGCTTTGTACTCAAGCCCCGCTCCTACCCCAATTGCGGCAAACGTATCCGGATAGGTAGCTCCCATAATCACACTCATTGCAGCACCAGCAGATAATCCCGTTACATATACTTTTTCTGAATTGACTCCGTAATTTGATTTGATATGATTGACGACTCCGTTAATGGATTTCGGTTCTCCATAACCACGAGATTGATGACTCGTTTCAAACCAGTTCCAGCATTTATTTTGATTCGCACTTGATGGTTGGTTTGGATAAGCAACAAGGAATTTCTGTTCTTCCGCTACTATATTCATTGTTGTACCCGCTGCAAATTGATCTGGATCTTGTGTACATCCGTGTAGCATCACGACCAACGGAAGTGGATTGCTGCTACTATACCCCGAAGGGACATAAAGCTTATAAGTCCTTCCATCAGGCGCCGTTTTATTCGTAAAAGTGCCAGCAGCCTGAACAGACGGCATATACGTACTAAAAAAGAGCGCAAACACAGTCATGAAGACAACAAGAGTGACAAATCCTTTTGAGAATTGACGGTTTACAATATTAATACTCTCACCTCATCTTATTTTTTCTTGTACGATGAAACTTTGTATCACCTCACTAAAAAAATTTAACAGGTTGGAATAGTGGATTGTCATAATGGAAGTTAGGGGAAAAGTTAACTAGAACCGTAGCTAGGATATGTTATAGGTTATCAGGGGGAAGTTGCAAACGAGTTACAAGTTGCAAAATGTAGCCTTAGCAACCGGGACGTCAATGACCCTGGCTCATCATAGCAAAAAAAGAGTAACCCATAAATGAGTTACTCTTTCGTATACAATTTAACGCCTCCACATTTTCCCCGTCATCTTCTTTTAACAGAATCAATTACAAGAATAAGAGAAAAAAACAATAGGGCTGAGACAATCCCTACATGAACATTGCCTCTACATCAACCTTTAATCCTTCTAGGAACTTGGAAGTGATGTTTCCTCTTTCTGTTTTCATATCAAATTGCTCATACATGCCTTCATTATTAAGGGTATAGACCGTGATGGAATGTAACATGGGATTTATGATCCAATACTCTCTTACACCATAGTTCATGTAAAGATTAAGTTTGGTAATGAGATCGTGGGATTGATTGGATGGACTTAAGATTTCTACAATCAGATTGGGAACTCCGATATAGTTAGCTTCCGTAAAACCAGATTTATCGCAAATAATACTAATATCAGGGATCACAATCTTTGTCCCTGCCATTTTTTCATTTTTTAATTCAATGTCATATGGAGCGGCAAAAACTTCACAAGACTTACCTTGAAGAAACTTAGAAAACTCGAACTGAATTTTGTTTGATATCCTTTGATGCTTAGTAGATGGAGAAGGTGTCATAAAAATAGTTCCATCTATGTACTCAAGTAATTCCTCATTGCTTTCGCGGATTTTCAGGTATTCTTCTAACGACACATATCCACCTGACTTGTCGTCCATACTTTTACTCACTCCTATTAGAAGCTTTTCTTTATTTAATCTATTTTTTATATTCTTGTGGCAAGGAAAGACAAGTGCAGTGACAAGAATCTCCACCGCAATAAGGGACAGTCCTCTCACTTCCTCAGTAAGCTTACTGTAACTATGTTTGACTTCTAGTTTCTTAGCTTTTCTATTTCCTCTATGGTTAAACCAGTTGCCTCAATAATTGCTTCCAAACTGACATTTAACTGTAACAACTTTACCGCAGTTTCAATCTTTTGTTCTCTTCTTCCAAGCTCTCTACCTTGCGCTTTACCTTCTTCTCTACCTTCTTCAATTCCCTCTGCTCTACCCTCTTTTTTCGCCTTTACTCTCGCTTCATTTAACAGGTACTGACCCAGGACTGTATCTTCAATTGATAAACCCACGACTGAACCCTCCCTTTCAATAATTGGTTTCATTTCTCGAATCAAGGCAATCTCTTCCTTCATTTTATCTTGAAAAAGAATGATCATCAAATGGCGTTTAACATAATATTTTCTTTACTCTTTATGACATAAAATCCTGATAAAAGACCTCAAATTATACTATATACATTTGTTTTATATTCCCATAAATCACCTAAACTCAATTCTTTTAAATAATATGATTGAAAAAATCCTTTTTTAAAGTAATATTGAACCAAGTTATAGGTAAATAAGGAGGATGTTCATGTCATTATTTGATAAGTGCCAAGAAGTTACACGTAAAAGCACTGAACTCATGGATAGTGGTCTATATCCCTATTTTAAAAGAATTGAGGGTAATGATGGACCAGTTGTCCAAATGGAAGGTCGCCCTGTCATTATGGCGGGGAGTAATAATTATTTAGGTCTTTCTGCCGATCCTCGTGTAAAGGAGGCTGCAAAACATGCAATCTCCAAATATGGTACGACCAACTCTGGATCTCGTTTCATGAATGGGACGCTAGATTTACATGAAGAACTAGAATATCAACTTGCTAGCTTTCTTAATAAAGAGGCCTGTATTACATTAACGACTGGCTTTCAAACAAACCAAGGAGCCATTGTCCCTTTAATTGGAAAAAATGATTTTATTATTAGTGATAAGGATAATCATAACTCCATCGTTCAAGGTACACTTATTACAAAGGGATTGATTGGAAAAGACAAGGTTTTCCGCTTTAAACATAATGACATGAAACACCTAGAATCAATCTTAAAACGTTTACCAATGGAAGCTGGAAAATTAATTGTAGTAGATGGTGTTTTCTCTATGAGTGGAGCCATTACCGACCTCCCCGTTATTAGAGAATTAGCAGAACGGTTTAACGCACATATTATGGTAGATGATGCTCATTCTACTGGTGTTTTAGGGGTTGGTGGAAGAGGAACAGAAAGTCACTTTCAACTAGATGATTCTGTAGATCTTATAACAGGTACCTTTTCAAAAAGCCTTGCATCCATTGGTGGCTTTATAGCTGGAAAAAGAGAAGTCATTGAGTATATCAAACACTCCTCTCCGGCATTTATCTTTTCTGCATCTATTTCTCCAGCGCAAGCAGCTGCTGCCTTAAAAGCTCTTGAAATAATAAAAACCGAACCTTATTTAATTGATCGTGTTCACCAAAACAGTTTTAAACTAAGAGAGGGCTTAAAGAGACTTGGGTTTCACGTCTTAAATGGACAAACCCCCATCATACCAGTTGTAGTAGGGGATTTTACGCAGACCATGGTTTTATGGAAAACTCTCATGGAATTAGGAATCTTCACCAATGCCATCATTCCTCCAGCTGTTCCTTATGGAATGGAAATGCTAAGGGTTAGTGTTATGGCATCGCATGAAGATATTCATATTGAGCAGATTTTAGCAGGGTTTGAGAAAGCAAGTAAGCAGCTAAGCCTTCAGGTTTAAGGAAGGCTTTTCTTTTTTGTTTCTATACTACTCAACTACTAGTTGAAGTAATAAAATCGTTAGGTTAACTTGGTACACTTCTATTTGTTTAGGTTTAGCTTTTCTATTTCCTCTTTAGTTAAACCAGTTGCCTCAATAATTGCTTCCAAACTGACATTTAACTGTAACAACTTTACCGCAGTTTCAATCTTTTGTTCTCTTCTTCCAAGCTCTCTACCTTGTGCTCTACCTTCTTCTCTACCTTGTGCTTTACCTTCTTCTCTACCTTCTTCAATTCCCTCTGCTCTACCCTCTTTTTTCGCCTTTACTCTCGCTTCATTTAACAGGTACTGACCCAGGACTGTATCTTCAATTGATAATCCCACGACTGAACCCTCCCTTTCAATAATTGGTTTCATTTCTCGAATCAAGGCAATCTCTTCTTCCATTGGCATGGTTAAAATCTTGTCTATGAATAATAATAACTTACGAATGTTTTCTCTATTTATGCTCTCTTCCTTCATTTTATCTTGAAAAAGGATTGTCATCAAATGGCGTTTAAAATAATAGGTCAAATTCTTTTCTTTCTTACTCTTGATGGCATATAATCCTGCTAAAACGACCAATGCAAATGGGTTATGTGATTGTAAAAGTGTGGTCTCTGATTGAGAGGCAATACGGTAGGTTTTGTAACTGTAAGTTACTTTTGTTTCGAGGAATTCGTAGAAATACTGATCCTTGTTGTAAGCAGCACGTTCACCTGTGAATAGCGCCATCGCATAAACTGGCTTTTCATAAAAATCAATTATACGATAGAAGGATTGAAACATTCGTTTTGGAAAATCTCTCTTGTAATCACCTTGTACTTCAATATGAACGTAAACCCATTGTTCATTTCCATCCTTTAATTGAAGCTTGACTAATTTGTCTGAGGTTCGCTTGTTACTTGAAGACTCGGGAAGTATGGTTAGGAGTTCTTGTTCGAGAAACTCTGGCTGGACCGTAAAGTCTACCATCTCGTACAAATCTGGAGAGAAAAACAGAAGAAATTCTTCAAATAGTGACGTAATGACATCCTTCCACAGATAGTCATAATCCGGATTATTCAATGGATCAACACCTTTCTTTTGACTTCCTTTTTATATTCAATATCGTTATATGAATTCCTTTTCAATCTACAAAAATTCTACAATCGCTGGAGACAGGAACCTTATCACTAGAGACATAGTTCCTATCTCTACTTTCCTAATATAAAAGAAACTACACTAGGGTTCCACTTTAATAGTTTTGGTAGTATAATAAATAAAATTTTGAATTACATTGGAGATATTGATATGGAAAAACAACTTACCACTACCACACAAGAAAAGGAAATGCAGCTTCAGTTAGACGATTGGCTGTCGAGGAACAAGCTCTATACGCAACACGGTAAATGTGCCAGTTATATTCCTGCTTTACAAAAAGCAAATCCAACTGATCTGGGTATTTGTATGATTTCACAGGATGGCACGATATTAAAATCTGGTCATGTGGATACGCCATTCACACTACAAAGCATATCTAAGGTGATTAGTTTTATACAGGTTTGTATCGATCATGGGATTTCTGAAGTGTTAGAGTATGTAGATGTTGAGCCGACTGGGGATGCTTTTAACTCTATTATTCGATTGGAAATGAGTCAGCCTGGAAGACCCTTTAATCCTATGATTAACGCAGGAGCTATTACGGTATCTTCCATGTTAAAAGGAGACTCTCCTACAGAAAAGCTCAACACGATTCTTCAATTAGTAGAGAAGATGATTGGCAAACGCCCAACGATTAACCACGAAGTATTTCAATCTGAGTGGGAAACCTCCAATCGAAATCGTTCGTTAGCTTACTGGCTCAAGGAAACGGGTTACTTGAAGTCAGAGGTAGAAGAAACATTAGAAGTCTACTTAAAGCAATGTGCCATTGAAATGACTGCACATGATTTAGCAATTATAGGACTTGTGTTAGCTCAAGATGGGAAACATCCTTTTACACAAGAACAAATAATCCCTAAAAAAGTAACACGTTTAGCTAAAACCTTGATGCTCACTTGTGGCATGTATAACTACTCTGGAAAGTTTGCTGCCTTTGTCGGTATACCGGCTAAAAGTGGTGTGTCTGGTGGAATTATGGCAGCTGTCCCACCTCGCTCTGCAGAAAAAACGCCATTCTCGAACGGCTGGGGTATTGGAGTCTATGGACCAGCCATTGATCAATATGGAAATAGTACTGGTGGCGTTATGTTGTTGAAGGAACTTGCTGAGAATTGGGATATGGGGATATTCTAAAACTATTGAGAAAGATTTAGGGTGATTGAAGTGGTGGATAAACTACCGCTTCAATCACCCTTTTACATAAACTTTCAAATTTCTTTTTACTTCACTCAGAATCCATAGAGAACTACAAACTAGGTACAATTAAATAGGATATGGTTCTTTAAATCTAATAGTTAATAATAAATTAGTTATTCACCAGAATATCTTTTAGTTTTTCGCTCTCTTCTTTGTCTAATGTTCCTATAGCATTCTTTTCTCTGTCAATAATTGTTGCTGATGCATCGCCTTGATTAAACCATATAAAATATTCAAATAATCTTTCTGGCATGTTTTTATCATACGTGAAGAAAAAAGTGGCTTTTACATCTTCTTTTCTTGTCATTTCAGCCTTTACGTTTTGTTCCCACTCAATTCTTTCAAATAATCCTCTTAAAGCTTTAATCTTTTCTTCCTCTGTAACGATTGTTTCATTGTCATAGTTGTCACCTGTAAAGTTTTGAACATCTACTCTAGTTAGTTGGCTCAAATCAAACTCTTTAGGAACTTCATTTGTACAGCCAATAAGAGTTATTAAAAGATAGAAAAAAAAGATAGAAAAAAAAGATAAAAGAACAAGACTTCTTTTCATTTAATTACCTCCGAAAATTTCACTCTTATACGTACATTCGCCACCTGTCACATAATCCCTCTTAATCTAGCTCAGTATGTAAATAACATTTCAACCCCTTTATTAAGATCTTTCCAAGGTTACTCTGACTTCAATATACATCTATCAAAATCCCCTCCACTTCCTAACAATAAAATTCATGACATTTATCATACCCAATACCGTTTATCTGTCACTATTTACTAGATTCCTAATTTGTCATAATAAATATAAACAATAAACAAATGCTAAGGAGTGATTTGATGTTAAATTCTGATCTAGATATACGTTTAGAACCACGTATTAAGGAATTATATGAATTACATAAGGAACGTTCTGCCAATATCGACTGGAGCTATCATGAGTTTATTCCGTGGGACAAGGCTATGTCGTTTAAACGAGTTCCTTGGGATGAGAGTCAAGTAACCTTACCTGAGGGAGTCATAGTAGCGATCGAAACTGCCCTACTGACAGAAGTAAATTTACCTTGGTATACGTCGCATTTGGATTATACATTTAAGAACTCTATGGAAGTGATTAGTGATTTCGTTCGTACTTGGACCGCTGAAGAGGACCAGCACTCTAGTTTGCTAGAAACCTACCTATTAGTCACGCGTAACGTGAATCCGAAAAGATTACATGCGTTGAGAAAAAGAATAGTAGAGAGCGGTTGGTTTCCAGACTTTACGAACCCGCTAGCAACGATGGCCTATACATCATTGCAAGAGTTAGCCACACTCGTTTTCTACAATAATGTAGCGAAAGTTGCAAGTCCGCATGACAAAGATTTAGCAACCTTACTTCGACGTCTGGCAAAAGATGAAGCCCTTCATTATGCCTTCTATCGTGACACAGTGAAGGCGCACCTAGAACTAGATCCGAATTTCATCGTTTATTTTGAAGATGTGATTATTAATTTTTCTATGCCAGGTGCGGTTATGCCTGACTTCAATGAAAGAATGAAAACCATTGCGATTGATGCCAATTATGGACCACTTCAATACTTTGACCAAGTACTAGATGTCATTGTAACCTATTGGGATATCGCTAACTTACAACCTACTAGTGATGAGGCCAAACAATCACAAGAGAATATCTTAAAATACCACGGACGCCTAAAAAGAATTAGAGATCGCCAACTAGCCAAAAAATAAACGAAAGGAGCTGTTTATCCATGAAGAAAGCCTGTGAAATATGCGAAAAAGAAACAAAAGATAAAGTAAGTTACCTTGAACTTGAAACGTGGGAATTTGATTTCTTGAAGAAAGAACAGAAAGAATTCTATTCTATTTGTTTTGATTGCTTTGACAAACATACCAATCAGTTTATTGACAAAGAAATGGATCTTGAATTAAGAAAGAAACGTGCACAGTCAGTGAGTAGAGAAATACAAGAAGAAATAGAGGAAATCCTAGGCGTGGTTTAATTTGATAAGGCTCTTTTCTAAAACGAAAAACACGTAATTTCGTTGTTTAGAAGAGGCTTAACTTCGGATAAAGTAGGTTAAAAAAACAACAAAGTTTTAGAAAAGAGCCTTTGATAATGACTGAAGTTATGAAATAACCAGTAGAAGGAACTGAGGCTCAGTTCCTTCTACTGGTTATTAATGATTTTAAGGTGAAAATTTACTCTTTATCTTCAAAACTATTTCAATGCCCTCATTGTTTCAAAATATAAATATTCTAGAATGATTGTTTCAAGACACATCTTAAAGTTATATTAAATATTTAACAAATCAAACCTTATGTGACCAGTTAAAGTGAAACATTTAATCAAACGTTTGTTTAAAACAAGTAGAGATATTCCTATTTTAGAAAACTAAGATAACGAAAAAGACAGTGTCCGTATAACCACTGTCTTCATCATCTACCGGTCTGACTCTATCTTTTTTTCAATCATTAGTTGGCTTACTGCAGATATACATCCTTCTAATCTACTATTCACAAGACATAACGAAGTTGTTCTTGGAAAGATTTTAACTCTCTTCCCCTTCCACCGGATTAACCGTCTCATAAACCAAGTCTTGTAACTCTTCTCTATATTCCTTCTCTTGCTCATCTGACCACGCAAATTCCTTTTTCATACATGTCATAACTGACTCCATATGCTCACGAACCCAATCAATGGCAAAGAATAAGGCTCCTGTCCGTCTTATAAAGAAGTCAACTGGTTTATAAATTAGTTCATGGTCAATTGCATATCTTAACGTTGCGTACACAACTGGGTCAAGATTCTCCGCTTTCGCCTTTTCTTTCCCAGTAAGGAAATTATTAAAAACCGTTTCTACATTTGAACCGTATCGGTAGACAAGCTGATGCGCTACTTCTTCTGTTAATCCTATTTCCATTCCCACTTTCGTTTGATGACGTAGGAATGTTTTAAATCCCTTAGAACCACCAACATCTCCACCGGACATTGGTAGATGCTTGGTTTGGGAGTGTGGATATTGCTTACCTTCTTCTTCGTGAAGCTGTTTGATGACTAGATCGATGACGCTTTCTGCCATTTTGCGATAGCCGGTTAATTTACCGCCAGCAATGGAAATAAGTCCTGAATTTGAAACGAAGATTTCATCTTTACGGGAAATTTCCGATGGTGATTTTCCGTCTTCATGAATTAAGGGTCTTAATCCAGCCCAGCTTGACTCGACATCTTCTGCTTTAATCTTAACTTCAGGGAACATGAAGTTAATCGATTCTAGGACGTAGTCACGATCGGCCACCGTCATTTTTGGATGGGCAATGTCGCCCTTATAGACAGTGTCGGTTGTTCCTACATAGGTTTTCCCTTCTCTTGGAATCGCAAATACCATCCGGTTATCTGGTGTATCAAAATAGATTGCCTGTTTTAAAGGGAATCTTTTGCCATCAAAGACTAAGTGAATGCCTTTTGTTAATTGCAAAGTCTTGCCCTTTTTGGATTGGTCTATTTCCCTTAAAGTGTCTACCCAAGGTCCAGCAGCATTAACGATTTTTTTCGCGCTTACTTCTTGAAAGGATCCATCCGTTAGATCTTCCACCTTTACGCCGACTACCTTCCCGTTTTCATACACTAACTCACTAACCTTCATATAATTAAGCGCATATGCTCCTTGTTCAACAGCCTTTTTCATCACCTCAAGTGTAAGGCGCGCATCATCTGTCTTATACTCAACATAATAGCCGGCTCCCTTTAAGCCTTCTCGTTTTAATAGAGGCTCACGTTCCATCGCTACTTCTGGCTTAAACATTTTTCTTCTTTCACTCTTTTTCACTCCAGCCAGAAAGTCGTATACCAGTAGCCCGATATTGGTTGTAAACGGTCCAAACGTTCCACCCTTGTAGAACGGAAGCATCATCCACTCAGGTGTCGTCACATGCGGCCCATTTTCATACACAATGGCACGCTCCTTCCCGACTTCTGCCACCACTCCAATTTCTAATTGCTTCAGATATCGCAACCCACCATGAACGAGCTTGGTTGAACGGCTTGACGTACCTGCAGCAAAATCCTGCATATCGACCACAGCCACTTTTAATCCTCGCATAATGGCATCTAATGCAATGCCAGCACCTGTAATTCCACCACCTATTACTAAAAGATCTAACGCTTCACTTTGGATTTTTTCTTTAATTTCTGATCTGTTTAGATTTGAAAATATCATGATGACCATCCTTTCGATATCATTGGTTATGCACAAAAATGGCGACAAAAAAAGAGACCACAACAGCTCTCTTTTCGTTTTTACTCGAAAAAAGAGTGAAGTGGTCTCTCGATATCTCCAGCCAATGTATTAACTTATCTTTACTATATCATATTACACATAGGATATAAAGCATTTACCCCATAAATGGGCGTTACTTAAATGCTCGTGTAGCAGCTACTGCCTTTTTCCATCCATTGTACAGCTCTTCACGTTTTTCGTCTTCTAATTGTTTAGTGAAGGTTTGTTGGATTTTCCATTGTTTCCTAATTTCTTCTTTTCCGGACCAATAGCCCACTGCCAGGCCAGCTAAGAAGGCCGCACCTAATGCGGTTGTTTCATTAATGACTGGACGATCGACAGGGACCCCTAGGATATCACTTTGGAACTGCATTAAGAAGTTATTCTTTACCGCTCCACCATCGACACGAAGTGATTTTAACTCAATCCCTGAATCGAGAGTCATTGCATCTAATACATCACGCGTTTGATACGCTAACGACTCAAGCGTTGCACGAATGAAATGCTCTTTTGTTGTCCCACGTGTTAAACCGAACATAGCTCCTCGTGCATCACTATCCCAGTAAGGTGTGCCTAATCCAACAAACGCCGGAACGATATATACACCGTCTGTTGAATCTACTTTCGTTGCGAAGGCTTCACTTTCTGGTGCGTGATCTATCATTTGTAAGCCGTCACGGAGCCATTGAATGGCAGAACCTGCTACAAACACACTTCCTTCTATTGCATACTCTACTTTCCCATCAACACCCCAAGCCAAGGTGGTTAAGAGACCGTGTTCGGATTTCACGCCTTCTTCCCCTGTATTCATGAGCATAAAGCAGCCCGTTCCATACGTATTTTTTGCCATTCCTTTTTCAAAGCAGGCCTGACCGAAAAGCGCTGCCTGTTGATCACCCGCAATACCAGCAATCGGAACATTGTGACCAAAGAAATGATAGTCTACTGTATGTGCATACACTTCTGAAGATTGACGCACTTCAGGTAGCATGCTCTTTGGAATGGTTAAAATATCTAGTAGGTCGTCGTCCCATTTTAGTTCATAAATATTGTACATTAATGTCCGTGAGGCATTTGAGTAGTCGGTGACATGCGTTTTCCCACCAGATAATTTATAGACTAACCACGTATCAATGGTCCCAAAGAGTAGGTCCCCGTTTTCTGCCTTTTCTCTCGCACCTTCAACATGATCTAGGATCCACTTTACTTTTGTACCAGAAAAATAAGGGTCGATTAGCAGTCCTGTTTTTTCAGTAAAAAGCTCGTTATAGCCTTTTTCTTTTAGTTCACGGCAAATAGCTTCTGATTGACGAGATTGCCATACGATTGCTTTATAAACAGGTTTCCCTGAGTGTTTATCCCATACAACCGTTGTCTCCCGTTGATTGGTTATCCCAATGGCTGCAATATCCGTTGGATCGGCATCTGACTTACGTAGCACATCCGCGATACAAGCAAGTATGGACGTCCAAATCTCATTGGCATCATGTTCTACCCAACCAGGATTTGGGAAGAACTGTTCAAATTCTCTCTGTGCGGTTTTCACGATTTCCCCGTTTTTATTGAATAAAATGGCTCTAGAGCTTGTCGTTCCCTGGTCCAGTGCTAATATATACTTTCCCATTCGTATTCCTCCCCAAATACTCATATTACCTTTTAAAAAAGAGCTAAGGACCAAAGTCCCTCGCTCTTACATTCTTAATTCTATTATATCTTATTAAAAGATTGTATAAAGCGTTGTATTTGCAACTGCAATTAGTGTCATTAACAACGTGTTAAGGAATGCTGCTACATACACATTACCTGTCTTTCTAAAGAAATAGCGATTAAAAATAGCCGCCGTTAATAATGCTGGAATCAGACCAATTACGATTATAGATGAAAGTGCTTCTGCTGGATAACCTGCTGTACCTGTTCTGAAAAGTAATCCATAGTGATAGCCAAGGTAAAGCACGAGACCACCGATGAAGTGTGCAATGGAGATTAGATACCCTCTAAATCCATCGTAATTAGCATTTGCTGTATTGATGTTAACCGATAGACCTACAATGAAGTAGTAGATGAAGAAGAGTGGTGCATATTTTAGTAATGCAATCACATGCTGATCTTCAAACGTTTTTACTGCGAATGTCCAAATACGGAAGTCTACCTTGAATACTGCATCCACTAAGTAAAGCACACCATATCCAATGACTAGAGCCAGTACGGCTGTCACTAGTGAAGCAATCACCGTTTTAGGACTTGCTTTTACTCCATAATGAGCAAGAGTTGCCCCCTCTGTTTTTCTCCAAGCATAGTGTAACGTGACCATAATAATTAGCGTTAGTAAGGCAACATTCACCGCCCAGAACATAATTGGATTAATAGTTGGTGCACCAAAGAACTCTGTAGTAGCTGTGATTTTCGCTTGATTTCTTAACACAATATACTGAATGATACTTAATGCAAGAACGATCACAGAACCCTTTTTGATATGGCTTCCTAAGCCTTTCACTAGCGAGTAAATGAGAACGATCGCGGATAATGCAATAAAGATCATAATACCTTGTCTAAAGATGGTCATTCCCGGAACATTTCCACTGTATAACGCTGGGAAGAAAATCGCTGGGAATAATCCACTAAATACAGCTATTATTAAGCCTACTAGTCTTCCTCCATCTGTTTTTGCCTCAGGAAGAGCTTCTGGTTTTTTCGTATAGATGCTGTTTAAGAATGGTAATTTTGATAACAGCGTCACAACTGGAATGAATAACATAAAGAATCCGATTAGTGCCACAAATGAGAACCACTCTTTGTACATCCAAGTTTGACCTGTTTCACCTATTGTCACTAAGTCACTATAATCGGCAAAAGCCGTATCATAGAAATCAATCGCATTTGCTGTTGATTCTGCTGAGAAGTGATTCCATGGGTGAGTTTCGTTTGGTTGGTAAACGATACGTTTTCCACCATTTACTTCGTAAAACTTACCAGCTTCAGGATTTTCTGGATTTCCTAAGAATCCTGCACCTTCAGGCGTCCCTACATAGTTTTTCTTAATAACAGTAGCACCTGCTGCCTGTGACTCTGCATCGAAGAAGAATTCATCATATTGACCAGCAATTTTACCTGATGTTCTTGGTCCGTATGCATTGTTAATATCTTCAGCCGTTAGTTCTAAGAAGTAAACCCAACGATAATCAGAACCCACTGTTAAATCTGCAAAGATTTTTCTAACTCCAGATTCTTGGAAGTCTTTTTCATCAAGAATGACTGCATTTGTTGAAGAGAATCCTCCCATAGAGTGACCGGTAACGCCGATAATACCATTCCCTTTTTCATCCTTTAGAACATAGTCTTGCTCATACATATACTGAACTGCATCGTAAATAGCAGTCGGCCAGAAAGAGAAGAACGGAACAGGTTTCTCCATTTTCCCAGTTGAATGTCCATGATCATATTGATCAAGTGCTAAGACCACATATCCTCTCTTAGACATTTCAATGGCTTGCGCATCTTGCATTTCACCAGAGTTGAGGTAACCATGAGTCGCGACAATGGTCGGTCTTGGTTGTTCATCCGCACCATCTGGTTTGTATAATAGACCAGATAGCTCCCCTTTAGGTGTATCAAAATAAATGCGTGATACCTCTACATCCCCACTAGAGCTATTAAAATTTGAAGCTACTAAACTACCAATTAAAACCAGTACTAATGAGACCACCAATACAATGAACGGTTTTTTCTTCATAAAATCCTCCCCTTCCTTAACTTATATCCAATAAATTAAAACAAAAAATAATGGCCAGAAATCTACAAATGGTAGGTTTCAGCTTCATATTCCGAAGACACAAAAGAAGACACATTCAATACGTCCTTAGATAAATTATCCAAAGAATATAAATGTGTCTCCGTCGTCTCTTCACGTATTATTAACTTAATTTTTAGTATATATTACCTTGAAAACGTTGTCAAACCCTATTCCAATGTTTTTATGGTGACAATCACCATAAATCACGATTGGAAGTAGTAACCGCAAATGCCCCACCATTTAGTGCATGCTGTACTTCCTCTTCTGTACGGATGAGTCCTCCTGCAATGACGGGAATTTTTGTTTCCTCACTAATTTCTTTTATAAAATCCGGAATAATGCCAGGCAACACCTCAATGTAATCCGGTTGAATTTTTTGACTTACTTTCAAATTACGTTCTAGCGCATGGCTATCCAGGGCAAACAACCGTTGAATACTGATCACTTTATGTTTTTTAGCAAAGTCAATCACATTCGCTCTAGTTGAAACGAGTCCATCCACCTTCACATTATGTATCAAATATTCCAAACCATATTCATCCGGTTTTAAACCCTGAATCAGATCTGCATGCATAAACACTTTCTTATTATGTTGCTTCGCATACCTCACGATTACTTCAACCTGTGAAAGACGTGTCTCTAAATAGATAATCTGTTCATGATCTGTCTTCAACACTTTCTCAAAATCCTTCATTCGACGAATAGCTGGTATAACTCGTTTAAACAAACAATCACCCTGCAATCTATAGTGTTTATAGTTCCATCATAGCAACCGCTAAATAGCATGTAAAAAATTCTGTCTGATAGTAGATAAAAACTGAAAAATTTGCTATGTAAATGGTAAAATTGTGTAAAGTAAATTCAAAAGGCTCTTTTCGTATAGATTGTTGCTTTAGTAATAATCCCAAAAGCTGGATTTTTACTTACTAGTATAATGTATTCTACTTTTCATCTAGAAAGCCGCTCTTTTCTAAACGATGAATACGTCACTTTATCACTTAGAATAAGCTTAACTTCAGATAAAGTATGTTAGAAAGTAACAAACTTTTATAAAAGAACCACTAAAAGAGGAGTAAGGATATGAATTTTTTTGAAGAAGTACGTAATTCTATTGTTGGAATTAACCATACGCTTACCACTTCCTATGGGGAAAAACCACTTATTTATTTAGATTGGATCGCTAGTGGTCGTTTATATCATCCTCTTGAAGAAAAGATGCTACATACTTTTGGACCAATGGTTGCAAATACTCATACTGAATCGAATTCTACTGGGGCTTTTATGACAAATGCCTATCATGAAGCTCTGCAACTATTAAAAATACATGTAAATGCTGATTCTAATGACGTTATTATTACTGAGGGATCAGGATGTACGGGTGTTATAAATAAGTTTCAGAGAATACTAGGATTAAAAGTTCCAGAGAAATTTAAAAGTTATATAAACTTGGATGAAGATCATAAGCCTGTTGTATTTGTCACTCATATGGAGCACCATTCTAATCATACTAGTTGGTTAGAAACCATCGCGGATGTAGTGGTAGTCGAACCAAACGAACTAGGTGAAGTAGAACCGAATCATTTAAAAGCTCTCCTAGAAACATATAAAAGTCGTCCACTGAAAATTGGTTCTTTTACTGCCTGTTCTAATGTAACAGGAATCATGACTCCTTACCACGAATTAGCGAAAATTATGCATGAGTATGATGGTTTTTGTTTTGTTGATTTTGCTGCCTCAGCCCCTTATGTTGAAATAAATATGCACCCTGCAGACCCTATGGAAAAATTGGATGCTATATTCTTTTCACCACATAAATTTTTAGGAGGTCCAGGGTCTTGTGGTGTGTTAATTTTTGATTCTACCTTATACAAAAATACAGTCCCCGATCATGCTGGGGGTGGGACGGTTTTATGGACGAATCCGTGGGGAGAAAAGAAATATTTCGATGATATTGAAACAAGAGAAGATGGCGGTACACCTAACTTTTTACAAACCATACGTGCCGCTCTCTGTATAAAGCTTAAAGATATAATGATGGAAAACAACATGATGGAGAGAAAAGATTCTTTGTTTTCATACCTTTGGCATCACCTATCCTCGATTAAAGAGGTTAATATATTGGGGCATAAAAGTAAAAATGCGAAACGACTAGGAATGATTTCTTTCTATATCGATAACATCCCTTACAATTTGCTAGTCAAACTCCTTGATGAGAAGTATGGGATTCAAGTTCGTGGAGGATGCTCTTGTGCCGGTACATATGGTCACTATCTATTAAATATTGACCAATCGACTTCCAAACATATTACAGATGAACTTAGTCAAGGTAATTTAACTTCTAAACCTGGTTGGATACGAGTTTCTATTCATCCTACCAATACCTTTGAAGAATTAGAGACCTTTATTACTGCAATAAGAGAAATCATCCATCACTATGACCAATGGAAGAACGATTTTATCTATGATTCGGTTACAGGTGAGTACGAACATAAATCAAAGGTAGACCAATCTAGTTATAATCTTTTTGAATGGTAGGAAGTATTTTAATAGTGGCTCTTTTTAAACGATACATACGGCATTTATCGTTTAAAGTGAGTTTAACTTCATTATAAAACAACAAAGTGTTAGAAAAGAACATTAATATTTTAAAATAAAGAAGGGACAGTATAGGTTAGATTAACTTAACTGCCCCTCTTGTACCACATTTTTTATAGATTGACTATCAGCCCTTCCTCCACTCTTCCAAAGCCGAATCAACAAGTTTTGTTATTCTCTCCATACAATGTAACAATTGTTCCTCAAACTCTCTTACCGTTGTATCTTCATTTAATTGCATTTAGTATATGTTTCCGGAATTTCGGCGTCACCTATGAAGCCGTTCCAGGATTTATCATGGCTCTTATCGTAACAGTGGTTGTCAGTTTGTTCACACAGAAGCCAGCAGATGCAGAGGAAACGGTTAAGGATTTGGCTTCATAAGCATCATAACTATTGGGCCAAAGGAACGGTTATAGCGGTTCTGTTTGTTAACAAACGAGAGAAATCGAGTTCCTTTGGCTTTTTAGCATGTAAAGAATTGTGTTTGATGAATCCTCGAAACAGGGACATTTCCCCAACAGTTATTGGAGTTTAACTAAATCTCTATGAATAGTATCCATTTGTTCTGTTGGCTAATTTCGCTCTCTTAATGACTCCTATTGACTGACCACACAAATCCCTAGTGATTTTCTTTTCTTCTTCAAAAATTAAAAAAATCACCCAGCACGACTCTCCAGGTGATCTTGTACAAAATATATTAAAATCTATTCCTCCACCCTAGGCAAACGAAAGAAATCCTTATTCTCACTGTAATTCCCAGCCAACCTTCCTAGTGGCTGTAGCTTATCCAGATTAATTTTGTAGTTACCTAAGTAGTAGTCTTCTTCGATATGATATCTTACCATTCTCCCGATAATTAAATGGTCACTACCTAACTGGATGATTTGTTCGAGTTGGCATTCCATTTGGATTGGCGCTTCTTTTACTCTTTTAGGTTTGACGACGCTGCTATCTATTGCCGTAACGCCTGCTAGTTCAAATTCATCAACAGTCGTTGGGACGTTTTCAGCGCTCTTCTGCATTTCGTTACCTAAAAAGGTTGGAACTACGTTGATGACAAACTCTTTTTGAGACCTGATATTGACTAATGTATCCTTCTCCGTACCTTGTCGATCTCCTACTCCAGGTCCCACTGAAATACATAGCATGGGTGGATTCCTAGAGGCTACTGTAAAAAAACTGTAGGGTGCTAGATTCAAGACTCCTGTTTCTGATATGGTGGATACCCAGGCAATCGGTCTCGGCACCACAGAACCACTTAATAGTTTATATACTTGATTCACTTCTAATTTTGATGGATTAAATTCCACATGAACATCTCCCTTCTATAACACCTACATTATATGTTAGGATGAAAATTTACTAGAGAAATGCGAGAAAAGGAAATCCCAAAAGTTATTTCCTTTCATCTACAATAAAAGCTACCACCTACCCTAAGGGAGCTGGTAGCTACTATTCTATAATAACTCTAGCTTATGCCTTTACATCTAAAGAAATAACTTCCTCGACTTTAGAAGCTTGATCCTTCGAGACTTTGAAGATATACGAACCTACGATACAAATAAAGAAGTTTAGTCCGAGACCAAGTACGCCCCCGTGAATACCATAGATTGTTTTATTCCCTGTCCATGTTAAAATTCCTGCAAGTAAAGCTCCTGCTAACATCCCCCAGAATACAGATCTCTTCTCTAGACCTTTCCAATAGAGACCTAATACAAAGGCTGGGAATACTTGAACTAGCAATTCAAACTTTAAGATAAAGATTTCATATAGCGTTCCTGGTGGGTTCCAAGCAATCCATAGTAGAAGGAATACAGCAATAATACCAACGACTTTTCCGACCATTACTTTTTTATGCTCGGTGGCACTTGGATTGATAAACTTCCCGTACACATCGTTTGAGATCATAGACGAGAAACTAAGTAATACAGAGTCAGCTGTAGAGACAATCGCAGCTACAATACCACCGAAGAAGATAATCATCATCCAATAGTAGAACGGGTTGATTGCGGCAATATCATTTGCCATCATACCAACTAATTGCTCTGATCCCGCTTTATCAAGACCTGGATACAAGGAAATACCAATGATACCAACTAAGAATACTAGTCCCGTTGTAATCGGTGGCATCCATGCCATTCTTGAAAAAGATCGTTTTAACGTGCGCTCACTTTGAGCAGAATAGATTCTTTGAACAGCGTGTGGGTAAATACTAGCACCTAATCCAACTAATAGTAGGATACTGAACCAGTTAACCGAGACATCCCATGTAGGTACAGCCGTTTTCACAGGTTCCATTTCATGAATATAACGAGTAACATCCGCAAAGTTGCCACCTACTAAATATAATCCTCCAATAAGGAAAACCACAATTCCTACCATTAAAATAATACCTTGCATGACGTCGGTGAAGGCAACCGCCTTCATTCCACCCATCCACTCATACACTAGCATAACAAAGATAAAGGCGAGAACTGCAACTTGATAGGGAATCGTTCCACCCGTCATACCAGAAACCGCCTGACCAATTGCTACTAACTGTTCTAATAAATAGTTTCCTAATCCCCAAAGCATTAAAAAGATACTTAATATCGTAACAGCTTTAGAATTAAATCGGTGTTGAATCCAGTCAGTTGGTGTGACAAAGTTTCTACGTTTTGCCACTACATATAAGCGTGGAGCAAATAGTAGATAAACCCCGATAATAATGGTCATAAACGAAATAGATTGCAACCAAGGAAAACCAGTACGATAGGCAGCTGGGGCATACCCTACAATCGTGTTTCCACTATATTGAGTCGCATATAGTGTGAAAAATAAAGCGATGAATCCTAGGTTTCTTCCAGCCAGATAATAGCCTGATAGACTATGGTGAAGATCTTTTTCTCCACGCCCTGAAAGATACCCAATAACAAGCATCACAATCGCAAAAACTGATAAAATAATAATACCATCTATACCTGCAAACGTAAGATTCATCGTTATTTAACCTCCTTGGCTCTTTCGGCTTCCTCTTCATCCTCTACGATATTCCAATGTGATATGCACAACCAGCTTAAATACCCACATAATACAATGGAAAATACGGTAGAAATAAAGGCCCACAAAGGAAACCCAAGGATGAATGGCTCCACTGCACTCTGCGGGAAGTACCACGGTACAATCGCAAGGACGATGAGGACAAGGACAACCCAAATCCATTTCGTTTGAATCGGTTCTTTTACCTGCTTATTCTTCATTTAAATCCTCCTATCACTTATTATCAAATCATTCTTTTTCTTGCGTTATGCCTCTAGTTGATAATGTATGGTGTGATGTTTTTCAAAGGAGTGAATCTTATCTTCATGTTGTAAACTAGCGTCAATTTCATCTAAACCTAAGATGAAGAGTTCTTTTCTGTATGGATCAATCGTAAAGGTTGCTTCAAATCCTTGGTCATCTACTATTCGTTCATACTCTAAATCAATTGTCAGTTGATACCCTTCTTCTTTTACTCTTGTAAATAGTTCATCCACTTGTTCATCAGATAGAATAATAGGTAGTAGTGCATTTTTAAACGCATTGTTATAAAAGATATCTGCAAAAGAGGGAGCGATGATTACTTTTATACCATAGTCAGAAAGTGCCCAAGGCGCATGCTCCCTTGATGATCCACAACCAAAGTTCTTTCTAGCAAGTAAAATAGGGGCATCTTTATATCTTTCCTGATTGAGTACAAATTCTGGCCTTTCCTTTTCATTCTCATATCGCCAGTCGTAAAAGAGAAATTGACCAAATCCTGTGCGCTCAATTCTTTTTAGGAACTGCTTGGGTAGAATGGCATCTGTATCAACATTAGGTACATCAAGAGGTGCAACAGTTGCAGTAAGACGAGAGAAGGACATCTTATTGTCTCACCTCCTTATTAGACTTGACGTCCCATGTTCTGACATCTACAAAATGCCCTTTAATGGCGGCAGCTGCTGCCATTTCTGGACTAACTAAATGGGTCCGCGCTTTCCTTCCTTGGCGACCTTCAAAATTCCGGTTGGAGGTAGACGCACATCGCTCCTCTGGCAGTACAATATCTTCATTCATGCCTAGGCACATGCTGCATCCTGCTTCACGCCACTGAAATCCTGCCTCGATAAACAGTTGATCAAGCCCCTCTTCTTCAGCCTGTCTTTTTACAAGCTGAGAGCCTGGAACGACCAACGCCTCTACAGCTGGAGACACCTTGTAACCGCTTACGATTTTTGCTGCTTTTCGAAGGTCTTCTATTCGACTGTTCGTACAGGAGCCAATAAACACTTTTGTTACCGGAATATCTGTGATGACTGTTCCAGGCTGTAGTCCCATATATTCTAATGCTTTTTCTGCTGCTTTCACTTGATCTGCAGGTAACTCAACTGGTACAGGAACCCGGTCTGTTATCCCGGTCACTTGCCCTGGATTTGTCCCCCATGTCACTTGTGGAATGACGCTAGAAGCATCGAATTCCACAGAAAGATCAAAGGTTGCATCAGCATCTGTATAAAACTGCTTCCAATCTGTTAATGCTTGTTCCCACTTTACACCTTTAGGTGCGTATTTTTTCCCTCTTATATAGTCAAATGTTTTTTCGTCTGGTTGGATTAGTCCAGCTCGCCCACCCATTTCAATAGACATATTACAAACGGTCATCCGTTCTTCCATGGAAAGGTTGCGAATGGCTTCACCACGATACTCAATAACATAGCCAGTTGCAAAATCATGACCAAACTTTCCAATAATTGAAAGGATTAGATCTTTAGCTGTTGTACCCGTTGGCAAGGAACCGCTTACATTAATCTCTAACGTTTTTGACTTAAATTGTTTTAACGTCTGAGTGGCTAAGACATGTTCCACTTCACTCGTTCCAATCCCAAACGCAAGTGCCCCAAATGCACCATGTGTAGACGTATGACTATCACCGCAAACGATGGTCTGTCCTGGTTGGGTTAAACCAAGTTCAGGAGCAATGACATGGACAATCCCTTGGTACTCACTATGCAAATCGAATACTTTTATACCAAATTCTTTACAGTTATTAGCGAGTGCATCGACTTGGTTCTTTGCTAACTCATCTCTGAAGGGCAATAGCCTACTAGTCGTTGGTATCGCGTGATCCATTGTGGCAAGTGCTAAATCAGGTCGTCGAACTTTACGTTTTTTCATTCGCAAACCGTCAAATGCTTGTGGTGAAGTCACTTCGTTGATTAAGTGAAAATCAATATAAAGTAACGAAGGTAGGTTTTCCTCCTCAACGACCACATGCTGATCCCAAATCTTTTCATAAAGTGTCTTTCCCATTGACTCACCTCCTAAATAATGTTCGCTTTCTCCAACTCTTGTAATCTAGCTGTCGTTAATCCTAATAGTTCTCCATATATCTCAGTATTGTGTTTACCCATTCGCTCTGCTCCAGGCTCTTTTACCTGACCTGGTGTTCGACTGAGCTTCGGTACAACTCCTGGCATCGGAAATTCACCTAGTTCAGGGTGATCTACTTTTATAATCATTTCTCTTTCTTGGTAATGTGGATCTTCTAGTATGTCTTTTGCCGTGTAAATGAGTCCAGAAGGTACCCCTTTTTCCGCTAATACTTTAAGAGCATCTTTTGCTGTCAGTGACTTCGTCCATTCTTCAATTAACGAGTCTAATAACTTCATATTTTCCCCTCTTGCAAGATGAGTAGAGAATCTCGGATCTTGCGCTAGTTCTGGTTGCCCCATTGCTTCACATAATCTAGTAAATACTCCGTCTGCATTTGCACCAATAACGATATATGTCTTATCAGCCGTATAGTAGATATTTGAAGGAGCCACACCAGGCAACACGTTGCCCATTCGCTCTCGAATGTAGCCCGCAAGCAAATAATCTGGAATGAGACTTTCCATGATAGAAAACACAGATTCATATAGTGCCGTATCGACTACTTGACCTTTGCCAGAATGCTCTCGTTCATGAACAGCAACAAGACAACCAATCGTTGCGAAAAGTGCGGTTAACGTGTCTCCGATTGAAACGCCAATTCTAGTAGGTGGTCGATCAGGAAATCCAGTCACATTGCGGAGTCCTCCCATCGCTTCCCCAACACTACCAAAACCTGCTCGGTCTTTATATGGTCCCGTTTGACCATATCCGGAAGTACGAACCATGATTAGCTTGGGATTAATCTCACTCAATTGTTCATAAGATAAATTCCACTTTTCCATCGTTCCTGGCCTGAAATTCTCAATAAGAATATCAGCTTCTTTCACTAACTCCTTTAGGATTTCTTGTCCTTCTTCCATTCGGAGATTTAATGTAATTGATTTTTTATTTCTAGATTGAATGGGCCACCAAAGTCCAACCCCATCCTTTGATTTTCCCCAATTTCTCATTGGATCTGATTTTCCCGGAGGTTCAACCTTGATGACCTCTGCTCCAAAATCTGCAAGTAAACGCCCGCTGAAAGGGCCAGCCAGTAAGGTGCCAAGTTCTAATACACGTAATCCTTCTAAAGGGAGTCTAGTTTCTGTCATGGTTTTCCTCTCCTGTTTAAATTTTCTTAATCTTGTAACCAATTTAATACTTTGTATACAATAAGTCAATAACAATTTATTTTTTATGTTTTTTCACTCAAAATAACACTATTTAACCGCTTTCATTTATAAAATATTGCTGTTTACATATTTTTTGTATACAATAATCATGAGGTGTTTATATGGATGCATACAAATATATAAAAGGCGCTATTATTGATGGTAGATTTGAACCTGGCATGAGGTTAGGTGAAGAATCTCTCGCAAAAGAACTAAATCTTAGTAGAACTCCTGTTAGAGAGGCCATTAAGCAGTTAGAAGCAGATGGACTGGTAGTCCCTCTGAAACGTGGAGTGAGTGTGCGAAATTTTACAACGGAAGATATACGTCAAATCTATGATCTTCGAACTCTTTTAGAAGGGTATGCTGCTAGTCAAGCAGCCATATACCGAACAGAAGAAGATTTAGAGAGAATGGAAATTGCAAACCTTCATTATGAAAAGGCCATTCATAAATGTAAAGCATCGGATCTAGCTAGTATTAAAGAAATTGTTGATGTCAACCAACAATTCCATGAAGTCATTGTGGGTGCTGCTAAAAACGCACACATTCATTTTCACCTATCTAAGGTCGTGGTGGTACCGATCGTCTATCGATCCTTTTATTGGTACAACCAGTTTCAGTTACAGCAGTCCCTCGAATTTCATAAAATTATCCTTCAAGCAATACGTCATCAAGAACCAGAAAGAGCTAGAATTGCCATGCATGAACATATTTACCAAGGAAGAGATCATGTATTAAGGCATTTAGAAAATATAAAACATAACCACCCCCAAGAGGAGGAAGAATGATGATTGAAATTTGCGAAGTTGGTCCACGTGACGGGTTACAAAACGAATGTAAACTGATTCCTACTGCTCAAAAGGTAGAACTGATTCATCGATTAATTGATGCTGGTATTCGAAATATTGAAGCCGTTTCGTTTGTGAATCCGAAGGTCGTACCACAAATGGCCGATGCTGAAGAAGTCCTAAGTCAACTACCGAAGGATCTGGGTGTGCGATATGGTGGACTTGTCTTAAGTCGTTCTGGACTTGAACGAGCGTTAAAGACGGATGTAGAGTTTCTTCATGTTGTTACCACAACAAGTGACTCTTTTAATCTAAAAAACGTAAAACGAACGGTAAACGATTCTGTAACAGAGTTAACGCCCGTTATTAAAGAGGGAATTCAGTCTGACCGAAAGATTGTTGGGGTATTAGGGACTGCGTTTGGCTGTCCATTTGAAGGGGAAGTACAACTAGCACATGTTCTTCAGGTTGCTGAAAAGTTCTTAGAAGCTGGCTGCTCCGAGTTAACACTTGCCGATACAACCGGTATGGCAAACCCTGCTCAAGTTCAAAACGTAGTGAATGCCTTCTTCTCTACTTTTGGCCCTGATTTAACATTAGGCCTACATTTTCATAACACTCGTGGACTTGGTCTCGCTAACACGCTAGCAGGCTATCAAGCTGGCGTGAAGAAATTTGACTCTTCCATAGCAGGTTTAGGTGGTTGTCCATTCGCTCCAAAAGCAGTAGGCAATGTATGCACCGAAGACATGGTCAATATGTTCCACGGAATGAAGATCGAAACAAACGCTAACTTAGAAAAGCTAGTTGAAACGTCTAAATGGATGGAAGAAGTGATGGGACGTTCATTGGATGGTATGTTGATTAAGGCAGGAATTGCGTAAAAGTGTTGGAGAGGTGGGGATGATCAAGCTGACTTAGGATACACCATAAACTACATCTCAATTGCTAGAATTAACTACCAATTGGGATGCAGCCCCCTTGTCCTAATAAATAGCTGGAACCTTAATCTTCACCATAAACTCCTCGTCCTTATACTGAAAATCTAAAAACCCTTGATGTTCATTGACTATATGAAATATTTGCTTCGTACCTAATCCCTCGTGGTCATCATTCTTTGTAGTATGGCCGTATGTAACATACAACTCATCTAAAATATTGGTCGGAATCGGCATGCTACTATTTTTACAAATTAATAGATAAAGACCGCTTCTTTTATAAAATTGTAATGTAATAATAGCCTCCGAATCTCTTTGTTCCTTCCACTCAATAGCTGCTTCTATACTATTTGTTAATAAGTTACCTAAAAGAGCGACCATCTTTTGATCTGAAATCGGAAGTGAAGAGATGGGTAAGTCCACATCATACACGATTGAGATCCCAGCATCAGTAGCTTGCTTATACATTTTATGGAGAATTCCTGCTACAACTCCCCGCTCACCTTTAATCGTTAAGTTTGTTTCTTCATAAGTTCCAACAAGCTGATTTAGATAATGCCTCGCTTCCTCATGCTTATCATTTTCTAATAAAAATTGCATGGCAGAGACGTGCTTTAAGAAATCATGTCGCTCACTTCTAACCATTCTAAACGTTTCATTTAGTTGCGCTCGTTCCTCTTCGTAGTTGTCCTGAAGTTGAACGAGTGTCGACACTTGATTACTAAGAATATATCGAGTTCCTTCTATACATATAAAAAGAATAACTACTAGTATTTGCACGATCACCTGTTCAATAATTATATTAACCAGTAGAAGAATACCTTGAATAGCAAACCAAATACTAGTAACTCTAAAATCGAGGAAACTAGCCTTATTTAAGCTTTTCTTATATAAAAGAACCGCGACTGCGAGTCCTATAAAGCTTGCCATAAAGAATATTCGTGAGAATGTAAACATCGCATATATATGTGCAACGAAGAGTAGTCCAATACCCCACCAATAAAAAAGTCCTTTATTCAATGTCTCATTCCACCTTTAAATGGTTGTTTTCGTATAGATTGTTGCTTTCGTAAAAATCTCAGGAAGCCTGATTTTTACTTGTTAATTCAAAGTCTCTGCTTTAAATTTAGAGAGTTGCTCTTTTCTAAGCTTTAGAAAATTAGTTTAATTATATTAAATATGGCGGAATTACTGAAAGATAAGATTGAATAGCAACAAAGTTTTAGAAAAGAGCCTTAAAAATAATATTCCTGTAAAAAGTCCACCTTATCTTTCGTAATCATGGCCTGTTCCTTTATTCCTTCAAAATTCACCATATAAGAGTTTTTCGCATAAAGCGAAAAGTTCGTTACGTAATGAATGTTAATAATAAAAGAGCGATGGGAACGAATAAAATCACGTTCTCGGAGCTCTCCTTCTAATTCATTAAGAGTTTGATAGGTTTTAATTGGACCCGATTTCGTAAAGATGGTTGTCGATCGACCTGAACGTTCAATAAAGACAATATCCTTTTTTTGAATGATGTGAATGTCTGTTTTTTGCTTAATATACAGTCTACCCGTCATCTCAGAGGACTTTGTTTTTTCCATTAACCTCTCAATGGATTTCACTAACCGCTCTTTCGGAAATGGTTTCATGATGTAATCGTGGACATTTAGCTCAAAAGCATGTACGGCATACCCACTACTTGCCGTTACAAAAATAACCGCTATATTTAACGCATGAGAATGAATAATATCTGCTAATTCATAACCTGATAGGCAAGGCATTTCAATATCTGCTATTAATACGTCAATTTCCTCACGTTTAATATGTTCATACGCTTCTTCTGCTGATTGTGTGGAGAACAAAATCTCTACTCCAGGAATAGCAGATACAATTCCAAACAGCTTATCTAGATCAATCATACGATCATCTACGAGACCAACCTTCATGATTCTTCTCCTCACATTACAATTACTCTACAAATCTTCTTTATTTTACCATTCTTATGATGAGTTTTGGCACTTTCACGACAGAAAAAGGCATTTTCACGACAACATCGAAGACTTCACTTCCTATTCTTTGTATCATCAAAGTAAGAAAAAGACGAAAGGATGATTAATTTGATCCATATTCAAGATGTTACGAAAACATTTAAAGATAAAAAAATATTTGTCACAGCCTTAAAGCATGTTACTTTTTCCATTCAACCAGGGCAAGTCGTTGGGCTACTTGGAGAAAATGGAGCTGGGAAAACAACGCTACTTCGTTCAATCGCCACACTTTTACAACCTACAGAAGGCTCTATAACCGTAAATGGTTTTGATACAGTGAAAGATGCAAACGAAATTAAAAGGAAAATCGGCGTTCTGTTCGGAGGAGAAACGGGCTTATATGACCGTCTAACAGCTCGAGAAAACCTTGAGTATTTCGCAAGTCTATATGGTCTCAGCAAGCATGAAACGAAGGTACGAATTGATGAGCTTGCCAGAATGTTTGGTATGCGGGACTACTTAAATCGTAAAGTAGGAGGCTTTTCAAAAGGGATGCGACAAAAGGTCGCGATCGCCCGAACACTCATTCATAACCCAGACATTATTTTGTTTGACGAACCTACGACCGGCTTAGATATTACTTCATCCAATGTATTTCGACAGCTCGTTCATCAACTAAAGCGTGATCAGAAAACCATTATTTTCTCCAGTCACATTATGGAAGAAGTCACACTGCTCTGTGATTCTGTTGCGATGATGCATAAGGGAGAGCTTGTGTATCAAGGAGAGCTAGAAGCGCTTTATCAAGAAGAAGGAACGAAAGATCTAAACTATATTTTCATGAGCAAATTAGTAAGGGGGAGTGAACATTATGCTTCTTAACATCTATGTAAAAGAAATGAAAGATTCCTTTCGAGACCGAAGAACATTATTACTAACTGTTTTGTTACCTATTTTCATGATGACAGGATTGACTCTGTTCTATGAAAATCTTGTTTCCAGTGGTGAAGGCGAAACCTATACATTAGCAGTGAGCGAAACAGCCACAAAAGAAGAATTAAGTATTGTTCAAGGGTTTGAAGGAATTGACGTTGTGTCATTCGCGGATCCTGAGGAAGCAGTAAAGCAAGGCGAAGCAAAAGCAGCCTTACTTTTTGATGAGTCATTCTTATCAAAAGTAGAAAATCATGAAGAAGTGTCAGTAACGATTGTTGGTGACTCATCCAGTCAAAATTCTTCTATTTTAATGAGTATGGTTACTACTGCATTATCAACTTATGAAAAATATGTTGTTGCCGAAAGACTACAAGTAATTAATGTAGATCAACAAATGATACAGCCTTTTACTGTTGAGACTAAAGAAGTAACCGAGGAAAATCCTGCCCTATCTTTAATCGCTATGATGATTCCACTATTTATTGCGCTAGCAATAGGAATTGGGTCAAGTCCAGCTGCCTCTGAATTATTCTCTGGAGAAAAAGAAAAGAAGACAATGGAAGCACTACTAATGACTCCAGTTAATCGAGGCACTCTACTTTTAGCAAAATGGTTTACCATCATCACCATTGGTTCCATAACCGGAATTGTCACATTAATTGTTGTCGCTCTTGAAATAACCTTCTTCACTGAAACATTAAAAGAAGCCATATCCTTTGATGATCATTTCGTGGTTATTGTAGGTCTATCCATCTTGATTTCCATTGTTTATTCCATGTTTGTATCTTCCTTACTTATGTTAACAAGTATTATGGGTAAAACCATAAAGGAAGCTCAAAGCTACAGTACTCCTATTATGATGCTCGCTGCCTTCCCAGGAATGATTACAGCAAGTATGGGCGTTAATGAATTTACTTTTCAACACTTTGCCATACCGATTTTAAATTTATTTAGTATATTAAAAGAGTTATTGTTTGGAATTGTCAATATTGAGCACATTGCAATCATGATAGTCAGCAACCTACTCGTCATGATTATTGTTTTTGTAATTGGAAGAGTAATGTTTATGAAGGATAAATGGGTAATGAATTAGAATGATAAGGTTGGAATAGACCTCGTCTTAGTTATGAACACAGAAGGGATAGAATTTCTGTCTCTCCTTTGCCTTCATCTTATTTTGATGTCCACTTCATCCACAATCTCTATGATCACTCCAACACTGACCAAAACACCGCTACGTAAATGCTAAATACTAGAGCAAAAAACAGAAGAGACCACTTCATATTCTCTCTAATCTGCTTGCCACGAATTAGGGCAAGCACTAGAATAACTAGGTTAGGTGAAGCTCCAATAAACGCAAAAAATAAGAGACCTTTTAGAAGCTCTATTTTGGGTGTATAGTCCGGTGCTGAGCCAAAACCCATTATTCCACCAAAGAACATCATGACATGAAAAACAATGAATAGTACGTTTAGAAATATATATTTTTTCAAGATACTCAAGGAGAGTTGCCTCCATTCACACCAGACAGAAGATTTTTATTTTGACAGAAAGAATCGATGTTTTAAACATTTTATCATTCATTATACTAAACTCTAATCTTAAACTTCTCCCTTAGTCATTTATTGTGCGTTAACCTAATACAGGCTTCCCGAATAATATGGTCATTAAAGGGAGGAGAGACTTCAAATGAATAATCACATGAATTACCGTGCTCAATACCATAACCAGCCTGAACACATAAAAGGACTTTGTCAAAAATATATGAATTACCATGTAATGGGACAACTAACGGATGGATCCCAATTTGAGGGGATTATCGACGATATGGATCAGGACGGTGTGACCATGTTAGTTCCTGAAGAGATGGATTCCACACAATTACCTCGACAATATGGATATGATGATGACTATGACGGGTATGGTCGTCCTCGAAGAAAAAGATTTCGTCGTTTTCGCAGACGTCGTTTCCCATATCGTGACTTATTAAGCTTACTTCTTTATCCTTACTACGCTCCTTATCCACCATACCCTCCTTATGGTTATCCATATGGATACTATGATGGATATTAAGGATTAGTAACCTCTATAAAGGCAGCTTTCCGGCTGCCTTTTTATTGTGAACTCTTTTCCACACTCTAGTAATATAAAACCTCAGCAAATAAGCACTTTTTACATCTTCTGCTATACGTATCCCCTTGAAACGTATGCTCACACTCTTGTTGAATGGATTTGATTTCTTGTTCCAGTACTACTATTCTTTCTTGTAAATCAGAGATTTCTTTCATTATGTTCTCGGCATTGTTCATAAAAGGAAACCTCCTTCATTACAGATAGAGGGTACTACCTGATTTTTTAAACTCCTCTGCCTTTTCTTGCATCCCTTTGTCAATAACTTCTACCGTATCTAGTCCTTTTTCCTTCGCATAATCTCTTATATCCTGTGAAATTCTCATACTGCAGAATTTTGGTCCACACATTGAGCAGAAATGAGCCGTTTTAGCTCCTTCAGCAGGTAACGTCTCATCATGATAATCAAGAGCTCTTTCAGGATCTAACGCTAGATTAAACTGGTCTCTCCATCTAAATTCAAACCGTGCTTTCGATAAGGCATCATCTCGAATCTGCGCGCCAGGATGGCCTTTTGCCAGATCCGCTGCATGCGCGGCAATTTTGTAAGTAATAACCCCTACACGAACATCCTCTTTATTCGGTAAGCCAAGATGTTCTTTTGGTGTTACATAACAAAGCATAGCTGTTCCATGCCATGCAATCATCGCAGCTCCGATAGCGGACGTTATATGATCATAGCCAGGTGCAATATCAGTCGTTAATGGCCCAAGTGTATAGAAAGGAGCCTCCTTACAAATCTCTAGCTGCTTATCCATGTTCTCTTTAATTTTATGCATTGGCACATGGCCAGGACCTTCTATCATAACTTGTACGTCATGCTTCCACGCAATTTCCGTTAATTCACCTAGTGTTTCAAGTTCCGCGAACTGTGCTTCATCATTTGCATCAGCAATCGAACCTGGACGCAATCCATCTCCTAGTGAAAAAGCGATATCATAGGCTTTCATAATTTCACAAATCTCTTCAAAATGTGTATACAAGAAGTTTTCTTTATGGTGATGTAAGCACCACTGCGCCATAATTGAACCACCACGAGAGACAATTCCTGTCATACGTTTTGCGGTCATCGGAATATACCGAAGTAATACTCCTGCATGAATGGTAAAATAGTCAACACCTTGCTCGGCTTGTTCAATGAGGGTATCTCGGTACACTTCCCACGTTAAATCTTCTGCAATGCCATTTACTTTTTCAAGTGCCTGATAAATAGGGACCGTTCCAACCGGTACTGGGCAATTACGAATAATCCATTCCCGGGTTGTATGTATGTTTTTACCCGTGGATAAGTCCATTAATGTATCCGCGCCCCAACGAGTCGCCCACGTCATTTTTTCTACTTCTTCTTCAATGGAAGACGTTACTGCCGAGTTACCGATGTTCGCATTGATTTTGACATGAAAGTTTCTACCTATAATCATTGGTTCAGCTTCTGGATGATTGATATTAGATGGAATAATGGCACGCCCTCTTGCTACTTCCTCGCGTACAAACTCGGGTGATACATGTTCACGAATGGAGATAAACTCCATTTCAGGCGTAATGATTCCCTTTCTTGCATAATGAAGCTGCGTCACATTTTGCCCCATCTTTGCCCGTAATGGCAATCTTGTTAATCCCAGAAATTCAGCTTGATGACTGACTTTCTCTAGATTTCTGATCCCATTATCTTCAGGCTTCACTTCTCGGCCCTCGTAATTTTCAACATCTCCACGCTCTACAATCCAATTCTTTTTAATTGCAGGTAATCCTTTTGTAATATCTAATTTATATTGCTTGTCGGTATAAGGACCACTCGTATCATAAATTCTCACGGGTAGATTCTTTTCCTCTCCAAAAGAACCAGTTGTGTCTGATAAGTTAATCTCTCTCATCGGTACCTGAATATCAGGTCGTGATCCTTGCACGTAAATCTTCTTACTTCCTGGAAAATTGGACATCAGTGCAATGTTCATTTCTGTTTGATTTTGCATACTAGTCTCTCCCTTTTAATTAGAATGGAGGACATGGCCTAGTACCAAAACGTTAGAAGTCAGAGATGTGACGTCTATTAGAGAATCCGCTCTTAACATACAAAAAAAATCCAGGTCCGAAACGAAAATACGGACCTGGATCATAACGAAAAAGTACAAGCGACTATTCGTATCGTATGTAATCCAAACTTCCCCACGCTGGTATGATCCAGATCAGGTCCAGAGGGTTTAGAAGCTTTATGCGCGCTCCATTCTCAGTCCATGCTGATGGACACCCCTAGTTTATTGCTTTATTCAATTACCTTTATAAGATAACACGGTTGTTTAAATTTTCCAATACCTTTATATATCCTAAATTTAAGAAAGAGTAGTTAATTTTCTTTATTCACTATTTTAATATTACTATTAAAAATTTCTATTTAAAGTTAATTTTTTTCTTGTAAAGACAAAACCAGTTATGCTCGATTTGTAAAAAATAGTTAATTAAACGTTTGTTTAATTGGATGTAGTTTTTTACTATATAGAAATAGTAAGATCACACAAGAAAACACCCCCAAATATCTATTTGAGCGTGTTATAAATGATTAAAGCGTCCCTACATCCAACCTAAACCCTTCAATCTCAATATCCTCATCAATTTCAATTAACAGACATTTCTTTCCGTTAACATTGACTTGCTTCACGTACTTTAGATCTTGAGGGCTAATTGAAATATTGGCAATACTTGTGTTGATTTTAATCGATTTCGTTTTGTAATTTGGCATAACACTGCTGGCTTTTAGTTCGTATCTTTCATCATCTACTACTTTTTGAAAAGCCATTTCAACTTTCTCCGTACTTACATCTTCGACTCCACTTACTTTTAAGACGCGCTCGACATCTTTATAATCTAGTCTTGGCGTCTCTTCTTCTGACTCGTCAATCACTCGGTTTATCTCTTCATAGACATTGGAGAGAATGGTAGTATCCAAGTTGTCACCAGATACTTCCCTCACGATTTCTTGGAAGATTTCTTTATTTTCTTTTGCCGTTGTAATTTCTTCGCTATTTAACACATGCTCAATAAAGTGGTAGTCAGGCTGATTTGGCTTTGCCGCAGAGTACAGGATGTGGTTAACGTCTGCCGCGTTGTCAATAAAGCATGGAAATAAGAAGCCTGCAAGTGGTGAAGAAAGATTGATAATGGGATCGACCACCACATTATACTTGAACTCCCTTTCCACAAAATCAAACAACAATGTTTTTTCCGGTTGCTCGGTCTGATTAATACTACATAGAATGAACTGGTGTGAATATACCGTATTCATGACGCTTTCATCGTCTGCATCACTTCTATCCTTCGTTGGCTTGTAATACTCACCTCGAATAAACGTGACAACGATGTCCATTTCATATTGAGTGTCCTTAAACATTTTCTCAACAAGCTGCAGCATTTCCTCTTTCCAATCTTCTGCTGCGGAAGCAAGTAGCCCCTTATGAAGTATCAGCTGACTATGGTTCTCTGCTTCCCTTTGAAACTTAAGTTGAAATAACTTCTCATCCAGTTGGCCTCCAAGTACCTTTTTAAAGTTATTCAAAAACAACTCCTGCTGATCTTGATCTAACATGGAAAAAGGACGGCTTTCCTGGTACAAAATATCGCTGCTTTCTTTCATCACGTACACGTTAAAAATATCTGATATTTTCAGTCGATCATTATCCGGTTTGAATTGTTTACGAATCGCGGCTACGTCTTTTTTGTTCATGTAAGTTACTCTCCCGGTAGTTTTTTAAGTATTACTTTCGCTTTATTATATTATCATTTTTTTAAGCAGGCTGTTTTCTTATCATAGGTCAAAACTTCAAAACACTCTTACTACTCAATTTAGATGTTGGATTAACCCAAGCATCTGTATCATAACCTCTTTCTTCCCAATAACCAATATGCTCTTCTTCGATTAATTCTATCGCTTGGACCCATTTCACAGATTTATAGGCATACATTTTTGGAACAATTAATCTAATGGGTCCTCCTAATTTTTGTGGAATAGGTTTTCCATCCATTAAAATAGCAATCATAACATCCTGCATTCGAGCTTGTTGAATTGTTAGCGTATCGGTATAAACACCATCTCCAGAGTAGAACTTCACATATTTTGCCTGGCTTTTTACACCGGCTTTGTTTAGTAAGTCAGAAAGTAGGATCCCCTCCCATGTCACTCTATAGACTGACCAGCCTGTAATGCAGTGAAAATCACTTACTTGGAATTGACGTGGTATTTTTAAGAAGTCTTCCCAATTGTAAGTTAGTGGCTGGTTGACTAAACCACCTATGGCAAATTTCCAATTGTCTGATGAGAAGGAAGGAATTTCGGTTACAGAGTAAACTCGAAAATTCCCCTTCGCCCCTCCTCCAATGGGAAGAGCAGATTGAGGTGATGGAGTTGGTTCTGGTATCATTCGATTCCCATCTTTTAGAGCGGCCGCATCAATCACCGTTCCACCGTCATCGAAAATACGCTTTATCCATCGATACACATAAGGTCCTGCTGAAAGAATAACAAGAATGACGGTAAAACCTCGTAGAAAAGTTCTTCTGGAAAAAGGAGGGCTACTAAATCTTCTTTTTATAAACTCATCTGCCGTAAGCTGCTCATGTTCTTCTTCACTATTAACACTCGTAACACTCGTACTAGTTTCTTGCCTTTTTTGTTTGGGTGAGCTTTTCAACCAACGACTTCGTGAAATAGAGTGATAGATGGTATAAGGAACGCCAATCCAAGTTAAAACATCATGCCAAACTAAAGCGACCGAACTCCATTCTTTAGGCAGATTCCGTTCTTGCCATAAGATCATTCCTGAAATACTCCATCCTACTAAAAGAAATAGAACCAGCCATAAGTTATATTGTTGATTCTTTTTACGCCAAATTTGTTTCATATGCTTTTTAACTAAAGGGAGATAAAGCACAATAATGATAACGGAAACGACTCCGAGGATAATATGTAATTCTTTCAGCCCCACTCTAACAGGGGCAAGTACACCCCTCATAAAAGGGAGATAAAGAAGGACGCCGGTCACTGCCAAAAAAAGAACGAGCCATGCATTCCAAGCATGCAATTTCTTGAGTTTCTTGCCGTATGACTGCTTCAACCAACTTCTGACTTTATTCATCCTTCAATCATCCTCCTAGAATAGGCACTCTCTATTCATCATATCGAAAAAGAAGGATTTTTACGTTTTTTTTGCTTGCAGAGAATAGTGTATGATAGCAAATAAAAAAGACGGTCTAGGTGCTTTAATTAAAAGCACTTAGACCGTCTTACCTTTAATAAGCCCTTGCAAACCAAACTGTATGTTCAGCTTTATTGCCGCAATGGATACAAGTATCCTTTTTTGCCGGTGGATTAAATGGTATATTACGTGTAGTGAATTTTGTTTTTTCTTTTACACTTTCTTCACACGCATCTTCTCCACACCAGCCAGCTAAGATCCAACCAGGAATGGTTTCATTTTGTTCAGACTCTGATAGATGCTGTTCTAGCTGTTCCATCGTATCAATATGAGTGTGGGAATGCTCTGCTCGGAAAGCTTTTGCTTTTTCGAATAGACGAGTTTGCATCACTTCAAGCTCTTTTTCAATTTGCTCCACAACTGTTTCTAAGGATACGGAAACCTTTTCTCCTTCATCACGTGCTTTTAGTAAAGCTTGATTATTTTCTAGATCACGTGGTCCCAGTTCAACACGGACAGGAACTCCTCGTAGCTCCCATTCATTAAACTTAAAGCCTGGTGATTGATCGGAATCATCAAGACGCACGCGGATTCCTTTTGCTTTTAGGGCAGCAAATACTTCATCTAGTTTCTCAATAATAGCCGGGTTCTTTTTCCAAGGCCCAACTGGGATTAACACAACTTGAGTTGGTGCAATTTTTGGTGGTAAAACAAGACCTTGCTCATCACCATGTACCATGATAACTGAACCAATTAAACGTGTGGAGGTACCCCAAGACGTTGTATGCACGTATTCATGTTTATTTTCTTTCGTTAAATATTTTATTTCGAATGCTTCTGCAAACTTAGATCCTAGGTAGTGAGAAGTCCCAGCCTGCACCGCTTTTCCGTCTTTCATCATTGCTTCAATTGAGTACGTATCAACAGCACCTGCAAAGCGCTCTGACGGTGTCTTTTGCCCATCATATACAGGAATCGCTAGTAAGCCTTCCACGACTTCTTTGTAGATATTTAGCATTTGCATCGTTTCTTTACGTGCATCCTCTTCATCCACATGGGCCGTATGACCTTCTTGCCATAAAAACTCAGATGTACGGATAAATGGAAGAGTCTTCTTCTCCCAGCGGAATACATTGGCCCACTGATTAATTAAAACAGGAAGGTCGCGATAGCTATTAATCCAGTTTGAGTAAAGGTGTCCAATCATTGTTTCTGAAGTTGGACGAAGGGCTAAACGCTCTTCTAACTTTTCCCCTGCAGCTTCTGTAACCCATGGAAGTTCTGGTGAGAAGCCTTCAATATGGTCCTTTTCCTTTTGGAAGAAGGATTCTGGGATTAGCATTGGGAAGTAGGCATTACGGTGACCCGTTTCTTTAAACCTTCTATCCATTTCTGCTTGGATATGTTCCCATAACTCAAACCCATCTGGTTTAAAAGCAATACAACCGCGAACTGGCGTGTAATCCATTAAATCTGCTTTTTGAATGGTTTCAATGTACCATTTTGAAAAATCCTTCATTTTTTCAGACATTTTGTTTTCCTCCTGAGATAAAAATAATTTACTAATAATAACTCGCTGTTATCCCTCTTTGTTGATTTTCGTTCCAGGACACTCGCTTTCCGTGGGCGAGTCCGGGAGCCTCCTCGGCGAAAACCGTGCCTGTGG
>NZ_JAJQKI010000016.1 GCF_023036475.1 Bacillus pinisoli
TCTAGTAACGAACTCCTATTTAGTGAAAAAGAAATAAGAATATCTTCCTATTAAGAGTCAATCAATCGCTCTGTCTCTTCTCTAGTATTGACTTCCTACCCTTTCATTTAGGATATAAAAATAGGAAGACCCTCCAATACCACAAAATCTAAAAAACACGCAAACTAAGATTAATAAGAAATAACAAACAGTTAGGAGGCGATCAAATTGACGGATGCTACTCAAATAGGCAAAGCTCAATTTGTCGTGTTTTCCGTAAATCAACAACTCTATTCCTTATCAATTGAAGAGGTTGTTGAAATACTTCGAGTACCTGTTATAACGAGTATACCAGGGATTAATGAAATGATAGAAGGAGTTATTAACTTACGTGGGAGTATTATTCCAGTTGTTAGCCTCCATAAAAGATTTAATTTAATTCAAGCTTCTAAGCACAAAAAGAATCGAATCGTTATTGTACAAGGAGAAAATGAAAACATCGGATTAAGAGTAGAAGAAGTAAGAATGGTTACCAAATTTAACGCAGATAACGTAGAGCCACCACCAGGTATGAGGGTGGATGAAGATATATTTATAGGCTTCGCTAAACTTGATGGACAAGTCATCGGAATTCTCAATCTTAAAAAGGTGTTATATGAACATCAAGTCTAGAAAAAAGGAGGTGCAACATGATGGACTTTGATTTATCTGCTTATCTAGGAGTCTTCTTAGATGAAGTAGATGAGCAACTACAATTATTAGATTCAGAGATATTAATATTAGAAAAAGACCCAAAGAAAACAGAAACGATTCAAAATATTTTCCGAGCTGCCCATACATTAAAAGGATCTTCTGCCTCAATGGGTTTTGAACAGATGAAGGAGTTTACACATCACTTAGAAAATATCTTTGATCTTGTTAGAAACCAGAAACTAGAAGTAACGTCTGAACTAATAAATGTTATTTTCGAGAGTATTGACTTTATTAAACAATTAAAAGAAGCCATTGTTAATGGAAACCTTGAAGAGATAGATATAGAGCCTTCTGTTAGGAAGTTGAGTCAATTTAATGAAGGAGGATTCATTAAAAATGACAAGAAAAAGAATAAACATTCAGATCCAATAAACGTTCAGTTGGATGAGTATCATAAGACGGTTCTCCGAAGTGGCATGGACTTTGGACATAATGCATTAGAAATTACGATAAAACTTGTAAGTGATGCGTTAATGAAAAACGTGCGGGCCTTGCTAATTCATAATAACTTAAAAGAAGCTGGAGAAATTGTTGCCTCTTTCCCATCGATTGAGGAAATGGAACGGGAAGATGGATTTAACGGTGAAATGAGTTATGTTCTATTAACGATGTTAAGTAAACAAGAGATTGTAGAGAATATTAACCAAATTTCTGACATTAAACATGTCAATATTAATGTTATTACGGAAGAAAATATAAACAAAGAAATAGTTGCGAATGAAGTGAGTAATGAGGTTCATATACAGACTAGTCCTATTCAAGATGAATTAGAACATGATTCGGCTAAAGGGGCGAAAGCCAAAATTAACCCGACGGTTCGAGTAGACGTTGATAAACTTGAGCATCTCATGAATTTGGTGGGAGAGCTTGTGATCGACCAAACTAGATTAGTAGACGTAAGAGGGCGATTAACAGAAAGAGAGTCTAGACAAGAAGATGATCTCGAAATTCTCGATGAAGTAACTAATCATCTAAGTAGAGTCATTACGGAACTTCAAGAAGGCATGATGAAAACAAGGATGCTACCAATTGAACAACTGTTTAATCGTTTTCCAAGAATGGTTAGAGATACTGCTCAAAAAGCAAATAAAGAAATTGATTTCATTATTCAAGGGAAAGAAACGGAACTTGATCGAACATTAATTGAGGAAATTAGTGATCCGCTTATCCACCTACTACGGAATTCGGTTGACCATGGAATAGAAAGTCCTGAAGAAAGAGTAAGACTTGGTAAACCTACTAGAGGTAAAGTGGTGCTCAGAGCAGCTCATGAAGAAAATCATATTGTTATTTCTATTAAAGATGACGGAAAAGGAATAGACCCGGAAAAAATTAGAAAAACAGCCGTGAGTAAAGGCACGATTACAGAAGAAGAGGCAAGTAAATTAAATGATAAAGATGCTATGTTTCTCATCTTTAAGTCTGGAGTATCAACAGCCGAGAAGATTACAGATATTTCTGGTCGAGGCGTTGGAATGGATATCGTTCGAGCTCATATAGAAAAACTGAACGGTATTATTGATATCGATTCTACAATTGGAGTAGGGACAACGTTTACAATTAAACTTCCACTTACATTAGCTATTATTCGTTCCTTATTAGTAAAGTTTGGACATAAGACATTCGCGATTCCTTTAGTAAATGTTTTAGAAATTATTAGACTAAACAAAGAAGATATCCAAATGATTAAGGATAAAGAGGTCGGTCTGGTCAGAGGAAGAGTGCTTCCATTAGTAAGAATGAAGAAAAAACTAGGAATTGAAGATAGCGATACAAATGGAGATGACAAAAAACGAGAATTTGTGATTGTCGTAGGAATTGCAGATAAACGAATTGGTTTGATAGCAGATAAGACGTTAGGAAATCAAGAGATTGTTATTAAATCATTAGGACCATACATTGGATCCCCTGCCTATATAGCTGGTGCAACTATTATGGGTGATGGAAGTGTAGCCTTAATCCTTGATGTATCTTCTGTTGTAAGAGAACAAGGGACGCAGGATCTTGAAAACATAGACAATCATGTGAAGAAAGAGTTAGAGGATGAAGGGCAATTTGTAACCTTTAAGCTGGCAACAGAAGAATATGCAATAGAGATTCAACGAGCAAAAGATATTGTTTCAGTTCCTATTATTACGAAGGTTGTCGATGCGCCTAAGGATTTACTAGGAATTATTAATTTAAGAGGGACTATGTTACCTGTCGTTGACTTAAGAGAGAGATTCAATTTAGAACCGACAAAGCGAACAAAGAAATCAAGAATTATAGTTGTGGAGAATGGTACTCAAGACGTAGGCTTCCTAGTGGATGAAGTAACGCAAGTATTAAAAACAAGCAATACATCTATTGAAAAACCATCCATTGAAAGTCAGTATAATCAATCAAATCTAATAAAAGGTATAAGTAAGATAGATCAAAGAGTTGTGATGATACTAGAGTTTAACGAAATCTTAAAAACAGTCAATCTAAATCAGTTGTAAAAACAAGTTAATTACTAGTTGTAATGACTTATATTAGGAGGCCACTGGCTATGGGTATATTTAGAAGAACAAGCATTGAAAAAGATCAACTACTGAAGACAACTTCATATTTAGAACAAGATTTAACCCAACTAACAGATGCGATTACACAAATAACCAAAGGAAATCAAACTCAAGCAACATCACTTGATCAAACAGGTTCTATGATGACGAACCTATCCCATTCTATTACAGGTGTTGTCCAAAATGCAGAAAACCTTAGAAAGACAACTTCAACAGCCTTTACTTCACTAGAAGGAATTCTTCAGGGGATTAAAGGACTAGATCAGAACGTAAGCACCAGCTCAAGTTCATTAGAAGAGATTTCAGCTGCATTAGAGGAAATGGCAAGTCAAATTAGTGGGGTTGCAGGAAATGCAGATCAGCTGACCGCATCAGCTAAAGATGCAACACATGCCATTCAGGAAATCGCTGCATCTATTCAACAAGTTTCTGGGAACTCTGTAAGTACGACAAATTCTGTTGAGAATGTCTCTGTAGCAATGGAACAGATGAGTAAGTCAATCGTAGGAGTAGCACAAAATGCAGAAAGCTTAACAAATTCTGCTAAAAGTACTAGTGATGCCATTCAGGAATTAGCGGCATCTATTGAGCAAGTAGCCGGGAATTCAACAAGAACTACTGCTTCGGTTGAACAAATCTCTGTTTCTATAGAAGAAATGGCTTCATCTATTAATGGTGTCAAGTTAAATGCAGAAAGTTTAACTTTATCTGCAACGGATACAAACAATGCCATTCAGGAAATGGCTGCTTCTATCCAACAAGTAGCAGGAAATGCAAGTCATACTTCTACATCCGTAGAAGAAGTATCTGCTGCGATTGAAGAGATGGCAGCTTCTATTGAACAAGTCGCAAGAAATGCAGAAAGCCTTACGCTTTCTGCTAAAGAAACCAATGATGGGATTCAAGAAATGGCGGCCTCCATTGAACAGGTTGCAAAAAATGCAGTAAGTTCTTCTGAATCTGTAGAGGAAGTATCAGCGGCAATTGAAGAAATGGGAAGTCAAGTTAAGGGTGTAGCACAAAATGCAGAGGTGCTAGCTGTATCTGTAGAATCTACAAGTACTTCTATAGAAGAAATGGCAGCCTCCATTCAACAAGTAGCAGGCAATGCAGAAAGTACAGCAGCTTCTGTAGAACAAGTGTCAGCAGCGATTGAAGAGATGGGTAGTCAAGTTAAAGGTGTTGCAGGCAATGCAGAAAGTTTAACTCAATCTGCTGTAGAAGTAAGTGGAGCGATTCAGGAGATGGCAGCTTCTATTCAGCAAGTAGCTGGTAACTCAAGAAGTACAGCATTTTCAGTTGAAGAAGTATCTGCAGCGATTGAAGAAATGGGAAGCCAAGTAAAAGGTGTTGCAGCAAACGCAGACACCTTAAATAAATCGTCAGAAGAAACAGCGGCCTCTATCCAACAACTAGCGGCATCAGTTCAACAGGTCGCAGGAAATGCACAAAATACAGCAAGTTCAGTGGAACAGGTGTCAGCCTCTATTGAACAAATGGGTAAATCTGTAAAAGGTGTATCAACTAGTGCAGGAAGCTTAACTAAGTCTGCAAGAGAGACCAATCAATCTATTCAAGAGATGGCAGCCTCTATTCAACAAGTCGCTGCCAATGCCGAAAATGTAAATAAGCTGACAACAACGGTTGCTCATGATGCTCAAAATGGTAAAGGGGCTGTTCTTGAGTCTGTTGAAGGAATGAAAGAGATTGGAGAAGTTGTACAACAGGCTTCAACAGTTATGCAAAGCTTGGGAAAAAGTTCAGATGAAATTGGTAGTATTATTGAAGTAATTGATGATATAGCTGAACAAACAAACTTACTCGCTCTTAATGCAGCAATTGAAGCCGCTAGAGCAGGTGAACATGGAAAAGGATTCAGTGTTGTAGCAGATGAAGTGCGAAAGCTAGCTGAAAGAACTGCATCAGCGACGAAGGAAATTGCTACATTAATAAAGGGAATTCAGGCTGAAACAACCGATGCTATAAAAGCAATTGAAGTTGGAGAGCAAAAGGTGGAGCAAGGCTATAAGCTTTCAGACCGTGCATCAGATGCTATAAATAAGATTGTAGTTGGTGTTGAAAACATTACGAGTGAGATTTCACAGATTACAACAGCAACAACACAACAAGCTGTTCAAGCACAAGATATAGTAAAATCTGTTGAAAATGTAACTCTTCAAGCGGACCAAGTAACGCAGGCAACGGTTGAGCAAGCAGCTGGTGTAGAGGAAATTATTAAGGGCGTAGTAAGTGCGCGTGAGCAAGTGAAGCAAATTACTGAGGCTACCCTAGAACAGTCAAAACAATCTGCTCACATTGTTAAATCAGTTGAAAATATGACAGAACAGGTAGATCAAGTAACACAAGCAGTGAAAGAGCAAGCAGCGGGAGTTGAGGAAATTATTAAGGGCGTTGTTAACGCTCGTGAACAAGTAAAACAAATTACGACCGCAACTGATGAGCAGGCAAAGCAGGCTCAAAGTATTGTAGATTCTGTAGCCGATGTGACAAATCAGGCTGAGCTTGTAACAAACTCTACGAAAGAACAAACAATAGCAGTGGAAGAAATCATCCTTGGGGTAAGAAATGCTCGTGAACAAGTAAAACAAATATCTGTAGCGACTGTAGAACAATCAAAACAAGCACAAGGTATTATTACTGAAGTTGTCAGTATGGTGAACCAAACTAAGCAAGTCACAGAATCTATGAAAGAACAAGCTGCAGGTGTTGAAGATATTATAAAGAGTGTAGTAAATGCCCGCGAACAAGTGAAACAAATAACATCTGGAACACAAGAACAAACAAAGCAGGCAGAATATATTGTGACGGCAATGGCAAATGTCACAAATCAGGCAGAACAAGTGACACAAGCAACTGAGGAGCAAAAAGAAAGTGCAAAAGAAGTGATCCGAGGGGTTGCAAATGCTCGTGAACAAGTAAAACAAATTACAACTGCTACAAGTGAACAAGCAAAACAAGCCCAAGAAATTGTAAAAGCTGTCGAAAGTGTAACGAATCAAGCAAATCAAGTAACTGTAGCGGTAGCAGAGCAAGTGACTAGTGTAGAAGATATTAAAAAAGGTGTCATTGATGCCCGTGAACAAGTAAAACAAATTACAGTGGCAACTAACGAGCAAGCAGCACAAGCAGAGGGAATTGTTACATCTGTATTAAACGTAACTGAACAAGCAGAACTAGTAGCTTCTGCAACTGTTGAACAAGCTGGTGGAGCTGAAGAAATTGCACGTGACGTGTTGAATGCGAAAGAGCAATTACTTCAAATAACAGAAGCGGTAACGGAACAAGCAAAACAATCAAGTGGAATTGTATCCATTATGTCAGATGTAACAAACCAAGCAGAGATTGTGACTCAGTCCACGAAGGAGCAAACAGCTGGGGTAGAAGACATTGTGAAGAGTGTGACAAGTATTACTGAACAAATGACAGAAGTCACAAAAGCAACACGTGAGTTAACATTAGTTAGTGAAGAAGTTGTGAAGCTAATTGATACCGTTAAAAATCAATCTGGCGAAGTGACAGAAGCAACAAAAGTACAGGCAGACGAAGTGAAAAATATTGAGAGAACTATAAAGGAAACGAGCTTTATGTTTACTCAAGGTGGTAAAGATATAGAAAGTGTTTCAAAGTTTGCGAACAATCTTAAAGACAAAAAGTTTGAACTTCAGCAATTAGTACAAGCTATAAAATAAAATAGAAAGAAACCGTTGATGAACCTCTCATCAACGGTTCCCTTTAAGTAAGGTTGTATGCGTATAAAGCCTAAATTTAAGTATGTGTAATAAGGGGTTAATGGAAAATGGAAAATATCGCACTAACTCAATTGGGACAGCTAGTTTATAACTATTGCGGCCTTAACTATTTATCTAATTTACCTTCATTAGAAGCAAAAGTATCAAAAAGGTTACAAGAGTTAAACGTCACCCTATGGAGTTATATAAAGATACTTGAAGAGTCAGCGGAAGAGTGGGATGTATTAATGGTGCTTCTCACCATAAATGAAACCTATTTCTACCGTGAAGATAAGCAATTATCTGTGTTTCAACATACAGTTTTACCATCTTTAAATAAAAAACATGTAAAACCAATTAAAATTTGGAGTGCAGCATGTTCGACAGGTGAAGAGCCGTATTCGCTAGCAATGAGTGTGTTAGATAGTGGGATTTATTCCTCAGATGAAGTTCAAATTATCGGAACTGATATTAATAAAAAGGTATTAAACACTGCTAAAGGTGGTACTTACAATAAAAGATCACTTTCGTTTAGGAGAATACCAGAACGGTGGTTAACCTCTTACTTCTATGACAATCCAAATGATTATCAGATTAAGGGTGAAGCAAAAGAAATGGTGTCCTTTAAATATTTAAATCTTCTAGATGATCGTTCAATGCGATCTGAAAGTGGATACGATGTTATTTTCTGTAGAAATGTTTTAATCTATTTTGATGCGGAAACAATTAAAAAAGTAGCTACGTATTTCTATCACTCTTTGAAAAAGGATGGCCTACTATTCCTCGGGCATGCAGAAAATATCTCAAATATGGGTATTGGATTTGAAACGATAAGCACCGATGGTACCTTTTATTATAGAAAGGGGTAACAAATGACTGAAAAATATAGCGTGTTGGTCGTGGATGATTCAGCCTTTATGAGGAAAACCATTAGCACTTTCATTGAAGCAAGTGAGGACCTTTACGTTGTTGGAAAGGCTAGAAATGGTTTAGATGCAATTGAAAAGGTGAGAAGATTAAAGCCGGCGATTGTCACTCTTGATATTGAAATGCCGGAGTTGGATGGATTAGAAACATTGAATAGATTAATGAAAGAATCACCTGTGCCTGTTGTCATGTTAAGTAATGGAGCAGAGTCTACTTTAGAGGCTTTTGAATTAGGCGCTGTAGATTTCGTCATAAAAGAAACATTAATAAAAAATAATAATCATGAAACTCTACAAGATTTTTACACAAGACTAATTGTAGCTGCGAATGCAAAGCTACCATTACCCATTATGAAAGAATCAGTTAAGGAATCAAACATAACGAATTTAACTCACATGAGGGAAACCTCTAAAGATCGAGATACGAAAAGCAAAGAATTAATTGTGATAGGTAGTTCGACTGGTGGACCTTCCGCACTACAAACTATATTAACTAGATTTCCAGAGGATTTTCCTATACCCATTGTAGTTATACAACATATGCCTCCAGGGTTTACAAAACCTCTTGCAGATCGATTTAATAGTCTATGTCAACTAACTGTTAAAGAAGCGGAGCATAATGAAGAAGTTCTACCTGGTCATATTTATATTGCCCCAGCAGGACTACAGACGACATTAAAGAAAAATCATCAAAATCGTTATGTGATAAAACTGAAAATCAGCTCTAACATAGAGACTTTATATAAACCATCTGTAGATGTGACGCTTTTATCTGTTGCTGAAATAGCAAAACAACACCTCTTGACTGTTATTCTTACTGGAATGGGAGATGACGGATTAAGAGGCTGTTCCTTAGTCAAAAAAGTAGGTGGAAGCGTTTTAGCAGAATCAGAAGAAACTTGTGTTGTATATGGAATGCCAAAGGTCGTTTTTGAAGCAGGGTTAGTTGATCAACAGTCACCACTACCAGCTATGTATGACCAAATGATTAAATACCTCTAAATTGTAGGACTCTTTTATAAAAGTCTGTTGCTTTTAAAAAAGTTAAAATTTACTTGATTCAATAAAATCAATCTAAGAGCCCGGTTTAAAAAATGTTATAGTAAAATAAGTAGGAAGAAATTAGAGGTGAAGTAATGTTACTTATTAATAAAGATTTAGTGGATATATTAAAAATTGAAGAGGAAATTACCATTAAAAATAATGAGCAGTTTAAGCTCGAAATGTCTAAGTTTTTATCAGACTGTAGACAATTTCTAGTATTAGATTTAGATGAAGTAAGTTATCTAAATAGCTCTGCGCTGGGAATTATTGCAGATACAGCAATGAAGGCAAAAAAAGAACATAAAGAACTTGTCCTATCAGGGATAAAGCCTCCAATTGATGAGATTTTTAAAATTGTTAAGTTTGACACTTTTATGAGACTATTCCCCACACTAAAAGAAGCGGAAGAGTACTTTAGTAATTTATAAAAGCTCTTTGTTACTTAATAAACTATTGATCTGAGGGTAGGCTCTCTTTTAACGATAAATGTCGTATATATTGTTGAGTACGAAAAAAGTATTATTAAGTCAGTTTGTTTCCTGCCACAAGTTTACCTTCTTGTGGTTTTGTTGTTTTAAGTTCAACTCTATAATATCGGTTATTTAAATAGTTTTTTCGGCACAATATAAGTAAATTAATTGCACATTAGGGGGGATGCGTTGAAATGAATATTGTGAACGATTTAATAGACGCCTATTCTGTCCATATGCATATACCTCTCTTATTAATCAAGGAAGACGGCTCTATTCAATTAACAGTCAATTTAGAAGAAAATAACCTAGTGCTAATAAAGGCGTCAAATATTTTAGAAGATCTACTAACTGTAGGTAGATTAATTAAGAGACCAACTATTCTCACTCCAACTAATGAAGAGTATGCAAGTCTTCAGTTCATGTTATCTCCCTTGTTTAAACTAAACAATCAACAGTTCTACATACTCGGTGGGCCAATAATAGAAGAAGCGCATCATGCTAATGAAGATTTGCAGTTCATCTCTAGGATAAACAAAGATGAAAAGCTACGATTATTTGAAAAAATGCAAACCTTGACAACTATAATAGATAGTTTTGAGAAGAAAGAGGTAATCGAGGATAGTCAGTTAAGTTTTGGTATCCTCTTTGATGTAATTCGTAATCTAAGTTTAAAAGAGAGTACGCGTGAGCAAATTTCTACCTTCATATTTAATGAATTAGTTAGAGATGGAAAAATTGATCTAATAGGATTTTCGTATAAGAACAATGAAGATATTTTTGTTATTGAATCTGTATCAGGAGAAGGTTCAGAAGCCTTAATGGGTAAAAAATTTCATATTGGTGAAGGAATTTTAGGTCAAGCTGTAGTGGCAGGTCAGAATATGGTATTGTCAAATATAAGTAACTCAAACCGATTTTCTATTTTCCATCAGGACAACATCTACCCATCTCATTTTTTCAGCATACCTATTAAAAGTAATGAAGATGTAGTTGGCATTTATTTTGGCGGTACATTTGGGAACCAACCAATACATCAAAGGCTTATTGATTTCATTGAATTTAGTGGCTTTTTTATTCAAGAGCAAGAAAATAAATATCGTTTGATGAAAGAGGCGCAAGATAATAAACTGAAATTTGAATCCATTCTCGATTTACTAAATATCTTTCGAGAAAGTGTCTCTTCCAGAAGTATGATATATAGTTTACTGGATTTCAGCACGGTTCTTAACAATCAAAATTATTGCTGTTTTACCTTTTCGGATGGTGAGTTTATCAGTTGTGGAGAAGTGAATAATGCTTTTTTGACAAGCCATAATGAGGCCATAAAATCAGGAAAGTTAGGTAAAGTGGATCATGGTGAATATGTCATTATTCACTACTCAATTTATGTAGATAATGAAATTAATGGAATTTTAACTGTTCCATTCTCTAATAGGCTTGTGACTGAAGAATCTTATTCTATTTATGCTCTTGACACGGTAATTGATTTGTTAAAAAACAATAAAGAGGATAGTGTGTATAAAACAAACAACTCGTCAACTAATCCTCATGAAAAATTAAATATTGATGATGTGCGTGATATAGTAGATCTAGAATTAGAAGATATAGAAAATATGGTCAATATCGGAAGTGTAATTGAACAACTCCCATTAACCTCTAGAGAGAAAGAAATTCTCCGTTTACTATTAGAAGGGTTGAATAATCAAGAAGTCGCAAGCTACCTAAATATTAGTGTTCATACAGTAAAAAACCATATCACCAATATATATAAAAAGTTAAATGTAACAGATAGAGTCCAAGCAATGACAAAGATATACCGTATTAAATACGGGGAAGAATAAGGAATACTAGTAAGGTTATCAAGTAAGCAACCATGCAAAATGGTTGCTTTATTTGATAAGAGGTTTATGATGGTAGTAAACAAGTTAAAGGGGATTTCATATGGCAGAATATTTAATTGTCTTAAATAAAGATGAGGATACGGTTTCAATCATTGATGTAGAGTCTAGAGAAACAATAAAAACGATTGAAACGGATTATAATCCACATGAGCTAGTCGTGACATTAGATGGTAAGAAAACATATGTGGCATGCTCGCTTGGAAATAAAATCAATATCATAGACAATGATTTATTTGAAATCACCAAAGTTATTGAGCATCCTGACTTCAACTTTCCTCATGGACTGGGACTAACGAAGGATGGTAAAAAATTATACGTAGCCTCCACATATAGTGAAAAAGTGTTTGTCGTTGATACAAATACATATGAAATTACAAACGTTTTTCCTACTTATCAAAAATACTCACATATGATCTCATTTTCACCAGATGGTGAAAAAGTGTATGTTCCTAATATAGGTAGTGACAATATTACAATTGTTGATGTACAAAAAGAAGAAGTCATCAATCATATTCCAGTTGGAAAAGGACCAGAAGGGGTAGCCGTACATCCTAATAATCGTGATCTTTATGTAGCTAATCAAGAGGATCATACCTTATTTGTCATTGATCTTGAGACGTTAACGGTTAAACATAAAAGAAGGGTTGGGGCAATTCCTGTGCGTTTAGTGTTTTCACCAGATGGCAAATATGCTTTAATTCCGAATCGAGAATCGGGTGACTTATCTATTATTGAGACGGAACATAAATTAAAAGAGATGGTTAGACCATGGGAAGTGAAGCGTATTCGAGTAGGTGTATGGCCAGGTGGAGTTGTCTTTAATCCAGAAGGAACTCTTGCTTATGTAGCAAATAATAAAACAAATGATGTATCTATCATTGATATGAATAATCTAGAAGAAATCGGTAGAATAAAGGCTGGCATCCATCCAGATGGAATTGCGTATTTAGTTAGGTAAGTCTAATATGACTTACAATGCAATGTACTAGGAGGTAAATTGGATTTTATAGGTAATACGAAAGTAACAGCCAAATCGAAAACAGCCTCCCGATAACACACAAATTTTGACATAGATAACCCCCTAAGCTCGGTGAAGTTCGCCAAACTTAGGGGGTATTTTTGTCATAAAGTTAGAAAAATTATAGCTATTTATTATTAGTCAGTTCAGCTACTATTTTATAAGAACGTAAGCGTGCAGAGTGGTCATAAATCATACTATTTATGATAATTTCATCAGCCTCTGTTTTGTCTAAGAAGGCTTGAAGCTTTTGCTCAACTGTATTTGGATCTCCTACTATGGATGAATCTAATCTCTCTCGAAGAGCAAGCTTCTCATGTTCACTACAAAATGCCTCAATATCTTCAACAGGAGCAGGCAGCTTACCTGGTTTATTTCGAATTAATCCTAAAAATGATAGTTGCATGGAAGTTGCCAACTTTTGAGCGACTTCAGTGGTGTCAGCAGCCACCACGTTAACACCAACCATTGCGTAAGGCTTGTCTAGTACTTCTGATGGTTTAAAATAACTTCGATAAAGGTTCAACGCACCAACCGTATTTTGAGGAGCAAAATGGCTCGCAAACGCAAACGGCAGTCCTAATTGGCCAGCTAATTGGGCACTGTAACCACTTGAACCAAGTAACCAAATAGGAACGTTTAATCCTTCACCTGGTACAGCTTTTACATGTGCATGATTAGATAAAGACGGGTTAAAGTAAGCGCGCAGTTCAGCTAACTGCTCAGGAAAATCCTGACCATTACTTCTTGGATCTCTTCTTAAAGCTTGGAGTGTTAATTGGTCTGTTCCTGGGGCACGACCAAGTCCTAAGTCTATTCTCCCTGGATATAAAGATTCTAATGTACCAAACTGTTCGGCAATTACTAAAGGAGCATGATTAGGAAGCATGATACCACCCGAACCGACACGAATAGTAGAGGTCCCTTGTGCTACGTGGCCAATAACAATAGAAGTAGCAGAGCTTGCAATTCCAGGCATATTATGATGTTCTGCTAACCAAAACCTTTTGTAGCCCCATTGTTCAGTATGTCTAGCCAAATCTAATGTATGTTGTAACGATACCGCAGGAGAACTACCCTCAACGATTGGAGATAAATCTAATACTGAAATAGGGGTGTCATTTAGTATTTTCATGTTTTGTTCAACTTCTTTCTGTATGAAATATGGTCTAATCTATAACTTTGTTGCTTTTAGTATTTATTCAAAGTAAAGTTTCACTCATCCATATTATCAGTAATAATGGGTAGATTAAACAATTTGAACTTGAAAAGAGAAGATTTATCAGCATTGACTAAACAGAAAATTCATACTATTATTAAAGTTAAGTGAGTGGTCAGACCATAATATTAACTGAAAAGGGTGTTGAAATTGATTTACGAATTCAAAGGCAAGAAACCTGTAATTGATGAATCAGCTTATATTGCTAACAGTGTTGAAATTATTGGAGATGTTAAGATTGGGAAAGATGCCTCTATATGGTTTAACACCGTCATAAGAGGAGACAATGATGTCATTCAAATTGGTGATCGTGCCAATATACAAGATGGTAGTGTATTGCATGTGAACAAGTCGATGCCAATTATTATTGAGGAAGATGTGACGGTTGGACATAACGTTATTGTTCATGCTTGTACAGTTAGAAAGGGCGCATTGCTCGGGATGGGTTCGATTATTCTGGATGGGGCTGAAATCGGTGAATATGCGTTAGTTGGTGCTGGAACGGTCGTTCCTCCCGGAAAGAAGGTACCACCGAGAACTTTAGTTGTTGGTAATCCTATGAAAGTTGTAAGAGAGTTATCAGATCAAGAGATTGAAAACATGAATGTACGAACATACCTTTCTTATGTTAGTAAAGGAAAGGAATATAAAGAAGGATTAACAAGAATTTCTCCAAACTAACCTTAAGAAAAGATTATAACTAATAAATTAAAGAAAGAAGTAGATGATATGCAAAATAAGGAGCTATCTACACCTGATAGGGAAGCACTTACTTTGAATAAAACGACGGTTTGCTTGTTTCTTGGAATTAATGCTTTAGCGTGGCTTCTTATCTTTTACATACCTATACAACATGCCAAAACTCTCATTCTTTTAATCTTTGCTTTATCTGGCTGGGGATTAAAAGTCATACCTCAACCAATTGTCTCGCTCCTTTTATTAGTCTATATACCTTTTTTAAATCTTGGCTCATTTACAGATAGTTTAATAGGCTTTTCACAGCCTTTTATTTGGTTACTTGTTGCGACATTTTTACTTGCAGCAAGTGTAGAAAAAAGTGGATTTGGTAAAAGGTTGGCTCTTTGGTTACTTAGTAGGGCTAAGGGGAGAGGGCCGTTATCCATTCTCTATATTTTCTTTACAGTTATAGTACTAGGATTTACGATTCCAACTGCTGCCGGAAGAAGTTCAATGATTATGCCGGTAAGTATAGGAATGATTCAAATTAAACAAGACCCTAATTTTGCTAAAAGTTTGATGCTAGGAGTAGCATTCACATCAAGTTTTATCTCTTGGGGATTAATTACAGGTTCTAGTTCCTCTATTTATGCTGTTTCTTTCCTTGAATCCTCTTTAGGTTATAAATGGACCTATTTTAATTGGTTTTTATTAAATTTTCCACCTATGATTCTCACATTATTTTGTCTTTGGCTTATGCTAAGACTCTTTTTTCCTCTACCCAACTACGAAAAAATCGAGAGTATTCAATTTATCCAACAAGAGCTGATAGAGTTAGGAAAAATGAAGGTACAAGAATGGAAAGTATGTGCGATCGGTCTTCTTACGATTATTGGATGGTGCACGGAATCTGTACATGGTTACTCTGTATCAATGATTGCACTACTTGCAGGTATTATTACGTGTTTACCTGGAATCGGTATCCAAAGTTGGAAAGAAGGTTCAAAACATATTGCCTGGGATGTAGTCATTTTATTCGGCTCAGGCTATGCGTTAGCACAGGTTATTATTGCTAACAAAACAAGTGATTGGATTGCTGAACAAGTCCTACATGTTTTTCCTTCTGTCACTCCCTTCCAGGCTACGTGTATTATTTTAGGGATTATTATAATCATCCGAGCGGGCTTTGCCAATATGCTTGCTATTACAGCTGTATTTTTGCCTATTGCTATTAGTCTATCAGAAATGTGGAATCTAAATCCTATTTGGACATCGCAAATCGTCATCATAGCTTGCTCTTTTAGTTATTTTTTACCCATTCAATCTCCGTCTAACTTAATTTGTTTTAGTTATGGGTATTTTTCAGAACTTGACCTTCTTAAGACAGGATCTGTATTATCTGTCATTAATTTGCTTATTGTCATCGTCATTAGCTTATATTATTGGCCGTTACTGGGTTTAACACCATAGGTTGCAAAAAAGAAAGAAGAATGTCGAGTGAAATTTTCGAAAAAATTAAAAAAATAGGTTGATATAGAAAACGCTTCCAGCTATGATTAAATTGTATACAATATACAAGGGTGATTAACAGTTATCGAGATTGTATACAGTGTACGAATCTAACGCTTAATTTTTTTACTACAGAATTTTGTATACAGTGTGCAATGGTGAGGGTGAAACCATACAGGTTTTTCGCTTAGATAAGTAAAAAGTAGGAGGGGGAAAATTATGTTACCACTTGATGGAATGAAAGTATTGGATTTAACACAGTTTCTTGCTGGTCCCTACTGTACGATGGTTCTTTCTGATATGGGAGCCGATGTTACTAAGATTGAAAAATTTCCTCTTGGAGATGATTCAAGAAGGTTAGGGCCTTTTATCAATGATGAGGGTTATTGCTTCGCAATGCCAAATCGTAACAAGAAGAGCTTAGCATTAGACTTGAAAAGTCAAAAAGGACAACAAATATTTACAAGGCTAGCGGAAGAGGCTGATGTAATTATTGAAAATTTCCGTCCTGGTGTAACTGCTAGACTCGGTATTGATTATGAAACTATTAAACTAAGAAATCCTGGAATTATTTATTGTTCAATCTCTGGTTTTGGGCAAACGGGTCCTTATGCTTCAAAAGGTGGTTTCGATATCATTGCTCAAGGTGTAACCGGATTTATGAGAATGACAGGTCATCCTGGCGGCAAGCCTGCAAAAGTTGGGATTGCAATCAATGACATAGCAGCTGGTGCTACCGCGCTTTATGGGATTTTAGGAGCTTATGTTCACAAACTAAAAACTGGCAAGGGACAATACTTAGATACATCATTAGTTGATTCCGGTCTTGCATGGACGGTTTGGGAATCTGCAGCTTATTTCGGAAGTGGAGAGGTACCACAGCCAACGGGAACAAGACATCGTCGGTCAACTCCATATCAAGCATATAAAACAGAAGATGGCTACGTAACAATTGGTGCAGGTAACCAAAGACTTTGGGAAAGAGTGTGTAACCAAGTCTTAAATACACCTGATTGGATAGAAGATTCTCGTTTCAAAACGCTTGATGCCAGAGTTGAAAATGTGGATCTTCTGGAAGAAATGATTGAAGAAATTACAACAACAAAACCGACAGCCCATTGGATTGAGCTACTTGATGATGCAGGTGTTCCAGCTGGTCCAGTGTACACGTATGATCAAACATTAAACGATCCGCATGTGTTATCACGTGACATGGTTGTTGAGATGGATCATCCAAAATTAGGAAAGATTAAAACTTTAGGGATACCAATTAAGTTTTCTGAAACACCTCTTCAAATTAGACAGCCTGCTGCTTGGCTAGGTCAACATACGACCGAAACATTAAAGGGAGTAGGTTACTCTGAAGAAGAAATTAACGCTTTATTTGAAGAGGGAGTTATTTATAACAAATATCAAGAAGAAGAGGCTGGTGTAGAAAATGGAAAATAACCACGTATATCTCGAGAAAAAAGGTGCAATTGCTACAATCTATTTTAATCGTCCCGAAAAGCGAAATGCCTTAACGCATGAAATGTGGAAAGCAATTCCTGGATTAGTAAAGGATGCAGAAGAGGATGCCACAATTAAGGTAATTATTTTAAGAGGTGTAGACGAAACATCATTTGCTGCGGGTGCTGATATTAGCGAGTTTAAAACACTAAGATCAACTGCTGCTGGGGCTAAAATCTACAATGATGCCACACACGAAGCGGAGAGAGCGGTTGCTACTTGTAAGAAACCAACAATCGCAATGGTGCAAGGTTACTGTATCGGTGGTGGATGTGAACTAGCATCTGCATGTGATTTCCGTTTTGCTGACACAAATGCTAGATTTGGAATCACACCTGCAAAATTAGGTTTAGTATATGGTTTAGATGCAACAAAGGTATTGGTAGACTTAGTTGGAGTATCTAACGCTAAATATATCCTGTTTTCAGGTAATCATTTAGATGTAAATAAAGCAGCTTCATTCGGTTTAGTAAACGAGATTTACTCTCCAGAAGATATTGAAGAGAAGACATATGAGTTCGCTGAAACTCTCTGCACGAGAGCGCAATTTACAGTAAGAAGTATGAAATACATTATTAACGAAATCGCATCAGGTACTTCGGAAGATACAGAAGAAACAGCAAGGTTACGTCTTGTATCCTTTGAAACGGAGGATTACCAAGAAGGTGTTGCAGCATTTATGGAAAAACGAAAACCTGAATTTAAGTACTCATAGGACCTGACGATGAATATTGAACATCTTCGAAGTACATTTGAAGAAGCAGCCACAACGCAAAAACCGGACTTTGAAACATTCTTTTTAGCAAAGTTTTTCCAATTAGACATTAGCTATGGAGAAGAGAAGTGTGTTGTAAAGTTCCCGGTCGAAGAGTACATGTTTAATCCACAAGGATCTTTACATGGAGGGGTCATTTCCTTTGTTCTAGATGTATCAATGGGACACCTGACAAAAAAGTTTCTAGGTAAAGCAGTAACACTGGAGATGAAAACACAATATTTGCGACCAGCAACATCTGGAATCGTAAGTTGTGAGGCACAATTTTTGAAAAAAGGTAGAAAAATCGTATACGTTGAATCAAGATTGACAAATGAACAAGGTAAGCTACTAGCTATTGGTAATGCAACTTGGTCGAGGATAGAATGAATATCATTCTATCCCTGCACAATAAAATTTCTGAATTTTTAAAATTAAAAGAAAAGGGGTTTTATAAGTGAAAAAACTATTTTCATTGGTAATTGCATTAGTATTAATGTTAGCGCTTACAGCATGTAATAGCAGCACATCAGGATCAAACGGAGGAGAAGAAGCCGCAACTGAAAATTATCCAAATGACACACTCCAATGGACAATTGCTTTTGGACCGGGTGGAGGAAATGACATCATGTCAAGAACGATCATTGATATCTTAAATAAGCATGATTTATATCCAGGAGATATTGTACCTGAAAACCGTGAAGGTGGAAGTGGTGCTGTAGGTTGGGGCTTCTTACACAATAATGCTGGAAATCCTTATCACATTAGTTCAACGAGCGGTAGCTTTATAAATACTCCTTTAGTATCTGATGTTCCATTTAACTATGAATCATTTACTCCAGTTGCCTTACTTGCAACAGATGATATGGTAATGCTTGTAAATGGAGACTCTGAATTTAATACTTTAGAAGATTTCATTACAGCAGCTAAAAATAGTGGTAGTAAAAAGCTTTCTATTGGAGGAATTGGAGCTGTTAACGTTGACGCAATGATTCCAAAGTTATTAGGGGAAGCGGCTGGCTTTGAGTTTGAATATGTACCATTCCAAGGTGATGGTGAATTAACAAGTGCATTATTATCAAAGAGCGTACATGCAATCATGGCTAATCCTGCTGAAGCATTAGGTCAAATTGAAGCAGGTAAGATGAAACCCCTAGCATTTACTGGACAAAAGCGAATTGAACAACTTCCTGATACACCAACGTTAATTGAACTTGGTTACGATGTTTCTTTACCAATGCCTCGTGGAGTTATTCTTGCTGGAGATGTTCCAGCTGAAGCTCAACAATGGTGGATTGATACGTTAAAGAAAGTTGTTGAAACAGATGAATGGAAGGCATACATTAGTGAAAATAGTTTAACAGAATACCAGTTATATGGTGATGAGTTCGGAGAGTATCTAAAGAATACAAGTTCAACATTTGAAGAGATCTTAATCGAAATCGGTGCAATTAAAAAATAAGGCTCTTCAAAAGCACAATGAAAACAGCTAAAAATAAAAACGAATGAGCATGTGCATAAAGTGCACATGCTCACTTTCTAAAAAGGGTGATAAAAATGAAAATAGTGTTCTCAACCTTTTTGTTTGTTCTCTCACTCGCCTACACACAGATCGCCTTAGGCTTTAACTTCTATAATAACTCACGACCTGGCCCAGGTTTCCTTCCAACAATAGTTGGGATCTTATTAGTTATATTTACTGGTCTTACCTTATATCAACAGGTGAAGGCATATAAGCAACAGAAGGCTGAAAATGTTGCTAGTGAGGAGACAGAAAAAGGCGAAAGTAAGGATGTTGCGATCTTAATAGTCTTAATTGCATTGTCCGTATTGTTGTTAAATGTATTAGGTGGTCTGATTGTAATGCTACTATTTGTGTTCGCTAATCTCCACTTCTTCAACAAAGGTAAACACCTTCAAAATATTATTACAAGTGTTGTTGTTTCGACCTCGATTTTTTTACTGTTTGAATTGTGGCTAAATGCCGGTATCCCAAAAGGCTTTTTAAATCTATTTTAATGGTACGTTAGGAGGTGCTCTATGGATCTGTTTACAAATTTGATGCAAGGATTTGAAGTAGCGATTACACCCGTAAATATTCTTTTCCTTATTATAGGTGCATTTGTTGGGATGGTTGTTGGTATTTTCCCAGGGTTCGGACCTTCAGCCGGGATTGCCATCCTTCTACCTATGACCTTTACGCTAGAACCAACTACTGCAATTATCATGCTAGCCGGGATTTACTATGGATCAATGTATGGTGGTACTATCACATCCATCTTAATCAATACTCCAGGTGAATCAGCAACCGTTGCGAGTACACTTGACGGTTATCCATTAGCGAAGGCAGGAAGAGCAGGTCCTGCACTTGTTATGCAGGCGGTAGCCTCGTTTGTGGGTGGAACCATTGGTGTTATCTTAATATGCTCTCTAGCACCGTTCTTCTCTGAAGTGGCTATATCATTCGGTCCTGCAGAGTATTTCATGTTAATGGTTATGGGTCTACTTACATTAACGATAATGACGGGTGATAATAAACGAAATGGTATCGTCTCAGCATTATTAGGTTTAGCAATTGCAACGGTAGGTGTTGACGTTGTTTCTGGAATGCAGCGTTATACATTTGGATCAGCAGAGCTAATTAACGGTATTGACTTTATCCCCGTTGCAATCGGACTATTTGGTTTAGGTGAGTTATTCCACTGTGTTTATACAGGTCTGCATAAAGGTAAAGCATCAGAACCGATTAAATTTAGTTATCGTGGTGGGCATTTTTGGCCAAACCTAAAGGATTATATTGAATGTAAATTTACATTTATTAGATCATCCGTACTAGGATTTGTTATCGGGGTTTTACCAGGAGCGGGAGCAACCATCGCTTCCTTAATGTCCTACTCGGTTGAGAAAAAAATGTCAAAAACTCCAGAGAAATTTGGTAAAGGGGCTATGCCTGGATTAGTAGGACCTGAAGCCGCAAACAATGCAGCTTCTGCAGGTGCAATGATTCCGCTTTTAACGCTAGGTATCCCGGGATCTGGTTCAACTGCTGTTTTACTAGGTGCCTTCTTAATGTGGGGGCTTCAACCAGGACCTTTATTAATGGAAAATAATCCAGACTTTACGTGGGGATTAATTACTAGTATGTATCTTGGAAATGTCGTTTTATTATTAGTAAATATTGTGGCGATTCCACTCTTTGTAAAGATAATGAGAGTACCTTATAAAATGCTCGTACCTGTCATTTTAATACTATGTGTTATCGGAACTTATAGCTTACATGGAAGTATTGTGGAAACTTGGATCTTATTATTCGCAGGAATCGTAGGATTCTTTATGAAGCAATATGGGTACTCTCCAGCAGCATTAGTACTCGCGTTAGTTCTTGGACCATTAGCAGAGAACTCTCTACGACAAGCACTAATCTCATCAGGTGGAAGTTTTAGTGTATTTGTTGTAAGACCAGTTTCTCTTTCATTATTAATTGTCATTTTATTGGTAATCATTGTCCCAATGATCTTAAGCTTTCGAAAGAAAAGAGCAGGAGGCTCTACTCTGAATAAAGGTGGAGATGATAAAAATGTTACCTCTTGAGGGAATTAAAATTATTGATTTAACTAGAATCTTGAGTGGTCCATTTTGTACAATGACACTGGCTGATATGGGGGCAGAAGTAATTAAGATTGAAAGCCCTGCAGGTGATGATACAAGAAAATGGGGCCCACCCTTTATAAATGAACAAAGTGCCTATTACACAAGTATTAATCGAAATAAACAAAGTATCGTTTTAAATCTTAAAGAGGAAAAAGGTCGGAAAATTCTCTTAGATTTAGTAAAGGATGCTGACGTAGTTGTAGAAAACTTTCGCCCGGGTACGATCGCCAAGCTAGGAGTAGGTTATGAGACATTAAAGGAACATAACCCACGAATCATTCTTTGCTCTATATCAGGATTTGGTCAGACTGGACTATATGCACAAAAGCCAGGATATGATGTTCTTGCTCAAGGTATGGGAGGCCTGATGTCCGTAACGGGAGAAAAGGGAGGAGCCCCTGTAAAAGCCGGATATTCTTTAGCTGATATTGGTTCAGGTATGTGGGCAGCATTCGGGATTCTTACGGCACTATGGGAAAGAGAGCGCTCAGGTGAAGGACAATGGGTTGATACTTCCCTTTTGGATACAATGGTTTCATGGCAAACCTATTTAGCAGCTAATTATTTTGCGACAAATGATAATCCAGAGCCACTAGGAGGAGCTCATCCTAATATTGTGCCTTATCAAGTTTTTGAAGCTTCAGACGGTCACTTTATTATTGCCGTTGGAAACGATAAGCTATGGCAAGCATTCATAGGTGCACTAGATAAAGAAGAGTTAAATGATGAACGGTTTGCAACCAATCCAGATCGGGTTAATAATCGAGAAATCCTAATCCCAATGCTAAACCAAATCTTTAAAACAAAAACGGTGCAAGAGTGGATCACCATTATTGAAAATGCGAGAATTCCATGTGGCCCTGTAAATAAATTCTCAGATGTATTAAGTGATCCACATGTACTGGACCGTGAAATGGTTATTGAAATGTCTTCACCTGAAGGGAATGCAGTGAAGATGCTAGGTATTCCTGTTAAATTCTCAAGAACACCAGGAAAAGCGAGAGATCTCCCGCCAAAACTAGGTGAGCATACAGACCTCATATTGAAAAAGCTTGGATATAGTGACCAAGAAATTGATGAATTATCAAGGGATGGAATAATAAAAGGAAGTAAACAAGTAATTTAGACTACTTTCCCTGAAATTAAGCCGATAAAATGCCGTATTTCTCGTTTAGAATAGTACAGCTCTTTTTATTTAAAGCACTGGACATTGTATTACCGAGTAAAAATCCGGGTTCCTGAGATTTTCACGAATGCAACAATCTTTACAAAAACAGCCCTGAACAAAAAACTAGAAGAGTTTCTTCTTTAATGTTTGGAAATTGAAACGAAATTCTATATGATATATAGGTGGCGGAGTAGAGAAGAAGGAATGGTACGAGATGAATAAACCTAAAACAATGACAGAGTATGCATATGAAGAACTTAAAAATAACATATTAGCCGGTGTCTATAAGCCTGGAGATAAGTTAACAGAAGTTGCTCTTGCTAATGAGTTAAATGTAAGTCGTACTCCTATTCGGGATGCGCTTCAGCGACTTGGAGCAGAAGGCCTAGTAACGATCACTCCTCATAAGGGAATAATGGTGACAAAGCTAACGAAGAAGGATGTACAGGATTATTATCAAGTAAGAAAAATGTTGGAAGGTCTGGCAGCTAAATTGGCTGCTGAAAACGCTACAGAAACGGAACTAGCGTTATTTCGGGAGTTTTTTGAAGGATTAGAGGAGCTTTTTGAAAGAGAAAAGGGCCTTGATAATTATAAGGATATCGCCAAGAAAAATGTAGAATTTCACCGTTTAATATGTCAAATGGCTAAAAATGATGTATTGGCCAAAATGTTGGAAAACCTTGCTAGTCCTATTACAGTTGTCCGGTCCACTAATTGGTCAACCTTTAAAGATCGAAAGAATATTACAATGGAAGAGCATAGGAAAATTGCTTATGCGATTCTTGCAAAAGATAGCAAACTTGCTCAAGAAGCAGCAGAGGAGCATATTCAACAAGCATTGGAAACTTCTATGTTAGCTGTTCAAGACGAGGATGATTAAAGAGAAGCAAAAATCATACGATTTTTGCTTCTTCTATTTGTTGGATGTAATCTGTCAAAGCTGTATAATTTAAGGAATTGTATGCCTCAAGAATCTTATCAATTTCAAATCGATTCGTAACATGTAAATAAAAGTCAAAGCTCTCTAGGAGTTGATTTGTTAGTTGCCAGATTTCTAGATAATAGTTATTCAATAATTGTTTCCCTACAAAATCAACTAATGATGAAAAAGAAGACCAAAAATCAGCTTGATCTACTTGTAATTGGTCAATACTGATCTGATTAGAAATCCCTAGCGAAAGTATTTGTCTAGCATGAAGAAGGGATACTTGATAGTACTTGTGTAACTCAACCAGATTCTCTTCCTTCCTAATAATGGACAGCGGTATTAAGTAAGGTGGAGGCTTAGAAACAAAAGTACCTTCTCCTTGTCTTGACTCTAAGTATTGTAAGATTTCTAACGCCCTAATTCCTTCTCTTACAGAAGAGCGACTTACTTCTAATCGTTCGCTTAATTGTCTCTCTGTAGGTAACTTAGAACCGGGTTTAAGCTTTTCTGCAGCTATATATTGAATTAGTTGTCTTGTTACTTCTTCAGACATTCTGGGAACACTTTGTATTCCATAGTTTTTCTTCATGTATTTTCATTCCTTTTGATCAAAGTCTATACATATAATAAACGAAATAAGCTTAAGAAGAAATGAAAGATTGCTATTGACTAATGTAACAATTATAATTATCATAATAAGTAAATAATGGTCAGACCATCATAAATATATAATATTTAGTAAGCGTTTTCTAGCAATATATTACTATTAATCGTACTTATATTAAATGAAGAGTCTATTGGTCCTTGTTAAAATCATAACGAAATGGTGATTTATTTGTCGTTAAAACCGATTAAGAAAAAGAGGCTTTTTGAAGAAATTATTTTAGCAATTGAGCAGTATATTAAAAATGAAAATATTCAGCCAGGTGGAAAGTTACCCTCAGAAAATGAATTGTCTTCAATCTTCCAAGTTAGTAAGACTGCTGTGCGAGAAGCCATGAGTGTTCTGCAAGCCAATGGTTTAATTGAAAAGAGGTCAGGAGCAGGAATTTTCTTAAAGGAGATCGAGGGAATTAATACTGTCTCAAAAAGTCTAGTTAAAAATCTATTTCAGAATTCAGAGATTTTAGAGGTCTTAGAATTTAGACGTGGAATAGAAGTAGAAGCAGTTAGCTTAGCGGCTATTCGAGCCACTCCTGAGGATATTGAAAGAATTAGTCAGGCACACGAAGAATTAATTGCAGCTAATAAAGCGGGTGGACTAGGGCTAGAAGAAGACTACAATTTCCACTATGCAATCATTCTTGCCTCACATAATTCAATCTATAAAGAAGTATTCAATAAAATTGCTTCTAAGTTTGAAGAAGGTATGAGAATTAGTAAGCTACAATCCGCAAAGGTACCCGGACGTTTTGCTCAAGCTTATAAAGAGCATGAAGATATTTTAAAAGCAATTTGTCTAAAGGATCCTAAATTAGCATCAGAGGCAATGAGACATCATCTACTAGAGAATGAACGAAAAATATGGAATGGATTGCAAGATAGTTAATAAGATAGAGTGAGCAATGAAAAGTTCACTATATTTTATTAATAGGTCTGACCATACTAAAAACATATAAAACTAAAGGTTGCATACATAATTAACTAAAAATGAAGAAGAGGTGAAGATAAGGTGCAAAATATAACAAGAGTTAATGACCAGTCCCTTGAGGATTATGTATTTTCTATTTTTATTGCAGCAGGATTAGATCCATTTCAATCAAAATTAATAGCTAGGCACTTAGTATTGGCAAATTTAAGAGGTGTAGACTCTCATGGGGTAAGTCGAGTTGACATTTACACTAAGAGATTAGATTTGGGTACAGTTAATAAGAATTTTAATTTCAATATAAAAAACGAAAGCCCCGTAAGTGCTTTAGTTGATGGCGGGAATAGTACAGGAATACCATTAGCAACAGAAGGAATTAAACTAGCAATCTCAAAAGCAAAGCAAAGCGGAATTGGGATCGTAGGTATTCATAACTCCAATCATTGTGGAATGCTAGCTGATTACATTAGTCAGGCTGTAGAAGAGGATTGTGTCGCATTCGCAACAACCAATGCTCCTGCCAATATGGCACCTTGGGGTGGAAAGGGTCGTTTCTTTGGAACGAATCCACTAGCCTATGGAATACCAGCGGGTGAGGAACTAAACATCATTTGTGATATGGCTACAAGTAAAGTAGCAAAAGGAAAAATCGTTGTAGCACAGAAAAATAATCAAACGATTCCATTGGGTTGGGCATTATCAAGTGAAGGAAGGCCAACTACAGATCCAAATGAAGCTTTAAAAGGTGTGTTTTTACCAGTTGGTGAAGCAAAGGGATACGGTTTAGCATTATTAGTGGAATCTTTCTCAGCGCTTATGACTGGAGCCGCCTTCGGACCTCATATTGGTGATCTCTATAAGGAAAATGAGAAGCAAAATGTAGGACAGTTTTTCTTTGTGATGAGAGCAGATCTGTTTAGACCGTTAGAGGAGTTTAAAGCAGATGTTGATCAAATGATTAAAGAAATTCGAAATGTCCCTTTAGCAGAAAATATAGAACAAATTTATCTACCAGGGGAAATAGAACTAAACCATTATGAGGAACGTAAAGCAAATGGTATTCCATTGACTCAAGAAATTCTAAATGAACTACTGCTCGTAGGAAAGCGCTATAACGTACAACCCAATTTAATAGAGGTTCATGTCTAGTTCATACCTAAACTTTGAACCTATTAAAATATATTACTTTCACTTTGTATTTTAGTGTTAAACACTATGAATAAATATGATGAATTTAAAGGAGAGAAGACAATGAGATTATCCACTTTAGTTGTTAACAATGAGGAAAAAGGTGCTGTTATTACAAAAAATGGTGCTGTGTTAATTGAAGACATTAATCAAGCTTTCGATCAAAATTGGCATACAAATTTATTTGATGTTATTTCCCATAATCAATTAATTAGTTTTAATGAGTGGTATAAAGCAGAAGGTAAAAGCCTGGTAGAAAACTATCAAAATTATGTTCCTAAAAATGAATTAGTGTATGGACCTCTATATAGACATCCGAGAAAGATTTGGGGAATTGGATTAAATTATGTCGAACATGCTGCAGATTTAAGTGAAAAAGCACCAAGTACAGAACCTGCAAGCTTTATGAAACCAGATACGACGATTATTGGTCCTAACGACACGATAGAGATTCCGCACCAATCTCATCGCACAACGGCTGAAGCAGAGCTTGGAGTAATAATTGGTAAGGTATGTAAAGATGTTTCTGAAGAGGATGCTGAATCTGTAGTGGCTGGATACACGACCATTATTGATATGACAGCTGAAGATATCTTAGAAAAGAATCCAAGATACTTAACACGTTCAAAAAGCTTTGATACATTCTTTAGCTTTGGACCACAACTTGTCACTCCTGATGAAGTAGAAGATGTATTGGCTCTTAATGTATCGACCGTAATTAATGGAAAGCTTCATCGTAAAAACGTGGTAGCTAATATGACATTCCGTCCTTGGAACCTAGTATCATTCCATTCTAAGGTTATGACCCTATTACCTGGTGATATCATTTCAACGGGTACACCTGGTGCTGTTCATATTAATGATGAAGATACAGTAGAATGTCATATTGATGGATTTGAAAAATTAGTAAACAAAGTAAGAGACTTAAAGGTTGCTAATGTAAAATAAAACGTTTCTCTTGAAAGAAGGTGTATGTAATGACCACCAATAAAAAAATTATTTATTTCGATCAGGTGTTTGGTGACTTTAAAAACATTCTGTTTGAACATAAGCCAGAAGGTTTCGACCTGTTATTTTGGGATGAAATGACAGCGGATGAAAGAGAAAAGTTACTCCCAGTTGCTGATTATTTACTTGTGGCAACTCAAAAGATTGATGATTCCATTATTGCTAAAGCGAAGAATGCAAAGTTGATCCAAAAAACAGGGATTGGCGTGGATAACATTGATATCGAATCAACAAATGTTAACGGAATTCCAGTTTCCAACACTCCTGGTGGGAATGCAACAGGTGTAGCGGAGTTAACGATTCTATTAATTTTATCTCTATATCGAAAGCTTCCCTATGTGAATAGAGAAACGAAAGCTGGTAAATGGCTGATGTGGGAGGTGCGTCCAACCTCTTACGAACTAGAAGGAAAAACCCATGGTTTTATTGGTTTCGGTATGATTGGCCGTGAAGCTGCCAAAAGATCCAAAGCATTTGGAACCAATATTGTCTATTATGATAAATTTAGAGCTTCAAAGGAATATGAGGATGCACTTGAAGCAACTTACTTAAGTTTAGAAGAGGTTCTTCAACAGTCTGATGTTATAAGCTTACATCTTCCCTTACTTCCAGATACAAAAGGGTTAATTGGACAAAAAGAGCTCTCCATGATGAAGGGAAATGCGGTGTTAATCAATGTGTCCCGTGGTGGCATAGTCAAGGAGGATGCTTTATATCAAGCTTTGACAGAAGGTGTCATTGCCGGGGCTGGAATCGATGTGTGGGAAACTGAACCTACAGATCCAACAAATCCACTTTTAACCCTTGAAAATGTAATTGCATCTCCTCATATTGGTGCGGGGACACGTGATACATTAAACAGAGTGTTAAAGATTGCCTTCGATAACATCGTGAGAGTGGACAATGGAGACAATCCACAGTATGTTGTAAATAATACCATTCATATTAGTAAATAGATAAGTAGAAAAGGAGAATGAGTAATGGATTTAAATTTAGCAGGTAAAGTTGCACTTGTTATTGCATCAAGCCAAGGTTTAGGTAAAGCGGTTGCTGCTCAGCTCGTTGAAGAAGGAGCCCATGTTATGATTACAAGTCGTGATGAGGTAAAACTTCAAGCTGTTCAAGAAGAGCTCGAGCAAATTGGTAAAGGTAAAGTGGCTTATTATCGTGCTGATATTACAAATGTTGATGATGTTAAGGCACTAGTAAAGCAAACAAATGAACTGTTTGGAAAAATTGACATCTTAATTAATAATGCTGGAGGACCTCCAGGAGGCGGTTTCGAGAAATTTGCTGATGAAGACTGGCAAAAGGCGTTTGAATTAAACCTATTAAGCTATGTACGTGTTATTCGTGAAGTGTTACCTGACCTTAAGAAAGAAGGCGGCCGTATTATTAATATTGCTTCCTCTTCTATCAAGACTCCAATTCCAGATTTAATTTTATCGAATACGTTTAGAACTGGAATAGTAGGCTTAAGTAAGAGCTTAGCTGAAGAGTTAGCTCCTTATAATATCTTAGTAAATATTGTGGCACCAGGCCGAATTGCGACAGATCGTGTTGCCTTCTTAGATCAATTAAAAGCAGATAAGCTGAACTTGTCTAAAGAAGAAGTGGTTGAACAATCAAAAACGACTATCCCACTTGGTCGCTATGGTCAACCAGAGGAATTTGCAAAAGTGGTTGTGTTTTTAGCATCTGATGCGAATAGCTATGTAACAGGTAGTTCCATTCTAGTAGATGGTGGAATGGTAAAGGCTATTTAAGAATTAACGGCTATGTATCTCTTTCTGAGTTACATAGTCTTTTTTTCTATTTACTCAATAAGTTATAAAAACTGAGCGATATCTTTTAAATTTCGCCATAAAATGTAGAATTTAGCCAATACCTCTGCCAGTTTGAACAATATATCTATAATATCGCCATATAGCGTTTCACCAGAGGCATACTTAGCATCATTTGCAAGCCTTTTCATTTGTGTAATAGCCAAAAACCCTTTACACTTTATAAAAAAAGGAGGTATCATGATGCTCTTACAAAAGATTCAAGACTTTACACTTACTGATCTACATGGTAAGGAAGTTTCTATTTCTGATTACCGAGGTAAAAATACCTTAATTTTTATGTGGGCTTCGTGGTGAAGATGTCGTGATCACTTGCCAGGATGGCAAGAGTTTTATGAAAAGCACAAGCATGAAGATTTTGATATCTTATCTGTATCTGTGGATATTCAAGGTGCTGAAGTAGCAAAACCTTATGCACAGGACTTACCTTTTACAACTGTAGTGGATACCGAGAATAAATTAGCGAACTTATTTGGATTCAAAATTGTTCCTAATGGTATTTTTGTAGATAAAGAGGGAATTATTCGACTTATTAAACAAGGATTTCAAGTAAGTCAAGCAAACCATGTAGAAGCACTTGAAAAATTAGTTACAGGTGTCGTAGATAAGGTGGAGTTAGATGACACTTACTATGAACCCAAACACATAGCACTTGAGGCACAACTAGCTCAAACGAAATTCAAGCTAGGAATGGAATATTCAAAAAATGGCAAAAAAGAAGAAGCGTTAAAGGAACTAGACGAGGCACTGTTACTTGATCCCGATAATTTCTTAATTCGTAAGCAACGTTGGTATATAAGACATCCTGAAAAATTCTCACCGACAATTGATATCGAATGGCAACAAGAGCAATTGACAAAGGAAAAAGAAGAAGAGAGCAAGCGACAGGGATTAGACTGTGGTCCTGAAGGTTGCATCATTCCAGGGACAAATCAATAGTAAGAAAGAACAGGAGTATTTATGGCTAAACAAGTCGTAAATACTCCTTTTTTGTTTATAATCGATTACCCCCATAAAACTACTGTTTAAAAGAGTCTACTAAGTAATATAAAAAAAAATTAAATGTAAGCGTTTTATAGAAAATTGCTGGTTGTATTCACCAATTATGTGTTTTATAATGTCCATATCAGATAAACAAATGTCTATATATGGAGGACGTAATGAGTAAAGAAAAATTTTATCTTATCTCTAGTGATATTTTGCCAGAGTCGATTTTGAAGACCGTTGAGGCAAAGAAGTTGTTCGAATCAGGAGAAGTTGAGACGGTTAATCAGGCGGTAGAAAGGGTTGATTTAAGTAGAAGTGCTTATTACAAGTATAAGGATAAAATATTCCCTTTTAATGCTGCTACATATCAGCAAATTATCACCATTTCATTTACGCTTGAACACAAATCAGGAGTTCTATCACAATTACTTCGATTTGTGGCGGAAAAGGGTGGCAATATTTTAACGATTAATCAAAGTATACCCTTGCAAGGTATTGCAAACGTAGTTCTATCAGTTGATACAGCAGCATTACTCATTCCAACATCAGAGTTTGTAGAAGAAATCCAGCAAATTGATGGAGTTAAAAAAGTTGTAATTGTAGGTCAAGGATAAGTATGTAAGATTTGGTCAATATCAAAGTAATTATAAAACCATGAGGGGTGAAGCACGGATGAACGGACATAAAGTAAAGGTTGGTTTAATGGGCTTGGGAACAGTAGGAACAGGTGTCATACGATTACTAGAGGGACATCAAGATGATTTAAAACAACAAACGGGAGTCCAAACTGAAATTGCTAAAGTTCTTGTACAAAATCCAGGTAAGGAAAGAAGTGTAAATGTTCAATCTGATCTTATAACAACAGATCCTTACAGTCTTTTACACGACCCAGAAATTGATGTGATTGTTGAAGTGATGGGGGGAATTGAACCGACATTAGGCTTTATTCTAGAAGCATTAGAACAAGGTAAACATGTCGTGACTGCTAATAAGGACTTAATGGCTCTTCATGGGGCTGAAATCTTAAAAAAAGCTGCTGAGAAAAACTGTGATGTATTCTATGAAGCAAGTGTAGCTGGTGGAATCCCTATTTTACGTGCATTAGTTGAAGGATTTTCATCGGATCGTATTACAAAAATGATGGGAATTGTAAATGGAACGACGAATTATATTTTGACGAAGATGAGCCAGGAAGGTGCTTCTTATGATGCCGTGTTAAAAGAAGCACAGCAATTAGGTTATGCAGAAGCAGACCCAACTTCAGATGTCGGTGGTATAGATGCTGCGAGAAAAATGTCAATCTTAAGTACGTTAGGTTTTCATGCAGGAATGAACCTAGAAGACGTTTCCTGCAAAGGAATTTCTGAAGTGACGAGTGAAGATATTGAGTATGGCAAAAAGCTAGGCTATGTAATGAAGTTAATTGGAATTGCAAAACAAGATGATGAATTAATTGAAGTCAGCGTAGAGCCTACATTTGTTAAAAATTCACACCCCTTAGCGTCTGTAAATGGAGTATTTAACGCTGTTTATGTGTACGGGGAAGCTGTTGGTGAAACGATGTTTTATGGACCAGGGGCAGGTGAACTACCAACTGCAACAGCCGTCGTTTCAGATTTAGTAACAGTCGTAAAAAATATGAAGCTCGGTGTAAACGGTAGAGGTATGGTAGCCCCATATAAGGAAAAGAAGTTAAAAAAAGATGAAGAGATTTTTGCTAAATATTTTATTAGGTTTATTGTAGATGATAAAAGTGGTGTATTATCTCAAGTGACAAAAACAATGGCTGATTATGACGTCAGTTTAGAGCAGGTTATGCAGCAGCCTTATAATAAAGATCATAAAGCTGAACTAATTATTGTCACTCACTCATCTTCCAAAAAGAGCATTCAAAACATCCTTACACAACTAGAAATGTCGGACTATGTAAATGAAATTAAAAGTTTTTATCGCGTAGAAGGTGGTGAGTAAATGGCTGGCATTATTAAGAGATACCGGGAGTTCTTGCCCGTCAATGAAAAAACACCTTCCCTTACACTTCATGAAGGGAATACACCCTTACTATTTGCACCGAGATTATCGGAACAGCTGGGTCTAGAACTGTATTTTAAATATGAAGGTTTAAATCCAACAGGTTCATTTAAGGATCGTGGTATGGTAATGGCAGTCGCAAAAGCTGTAGAAGAAGGGAGTCATACGATTATGTGTGCCTCAACAGGAAATACTTCTGCCGCTGCGGCAGCTTATGCAGCAAGAGCAAACCTAAATTGCTTCGTCCTTATTCCAGATGGGAATATCGCACTTGGAAAGCTTGCACAAGCCATGATCTATGGTGCGAAAATTATTGCCATTAAAGGAAATTTTGATGAGGCCTTATCGATTGTGAAGGAAATAACATCTAAAGAACCTATTACTTTAGTTAATTCTCTGAACCCATATCGTTTAGAAGGTCAAAAAACAGCAGCATTTGAAATCTGTGATGAGCTAGGTGAAGCACCGGAGATTTTAGCTATTCCAGTTGGGAATGCAGGTAATATTTCTGCCTATTGGAAGGGCTTTGTTGAATATCAGCAGCATGGTAAAATAAATCATCTACCAAGCATGTATGGTTTTCAGGCTTCAGGGGCTGCTCCTTTGGTTAGAGGTGAAATTGTGAGTAATCCAGAAACCATTGCAACTGCCATTCGAATTGGTAATCCTGCAAGCTGGAATCTGGCTACAGATGCCATTCAATCATCCGGTGGTCTAATTGACGAGGTAACGGATGAAGAAATACTTGATGCTTACCATTTACTTGCTTCAACGGAAGGTATATTTGCTGAACCAGCTTCAGCAGCTTCGTTTGCTGGAATTTTGAAGCTTAAGAAGCAAAATCAGCTGGCGCATGGTAAAAAAGTGGTCTGTGTGCTAACCGGTAATGGTCTAAAAGATCCTAATTCTGCTATTAAAAAAGTAGCAGAAGAGCCGGTTAAAGTTGATAGTAATTATAAGTCTGTATTTGAAGTAATTGAGCAATACTCTGGTGAAGTCTATGGAAAAGTTTGATGTTATCGTAAGAGTACCTTGTAGCACGGCTAATCTAGGTTCTGGATTTGATTGCATAGGAATGGCACTTCAACTATACACCACCATTAAAATGAAGAAAACGTCAAATACCTCCATTCTTTTAAGGGGCGAAAATCTAGAAGGTATTCCTACGACAAAAGAAAATCTGATTTATAAAATCGCACAACTAATTTTCAAAAAAGCAAAATATGATTGTCCAGAGCTTGAAATTGAAATAGAGAGTGAGATCCCCTTAACAAGAGGGTTAGGTAGTAGTGCAGCTGCCATTGTTGGGGCCATGGCGGCAGCAAACGTGCTAGCTGGTGAACCATTTACTAAGGATGAACTTTATCTTTTCTCTTCTGAGCTTGAGGGACATCCAGACAATGTGGGAGCATCTTTACTAGGTGGAATTGTAATTGCTACGTATAATGAAGAAAAGGTTTCATATATCAGAGTGTCTCCTCCACCCGAGATGAAGACAGTAGTAGCTGTTCCTCACTTTGAACTATCTACTAAATTGGCAAGGGATGTTCTACCTAACTCATATTCTAAGGAAGATGCAGTGTATGCAATCGGCCATTCAGCTTTACTTGCCAGTGCCCTTGTTAGTGGGAATACATCTTTATTAAATGAAGCAATGAGGGACCGAATTCATCAACCATTCCGGACAAGTTTAGTTCCCGGAATGAATGTACTATTAGATCATGCTCACCAATACGGTGCGCTAGGTATTGCTTTAAGTGGTGCGGGACCAACAATTATTGCTTTGACAGACCGAGAGGATGAAAAACTTCAGCAGTATATGCACGATGTACTTTTAGAGCATGGTATTTCATCAACGGTTCAAACGCTAATACCAGATAATCAAGGAATACAAATTCAATCATTTGTGACAGTTAATTAACAGAAGGGCATGTCTGAGCTAAGACATGTCCTTTCATGTTATCAACGTTGAAAACAATGGGTATCTATACATTGATTGCTAACAATAACGAAACATTAGAAATAACGTATAGGGAACCTCTATCATTGACGTTTATCTTAAAAGACGATATCCTAAATACATTAATATTTTAGTGTGATGCAGTGATAAAGTGAAGTTGAGTAGAGGAGGAGATATTATGAAAGAGTTAGTTAAAGAGTTAACGGCTTTACACGGTCCTTCTGGTTTTGAACAGCCAGTTGTAAAATACATCTTTGATAAGGTAAAAAGTAAAGTAGATGAAGTAAGAGTAGATAACCATGGAAACATTATTGCTAGAAAAATAGGTAAGAAAAAAGGTCCCAAGGTTGTAATTACGGCTCATATGGACGAGGTTGGATTCATTGTTCGAAAGATTGAAGAGAATGGTTTACTTAAATTTGAACAATTAGGTGGACATGATGAGCGAGTCCTCCCAGCACAAAAGGTGCAGGTCCGTACCAAATCTGGCTACTTAACAGGAGTTGTTGGAACTATTTCTGCTCATTATAAAAAATTTGAGCAAGATAGTAGAGTTAAAAGATTGAGAGAATCATACATAGATATTGGGGCTGAATCCAAGCAGGATGCTGAAGCACTTGGAGTAACTTTAGGAGATCCCATTACGTGGTCACCAAGCTTTGATTTTTTAGGTGATGAGCGCACAGGCAAAGTGGTTGGAAAAGGATTCGATGATCGAGCTGGTTGTGCAGTTATTCTTCAGACCATTGAAGAGCTTGGAGATTTCGCGGGAGAAGTTATTGCCATTTTTGCCGTTCAAGAAGAAATTGGATTAAGAGGTGCGAAAATTGCAATTGAATCGGTGAATGCTGATCTTGCCGTTGCTATTGATACAACAGCAGCCAGCGATACTCCAGAACCCGTCCAAGATGACATTATTCAGATTGGGAAGGGGACAGGTGTAAAGGTAATGGACTTTAGTCTAGTCGCTCATCCCGCTGTGAAGGAAAGATTAGTACACGTAGCACAAAAGAATTCAGTTGATTTTCAATATGAAGTCTTTCCAGGAATTGGGACAGACGGAGGAGCCATTCACTTAGCAAACAGTGGTATACCAACTGGTGTGCTCTCCATCCCATCAAGATACACTCATTCAGCGGTTGAGGTCATTTCATTAAAAGATTTAATTGCAACGAAAGATGTACTTAAATATTTTATTGAGTCTTTATCAGAAGATGACAAATTCACCTTTATTTAATCATAATGATAAATTGATTAATTGAGAAAAGCTTAAACAGTTCCGTCTCTGTAAAGAAATATGTGAAATAGCCAACTAATTAGAGCAGACCAAATACCATAGGATTTGGTCTGTTTTTTTCTTATTGGTGCGTCATAGCTAAACAATCTACTTGGAATATTGTATATTATGCTTTAGATAAAAAATCCAACCGTTATAATTACTTTTAACGATAAATGCTGTATTTATTGCTTAGAAAATAGCCACTAACTATACGAAAAGAGCCAATTAAAAGAGGAGGGATTGTTATAATACTATCAGTAGGCGATGCCTACACGGGATTTTATGAAAATGTTTGATTTTATCTGTTTAAATGCAAATTCTGCTGTATCCGATACGGATATTCTAGCTCCACCCTCCGGCAAAAAATTTCGTTCTATTCGATACTGTCCTATCCTTTCTCCATCCGGTAAATACGTGGGACAGACAATCGTCCAATCGAGGGCCGATTGTTTGAGCATATCGTATACTCTGTGATGTTCTTTTGCTGCACGTGTTGACTTCTGCTTTGATTCACCTGTTTGATAACGTAGAGAATTTGGCATTGTTCTACTTTGCAGAATACCCGCAGTTCCTATAGTTATTATTCGATTTATGCCTTCGTTTTCCATTGCTTCAATAATAAGTGGCATACTTTCAGATAGTGTGGTAGTGCCATCAGTATTGAGTGCACTTACAACTACATCGATCCTTTGCATTGCACGTTCTATATCTTCTTTATTTAAAACATTTCCTTGGATAATAGTTAAATTTTCATTATTTAATTCAATTTTTTCTGGAGTGCGAACTAGTACAGTAACATGATGTCTGTCATTCAGGGAATAAGTAACCATTTGACTTCCAACTCTTCCAGTTGCACCTAAGATTAAAATATTCATAAAAATAAGTCTCCTTTTTTTAATACTAGTATTTTACTATTAAAGTTATTTTATTGTCTTGCCACCTGCTAGGTAAGTCTATCTAATGGAGGAGTACTGAGACTTCTTGTAGAACTATCTTATAGAGCGCTAAAGGAGAATTTTAATTCAATAAGCACCAGCCCTTAGTTCATTGATAAATTTATTATGTCATTCGTTACGTTTCCTTCACCTATTGCTTGAATATGTATATGGTCTTGAAGGTAAGGCTTATCAATGTTCCAAGTAAAAGAAAAGTTATCATCTCTCTCGTTTTCCTTAATGTCATAGCCTATTAGTTTTCTTTCTGTCCATTTTTGAGTACCAGTAGGAATTAACCAAAATAAGACAGTTTCCGTGTGTTCCGCTTTAATTTTAAAGGTTATTTCTTTTGTGGCTTTAGGTATCTGTATCCAATTCCCATTACTAGAGTAGTCTGTACTAATACTTAAAATCCTTGGATTAGGTGTTTGCGAAGGAATATCTTGACTGAAATTTGATTGAAATGCGGTTAAGATATTCAGAGCAAAAAATAATTTTAATATCATAGCTTTCACCTCAATAGGTAGTATTTACTTAATTAGTTAACGGCAGCATATTTTGGCTAAACGTCGTATCTCTTCGCTTAGTTTTTGATTCACGGGATACACTTCTTCTATGAAGCTTAAAATACGTAGTGCAGATTCAGGTACATGATCATATCCCTGTACCATGTCTGCAATCATTTCCGCGAAACGAGGATATCTTTTTTCCAGGCGCCTCTCGTTTCCGAAAGGATCAGGAAAGTAATCCACCTCTTGCTCTATCAAATGAAGTACGGATAAAATCCTGTCCACAGCATAACCTTGTACAAACCTCGTCGCTGATAGGCGCTCTCCCCTGGCAAAGCGGCCGAGTCCCACATAGAGATTAGTTAAAGCTTCGTTCAAAGGATGGTATAAGGAGTCTTTTTGGGGGCTGGGTATCGGGTTGGAAGGTTTTGAAATTCCCGTATTGTTGTAGGAGGGATCCTTCCAAATGACTCTCCCTTCCGTATAAGAACCATTAATTAGCTCCGATTCCTCAAATACCGCATATTCACCAAAAATGCCGTCCTCAAACAGAATTTTATAGCCAATCTCCGAATTCTTAAAAGAATAAGCTAAAGGGTGAACATCTTCTAGCCAATCCAAATGGTCGATATATCTACTTTTCTGATCATGCCTAACAATGACAAAGAAATCCAAATCAGAATAAGCGTCCAGCCGAGCAGTCTCGATTCCAACGGAACCAACGCCTAATAATAATAGTGCACCCCCTTTTCTTTCGAGCGATTTGCCAATCTCATCGAGCCGATGCAACAGCATTTCTGTTCTCAACATTAAAAGTCCTCCTTTTGGTTTAAGAATGCAAAAAGGGTCCAACCTACTTTTCAGCGAGGTTGAACCCAAAGGTTACATTGCCTTTATTTTCCTAAAGTTATTTTACCATGAACCTTACTTTCTTTCTACCGACAATGATTTATTTTATGTACGGTTTTTTCTCAGTCCTTGTTCCTTTTCAAGCTTTATAGTTGAGGCCTTCCCATCCAATTAAAGCCACATTCTATTCTTAACCGATGCAAATGGAGCCATCTAGAAGGAAATAATTGTTTAATGTTGAATATATATATTCATAGAAAATTAACACTATTCTCAAAACTAAGCTTCAAAAGGGAGGATTTTATGAATATCGTTGTTGTCGGTACAGGGGCAGTTGGAGGGTTTTTTGGAGGACTTTTACATAATAGTGGTGAAAACGTTACCTTTCTTGCGAGAGGGCAACATCTTCTTACTATGAAAGAAAGCGGTTTAAAATTAACAACTCACCAAGGTGAATACATCATAAATGGAACTTTTACCGATCAATATGAAGTCATCTCTGAGGCAGATTTAATTATACTGGCTGTTAAATCAACTGAAACTAAAAATACACTAACAAAAATTAAGCCCTATATGAATGAGCGAAACTCATATATTTTAACTTTACAAAACGGAGTAGACAATGAAGAAATTCTTATTGAAGGTTTGGGTGTCGAGAGAGTATTAGCGGGCTCTTCTTATCTATCTTCACAATTAAAAGAACCTGGACATGTTGTTCAGCATGGGAAACATGGACTAATAATAGGTGGTTTACATGAATCACAAGCAGAAACAGTTGAACGAATTGCTTCTGTATTCCAAAATGCAGGAATTAACTGCATGCTAACTGACAATATTATGAGAAAAAAATGGGAAAAACTTCTCTGGAACGTAGCCTTTAATCCACTATCAACTGTATCAGAAGCAACAGTTGGTGAAATTCTTGATCATGAAGATCTTAGGAAAGTTGCGGATCAAGTTCTTGACGAAGCCATTTTGATTGCTCAGTCGTTAGGTATTCCACTTAAGGATCATATGAAAGATAAAGTATTTGCCGACGCAAATTCAGTAAGAGAGCACAAAACATCTATGCTTCAGGACCGTATAAAAGGAAAACCTATGGAAATAGAGTCCCTTTGTGGTTTTTTTGTCAGAAAAGGTGAAGAGCTGCGTGTTGAAGTTCCTGTAATAAGAACCATTTATTCCTTGCTAACATTCATAGACGCAAGAGGGTGATATTATGATAGAAGAAAGGCTTGATCTAACCTTACATAATCATATTGTGACGACTGCCAATAACATCATAGTTTCCTTTCAAGTAAATAATGTAGATTTAGGGCCATCATTATCAATTGACTCTAATATTAAATCAATATTTGAACAATGGGATGAAAAGAGTTCCGAACTCATTCTAGCAGTATGGAATGGAACTCCGTTTATGCTTATTTGTACTGAGTACCTCAACCATAATGGTCTAATGAAGATTTATATGATTCATGATGGTCAATATTTAATGGATGTAGAAAAACAGGTAAAAGAATTAAATGAATCTAATCGAGAGTTAGATGCCATTATCGAGAGTTCTTATGATGGCATCTATATAACCGATAAATTTGGGAATACGTTAAAGACAAACTCAGCCATTGAAAGAATTACTGGAATCCCCAAACATTATTATATTGGAAAGAATATTACTCATCTAATGAAAAGAGGGATATTGGAAGAATCAGTAACGCTTAAAGTTATTGAACAAAAGCAAACGGTATCGGTTGTTCAAAAGAACTTTAATCAAAAAGAAACGTTAATGACAGGTTCTCCTATTTTTAATGAAGAAGGCGAGATCGTAAAAATTGTTACGAATATCCGAGACTTATCTGAGTTAAATGAGGTTAATAGAGAACTTATTAAAGTTCAACAATTAAATGAGAAATATAAAGAAGAGTTAACGAGATTAAAAACAAATAAAACGATGGATCAGGATGTGATTCTAAAGAGCGACAAATTGATAGAGATATATAATATGGTGGAAAGGCTAGCAAATTTTGATACAACCATTCTTATTTTAGGTGAGACAGGTGTTGGTAAGGATGTGCTGGCAAGACATATTTATCGCATAAGTAATAGATCACAAGAGGGACAACTTATTAAAATTAATTGTGGTGCTATTCCGAAGGAGCTACTAGAATCTGAACTATTTGGATATGATGCGGGTGCTTTTTCTGGAGCAAATCGTTCAGGTAAAGCTGGAATGTTTGAATTAGCCCATAAAGGGATGCTATTTCTAGATGAAGTAGGAGAGCTTCCATTGGACCTACAAGTGAAATTACTGCGAGCGATTCAAGAGAAAGAGATAATGAGGGTGGGCGGCACGAAGACTAAAAAAATTGATGTACGGCTTATTGCTGCAACTAATCGCGACTTGAAGGAAATGGTGAAAAAGGGTCAATTTCGTGAGGACTTATTTTATCGTTTGAATGTTGTTCCAGTATCTGTGCCACCTCTTAGAGAACGACAGGATGATATTCTTCCATTAGTTCATTATTTTGTAGAGTCCTATAATAAGAAATACAGTGTAAATAAACTGCTACAAAAAGATCTTCATAATTTCTTCTACCATTATACCTGGCCTGGAAATGTACGAGAGTTATCTAATTTATTAGAACGATTGGTGCTCACCGTCCCACATGAATTCCTTACTATAGAAGACCTCCCTACAGAATATAAAAAAGATCAGGACTATCTACAGCTAGAGGGAGAAGAGATTTCCCTAAAAGAAACCGTTGAGCTTGCTGAAAAAAGTGCGCTGCAACGAGCAATGCTAAAATTTCGAACCACCTACGAAATAGCTGATCATTTAAAGATAAGTCAGGCTTCAGTGGTGAGGAAACTTCAGAAATATGGCTTATCTTAAAATTTTTTTGAAGTCATAACCTAGCCACAAAAAGAATACGCCTCCAAAAAAATTCAAAAATGTATTTATAATTCAAAAATGAATCAATAGACAACTCTTTAATTATTAGAAAATATAGAATTTTTAATTCACTTTTGAATCAAGTGAAGAATTTGTGAAACTTAAACATGAATTCTTCACTTATTTTTATCTTGGCATGAATTTTGCTTTATATTTTACTAAAGAGGTTTGTGGATTTTACGAGTAAGCAATGACTTGTTTACCTACAGACTGTAACCTAATTAAAAGGGGGAGCATGAATGGAAAGACCTTGGTTAAAACACGTTGTTGAAGGAAACCCAAAGGAGATTGAAATACCCGAATTATCGTTGATAGATTTATTTCAGCAATCAGTTCAAAAATTTAAAGATCTCACTGCGATTACGTTTTATCATAAGACCTTAACATACGAGGAGCTTTACCACTGTGCTCAAAGGGTAGCGAGTTCTTTTGCGAAACGTGGTATTAAAAAGGGTGATCGTGTGGCCATAATGCTTCCTAACTGTCCACAATATCCAATTACTTATTATGCTGCCTTAATGTGTGGTGCAACCATAGTCCAAATTAATCCTATGTATAAATCTACAGAACTACTCTATGTATTAAATGACTCAAACGCAAAGGCGTTAATTGTCTTAGATCAGTTGCTGCCGGTAGCTGAGAGTATTCTGGACCAAACACCAGTTATTCACTCTATTTCTGTTTCCTTCGATAAAGAAAGTACATTTGACCAATTACTCAAGGACCCGGATTTTCAGTTACCTAGAGTGGAGATCAATCCTAGGGAGGACGTTGCAGTTCTTCAATATACAGGTGGAACAACTGGGCGATCGAAAGGGGCTATGCTTACCCATTACAATCTTGTTGCTAACACCCTTCAAAGTGCGGCTACAGCTCAAGTGAAAACTAGAGTTGGTGAGGAACGGGTACTTACAATCTCTCCATTATTCCACGTGTATGGAATGACAAGCGCCATGAATCTAACTTTCTATAATGGAGGCAATTTAATCTTAGTGCCTAAATTCGAAGTAGAACAAGTGGTGAAAATTATTGAGGACACAAAGCCAACTGCTTTTCCAGGTGTGCCAACTATGTATATTGCCCTATTAAACTACTATAAAACCTATCAATTTGACCTTAGCTGTTTAACTACTTGCTCAAGTGGTTCTGCACCACTTCCAGTAGAGGTAATCAACCGCTTTAACGAGATTAGCGGAACATCAGTAGCAGAGGGATATGGTTTATCAGAAGCCTCTCCAGTTACTCACCGAAACCCAATTTCAGGATTGCAAAAGCGAGGAAGTATCGGGATTCCGATTCCAAATACAGATGCAAAAATTGTGGATATCGCTACCGGAGAAGAAGACCTACCCATTGGTGAGGTGGGAGAGTTAATCATTAAAGGTCCACAAATTATGAAAGGCTACCTCAATATGCCTGAGGAGACTGCCCAAACCATTCGAAATGGCTGGCTCTATACAGGGGATTTAGCTATGATGGACGCCGATGGATTTTTCTATATTGTTGGCAGAAAGAAGGAAATGATTCTGGCTAGTGGGTATAATGTATACCCGATTGAAGTAGAGGATGTGATCTATAGTCACCCGAGTGTACTTGAAGCAGCAGTGATTGGAGTACCTGATGAATATAGAGGAGAGACGGTAAAAGCCATCATTGTTTTAAAAGAAAACGAAACATTATCGGACACAGATTTGATGCAATTTTGTCGCGAAAGATTAGCAGCCTATAAGGTGCCAAGTGAAGTATTGTTTGTTGATGAGTTACCAAAAACGGCAGTAGGAAAGATTCTAAAGAGAAAATTAAAAGAACTATACACTACGAGGTAAAAGGAGGCTGGAGATGGATATTTTATTGCAACAGATATTTAATGGGCTCACTATTGGAAGCGTTTACAGTTTGGTCGCATTAGGACTTACCCTTGTTTATGGAATTCTTCATATTCCAAACTTTGCACATGGTGCTCTATATATGGTTGGGGGATATATTACTCTTATTTTCATGGAAAGTTTTGGTATTCATTATTGGTTAGCCATTTTTGTTTCAGTGGTCGTTGTGGGTTTACTAGGTGTACTAATGGAACGTTTAGTCTTTAATCCATTACGACATTCTCCACCGATTCACGATAAGATTGCGGCAATTGGGATCCTGTTATTTTTGGAAGCCCTTGTCCAATTAGTATGGGGTGCTGAATATCGTAGAATGATCTCTCCATATGATAAAGTTGTTGAAGTGTTGGGCTTAACTGTAACGATACAAAGGTTATTGATTGTGTTTACGGCTGTCATTGTGATGGTGCTCTTGTACTTATTTTTGAAGAAGACGATGACCGGGGCGGCCATTATTGCTATGTCACAAAATCGTGAAGGTGCTTTCTTGGTTGGTATTAATGCTAATAAGGTAGCCATGATGACCTTCTTTATCTCTGGTGCGTTAGCTGCTGTCGCTTCATCCATTTCTTCACCTATTAATCTAGTATTCCCTGGAATGGGGCATCTAGTTATTCTAAAAGCTTTCGTCATCATCATTATTGGGGGAATGGGTAGTATTCCAGGAGCCATTATTGGAGGTTATATTATCGGTTTCTCAGAAAGCTTAAGTGCTACTTTTATTTCAAATGATTATAAAGACTTAATTGCGTTTTTACTTTTAGTGATTATCTTAACGATTAGGCCAAAAGGATTGTTTGTAAAGGGGGTTCAATGATGACGACATTATTAAACAAGAGAAGCTTGTCAATTGGGTTGTTAGTAGTTGCCATCATCATTCCTCTTGTTACTGAAAATCAGTATTATTTACACATCTTTTCATCAGTGTTTATTTGGACAATTGCTGTATATGGTCTAAATATGATTGGGGGATTTACAGGACAGCTCTCTTTAGCACACGCTGGTTTCTTTGCAATAGGTGCATATGGTCTCGGAGTATTAACGGTTAAAGTAGGTCTGAATTTCTGGTTATCGTTTATTCTCGCGATTATCTTGACTACCATTTTAGGGTTTTTAATCGGCTTAATTGCCTTACGTACAAAGGAGCATTTCTTTGCAATCTACACGCTATGTGTAGGCTATATCATCTACTTAATTATTTACAAATGGGAAGCGGTTACAGAAGGAGTAAGAGGTTTAATTGGGATCCCAGCACCTGCAGCAATTGGACCGATTACATTCGATTCTCCTAAATCTGTCTATTACCTAATGTTGTTCTTCCTGTTGCTTTCAATCTTTCTGTTTAAACGCATTATTGATTCTTTAGTTGGTCGAACTTATATAGCGATACGAAATAGTGAAGAGCTGGCTCAAACAATTGGAATTGAAACAATGAAGCAAAAATTAATTTCATTTGTGTTATCAACTTTCTTTGCGGGATTAGCAGGGGCATTATACGCTTCGTTTATTCGCTTTATTGGACCTGATATTTCATACATTAGCATTACCTTTGATATGCTGATGTACTTATTAGTGGGCGGAATAGGAACTCTTTCAGGACCATTAGTGGGAACCTTATTGATTATTTGGATATCACAATATTTACAATTTCTACAAGACTATCGAATGCTTATTTTCGGACCAATACTAGTGTTATTAGTTATTTTTTATCCTCGTGGAATTTCTGGTGGGGTACAGACTTGGATGGCCAATCGAAAGCGTAAAAAATCTAAACTACAAATCCCCCAAAATTCTGTAGTAGTAAAGGAGGAACAATAATGCTAGTTCAAGTAAAGGGATTAACTAAAAACTTTGGTGGTTTAACTGCCGTTGATGAAGTGGATTTTGAAATTGAAAAAGGAAAAATTACTGCAATAATCGGACCGAATGGAGCAGGTAAGTCTACTTTCTTTAACTTAATTAGTGGGTTTCATCAACCTTCTTCAGGTTCAGTTATATATGACGGAAATGATATTACCAAGTTGAAATCCTATCAAATTGCAAAGCTAGGTGTTGCAAGAACCTTTCAAACAACAAATCTGTTTGAACAATCAACTGTTCTTGACAACGTGATTGTTGGCCATCGATTAAGGACAAAGTCTAATTTATTTGATGCCATTTTTAATACTCCTAGATTGAAAAGGGAAGAAAAGGAAAGTAGAGAGAAGGCATATGAAGTACTAGATTTTGTTGGGTTAACTGATTTAGCTGACCAACCAGTAGCGGGAATCTCCCAAGAGGCAAAAAAACGAACGGCATTCGCACTGGCGTTGGCTACTAGTCCTTCCATTGTGTTTCTTGATGAACCGGCAGCTGGAGTGAATCCGGAGGAAACAGAAGGGTTGGCGGCACTTATTAAAAAAATGGTCAACAAAGGAATCACAGTTTGCTTGATTGAGCACAAGATGCAAATGATTATGAATCTAGCAGATAAGATTATGGTTCTAAACTATGGCAAAAAAATTGCTGAAGGTACTCCGGATGAAATAAAAAATAACAAAGTGGTAATTGAAGCCTATTTGGGAGGTGGGGACGTTGCTTAAGTTAGAAAATGTTTCTGTACATTATGGCGCATACCAAGCTCTTTCGAACATTAACCTTGCAGTTGAACAAGGTGAATTAGTTGTACTTCTAGGAGCAAACGGGGCTGGGAAAAGTACTATTTTCCGGACAATAAGCGGGTTAAGTAAGCCGTCCAGCGGAACAATTCACTTTGTCGATCAAAACGTGGGTGGACTATCTGCAGACCGAATAGTCGAGGCTGGAATTGTTCAGTGCGCAGAAGGAAGAAAGTTATTCCCGCAGATGACAGTCTATCAAAATCTAATTCTTGGAGGATATGTTCATAGAAAGAATAAGGATAAACAGAAGCAAACCATTCAGGAAGTGTATGAACTCTTTCCAATATTGAAAGATAAAAGAAATGATCCAGCTGGTTCATTAAGTGGAGGACAACAGCAAATGCTTGCTATTGGAAGAGCATTAATGGCACATCCGAAAGTACTGCTATTAGATGAGCCGTCCATCGGGTTAGCTCCATTAATTGTTGAACAAGTATTTGAAGTTATTAAGCAAATTAATAAGAGTGGAACAACTGTATTATTGGCAGAACAGAACGCAAATGCTGCTCTAAGAATAGCCGACCGTGGATATGTCATTGAAACAGGAAGTATTGTACTAGAGGGAAGAAGTAAGGATTTGTTTGAGAACGATGATATTAGAAAAGCTTATATTGGCGCTTAATTCTTTACTCATGAAAGGAGGTGAGATCTCACATCGTCTTAGTCTTGTGCACTAATTAATCATGCTCTTAAAACTATTAAGTTATTAAAGGGGGAAAAATGATGTTTACGTTTAAAAAATTGTCTTTGTTCTTTCTATTAATATTAACACTCGTTTTAGTCTCAGCTTGTAGTTCAACTCCTTCTTCTCAACCTGCTGAAGAGAAGCCTGCTAGTAATGAAACTGGAAAAGAGAACGGTACTGATACTGAAGTAGATGAAGAGGCTGGGGTAGTGAACATTGGTTATAGTGGCCCATTAAGTGGACCGGCTGCATTTTATGGAAAGAATACTCTTAGTGGATTAGAAATGGCTGTTGAAGAAATTAACGCAAATGGTGGTTTTGAGGTTTCAGGTAAAAAATATAATTTAAATTTAGTTACATTAGATGATAAGTACTTACCGAATGAGACAGGCGCAAACGCAAAACGTCTTGTTCAAGAGAATAAAACACCAATTATTTTTGTTCCACATAGTGGTGGGATTTTTGCTTCACAAGTGTTTAATATTCAAGAAAAATTTATTATCGGAGCTTATACTAGTGAGCCTAAAGTTACTGAGCAAGGGAATGCTTTAACAGTTCGTATCCCTCCAAAATACAGTTCTTATATTGAGCCGTTTTCAAAGTACCAAATGGAGCGCTTTGGTAAAAAGATTGCCTTTCTCCCAACTGCTACTCAATATGGAAAAGATTGGGCTTCAGTACTCGAGCCTGGTTGGAAAGACCTTGGTGGAGAAGTTGTTTATAAAGGATCTATTGACTTCAGTAAGGATACGGACTTCTTTACAATTGTAACAAATGCGCTAAAGGAAAAGCCAGATGTATTATTCGTAGGTGGACCATCAGAGCCAACAGCATTAGTTATTAAACAAGCGAGAGAACTTGGATTTAAGGGTGGATTCCTCATCATGGACCAAGCAAAGCTTGATGAGATTGAAGCTGTACTAGGTGGAACGGAATTAATTGAGGGTTCAGTAGGAGTTCTTCCACTTGTCTATTCAAAATATGAAGGAAACGAGAAATTCATTGAAGATTACAGTAAAGCACATGGTAAAAATCCTGGGTCAGAAGCTGGTTATCACTATTTAGCAGCGTATATGTTTGTAGAAGCAATGAAAGCCGCAGGTTCCGTTGATGATCCGATTGCCATTCGTGCAAAATTAGAAGAATCCTTAGCTAACATTCCAGCAGATAAGAAAATCTATGAGATTGAAGAAATTGAAGAAAATGGTGGGTTAGTAACGCCTCTTCGTATTGCAGTAGTTGAGGATGGCAAGATTATTGATAAATCACTAGGACAATAATTTTTATAATCTAATAATCTTACACATAGATGGTCGAATTAATATCCGACCATCTATGTTTTTGGACATTTTTTGAATACGAGAGGAGAGGCTACGCAATGACCATTAATCACGAGAGACGAAAGATTGGGCAAAGTGACTTTTCAAATTTAGTCGGAATAGAAACGGTAAAATTTGAGAAAGGAGATGTAGTTTTAAACCTTACTGTTGAAGATAAGCATATTAACGGTATTGATACAGTACACGGGGGAGTTATAGCTACTCTAATTGACAATATTATTGGTGCAACCATCTCATCCCTTGTTTCATTACCTTCAACAACCGTCAATTTGAATATTCAGTACCTCCAGCCGGCCACAAATGGCAAGTTAACGGCAAGAGGATCTATTCTTCACCAAGGATACAAGCTAGTAACGGGTGAAGGGATTATTACTGATGAGAACGGAATATTAATTGCGAAAGGGACAGGAACGTTTAAGATTCTTCACTCAAAAAAGTAGCCTTTAATACAGAATTGAATTATTAATCTATTTTTGTATTAATCTAGTTAAAAGATTGTGAATTCAATGATTCATAGATGAATTATTCGTTATTTTGTATCTTGGTAATAAAGAAATTCCCAATTGGCACGCTTCTTGCTTTATTTATAAATAAGGAAAAATGTAAAGGTTTCCAATTTGAATATACAGTACCGAAAGGATGAGTTAGATGACAAAAGCGGTAATCGTTTCAGCGGTAAGAACACCCATCGCTAAAAAGGGTGGAGCACTAGCTGGATTAGATCCTTCCATTTATGGGGCTATTGCATTAAAAGAGGCATTACAACGTGTAAACGTGGATGGAAAAGATGTGGATGATGTCATACTAGGTAACTGTTTGTCTGGAGGAGGAAATATTGCGAGGCTAACCTTATTGCAAGCTGAGCTTCCTACAACAGTTCCTGGTTTAACGATTGATCGACAATGTGGTTCAGGTATTAATAGTGTAGCGCTGGCAGCTGAAGCCATTCTTGCAGGAAAAGCAAGTATTGTCGTTGCTGGTGGTACAGAAAGCATGTCGCGAACACCTTATTTACTTGCCCCCCAAGAACGTGCCTTTGATCGAATGCCACCTAAATTTGTCTCAAGACAGCTTTCTCCAGACTTCATCGGGGATCCACCAATGGGGATTACAGCAGAAAATCTAGTTGAAAAGTACGAAATATCTCGTGAAGAACAGGATGCATTTTCTCTACAAAGTCAGCAAAGAATGGCTGCCGCAATGGAGCAAAACCTGTTTGAAGAGCAGATTGTACCGATTCCTATAAGAACAAGAAAAGGGGAAGTCTTATTTACAACGGATGAACACCCTCGTCCGAATGTAACAGCTGAAGATCTTGCTAAGCTCCCACCAGCTTTTAAGCAAGGAGGAAGTGTAAGTGCAGGAAACTCTTCAGGTGTAAATGATGGAGCGTCAGCAATTGTAGTAATGTCAGAAGAAGAGGCACTTAAGAGAGGACTTGAGCCTTTAGCATATATTACGGACTGGGCAATTGCTGGGGTTGACCCAAACATTATGGGGATAGGACCAGTGCCTGCTGTACTAAAATTATTAGCTCAAACACAAAGCGACCTTAACGACTATGACTTAATTGAAATTAATGAAGCATTTGCTGCTCAAGTGTTAGCTTGTGACCGCGAACTAAAGTTTGATATGGAAAAGGTTAATGTCAATGGTGGCGCAATAGCTCACGGACATCCAATTGCTGCGACTGGAGGCATGCTTGTAACGAAATTAGCTTATGAAATGAAACGTCGAAACGTTTCAAAAGGAATCGTCACTGCATGTATTGGTGGTGGGCAAGGAATTGCATTAGCGTTAGAAAGAAAGTAATTCTTTATTTAGGAGTGAGAAAATGGATTTCCAATTAGACGAGGATATTGTTTCACTCAAACATAATATTAGAGATTTTATAAAAAATGAGGTAGATCCTTTTGCTATGCAAATTGAAGATGAAGACCATATTCCTAATGAGATTATCGAGAAGTCAAAAGAAATGGGACTTTTCAGCTTAAGCATACCAGAAGAATATGGCGGTCTTGGCATAGGGATGGTTGGTAAATGTGCTTTATATGAAGAAATCGGTAAAACCCATAATGGGTATACAACGTTAATTGGTGCACACACTGGCATTGGTTCCGTTGGAATTGTCGAGATGGGAAATGAAGAACAGAAGAGAAAGTATCTTCCAGCGATGGCTAGAGGAGATTTAATAGGTGCATTCGCCCTTACTGAACCTCAGGCAGGTTCCCATGCGACAAATTTAAAAACAACAGCCGTTAAAAAAGGTAATAAATATATTATAAATGGTACAAAGCATTATATTACAAACGCGACGGTTGCAGATGTATTTACTGTTATGGCGGTAACAGATGCCAGTAAAGGGGCTAAAGGAATTACCTCATTCATTATTGAACGAGGGATGCCTGGTTTTAAAATAGGTGCAGTAGAAAGAAAGATGGGTTTACGCGGATCTCATTCAGCAGAGCTTGTGTTTGAGGATTGTGAGGTTCCAGAGGAAAATGTTCTTGGAGAAGTAGGTCAGGGCTACGTAAATGCTTTGAAAATTTTAGCAAACGGAAGAGCCGGACTTGCTGCAAGAAATCTCGGCTCATCTCAAAAGCTTCTAGATATGTGTATGGTACATGTTCAAGAAAGGGAGCAATTTAATGTTCCAATCATCGAGCATCAAGCGGTCGCACACATGCTGGCTGATATAGCTTTAGAGATTGAAGTACTAAGATCTTTTACTTATCGTGTTGCCTGGATGGTTGACCGTGGGGAGAAAGTGATTAAAGAGGCAGCGATGTTAAAGTTATTTGGTTCAGAGGTCTATAACAGAGTTGCTGATAAAGCTGTTCAAATTCATGGAGGTCTCGGATATATTAAAGATTTTCCGGTTGAACGATATTATCGTGATGCAAGAATTACAAGAATTTATGAGGGAACATCTGAAATTCAGAAAAATATTATCTCTTCTCAGTTAAGAAAAGAATACAGCAAATAGGGTGTTGAAGGAGGGAGAAAATGAAAGATGAAATGGTCATTGTCAGTGCTGTTCGTTCCCCAATTGGCAGGTTCGGTGGCACATTAAGAAATATGAACTCAGGAGAACTGGGAGCTGTTGTGATTAAGGAGGCCATTAAGCGTGCAGGAATCTCAGCAACCCAAGTTGATGAGGTGATTTTAGGAGAAGTTAGGCAATCAACGGAGTCTTCTAATGTGGCGCGGGTCGCTTCACTTCGTGCGGGAATTCCTGATACAACCCCGGCCTTCACCGTCAATCGCCTTTGTGCATCTGGTATGCAAGCTGTTACGTCTGGGATACAGCAAATTGCATGTGGGCAAGCCGAGATTGTCGTAGCAGGAGGTACTGAGTCTTTGAGTAAATCCTCCATCTATTTGAGAAATTCAAGATTTGGTGAAGGTAATCCCATCCTTGTTGACTCTAATCTTGAAAACGGACAACAACCTATGGAGACATATGGTTCGAAATTAGGTATGGGTATGACAGCTGAAAATGTTGCGGAGAGATACAGTATTTCAAGGGCGGATCAAGATGACTTTGCTTTTCATAGCCAAAGAAAAGCGGCAATAGCCTTAGAAAATGGGGCTTTTAAAGATGAAATTGTTTCCATCCACGTGAAAGAAAAAAAGAAAGAGTTTCTTTTTGAAATAGATGAGCACCCACGACCAGAAACAACGATGGCTGCATTAGAAAAATTAAAACCTGCGTTTAGAGAAAATGGAACTGTAACAGCAGGAAATGCTTGCGGTCGAAATGATGGTGCTTCAGCAATGGTCATAATGACAGCAGGCAAAGCGAAGGAACTCGGTCTAACTCCTTTAGCCAAAATTGTTGATTGGTCAACGGCAGGTGTTTCTCCAGAGATTATGGGAATTGGTCCAGTTCCAGCCATTCAAAAGCTTCTTAGTCGAACGAATAAAAGCTTAGAGGATATAGGCTTGATTGAGCTAAACGAGGCTTTTGCTTCTCAAGCGTTGGCGGTTATAAGAGAAGCAAATTTGGATCCTGAAAAGGTAAATGTAAATGGTGGTGGCATTGCTTTAGGTCATCCGCTTGGAGCAACTGGTTGCAGAATCATGACGACTCTACTTTATGAAATGAAACGGCGTGAAGAACAGTTTGGAATAGCCACGCTTTGTGTGGGTGGAGGCCAAGGAATGGCTGTTTTACTAGAGTTAATGTAATAGAAACTTATATCAATAGACTAGAAATGGAGTGGAGAACATGCATTTACGTTTAACAGAAGAACAAAAAATGGTTCAAAAAACAATCCGTAGATTTGTTGAAAAGGAATTAATCCCACTAGAAAACGATGTGTTACGAAATGAAAGAGAAGGTAAGCCAAGTTTGCCTCCTGGAAAACTAAAAGAACTTCAGATAAAGGCGAAAGAAGCTGGGTTTTGGGGAATTAATACACCTGAAGAATATGGTGGTGCAAATCTAGGTCAAATGATGATGGCCATTGTACTAATGGAAGTATCCAAAACATTCGTCCCGTTCACATTTGGCGGTTCTGCTGATAATATCCTTTATTATGCCAATGAAGAACAGAAACAAAAATATTTAATCCCTACCATTAATGGAGAGAAAAAATCATGCTTTGCGATGACAGAGCCAGGTGCTGGGTCAGATACTAGAAACATTAAGATGACAGCCGTAAAAGACGGAAATGAGTGGATTCTTAATGGGGAAAAGACTTTCATTACGGGTGGAAATGACGCAGATTTTGTAATGGTTATCGCCATAACAGATAAAGCGAAGCATGAAGCAACAGGCCGTGATGGAGTAACTTGTTTTATTGTCGACAGAGACATGGGATGGAAGTCTGAATATATCCACACAATGGGAGAATGGGGACCAGCTGGACTTGTCTTTGATAACGTTCGAGTTCCAGAAGAGAATATCCTAGGGGAAGTAAATGGTGGGTACAACCTTGGATTAGAATGGATTGGATTTGCGAGATGGATTGTAGGTGCAAGAGCAGTTGGAACTGCTGAAAGATTACTCCAAATGGCTATTGATTATGCAAAGGAAAGAACTACATTTGGTAAACCAATTGCAGAACGTCAAGCAATCCAATGGCAAATAGCAGATTCAGCTGTAGAAATTGAAGCAGCGAGATGGCTTGTTCTAAACGCAGCATTTACACTCGATCATGGTGAAGATAATCGTCATCTTGCTTCTATTGCGAAACTTTACGGTGCTAATATGGGAAATAACGTCGTTGATCGAGTTCTCCAAATTCATGGAGGGATGGGATATACAAGAGAACTGCCGATTGAACGCTGGTACAGAGAAGCCAGATTATGGAGAATCTATGACGGTACTGATGAAATTCAACGTTTAATTATTGCCAGAAATCTATTAAAAGGTCATGTTAAGGTAGGACAATATATATAATTTATCGAATTGGTAGATAAGGAGGAATGAATATGACAGGAAGATTTGAAGGTAGAGTCGCTTTTGTTACAGGAGGAAGTAGAGGAATTGGTAGAGCGATTGTAGAACAGCTTGCTGAAGAGGGAGCAAAGGTTGCCATTATTGATGTCAACGAGGAAGCACTTAACGAAGTAAGCCAGGCTTTAACGGAGAAAGGATACGATTTCTACACAAAGGTTGCAAACGTTGTCAATAGTACTGAAGTTAATCAGGCGATGGAAGAAGTTGTTACTAAGTTTGGATCTCTAGATATTCTTGTTAATAACGCTGGGGTAATCAGAGATAATCTTTTATTTAAAATGACAGAAAATGACTGGGATACGGTTATGGATGTACATTTAAAGGGATCTTTTAATGCGGTTCGGGCCGCTCAAAAGTATATGGTCGAACAAAAATACGGTAGGATTATTAATATTTCTTCTACGTCCGCTCTTGGTAACCGTGGTCAGTCAAATTACGCAACGGCAAAGGCGGGTTTACAAGGTTTAACGAAAACGCTTGCAATTGAGCTTGGAAAGTTTGGAATTACAGCTAATTCAGTTGCGCCAGGTTTTATTGAAACCGATATGACTCGTGAAACAGCTGCTCGGATTGGTATTTCTTTCGAAGATTTAATCAAAGCTAGTGTGGATAAAATTCCTGTCGCACGTAGTGGAAAGCCTAGTGATATCGCAAATGCTGTTGCGTTTTTCGCGGATGAGAAGTCTTCGTTTGTAAATGGTCAAGTTATTTATGTAGCAGGTGGACCTAAAAATTAACAAGTTGTGAGGTGTGTGTATGTATCATGATTCTATAGGAAAACGTTCAAATAGAGTGAGAAACACAGTAGAAAGAGGCGCCGTTAGAAAGTTTGCTGAATCAATCGGCGATCTACATCCAATTTTCATAGATGAAGAGACAGGGAAAAAATCAAGATATAAAAATAATATTGCCCCTCCAACCTTTCCAAGAGTTTTTGATTATGGTGTAATTGAAGATCTGAAGTTGCCTAAAAAGGGACTAATACATGGAGAACAAATCTATCATTATAATAGACCTTTACTAGTTGGAGAAGAACTATCATGTTACCAAGAGGTTAGTAATTACTATGAGAAAAAAGGTAATTTTGGAGAGATGGGCTTTTTAGTCATTAAGGTTTATGGAGAAACAGTAGAAGGCGAGCTTGTCTTTACGGCCGATCAGCTTGTCATTATTAACGAAGCAGTTAGAAAGGCGATGAGTGTATGAAGAGCTTAGTAGAATTGCAGGCTGGTGAATCTTTAGAGAACGTTCAATTAGCACCTGTTACTAGACTTGACTTAATTAAATACGCTGGAGCCTCTGGTGATTATAACCCCATTCATACAATAGATGAAGAAGCAGAGAAAGCAGGTCTCCCGGGCATCATCGCTCACGGTATGTGGACAATGGGGAATTTAGCTAAGCTTTTTACACCTTATTATGAAGAAGGATTTATACAAGACTATCAAATAAGATTTAGAAGTATGGTGTTTCTAAACGATGTTCTTACCTTAAAAGCTACACTTAAGGAAAATATGGATAACAAGTTGAACTTTGATGTAGAAGCCGTTAAACAGGACGAGACCGTTGTAATTAAAGGAACAGTTCAGTTTTTAACCTACGCATAATATGAGGAGTATGGAAAAATGAGCCTACATCCCCAAGTTGTTCAGGTTTTGGAATTAATTAAATCAAGGAATCTTCCACCGGTGGAAGAACAAGAACTCGACACAGCAAGAGCGATGTATGTAAAATCCAGTAGATCGTTGAATAAATTTGAAGATGTGTTAAAGGTTGAAGATAAAAAAATTCAAGGTTACAAGCAAGAAATTACTGTCAGGATCTATACACCAAATGAAGAACCTATCCTTCCAGTTTTCATATACTTTCACGGCGGAGGATGGGTAATTGGAAATGTTGACTCACATGACGCCCTTTGTCGTATGTTTGCTAATGAATCTCAATGTAAGGTCATATCTGTAGATTATAGTCTTGCCCCGGAACATAAATTCCCGACTGGTGTAGAAGATGCTTATTTAGCAAGCAAATGGGTGTACGAGCAATCAGAAGAACTAGGTATAGATAAGAACCGTATTGCAGTTGGTGGAGATAGTGCTGGGGGAAACCTTGCAACGATTGTTTGCTATTTAGCTAATCAACGAAAGGAATTTACTTTACAACAACAATTATTATTCTATCCGTCGACGGGATTTGAGCCTACAGAATCCTATATAAAATATTGTGAAGGCCATTATCTTACAAAATCGACAATGCAATGGTTTAGTTTACAATACTTTAACGAACCTTCTGAAACGAGAAGTCCTTTAGCTTCTCCTATACTCATTCCTGACGAAGAAGCGGCTTTACTTCCGCCTGCTTACATTGTTACAGCGGAATATGATCCATTATGTGATGGAGGACGAAATTACGCAAATAAGCTATCCGACTTAGGTGTCAACACCACTTATATTTGTTATCCTGGAATGATTCATGGTTTCATGTGTATGACCGCTCTGATAGAAAATGGAGAGAAGGCAATAAGAGAGGCTGCTCAATATTTAAGGCGGGCTCTTATCTAAATCTCTTTTTCTATCATCTGAAGTTAAGCTCACTTATAACCAATCTATAGTGATACTTAGTCTAAGCTTCGATTTTCGAAGCTTTTTTCTTTCATCCTGTTCGAAAACTCTATATGATAAATATATAAAACAGCCAAATATAAAATGTGTAGGTGGGAGATTATGTCAACTATATCAATACGTTCTCAAGGCGATGAATTAGCGCAAGTGTTACATGAGAATAAAATTATTCTTTTATGGAGCTTTATAGTGTGGTTAGTCGTCATGAATACGACGATGTTTAATGTTGCCTTGCCTTCAGTTTTAAGTGACCTCTCTCTTAACTCTTCTACAGCATCATGGATCGTATCAGGCTACTCCATTGTTTTTGCCATCTCCACTCTTACTTATAGTCGTTTGTCTGACTTCATTCCAATTTCGAAACTTTTATTCGTTGGATTATCTATATTAGGGGTCGCCTCTCTAATCGGCTTTTTTTCTCATCACTTCATTGTACTAATGCTAGCTCGAGTGTTACAAGCCGCTGGTGCTGGTGCTGTTCCTGGACTCGCAATGGTATTAGCCGGAAGATATATACCGGTGTCAAGAAGAGGAAAAGCTATGTCCTATATTGCGTCTGCCGCTTCACTAGGTTTTGGTTTAGGCCCAGTATTAGGTGGCGCTATAACTCAATATCTAGGCTGGAATTTTCTATTTGCTATTACTGGATTTGTGATTTTAATGATTCCCATTTTCTTGAAGCTATTACCTAAGGAAGAAGTAAAGCCTGTAAAGTTCGATACCATAGGAGGAATGCTTACGGGCCTAGGTGTAACGGGGCTATTACTCTTTCTCTCTACATTGTCAATACCAATTCTACTATTGAGTATTATCATTTTGGCATGTATGTGGTGGCATATAAAACGAGTAGATATTCCATTTTTACAGCCAGCAATATTAGTAAACAAACAATTTAACAAGCTTTTATTTATTGGATTTGTTGCATTTATCACACATTTTTCAACCCTCTTTCTCATGCCACTGATCTTAACAGATGTATTCAGTAAGAATCCTGCAGAAGTAGGGATGATTATTTTTCCGGGAGCCATTCTCTCAGCTATCGCAGCTCAATTTATAGGTAGATTTATTGATCGTTTTGGAAATATATTAGTTACCTTTTTGGGTCAGGGATTATTATTGCTATCAACCATTTTATTTTCTTTATTTTCAACAATTTCGCCTTATTCCATTTTGTTTATTTATATGTTTACAAGCATTGGATTCTCTAGCGTAACATCAAGTGTTTCAAATGAAGTCACAAGAATTTTGTCAAGAGATGAGATTGGTGCAGGGATGGGAATGACACAGCTAATCCAATTTTTTGGAGGCGCATTTGGTGTGACTTTAACCGGAATTTTATTGACTATACAAAGTAACTTCTCATATAAGTACTTTACTATTTTTAGTTTACTAACATTTCTTTTGGTCACTTCATTGTCAATTTTTATCCTCTACTTTTTGAGAAATAGAAAACTGAAGCACGCTAATCTAGAGAGTTAGTCTATTAAGGAGATTTTAGATTGCTTTACTTTTGTGAAACTCACCTAGAAGAGGAATTTAGATAACTTTACAGAATAATTAATAGAACTTTTACCATCTTGATGAGGGGAGTCAAAGCAAATGATTATAAAAGTAGATGATTTGACTGGTCCGGAAATAGCCCAATTAATTATGGACCATCTTCATAGCATGACATTGCATTCACCACCTGAAAGTATACATGCTTTAAATATAAGTGGGCTAAAGAAGCCAGGAATAACATTTTGGAGTGCGTGGGAAGGTGAGGAATTAGTAGGGTGTGGAGCACTTAAAGAACTTGATTCTCATCATGGAGAATTGAAATCTATGAAAACTGCCCCTAACCATCTGAGGAAAGGAGTTGCTAAGGCAATCCTCCAACACATTGAAGAACAGGCGAAAGGACGCGGATATAAAAGATTAAGCCTGGAGACTGGTTCCATGGAAGCTTTCGTACCGGCTAAAAAACTTTATGAAAGATTTGGGTTTGTATACTGTGGTCCCTTTGGAGATTACGTTGAGGACCCAAATAGTGTATTTATGACGAAGGTACTATAGATTAGGTGTTTTAATATTGATTAGATCTTTTTTACCGGTAAAAGGAGGCTGTCTGACAGTCTTCTTTTTATTTATTAGGATAATTTAATGTAAAACTTAACTTACCTAATTTCCTCTAAAGAATATGAAGATTCTGTCGATATTTATTAAGGAGAGAAAATTCTATAGGAAGTAGGTTACTATCATGAAGCTGCGTATTGGTCACAAACTAATAAGTATGATGTTACTAGTATTAATAATTCCCAACCTAGTCATTGGAACAGTAGCATATCTTATTGCAAAAGATCAGATGGATCAACTAGGTAAAACGACTTTACAGAATGGTGTCGAAATGGCAATTCAATTGATTGATTCGACTAATAAGCAGGTCGAACAGGGGGATTTAACACTTGCTGAAGCCCAAGAAAGAGTAAAGGTTTATCTAATTGGGGAAATGAATGCTGATGGAAAACGAACTATATCAAGTCCGGTAGATTTAGGAGCAAATGGATACTTTGTCGTTTATGATGAAGAAGGTTTAGAAGTTGCGCATCCAACAATAGAAGGTAAAAATGTTTGGGAAGCAAAAGATGTAGACGGAAAGCTACTCGTTCAAGAGCAAATTAAAGTGGCCCAATCCGGTGGCGGGTTTGTTGAATACAAATGGGCAATACCTACCGATGAGAACGTAATTGAAAAGAAAATTACCTTCAACAAAGTGGATCCAAATTGGGGATGGATCATTTCTGCTGGTACCTATGAGATGGACTTTAATACCGGCGCAAATAATGTTTTGAAAGCGTTAGCTATTACTCTAATCTTATCACTTTTAATTGGAGCTATCATTTCATACTTTTTCGCTAGAAGAATTTCAAAACCAATCGTTGCTGTGACTTCACACGTTCAAGAGGTGGCAAACGGTAATCTAGCACTTGAGGTAACAAAACAAAGGCGTTCCGATGAAATTGGTGAGTTGGTCAACGGTTTTTCTTCCATGATTGAGAATTTAAAAGATTTAATTGGAAAAGTGAACAGGTCAGTTGTAAGTGTGACAAGTACTTCTCAGAATCTTAGCGCAGTAGCGGAAGAAACAACTGCTTCCAGTGAGGAAGTTGGCAGGGCTATTCAAGAAATTTCTCAAGGGGCGGTTCAGCAGGCAAGTGATGCGGAGAGAACATTTAATGCTACTGTAGAATTAGCGAATCAAATTAAATTGCTTTCTGAAAAAACGCAGCAAATGAGTCATGCATCAGAACAAGTTGTAGCTTCTAACAACGTTGGGATGTCGAGTGTTGAGATTCTGAAAGTAAAATCAAATGAAACAGAGATCTCTGTTACTCAAACCAAGAATGTAATTGAATCGCTTTCTGAAAAGGTTAAAGAAATCGGTACTATTATTGAGACGATCAATCAAATCTCAGAACAAACTAACCTATTAGCATTAAATGCTTCCATTGAAGCTGCAAGAGCAGGTGAACACGGCAAAGGTTTTGCTGTTGTAGCAAGCGAAGTAAGAAAACTAGCAGAAGGTACTTCTCAAGCAACTGAAAAAGTTCGACAAACATTATCAGGAATTATTGAAGTTACAAATATAGCTAATAAAGAGATGGAAAAAACAAAGAATTTAGCCAAAGAACAACTTTTTGCGGTTACAGAAACTGGAGATTCTTTTTCTCAGATTGAAATATCTGTAAAAGGAATAGCCACCATTATTTCTGAAGTTAATGAAAACATAGACTTACTCATCAACTCAAAAGATGATGTTTCTAATGCTGTGGAAAGAATCGCTTCTGTGAGTGAAGAATCAGCTGCTTCAACTGAACAAATTAGTTCTAGTATAGATGAACAATTAAGAGCAATCGTAGTAGTGTCGAGTGCTGCAAATGAATTAAATGAATTAATTACTGATCTTAAACGTGAAGTTGAAAAGTTTAAACTTGAAGAATAACTAATGATATTGACATGCTGCTACAATCACAAAAAGCCATACTCCGTTAGAGGGGAATGGCTTTTTGGACATTATTTTAAATTGTATAGATCAGTAGTCACCACTTCTTACAATTTCAATCCCATTCTACTTTTAAAACGCCTTAATAAAATATGGCTTTCTACTCTAGTGATGCCTTGTAAACTATATAATTCTTCATTAATAAAATGTTCTAGTTTTGAAAAATCCTCTACTAAAACATGCATATGTAAGGTACTAGGTCCTGTCATTTGATAACAACTGGCAACGGCTGGATTATCAACGAGTGTTTGAGCAACTTTTACCAAGTGGGCTGGCTCACAATCTACCTCAAAAAAAGCAGAAACGCCTTTCCCTACTTTTTCTGAATTAATGACTACTGAGAATTTTTCTATAATGCCATTTTCCATTAGTTGATTAACTCGTTCTCTAATAGATACTCTTGAGAGATTTAACTCTTTCCCAATATCGACATAGGACATTCTTGCATTTTCAGTCAATAATCGAAGGATTTTACGGTCAATTTCATCTATCTTCATAGCATCACCACATTTCTTCGTATACCTATACTATCTTAACTTATTCAAATTAAGTGAAGCAAATAAAAGTTTATGAGTACTGTAGGATTCTTTATCTGATGTAAACAAAATTATGAATTCAACCTCCGTTTGTAAAGTTAATTCATCAAAGAACTTTCCATATGAAAAACTTTAAACATTTGTTATGATGGAATATAGAATGAAGTGTATTACTTTATAAAGAAAGGGTTGAATACGTTTGAAACATGTACATCTGTTTCTGGCTTTCTTTCGAGTGGGAATGTTAGGGTATGGCGGTGGCCCATCATCTATTCCACTAGTTCATAAAGAAGTCGTAGATAAATATAAATGGATGAATGATGATGAGTTTGCTGATGTATTAGCTTTGGGTAACACATTACCAGGACCTATTGCAACTAAAATGGCTGGTTATATCGGTTACCGTGTAGCTGGTGTTCTCGGTATGATAAATGCAGTTTTGGCGACGATCGTACCAACTATTATACTTATGATCGTATTTTTAACCGTTTTAGCAAACTACAAGGATCTTCCTTGGGTTAGTGGAATGTCTAAGGCAGTGGTACCTATTGTTGGTGTGATGCTAGCTAGCTTAACTTGGGATTTCTTCAAGAAGTCAAAAGAAACATTAGGTTGGATGTATGCATTGATGATTATAGTAGCAAGCATCATCTTAATCGAATTTCTACATGTACATCCAGCTATCATAATTGGTAGTTTACTAGCTTATGCTCTATTAAAGAAAGATAAAGCGACAAAGGTTGAACAGCCTGTAGAAAGAGGGGTTGGCTTATGATTTACTGGCATATTTTTTTAGCCTTCTTTATTCCAGGAATTGTTGGGTATGGTGGAGGACCAGCTTCAATCCCATTAGTTGAAAACGAGGTAGTGGACCGTTATGAGTGGATGACGGTATCAGAGTTTAGTGAAGTACTTGCGTTAGGAAATGCACTCCCAGGCCCAATTGCTACAAAGATGGCAGGCTATATTGGGTATGAACAAGCAGGTATTCCAGGTGCAATTGTAGGGATTTTTGCAACAGTAGCACCTTCTTTAATATTAATGATTGTATTACTTAGTCTCTTGTACAAATTTAAAGATTCACCAAAAGTGAAAAGAATGACAAACTATGTTCGTCCAACTATAGCTGTCTTATTAGGGGTTATGACATACAGCTTTTTCTCTACGTCTTATGTAGATACTGGGCTAATCCAAACTCTTATTCTAGTTGTTGTAGGATTTCTTTTACTAGAGAAGTGGAAGGTTCATCCTGCTTATGTCATTGTAGGCGCATTGGTATATGGCGGTATCTTTTTACAATAAAAAAGTCAGACTTAGTCTGGCTTTTATTTTACACGTAACTAATATTTCTTATAAATCCCTTTAATAAATAGGGTAATATTGGTAAAATATATACAATTACGCAACTTAAAGGAGACTGCAGAATGATTACATTTCCCAAAACCGGTATAGAAAGCTTCTTTCGAACAGTTAATATAGTAGATTTTGACGTACATAGCTCAGAAGAAGAAATTATTTATTCAACAAACTTGAATGGATACTATAATATCTGGGCAATGAATCTAGTACAAAGATATCCTTTCCAGTTAACAACTGCTAATCAAATGAATTCATTTGTAAAGTACAACACGAAAATTGGTCATATTTTAACTGGTTATGATTACGATGGTGATGAAAATTATCATATCTATGCATTACAACCTACTGGTGGTGAAGCCGCTCCTTTACTTAAAGCAGAGGGTGAAAAGTTTTACTACGGTGATCTTTCTAAGGATGGAAAAACACTCTATTACGTGACAAGTGTTGAGAATCCTAACTTCTTATCCATACGCCGAATAAATTTAGTAAATGGCGAAAATGAAGTCCTTGTAAATGGTGAAGGTGGACCAAGCTACTTGTATGCGGTAAGTCCAGATGAATCCTCAATTGCTTTTTCAAAAGAAGTGGGTAACACAAGTTCGTTCGGATATGTTTTACAGAATGGTGAATCCATTGCCATTACCCCATCTCAAGAAAAACCTCATCGAGTGAAAGAGGTCGAGTATGTGGATGCCAATCATTTACTTGTTCTTACTAATTACGAAAGCGAGTTTACCTATCTAGCTAGTTTTGATATTAGTTCCCGAACATTTAAAAAGCTATTCGAAATAGAAGGTCATGAACTTTCAAATCTAACATTGGATCGAACAAGAGAAAAGGTTTATTTTATAGCACAACGTGGTGTTGAAGACCATCTGTATTCATTAGAATTAAATACATTGAAACCACGATTAATTGAAAAGCCTTTTGATATGGTAGATAAGCTAGTTATTGGTGAAAACGGAACATTCTTTGCATTAGGACGTTCTACAACAAAGCCTGCAAATATTTTCCGAAGCCATGATTTGACTGAATGGGAACAACTTACACAACATCAAATTATAGGTGTGAAACAAGAGGAACTAGCAGAGCCAGAAGTATTAACATATCCTAGTTTTGACGGTATGAAAATAGAGTCTTTGTATTTTGCGCCACCAAAGGAAATTGATAATGGTCATACAATTTTATGGCCACATGGCGGTCCTCAATGGGCGGTTAGAAAAACCTTTAGTCCACTTTTCCAATACTTAGTTACACAAGGGTTTCGCGTCTTTTCTCCGAACTTCAGAGGAAGCACAGGATACGGAGAGAGTTTCATGAAACTAGTTAACAAAGATTGGGGAGGCGGTCCTCGATTAGATATTGTTGCCGGGATGGAATGGCTTAATCAACAAGGAAAATCAAGTGAAGATAAGTGGTTCTGTATAGGTGGAAGCTATGGGGGCTATATGACTTTACTTTTACATGGCCGTCATGCAGACCTGTTTAAAGGATTTGTTGATATATTTGGTCCAAGTAATTTATTCACAACGATTGAAACGGCACCTGAGCACTGGAAGGCTGCAGACCGTGAACTAATTGGGGATGCTGTAGAGGATCGTGAAAAGCTCATTGAGGATTCTCCAATGACTTATATAGATCAGATGACAAAGCCGATGCTTGTAATTCAAGGTGCAAACGATCCAAGAGTTGTGAAAGTTGAATCTGATGTTATTGTTGAAGCAATGAAGCAACGTGGCCAAGATGTAGAATACTTAATTCTAGAAGACGAAGGTCATGGCTTCTCCAAAACAGAAAATGCATTAAAGGTATATAGTCTAATGGTAAACTTCATTAAGAAATATATTTAATATAGAGCGAGGATGCATGAGCATCCTCGCTTTTTGAGGGTGGATAAATGGTGTCATCTGCTAATTTAAATTCAAATAAGAATAGTAATCTTTTACTTGCTGGTGTTGGAATTTCTAGTTTGGGAGATTTTATCTACTTAGTGGCAATCAATATTTTAATCTTAAGATTAACAGGTTCTCCAGCGGCAGTTGCAGGCTTATGGATAATGGGCCCGGTTGCATCAATAGTGACAAAATTTTGGTCAGGAAGCTTAATAGACCGAATGAATAAAAGAAGATTAATGATTATTACCGATTTAATAAGAGCGATAATCATTGCATTTATTCCCTTTATTTCATCCGTATGGCTTCTTTATGTTTGCTTGTTTTTACTTTCTGTAGCGAGGGCATTTTTTGAGCCAACATCCATGATTTATATGACCAGCCTAATCCCTCAAGAACAGCGTAAACAGTTTAATTCGTTTAGAAGTGTGTTTACGTCAGGTGCATTTCTAATAGGTCCAGCAATAGCAGGCTTTCTAATAGTAGCTACGTCTATCCATATTGCAATATGGATTAATGCTATTTCGTTTGTTTTGTCTGCAGGAGTCATCTTATTACTTCCTAATATTGATGAAAAAGCTACACAGGTGAATAAGTTTAATTTTAAGGATATTGTGTTAGATTGGGGATATGTTCTTTCTTTTAGTAGGAAAAATACGTATGTAATTTCCGTATACTTCCTTGCACAAATTTTCATGGTAATAACGCTTGGCATGGATGCTCAAGAGGTAGTCTTTACACAAAAGGTACTAGGTTTATCTGAGACTGATTTTGGTTTGCTTATTAGCATTACAGGAATTGGTTCTGTAATCGGTGCATCAGTCGTATCTATATTAGCTAAGCGAATGTCTATACAACTATTAATCAGTACAGGTTTTCTTTTTGTTGCAGTTGGATATATGATCTATGCCTTTTCTTTTTCTTTTCTGTCGGTAGCGATAGGATTTATCCTTTTAGGATTTTTTAATGCCTTTTCAAATACAGGCTTTATGACCTTTTATCAAAATAATGTGCCAGTTGATATGATGGGGAGAATTTCAAGTGTGTATAGTGTCATGATAAGCGTTCTTCAAATTGTTTCTGTCTTACTAATTGGCTTTACGGGTGAAATCATACCCTTACGATACAGCGTTATTGGTTCATCAATCCTTGTATTAGGCTGTGGCATCGCTTTAGCCTACATGGTTCATAAACCCATTTATAAGGAGTACTTTAGAGAAGAAACGACGATAAAAGGTTAATAATCAAGTAGGAAGTGTAAAAGCGGGATGTGATCCCGCTTTATTTGTTTTGATACGCTATTTTGAATAGATTCAGATAATCTTCTTTTGTAATATCTCTAGCATTGCTTGGTGTAGAACCATTGAGGAAAGATGATTCGGCGAGAGCATCAAAATCTTCTTCATTTACCTCAGACAGGCTTGAGAACACTGGAATGTCTAAGTCTTTAGCCAGTTCTTTCATTTCTTTTACTAGTTTTTCAGTAGCCACTTTGTCAGAATCAAGGTTTGTTGCTATACCTATTGTTCTAGCAATATTCGCATGTTTTAATATATCTGCTTGTGCATTATATTCAACAATGTACGGAAGGAACATCGAATTAGCCACTCCATGTGGTGTGTCATATAACCCTCCAATAGCCTCGGCCATACAATGGACTGCAGCCACGTCCGCATGAGAAAACGCCATTCCTGCTATGGTAGAGCCTACCATTACATGGTATCTTGCCTCTTTATTTGTTCCTTCGTGAACCGCTGTTCTTAAGTACGGAAATATATACTTCATAGCTTGTAGAGCTAGACCGTCTGCAATAGGATTGGAAAGTTTACATGTATACGCTTCTATAGCATGTACTAGTGCATCCATTCCAGTTGAGGCTGTTAAATGCTTTGGTAGTTTGTATGTTAACTCAGGATCAACAATTGCGAGTTTTGGTGCAATATGTACATCTTTAATGGTGAATTTTGTTTTTTGAACCGTGTCGGTAATGACAGAAGATCGCGTTACCTCCGCACCAGTTCCTGCAGTGGTCGGAATGACAACTAACGGAGTCACATGTTCAGGAACATTACCTCGTCCTGCATAGTCTTGTGGTTTTCCACCTAGCTTTTGTAAGATCGCAATGGCCTTTGCAGAATCAATAACAGACCCACCACCAATGGCAAGGATTATGTCCGCTTGAAATAATCTTGCTGCCTCTCCACCATTGATACAATCTACGTCTTTTGGATTAGGTTTTACCTGGTTAAATATCTCAATATGGTAATCTTCGGATAGGATTGAAAGCAATTGGTCAACAAGACCAATTTGTTGTATTCCTGGGTCAGTAACAATGAATAGTCTGTTTCCAGTAACAGTTTCCTTTATAAGCTGTTTAGTTTGAGAAAATAACCCATTACCTATTTTAATTTTTGTTGGTAAAAAAAAGTCGAATGATTCCATCGTGTATACCTCCGTTTCAATAATGAAATTTTACCATAATATTCAATCTATAAGACTATCATACAAACATTTTTTTCGAAATTATCTGAAAAAAATAATGTGGTTAAAAGGAATTTTCTTTCGTATCTCGAATTATATATCAAACATAGAAGGAGTGATGAGCATGAGTGAACAATTAGTACAATCTATTAGAAGTCTTACAAACAATGTAGTTATAGGTTCAATTGAAACACTTAAAGATTATTTGCGATTACCAACCATTTCGGCACAGAATAAGGCAATTCCAGAAACAGTGGAATTTGTTGTTCAATTATTTGAAGATGCTGGAGGGGAATCAAAAGTATTAGATGATTTAGGTGGTAATCCTGTTGTGTACGGATTTTTCCCGGCTGGTCCTAACGGTGATTCTGATAAAACGTTACTTTTCTATAATCACTATGATGTTCAACCTCCAGAGCCACTAAATGAATGGAATAGTGAGCCGTTTGAACCGACTGTAGTTGATGGTAAGTTGGTTGCTAGAGGCGTAGCAGATAATAAAGGAGATTTGATTGCCAGACTTACAGCGATTAAAGTTCTTCAACAGTTAGATGGTGGTCTTCCATGTAATATTAAGTTTATGGTGGAAGGCGAAGAGGAAATTGGTAGTCCCAACCTCGCTCCTTACTTAAAGGAATACAAGGATCTGTTTAAAGCAGATGCCTGCATCTGGGAGTTTGGTGGGAAGGACGAAGAAGAACGAGTAAACATGGTAGCGGGAATTAAAGGTATGGCTTATATGGAACTTACATGTATAGGTGCAGATATAGATATGCATTCATCGGTTGGAGCTTATGTAGATAACGCTGCATGGCGACTTGTTCAGGCTTTGGCAACAATGAGAAATGAGAAAAATGAAATACTTGTGAAAGGTTTTTATGATGGTATTGAAGAGCCAACTGAGCTCGAAAAGGAAGTGGTATCTAATCTTCCATTTAATGAGGAAGCGGTAGAGAAATTATACGGCTTAAAGCGACCACTAATCACGGCTGCTAAAGGGGTGGACCCAAGAGAAGCGATGGTATTTCAGCCGACAATGACTATTTGTGGGATTGAGAGTGGATATACCGGTGAAGGTGCTAAGACCGTTCTACCTAAAAGTGCAAAGGTAAAATTGGATTGTCGATTAGTACCTGGCCAAGATCCAAATCATATACTGGCAACCATCCAAACTCATTTAAAAGCACATGGGTTTGATGATATTGAAGTTGTGTTAATTAATGGACAAAAGGCATATCGCTCAGATTATAATCATCCTTTTGTTGCTCATGTATTGGAAACAGCTAGTGCTGTTTACGAGAAGGATCCGGTTCTTACGCCTAACTCAGCTGGTACTGGGCCCATGTATGAGTTCGGTCATCAGCTTCAAGTCCCTGTCGTAAGTACTGGTGTAGGCTGGATAGAATCTAAGGCACATGCCCCGAATGAATCTGTCCGACTTGCCGACTTTGAGGAGGGCGTTGTCCATTTGGCCTATATGCTAACAGGTTTCCCAGCAGCGATGAATAAAAATACATTAGAAGCTACTAAATAATAGGGTAGGAGAAGACAAAATGAACCAAAGTGTAGATACCTTTCCAATAACGGAAGTACGGGATCAGTTTCCGGCTCTAAAACGGACCTACAACGGTAAGGTCGTTACATATTTTGATGGACCAGGAGGCACTCAAGTTGTGAAGTCTTCAATCGATTCCATCACCAGTTATATGATGAACGGTGGAGCCAATCTTCACGGAGCATTTCCGACAAGTCGTGAAACGGAAGATATTATTGGAGAAGCTAAGCGAGCAGTTGCTGATTTCTTAGGGGTAAAGGAGAACGAGGTGGCTTTTGGTGCGAATATGACATCACTTGCTCTTTCTATAGCGAGAGCTTTAGGTAAAAATTGGGGATCTGGTGATGAAATTGTCGTAACGGAGATTGATCATCGAGCCAATGTTGACCCTTGGATTACAATGGCAGAGGACCGTGGAATAGTTGTCAAATGGATTCCTGTCAATACCAAGACTCTCACTTTAAATCTGTCTAATCTAAATGAGATAATCAATGAGAATACTCGTTTAGTGGCAGTTGGTCTAGCATCAAATGCCGTAGGGACTATAAATGATATTCAACAGATTTCAAAACGAGCAAAGGAAGTAGGAGCACTTATTGCTGTCGATGCGGTCCATGCTACGCCCCATCTCACAATTGATAGGGACGCCTTAGACATTGATATCCTACTTTGCTCAGCTTATAAGTTTTTTGGTCCACATGTAGGGATTGCTGCCATTAAAGAAAAGTTGTTCGAGAGCATTGAGCCATTTAAATTAAAGCCAGCCCCAACCTATATTCCAGATAAGCTGGAGACAGGAACGCAGAATCATGAGGGAATTGCAGGCATTAAACCGGCGATTGAATTTATTGCAAGCCTCGGAGTAGGAACAAGTAGAAGTGATCAACTTCGTTCAGGAATGGCGAGAATTGAGGAGTATGAGACTTTTCTTGTGATGAAGTTACGAGAGGGACTCTCATTACATGAAAAGGTTACTCTTTATCAAGCTAGCGCTTTAGTACCTAAAACACCAACTGTTGCCTTTACTGTTAAGGGCTATACACCACTTGAGGTCTGCCAGATACTTTCAGACAATTACGGGATATTTGTAGCGGATGGTCACTTTTATGCTACAACACTTGCAGAAAAACTAGGGATTATAGAATGTGGAAGCTGGGTTAGAGCAGGTATTGCCCCGTATAACACAGAGGAAGAAGTAGAAGGATTGATAAAAGCAATTCAAACATTGTAACCTTA
>NZ_JAJQKI010000017.1 GCF_023036475.1 Bacillus pinisoli
TTGTTGTTGATTTAGATAAACCAACACGCTTGACGTTTTGTTTAGTTTTCAAAGAACTGTTTTTCTTAAGCAGAAGACTAATATATCATACATTTTTAAGTTTGTCCAATATATTTTCTTCAAAACTTTATTTTTTTTAAAATGGAGCGGGTGATGAGAATCGAACTCACGACATCAGCTTGGAAGGCTGAGGTTTTACCATTAAACTACACCCGCATATATTATATGTGATGGTCGGGAAGACAGGATTTGAACCTGCGACCCCCTGGTCCCAAACCAGGTGCTCTACCAAGCTGAGCCACTTCCCGTCTTACTTGGCGCGCCCGAGAGGAGTCGAACCCCTAACCTTTTGATCCGTAGTCAAACGCTCTATCCAATTGAGCTACGGGCGCTTTATTTGAAACAACAGTTTAATTAGATTAACACACTAGAAGTTATTTTGCAAGTTTTATTTTTTTGGTGCGGCCGAGAGGACTTGAACCTCCACGGGGTTGCCCCCACTAGGCCCTCAACCTAGCGCGTCTGCCGTTCCGCCACGACCGCAAAAGAAACTTTGGCAAAAAACTTTGGTGCGGATGAAGGGAGTCGAACCCCCACGCCTTACGGCGCCAGATCCTAAGTCTGGTGCGTCTGCCAATTCCGCCACATCCGCGTGGCTGGGCTAGCTGGATTCGAACCAACGCATGACGGAGTCAAAGTCCGTTGCCTTACCGCTTGGCTATAGCCCAATAACACAAAATATAATGGCGGTCCCGACGGGAATCGAACCCGCGATCTCCTGCGTGACAGGCAGGCATGTTAACCGCTACACCACGGGACCATAATATCTAATAAGTCTTGTAGGGAATAATGGAGAAAGAAACGAAAGTTTCTCCCTCCATTATTAAAGTGACCCATACGGGATTCGAACCCGTGTTACCGCCGTGAAAGGGCGGTGTCTTAACCGCTTGACCAATGGGCCATATCACTGAAAAGTTATGGCGGAGAAGGAGGGATTTGAACCCTCGCGCCGCGTTAGCGACCTACACCCTTAGCAGGGGCGCCTCTTCAGCCACTTGAGTACTTCCCCGTATTGGCTCCACCAGTAGGATTCGAACCTACGACCCTTCGGTTAACAGCCGAATGCTCTACCGCTGAGCTATGGTGGAAAAATAAAAGTTATTCTATTCTACGCATTATGCAATCACTGGTACGAACGTCCAGATCTCAGAAAGTCTTCCAAGAAGTTGCTCGATCTGTACGCTGATGCGTAACTTAAGGAGCTTGTTCGAACGTGCTCTACCGATGAGCTATGGTGGAATGTTGTTCGCTTGTGTAGTAGCGACTTGTATATAATATAACAGGTTCAAGCCGATGTCAACTCGTCGTAACTTGGTAATAATCACCTTGTTTTGTACAACTTCAAGCGACGGTTTCTATAATTTATCACAAACTATTATGGACAGTCAATACTATTTTTCTTTTATTAGCACAAGTCTCCCTGCACACCTTCCACATACATATCTAGATGTGTTAACTCTACGTCTTCTTCGATACTGTTGCTTGCAATTCTTACACTCATACACTAGGTAAGTGACATTACTATTAGTCCTAGAAGACTCCAATGTAGAGCAAAATCTTGGCGCATCCACTTTCTTTAGTAACTGTCTAAAATCATGATCACGATGCTTATATCCTTTGCCCAAAAGATGAAGATGGTAATGACAAAGCTCATGTTTAATGATTCCAACTAATTCATTTATTCCTAGTTCCTCAAAATACCTTGGATTGATTTCAATATCATGAGAGCGTAATAGGTACCTCCCCCCCGTCGTTCTTAGCCTCTGATTAAAATAGGCTCGGTGGGTAAAAGGTAATTCGAAGTGGGTACGCGATATCTCTTCAACTAATAATTGAAGCTCCTCATTCGTCAATTGGGATCCCTCCTGTCATCCATGCACCTATTAAGATGCTTTTTCATAAGAATGTAATACATCCTTCATTATATCTTTTGAGGAGGTATGAACAATGCCTATCTGGTTAAAAAATCAAATGACTCGTGCTTATTTTGAAAAAAATCGTTACCAAATTAAATTATTAAATCAGTGCTGGTTCTTTTATAGAAAAAAACATCATTCTTAATACAGTAGAAAGGAAGCTAACCAAGTTACATAGATGATTAGCTCCCTTTCTTCATTTACCTATTAAGTTATGTTATTAATTTTCAACCACTTGCATTTAGAGCTTTTCAACTTAACTTAACTGTTCACTTGGAGGTAGCATCGTTAAGGCCACTCTACCTTTTTTCACATCCACATCATCCACCCAAACAGTCACAACGTCACCTACCGAGACAATGTCGAGTGGATTTTTCACAAAACCTTTGGTCAATTTAGAGATATGGACTAGACCATCCTGTTTAACACCAACATCGATAAACGCCCCAAAGTCTACTACATTCCTAACTGTCCCCTGAAGCTCTAATCCCTTTGTTAAATCTTCTAGTTTTAGAATATCCTTTTTTAATAAAGGTTTAGGTAGCTCATCGCGAGGATCCCGTTCTGGTCTAGCTAATGAGTCTAATATATCACGCAACGTTAATTCACCAATCCCCAGTTGGGTAGAAACAGCAGCTACATCCATTTCTTTTAGCTTGTTCTTCAAGGCATCTGTTCCTAATTCAGAGATATCGGAGTCCAGTTGCTTTAGTAGCGCTTGCACTACCTTGTAATTCTCTGGATGGATGGCGGTTCGATCCAGTAAGTTTTCACCTTCAGGTATTCTTAAGAATCCGATACATTGTTCATATGTCTTCGCACCAAGTCTTGGAATCTTCTTTAATTCATCTCTACTTGAGAATTTACCTGTCTCGTCCCTTTTCTTAACAATATTAGTAGCAACTGTTTTGCTAAGGCCCGCTACGTATTGTAATAAAGAAGGGGAAGCTGTATTCACATTGACACCTACTTGGTTTACTGCCGTTTCTACTACAAAGGTAAGAGAATCACTTAGTTTTTTCTGTGCCACATCATGTTGGTATTGACCAACACCTACTGATTTGGGATCAATTTTCACAAGCTCCGCTAAAGGGTCTTGAAGTCTTCTTGCAATTGAAACAGCACTTCTTTCCTCAACTTGCAGGTTAGGAAATTCTTCTCTTGCAACATCTGAAGCAGAATAAACACTCGCTCCCGCTTCATTTACAATTAAATAGTATATGTCCTTATTGCTTTCCTTAATCAGTTCAGCAATGAATTGCTCAGTCTCTCTTGAGGCCGTACCATTTCCAATCGCAATCATTTCAATAGGGTATGAACTCAATATGTGAAGAATCTTCTTCTTCGCTTCTGCTGTTTTTGAAACTGGAGGATGAGGATAAATGACATCTATATGTAATACCTTTCCGGTTTCATCAATAGCTGCTAGCTTACACCCAGTTCGATATGCAGGGTCTACTCCCAAAATCGTTTTACCTTTAAGCGGCGGTTGAAGAAGAAGCTTTTTTAAGTTTTCCGAAAAAATATGAATAGCTCGCTCTTCAGCTGTCTCAGTAAGTTCTTTTCTTATCTCGCGTTCAATAGAAGGTTGAATAAGTCTCTTATATCCATCTTCAATTGCCGTTATCACCCATTCATTGGCTGGGGAGTACTTCTTTCCAATCACTTGTTCTGTCATATATTTAATGAACAACTCTTGCTGTACATCTATTGAGACTTTAAGGATTTCTTCCTTCTCTCCTCGGTTAATTGCCAGTATTCGATGAGGAGCTGCTTTTTGGACAGGTTCTTCATAACTGTAATACATCTCATAAACCTGCTTTTCATCCTTCTCTTCATCTTTAACAGATGTTACAATCTTTCCCTTTTGATATGTAGTTTGACGAATCCACTGACGGTATCTCGCTTCATCAGAGATCATCTCAGCTATAATATCTTGTGCACCCTGTAGTGCTTCTTCTGAATTGGAAATCCCGTGTTCTTCTGATATGTATTTGGTTGCCTCACTCAACACATCTTCTTTATGGAGTTCTAACAGCCAAATTGCTAGAGGCTCTAATCCTTTTTCTTTTGCAATTGTCGCCTTTGTCCTTCTTTTTTGTTTATAAGGTCTATATAAATCTTCGATGGCCTGCAGCTTTTCAGCCTTTTCAATAGAAGATCGTAATTCTTCTGTTAATTTCCCTTGTTCGTCAATGAGACGTAAAACCTCTTCTTTACGCTTCTGTAAGTTCTGTAGATATTGCCACTGCTCCATAATATCCTTAATCTGAACCTCATCAAGTGCGCCCGTCATTTCCTTTCGGTAACGTGCTATAAATGGAACTGTATTATCTTGCTCTAGTAGCTCTATTACATTTTCAACTTGCTTTGTCTTTAAGTTAAGCGCAGAAGAGATTTGTTTTATAATAAATGTTTGTTGGTTAACCGTAGCTTCCAATAGATTCACTCCTAGTTCATATAGTAGTGAATCTATTTTAACAAATTAACTATACAAACTCATCTTTTCCATTACTTAATTTTACCAACTAACACTGTGACATCATCGTTTCCATTATTCTGTTGCCTTACTAAGTCAATAATTGACTGTAAGGAATGGTGATAACTTAAGAGATCTTTACTGGCAATCATACCGACACCATCACTACTCATTAAAAATACTGATTCATTCTCATAAGAAAATCGTTGAATTTGAATGGATATAGGCTTGCCAGATAGGAAGCCCATTTTCGGAAGGGGGTATGTAGATTTTCCACTTGGAGAAATTATGGTGAATTTAATATTACCTATACCAGCGTATACCATTTCATTTAATGAAAAATAAATTTTTATAATTGCTACTGCAGCCCCTCGCTTTGCACGCAAGGAATCATTGCACTTTAATAGGATGGAGTGGAGATCTTCGTTGTGATGTTTATCTAGAACATTCATCACAATTTCTGATGATTCTTTAGCCTGCACTCCACTCCCCAGTCCATCTGCTATTGAAATGATGGCATAGTCAGGTTTTGTAACCACAAGAAAGCTGTCACCACAGCAATCTTTCCCTTTTTTGGATGCTTGATAAGATAGGACCTCTAGTTGTTTTGTGTTGATTTGCTCTATCATGTTATACACTCCGACTGAACGTTATCTGAATCTGCAGCTGTCCTTAACTTCTGAATGGCTCTTCGTTGCAGCCTGGACACATGCATTTGAGATATTCCTAATTTCTCACCCGCTTCTTTTTGACTAAGGTTCTCTAAGAACGTATATTTTATGACCAATCGTTCTCTCTCCGTTAACACTTTCAAAGAAGCCTCAAAATCCATTTTTTGATTAATTTGTTCATACCCTACGTCTTGGCTCCCTACCAAATCTAGGAGGGTGATGGTACTTCCGTCAGAATCGGCCTCTATTTTATGATCGACTGATAGTGCTTGATAACTCCTACCAACCTCCATCGTTTCCAATACCTCTTCTTCAGATACATCTAAGTACTGCGCAATTTCTTCTATTCTCGGAGATCGTTGTAGTTCGGTTGTTAGTTTTTCAACGGTTCCTTTAATTCTCGGTCCTAACTCTTTAATTCTTCTAGGAACATGAATACTCCATGTTTTATCACGTAAAAATCTTTTTATTTCACCAATAATAGTCGGGATGGCATAGGCCTCGAAACCTTTTCCAATACTCGTATCATATCTCCTGATAGCACCTAACAATCCCAACATACCCACCTGCACCAGATCCTCGTGCATATTACGGCCTCTGGAATACTTACGCGCTAATGACTCCACGAGTGCCCTATATCTTTCAACAATATATAGTTGAATTTCATCATCATTTGTTAGTTGAAACTTTTTTATTAACTCGATTACCTCATTATTCGGCTTGGTTGGTTGCGATTGACGTTTCATCGCTTCCCACCTGCTCTCTTTGGAGGTACTTCTTCATAAACACACTTACTCCTGAGTCGTTGTTAATTTTTACATCATCCATTAATGTATCTATCAAATATAAACCTAGGCCACCCTCATTCATTTCATAAATATCCGTTGAACGATTATAGGGTCCAAGTTCTTCTTTCATTTGATTGACATCAAAGCTCTTTCCACTATCCGATACCATGATTTGTAGATGATCATTGAATAAACCAAATCCAATGACAATCTCGCCACCTTCCTCTTCACCATAGGCATGATGTACAGCATTGGTAATAGCTTCTGATGTTGCAATTTTTAGATCTTCAATATCCTCATACGAATATCCCATTCTGCTTGCGATCCCAGAAAGAGTTAACCTCACAACCCCAACATACTCCGGTTTTGAGGGAATCTTCATTTCTATGTAATCAAAAGGCTGATTCACGTTTTATTCACCTCCAGAAATATTGATAATTTCATCTAGGCCCGTTATCGTAAATAAACGTTTTACACGTTCGTTGAGCCCCACTAACTGAAGAGAACCACCATGTTTTCTAGTTAACTTTAATACACCAATAAATACACCTAAGCCTGTACTATCGATGTAGGAAACACCCGAAAGATCAATAATAAGTTGAGCTTCCTTTTCCTCCGCTAAAGGTACAAGCTGTTCCTTAAGTTTGGGAGCTGTATAAGCATCCACTTCTCCTAAAACAGCCACACGCTGTATTAAACCATCTTGGTTAATGTTGACCTGTAGATTCACCCTTACCACTCCCTTATAAACTATCGATATTTTCCTTCAGACTGCCGCTTTGTTATGGCAATACCAACTAACTTAAAAGCGACATGTCCAAGCTATGCCAGGCCATATGAGTTATTTACCCTCATCCAACTGCACATAAACCTATCTTTTCAAAATAATGAAAGTAAAATCATCTTTTAATTGGAAATCCTGAAGTCTTTCTAATTCTTTGTAAATATTATCTACAATTTCTTGAGCGGAAAGTTGATGATATTTTATTATAAGTTCTGTAATTTCTTCTCTTTCAATAAAACCGTCTTCTGTTCTAGATTCAGTGACTCCATCAGACAATAGAACGATCATATCACCTTTTTCCATTTTTATCGTGTGCTCTTTATACTTAATAGCTTTATCGACACCTAGAACTAGCCCTGATTGAGTTAAATCATAAAACTTTTCCTCATGAGATGAATAGTAGAAACCTGGTTCATGTCCTGCTGAGGCATAGGTAAATTCATTTGAACATGGCATGTAAATACCGTACACCATTGTAATAAACATTGTTATATCGACGTTTTGCTCTACTACTCTATTTAGGTTTTCTAATACATAACTCGGGTGGTTTCTTGATTCAGGCAAGCTATCCATTGCGTACTTAATCATAGACATACAAAGAGCGGCAGGAATTCCCTTTCCGATTACATCTGCAACTGCAACACTTATAGCTCCCGTCTCATCTTCAACAAAATGAAAGTAATCCCCATTCATTTGCCTTGCCGGCACACTAATTGCGCCGATATCTAGACCATCGACCTTTGGAATATCTGTTCCCAGTAATGTTTGTTGTACATTTGCCGCTATTTCCATTTCACTTTTTATCTCTTCTTGCTTGTTTCGAAGTAGCTGGTGCTCTCGATAGACAAGGCCATACCCAATCATTACTTCTAGCAGCAGATCAAAGGATTCAACGACCTTCTTCGGTATTTCAGGGTAAAGATCCTGAAGAACTGACTTATGAATGGCTACAATTTCTTCTGGAGTAATATCATTTTCAATGGATTGTCTACTAAACTTTTGACCTTTATATAAAAGCTGCTCATTTGAGTCACGCAGATATCCTGTTAGTAATTCTTCGTATTTACTAAACATCATTTGTTGATTATCCACACTCATCACTCCTTTAGGCCAAAAAACCATTTTATTTAATTAGCTACGAAGCCATTTTATCGTTAAAATTTCAGTTCCTTTACCCACTTCTGTATTAATTGAAAAATCATCCATTAGACGCTTCACTCCTGGTAACCCAGCCCCGAGCCCCCCCGATGTAGTGTAGCCATCTTCCATAGCCCGTCTAATGTCAGCAATTCCAGGTCCTTCATCTATAGATAGAACCTTAATTCCTTTTCGATCTACTGTAAAAACTTCCTCTATACAAATGGAACCTTTTTGGGCGTACAAATATATATTTCTTGCTAACTCAGAGATGGCTGTTGCGATTCTCGCTTGGTCTACTGTACCAAACCCCATCTTTTTTGCGATATCTCTTCCCAATTGTCTAGCAGCTACAATGTCCCATTCTGATATAATTTTAACGCAGGATTGGACTTCCATCCTTATTCCCCCAATTCTTGCTGAAGCTTATCGAGTCCCTTTTCTAAGTCGATTGCTGTTGGAACATCGTTTAAGTGTATACCCAGGTCCACAAGGGTAATGGCAACAGCTGGCTGAATTCCAGTTAGTACGACCTTTGCTCCCATAAGATTGGACATACTCACTACATCTCCGATAACTTTAGCAATAAAAGAGTCTATAATTTCTACTGAGGTTAAATCAATAACAATTCCTTTTGCTCCAGTTTCATGAATCTTTTTTAAGAGATCCTCTTGGAATTGAATAGCTGTTTGATCATCTAGCTCCCATTGGATCGTTACTAACAGATATTGTCGTAGTTTTAATATAGGGATCTTCATTTTACTTCCTCCCCTAACGTGCTAACAATTTCTCGATTTGTCATATTCAATGCAGTTTCAAGACCTTTTTTCAAAGAGTTCTTTGTGACAATATGACTTAAATCTATCCCTAGATTAATAATTGTTTGAGCAATTTCAGGTCGGATTCCTACAATTAAGCATTTCGTTCCTACTAATCTTACGGCTTCTGCTGCTTGGATAATATGATGAGCAACCATTGTGTCTACTACAGGTACTCCCGTAATATCAATTAGCACGACTTCTGAACGGTGTTTGACAACACCTTGCAATAAATTCTCCATAATCTTCCTTGCTCGGTCCGTATCAATTGTTCCTATTAATGGCATCACCGTAATGTTCTCATATACCGGAATAAGTGGTGCAGAAAGTTCTTGAAGGGCCATTTTTTGCATGGTCACCGTATGCTCCCATGACCCTGAGTAATGGTTCACCATATGATTGATAATAGAATCAATCCATTCACTTACATCGTTCATGATCCGTAACTGCCCTACAGGCTCAACTTTTTGGTCCTGTAACCATAATTGAATGACCTTTCTGAATTGTTGTAACCCTTCCGTAATATAGCTAAGCGGCCACCCTAGTCTAATTATTCTCTCTGAGAAATCATTTAGTTGAACCGAGAGCTGTTCTTTTGGTAGCTCAATATCACGGATAATAAGGTCTATAAATTCTCTACTTGTGGTTAGGAATAATTGATCGGAAACAACTCGTAAACTTTTTTCATTTCCAATTACTTTTATTTCTTCTAGCCATCTTGCAACTATTTCTTCTTGGTTTTCTCGTATGAGTGCAAGTAAAAACGTATCCATACATGACTCCCCCTCAATTAAAACAATTCTATTGCACCCTTTTATATAGGCTCTTTTCTAAAACTTTGTTGCTTTCAATCTAATCTTTCAGCAATCTCGCCATATTCCGGCTTTTGGGATTTTTACGAAAGCAACAATCTTTACGAAAACAGCCTATATATATATATGTTCAAAAGGTACAAATATCTAAATCTATTATTCCATTGATGTAATCTTCTTTCAAATTCTTTAACCTAATTGGTAATATTTTTCTTATACATTACGTATAAGAATCTACCTTTATGGCTATGTTAGTTTTTTTCTAATTAATTTTGTATTAGTGAGTTTAATGCAAGTAACCTGTCGTTACATTGCGCTACCATTAAAAACTATGTTAAAAAAGGATAATCTTAACGAAGAGCACTTTACTTATAAGACTTTTAGGAGAAGAAAATAAATAAAGCTGCTTAGAAAAAATTCTAAACAGCTTCACATATGATCTTATTATTAAAAATCGATGAGTCCGAGACTGATCTGCAAGCCTTCGTCCACTTTTTCCATCATTTCATCGTCTAGATGCGTGATTTTGTCCGTCAATCGTTGCTTATCAATTGTTCGAATTTGTTCTAATAAAATGACAGAGTCACGCTCAAATCCATATCGCTTGGCATCAATCTCAACATGAGTTGGTAGCTTTGCTTTTTGGATTTGGGCAGTTATTGCTGCAACAATAACTGTGGGACTAAACCGATTCCCAATATCGTTTTGAAGAACAAGTACAGGCCTTACGCCGCCTTGCTCAGAACCAACAACTGGGGAAAGGTCAGCAAAATAAACGTCACCACGTTTAACAATCAAAGGATTACCCCCCGCTTACTAGGCGTTCAACGGTGTGATCTGCTTCTTCTTCAGCAAGGAATGCTTCGGATGCAATATTCAAGTTGATTTTAGCCATCTCCATATAGCCTCGTCTCATAGACTCACGAATATGGCGTTTTTTTCTTTCTCTCAAATACATCTTCGTTGCTTGATAAATGATGTCACTATGACTACCGTTTTCCTGTTTTATGATCCCATCTAATTCACTGATTAATTGTTGAGGTAAACGCACAATTATCTCAGTAGTTGTTGCACTAGAATCGGACACAAACATACACCTCCACCATCAACTACACACACATATTTTAATCCATTTTTAATCATATCACCTAATAGTCGATTTTGCAAAGTCCTTCTGCAAATCCTACCATATTATCTATTTACCATAACAAAATTATACATTGAATTGTATTTTTCCTTATTCGTCCTGCTTTACAAATTGAAGGATTGGATTGTTAACTTCTACAATACAATTATTTTCGATATATACTCTAGGTACACGATTACCAATCATACATGGGATTTCGTAATTAATGGTGTGAAGTTCACTTGCTATTTCATCTATTGAAATAGTGTGGTTTAACTGACTTCCAATAAGTGTAACCCTTGTGCCTATCTCAACCTCTCTTGGAAGCCTAATCATAAATTGATCCATACAGATCCTTCCGAGAATAGGTGTGCGTTCACCATTAATCAGCACTTCTCGATTACTAAGTCGCCGAAACCAGCCATCTGCATAACCCATTGGTACCGTTCCAATCCATTCATTACGTTCAGCTGTATAGGTGGCACCGTAACTTATACTTTCACCTGCTTTTATTTCCTTTACATGTGTTAATCGACTATGAAGGGAAAAAGCCTCTTTTAATTCAAAAGGCAGTATGTTCTTCATTTCAATGGACGGTGATAAACCATACATAGAAATGCCCATCCGAACGGCATTAAATAATTTGGTTGGAAAGCGAAGACCTGTTGCACTGTTTCCACAATGAATAATTGGAACTTCTATCGATAAAGACGAAATCATATCAACCGCCTCTACAAACTTTGAATACTGCTTATCAAAATAAATAGTGTCTATTTCATCCGCGGTAGCAAAGTGTGTATAGAGTCCTTCTAGTGAAAACAACGGGTTCTCCTGAACAGCTAGGGCAATACGACGAAGCTCATCCAATGTTTTTGCTCCAAGTCTATTCATCCCAGTATCATATTTCACATGGATGTTTAAAGGTAGTTCAGTCTGCAGACCCTTTGTCTTTTGAAGCCAATCTTCTTGGAAAACAGTTAGTGAGATATTATGTTCTGCAGCAATCACGGCATCTTCCGGTCGAGTCACGCCTAAAACAAGGATTGGTTCGGCAATTCCTCCTTTTCTTAAGGCTAAAGCTTCGTCCAGTATTGCCACTGCCAAAACCGAAGCACCTGCTTTAATCGCGGTTTTAGCCACTTCAAGATCACCATGACCATAAGCGTTTGCTTTCACTACAGCTATAATACGAGTTGATGAACCAAGATATTCTCGCATGTTACAAATATTTTCATAAACATTAGTTAAGGAAACCTCCACCCATGTATCTCTATAGAAAGGGGACAAAGCCAATATCATACACTTCCTTAATATCTAAAGGTATTTTTCATAGGCTCTTTTCTAAAACTTTGTTGTTTTTTTAACCTACTTTATCCGAAGTTAAGCCTCTTCTAAACAACGAAATTACGTGTTTTTCGTTTTAGAAAAGAGCGACTTTCTAGATGAAAAGTAGAAGACATTATACTAGTAAGTAAAAATCCGGCTTTTGGAATTTTTACGAAAGCAACAATTTATACGAAAAGAGCCTTTTTATATGTTAAATTATTTAACACCGTACCCTTAATGTCAAACATGAATCATAAGTTGTCATGTTCTATGTGGAGCTCCTTATAATGGTGTTATCAGTAAATAGGAGCACTATATCAGGAAAAATAGAGATTATATCAGCAAAGTTACCTCATATATCCTGAAAAATTGCATTTTATCAGCAATTCTTCCCATTTTATCAGGAATTCCTGAATTACCTAAAAATAGACCCAACATTGTGCTGGGTCTATTCATCATTGCATCTTATTTAACTGACTGACCTTGAACAGACTTTGCAACCATAATCATCTCATCTTGAGAAAGGTCATTGGATGCAATCATAAAGTCAACACCATTATGTGACCATGATAAAGAATTTTCTGTAAGAGCTCCAACTGTGAAACCTAAATCTACTGGTTCACCGCTTACCATTGAAGTTGTAGTTACAGTTGCTACACTTGCACGCTCTTGAATTAAAGTAAAGGATTTACCTTCTCCACCATATGATAGGATCAGTCGTTTACCTTCTTCAGTCTTAACTTCCTTCTCACCAATAATTTTTACCCCATCTGGTAAATCAAATGGATATAAAACTTCAAATGGTGTGTTTTGTTCTTGACCCGCCATTGTTGGCACATCAATTTGAGCAGCCGTCATGTTACGGTTCATATCAAATGCACCTTCATCAAAGCTTGCATTTAACTCAACACTTGTAAATTCAACCAGCAATAATGGGTTACGATCTGGGTCCATTACCTTTACCCCAACAGGCGTTAAATCTTTCTTGTTAAAAGTAATTTCCTGTACTGGGATGGCTTTGCTATTTTTATAATTAGTTTTTGTTTCAAATACATAGTGATCTTCAGTCGCTTTAAACACTGCTTCCTTGTCACTTAAGATATCTTTTACTAATGATTCATAGAGATAAGCTTGACTGCTATTTAGCGGCCAGTCACTTTGGAAACGGAAGCTCTTATTTAATGCAGGTGTTAATACAAATACACCCTCATCATTGCGCAAGATCATTTGACTTTGATCTTTTTGTACATTTTTTAAATCTACCTTGTAATAATGTGGTTTAGAATGCCAGATGCCAACATCATACACTTGTTCTTCTGATCCAGTTTGTAAGGTCATTTTGGCTGTTGCTTTATAGCCTGAAATTTCCTCCATCTTAGTACCTAATGCTTTGACTACATCCTCTTGACTCTTTTCTCCACACCCTGCTAAAGCAAGGACAACTAGCATTGCTAGTAAAACGAAACCTAACTTCTTTCGCATAATTTTCAGCCCCTTTGTCTCATACTAAATAATTGCTTCCCAATAGACTATATGAGACAAAGTATCACAATATGCAGACTAGCTTGACGAGCTTTCAATAATTACTTGAGCAACTGCATAGTCCTTACTATGTGAAATGGACAAATGTACGCCATTCTCTAGGGGTTTCGCGATATAAGGCTTCCCCTTTTCATCTTGTAAAATTTCTATATCAATAAACTGCAAACCCACTCCAATTCCTGTTCCCATCGCCTTTGAAAAAGCTTCCTTCGCAGCAAATCTCCCCGCTAGATACTCATATTTTCTCCGGTCCGTTAGCGTATTCCAGACACTTCTTTCACCTTCTGTTAAAATGCGGTCAACAAATTTAGGCGTCTTCTCTAATAAAGTTTCTATTCTTTTTATTTCTACGATATCTATACCTATTCCCTTAATCATTGGATCCTCTTTTCTTAAGGCTTTTTTTAAAAGCTCTTTTCTAGAACTTTGTTGCTTATTGCTTTCTACAATAAATATATAGAAAAGAGCCTTCCTTAAAGTTTTTTCAATAAAAGCTATCATGTAGGAGTAGTTACTACACATATGATAAAATTAAAACAAGTTATTGATAGAAAAGGAGTCGTTTACACATGTTTTTACGAACGGAAAACTTTCGGACGTTCCTTCAGTTTTATCCTATTGTATCATTTTTAGTAGCACTCCATTTTGTTTTATGGATATGGATTAGCTTCGGATTACCTGGAGGACGCTTCTTACTAGAGACAATGGTAGGATATAATATGTTTATTGAGCAGGGTGAATGGTGGAGATTATTCACACCAATTGTCCTTCATGCAAGCTTCGGTCATGTTTTATTCAATTCTTTCTCCCTTGTTTTATTTGGTCCAGCATTAGAACGTTTACTTGGGAGGAACAAGTTCCTACTGGCTTATGTCGGATCAGCATTTATTGCAAATGTTGCTACGTATTTATTAGAACCTTCATACTTTAGTCATGTTGGTGCATCTGGAGCCATTTATGGGCTATTCGGAATATATCTATATATGGTTATACTCCGAAAGGATTTAATTGACCAGGCAAACTCTCAAATTGTTATCACAATCTTAGTAATCGGATTAATCATGACGTTTGTAAATGGCAACATCAACGTTCTTGGTCATATATTCGGATTTGTGGGCGGTGCAATACTTGCTCCACTTGTTTTACCGAAAAGAAGAGGGTACTACACTCATGCCTCGACAGTTTCAAATTTCTCTTTTAGAAGATTATTTGCCACCATGCCACGCAAACTAGATAAGAGAACAATTATTTGGATGATCCTTGGAATCCTTATTATTCTAGGCATGATTACTCGCTAATAGGCAAATACCTTCTTAAACGACTAAAAAAGCAACCTATAAAGGTTGCTTTTTCTCATAGGAATACCATTGATAGAGCTGGTTCGCATCTTCTTCAGCTACATCCACTACCTTGAAGTGCTTGCCTGCAAGCTTCGATTGTGTAGAGATGACGATTGACGCGAGCCTATTCTTCTTTTGGAAAAAGGAATGTACCAAGTGAAAAGCTTGGATTCTATTCTTCTTCGCATAAACGGTATGACGATTGATGAATCGATATTGCAAAAGAAGTCGATGATCTAACAACACCCAGCCCGCTTCCTTATACATTTGTATCCCTAATAACACACTAATGGGAAGAATCATTAAACTTAAATATCCCCACGGATTAAGCAAGAAACAAACCGCAACACTTACTATTAACGCCGGAATCAATAGTCGAAGAATATATCTCTTTTTTGCTCTTTTTGGTAGAGGATTCACTGCTTCTTCAACTATAAAATCTGGGGTAAACCGTTCGAGTATGTACCTCACATCTTTTTTATGAATAAGGGGGAGTAAATACGTAGAGAGGTCTTCTTTTTTATCCATTGCCCCTCCGGCTACCTCGATATAGATGCTAGCGTATCCAATCAATTGACGAATCATATTTTCTTGAATTCGTACTGCTTGTACACGTTTAATCGGTATGGTCATTTCTCTTTTCTCTAACAATCCTCTTGTTATAAAAAGATTCTCTCCCTTTTTCACTAACTTATAATTTCCAAACTTAATTAATGCACTTGCAATAGAGAATACCCATGCAAAGAGGATAATCATGCTAATCCCAACCGCAATAAGAATAAAGCTTGAGCCTACGATATTTTTTGCAAAACCGTACACATAATCATAAGGGATCATATCATCTAACTGTGTAAAGAAAGCAAATAAAGCTGAAAGAACGACACCTATTCCACCAGACGTCGTTGCCATTATTAAAATGTCTTTTGGAGAAAGAGTGATTTGCTCATATTTCTCGTCCGATCCTGCCTCTTCTTCTAACGATCGTTTGGATAGGGCTATCTTCAACTCTTCTGCATCTTCTTTTGTGACAGCCGAAAGCACCGCCTCTGCTTCGTCTCCTCCTCCAGCTGTTTCTACCTGCAGCTTTACTAATCCAAAAAGTCGCTGAATGACGCCAGAAGTTATATCAATAGATTGAATTCTTTCAAGTGGAATATACCGTTTTTTACGTACAATCACACCAAATTCTATCCTCAACTCTTCATTTTCCACTCGATAAGAAAAACGAAGCCAAGATAGAATGCCGTAAATGAGCATGCCGACTATAATGACAAACATTCCCACAAGGTAGATTGAACCAAAAAAACCATCCCCTCCGCCACCAACAAACAGAAATACAATGAGGGGAACAGCTAGTTCTCTGAGTGAGCGGATAAATCGCAGCAACACCGCGATGGGATGTAACCTCTTTTTATTAATCATGCTCATCCACCACTTTTGCTAGCGTTGAAATCCGATCTCTCAGTTGCTCTGCCTCTTCCTCATCTAGCGCAGGGATTTCATGAATCGTCGCTGCTGTTGAAATGGTAACAGTAGCTAATTGATATCTTCTAAGCAGCGGTCCTTGTTGAGTATCTACATGTTGAACCCTTACCATCGGAATTAATGTTCTTTTTACCACAAATACTCCATGCTGAATATCAATTTCCGATTCATGTACCTCATATCTCCACTTTTTCCACTGCCATTTCGGGTAAAACCAAACCGAAAAGATCGATAGTAATAGAACGAATATTATTAATACAATACCGATGAAAATTGGCCAATCAAAAAACAGGGTGACAATCAAAACAGCAATAGCCACTAGTAAAAAGAATACCATGGACATGGCCGATGAGATTCTCCATACAACGAGTGCACGGTTACTTAATTTATTAAATGGTTCCTTTCTCATAAATACGCTCCTTACATTTAATCAATCTAACCTTACTATAACTAGGAACATATTTCCATTCAATTAATGAATCTTAAACGTAGATTCATTTACCTTTTCAATTCCATCTTCTTTAAGAAGATCTTCCATCAGGCGGAATAATGCATCATCCTTCTTCTTTGCTTCGATCATGCAATCAATATGAGAAATAGAACCTTTTACTTTATGAAGAAACTGTAAGAAATATTGTGGATCAATATAATCAGCATGTGCACGGTAATCCTTTTCATCACGTGGGCTGCTAATATGCATTTTAAGTGGAAGTGGAGAATGAGACCAAGTTTGAATCACTCTTTCCCACTCCTGCTCCCAGTTTTCATCTTGAAAGTTAGCCAAGTGGTGATGATAATCAAAAACAAGAGGAATGCCCAGCTTTTCACATAAATATAACGTGTCATGCAAATGAAAAGTGACATCATCATTTTCTAGCATGATCATTTTTTGGATGCTTTGAGGTACAAACTGCCAATTATGTATAAGTTGCTCCAACGCTTTTTCCTTGTCGTTATACCCTCCACCAACATGCATGACACAACGGTGTTCAAGGTCGATATTCATCCCCTTTAATAAGGACTGATGGAGCTTAAGAGTTTTAATAGAAGCATTTAACAGATCGATGTCAGGAGAGTTAAGCAGCACAAAATGATCAGGATGGAAGTCCACCCTCATCTTATGCTCTTTTACAAACTCACCAATTTCTTTAAGGTGATCTTTAAGATTAGCTAGAAAATCCCAATCCGATAGTTCTTCATGATTGGCTAGTGGGATTAGTTTTGAGCTAAATCTAAAAAATGTTATATCATGAGCGAGATTATGTTTTAATAAACGGAGGCAATTATGGAGATTAGCTTGCGCAATCCTCTCTAATTTAGCAATAGCAGCTTCTCGGTTCTTTAGCCGTTTAAACTGAGCATATGTCATGGTTTGGGATGGAGAACTGTTCTGCAAGTGAACACTCATTGCCACATATCCAAGTCTTACAATCGTCAAGTGGAACACCTCAATTAAAAATTTATTATCTTTAGTATTCCAAGACTTATCTAAGATTATTGATTTGCTTTATTTGATTCGAATCTTCATTTTAGGTTTTCGACGATCATTAGTAAAAGGTACTTCTTCCATATCTAAATAAGTTGTACAATTCGGACAGCGTTTCGCTAACGTTGGAATACTCATAAAACAATGAGGACATTCTTTTCTTGTAATAGACTCCATAGGGGCTTTTTTCATACGATTAATCTGCCGAATAATTAAGAAGGTGGCAAAAGCCACAATAATAAAGTGGATAATGGTATTTACAAATAAACCATAATTAATAGTAGCAGCCCCGGCTTCTTTTGCCTCTAGTACACTCTGCACATCTTGATTGGATAAATTAATAAACAGATTAGAAAAATCCACCTTACCCAGCATCAGACCAATGGGAGGCATAATAATATCCGTGACAAGCGAGTCCACAATCTTCCCAAACGCCGTGCCTATAATAACACCTATCCCCATATCAATGACATTTCCACGAACAGCGAACTCTCTAAAATCTTGAAAAAACTTCATATCTGATCCGTACCTCCTTTACTTTATAAAGGTATGTAAGGAATATAGTGTTATGACAGCTTGGTCATATTATCGGATTGATTACGAAAAACTTGCCTCAATTAGAACCTCTTTTCCAAATTCAGAAGAGGCACAAAATGCAATAAAAGAGTGGTTTGAATGCTTAAACTATAATTTTGGGCAATATTCACTTGAAGCCTTCAAAGGATTAGGACAGCTATATGTGGAAGATGAAAGATTTACTAAAATATATTGATCAATACGGAGAAGGTTTAGCAAAATTGTGTGAAGCTATGACTTATTTTGCTGAAACTAATAAGAATTAAGGTTACATTTAGAGAGCCAAAAGAAAGAGAGATTGGAAGCCCAATCTCTCTTTTTTTTATTGTTGCTTTGCACCTACACGGCGATTTGGTCTACGGTTACTGTTCGAAGAAGGTCTTCCACCTTTTGAACGGCTACGGTCACCACGGTCTCCGCGGTCTCCACGGTTTCCACCGTCTCTACCTTTATATCCGCCACCTTGACTGTATCCACCTTTACCTTTTGGCTTACGCTCCTTCACAACTAGTGGAGGCTCTGAAGTAAGCTTAACAGGTGTACTGTCTGGCTCTTTTGTCATTAGCTTTAACGCTGCAGCAATAATAGTAACTGAATCATGCTCTTCTAATAACTCTTCAGCTGTTCTCTTATAGAAGGACAAATTGCTCGTTTCCATTGTGCTTAAAAGCTTTTCTATGGTCATTTTTTGTTGACCTTCTAATGCTTCATCTAAAGTTGGTGCTTTCATTTTATCGATCTTACGTTTTGTTGTATTTTCGATATTTCTAAGTTGGCTCAATTCTCTTGATGAAACGAATAACATCGCTAACCCTGTCTTTCCTGCTCTACCAGTACGTCCAATACGGTGAACATACGACTCAGGGTCTTGTGGAATATCAAAGTTGTATACATGCGTAACACCTGAGATATCTAAGCCACGTGCTGCAACGTCTGTCGCAACAAGAATTTCAATTGTACCTTCTTTAAATTGACGAAGTACAGACATACGCTTTGCTTGTGTCATGTCTCCATGAATTCCTTCTGCTGAATATCCACGTGTATTCAACGCTTCAGCAAGCTCATCAACTCTACGCTTTGTTCTACCAAAAATAATAGCAAGCTCTGGAGACTGAATATCTAAGAGACGAGTTAGTACATCAAATTTTTGTTTTTCATGTACTTCAAGGTAGAATTGTTGAATATTAGGAACTGTAACCTCTTTTGCCTTTACCTTTACAACCTGAGGGTTACTCATAAAACGTTCTGCGATACGTTGGATTGGTCCTGGCATCGTTGCCGAGAATAATAGCGTTTGTCTCTCATCTGGTACTTCAGAAAGAATAGACTCAATATCTTCAATAAAGCCCATGTTTAACATTTCATCCGCTTCATCTAACACAACCGTTTGGATGCTTTGAAGACGTAAAGTCTTTCTGTTAATATGGTCAATTAATCGACCTGGAGTCCCAACGATAATATGAGGTGTCTTTGTTTTAAGAGAACGAATTTGACGTCCGATATCCTGACCACCATAAATAGGTAGAACGCGTACACGTTTAGATGCACCGATTTTATATAGTTCTTCTGAAACCTGGATCGCTAATTCTCTTGTCGGAGCAATAACAATACCTTGAACTTTTTCTTGTCTTACATCAATTTTTTCCACTAATGGAATACCAAAAGCAGCTGTTTTACCAGTACCTGTTTGCGCTTGACCAATTACATCATTACCTTCTAAAGCTAATGGAATTGTTTGTGACTGGATAGGTGTTGCTTCCTCAAAGCCCATTTTACTAATTGCATTCATTAAATCTGTGCTAATTCCTAAATCTTGAAATTTACTCAATCTAACATTCTCCTTTAATCATTCTTTACGTGTTTAATTCATTAAACGGACATTTATCCTTTACAAGTTCCGTATTCATTCATGAAATTTATATGATTAAGTAATACTACTACAGATGTATTTTGACCTATATAAAAGAAAAGCATTCCCCTTTGGAATGCTGGAAGTGGAAATTGTAAAAGAGAACTTATTCCAAACACTAAACTCCATCATACCATTATCAAGAACATTAAACAACTTTTAGTAATTATCTAACCGACAAATCATACTTATGTTAAGATTAAGTATATTTGCTATTTTATTTGAGTAGGTGAAAATGAAATGAGTATAAAAATAATTACCGATAGCAGCTCAGACTTACCAAAAGATCTTAAAGAAAAATATGATATTGAAGTTGTTCCTCTTAACATTCAATTTGGTGATGAACATTTCAAAGCTGGGGTAACAATAGATAATGAAACCTTCTACAGAAAGATGAAAGAATCAAAGGAGCTTCCAAAGTCCGCTTGTCCAGCACCGTATGATTTTCTTGAAACATTTAAGGAAACAGACGACGATTTAATTGTTCTTACGATCTCTAAAGGACTTAGTGGAACGTATGACAGTGCTGTCTTAGCGAAAAACATGCTTTTAGAAGAGCAACCTAACCGTAAAATAGAGGTACTTGATGCAAGTACTGGTTCCCCTGGAATGGTCGTTTTACTTGTACAAGCTGCAAGAGAAATCGAGAATGGGAAATCCTTTGAGAAAATTGTTACGTTATTAAATGAAGCAATTCCTAAAGTAAATACTTTTATTTTGCTTGAAACACTTGAGAATGTCATTAAAGGTGGAAGATTAGATCGATTTAAGGGGACGATTGCCAACGCGCTTAACATAAAAATATCTCTACGTGTTGATGTAGATGGAAAAATTGAGGTATTTGAAAAAGTACGTGGTGACAAAAAGGCTCTTAGACGTTTTATTGATGCCATTGGCGAATATACGAAGGAATTTGAAGATCAGACTGTATGTCTTTCTCACAGTAATTGTGAAGAAAAAGGAAAAGCGGTTCTTTCTGAAATTATGGAACGTTATCCTTTTAAAGAAGGCATACTAACAGAGATGGGTCCTCTTATTGGTACATATGCCGGTGAAGGTGGTCTAGTCTTCTCGTTCCAAGGTCCAGCTCGTAATCAAAAAATATAAACCCTTACATTTTTTACACATCAAAGACGCTTGAATTGATACTCAAGCGTCTTGTTTTTGTCTCATCTTACATAAATTAAAGTATTTCAAAAAAGGTCGATATCTCTTCCACCAATTGTTCAAAATCTGGGCCATGACAAACATGGTGAGGGGATGAGTCTAGGAAGACTAATTTTTTATCTTCAGTACCGATATGTTTAAAAATATAGTGAGCACTCTTTGTAGGTACAATTCCATCACATTCCCCTTGTATGATTAAAGTTGGATTGTGCACATCTTTTAATCGAGGCTTGATATGTTTGACCAGCATACGAAATTGTTTCGTAGCAGAAACAGGAGTGTCCATTATTTTTTTCCGGTATCTTTGGTAAAGAGTATTATCCTGAAGATGACCCTTTATTCCATCAGCTGCCATCTCCCTAATATCAATAAGTAGTTGACGAATATTTACATAATAGGCGGCAGCACTTAATAGCACCAGCTTATCAATTGGATATTTTGTAGCTAAATAGGCGGCAAGTAAGCCCCCCATGGAAAAACCTACTACATAAATCGTCTCGCAATCAGCTACTAACGATTCTAGGGCCTCTTCTACTGCATCAATCCATTGCTGATACGTGATATGAAGTAAGGTTCCTTCTTCACCATGTCCTGGTAAAATAGGTGCAACGATCTTCCAATCTGTATGGTCTTCTAGATAAGACATTAATGGCTCAACTTCATAGGGAGAGCCTGTAAATCCATGAATACAAAGACAACCAATCACCATGATCACCTTTCCAAAAAATGTTACATTACTAATAGAATGAACAAAGGTTCATCCAACTATTATTATTTCTGTGATAATGCCTCTACGACCTCTTCTAACCTCATTCCACGTGAAGCTTTAACAAGTACTACATCCTTTTCGTTAAGTTTACTTTCCACACTCTCAATAAGCTCATGTTTATTTGTAAAGGAGAAGACACGTTTGTCTGTTAGCTGCGCCGTAGCACCTGTGGCAATTTGCTTACCTAGTTCACCAAAAGTAAAGACATAGTCAATCTTTGTCGGATCAATAGCTCTACCTACCTCTTGATGAAATGGTATTTCCTGATCTCCTAGCTCTAGCATATCACCTAGAATAAGAAATTTTCGTTTATATCCTTCAAGGTCTTGTAGCAATTGAATAGCTGCTTTCATAGAGGTTGGGCTCGCGTTATAAGCGTCATTGATAATAGTCGATCCCTTGATGCCGGAGCTAATCTCAGCCCGCATTTTCGTCATCTTCAGCTGGGAGAGTCCTCTTATTGCGTTTTCCCATGTAATATTTAGTACCTGGCTTACCGCAAGTGTAGCCAATGAATTAAACACATTATGTCTCCCTAGAATAGGAATAAAAAATGGTCGCGACGCTTTATTACATGTAAAAGAGGTGCCATTAGATTCCTGCTTAATAAACACAGGATAGTATTCGTTGGTTTCTTCCTGTCCAAATGAAATAAGCTTAATATCAGTGTAGCGACCAATTCGTTCCTGTAATAATGGTTCATCTCCCATAAAAATTAACGATCCACCAGCCTTTAAACCAGCTGTAATTTCAAGCTTAGCTTCTGCGATTTCTTCGCGAGACCCTAAGTCTTGTAAATGAGACTCACCGATGTTAGTAATGACAGCTACGTCAGGCTCCGCAATCTTAGATAATAACTCTATTTCTCCTCTGCCGCTCATCCCCATCTCTAAAACAAGAATCTCTGTATCCTCTTCTGTTTTCAGAACTGTTAATGGTAATCCAATATGATTATTGAAATTCCCTTCTGTTTTTTCCACTTTATACTCAGTAGATAGAACAGAGAAAATCATATCCTTCGTTGACGTCTTACCATTACTTCCTGTGACTCCTACTACTTTTAACTTCAATTCATGGCGGTATGAATGAGCCAGCTGTTGAAGGGCAGTAAGGGTATCATCCACTAAAATTAAAGGGACATCTGAAGGCTTGTTTGGTTCATCCTTCTTCCATAAGCAGGCAACTGCTCCTTTTTGAAACGCATCTGCTACAAATTCATGCCCATTAAAACGTTCTCCTTTAATAGGGATAAATAATTTCCCATGTAGGTCATCTCTTGAATTGATGGAAACACCCTGGATGGATAATTCGGCATCTCCATGTAGCTCAGCATTTTTTATCATTCTCTCAATATCACCTAATGCTCTATTAATCAAGGCTCTGACTCCTTTCTTTTACACTGAATGTTTTTATAAATATTCTAAAACAAGGCTTTCAATATTCGTAAAAGAAACACCATTTTTTCAAATGGTGTTTAGGTTGTGATTATTAAAACGTGTGTTTGATGCTTTGTTTTTGTTCATGTCGCTCAAGAGCTAATTCAACTAATTTTTCAATTAGTTCCGGATACGTAACGCCAGTATGCTGCCACATTAGTGGAAACATACTAAACGGAGTAAAACCTGGCATTGTATTAACTTCGTTAATTAAAAATTCCCCATTAGCCGTTAAAAAGAAGTCTGCTCGAACAAGTCCCGCTCCATCAATTGCTTTAAAGGCACGAATTGCTTGCTCTTTTAGATCCTCGTATTGCTCTTCTGAAATAGAGGCCGGAATTAAAAGAGCCGTATCTCCGTCCTCATACTTTGCTTTATAATCATAAAAATCCTTCTTAGGAGCAATTTCACCTGCAACTGAACACTTAGGATCGTCATTTCCAAGAATCCCGATTTCAATTTCTCTTCCAACGATTCCTTCTTCAATAATGAGTTTACGGTCGAATTGAAAAGCTTCTACACAAGCTATCTCCAGCTCTTCACGATTTCGGCACTTACTAATTCCTACACTAGAGCCTAAGTTTGCCGGTTTCACGAAGCAAGGAAACCCAAGTTTCTCTTCTATCGCACTCATTAACTCTTCTTTTTGTTGGTCCCACTCTCTCCTAATAAAAGAAAGATATTTCGCCTGCTTTAAGCCAGCTTGAGCGAATAAGTTTTTCATGATAACCTTATCCATCCCTGCTGCAGAAGATAAAACACCATTTCCTACATACGGAATGTTCATCAATTCTAACAAACCTTGTACGGTTCCATCTTCCCCATTCGGTCCGTGTAATAGAGGAAAAATGACATCTATAGATTGATCCTCTTCCGTTTTAGTTGCAGGAAATAATTCTTTGTTTAAAGAGACAGGAGAAATGACTTGATTATCCTTAGATAATTCTAAAGCCTTCACATCTTGAGCCGGAGCCGTCAACTGTCCTCCACGGATCCACTCCCCTTGATCCGTTATGTAAATAGGATGAACATCAAACTTTGACATATCCAACGCCTTCGTAACAGCTAAAGCCGTCTGAAGCGACACCCTATGCTCTGCTGACTTACCACCATATAATAAACCTAACTTAACCTTCTTCATGAGGTTCCCCCTTATTAGAAAAGCTGAAGCGCCTCGCTCAGGCCCGACAAGCAAATGTTCCTTGGACAAAGAAAAGGCGGTTTTTCCTTTTATTTGTCCAAGGGTTATTTGACTCGAGGGCCTAGGCGCTGAAGCTAGACAAATCGAAAAGCTGAAGCGCCCCGTTTAGGCCCGACAAGCAAATGTTTATAATAAAGATCTATACTCTTTAGTTTCTATAAACAACACAATACTGATTATACAACTTTCTTAATAAAATATATATGATTCTTACGGCTCGTTTCAACACTACCCATTTTATTGAAAGGATTTAGATTACTGACGAGTATGAGCATAGTATTGAATTAATGGGCGTAATACATCCTCTACAGTACCGAACTCAAATCCTTCTGCTTTAGCTTTACTAGCATCTACAGACCAGTCTTTTGGCATCGCATAGGGACTGATTGTTTCGGGCTCGGGCTGCGATTCTTCTTTGATGATGGCTTTCTTGCCTGTTATATCTTCTATTTCTTCAATTAACTGGCGATGTGTCCAATAGCCATCTAACGCTCCATTCCATGCCCCTGTCTTCTTCGTATTCCCAAGCCAAAAAAGGAGTTCTGCTGCTTTCTCAGATGTGACGAACCCTAATCCCAGATCAAGTTCAAATACACTTATTGGCTCTTCATTCATGACTCGGTCCACAATAATTTTTAGTCGGTTTGTATAATCATCCTCACCAATGACTAACGGAAATCGGACAACCGATACTGGAACCGGCGAGAATTTTTCTAAATACTGCTCACACGCTCTTTTTGCTTCTTGATAACCGCTAAGGCCAACGTACTCATTCCTTGCTTTCAGCTCATACTCAGTATCTCCCGGTATAAAATCCGTCTCTTTCTTTTGGAGACCAAAGTCATATACAGCCATCGTGGATGTAAAGACGTAATGTTTCATCTGATCCTGCACAACATCTAAAACATCTTTCACTTCAATTGGAGAATAGGCGGTTTGATCATAAACAACATCCCATTGTAGGCCTGAAAGTCCTTTTACGATGGACTCTTTTTTTGTACGATCCAGATTTATTCTTTTTACCGTATCTCCAAATGGATCAGAAGTCGTTCCTCTTGTTGCAATCGTAACTTCTACACCTCGGTCTATTAATAATTGCACCAAGCGTTTGCCAAAAAACATAGTTCCACCTAAAACTAGTGCTGTTTTCATATTATTTCCTCCTTATTCCTTCTTAGTAGAAGATTTTTCTTTAAATTGGTTTTTGATCTGCTTAATTCCATTTGCATAGATTTGAAACTCTTGGTCTGAGAGACTAGTAACGCTATACCTGGATCGCTCATAGATTTTAAGAACTTCAGTAGCTGTCTCATCGTCCAACTGAAGACGGTTAAACCACTCTTCTACTGTCTCTTCTTGTTTTCTTTCATACCCTCTTTTTTTCAAGTAAGCTTGCAATTTATAAAACTGAAGTCTTACGTCATTCCGACCATGATCACTGTAAAAGCTATTACGCAAATTTCTAAATGCTTGTAAGAAGGAACTCTTATTCTGGTGATCTTCCTCAACCGATATCAATTGTTCTGGCTCCAAATCTGTATCTTTTACACTCTTTTTAGCTATGTAAGAAAAGTAAAGGGAGATCACCACTATTAACAATACGATAATAGTCGTAACAACATCATATTGGAGCCCTTCCATCCCTGTTTGTACATCTTTAAAAGGAAACTCAGAGGGTTCATCCATGATCCCATCTATCTCTCCCTCTTCTTGCTTTGCTTTTAACTGAAGTTTCTCAAGCATCCATGAAATCGGAAAGCCTATTATATACCCTATTACTGTCGCTAAAAATGAGAGGATTATCTTCAGAACATACATTCCAACTTGGAAGACAAGTAGTAGCCCCAGAGCAGCTCCTACCATATATAGCAATAATTGCTGGTAACTGCCCTTAACTAATACCCAAGCATGTTCTCTTACCTGCAATAACACCCTAATGACAAAAAATAATAGTAAAAGCAGTAAGAACCAGCTTACATGTTCCATTAAGAATTCTCTTTTTGACATCAAGACGAAGAACGTTGTCGCCAACACCGCTGCAAGCCAGGTTGCCTGTCTTTCTGGGTAAGATTCCTTAATGAATGTATATACTCTCCAAAAGCTAAATAATAAAAGTGAAGCTAGGATTATCAGGCTATAGCCAAACAAAGAGAGCAATACTACCTGTAAGATTGGTATAAATAATAGGACTTGCTGCGAAACTTTACTCTTCCCTAACTGAAGCCATTTTAGAATGGCTAAAGGAGTAGAATACGCAAAGATGAGCTCAAAAGGATTAATAGCATCTGTTACCACCTTCGTGAGTAAGTAGAAACTAATAATCTCAAACAACGTAATAGCTATATACAAGCAGTATAAATTCCAATCCTTTCTTAACATCGTTGAACAGCCCCCCCTGCTTCCGTCGAGTGCAGCTCAAACATTGGTAGTTGGAGGATATAACGATCAGACAGCGTTTGAAGTACTTCCTCCTTAGAGATTCCACATAAAATAACCCCAGTCGAACGCCTTAAGCTCGATTCTGCGCTACCTATCAATCGATTCACCTTTACAAGAGGGCTCAGATGATCAATTCTCGCTAAGAGGTCTAATCCTTTAATAAGATGTTCTTTGCCACTTCCTTCTTCTAGATAAACAAGTCTATGAGGATTTCTCGCTACAATATTTATATACATCTCAAATTCAATACCTTGCTTTTCTGCAAGCTGAAGTAAGAAGGCAATATGACTAATCCGATCTTCTAATTGCTCAGAAAAGTAATGGGAATAAGTCGTTCCCTGTCCCTCTTCACCTACGTTAACTAAAAAGGTCCATTTTTGCTGAAAGGTTTTCTCCAGAATTTTTGTTTGTAAAAGTCCCGTTCTAGCAGATGCCTTCCAATGAATCTGTTGAAAAGCATCGTCAGGCGTATAGTCTCTTACTCCAGAAATCAGAATCGGTTCTTGAAAAAAGGAATAAAGGGACGGATTATTTCCATGTACTTTTGAAAGTAGATTCTCCATTCCTGATACTGGTTTCATCTTAGGGAGCACGACGATTTCCGTTTTATAAAAAGGATTATAGATATATGTAGACTCTCCTAAAAATAACGGATCGAACAGATGAACCTCCATTTGTCGGAAGATAACCCTTCCCCTTTTTAGAGCTTTAACTGTGTATGGATAGCTACTTTTCCCACTAGAAATATCAAAAGAGTAAATAGTTGAATCCTTTTTTTCAACTAAGCTTTTCATGTTTTCAACTTTTAGATGATTAGATACTAGGAAAGAAAATCTTCCATAATAGAGTGGGACAATACTCTTAGCATGAATGTCAAAAGAAATATTTACCGTTTCTTCAGGGAAAATCCGTATTGTTTTACGCTTATTTGCTAATGAAACAACCAGAAACTTGTGGTAGAAATGAGAAAAGATAAAGATCACGAGTATACTGGCTAACAGCATTGATAAAATCATAGATAATAAGAAATAATTACAGATCGTTAAGAATACAACAAAAACGAGAAGTATCTTTGCCTTTTCAGCATGAAGGCCTTCCTTCCTCCAATCTCTCACCTTACACGCCTCTTTCAACAGGCGCTTCTGTAGCCTGAATAATTTCCTCGATAATGTCTCGCTTGGTGGATCTCATACTCCCCTCCATCGTTAGTTGTATTCTATGACTTAGTACAAAAGGCGCAATATACTTTACGTCATCCGGTGTTACATACTGTCTATTCTCAAGCATCGCTTTGGCTTGTACGGCTTTCATAAAAGCCAGTGTTCCCCTAGGACTTACGCCCGCTGAGACAAACTCATGGTCTCTTGTACGATGAATAATTGTTAAAAGATATCTTTCAATGTCCTCTGTCATCTGAACGGTTTTTACTTTTTCTTGTAAATCAACGAATGCCTCAATTGATTGAAAATAAGAATCTAGTTCAGCCATTGGTTCCGTCTCACGGTAGATTCTCATCATTTGTTGTTCTTCTATAAAGCTCGGATAACCCATGTTAATACTCATAAAAAAACGATCTAGCTGCGCATCCGGTAATGGAAATGTCCCTTGTGACTCTAAAGGATTCTGAGTGGCAAGTACAAAAAATGGGACGGGAAGTTTTATTGTTTCATTTCCTATCGTCACTTGACGCTCTTCCATGACCTCTAGCAAGCTAGACTGTGTTCTTGGAGTGGCACGATTGATTTCATCTACTAACAACACATTTGTCATCACCGGACCTAAGCGAACCTCAAATTGCCTTTCCTTCGGGTTAAAGAACTCAACACCTGTTACATCACTCGGTAGAACATCCGGTGTAAATTGAAGTCTTTTGAATTGTCCTCCTACTAATTTTGAGATTGTTTTAGCAAGCATCGTCTTCCCTGTTCCAGGGACATCTTCTAGTAATACATGTCCCTTACAAAGCATAGAAACTAATATCAGTTCTGTAACTTCTTCCTTACCTAGTACAACTTTACCTACCGCTTTAATCAGGTCATTTTTTAAAGTTGAGTATAACAATTAGTTGTCCCCCGTTCTATTTTGTAAACCAAATTATACTATAAAAAATGGAAATATTATGAAATGCTAAGTCATTAATACATAAACACAAATAACACTCACTATATAATTTACTAATATCAACGGAAAAAGTATATTTCAACTCATTATTAGTTTCATGTTTTCAAAATTTCCTTTAATTGTGTAACATTAGAGGATACTAATACGACTAATAAAATAGATTCAACATTTCCTATAGGAAGGTGATACTTTTGAAAAAATGGTTCATTATTTTATTGTCTGCTTTTTTTATAACTGCTTGTGGCACAGGAAATTCGGAGGAATCTCAAGGTGAGAATTCAAACGGTAGTGGTGTTGCAGCTGGAGAAATGGAACCTAGCTTAGTTGAAAAGAGTCCCCTCGTATTTGAATACACGGTAAAGAATCAAACAGAACAAGAGGTAACACTCGAGTTTACTAGCTCACAGCGCTATGATTTCTCAGTTGAAAACAAGCAAGGAGAAGAAATATATTTATTCTCAAGTGTAGCTAGCTTTCTTCAAGCGATCGGGGAAGAAACTGTCAAACCTGGTGAATCATTAAATTACGAAATTATTTTGAATGAGCTTCAATTAGAAAAGGGAGACTATACGCTAAACGTTTGGATGACTCCTAAAGAGGGCAAAAAATATCAAGTAAAACAAACCTTCTCAGTGAAATAAGTGACAAAGAAAAGCAAACAACCGTTCAACGATTGTTTGCTTTTTATTGTATTACTCGTAGATTATCTTCCGGTCTGTTTCGAGTAATTCCGAAATACCATACCATTGGCTTTTAGCATATTAAACCTTTGATAATAACCTTGTAAATTCTGATCACAGATGAGATCAATATGAGTATGACATTCCCCCGAATTAATTTTGAAGTTCTGTAATCTTTTGAACAATCAATTGTGAAAGTATTTCATATCCGAGCTCACCAAAATGAAGGCCATCATTATCTAATCCTTTAAGAATGGTTTGATATTGATCTTTCGATAGTATGTACCCAAATAAATCAATAAAATGGCTTTCTGTTTCAATGGAAACTTCTCTTACTGCATCTGCATATTTACTTAATATTATGTTGGTCCTCGCTTTTTGAAGCTCTTCATCAACTGGCGCGGGCGAGATTAGGATCGTTCTGTTTGACCCAATAGACGTTGTAATCTTTCTAATATTTTCTTTAAATACCTCTAGTTCTACCGTCTTATGCAATGCTGCATCGTTTGCTCCAAACAATACAGTTACCAAGTCAGGTTTATATACTAAAACATCATTTTTTAATCTATCAAGAGCTTGATTTGTATTATCACCAGGTACTCCAGAGTTAATAATCTTAAAGTCTACCAATTGTTTGGACAGAAGTGAGGTTAATAACGACTCTTTGTGTCCCTCTTTTCCTGCCGTTATACTATCACCAAAGCATACTAACGTCTTCATTTTTCCACCCCTATTAACAGTCTATTATCTATTTTACCATTTTTTTCAAATTAAAATAAGAAAAACCCCCATCATAAGATGGAGGATTTGTTGATTACTTAACTTCTATAGTAAATGGATAAACATGCACTTCTTCACCGATTTGAAACTCTCCCCATATTTTATATATTCCTGCAGCTGGGAACAATGTTTCAAAGATTGTCTCATTGTCAGATAGAGGGTGAACATGTATATAATTCGTCCCCGATTCATCAAGTATGACGACATGCCCTAGAGCCCCTAAATATGGCTGGAGTTCTGGATTAGAAGGAAACGTATAGGAAAGTGTTACAGGTTCATTAGCTTTTAGAGACGATGGCTCTAATATCGTAACCACTCCATTTACTTCTCTTTGTAGTTCAGTATCCACCTGAAGACTAGCATGACTGTGTTCTTCATTAACTTCACCTATTGTAAACTCAACAGGCTTTGTCACATACTCAAGACTTTTAGGCTTTATATCGACGAATGCTTTATACACCCCATCGGTCAATTGATGGTCCACTTCATAAATTCCAGGAGCTACTTCTTCTGGGTGAAGATGATAATATTGTTCGAGATGCTCATCTACAATAATAAGGTGTAAAAGTTTTTCATGGTTTATTTCAAGTTCCTCTACAGGCTGATTTTCTTTATCTGTCAGTAAAATGTTCAATTTTGCACTAGTGACATTAAGCTCTACATTTACTTCACTTTCTTTATGCTCTTCACTCTCTCCATGATTTCCATGATCTCCATGCCCATTATTTGAGCCTGTTTCATTATGCCCCTCATGTTTATTCACATTTGTTTCTTCCACAGGTTGAGAAGAAAAGGCAGCGTAAACAGAGTAACCTATAATAACAACTAGCAAATAACCGATTGCTGAAAAAATCCATTTTTTCATGTTAATTCTCCTCTAAAATTTAACCTTTTGTAATCTCAATGCGTTTAGTACGACCGATACTGAACTAAACGCCATTGCCGCACCCGCTAACCACGGAGCAAGGAAACCTAATGCTGCAATGGGGATTCCTAGTGTATTATAACCAAAGGCCCAAAATAGGTTTTGCCTAATGTTACTCATTGTTTTCCTACTCATGACAATTGCATCAGCTATAGATTGCAGATCTCCACGAATTAACGTAATATCTGCTGCCTCCATCGCTACATCCGTTCCTGTTCCTATCGCCATACCTATATCAGCCACTGCTAGCGCTGGTGCATCATTGATACCATCACCAACCATCGCGACTTTTTTGCCAGCTTGCTGAAGCTTTTTCACTTCCTCTGCTTTTCCTTCTGGTAAGACTTCAGCGATATATCGGTTAACACCCACTTCATTTGCAATAGCCTTTGCGGTTCTCTCATTATCACCTGTTATCATAAACACTTCTATACCCATATTTTGTAATCGAGTAATCGCTTCTCTTGATGTTTCCTTTATGGTATCAGCCACGGCAATAATTCCTGCCAATGTCTCATTAACTGAGACAAGCATGGCTGTTTTACCTTGATTCTCTAATTCTTCCATTTTTACAATGGCGTTATCAATGGACACTTTATGTTGAACCATTAGCTTTCTAGTCCCAACTAAGACCATTTGATCGTTAACCTTACCTCTTATACCATAGCCTGGTATAGCTTCAAAGTCAGTGACCTCTTGTAAGCTAAGACCTTTTGTTTTAATTCCCTCTACTATAGCGATAGCTAAAGGGTGTTCCGAATTTTTTTCAACAGATCCAGCTATTCTTAATAAACTCTCTTCTGTAAAACCATTGAACACCACTACATCTGTTAATTCAGGAGTGCCTTTTGTAATGGTCCCTGTCTTATCTAAAATGACCGTATTAATGGTATGAGTAGACTCTAAGTGCTCTCCACCTTTAAATAAAATCCCTAGCTCTGCAGCGCGACCAGAACCAGCCATGATCGAGGTTGGGGTTGCTAAACCGAGGGCACAAGGGCAGGCTATAACCAATACGGCAATGAGTTTTTCTAACGCCTCTGCAAAATTACCAGGAGATACCCATATTATCCAAACTAAGAAAGTAATGAAAGCAATCCCTACTACAATAGGAACAAAAATACCTGAGATACGATCGGCTAGCCGTTGAATAGGCGCTTTTGACCCCTGTGCCTGTTCAACTACCTTAATTATTTGAGATAATGCTGTATCCTTCCCAATTTTTGTTGCCTTCATCTTTATAAAACCATTCTTGTTAATGGTTGCGCCTATTACTGAATCACCTGTCGTTTTATCAACTGGGACACTCTCCCCTGTAATCATAGATTCATCAAAGGCAGAATGACCTTCCATTATTTCTCCATCAACAGGAACCTTTTCACCGGGCTTTACGTGCAGGATTTCTCCTACGACCACTTCTTCTAAAGGAATGACTCTTTCCTCTCCATCCCGAAATACAGTCGCTGTCTTAGCTTGTAAGCCCATTAACTTCTTAATAGCCTCAGATGAACGCCCTTTTGCCTTCGCTTCAAAAAGCTTACCAAGTAGGATTAGCGTGATGAGTATGGCACTTGTTTCATAATATAGTTCGACCATATGCGCACCACTACCGATTGAAGCCACTGATAAATAAAGGCTATAGACATATGCAGCGGATGTTCCTAAAGCTACTAATACATCCATGTTTGCACTACCGTTACGCAAGGCTTTGTAAGCCCCTACATAGAACTGTTTCCCAACGATAAACTGTACTGGTGTTGCAAGTGCAAGTTGAACCCAAGGATTCATAAACATTTCCGGGAGATAAATCCAAGTGGTAAAAGAAAAGTGACTAACCATTGCCCAAAGTAGTGGAAGAGAAAGGATGGCAGAGAAGAGAAATTTCCCGGTTTGTTTTTCAATTTCAGCTTGTCGATGATCAACTAATTCTTCTGATTCTTCCTTAAGCTTTGCCCCGTATCCTAATTTTTCTACTCTTGCTTGGATATCTGCAGTTGATAACTCAGAAGGATTATACTCTACCATAGCTGTTTCTAGCGCAAGATTAACAGTTGCAGATTGAATTCCTTCTAGCTTGTTTAGACCCTTTTCCACTCTGGCAGAGCACGCCGCACACGTCATTCCTGTAATGGTGAACTCTTTTTTCTCCGTTCTAACGCCAAAACCTAGGTCCTTAATTTTATTTTGTAATGCCTCTACATTGGTGACATTGGGATTAAATGTAATAGTAGATTTCTCTAGCGTTAAATTTACATTTGCTTCTTTAACTCCCTCAATTTTTCTCAGCCCTCTCTCAATACGAGTTGAGCAGGCTGCACACGTCATTCCTGTAATCTGAAGAGTCGTCTCTTTTAATGACTCACTCATGTTAATCCTCCTCTACATACCCAACGGGGGTATATTGCAATCCAAAAGAAAGTGCTATTACAGCACTTTTTACGCTACATCATAGCCTTGATCATCAATTGTTTCTTTAATTTTATCTAACGTTACTTCATTTGAGTTAAACTCAACATCTACCGTCCCGTTTTCAAGGTTCACTTTCACTTCACTTACACCAGATAACGTTCCCACACTACCCTCAACTGCTTTTACACAATGTCCACATGACATTCCTTGAACTTGTAATGTTACTTTTTCCATGTTTCATTCCTCCTATTTCTTCATTAAACGTTGTATCGTTATAAGAAATTCATCAATAACTTCCTGGTCACCCTCTTGTATTCTTTCCACTACACAGCTTTTTAAGTGTCCTTCTAACAACATTTTCCCTACACTGTTTAGCGCGGATTGAATGGCTGAAATTTGGGTAATGACATCGTCACAATATGTGTCTTTCTCAATTAACCCCTTAACTCCGCGGATTTGACCTTCAATTCGATTCAATCGACTTATTAAATTTCGCTTCGTTTGATCTGAGTGATGACTTTTACGAGAGCTTAACTCAGATGAACAACATTCTTCTATATGATTATGTTCAGTCATCTATTAACCTCCCCTCAGTTAGAATATACCACAGGGGGGTACATTTAACAAGTTATTTACTGATCCTAATCTACCCGTTTTAACCTCTTTTTACGAAATTACGTTAAGCCGGTTCACTACTAGTTATGGTTTTGTTTAAGAACTCACTGACTTTTTGAATATGTGCTTGGTCATGCTCAATATACGACTGCAAATATTCAGCAACTGTCATCTCAGCTGCTCCTAATTTAATGATCCGTGAAAAACTCTCTTCTGATCGCTCCTCTAATAAATCAAGTAGTAGCGTTCTCGTCTCTTTATATTCATGAATTAATTGACTTTTGGTGATACCTGAACGAGCATAGACTGACGCTGACCGATTGACATGATCAACGTTCACATCTAATTTTGGAAACGGAATTGACTTTTCCATATAAGGAAGTCGATAATCCATACAGAAACGATCCCAAGATATGAAGTGGGAGAGGACATCAGCTATTGCCCATTTTCCTTCACTAAGAGGTTGAAACCATGTATTCTCATCCAGATCTTCTAGTTGCTCTACCCAATGTAGAACTTCTCTTTTTGCTTTCAATAACTCTTCCTTGTTCATCTTCTCTCACACTCCTCAGTTTTTTTCATTATAGGTGCTGTTACTCCTATCATCCAGCATTTTAACTTGCTGTTCCAACTAACTTTCCATTTTTTGTTATTATTACTATTACGCGAACCCTAACTAGAAAACCTTTATTTTTTATTAATTTGGTATTTTTAACCTTCGGTAATAACAAAAAAGCCGAGACAACATGTCCCGACCATTTAATACGTCCCAAATCCATATTTCTTGAAAATATCGATAGCCTCTTCACTTTGTAGATATTGGAAAAACCGCTTCGCTTCTTCTTTGTTTTTTGAATCGCTTATCATTCCCAGTGGATAGACAATAGGTGTATGCGAACCTACCTTTGCTGTTGCGACCACTTCCACTTCTTCTGAAAGGAAGGCATCTGATTTATACACAATTCCTGCATCAACATTATTTGTTTCTACATACGTTAATACTTGTCTAACATCCTTTCCAAATACCAACTTATCTTCTAGTGTGGACCATAAACCTAGAGACTCAAGAGATTCCTTTGCGTATTTTCCCGCTGGTACAGATTCAGGAATACCTACTGCAATTCTTGATGTTTGAATTAGGTCCTCAAATGTCTTAACGGGCTTTCCGCTATTTTTAGGAACAATAAGGACTAACTCATTGGTAAGAATATGAGCAGTCTCTGTCTCATCAATCTTTCCCTCTTTCACTAAAGTATTAAATTTATCTTCAGCTGCTGAAAAAAACAGATCAACAGGAGCTCCTTGTGTAATTTGTTCCTGAAGCGATCCTGAGGATCCAAAGCTATAGTTAATTTGAGTCTTATACTTTTCCTCATAATTAGCTTTTACTTCCTGAAGTGCATCTGCTAAACTAGCTGCTGCTGCAATCGTTAGCTCTTTGTTTTGAGTGCTCTCCTCATTAATTGAACATCCTATAAGAAAAGTAAAAAGGAGTAGTACTCCTATTAATTTCATAAATAATCCTCCTGTTGCAGCTCTCATTTTCTGTTATGTTGATCTCGTTTTTGTTTTTCAGTTATAAAGCTAAGATAGATCATTGCTATTAGACCCATCATTCCGAATAAAGTTGCAACAAGGGCTGGAGTAGACAGCTCGAAATGTTGAAACCCCATAAAGAAGCTAACAGTCATAACAATTAGTAAAATCCAGTGAAAATTTCGTTTCATTATATATCTATCCCTTCTCTTTATAGTTTAGGGAGGTTTTTCCTATAAAAGCTCAATCTCAATAGAATTGACTTCCTTTAAGTATTTAATATCTTCGTATACATCGGATGTATATCTTGTTTCGTCGATTGTCACAACTAGGTCGACAAGACGACATTCTTTACTTTGGTCATCTTTTATTTTTACTCGTACAATGGTAATGTCCAGATCTCTAATGTGCTGAAAGGTCTCTTTTAATGAAATGTCCCTTTTCACTTCTAGCTTTAATCGAATTTCTTTTTGTCTTAATGTTTTTGGACCAATCTTTTTTAATAATGGACTTAGCATCTCGACGGAAATAAGCATAATGACGGTTGCGATAATAGCCTCAAAATAGAAGCCTGCTCCGACTGTTATTCCAATTCCAGCTGCAGCCCAAATCATAGCTGCCGTTGTTAATCCGCTGATCACATCGTTGTTCCTTCTAAGGATTGCCCCAGCACCTAAGAATCCAACTCCAGAAATTATCTGTGCAGCAAGTCGTAATGGATCCATTGGTTTCTCATAGGCTACAGCATAATAATTGGCTGCTTCAATTGATACAAATGTTAGCAAGCATGAGCTAACGGAAATAACGATTGTTGTTTTTAGCCCTAAGGGTTTCTTCTTTAGTTCCCTCTCTAAACCGACAGCGGCACCCAGTACAAGAGACAGTAATAATTTTTGCAATAGTACATAATCAAGAACCAACATATCCACCTCTCTTTACGTTGTTTTTATGTATTTTACCAATTCTACTATAAACTACTTCAAGCTATTATTATTCTACTTAAAATCCAGACTAAACTACAACAAGATTCTTTAGCCCTCTTTGGATAATCTAGATGGACTAAATAAAATGGGGATGGATTTCAATAAGACGAGGTTTTATCATATTTCAATATATCTTCCGACCACGATCGATTGGTTCGATAACATCAAGATCTCTGTATCTATCCAAGACGATGGTTAAACATATTAACTTTAAACAAGCCAACTATATTATAGAATAAGGTTCAGGTACAGGGGCCTTCACGAAACAGCTCTTAAAAAGAAGACAAGAACAAACAACTATTATTATTTTCGAAAGCAACTCAACCTTCTATCAATGCTTAATTGAAGAGTTTAGCGATGAACCTAAGGTTAAACGGTTCCGATACTGTGGGTAAAACGAAAAAAAAGGTGATATTACAAACCGTATCACAGCAAATTTAGTAGTTGAAAAAGTTAACAAAAAAACGCTTGGAATTTCTTATCCAAACATTTTTGTTTTAATTCCTTTTTAAGTAAAGGGAAGTTATCTACAGTACCTGCAATAAAATGTTGATCTGTAGCACCTTTTATCTTTATGTACATGTAGTCAAAGATAAGTGATTAAGGACTTGACTTGGAGCCTCTGTGGGCATGATTAGTCTTGAAAGGCTGAAGCAGGTGTTTCAATAGGCAAGCCAGCCTATCATACCCACCCCTCCAAGTAAAGTCCTATCGTTGCATACTTTAAAAACTATAAAAACTTACTGTAGATAAGCACCCGTTTGTTGAATAAGAATCTCTAGGGTTATTTTACTTCTATAACAAAAGCATAATAGGAATCTCCTAATGAATACTTACCATCTTCTGAGTGCCAATACACTAAAAAATCATAATAATATATACCTTCTTCAATTGGAGCAGTAAGTACATCATCTACTAATTCATCTTTTACCCATTCTTGGTCTTTGTCGAGCATTCTGGATACAGAAATACTAGATGGCTTTGGTTCATAATCAAATCGGATTTTAATGTTTGCACCTTTTTGAACTTGGAAGGGTAATTTTCCTCCTAGTATCTCAGGAGGTCCAGCATAGTCAACACAACCAGTATTCCAACAATAGGATGCTCGCACAACTTCAATGTTCTCTTCTCCAACAGTAACTATTGGTATTGGTGGAGTATCGCCTTCTAACTCTTTAACGGAGCATCCTGATATAACCACCACTATGACGGTAAACAACCAAATAACCATTTTAAACGATTTCAGCATCAAACTCCCCCCAATTATAAAGACGATTATGATCAATAAAATTTTTCTTCTTTGACTAAACTCACCCGTTACTACAATAAGGTTAGCTGTAATCAAGCTTAAGAAGAGTAACTACTCTTATTTGATTTTCATTCACGAATTTATAATTTGTTCATTTTTGTTTTTACTTCTTCCCCGTATTTTTCAACTAATTGATTGTTATCTGTTATATTGTATTTCTCCGTTAACTCAGTCCGTAACTTTAACCAGATAACATTTTTCTCGTATAGATCTCTATCAAAATTATGATTTAGTTCTACTAGAGACATTCCTAATGCATCAGCATAAGCAAGATGCTGCGGTAAATCACTTGTATCTGGTCCCTCTTGAATATTTTTATCGACTTCATCTTCGGTTACTTTAATACCGTATTCCTCTTTTGCAATGAGTTTCCACACTTTATCTTCGTCCATTGCTTTCTTAGAAAGATGTACTACTTCTTCATCAGTTAAATCGGTTTTATAATAGAGTTTTTCCATTGCCAATGTGCGGATGATCCATTTAACCAATTGTTCATTCTCATCATACGCTGCAGCCACTGACATTACACCCTCAAAAACCCTTTTATAATCATCGTAGGTATACGTATCTAACATCTGTTTTTGTTCATCTTCACTTTTCATTTCTATTTCAACTTTTTTCAGTTCTGTTTGACATCCAGTTATCAAAAAAATTGAAGTAACAAGAGCAAAGAAATTTTTAATACTATTATTCATCATTTCACCTCGATAACCCTTAGGATAATAGTAGCTCCTTGTTAAACAAACCTGCTCGTTAGCGAAATATGAACATGCTTATACAATCATGTTAATTCCCTCTTTTTGCTAAAAGGACATCTTGATGAAAATTTATCATCATTTTGAGAAACCAATTGTACCTGACTCTCACTTCACCTATGGTCTCTTTAACTTCGATATAATGATGGAAATCGTGCCTTATGTATAAAATATGTAATCCATCTTCTAACTTAAATACACTAAAGATGAAACTGACATCGGAATCATCGTATGTATCCTTGATTATTAAATTATAGCTAAAATCATTAACAACATTTACTTTTGTTAGTCGTAGTGTATTTAAATCCAGATATGTAACTTGTCCTCGCCCTAAATACTTATTTAAAGTTATGTAGGTTTCATTATTAATTTCTCTATTCGACCTTAGAACAATCTCACTGGTATTCAAGAACACACCTCCAAATCGTTCTTTACTATACTTCCCGTTAGCTTAATATAGCCTGAAAGTATCAACTATTGAACTTAGTAAGACCATAATGACAGCGATCCCAAACAAGAATAGGAAAACATTGAAAATCATCTTTTGGTGCTTGTCTTCTGGAAACATTGATGTATATTTTTTGTTGATCCAATATAAGACAAAGATTTCAATAAGTATCATAAGGAAGAAGATAATATTAAAAGCTATCCTTATCACCCCATTATATTAATTACGTTATGCTCTTCTTAAAGTAATCTTCTCCTTTAGTTTAATAGTTTATATAAAAAGAGCGTCAACCGCTTCCTGGATCAACGCGCACATTAAACATGATGAATAAAACGATCTAAGACAAAACATTGAACTACATTTGTGAAATCACTTCAACTCCAATGAACATAACCATGAACATAAAAGAGGTTACAATACTTATAATATACTGCTTCGACTCTTTTCTATATTTCCATTCCATAATAGAACGGAATACCTGAATAACTATCGCACATGCGAGGAAGTAATATGGTTGTAACATAACATTATCCAATATAAACGCTATTAGAAATAAGATAATTAATGATAAAAAAACAATAAATCCTTCGCCCCAAAAATGAATTCTATTTGTATGTTTATATAGAAATTCTCCTTCTCTCTTCTTAATATTTAATTTATTTCTTAAGACCCTTTCAGCAACAAAAGCCAGGATTAGAACAATAATTAAAAAGAACAATACATTTGGTTCCATATTTCCTCACCCCTATACTAAGGCGTTTATTTAGCTATATTTTACCACATCTCCATTATCATTTTTCTAATAATTCCAATTAATGAAATCAAACTAAGCCACTTATTAAACTAAACTTCCCTTATCTACAGTATGAAAATCCACCGTATTCAACGTAAGTAAAGAAAGTAAAAGTGCTAGTTTTCTATCTTTGTGGAAGCAATATCTACAGTAAGTTTTTATAGTTTTTAAAGTATGCAACGATAGGACTTTACTTGGAGGGGTGGGTATGATAGGCTGGCTTGCCTATTGAAACACCTGCTTCAGCCTTTCAAGACTAATCATGCCCACAGAGGCTCCAAGTCAAGTCCTTAATCACTTATCTTTGACTACATGTACATAAAGATAAAAGGTGCTACAGATCAACATTTTATTGCAGGTACTGTAGATAAGGAAAGATTAGTTTAAGTGTAAAACTTCACAAGCTCTCTCTTTATTTTAACATTAAATTACAATTAACTGATGAATCTTTAAAATCATCTTAGCTAATGACATACTAATTAACATCGTAATTAGCACGGTGACAACTGTTGTTACTATGTTGTTTGAGTTGCGATTGAGTATGCGAATCTTAGTATTTATAACCAATGAACCATGATATATAAGGGAAAAAAACAGACCAAATCATTTGCGATTTGGTCTGCTAATTAGTATGCCGTCCACTATGAAGTAAAGGATTCATTTAAAATCACCTAATAGTTTAGGTTTATAATTGGCTGGATACTTATGTCCCGGCCTCATGCACTATCTTATTTACGTCGTTCCATCAAACGCTAAGCAATATTGATCTAGATCATAGATGGAAGATTCTTACCAAGGTCCTTCCTTATAGCGTTTTAACATAGTTAAGGTAGTCCATTACTTCCTTTTAATATCCCGACGTGATAATAGGGGTGCCCATCGCAATATCTGCTATCTTCTTTTCTGAGTCTAGTCTTACCCCTACCTGCAAATTAAAAGCTTTTCCCCCTTTTGTCGGGAGTTTCACCTTCCAGTCATCACGGTAGGCGGATAAAGAGATAAATTGTTCCTCTTTCATCTCTTCCACTGTCTCAGCATTGAATTCCGTCATAAGATCTGTCGCTACTTGTTCCAAATTTTGATCAAGCGCCTTTGTCCCATAGAGTGAATAAAAAACTTTCTCGCTATTCTTTAGTTCTTCCTTATAGGTGGAAGACACATACTTCCATAGATTTTCACTCCACTTACTTCCTAGCACCTCATAAGTACGTGAAATTCTAAACTTATCTTCTTCTTCATAAATGGTAATCACTGCACTTTCTTTAAGAGTGGGAGAACTTGTATCTTTGTAGCCTACTAACTTACTATATTCACTACTTGTCGACTCATCCTCTTGAAAGGTATATGCTTTTGCACTTTCTATTAATTGTTTTACCTGTTGGTCCGCTTCTTTCTTGGAATAAGCATAAGACACTGTATCTTGTACATAAATTTTCCAGCTCGTAATGGATATATTTTGATCATCAGCCACTTGTACCATTTCAAGTAGTGGTGACTGCATGTTTGTTTGTGGGACTAATTGTAAGAATGTTAAAATACTTACTACTATTGTTAATAATTTCAATTTACCTCACCTCTGGTTACATCATTGACAAAAACCAGAGAGAGTATACTAATTTAATAAATTAATATTCTATTAAGTACTGTCACTTCATTACTAGAATAAATATGCATTCTATAAAAAGATTAAAAGTCCTGTCAGCTTCGCTAACAAGACTTTTCTATCACTCATTATCTAATTCAATGGAATTGTAATGATTTCCTCATAACGTTTACTATAATAAATCCCACCAATTAATAACTCTTCAGGATCTTCCGCCGTATCGAATAATAAGATTCTCTCATAGGCTAATTTCCCAGTTATATCTGATTTTTCTTGGTGTCCGGTTGTCGTGGTAAGCTCCACCTTTCCTGTTGCAGTTTGAATAAAAACGTCATCTAACAGTACTTGATTGTTCGTGGCTATTTTCACTTCTACTATGCCCTCTTTTACAAGAACCTCTTTGATTACTAATTCCTCTCCTCCAATATTGATAGGAGTACCTTTAACTTTTTTTAATGAGATAGATTGATTGATCTTCTCATACCCAATAAATTCTTTTATATAAAGCTCAAGTTTATCCAAGTTATCTGGAAGAGCATCAAAATCAATCTCAAATTCACGTCCGCCAAATATAGAGCTACTTATACCCGCTCCCAATTGTTGTACTGGTTCATTATTAGCTCTTAACTCTATTCCTTGAAGGCCAAGTGAAATTCTATCAAAACCCTCAACATCTAGCTTTCCAGAGATAACCGTTACCGTCGGAGAAGCCACAATAGAATCAAAGCGAATCTCTCCCCGGTCTACCTTGACCGTTTTGCGGATAGTCTGAACAACCTCTTCCTTCATCGCTTTATTTGGGTCATAAGGTATAGAGATTTTTTGTTCTTGCATCTGGCCATGTTGTAAATACTCCCAATAATAGAGCGTTAATGATTTGGAAAAAGGGCTTGGTGCTTCAAACTCCATCGTACCTTTAAGCTCTGTACCATCATCGTTTCTAATTCCTTGTCCCCCTTCATAATGGGCATTCGTTAAGAAACCAGTTAACCGGTCAGGCTGAAAATAATCGCTATAAGCTTTTTCAATCCCATTAGGATTAGTCAAAGTATAATACATGATCATCCGATTCACATCCATCATTAATCCATTGATCGTTAGTACCGTCCCATCATGTAACGAAAACGATTCCTCGATAATTTGCCCTCTACCTTCCTCATTTAACTCCTTTAATGTGCCATCAATAAGTTGATCAAATCCAAGAATTTTCTTTCCGTAGAAAGCGAGAGCATTGTAATGATAACCTGCAAATATTATTAACAGGATCGCGGCAGTTAGAGATAACCATACAGATGACACCTTTCTGCCACTTGGTTCCTGTATTCTTGTTTCAAGTGCTTGCTTTAATCTATTTTCTAATTCTGGTGGTGCTTCAATGTCATTGAACTTATTTTTTGCCTCATGAAGTTGTTGTTCAACTTTTTTCACGTAAATCACCTCCATATAAATGCTTCATCTTCCTCAACCCATGGAAGATTCTGGATTTAACGGTTCCGACCGATACATTCGTCATTTTGGAAATTGATTTGTAATCTAAATCATGAAAATATTTTAGTTTTATGGCCTCAGCTTGATCTATATTTATACTTTCTAATAAGGCATGGATATCTATCTCCTGTTCCTTACTTTGATAAGGGTCAGGTATGGACTGCTGGTTGGCATTGCTTTCTTCCATTTGATCACGCCATTCTTTAATCAGCACTACCTTCTTCTGCTTTTTTACTAGATCTTTACACCGATTAACTAATATGGTTTTACTCCAACTATAGAAAGACTCTGGTTTCTTCAGTTGATGCACCTTTTCATAGACGATGACGATCATCTCTTCTAACACATCTAGTGCATCATGTTTACTTCCCATATACGAGTATGCCAATCTATAATATTCATCCTTCTGAGCCATTACTAGCTGAAGCAGAGCTTCTTTATCTCCTTGTTTTGCCTCTTTAACCTTCTGAATAATATCCATGCCATCACCTTTCTCTTGTAAGAGTGTTTGGGGTTAAGAAAAGTTCACTTTATATTAAGTTTTTTATAACTTTTTAGTATCCAATAAAAAAGGTACGTTCTTCTAATGAGAGTGACGCACCTTTTTAAAACTTATGCTTATTTATTACGGCTTTTGTATAAAAGATAAATAAAATATGGAGCACCAATAGCTGCGGTGAAGACACCTGCTGGAACCTCAATAGGGGCAAATAAAGTTCTACCGATCAAATCTGCAACTATTACTAAGATTGCCCCCACTAATGCTGATACCGGTATTAGTGCACCAAAAGCTGAACCTACCAGTTTACGAGAAATATGTGGAGACATTAAACCGACAAATCCAATCGCTCCTCCAAAAGCCACTGCTCCTCCAGTCAGTCCGGTTGCAATAAGCAGTAATAGAAATCGATTAGATTGCACGTTCGTTCCTACACTTGCAGCGACTGCATCTCCAAGCTCTGAAACATTTAGTCTCCTAGCAAAAATAAGAGCAGCCATTATTAGTAACATGGACCAAGGCATGAGGATCTGTACGTTTTCCCATGTGGAACCATAAACCGTTCCAGTCAACCAAATATTTGCCTGGCTAGCTTGATAAATGGGCCCCATAACCATTAGTAGTGTGGTAATGGCTTGAGCCAAAGAAGAAATACCGATTCCAATTAGTACTAGTCTCATAGGGGAAACGCCATTTTTCCATGAAAGTGTATAGACTAAAAGAGCCGTAATGGTTGCACCTAGAAATGCTCCAACTGGCAACCATTTGATGCTAATGGTTAATGAATTACTAGTATCTGAATAGACTGCTAGGAATAAAACCACCGCTACGGATGCGCCTCCCGTTAATCCTATAATATCGGGAGAAGCTAGTGGATTCCTAATAAGTCCTTGTAAAATAGCTCCCGCCACTGCGAGTGAGACTCCGACTAATAGGGCGATGAGAATCCTTGGTAATCGAAAGGAAGTGACAACCAAAGTTTCTATTTTTGTACCTTTGCCAAGTAAAGCATTAATGACCTGGGTTGGTGAAAGTTTCATATCACCCATTCCTGTACTCAAGATCATAAGAGCTAGTAAAACTAAAAGTAGTGTAAAAGTAATCAACATTGATCTTTTATCTATGAGGACGGATGCAACTCCCTTAGGAAGTCTTATTGACTGATATTTTTTCATCATGTCATCCTCCTACGGGCAATGTATATAAAAAACGGTGTTCCTACTACTGCTGTCATCACTCCTACTGGTACTTCTTCTGGCATAATGACATAGCGAGCTCCAATATCTGCTAACATCAGTAATATTCCACCTAAAATAAAGCAATAGGGAATAATCCACCTGTGATCTATTCCTACTAGTGCTCTAGCTAAATGTGGAATAACAATGCCAATGAATCCTATAGGTCCCGCTATAGAAACAGCACTTCCCGCTAACAAAACAACAATGACTAAAGCCATTAGTTTAACCATTAAAGTTCGTTGTCCTAGACCTTTTGCTACATCTTCACCCATTGATAACAGATTAATCTGATTTGCCAATAATAGCGAACCAATCCATGCTATGAGTAGGTAAGGTAAGACAGAGAATAATAATTCTAACTTTCTCCCCTGTATAGAACCGGCTAACCAAAACAAAACTTCTTCAAGAGCTTTTTCATTCACAACAAGTAACCCCTGCGTAAAAGAAGAAAAAAAGGCTGCCATAGCGGCACCAGCTAATGTTAACTTCATTGGTGTTAATCCTTCTCTTCCTAAAGACCCTAAGAAGTATACGGTTAAGGCTGCCACAGCCGCACCTAGGAATGAACTCCATGTTAATTGGCTTATTGACGCAGTTGATAAAAACGTAACGGTTATTACAACAAAAAAACTCGCACCTGCATTTACCCCTAATATTCCAGGAGATGCAAGTGGATTTTTTGTCATTGCCTGCATAATTGCGCCTGCAATGGCAAGGCTTCCTCCTACTGCAGCCGCAATAAAAGCCCTTGGTACTCTTGTCGTTTGGATAATTAGATGTTCGTTACTACCATTAAAGTTTGTATATGCTTCAATAGCCATTTTCCATGTGGTATCTGTATACCCCAAAAGTATACTGGCACATATAGAGAAGAGAAAGCCAATCAATCCAATAATTAGCCCAATTGTTCGAGTAGTATTTGATTTTAATAACATATTAAACTCCTAGTTTTTTATACGAAATCTCCTTATCTTACAAATATAGTCTATTTTAGAACGAATAGGCTGTCAATGATGTTGAAAATCATTTTCAATTAAACTATTGACATTACTTCTTACAAATTATAACATCATAATTGTGATTGAAAACCATTATCATTTATACAGGAGGATTCTTATGTTTTCAAAAAACAATAAATCATTTTTTCTATTATTAAGTCTGTTTTTAACTTTTGTGGTCATTATGGCTGGTTGTGGATCAGCTAACAACGAGGGCGCTGTATCTACACAAACTGATAATGAAACGACGGAAAATGCGGAAGAAGTAGCCTCAACTATTACAGTTGAACATGCCATGGGCACAACTGAAGTGCCAGCTGACCCTAAACGTGTAGTTATCTTAACAAATGAAGGAACAGAAGCATTACTTTCAATGGGAATTACTCCTGTAGGAGCTGTAAACTCTTGGACTGGTGATCCTTGGTATCCTCACATTAAGGATCAAATGGAGGGTGTAGAGCCTGTTGGACTTGAGAGTGAAGTGAACGTAGAAGCTATTTTAGCACTTGAACCAGATTTAATTATTGGTAACAAAATGCGTCAAGAAGCGGTATATGAACAACTAAGTGCCATTGCTCCAACTGTCTTTGCCGAAACACTACGTGGTAACTGGAAAGAAAACTTTGAACTATATGCAAAAGCTGTAAATAAAGTGGAAGAAGGACAAAAGGTCCTATCTGAGTATGATACACGCCTTTCAAATTTTGCAGAGCAAGCTGGTGATAAACTTAACATGGAAGTGTCCATCGTCCGTTTTATGGCAGATCATGCTCGTATTTATCACAAAGATTCATTTTCAGGAGTAATCTTAGAGCAAATTGGATTTAAACGACCAGAATCACAAAATGTAGATGACTTCATGGAAAAAGCTACAAAAGAAAGAATTCCAGCAATGGAGGGTGATATCTTATTCTACTTTACATATGAGCCAGGAGACGGTGCAGCTACAAAGAATGAAGAGGATTGGATTAATGATCCACTGTTTAAAAATCTAGAGGTGTCAAAAGCAGGGAAAGTTTATAAAGTGGATGATACCATTTGGAACACAGCTGGAGGAGTTATAGCAGCAAATCTACTAATCGATGATTTAGAAAAATACTTTTTAGAGCAATAAGAAAAATCCAGGGATCTATCCCTGGATTTTTCTTATTAATGCTTCATCTTATAGTAGGTTAATCCCAATGCAAAAGCCAAAACAGCACCCTTTACAATATCCATAGAATAATAAGGTACAGACATCATCACAAGTCCGTTTTGCAGAATTCCAATAAGAACCGCACCTACAAAAGTTCCAATTGCATTTGGCTTACCAGCTCCTAACACAGAAAAGCCAATAAATGCTGCTGCTACAGAATCCATTAAGTACGGGCCACCTGCATTGATTTCTGCAGTCATCACTCTTGACGCTAGGATAATTCCTCCAATCGCTGCAAATAGAGCAGATAATAAGTAAGCAACTATAATATATTTATTGACAGCAATACCAGAAAGTCTAGCTGCTTCTTTATTCCCACCAATCATATACATATATCTTCCATGCTTCGTATAGGTTAGGAAGATATGAACCAGAATGACAATCAGGAGCATAATGATAATAATCCAAGGTACCTGTCCAATCTTGCTAAAAAGTGGACTAATAGTCCCCTCTGCAAACGTACCATCAGGCATAACCATATTTTGAGAGATGGTTGCACCCTTTGTATAAGTCAGCGCAACCCCTTGAATGACAAACATGGTTGCCAATGTTAACAGCATATCAGGGATTTTTACTTTTACGATAAGAAGAGAATTAAACGCTCCTACTAATAAGGCTGCCGCTATAGCAGACAAAATCGCAACAAGAGTATTTTGTGAGAACCATACAAACATCGAGATCACAACGGCATTGGATAAAGATGCAACGGATCCAACGGACAAGTCAAATCCGCTTACAGATAATGAAATGGTGATACCAATAGCGATGATTGTAACGATAGATATAGATCTAAATATATTTATGATGTTATTGGACTGAATAAATGCTGGATTCGCCAAAGAGAAAACAATAATCAAAATAACGATTGTTAAAATCGTTCCGTATTTGTATAGAAAATGAAAAAGCTCAAATGTATTGGCTTTGGAGGCACTCGGTGAACTCATCTTACTTTCCTCCTGCTGAATAGTATAATATTTCTTCTTCAGTTGTGTTATTTGTTTTTAATTCCTTTACGATCTTACCGTCATACATGACATACATTCGACTCGTAATTCCCATAATCTCGGACAGCTCAGATGTCGCATAAATAATGGCTTTTCCTCGCTCTGCTAGGTTAACCATTAGATTAAAAATATCCTTTTTAGCCCCAACATCGACACCTTTTGTTGGTTCATCAAAAATATACACATCTGCGTCAGCTACAAGCCATTTACCAATGGCAATCTTCTGTTGATTACCACCAGATAAATGCTGAACCAGAGTATGCTCTGAGGGAGTTTTTACTCCTAAATTACGAATCATCTGTAAGGAAGCATTAGATTCCTTTTTCCGATCAATAAAGCTAAAAAGCTTTGTGAATGCAGAAAGATTGGAAACGGATAAGTTCGTTGTCACATCTTCGTTTACAAAAATCCCCTGTTTCCTTCTCTCTTCGGGAACTAACGCAATACCCGCTTGGACAGCAGCATATGGGTTGGATAAGCGAAGTTGCTTTCCTTTTAACGTAATCTTCCCAGTAGAAATTTTAGAATGACCAAATAAGGCATTGCATAGTTCCGTTTTTCCTGCTCCAACAAGACCTGCTACACCTACAATCTCACCTGATTTAATTTCTAAGTCAATATCCTTAACTTTTTCATAGTCAGATAGATTTTCAACTAAAAAAAGTGTTTCTCCAACCTGGATTTCATAGGAAGGAAACTGATCTTCTAATGACTTCCCTAACATTTGCTCAACAACCTTATGCTGGGACGTCTCTGTTACCTTACATCGTGAAACATGTTGACCATTTCTCATGACCGTAATGTCATCACAAATCTGAAATATCTCAGGGAGACGATGTGAAATAAAAATAATGCCTACACCCTTATCCTTTAGCTCCGAGACAATTCGAAATAGCTCTTTTGTTTCTGAATGACTTAATGGTGCAGTAGGTTCATCTAATATTAAAAACTTACAATCTGTTGAGATCGCTCTTGCGATGAGGACCATTTGTTTCTCTGCTAATGTTAGTTCACTTACTAATTTTTTGGACGGTATCTTCAAATTCATGCTGTTTATAAGACTAGAAGCCTTTTGATGAAGTTTTTTCCAATTTATAAATAAGTTGCTGTCATTTGAATGTATCGTATCATTCATAAGAATGTTTTCACCTACAGATAGGCTTGGAATTAGTGCTGTATCTACTTCCTGATACACGATTTGAATGCCTACATCTTTTGCATCCTTTGGTGACCGAATCACAACTTGTTTACCATCAATTTTAATTTCACCCGTATAGTGAGAATAAGCTCCTGAAAGTACTTTCATTAAGGTAGACTTTCCTGCACCATTCGCTCCAATCAACGCCTGTACTCGTCCTGCTTCTGTTGAAAAGTCGACCTGGTCTAGTGCCTTCACACCAGGAAACTCAATTGAAATTCCGGTCATTTGTAACAAGTTTTCCCCCATTCTAGCTTCCTCCTTTCTCCCTAGTAAAGGAAACACCCTCTAAGTAGAGATTAGAGAGTGTTTCAAAAGCTTTGGTTATTTACTATAATGTTCCTTTAATACTTTCATCCAATCTTCTTCAAAAGCTGTTGATTGTCCCCAGCCCTCTACTACATCAGAAAGGTTTACCATGTTTACAGGCTCAGAAGCTTCTAATAACTGTTCTTGAGATATTAGTGAGGCTTCTAGATTGTATGTTTGCGGAGTTTCTTCTCCCGCTAGTTTCTTAGCTAGTAATCTCACATTGACTGCTCCGATTAACTTCGGATCTACAGCTGCTGTGTATTTCCAAGGATTTCCTTCTGTTTGAATTTCTTGAAGGTCTGCATTCGAAACATCAATTCCATAAATCTTAACTTCTTCTCTTCCCGCTTCTTTCAATGCACGAGCAGCTCCAATGGCGAAAGCATCCCATGTTGCGAAGATTGCATCAATTTCGCCTTTAGGATACTTGGTCAGCATAGCAGCTACCGCATTTTGCGTTTGAACCGAAGTATCTGCTGCCGCTACACCAAAGCGCTCCAGTTCCTGAATGCCAGGATTTGCGTCAAGAGTAGCTGTATAGACATTATTACGTCTAACCATTGGAGGGAAACCGTCTACCCATAGGTACACAATATTTGCCTCACCGTTAAAATCTTTAACAAGTTGATCTAATGCTAATGTTGCTAATGCTTCATCATCTTGAGAGGTTAACGTTACACCACCTATATTCGCTACATCACCATTTGAATCAAATGTAACTACTTCAATACCAGCATCGCGAAGTTTTTGTACTTGTTTTACAGTCGCTGCATCATCACCATGCGATAAGACAACTCCGTCATAATCTTCTTCTATCGTTTGGGCAATGGCATCATGGAATTTCGCTGTATCACCGTTAGCTGTTAAGACATCTACTTGAAATCCAAGTGCTTCCCCTTCTTCTTTTGCTCCTGCTAAAAATTGAGCAGTATGATCATCTCCACCAATTTTGCGGATTACTTTAATTTTGGCTCCTTGTCCCTCGGCAAAACGCTCAGGTACATTTTCAAATGTTACCTTCTCATTTGAGTTAGTAGGTTCGGCTGAACCTCCACCTGATACGCAACCTGTTAAAAGAAGTGTTGCTGATAGTGCGGTCACAACTAGACCTTTTAGTGTTTTTCTCATTCTATTAACCTCCTAATAATATTCCAATATTATTAAAAAGAAAAAGCCTCTCCAAAAGAGAGGCTTCTACAGTTAAATAGAATATACCTCTCTTATCTGTCAGAACACATACGATTCTGCAGGATTTAGCACCAATTCCTCATGGAACGGTTGCCGGGCGTCATAGGGCCAGTCCCTCTGCCACTCTTGATAAGAGAACTTTTAAATTTTAATTAATGATCGGATGAATGTTTAGATAAACTTTACTCTTTTAGTCTAGTAAAGTCAATACTAATATTTAAATTTAGAGAAGCTCAACAATAAAACTTACTGTTATCTACTAAGGAAAAAATCTCATTTTAATCGGTATGTTATTGGAATCATTTACAAATAGTATATCTAGAGTTAAAGTTTATTTTGTTTGACAATCTTGTATATACAAGTTAGAATGAAACCGCAATCATTACTTGTATATACAAGTTACAACAGCGTTGCCAAAGACTTTTGAAAATAGATTAGGGGGATAAGTTATATGAGTAAATTCACAGACTCAGCAAAGCAATTGCTTGAGCACGTTGGAGGTAGTGACAATATTTCTGTTGTTACACACTGTGCGACGAGAATGCGATTCGTTCTAAAGGATCCAAACAAGGCAGATGTTAAGAGTGTGGAGCAAATTGACCTTGTTAAAGGTACTTTTACACAAGCCGGTCAATTCCAAGTTATCGTCGGTAATGAAGTAGCAAGTTTCTATAATGAATTCACTAAAATTGCAGGTGTAGGTGATACGGCTTCAAAGGATGAAGCAAAAGAAGCAGCAAAGCAAAATATGAACTTCATACAACGTATGATTGCTCACCTTGCTGATATCTTTACACCATTAATTCCTGCACTAGTTGTTGGAGGTTTGATCTTAGGGTTTAGAAACCTAATTGGTGAGATTAAAATGATGGATGATGGTACTAAGACGCTTGTTGAGCTTTCTCAGTTCTGGGCAGGTACACATGCATTTCTATGGTTAATTGGAGAAGCTATATTCCATTTCCTTCCTGTTGGTATTACATGGGCTATTTCTAGAAAAATGGGTACTACTCAAATCCTTGGTATTGTTCTAGGTATTACTCTAGTTTCTCCACAGTTACTTAATGCTTACGGTGTTGCAGGAGGGGCAGATATTCCGGTGTGGGACTTCGGTTTTGCCCAAGTTGAAATGATTGGGTATCAAGCACAAGTGATTCCTGCCATTCTTGCAGGTTTCGTCTTAGCTTATTTAGAATTAGGCTTACGTAAAGTCATTCCAAATGTTATTTCTATGATATTCGTACCATTTTTCGCTTTAATACCTGCCGTTTTAATTGCACATGTTGTATTAGGACCGGTTGGTTGGACAATTGGTTCGTGGATTTCAGGCGTTGTGTATGCAGGTTTAACTTCTACCCTTGGCTGGTTATTTGCAGCTGTATTTGGTTTTGCATATGCACCACTAGTTATTACTGGACTTCACCACATGACAAATGCCATTGATTTACAACTAATGAGTGAGTTCAATGGGACGAACCTTTGGCCGATGATTGCATTATCAAATATTGCTCAAGGTTCAGCTGTTGTTGCGATGATTATCTTAAATCGTAAAAACGAAAAGGAAAAGCAAGTTTCTGTTCCAGCTGCTATCTCATGTTATTTAGGTGTAACAGAGCCTGCCATGTTCGGAATTAACTTAAAATATGTATTCCCATTCCTAGCAGCCATGATTGGTTCTTCCATTGCAGCGATCATCTCTGTAGGAACTGGTGTTATGGCTAACTCAATTGGTGTAGGTGGGATCCCTGGTATCCTCTCCATTCAAGTGGCCGATATGATTTCATTCACTATTGCAATGCTTGTCGCTATTGTGGTACCAATTCTACTAACATTTGCACTAGCAAAAACAAAAATGGGGATCAATGCTTACAACCGAATCGGTAAATAATTAATTTAAGCAACAATCTATACGAAAAGTAATTGCTCGAGGCGCCATTCGCTTATTGTCAATATACAGAGACATTTCATACCTGTCCTATGTCTTATATTTGATGATAACAGCAGGCGTCTTGTAGTTTTTATGTAACTTACAAGCTAACGAGAAACAGCCTAAAATGACAACAGGAGGGTATTAAAATTGACTCAACCTTGGTGGAAAAAGTCAGTAGTTTATCAAATCTATCCTAAAAGTTTTAACGATACAACAGGAAATGGCGTAGGGGATCTTCAAGGAATTATTGAAAAATTAGACTACCTTAAAGAATTAGGTGTGGATGTCCTCTGGTTAACTCCAATCTATGATTCCCCACAAAGGGATAATGGTTATGATATTAGTGATTATTACAGTATTTATGAGCCCTATGGAACAATGGAAGACTTTGACCGCCTATTAGATGAGGCCCATCAACGTGGATTGAAAATTATTATGGACATTGTGATTAATCATACATCGACAGAGCATAAATGGTTCCATGAAGCTATGTCCTCAAAAGAAAACAAGTACCGTGACTTTTATATTTGGAAAGATGGAGAAAACGGAGAACCACCTACAAACTGGATTTCCAAATTTGGTGGGTCTGCTTGGCAGTATGATGAAACAACAGGACAGTACTATTTACACCTATTTGATGTCACTCAAGCTGATCTAAATTGGGAAAATGAAGCTCTACGTAAAGAATTATACGATATGATGGACTTCTGGTTAAAAAAAGGGGTAGACGGGTTCCGACTAGATGTCATCAACTTAATCTCTAAGGACCAAGACTTTCCTAATGATGATGGGTCTATCCCACCAGGTGATGGAAGAAAGTTTTATACAGACGGCCCACGAATTCATGAGTTTTTAAAGGAAGTAAATCAAGAGGTCTTTTCCAAGTACGATATCATGACTGTTGGTGAAATGTCATCGACTACGATAGAAAATTGTATTCAATACACCAACCCTGAAAGTAAAGAGTTAAGTATGACATTTAATTTTCATCATCTAAAAGTGGACTATCCAAATGGTGATAAATGGACGAAAGCTGATTTTGATTTCCATCAATTAAAAAACATTCTATCTACCTGGCAGGTTGAAATGAACAAAGGTAACGGTTGGAATGCACTTTTTTGGTGTAACCATGATCAACCACGAGTTGTTTCAAGGTTTGGGAACGACCAAGAATACCACAATGAATCAGCAAAAATGCTAGCCACTACCATCCATATGATGCAAGGTACTCCTTACATTTATCAAGGTGAAGAGTTTGGTATGACAGATCCAAAGTTTGAAACAATAGAAGAATATAGAGATGTAGAATCATTAAATATTTTTAACATAAAGAAAAGTGAAGGTATGTCTGAGAAAGAAATAGTAGACATTCTTAAACAAAAATCGAGAGATAATTCGAGAACACCGGTTCAATGGAATAGCGACACACATGCAGGCTTTACAACAGGAACTCCCTGGATTAACACAGCTTCTAACTATAAAGAAATTAATGCAGAAAATGCCATAACTGATAAAGATTCAATCTATTACCATTATCAACAACTCATTAAACTTAGAAAAGAATATGACATTATTACGGATGGGAATTTTGAGTTAATATTGGATGATCATGATCAAATATTTGCTTATATAAGAAGTACAGAAAAAGAGAAGCTTCTTGTTATTAATAATTTCTACGGTGAAGAAACCACTTTTGACTTACCTAAAACTCTAAAGGTTGACGAGTTTTCCAGTGAAATACTACTATCAAATTATAAAAACTCATCAGCTGATATAAAGCAAATCAACCTAAGACCGTATGAATCCATCGTATATCACCTGAAATAATGATTATTGGGGAAGATTTTACGTAATGAAAAACAAATACTTAGCGATTTACAATGAATTATCAAAGAAAATTAAAACAGGGGAGCTTGCCCCGAATACGCTTCTTCCTTCTGAACATGAAATGACAGAGCTCTATGAGACATCAAGGGAAACGATACGAAAGGCCTTGAATCTCCTTTCTCAAAATGGGTATATTCAAAAGGTTAGAGGAAAAGGTTCCATTGTCATTGATGTAAACAAATATGATTTCCCTATATCTGGTCTAGTTAGTTTTAAAGAGTTAGCAAATAAGATGGATCATAAAGTAAATACCATTGTAAACGAATTATCTTTAATTAAACCAAGCCAGTATATTAAACAACAACTTAATATACAGAGAATGAGTTCTGTTTGGAAAGTAGTAAGAACAAGAGAAATTGATGGTATCAAAGTAATCCTAGATAAGGACTTTCTTATTGCAGATTATGTTCCTGATCTTACAGTCGAAATATGTACAGATTCAATTTTTGAATATCTAGAAAAGCATTTAAACTTAACCATTAGTTTTGCGAAAAAAGAAATTGTAGTCGAAGAACCTACAAATGAAGATAGAGAATTACTTGATCTTGAGGGCTTCACAAACATCGTCGTCATAAAAAACTTTGTATACTTAGATGATGCGACTCTTATTCAATATACAGAATCCAGACATAGGCCCGACAAATTTAGATTCGTTGATTTTGCCAGAAGAAATCACTAATCAATACTTATGGCTCTTTTCTAAAACTTTGTTGCTTTCTAATCTTTTTTATCTGAAGCTAAGCTCACTTTTAACGATAAATGCCGTATTTATCGTTTAGAAAAGAGGAGCTGTCATGATGAAAAGCAGATAACACTAAACTAGTAAGTAAAAATCCGGCTTTTGGGATTTTTACGAAAACAACAATCTATACGAAAATAGCCATACTAATAGAAAAAGGAGATGTATGATGTTAAAAAGTCTATTTGGAAAAAAGAAAGATAAGATCGACCATATATATGCACCGCTTAAAGGTAAAGTTGTTGATATTACGGAAGTCCCTGACCCTGTTTTCTCTCAGAAAATGATGGGTGAAGGGGTAGCTATCGAACCAACTGAAGGTCTTCTTGTTTCTCCAGTTGATGCTGAAGTCGTGTCAGTTTTTCCAACGAAACATGCAATCGGTCTGAAAACCAATTCTGGTTTAGAATTATTGATTCATATCGGGCTAGAAACAGTAAACTTAAACGGAGAAGGTTTTGAAAGTTTTGTTCAAGCTGGAGATAAAGTAAAACGTGGCGAACAGCTAATTAGGTTTGATTTAGACTTTATTAAGGAAAAGGCAGCGAGTACCATCACGCCTATTATTATTACAAATTCCGATGATAAGGTTGATAACCTCGAAAAACATATAGGAACACAAGTAACCCCAGAAGAATCAGAAATACTTACTATCACAACTAAATAACTTCATCGCTTCAAACAAGTTGTATAAACCATAGAGATCATTCATCTTTATGGTTTTTGTTTTATAGTAATTTCTTATAATAATTGTCTCTAAACCATACTTTTCTCCATGTAAATATCCTATTCCCGGGAAATAACTTAAAAGATCGGATTTAAGCTTTTTTAACGTAATCGTCTCTTATAAAGTTTTTTTCAAGAGTATAGTGATAAAAGTCTACTGCGTAATACAAGCATTCCTCTGTAGTGGTTCATTAGTTAATAACAAAGGGATAGAGCATATTTATACTCTATCCCTTACATGTATTATTTATTTACCTATTTACTCTACCGTTACGCTCTTAGCTAGATTTCTTGGCTTATCAACATCACAGTCTCTATGAAGAGCTGCATAGTAAGAAATTAGTTGGACTGGGATTACTGATAATAATGGTGTAAACAACTCATTGACTTCCGCCGGAATCACATAACGATCATCTGATTCATCTAAGCCTTTCATTGAGATGATACAAGGGTTAGCTCCACGAGCAACTACCTCTTTTACATTTCCACGAATTCCAAGGTTCACTACTTCTTGCGTTGCTAGAGCAATGATCGGAGTTCCATCTTCAATTAACGCAATTGTACCATGCTTTAATTCTCCACCTGCGAACCCTTCTGCTTGAATGTAAGAGATCTCTTTTAGCTTTAGAGCTCCTTCCATTCCTACATAATAGTCAATGCCACGACCGATGAAGAAACAGTTACGTGTTGTAGATAGATATTCACGTGCGATTTTTTCCATTTCTTCTTTATCATCACATAGAGTTTCCATTGCACTTGCTACGATACCTAGCTCTTTACTTAAGTCGAAGTCTAGCTCAATTCCTTTAGCTCTTGCTGTATCACGAGCTAAGATGGATAGAACAGCTACTTGAGCTGTATAGGCTTTTGTAGAAGCAACTGCAATTTCAGGACCTGCATGTAAAAGTAACGTGTAATCTGCCTCACGAGAAAGAGTAGATCCTTGAACATTTGTAATGGTTAATGCTTTATGACCCATTTCCTTAATTTGTACTAATACGGCACGACTATCTGCTGTCTCACCACTTTGAGAAATAAAGATAAATAATGGCTTACTTGATAGTAGTGGCATATTGTACGAGAATTCACTTGAAATATGAACTTCAACAGGTATTTGAGCAATTTTTTCAATATACTGCTTACCTAATAATCCTGCATGATAACTAGTACCTGCTGCAATAATATAAACACGATCTGCTTCTACCATTGCCTGACGGATATCAGCATCTACTGTTAATTCTCCGTCCTCATTTCGGTAATTACCGATAATTTTACGAAGTACAGCTGGCTGCTCATCAATTTCTTTTAACATGTAGTGAGGGTACGTTCCTTTTTCGATATCACTTGCATCTAATTCTGCAGTGTAAGGTGCACGTTCAACTACATGTCCCTCTAGGGTCTTAATCGTAACCGATTCACGAGTAACAATAACAGTCTCTTTATCCATTAATTCTACATATTGGTTCGTTACTTGAAGCATAGCCATAGCATCACTTGCTACAACGTTAAAATCTTCTCCTAAACCAACAAGTAATGGACTCTTATTCTTTGCAACATAAATAGTATCTTGATTTTGATTATCTAATAAAGCAATCGCATATGAACCTTTTAGAAGCTTTAACGTCTCTCTAAAAGCATCTTCAACGCTTTTTCCGTTGTTTACAAATTGCTCTATTAACTGAACGACAACCTCAGTATCAGTCTCACTCTTGAACGTAACTCCTTCCAAGAAATCACGCTTTAGGTGGTTATAATTTTCAATAACACCATTATGAACAAGTGTAAAACGCTCTGTTCCACTTTGATGAGGGTGAGCATTTACTCGACTTGGTACACCATGTGTTGCCCAGCGAGTATGACCAATTCCAACAGGTGCCGCTACATCTTGGTTTACTGCTTCACGTAGTGTTGCAATACGACCTTTTTCCTTAAAAACATGAACACCATCTTCATTAATGACTGCAATTCCTGCTGAATCATAGCCACGATATTCTAGTTTTTCAAGTCCTCGTAATAAAATCTCTTTTGAATCCTGGTTACCGATATATCCTACTATTCCGCACATATTGTACTTCCTCCCTAGAGGGGCATGGAAGTGGGGCCCCATGCCCCTTGTTTATAAATAAATTTTATTTTAATGTTTTTAAATGTCAAACCCTAACACTTGTTCAGAAAGTCACCTCTCTGTTTTACGTAAGGATTCTCGGCTGTGACAGCAGCCGGGAGGTATCCGCCGAAACTTCGATAACCCTCCTCCTCGTCAACTAAACCTTCTCTCATAAGCTTAGTTCAGGCGCTTTTAACATATTTACAACCTTACAATCCACCTTTCTATATTCTGAATCAAAAGTTACAAAAATAATCATACACAGAAACAGCACCAACGTCAACAATAATCCATTTTTTTACTATAGGTCCTGTTTATCTGACATCGTGCATTCAAACAGAAAATACGCATGAGGGAAACATCCGCTCATGCATATTTTTGGTTTATGTCTTTATATTATTCAATTCCCATTTCTTTTGTGACAACGGCAGCAATTTTATCAACAATTTGACGGCATTCTTCTTCTGTTGGTGCCTCTGCCATTACACGAACTAGCGATTCTGTTCCAGAAGGGCGAACTAGTATACGTCCATTACCATTCATACCTTCTTCTACTTCTTTAATTGTATTCACAATCTCTTCATTTTCCATGACCTTATATTTGTCTTTTACTTTTACGTTTACTAAGATTTGAGGAAACTTCACCATCTCACTTGCAAGTTGTGACAGTGACTTCTTAGTCATCTTCATAATATTTACTAGTTGGATGGCAGATAACATTCCGTCTCCTGTTGTATTATAGTCCAAGAAAATGATATGACCTGATTGTTCTCCACCAAGGTTATAGCCGTTCTTTTTCATTTCTTCTACTACATATCGATCGCCAACAGCGGTTTGAACACTCTTAATTTCCTCTTCTTCTACTCCCTTATAAAAGCCAAGATTACTCATTACGGTAGAAACTACAGTTTGATGTTTTAATTTTCCTTGTGCCTTCATATACTTAGCACAAATGAACATGATTTGATCTCCGTCTACAATCTGACCTTTTTCATCAACCGCAATCAGACGATCTCCGTCACCATCAAAAGCAAGACCAACATCTGCACCTTTTTCTACGACTAAGCTAGCTAATTTTTCAGGATGAGTTGAGCCCACTCCATCATTGATATTTAACCCGTTCGGAGAGTTTCCGATTGTCGATATATCAGCATCTAGATCAGCGAACAAATGCATTGCTAATGATGAAGTTGCACCATGAGCACAGTCTAGTGCAACATGAAGTCCTGAGAAGTCAGCATCAACGGACTGCTTAAGAAATTGTAGATACTTCTGACCACCCTCAAAGTAATCATTAACTTGACCTAAATTGGCACCTGTTGGTCTAGGCAGAGTATCTTCTTCCTGGTCAAGTAAAGCTTCAATCTCGCTCTCTTGCTCATCGGAAAGTTTAAATCCATCTGCTCCAAAAAACTTAATTCCATTATCTTGAACTGGGTTATGGGAAGCAGATATCATTACACCAGCTTGAGCACCAAGTGCCTTTGTTAAAAATGCAACACCAGGAGTTGAAATAACACCTAAACGCATGACTTCTGCTCCAATAGAAAGTAATCCTGCTACTAAAGCACCTTCTAACATATGTCCAGAAATTCGAGTGTCTCTTCCAATTAGTACCTTTGGACGCTCCTTATCCTTCGTTAATACATATCCACCAAAGCGCCCTACTTTAAACGCTAGTTCAGGTGTTAACTCACTGTTTGCTATTCCTCGTACTCCGTCAGTACCAAAATATTTACCCATATATATTCGCTCCTTCATGGACTATCCTCATTGATTATTTGTTATATCTACAGTTGCTTTATTGGTAGAAAGATTCCATTTAATATTTTCTGGTCCATTTACTAATATGTTCACATCATGTTGACCACTACCAAGGTTACTGACATCAATATAAATATCAAGGTCTGTTTCATCAATCTCATTTAATATAGATGGTGCTCCAATTAGTTCAATAGAAAGCCTACCTTCTTCAGGTGAAATGAAATCAGCCTTTAATGATGTCGCTAATCCAATCACCTTGATTGGAATATTTGACAATGTCCTTATTTCATTCCGCTCTACCTTTACTAAGACAGGAATGGTCTTAGGATCGACATCAATAACACCTTCTGGAAGAGGTATAGGGACATTGACGGTTGTATTTCCTGAGATCCCCTCTACGTCTACCTCAATATTATCAATCCCTTTAACCTGATCAATGATGTTCTTTGGTCCGAAAATGGTGAGCTCATTTGCAGGGGGTTCTAATCCAATTATACTGTAACCATCTTCTATAGTGCCTTTTGGAATGAATGTGATTGGAACCACTTTACTTGGGCTCAATACATTCACTTCTACATTTACCACCTCTGGTTCAACTACAACAGATAGACGATTACCTTCACTATCATACACAGCAACGGCAGCTTCTTTTTTAATCTTTTCATTAGCACCTTCTAAGTCTACAATTGCTTTTACAAGCGCTATTCGATCAACCTGATCTTTAGCTCCAATTACTTTTACATTCTTAGGGCTAACGATTGGTTCACTTAACGTAAAGCCCTCTTCTAACTCATGTATATAGTCTACTTCCACAGAAAATTCTCTCTCTACTTTCTCATGAATTGTTACTGTGACAAATGTAGGGTTTATTGATACTTTTACCGTATCACTTACATCTCCATATTGAACTTGAACTTGATGAGTTCCCAGTTCAAGGTTCTCTAGATTAACAAAAACCTCTAGAGAACGTTGTAACTTAATTGGCTGAACGGCACTTCGTGGGCCTTCTAACGTAACCGATACCTGTTGTGGCAAACCAGTTACTACATATTTGTCACTATCATAATAAGCTTCAAGTGGAATTTCTGTGAGTGTTTCCGTTTCAGTCGTTGTCACCGGGAACGAAAATGGATCGGTTTGCTGTGTTTGTGTCTCAATATTTACAGAGGTATACAACATTAGTGCTAATAATAAGGCAATAATCCTCATAATCCAGTGATTATTCATGAATTTATCCATTTTTCTTCACCCTCCACGTCCATCGAGGTGATGAATTGGCCTTCGCCGGAGACAAAATTTCTCTCGTTAGCATCTCTTTCATTGTCTCTTGTGAAATATCACGATGTAATTCTCCATTCTTCGTTAACGATACGCTACCAGTTTCTTCAGAGACGATAATTGTAATACTGTCTGTTACTTCACTAATTCCAAGTGCAGCACGATGTCTTGTCCCTAGTTCCTTCGAAATAAAAGGACTTTCCGAAAGAGGCAAGTAACAGGCTGCCGCCGCTACTTGTTGTTTTTGAATAATAACCGCACCGTCATGTAATGGTGTATTTGGTATAAAGATATTGATTAAAAGCTCGGATGTAATCTTTGCGTTTAACGGTATTCCTGTTTCTATGTAATCCCCCATGCCTGTTTCCCGTTCAATGGAGAGTAGAGCCCCAATTCGGCGTTTTGCCATGTAAAAGGTAGCCTTAATAATGGCTTCCACCTGCTGACTTTGCTCTTCCTCTTCATCAATTGAACTTCTGGTGAAAATTTTTCCACGTCCAAGTTGTTCTAATGCACGTCTAAGCTCTGGCTGAAAAATGATAATGATCGCTAAAAATCCCCAAGTGATGGCTTGGTCCATCAGCCATTGTAGTGTATGTAGGCCAAAAAAGCTACTAAGGACCCGGACTACAATAATCACGGTAATCCCTTTTAAGAGTTGAACTGCTTTTGTGCCTCTTATTACCATAATAAGCTTGTATATGACATACCAGACAAGGAGAATGTCTATGATGTTACCTAAGTAATGTAGGATTGGGAATTCTCCTAGTGACATTCTTACACTTCCTTCGTAGTTATTTAAAATCCCCTTTTATATTATGGCTCTTCTCCAAACCTTTGTTGCTTCTTGACTTACTTTACTTGAATAGAAGAGCAACAAACTAGACGAAAACAACCTTTAATATTTTCCAGATTTATTATACCATAATTAGTTCAAAACAGAAGAAGAGCCATCAGTAATTGATGGCTTATATAGATTAAGATGCACTAAAAATGTTTGTTATACCCTTAAATCCTTTTTTTATGTGATGCCATATATATTCAAACATCTGATCAATTTCTTCTATTTCCCCCGTTACGTTCCCTGCAGAGGCCAGATACTGATTACCGTTTATAACTGTAACATTCCCTCTAATTTCTCCTTCTATCTTTAGATCTCCATTCTTTACAAGAATATCGCCATCTATTATAGTCCCCTCAGGTACAATGACAGTATTCTCTTCAATTCGCAAGTCAGGATGTTTTGAAACAACGAGATCTTGCTCTCCATTCCAAGTTGTGACAACACTTCCCAGCATTAATATAAAAAATACAGCGGCAGCGGTTAGGAGAGGGTGAACCTTAAACCATCTCTTCACTTTTACTACTTTTTTCTCTTGCGGAAGACTTGCCATTACTCTTTCAGTAAAATTAGTTGGTGCTTGCATATGTGAAGCACTCTGAACAAGTGCCAAAGTCTTCTTCAGTTCATGAAAGTGCTGTTGGCACTCTTTACAGCGCATGAGATGATCACGTAACTCCATCTCATGTTCCTTCTTTAAATCCTCGTCCAAATAATCATGCATGTAGTCTATATATTTAGAGTCACATTTCATACCAATTTCTCACCTCATCACACTTCTTTTAAATGTTTTCTTAATGCTTCTCTTCCCCTATGCATTCGAGTCTTGATTGTACTTACGGGCAGTCCCAAGATATCACTAATCTCTTTTAAGGAGAGTTCTTCAATATACTTTAATACAATAACAGCCCTATACTTATCTGGAAGTTTTAAGATAGCCGCTTGAACGGTTTGTTGAAGCTCAAGGCTCTCTACTTCCTCTTCAGGCGTATCAACATCTGCAGCCAATTGAGAATAGAGGGTCAGTCCATCCGTACCAGTTACTTCTGCATCAAGGAAGAAATCTGGTTTCTTTTTTCGAATTCTATCAATCGATAGGTTCGTTGCAATGCGATAGAGCCATGTAGAAAACTTTTTATCAATATGATAGCTTTCAATATTGATATACGCTCTTATAAAAGCCTCCTGCGCTAAATCCTCCGCCTCATGACTATTTCCTATCATACGGTAACAAAGTTGATATACCTTATCCTTATAAATCTCTACAATCTCACTAAACGCATTCTGATCCCCATTTTTCACTTGTCTTATTCGATTTTTTATAAGTGTCTCCATGTATTTACCCCCGCGCTTATTTGCGGCTTTTATTGTTTACGTATCATACCTAAAAAGGTTTCATGTTTTTTCTAGGCTTTATAAAAAATAGTATTGCTTTAACAGTTTTTATGTAAGGGCCATATCCCTTAAATGCGATCACCTATTATATTTTAACAAAAAATCGAGTAAGAAGCGTTTAAAATTTGAAAAATTTGGCTATAGAATAAGAAGTATACTAATTTTCAAGAAAGGGTCGATGGGCATGACAACTGAAACAACTTTTATAAATGACATCGAAAAGTCTCGTAAGGAACTCCTTATTTTAGCTTCTCGTTCGAGTCTATCTTCACCAGAGGTTATAAAAGCAAGTGAATCCCTTGATATAATCTTGAATAATTATGAAATCTATAAAAATACAAAAAACAGTAAACGTTAATGTTTACTGTTTTTTTATAAGCTATTTTCTAAAATTTATTTTAATTTTTCACCGAATAGAGAACCCATTAAAGCAACTGCTACAGAAGCTGTTTTATTTTTATCATCAAGTATCGGATTGACTTCCACAAATTCAGCTGAAGTGATCAGTTTTGCTTCTTCTAGCATTTCCATCGCGAGATGACTTTCACGGTAGCTAATTCCTCCAATAACCGGAGTTCCAACTCCAGGTGCATCATGAGGGTCAAGTCCATCTAAATCAAGCGATAAATGTACTCCATCCGTACGCTCAGAAAGATACTTAATCGTTTCTTCCATAACGGCAGTCATACCCATTCTATCAATTTCATGCATGGTATACACTTTAATACCTTTTTCACGAATAAGTACCTTCTCTCCATCATCTAAAGATCGAGCTCCAATAATAACAATATTCTCTGGTTTCACTTTTGGTAAATATCCCCCTATATTCGTTAGGGTAGGGTGACCAATACCTAAACTAGCAGCTAACGGCATACCATGAATATTACCAGAAGGAGACGTTTCGGCTGTGTTTAAATCTCCATGTGCATCATACCAAATAACACCTAGATTTTTATAATGTTTTGCTACACCCGCTAATGTTCCGATTGCGATACTGTGGTCTCCCCCTAATACAAGTGGGAATCGATTTTCAGTTATGATTTGATCCACCGTACTTGCAAGCGCTTCACTTGCTTCTGCGACCGCTTTCAAATTACGCAAATTATCAACCGCTTTATCCGATAAACGTTCAGGTCTCCCTATCTGAATATCTCCTAAATCATCTATATCATAGTTAAGTGCCTCAAGACGATCTACTACACCTGCATAACGAATCCCACTTGGGCCCATATCAACTCCACGACGAGCTTGCCCTAAATCCATCGGTACGCCAACAATTGATATTCTTTTTCTCTCCATTTTTCTATTCCCCCTATCTATATCACTACCTCTATTTTATCTGTAAACACCTGGATGACTCAACTCGACAAAGTTGTGTATATATATTCGTGTCTACTATATGGAGGAGAGAAAAGGAGGATAGGAAAAAAGACAAAATAAAAAAGCAAGAATTAAATTCTTGCTTTTTCTAGTGAGCCATGAAGGACTCGAACCTTCGACCCTCTGATTAAAAGTCAGATGCTCTACCGACTGAGCTAATGGCTCATATATAAGAGATGTTCGAGCTAATTGTTCTTTAACGAAGACGACCCAATCTCAAGTTGTCTAGCAAGCAGCGGCTCGATTGGTTCGCTGTTGCTTTTTCAATGAAGCTTATTCGATCGTGCTCTACCGACTGAGCTAATGGCTCGTTAAAAAAATGGCTGGGCTAGCTGGATTCGAACCAACGCATGACGGAGTCAAAGTCCGTTGCCTTACCGCTTGGCTATAGCCCAATATGTACTCTTAATACTACTTATAACTTTTAAGGTAAGATATTTTCACTGACGTGAAAAATCTATGGTGGAGGATGACGGGATCGAACCGCCGACCCCCTGCTTGTAAGGCAGGTGCTCTCCCAGCTGAGCTAATCCTCCATTAAAGGAAAGAGAGAGGTAAAAGAGTGTTTTTCAACAAACTTTTACATCTCCCATGGTGATGACCCATACGGGATTCGAACCCGTGTTACCGCCGTGAAAGGGCGGTGTCTTAACCGCTTGACCAATGGGCCTCAATCGAATGCTGGAGCTTCCAACCGGGCTCGAACCGGTGACCTCTTCCTTACCATGGAAGTGCTCTACCTGACTGAGCTATGGAAGCATGGCTCCACCAGTAGGATTCGAACCTACGACCCTTCGGTTAACAGCCGAATGCTCTACCGCTGAGCTATGGTGGAAAAATGCAAAAAAACTAATTTCAATATGCTACCTTTAGCTATATGAAATTATAGCTTGGCG
>NZ_JAJQKI010000018.1 GCF_023036475.1 Bacillus pinisoli
ATAAAATAGTTTGGTGATGATGGCGAAGAGGTCACACCCGTTCCCATTCCGAACACGGAAGTTAAGCTCTTCAGCGCCGATGGTAGTTGGGACTTTGTCCCTGTGAGAGTAGGACGTTGCCAAGCACATGTAAGAAAAAGTAGCTAATTATAGCTGCTTTTTTTTGTGTTTTCTTTGCTTTCGTGGAATTACGGAGTAACATTGTGAAATAAAGTAGAAAATCGTGAAATAACTAAACTTTCCGTGGAAATACCAACCAAAAAGCTGAAATAACGCATATTTCCGTGAAATCCCCAAATGGAGTAGAGCTGTGACTCCATTTGATAGTATACTAACGTACGCCCCGCGCGTATGAGATTCAAAAGTAACAAAAACTCCCCTTTCTTTATAAAAATTTTAACAATTTTAAACAAAAGCACCTTAAACATAGGCACTTTTTGAATAGACTGTTGCTTACGAATAAAAAAAGCAATAATATCTTAGATAAGAGCCTAAACATTACAATTTCGGCAAATAGTCGAACTTGTAGGTTACTGGTTAGATTACATTATTAGTAGCAGAGGCATTGCCTAGGTAGGAGTATAGTAAGACAGCTGTTAGATAGATCTCATTAGCCACACCTCATCTAAAAGCAATGCAAGGACCTCTAGATATACCCCACACACCACCATTCCCACTACCAATTATAAATCTACCTCATTAAATACTAAACTCACCCTAACTCGGTCTCAACAACACCCATTTAATAGACTCTATCCCCAAAGGACAACTCTATCATCTCTAGTTCCAAACAAATAGCGCCCAATTTCATGCAAAATGTCATAATAGCCTCTCTATGTTTATACGATAGTTTAAACACCAATAGGAGGACAGGAAGATGGATGTCATTTTACAAAATGAACTAGTTATTATAGTGGGACGCTTGTTGTTGGCTGTCTTATTGTGTGGCCTTATTGGAATTGAGCGCGAGGTGAATCAGCACCCTGCAGGATTTAGGACGCATTTGTTAGTGGGGGTGGGATCATGCTTAATGATGATATTATCCTTGTTTGGATTTGAATCGGTTATTGATCATGAAAATATACAGTTTGATCCTGCTCGTATTCCATCATATGTTATTAGTGGTATTGGATTTTTAGGAGCAGGAACAATCTTAGTCAAAGATTCGACTGTAAGGGGTTTGACAACTGCAGCCTCTATATGGGTGGTAGCCGGGCTTGGCTTAATTATTGGAGCAGGATTATATGAAGTAGCCATTATCACAACAGTCATTATTTTAGTGATTCTTATCCTACTTAATAGGTTTGAAAGTCAATTTTTACAAGGAAGAAGAAGAGCCACCATTGAAGTGATCTTATCTAGAGAATCTTTTGTAAAAGTGATTCAATGCATTAATCAGCATAGTGGGAAAATTAAGGTAATTTCAACCGATTTAGAAAATAAAAATGAGATAAAGATTAAGTTTGAACTGAGAGGAAAAAAGGAATTGGACATTATTAAGGAGCTATATTTAATTGAAGGGATACAAAATTTTACGAAATTATGATGTTCTCATCATGTTTTCGCCCATTTTTGGCTAGGATAGATGTAGGAAAAGGGTTGTTAGTTGAAAAATACAGGTAAGCTTTATATAATGATATTAAAGTCAAAGATAGTCAAAGTCAGAAAGGGCTGGGGGTTGAGTGAGGAATATATCAGATGTAATTGAACACTACTTAAAGCAAGTATTAGACGTTAGTAGAGATAACGCCATTGAAATAAAACGGAATGAGATTGCAGATAAGTTTCAATGTGTCCCTTCTCAAATTAATTATGTAATTAATACTCGTTTTACCCTTGAAAGAGGATATATCGTGGAAAGTAAGCGTGGTGGTGGAGGTTATATCCGAATTGTAAAAGTGGAAATTGATGACCGCACACACTTACTAGACCAAATCATGACACTCATTAATAAAGAGGTATCCCAGAGTAATGCAGAAGATATCATTGTTAGACTAGTCGAAGAGGAGATTATTACAGAGAAAGAAGCAAGAATAATGCTGAGTGTAATGGACCGTTCTGTTCTTTTACTAAATCTTCCTCATCGAGATGAGTTAAGAGCTCGTTTACTGAAATCAATGTTAAGTACTTTAAAGTATAAATAAATAGATCTTAAGTTTTTAGTTCGGGAGTGTGAGATATGGTTTGTCAGGAATGTCAGCAAAGACCTGCGACTTTGCACTTTACTAAAATAATAAATGGTGAGAAGTCCGAAATTCATCTTTGTGATCATTGCGCAAAGGAAAAAGGAGAACTATCCATGTTCTCTAATGGTGATGGCTTCTCATTTAACAATCTTTTAGCAGGACTTCTTAACTTTGAACATAAACCTTTTCAGAAGGATTCTTCTAATGCTTTTACCCCAACAGAGGTTATACAGTGTGAGCGTTGTAAGCTTACCTTTCAACAGTTTGCAAAGGTTGGGAGATTTGGCTGCTCTAATTGTTATAAGGCATTTCAACACCAGTTAGATCCTGTTATTCGTAGGCTTCACAGTGGAAACACGGTACATTCAGGTAAAATCCCAAAGAGGATTGGTGGAAGTATCCATGTGAAAAAGCAAATTAGCTTGTTAAGAGGAGAGCTAAAAGATTTAATTGAAAATGAAGAATTTGAACAAGCAGCTAAATTAAGAGATAAAATTAGAGAATTAGAGGCATCACTTGGTGCTCCAAAAGGGGAGGGACAGTAATTATGTCACTTCAACGATTTATTAAACAGGCAATAAGTCCATGGATGAGTCAAGAAGGTCCTGATTCTGACATAGTATTAAGTAGTAGGATAAGGCTAGCGAGAAATATTGAGAGCTATTCATTTCCGCTTATTTCTACAAATGAAGAAGCCAAAGAAATTATTCAACTGTTTGAAGAAAAATTTTTAAATAAGACTTCAGAAGAGAGTATTCATTTTGAGATATTGAAGATGAATGAGCTTCAACCCATTGAAAAGAGGGTATTAGTAGAGAAGCATTTGATTAGCCCTCACCTTGCAGAAGAGACCAACTTTGGTGCTTGTCTTCTTTCAGAGAATGAGGAATTCAGTATTATGATTAATGAAGAAGACCATATTCGAATTCAATGTTTGTTTCCTGGTCTTCAATTAACAGAGGCTTTAGAGGCTGCTAATCAATTAGATGATTGGATTGAAGACCACGTTGATTACGCTTTTGATGAAAAACATGGCTATTTAACAAGCTGCCCAACTAATGTAGGTACTGGTATGCGAGCATCTGTGATGATGCATCTACCTGGGCTAGTCATGACTCAACAGATGAGTAGGATTATTCCAGCTATTAATCAACTGGGCCTCGTCGTAAGAGGAATCTACGGAGAGGGCAGTGAAGCATTAGGAAATATCTTTCAAATTTCCAATCAACTGACACTTGGAAAAACGGAGGATGACATTGTTGAGGATCTAAAAAGCGTTGTTCATCAACTAATTGTCCAAGAGAGATCGGCAAGGGAAGCGTTAGTCAAGACGTCAAAGATTCAACTAGAGGACCGGGTCCATCGTTCATTCGGTGTACTTGCTCATGCTAGAATTATTGAATCAAAAGAGGCTGCTCGATGTCTATCGGATGTAAGGCTTGGAATTGATTTAGGTTTCATAAATGATGTTTCTAGTAATATACTTAATGAACTAATGATTTTAACACAACCGGGATTTTTACAGCAATATGCAGGTGGACCACTTCGTCCAGCAGAACGTGATAGTAGAAGAGCAACTATAATTAGAGAACGCCTAAAAATGGAGAAGAATACATTAGATAACGAAGGAGGCAAAACGATATGATGTTTGGACGCTTTACTGAACGTGCACAGAAGGTATTAGCATTGGCGCAAGAGGAAGCTGTTAGACTAGGACACAATAATATTGGGACTGAACATATATTGCTAGGACTTGTTCGTGAAGGTGAAGGGATAGCAGCGAAAGCTCTACAGGCGCTAGGACTGAGCCCTGATAAGATTCAACAGGAAGTAGAATCTTTAATTGGAAGAGGGCAAGATGCATCTCAAACGATTCACTATACACCTAGAGCTAAAAAAGTGATTGAGCTTTCAATGGATGAAGCTAGAAAACTTGGTCACTCTTATGTAGGTACAGAGCATATTCTCTTAGGACTGATCCGTGAAGGTGAAGGAGTAGCTGCGAGAGTTCTGAATAATCTTGGTGTTAGCTTAAATAAAGCTCGTCAACAGGTGCTTCAATTACTAGGTAGTAATGAATCGTCATCTGGTTCACACCAAGGCGGAGCATCTGTACATGCAAATACACCAACTCTTGATAGTCTAGCTAGAGACTTAACGGCAATCGCCAGAGAAGGAAGTCTTGATCCTGTAATCGGAAGAAGTAAAGAAATTCAGCGTGTCATTGAAGTACTAAGCCGTAGAACGAAAAACAATCCTGTTTTAATCGGGGAACCGGGTGTTGGTAAAACGGCAATTGCAGAAGGACTTGCTCAGCAGATTATTAATAACGAAGTGCCTGAGACATTACGTGATAAGCGTGTAATGACCTTGGATATGGGGACTGTAGTAGCTGGTACAAAATATCGTGGTGAATTTGAAGATCGCTTAAAGAAGGTAATGGATGAAATTCGCCAGGCTGGTAATATTATTTTATTCATTGATGAGCTTCATACTTTAATTGGTGCGGGTGGAGCAGAAGGTGCAATTGACGCGTCAAATATTTTAAAGCCGTCTCTAGCAAGAGGGGAGCTACAATGTATCGGGGCCACAACACTAGATGAATACCGTAAGTATATCGAAAAAGATGCAGCCCTAGAAAGACGTTTCCAACCAATTCAAGTAGATGAACCTACTTTAGAGGAATCCATTCAAATCTTAAAAGGTCTGCGCGACCGTTATGAAGCTCATCACCGTGTATCGATCACGGATGAAGCCATAACAGAAGCAGTTAAGCTATCTGACCGCTATATCACGGATCGCTTCCTTCCGGATAAAGCAATTGATTTAATAGATGAAGCCGCTTCAAAGGTACGTCTACGTTCTTATACAACGCCTCCTAATCTAAAGGAGCTTGAAAATCAGTTAGAGGAAGTTAGAAAAGAAAAGGATGCTGCCGTGCAAAGTCAGGAATTTGAAAAAGCAGCCTCACTTAGAGATACAGAACAACGTTTAAGAGAACAGTTAGAAGAAACAAAGAAGTCTTGGAAAGAAAAGCAAGGACAAGAAAATTCAGAAGTGACAACAGAGGACATTGCGTTAGTTGTAGCTAGCTGGACTCAGATCCCAGTATCTAAGCTTGCTGAATCTGAAACAGAGAAGCTGTTAAAGCTTGAAGAAATCCTTCACTCTCGTGTAATTGGTCAGCAGGAGGCTGTAGTAGCAGTATCCAAAGCAGTTCGTCGCGCAAGAGCAGGTCTAAAAGACCCTAAGCGTCCTATTGGCTCATTTATCTTCCTTGGTCCAACTGGTGTTGGTAAAACCGAGCTGGCTCGTGCTTTAGCTGAGTCAATGTTTGGTGATGAGGATGCAATGATCCGAATTGACATGTCGGAATATATGGAAAAGCATTCAACCTCCCGTTTAGTTGGTTCACCTCCAGGATATGTAGGATATGAAGAAGGTGGACAATTAACAGAGAAGGTACGTCGTAAGCCATACTCTGTTGTCTTATTAGATGAGGTTGAGAAGGCTCACCCTGATGTATTTAATGTTTTATTACAAGTACTAGAAGATGGCCGTTTAACAGATTCAAAAGGTCGTACGGTTGACTTTAGAAATACGATTGTCATCATGACATCCAATGTCGGGGCAGACACATTAAAGCGTAACAAGTATGTTGGCTTTAACGTTCAGGATGAAGGACAGGATTACAAGGACATGAAAGGTAAAGTTATGGATGAACTTAAAAAAGCCTTCCGTCCAGAATTCTTAAACCGTATTGATGAAATCATCGTGTTCCATTCGTTAGAAAAGAAACACTTAAGAGAGATTATCTCCCTAATGACAGAGCAATTAACGAAGCGTCTAACCGAGCAGCTTATTGATCTAGTTGTAACAGATGCTGCCTTAGATAAGCTTGCTGAAGAAGGAAATGACCTTGAATACGGTGCCCGTCCATTAAGAAGAGCTATTCAGAAAAATGTAGAGGATCGTTTATCTGAAGAGTTGCTAAAGGGTACCATTGAAAAGGGCCAAAAAGTAGAATTAGATGTTGAAAATAATGAATTTATTGTTAGACAAGTAGAGAAAACAACGATGATGTAAGAGGGCTAGTATAGCCCTCTCTTTTTATATGGCTCTTTTCTAAAACTTTGTTGCTTTTTAACCTATTTCTTCTGAAGTTAAGCTTACTTTTAACGATAAATGTAGCCTGTATCGTTTAGAAAAGGTAGTGGAATGGAGCTCCAGACACTTCCTCCCCGCGGAAAGCAAGTGTCTGGAGCGCATAGAACGACAAATTATTTACATTTAACTCACTAAGAGCAACAAATAATGCGAAAAGAGCCTTTTATATTTCCTTATGAACTTTGTGTTACTTAGAAGGGGTTGCAAGCCAAAAAAGAAAACGAAAAGCAAAGTTTTGAAAAGAGCCTTGATAAAAGATACAATAAGATATCATAAAATAAAGAATTGAATGGTAAGGTATAGAAAGGGAGAAAACATGGCGAAACGAAAAACCAAGTTTATTTGCCAAGCTTGTGGATATGAATCACCAAAATGGATGGGGAAGTGCCCAGGCTGTAGTGCATGGAATACATTTACTGAAGAAATGGAACCAAGTAAATCCGGAAGAAAGCTGACCTTTACAGCCTCTGTTGGCGAAGGAATGTCTAAGCCAATTAAGCTAAAGGATGTTGAAACCGTACAGGAGCCTAGAATTAAAACAGATATCACAGAATTTAATCGAGTACTAGGTGGTGGGATTGTTCGTGGCTCACTCGTTCTCATCGGTGGAGATCCTGGTATTGGAAAATCAACCCTTCTCTTGCAAATCTCATCTTACTTAGCCTCAAATCAAAGCGTCCTCTATATTTCAGGAGAAGAATCAGTTAAACAAACAAAACTAAGGGCTGAACGTCTTCATGTTTCGTCCGACTCATTATACGTACTTTCTGAAACCGACCTAGAACTTATTACGAAATCCATTGAAGATACAAATCCTTCATTTGTAGTAGTGGATTCTATACAAACTATATTCCACCCAGAAGTACAATCAGCACCGGGAAGCGTTTCTCAGGTGCGAGAATGTACATCAGAGCTTATGAGAATTGCTAAAACGAAAGGAATAGCCATCTTTATTGTAGGACACGTCACGAAAGAAGGAGCTATTGCTGGACCAAGGCTTCTTGAGCACATGGTTGACACTGTTCTCTATTTTGAAGGTGAGCGACATCACTCTTACCGTATTTTGCGAGCGGTAAAAAATCGTTTTGGATCTACCAATGAAATGGGTATTTTTGAAATGAAGGAAGAAGGGTTAGAAGAGGTATTAAATCCTTCAGAAATATTCTTAGAAGAACGTTCAAAAGGAGCAGCGGGATCAACGGTTGTGGCATCGATGGAAGGTACTAGACCTGTTTTAGTAGAGATTCAAGCTCTTGTATCTCCAACGAGCTTTGGAAACCCGAGACGAATGGCAACGGGTCTAGATGTAAACCGAGTATCACTTCTTATGGCCGTATTAGAAAAGCGTGTCGGATTACTCCTACAGAATCAAGACGCTTATCTGAAAGTAGCGGGAGGCGTAAAATTGGATGAACCAGCAATTGATCTAGCAGTTGCTGTTAGCATCGCTTCAAGCTTTAAAGATCAGCCTTCTTCTGCAACGGACATATTAATTGGGGAAGTAGGTTTAACTGGAGAAGTTAGACGGGTATCAAGAATAGAGCAGAGGGTACAGGAAGCGGCAAAGCTAGGATTTAAACGTGCTATTATTCCGGAAAAGAATATAGGCAACTGGAATGTCCCGGCTGATATACAAGTGGTAGGAGTTGAGCATGTTAAGCAAGCTTTACAACTTACATTAGGAGGATAGGTAAATGGAAGATTTCAAGCAGAGTGAAAAAGACATCACAGAGATTCTTCAATTTATCGCCCCAGGAACACCTATTCGTGAAGGCGTTGATAATGTACTGCGTGCTAAAACAGGAGGACTAATCGTTGTTGGATACAACGACTTAGTTCGCTCTGTCGTAGATGGTGGATTTTCAATTAATTGTCCGTTCTCACCGGCTCAACTTTATGAGCTGGCGAAAATGGATGGTGCCATTATTTTAAATGAAACGGGTGGTAAAATCTTATTTGCTAACGCGCAACTGATTCCTAATCCAACGATTCTCTCTTCTGAAACAGGAATGAGGCATCGGACTGCAGAAAGGGTTGCTAAGCAAACAGGAAGCCTTGTCATTGCAATTTCCCAGAGGCGCAATGTTATTACCTTATACCAAGGGAATTTTAGATATGCGCTAAAAGATATCGGGGTGATCCTAACAAAGGCAAATCAAGCGATTCAAACACTTGAAAAGTATAAAAGTGTCTTAGATCAAAGTATTACAAATTTAGGTGCGTTAGAATTTGAAGATTTGGTCACACTATCAGAAGTAGTACAGGTTTTACATCGTATTGAGATGGTTCTACGTATAAAGAATGAGATCTTAAGTTATATTGATGAATTAGGTGTAGAAGGAAGATTAATTCGTTTACAAATGAAAGAATTAATTGCCCACATTGAAGATGAAGCGGCCCTCTTAATTCGCGACTACTCCAATGTAGATAACACGGATCCTTATCCAATTGTTAAGAAGCTTCAAGTTCTTTCTAATTCGGAATTGCTAGATGATGGTGTAATCTTAAAGTTGCTTAAGTATTCTACCATTACGAATGTTGACGATCCTGTTACACCTAGAGGTTACCGAATTCTATACAAAATCCCTAGACTTCCCTTACCTATCATCATGAACATTATTGCTAAGTTTAGTCATTTAAGGAATATATTAAAAGCAACAACTGATGAGTTAGATGAAGTAGAGGGAATTGGAGAGGTAAGGTCGAAAAAGATAAGAGAAGGATTACGAAGATTACAGGAACAGCATTTTATCGATCGGCAAATGTAGATTCCTTCCCAGATTCAAGGCTTCACTTGCATTTGTAATTTTAGTTTTATTTGATAGCACAAAGACAACCTTTTTTACAAGACTATGTCAAAAATACAACATTTTTAATAAACTCTTGTAATAATAGGTTTCAAAGATGGCAAAGTGTTTATAATGAATAAATAGGAGGTGAATGTATGATAAAACGAGTAGTGCAACTAAGCTTTTTACTTGTCGGTGGAACATTAGGAGTTTTTTTTATACCGTCCTTATTTTCATTATTAGACGTGAATACTCATCCTTTTATGGAGTCTCCTTATACTAGAGCAGGTTTAGGTGCCATTATATTTTTTATCATCACATTTTGGTTAGTTGATTACGTAGTTGATTTTATTAAATGGATTGAAGAAGGTTTAGTAAAAGCACCCGTGGCTGAGGTGTTATTTGGAAGTTTAGGACTAGTTTTAGGTTTATTTGTTGCTTTTTTAATAGCAATTCCTCTTAAAACCATTGAGTTTGTTCTAGTAAATACGGTCATCCCAATCCTACTAACCCTATTATTAGGTTATTTAGGGTTCCAGGTTGGTTTCAAAAAGCGAGATGAACTTATAAATCTATTTTCAATTTCTAATAAAGGTAAGAAAAAAGAAACAGAAGAGGATACCGTTGAAAAAGGCGCACTGAAGATATTAGATACGAGTGTGATCATTGATGGTCGGGTAGCAGATATTTGCCAAACCGGATTTCTCGAAGGTACGATTGTCATTCCACAATTCGTCTTAGAAGAACTTCAACACATTGCTGATTCTTCTGATGTGTTAAAAAGAAATCGTGGGCGTCGAGGCTTAGATATCTTAAATAGAATTCAAAAAGAACTAGCGATTAAGGTTGAAATCTATGAGGGTGACTTCGAAGAGATACAAGAAGTTGATAGTAAGCTTGTAAAGTTAGCTAAACTTACATCAGGCGTAGTTGTCACAAATGATTTTAACTTGAACAAAGTATGTGAGCTTCAAAACGTAGCTGTTTTAAATATTAATGACTTAGCTAATGCCGTTAAGCCAGTTGTTCTTCCTGGTGAAGAGCTAAACGTACAAGTGATTAAAGATGGAAAAGAATATAATCAAGGTGTGGCGTATCTTGATGACGGTACCATGATTGTTGTTGAAGATGGCAGAGACTATATTGGTAAACGTATTGACGTTTTAGTAACAAGTGTACTTCAAACATCAGCTGGACGTATGATTTTTGCCAAGCCTAAATTACTTGAAAAGGCTTTGTAATCTTATAAAAATTTCTTTACTATATAGTAAGAATAACAAAGAGAAGGGATATTTCCCTTCTCTTTTCAAAGTCTTTGGCAGAGGTCAAAGTTGAAGCTTTTTAGGAGGAACTATGAAGTATAAAGTTATCATTCCTGCAGCGGGGCAGGGTAAACGAATGAGAGCCGAGCAGAATAAGCAGTTTATTCTACTAGGTGACCGACCCGTTATTATACATACATTATCTGTGTTTGATCAGGATGTAAATTGTACTGAAATCATCCTTGTGATTAATAACACTGAAATTGAAACGTTTAAAAAGCTTATTAAGGATTATCATATTAAAAAAGTCATTCATTTTGTTAGCGGTGGAGAAGAAAGACAGCATAGTGTGTATAATGGTCTAAAGCAAATCTCATCTACCAATGAGCTTGTGTTAGTTCATGATGGAGCAAGACCGTTCATTACCATAGATAAAATACATAATCTTATCAAGGAAGCTTCACAATCAGGAGCAGCCATCTTAGCTGTACCTGTAAAGGATACGATAAAAAGAGCAGAAAATGGTATAGTGGCAGAAACTGTTGAGCGGTCAAGCTTATGGTCCGTTCAAACACCTCAGGCTTTTCATGTCCCATTATTAGTAGAAGCCTATGAGGAAGCTTTTCATAATCAATTTGTAGGTACGGATGATGCGAGTTTAGTTGAAAACTTAAATAAACCAGTAAGCATTGTGAACGGAGATTACGATAATATAAAACTAACAACACCTGAAGATCTTCTTTATGGAGAAGCTATATTAAGAAAGCGACAGGTATAAGGGGGAACCATTATGTTTCGAATTGGACAAGGATTTGACGTTCATCAATTAGGAGAAGGATATCCACTCATCGTAGGAGGAATCACTATTCCATATGAAAAAGGGTTAATCGGACATTCAGATGCAGATGTATTATTACATACAATAGCAGATGCCTGTTTAGGTGCAATTGGAGAAGGAGATATCGGTAAACATTTTCCGGACACAGACCCTGCATTTAAGGGAGCGGACTCTGCAAAGCTATTATCTCATGTTTGGGAGCTTGTGGAACAAAGAGGGTATGTGCTTACAAATGTGGACTGCACCATTATTGCCCAAGCACCTAAAATGGCACCCTATATTGAACAAATGAAAAATAGAATAGCAGAGTTATTACACGCTACTCCAGAACAAGTTAATGTAAAAGCAACCACTACCGAAAAACTTGGTTTTACTGGTAGAGGAGAAGGAATTGCTTCTCAGGCGGTTGTCTTAATACAGAAGGCTGATTTGAAATAAAGCTCATTAACATAAATCTGTTCGTCTTGAATCAAGAGTAGTATGGAAAAAAGATGCATCTAATCTAAACAGGTGTTAAAATAGGCTGTATTAACGTTCGTTTAGGTATGGACTATTGTTCATTTCAAATTAGAAAATACAGCGTTGACTTCAGAAAAAGTAACTAAGGAAAGTTAGATAAATAGGATAACAGGACGGTGTAAGAAATGGAACTAAAAGAAATTCGTGTAAGATATGCACCAAGCCCAACTGGTCATCTACATATTGGTAATGCAAGAACGGCTTTATTTAATTATTTATTTGCAAGAAATCAAAATGGGAAATTTATTATTCGAATAGAAGATACCGATCAAAAGCGTAATATTGAAGGTGGAGAAGAATCTCAACTAAAATATTTAAAGTGGCTGGGTGTTGATTGGGATGAAAGTACAGATGTAGGTGGAGAGTACGGACCCTATCGTCAATCAGAGCGAAATGAAATATACCAAACTTACTATAATGAATTACTTGAAAAAGGTCTTGCTTATAAATGTTATTGTACGGAAGAAGAGTTAGAAAAAGAACGAGAAGAGCAAATGGCTAAAGGTGAAACGCCTCAATATTCAGGACGTCACCGTAACATGACAGAAGCAGAACGTGAAGCTCTTGAAAAAGAAGGTAGAAAACCTAGTATTCGTTTCCGTGTCCCTGAAGGAAAAGTATATCGCTTTAACGATATGGTTAAAGGAGATATTAGCTTTGAATCAGAAGGTATGGGTGACTTTGTCATTGTTAAAAAGGATGGGACACCTACTTACAATTTTGCCGTTGCTGTAGACGATCATCTTATGGGTATTACCCACGTTCTTCGTGGTGAGGATCATATCTCTAACACTCCTAAACAAATGATGATTTATGAAGCTTTTGGCTGGGAGATCCCAACATTCGGACATATGACGTTAATTGTGAATGAACAACGTAAAAAATTAAGTAAACGTGACGAGAGCATTATCCAGTTCATTGAGCAATACGAGGAATTAGGTTATTTACCAGAAGCATTGTTTAACTTTATCGGACTATTAGGATGGTCACCAGGCGGAGAAGAAGAAATCTTTAGTAAAGAGCAGTTTACTGATATTTTTGACCCAGCTAGACTATCTAAATCACCTGCAGTTTTTGATACACAAAAACTAGCGTGGATGAACAACCAATATATGAAGAAGCTTGATGTGGATCAAGCGGTTCAACTAGCTTTACCTCACTTAATAAAAGCGGGTAAGATAAAGGAAACTAGAACTGAAGCTGAAGAAAACTGGTTAAGAGGTCTTGTAGGGCTATACCAAGAGCAAATGAGTTACGGTGCAGAGATTGTTGAGCTATCAGAACTATTCTTTAAGACTGATATTGAATACGATGAAGAGGCTAAACAAGTACTAGCAGAAGAACAAGTCCCTGACGTAATGAAAGTGTTTTTGGCACAATTAAACCAACTTGAAGAATTCAGCGCAGAGAAAGTTCAAGCTGCTATTAAAGCAACCCAGAAAGAAACGGGTCAAAAAGGTAAGAAATTATTTATGCCGATCCGTGTGGCAACCACTGGCCAAACACATGGTCCAGATCTACCTAAAGCCATTTCTTTATTAGGTTTAGAAACCGTTACTAAAAGAATTGAACAACTTATTGGTTAACAAAATTGAAATAGTGTAATATAGTAACATAAGATTGATTTATAAGTTTTGATACGTGAAAATGTTGATGAGGAAAGTAAGTATAGGAACGTTCCTTTGCAGAGAGAACCATCACCGGCTGAAAGTGGTTCAGGAGCACTATAACTGAAATGCACCTCTGAGTCTTCTATTGAACAGTAAAGTAGATAGAAGCGGTACTCACCGTTATAAGAGTTAAAGTTGAGATGGCTACATACTAGCTGTCTAAACAGAGTGGAACCGCGCAATTAAGCGTCTCTGTGTTATATACACAGAGGCGCTTTTTATTTTAGTTCTGTGAAAAAGCTAAAAAATCAGGAAGAAGTTAGTCATCAAAGAAAAAGGAGGGAGTCACTTGTATCGTATGTTAAAAATGCTGAAAGAAGATATTCAAGTAGTATTTGAGCAGGATCCTGCAGCACGAAGCACGATGGAGGTTGTCTTAACATACTCAGGGCTTCATGCAATTTGGGCTCATCGTATAGCTCATGCATTTTATAAACGAAATATGTTTTTTATTGCAAGAAGTGTTTCACAAATAAGTAGATTTTTTACAGGTATAGAGATCCACCCAGCAGCAAAGATTGGTAGACGTTTTTTTATCGATCATGGAATGGGAGTTGTTATTGGAGAAACATGTGAGATAGGTCATAATGTGACCATCTTTCAAGGAGTGACTCTGGGCGGAACAGGTAAGGAAAAAGGAAAAAGACATCCTACTATCCAAGATAACGCGTTAATTGCAACTGGTGCCAAAGTGCTCGGGTCTATTACAATCGGTGAAAACTCAAAGGTAGGTGCTGGTTCTGTCGTCCTTCATGATGTACCAGCTAATTCAACAGTAGTAGGGATCCCAGGAAAAGTCGTCATCCAGGACGGTATTAGAATTAAGAATGATTTAGATCATTGTAATCTACCAGACCCAGTAGCAGATCGATTAAAAGAACTAGATCGTGAAATTCAAGCATTACAGTTTGAATTAAAGCAACTTAAAGAAGGGAAGATTGAAAGTGGCCATCCAACTCTATAATACACTTACTAGAAAAAAAGAATTATTTCAGCCTATTGAAGAAGGTAAAGTGAAGATGTATGTATGCGGTCCTACCGTTTATAACTATATTCATATAGGAAATGCCAGACCTGCAATCGTCTTTGATACGGTTAGACGTTATTTTGAATATCGTGGCTATGATGTACAATTCATCTCTAACTTTACAGATGTAGATGATAAGTTAATAAGAGTGGCCAATGAACTAGGGGAAGACGTACCAACTATAGCTGACCGATTTATTGATGCTTACTTTGAGGATGTTTCTGCTCTAGGTTGCAAAAAAGCAGACTATCATCCAAGAGTAACAGAAAGCATGGATATTATTATTGAATTCATTGAGAAGCTCATTGAAAAAGGATATGCCTACGAAGCGGAGGGTGATGTCTACTTCAAAACACGAGCATTTGAAGGGTATGGAAAGCTTTCTCATCAACCAATTGAGGATCTACGTTCGGGCGCAAGAATTGAGGTAGGAGAAAAGAAAATAGACCCTCTAGATTTTGCCCTTTGGAAGGATGCAAAGGAAGGAGAAATCTTTTGGGATAGTCCATGGGGGAAAGGACGTCCGGGCTGGCATATCGAGTGCTCGGCAATGGCGAAAAAGTACCTTGGTAATACCATTGATATTCATGCTGGTGGTCAAGACCTAACCTTCCCTCATCATGAAAATGAGATTGCTCAATCTGAGGCACTGAACGAGGAAACATTTGCAAGATACTGGATGCATAATGGGTATATCAATATCAATAATGAGAAGATGTCAAAGTCTCTAGGGAATTTCATCCTAGTGCATGACATTTTAAAAACAGTGAATCCTCAAGTACTAAGATTCTTTATGCTATCCGTTCATTATCGTCATCCGATTAACTTTAGCCAAGAACTAGTAGACAGTGCGAAGAATGGTTTTGAACGAATTATCACATCCTATGAAAATCTAAAGCATCGCCTGGAAAGTAGCACGAATCTTACTGTTGAAGACCAAGAATGGTTAGGGAAAATAGACAGAATTCGTGAAACGTTTATGGTGGAAATGGACGATGATTTTAATACAGCTAATGCTATTTCAGTATTATTTGAGCTATCCAAAACCGCTAATTTATATTTAATGGAAAAGACGACTTCAGAACAAGTGATTCAACAATTCATGGCTTTATTTGAAGAATTAATGGATGTATTAGGCTTAAGTTTACAAACAGAACATGAATTATTGGATGAAGAAATTGAAGATCTCTTACAAAAACGAATTGAAGCACGAAAAAACCGAGACTTTGCACTTGCTGATCAAATTCGTGATCAACTAAAGGAAATGAATATTATCCTAGAGGACACACCGCAGGGAACAAGGTGGAAAAGAGGATAATTGATGATAGAGAAGGGTATAAATGGAGATCTATTAAATAGTTTAGCACTGGCATATATGGGTGATGCCATATACGAAGCAAGTATAAGGCATCATCTCCTTCTAAAAGGAAGTGTAAGACCTAATCAACTACATCGTGAAGCAACAAACTTTGTATCAGCCAAAGCACAAGCATACATTGTCCATGAGTTTCTTAACAGACAGATTATTACGGAAGCTGAAGAGGCCATTATTAAAAGGGGAAGAAACGCGAAGTCGGGCTCTATTCCTAAGAATACAGATGTTCAAACATATCGTTATAGTACGGCTTTTGAAGCACTAATAGGTTACCATTACTTAATGAAAAATACAGATCGGCTACATGAGCTGATTGAGCTTTCAATCCAATTGATTGAAGAGAGGAAAGGGGGAAAATAAATGTCACAAGAAATAGTAATTGGAAAGAATCCTGTATTAGAGGCTTTACGCTCAGGTAGAGACATTAATAAAATCCTTATAGCAGAAGGAGCCTTAAAGGGGCAAACAGGTCAAATTATGCAACTTGCTAAAGAAGCAGGGGTCATTGTTCAGATTGCACCAAGAAAAAAACTGGATCAATTATATGATGGTAATCACCAGGGGATTGTTGCACAAGTAGCTGCTTATCAATATTCAGAGATTGACGATTTATTTCAACGTGCACGTGAGAAAGGGGAGGACCCATTTTTTATCTTGTTAGATGAAATTGAAGATCCTCATAATTTAGGATCTATCTTAAGAACGGCAGACGCAGCGGGTGCACATGGGGTAATCATTCCAAAACGCAGAGCTGTCGGTTTAACAGCAACAGTAGCAAAAGCATCCACTGGTGCTATTGAATATGTGCCGGTTGTAAGAGTGACAAACATGGCTAGAACGATTGAGGAATTAAAGGAAAGGGGAGTCTGGATTATCGGTACAGATGCTTCTGGTAAAACAGATTACCGCAAGATGGATGCAACCCTTCCACTTGGAATTGTCATTGGAAGTGAAGGAAAAGGGATGAGCCGACTCGTGCGAGATAAATGTGATTTTCTTATCCGTTTACCGATGGTAGGAAAGGTTACCTCACTAAATGCATCGGTTGCAGGAAGCTTATTAATGTTTGAGGTGCTTCGCAAAAGACAGCCTCTTGAGGAATAGGGTCTATGGATGTACTACTCGTTGATGGCTACAATATTATCGGTGCATGGCCTAAGCTAAGAGAGCTTAAACAAAATGACCTTTCAGCAGCTAGAGACCTACTCATTGAAAAAATGGCTGAATATAAAGCAGCGTCTGGATACAGAGTGATTGTTGTTTTTGATGCTCACCTAGTGAAGGGTATCGAAAAAAAGAAGAAAGATCATAAAGTTGAGGTCATATTTACAAGGGAAAGTGAAACGGCGGATGAAAGAATTGAAAAGCTTGCAAGAGAGCTAAAAAATGTAAGAACTCAAATACATGTTGCGACTTCAGATTATACGGAACAGTGGGTCATATTTGGACAGGGCGCTCTTAGAAAGTCGGCGATGGAACTTTTAAATGAGATGAATGTTTTTGAAAAACAAATAAAGACCACACTCCAAAAAAAGCATGAAAAAAGACCTTCTTCTAGGATTCAGCTTTCAGATGAAATGGCAGAAATTTTTGAAAAATGGCGCCGAGGAGAGCGTTGACCTGTTGACGCTGTCGAAAAGTCTACTGTATAATATTGCTAACTACTGTGTGAGAGTCCGGAGGGATAGGAGTGAGTTCATACCTCAAGGAAAGTGACAACATGAAGTTCGAAGAGTTAGAGGATGAGATTGTTGTTGATTATGTTCATCAAGGAAATGCAGAAGCGCTTGATTACTTAATCAATAAGTATCGTAATTTTGTGAGGGCCAAAGCACGCTCTTATTTTCTAATAGGAGCAGACCGCGAGGATATCATCCAAGAAGGTATGATTGGTCTTTATAAGGCAATACGTGATTTTAAAGAGGACAAGCTATCCTCATTTAAAGCGTTTGCTGAACTATGTATTACGAGACAAATCATTACCGCGATAAAAACAGCAACAAGACAAAAGCATATTCCTCTTAATTCATACGTATCATTAGATAAGCCGATTTATGATGAAGAATCAGATCGGACCCTTATGGATGTAATTTCAGGAGCTAAAATTTTAGACCCAGAAGAATTAATAATCAACCAAGAAGAATTTGATGATATTGAAGTGAAGATGGCGGAGTTGTTAAGTGACTTAGAACGAAAAGTGCTTGTCCTGTACTTAGATGGTCAATCCTATCAGGAGATATCAGAAGAATTAAATAGGCATGTCAAATCTATCGACAATGCTCTTCAACGGGTGAAGCGTAAATTAGAGCGCTACCTAGAGCTTCGTGAAATATCTTTGTAAAAAAGGCTTGTTGACATATATTTTCATGCTGTGATACATTTTTATAGATTAAAAGCTGTCTTAAATCTATAAGAAGGTGCTTTCATGAGGAAAAAAGTAGTACTAGCTTGTGAGGTTTGTTTTCATCGAAACTATTCAACCATGAAGAAAACGGATCAAGATACTAGACTTGAAATGAATAAATTCTGTAAAGCTTGTAATACTCACACGATACATCGTGAGACAAAATAGATTGACCGTTTGGAATATAGCTGGAGGTAATCAAACATGCAACGTGTGACGAAATTTTTACGTAATGTAGTTCGTGAAATGAAAAAAGTAAGCTGGCCTAAAAGAAAGGAACTTACTCGATACACTATTACGGTAGTTTCTACGGTTACATTCGTAGCTGTCTTTTTCGCAATCATTGATACGGGTATTTCTTCTTTAATTCGTTTAATACTTGAATAATTATGGTAAATTCATGGTATAATGTGGATAGAACTTGAGAAGCCTGTAAAAAAGCCCGTTAAACGGGTTTTTTAATTTGTCTTTTTTAAAGGCTGTTTCCGTATAGATGGTTGCTTTCGTTTTAGAAAGAGCCTTTTTAATTAACTGTTTATCGTTGTTTTAATTATTGTTAGTACACAATTTATACAACAGTAGTGAAATGGAGTGGCAGACACTTGACTCCTGCGGGGTAAAGAGGAAGGGTCGAGACCCCACAGGCGAAGCCGAGGAGGCTCGACTTTCTCCCCGCGGAAAGCAAGAGTCTGGAACGAAATGAGACGGCAGGGTTCTAACGAAAAAAAATAAATACAGCATAGTTGGCAAACTACAAGATTTACATAATAACGTTGAATTACAAGCAATATGATTTTTGGGAGGGAAGGACAAGCGTCCTAATACATGGAAAAACAATGGTATGTCGTTCATACTTACTCAGGCTATGAGAATAAAGTAAAAGCTAACTTAGAAAAGCGTGTAGAATCAATGGGGATGCAAGATAAGATCTTCCGCGTGATTGTACCAGAAGAAGAGGAAACAGAATTAAAGAACGGTAAAAAGAAGGTAACGAAGAAGAAAGTTTTCCCTGGGTATGTACTTGCTGAGATCATCATGACAGATGATTCTTGGTATGTGGTTCGAAATACACCAGGTGTAACAGGATTCGTAGGGTCGGCAGGTTCTGGCTCAAAACCAACACCACTTCAACCAGAAGAAATTGCGTTTATTCTTAAACGTATGGGTATGGAACAAACGAAAATTGATATTGATTTTGAATTAAAAGAAAGCGTGAAAGTTTCAGAGGGACCATTTGCTAACTTTACAGGTACTATTGAAGAAATTGATAAGATTAAGCACAAGGCAAAAGTACATGTAAATATGTTTGGTAGAGAAACTCCAGTGGAACTAGACTTCTCGCAAATTGAAAAAATCTAAAGATAAAACTTGAATTCAATTTTAAAAAGTGGTAATATTGCATAGGTCAATATGTCTTCAAATAGAAGACGATATTCGTCAAAATTCTTTTTGAGAAAAGAAGATGAGTGGGAGGGTAAAAACCCTATTACCACATCACGGACTTTAAGGAGGTGTGTCTCGTGGCTAAAAAAGTTATTAAATTAGTAAAACTTCAAATCCCTGCAGGTAAAGCAAATCCTGCACCACCAGTAGGTCCTGCACTAGGTCAAGCAGGTGTTAACATCATGGGATTCTGTAAGGAATTCAATGCTCGTACTGCTGATCAAGCAGGTTTAATTATCCCTGTTGAAATTACGGTATTTGAAGACCGTTCATTTACATTTATTACGAAAACTCCGCCTGCTGCTGTTCTATTAAAAGTAGTAGCTGGAATTCAGTCAGGTTCTGGTGAGCCTAACAAGAAGAAAGTTGCAACAGTTAAGCGTGATAAAGTTCGCGAAATCGCAGAACAAAAAATGCCTGACTTAAACGCAGCAAGCGTTGAAGCTGCTATGAAAATGGTAGAAGGTACAGCACGCAGCATGGGAATTGTTATTGAAGACTAATCCCGTGATTCTCTAATGGATGGTTAAGGTTGCGGATTTGGACATGTACCATTTCGCAACCTTTATTCGTGGGAGGAATATCCGTTAAAACCACAATCAAGGAGGAAAAGTAAAATGGCTAAAAGAGGTAAGAAGTATTTAGAAGCTGCAAAGCTTGTTGATCGCTCTAAAGCATACGCTGTTGCTGAAGCAGTGGAACTTGTTAAAAAGACAAGTGTAGCAAAGTTTGATGCAACTGTTGAAGCTGCGTTCCGTTTAGGAGTTGACCCTAAGAAAGCAGACCAACAAATCCGTGGAGCAGTTGTACTACCAAATGGTACAGGTAAGACTCAACGTGTATTAGTATTTGCTAAAGGTGAAAAAGCGAAGGAAGCAGAAGCGGCTGGAGCTGATTATGTAGGAGATGCAGATTTCATTAACAAAATCAACCAAGGTTGGTTTGAGTTTGATGTAATCGTAGCAACACCTGACATGATGGGTGAAGTTGGTAAACTTGGTCGTGTATTAGGACCTAAAGGTTTAATGCCAAACCCTAAAACTGGAACTGTTACATTTGATGTAACAAAAGCAGTTAACGAAATTAAAGCTGGTAAAGTTGAGTACCGTGTAGATAAAGCTGGTATCATCCATGTTCCAGTTGGGAAAGTTTCTTTTGACGATCAAAAGTTAGTTGAAAACTTTACAACTGTATACGATACGCTTTTAAAGGTTAAGCCTGCTGCAGCTAAAGGGACTTACATGAAGAACGTTGCATTAAGTTCTACAATGGGACCTGGAGTAAAGGTAGATCCTTCAACTTTCGTAGCTATCAAAAACTAATAGTTGACAATCAGCTATAATAGCTGTAATATATTAAATGTTGTTTAAAAACATTTATACCGTAGACAGTAGGTGCCATCTGGCTTAATTTCCTACCGAGGTGATTAGATACAGAAGCAAACTATTTGCTGTCTATAACTACCTCCATGTCTATATGATAAACATGGAGGTTTTTTAATACACCCAATTGATCGGTATATATGTAGTAATTTTACAGGAGGTGTAGAAATGAGCAGCGCAGTTGAACTGAAAAAACAAACTGTAACTGAAATTGCTGACAAGCTTCGTGAAAGTAAATCTACAGTTGTTGTTGACTACCGTGGATTAACGGTTGCGCAAGTAACAGAATTACGTAAGCAACTTCGTGAAGCTGGTATTGAGTTTAAGGTGTATAAGAACACATTAACTCGTCGTGCTACTGAAGAAGTTGGATTAGAAGGATTAAACGAATATTTAACGGGTCCAAATGCAATCGCATTTAGCTCGGAAGATGTTGTTGCTCCTGCTAAGATCATTAACGAATTCGCAAAGAAAAACGAAAAGCTTGAAATTAAAGCTGGTGTAATTGAAGGTAATATCGCATCACTTGAAGATGTTAAAGCTCTTGCTGAACTTCCATCTCGTGAAGGATTACTATCTATGTTACTTAGCGTACTTCAAGCTCCAATCCGCAATCTTGCTCTTGCTACAAAAGCAGTTGCAGATCAAAAAGAAGAACAAGGTGCTTAATCTAGCATCGTAATGCAAAACAAAAAACTTTGTTAAAAATAAAAGGAGGATATCTCTCATGACTAAAGAACAAATCATTGAAGCGGTTAAAAGTATGACTGTTTTAGAACTTAACGACCTAGTAAAAGCAATTGAAGAAGAATTCGGTGTAACTGCTGCTGCTCCTGTAGCTGTAGCTGCTGCTGGTGCTGCTGCTGTTGAAGAGCAAACTGAATTTGACGTAATTCTTGCAAGCGCTGGTGACCAAAAGATTAAGGTTATCAAAGTTGTTCGTGAACTTACTGGTCTTGGCTTAAAAGAAGCTAAAGAATTAGTAGACAACGCTCCAAAGCCACTTAAAGAAGGCGTAGCTAAAGAAGAAGCAGAAGAAATCAAAGCTAAGCTTGAAGAAGTTGGAGCAAACGTAGAAGTTAAGTAATATTGATATAAAATAAGCTCGCTACTATAGCGAGCTTATTTTTATACGGTTAATTATTGCTTTTGCAAAAATCCCCAAAGCCGGATTTTTACTCCGTAGTATAGTGGTCAGTACTTTTAATAGAGAAAGTTGCTCTTTTCTAATAATTATCACTTCAATTTATAGTATTAAGAGGGATAATTATTGGAAAAAATAGTTCGAGAAGCAACAATACTTAGAAAAGAGCCATAATAAAACAATGGGAGGTGTTTGTGATGAGTGAACATTATTATTCTCGAAATCCGTCGGTCGAAAGTAAACAGCAAAGTTTTTCTTATACACTTCGAGGTCATTCACTAACCTTTACAACCGATCAAGGTGTTTTTTCAAAGGCGGAGATAGATTTTGGTTCGAGGTTATTAATAGATTCCATACAAATCGGTAATGTGGCCGGGAATATTCTAGATGTTGGTTGTGGTTATGGGCCGATTGGTATTACGATAGCTAAGGAATTTCCGGATCGAGTCGTAGAGATGGTGGATGTGAATGAAAGAGCGCTTGGTCTAGCGGAACAAAACGCTAAAAATAATGCTGTTGAAAATATCGAAGTCTATTATAGTAATGCTCTTAATGATGTAAGGCAAGAGCGATATGCTGCGGTGATTACCAACCCTCCTATACGTGCGGGTAAAAAAGTGGTCCATGAGATTTTTGAAGAGGGTTTTAATCGGTTAGTCGTTGGTGGGGATCTTTGGATCGTCATCCAGAAGAAGCAAGGAGCTCCATCTGCTATTGAAAAGCTTAAAACGCTAACACCTCTAGTAGAAACGGTAGCGAAAAGTAAGGGTTATTTTATTTTAAAAGCTACAAGAAAAAGTAGTTGACGGTTAATTTTTCCTATGTTAGCATTATATAATGCCAATATATTATTTTTCCTTGGTTTTTTTATGAATAATAGGTATATTAGTTGGTATACAAGGAAAAACTAATTCAATAGGACATTATGCATAAATGTGGTTTTCTTGAGTAGAAACCCTTTTTCTTTTTGTCTGTTGAATTCACTAGTTTTAAGTTTTATTCGTAGTATTGATTATGACATCATCTCAGGGACGTTTTCGTTTCTGATGTGAAATAAAATGCTTGATTTGAGGGGTGAATCAGTTGACAGGTCAACTAGTTCAGTATGGACGCCACCGCCAACGTAGAAGCTATGCTCGTATAAGTGAAGTTCTAGAATTACCAAATCTTATTGAAATCCAAACCTCTTCTTATCAATGGTTTCTTGATGAGGGATTGCGTGAAATGTTCCAGGACATTTCTCCAATTGAAGATTTTACAGGTAATTTATCACTTGAGTTTATAGATTATAGCTTAGGTGAACCAAAATACTCTGTGGATGAATCAAAAGAAAGAGACGTTACATACTCTGCACCTTTAAGGGTGAAAGTTCGTCTGATTAACAAAGAAACAGGCGAAGTAAAAGAGCAAGATGTATTTATGGGAGATTTTCCTTTAATGACTGAGACAGGAACGTTTGTCATCAATGGTGCTGAACGTGTAATCGTATCTCAGCTTGTTCGTTCTCCAAGTGTATATTACAGTGGAAAAATTGATAAAAACGGTAAGCGTGGATTCACGGCTACTGTCATTCCAAACCGTGGTGCTTGGCTTGAATATGAAACAGACGCCAAAGATGTGGTGTATGTTCGTATTGATCGTACTCGGAAGCTACCGGTTACGGTTCTTTTGCGTGCTCTTGGGTTTGGCTCTGATCAAGAAATCATAGATTTACTAGGGGATAATGAGTATTTACGTAATACCCTAGATAAGGATAATACGGAGAACACGGAAAAAGCATTGCTTGAAATCTATGAGCGTCTACGTCCGGGAGAACCACCTACAGTAGAAAATGCAAAGAGTCTATTAGAATCAAGATTCTTTGATCCAAAACGCTATGATTTAGCAAATGTTGGGCGTTACAAGATTAATAAGAAGTTACATATTAAAAACCGTCTATTTAATCAACGTTTAGCAGATTCTCTAGTAGATCCAGAAACAGGTGAGATTTTAGTTGAAAAAGGTACGGTGTTAGATCGTCGTACGTTAGACCGTGTCTTACCTGCATTAGAAAAGAACATTGGTTATAAAACGACTCGTCCAACAGGTGGAGTTTTAGATGAAGAGATGACTCTTCAATCTATTAAAATTTATGCTCCGATTGAAGGCGATGGAGACCATGTAATCAATGTAATCGGAAACGCTAATATTGAAGAGCGTGTTAAGAATATCGCGCCTGCAGATATTATTTCTTCTATTAGTTATTTCTTTAATCTTCTATATAAAGTAGGAGATACAGACGATATTGATCATTTAGGTAATCGTCGTTTACGTTCTGTTGGTGAGTTATTACAAAACCAATTCCGTATCGGTTTATCTAGAATGGAGCGTGTGGTTCGTGAAAGAATGTCTATTCAAGATACTAACGCGATTACGCCACAAGCATTAATTAATATCAGACCTGTTATCGCTTCAATTAAAGAGTTCTTTGGAAGCTCTCAGTTATCTCAGTTCATGGATCAAACAAACCCACTAGCTGAGTTAACGCATAAGCGAAGATTATCAGCTCTAGGGCCAGGTGGTTTAACGCGTGAGCGTGCAGGATTTGAAGTGCGTGACGTTCACTATTCTCACTACGGAAGAATGTGTCCGATTGAAACGCCTGAAGGTCCAAACATTGGTCTAATCAACTCTTTATCCAGCTATGCTAAAGTGAATCGTTTTGGATTTATCGAAACACCGTATCGTAAAGTTGATCCTGAAACAGGGCGTGTTACGAGCCAAATTGATTACTTAACTGCTGATGAAGAAGATAATTATGTAGTTGCCCAAGCAAATGCGAAGCTTGCTGATGATGGTTCGTTCATCGATAGTGATATCGTTGCTCGTTTCCGTGGAGAAAACACGGTTGTTAACAGAGACCGCGTTGACTATATGGATGTATCGCCTAAGCAAGTAGTTTCTGCAGCAACAGCTTGTATTCCTTTCTTAGAGAACGACGACTCAAACCGTGCTCTTATGGGAGCGAACATGCAACGTCAAGCAGTTCCATTATTAAATCCTGAAGCTCCATTAGTGGGAACAGGTATGGAATATGTATCTGGTAAAGATTCAGGAGCTGCAGTCATTTGTAAATTCCCTGGTGTAGTTGAAAAGGTTCAAGCTAAGGAAATCTTAGTAAGACGCTATACTGAGGTTGATGGTGAAAAAGTTAAGGGTAACCTTGATAAATATAAGCTTCAAAAGTTCATCCGTTCTAACCAAGGAACATGTTATAACCAACGTCCAATCGTAAGTGTTGGGGATGAAGTAGTAAAAGGTGAAATCCTTGCCGATGGTCCTTCTATGGAAAAAGGAGAGCTTGCACTTGGGCGTAACGTTCTTGTTGCTTTCATGACATGGGATGGATATAACTACGAGGATGCAATCATCATGAGTGAACGCCTTGTGAAGGATGATGTGTATACTTCTGTTCATATTGAAGAGTACGAGTCTGAAGCTCGTGACACAAAGCTTGGACCAGAAGAAATCACACGTGATATTCCAAACGTAGGTGAAGATGCACTTAAGAATCTTGATGATCGTGGAATTATCCGCGTTGGTGCTGAAGTAAAAGACGGAGACTTGCTTGTTGGTAAGGTTACTCCTAAAGGTGTAACAGAGCTAACTGCAGAAGAACGTCTATTACATGCTATTTTCGGTGAAAAGGCAAGAGAAGTTCGTGATACGTCATTACGTGTTCCACACGGTGGCGGCGGTATCGTTCTTGATGTTAAAGTGTTCAATCGTGAAGATGGAGATGAGCTTCCACCGGGGGTAAATCAACTTGTTCGTGTGTATATTGTTCAGAAACGTAAGATTTCTGAAGGGGATAAGATGGCAGGACGTCACGGTAACAAAGGGGTTATCTCCCGTATTTTACCTGAAGAAGATATGCCATACTTACCTGACGGAACTCCTGTTGATATCATGTTAAATCCATTAGGGGTACCATCACGTATGAACATCGGTCAGGTATTAGAGCTACATCTTGGTATGGCAGCTAGATACTTAGGCATTCACGTAGCGTCTCCTGTATTTGATGGTGCGCGTGAGGAAGATGTTTGGGATACACTTTTAGAAGCTGGAATGTCTCGTGATGCTAAGACGGTCCTATATGATGGACGTACTGGTGAACCGTTTGATAACCGTGTGTCTGTTGGAATCATGTATATGATTAAACTTGCTCACATGGTTGATGATAAGTTACACGCACGTTCAACTGGACCATATTCATTAGTTACGCAACAACCACTTGGTGGTAAAGCGCAGTTCGGTGGTCAGCGTTTTGGAGAGATGGAGGTTTGGGCGCTTGAAGCTTACGGTGCTGCCTATACTCTTCAAGAAATCCTTACAGTCAAATCAGACGATGTTGTTGGTCGTGTGAAAACGTATGAAGCAATTGTTAAAGGTGAGAATGTACCAGAACCAGGTGTTCCTGAATCATTCAAAGTATTAATAAAAGAGCTTCAAAGTTTAGGTATGGACGTTAAGATTCTATCTAGTGATGATAAAGAAATCGAGATGAGAGATCTTGACGATGACGATGATCAATCAGCTGACAAGCTTAACATTGAAGTAGAAGCAACAAACGAAGTGTAATTATTTCTTGTTAAACTAGTAGCATAGATGCTCATATATACATGATGGTGAAAAATCATTAAATGAAGGGGGGAGAAATCGATGGATTTCTCTTTCCCCTTCTACATAAATAAGCTTTCTCTGTGAGTGAATGTTTATTGTGTATTAGTCAGAAGGCGTCAAGTAGTCTGACGTTAAAATAAAGGGAGGTAGGCCCCTTGATAGATGTTAATAACTTTGAATACATGAAGATTGGACTTTCTTCACCAGATAAGATTCGTTCTTGGTCTTTTGGGGAAGTCAAGAAGCCTGAAACTATTAACTATCGTACGTTAAAGCCAGAGAAGGACGGCTTATTCTGTGAACGAATTTTTGGTCCTACAAAAGACTGGGAATGTCACTGTGGTAAATACAAGAGAGTTCGTTACAAAGGTGTTGTCTGTGACCGTTGTGGAGTAGAAGTTACTCGTGCAAAGGTTCGCCGTGAAAGAATGGGACATATTGAGCTTGCTGCACCTGTATCGCATATCTGGTATTTTAAAGGAATTCCAAGTCGTATGGGGCTTGTATTAGATATGTCACCTCGTGCATTAGAAGAGGTAATTTACTTTGCTTCTTATGTTGTTACAGAAACTGGTGACACACCATTAGAAAGAAAACAACTTCTTTCTGAAAAAGAATACCGTGCATATCGTGAGAAGTACGGTCAATCCTTCCAAGCAGCTATGGGTGCTGAAGCGATTAAAAAATTACTTTCAGACATTGAACTTCAAAAAGAAGTGAATGCACTGAAGGAAGAATTGAAGACTGCTCAAGGTCAACGTCGTACTAGAGCAATAAAGCGCCTAGAAGTGTTAGAAGCATTCAGAAATTCAGGAAATGAACCTTCATGGATGATTCTAGACGTACTTCCAGTCATTCCACCAGAACTACGTCCAATGGTTCAATTAGATGGTGGTCGTTTTGCAACATCTGACTTAAACGATCTATATCGACGCGTAATTAACCGTAATAATCGTTTGAAGCGTCTTTTAGACCTTGGAGCTCCAAGTATTATTGTTCAGAATGAGAAAAGAATGCTTCAAGAAGCAGTAGATGCTTTAATTGACAATGGTCGTCGTGGTAGACCAGTTACTGGTCCTGGAAACAGACCATTAAAGTCACTCTCTCACATGTTAAAAGGAAAGCAAGGACGCTTCCGTCAAAACCTTTTAGGTAAGCGTGTTGACTATTCTGGACGTTCCGTTATCGTTGTAGGTCCAAACTTAAAGATGTATCAATGTGGTCTTCCAAAGGAAATGGCATTAGAGTTATTCAAGCCGTTTGTCATGAAGGAACTAGTTGAGAGAGGTTTAGCTCATAACATTAAGAGTGCGAAGCGTAAAATTGAACGAGTATCACCTGATGTTTGGGATGTACTAGAATCTGTAATTAAGGAGCACCCAGTACTATTAAACCGTGCCCCTACTCTTCACAGACTTGGTATTCAAGCATTTGAACCAACTTTAGTAGAAGGGCGTGCAATTCGCCTTCACCCATTAGTATGTACTGCTTACAATGCAGACTTTGATGGAGACCAAATGGCTGTTCACGTTCCGTTATCGGCTGAAGCGCAAGCTGAAGCTCGCTTATTAATGCTAGCAGCTCAAAACATCCTAAACCCGAAAGATGGGAAGCCGGTTGTTACTCCTTCACAGGACATGGTATTAGGGAACTACTACCTAACACTTGAAAGAGCTGGAGCTGTTGGAGAAGGTATGGTGTTTAAAGATACCAATGAAGCATTAATTGCTTATCAAAATGGTTATGTACATCTTCACACTCGTGTAGCTGTATATGCTGGGTCTCTAAACAATCAGACATTCACAGAAGATCAGAAAAATATGTTATTAATTACAACGGTTGGTAAATTGATTTTCAATGAAATTTTACCAGACTCGTTCCCATACATTAACGAACCGACTCAATATAACTTAGAAAAAGAAACACCTACTAAGTACTTTGTTGAGAAAGGTGCAGACGTTAAGAAGGAAATAGCTTCTCGTGATGAAATTGCACCATTTAAGAAGAAAATCTTAGGAAATATCATTGCAGAAGTGTTTAAACGCTTCAAGATTACTGATACTTCTAAAATGCTTGACCGAATGAAGAATCTTGGATTCAGATATTCAACAAAAGCAGGTATTACAGTTGGTGTGTCTGATATCATCGTATTACCAGAAAAACAAGTCATTATTAACGAAGCTCAAGGGAAAGTTGATAACGTCTTAAAGCAATTCAGACGTGGTTTAATCACGGATGAAGAGCGTTATGACCGTGTTATTTCAATTTGGAGCTCAGCGAAGGATGTTATCCAAGGAAAACTAATGGAATCATTAGATCACTTGAATCCAATCTTCATGATGAGTGACTCTGGTGCCCGTGGTAACGCATCTAACTTTACACAGCTTGCTGGTATGCGTGGACTCATGGCGAACCCGGCTGGTCGAATTATCGAACTTCCAATCAAGTCAAGTTTCCGCGAAGGATTAACAGTTTTAGAGTACTTCATTTCTACTCACGGTGCGCGTAAAGGTCTTGCCGATACAGCACTTAAGACAGCTGACTCAGGTTACTTAACAAGACGTCTAGTAGATGTTGCACAAGATGTTATCGTACGTGAAGATGACTGTGGAACTGACAGAGGATTACTTGTTGCTGCTCTTAAGGACGGTACTGAAGTAATTGAAAGGCTAGATGAGCGTTTAATTGGACGTTATGCAAGAAAAGCAATTAAGCATCCTGAAACAAATGAAGTCATTGTCGAAGAAAATGGCCTAATTACTGAGGATCTTTCTCGTGTTATTACGGAAGCTGGAATTGAACAAGTCCGTATCCGCTCTGCATTTACATGTAACACTCGTCATGGTGTGTGTAAAAAATGTTATGGTCGTAACCTAGCAACTGGTTCAGAAGTTGAAGTAGGAGAAGCGGTTGGGATTATCGCTGCTCAATCAATCGGTGAGCCAGGAACACAGTTAACGATGCGTACATTCCATACAGGTGGGGTAGCAGGAGACGATATTACTCAAGGTTTACCGCGTATTCAGGAATTATTTGAGGCGCGTAATCCAAAAGGGCAAGCCATTATCTCTGAAATTGATGGTGTTGTTTCAGCTATCAGTGATTCGAGAGATAAGCAAGAAATCACGATTCAAGGTGAAGTTGAATCGAAATCTTATACAGCTCCATTCGGCGCTCGTGTAAAGGTAACTGAGGGACAAAAGATTAACCGAGGCCAAGAGCTTACAGAAGGTTCTATTGATCCTAAAGAATTATTAAAAATAAAAGATATTACAGCGGTGCAAGAGTACTTATTGAAAGAAGTACAAAAAGTTTACCGTATGCAGGGTGTAGAAATTGGTGACAAGCACGTTGAAGTAATGGTACGCCAAATGCTTCGTAAAATCCGTGTAATGGATGCTGGTGATACAGATGTATTACCTGGTTCACTACTAGATGTTCATCAGTTTACTCAGGCTAATCTACAAGTATTACTTGAAGGAAAACAGCCAGCTACAGGAAGACCTGTATTACTTGGTATTACAAAAGCATCTCTTGAAACAGATTCATTCTTATCTGCTGCTTCTTTCCAAGAAACAACTCGTGTGTTAACTGATGCAGCGATTAAAGGTAAGCGTGATGAGTTACTAGGATTAAAAGAAAATGTAATTATTGGTAAGCTTGTTCCTGCTGGAACGGGTATGGCTCGTTACCGTAAAGTAACGCCAGTAACTGCAAATGAAGAAGAATTTAATGCTGAAGGATCTGCAGGAGAAAGTGTTGCAGAATTAGAAGCAGAGAATGCTCTTCAATAAAAAAAGATAACAAGTAGTTGACATTGGTATAAGTAGAATGTTACTATATCCAAGGTGCTTCTAAAACCTGTTACTTTGGAGGATATGAGAATGTCTTATGAAAAAGTGGCGCAGGCTTACAATATAATTGTAGGAACAAAGCAGACCATTAAAGCCCTGAAAAACGGTGAAGTAAAAGAAATTGTGGTGGCAGAAGATGCTGATCCACGTGTTACGTATAAAGTAATACAGACAGCTAAAGAGCAACGCGTTTCAGTTACGAAAGTAGATTCTATGAAAAAGCTTGGAAAAGCTTGTGGAATAGAAGTAGGGGCAGCGGCGGTAGCAATCATTAATTAAAACCTGTTTTTGTGGAACGGCTCGACTAAGGGTCGTTCTACAAAAACTTTGTTTTTGCTCAAGTGTGAACCACCTGGGTATGTGGACTTAAGAAGAAGGGAGGAAAACAAAATGCCAACAATTAATCAATTAGTTCGTAAAGGACGCGAAAGCAAGGTTGAGAAGTCAAAATCTCCTGCTTTAAATAAAGGTTATAACAGCTTCAAGAAGTCACAAACAAACGTATCTTCTCCACAAAAACGTGGTGTATGTACGCGTGTTGGTACAATGACACCAAAGAAGCCGAACTCAGCATTACGTAAATATGCTCGTGTACGTTTAACTAACGGTATCGAGGTAACAGCGTATATTCCTGGGATTGGACATAACCTACAAGAACACAGCGTTGTGTTAATCCGTGGTGGGCGTGTAAAAGACTTACCAGGGGTACGTTATCACATCGTTCGTGGAGCGCTTGATACAGCTGGTGTAGATAAGCGTATGCAAGGTCGTTCTAAGTATGGTACTAAGAGACCTAAAGCAGCTAAAAAGTAATAATTAAAAACATATGAATAAAAATGGAGAAAGGGGGACATAACATGCCACGTAAAGGTCCTGTAGCAAAAAGAGACGTATTACCAGATCCGATTTATAAATCAAAGCTTGTAACACGCCTAATCAATCGTATGATGGTTGACGGTAAGAGAGGTAAATCTCAAGCTATCCTATACAGAGCTTTTGAATTAGTTCAAGAGCGTTCTGGAAAGGAACCAATGGAAGTGTTCGAACAAGCAATGAAAAACGTAATGCCTGTACTAGAAGTAAAGGCACGTCGTGTTGGTGGAGCTAACTACCAAGTACCGATTGAGGTTCGTCCTGATCGTCGTACTACATTAGGTCTTCGCTACCTAGTAAACTATTCACGTCTTCGTGGAGAAAAGACTATGGAAGAGCGTTTAGCTAATGAAATTCTAGATGCAGCAAATAACACTGGAGCATCAGTTAAAAAGCGTGAAGATATGCACAAAATGGCTGAAGCAAACAAAGCATTTGCTCACTACCGTTGGTAGGATAAATAGTCAAAAGTTAGGAAGGGGCAATGGGTTCTACTCAAGGCTCTTTTCCTGAATCTTTTGAATGATCATACTTACTTAACAAAAAAACTACAAATTGGAAGGAGAAAGACCCAATGGCAAGAGAGTTCTCCTTGGAAAATACTCGTAATATTGGTATCATGGCTCACATTGATGCTGGTAAAACTACGACAACCGAGCGTGTACTTTACTACACAGGTCGTATCCACAAAATTGGTGAAACTCATGAAGGTGCATCTCAAATGGACTGGATGGAGCAAGAGCAAGAGCGTGGAATTACGATTACTTCTGCAGCAACAACTGCACAGTGGAAAGGCCACCGCGTAAACATCATTGATACACCAGGACACGTAGACTTCACTGTAGAAGTTGAACGTTCACTACGTGTACTTGATGGAGCAGTAGCTGTACTTGATGCTCAATCTGGAGTAGAGCCACAAACTGAAACAGTTTGGCGTCAAGCAACAACTTACGGTGTACCACGTGTAGTATTCGTAAATAAAATGGACAAGATTGGTGCAGACTTCTTATACTCTGTATCAACTATTCATGATCGTCTTCAAGCGAACGCTGCGCCAATTCAATTACCAATTGGTGCTGAAGATCAATTCGAAGGAATCATTGACTTAGTAGAAATGAATGCAACGTTCTACGGTAATGATTTAGGAACTGATATTCAAGTTCGTGAAATTCCTGAAGAATTTATGGACCAAGCAAATGAGTACCGTGAAAAGCTTATTGAAGCAGTAGCAGAATTAGATGAAGAGTTAATGGAAAGATACCTTGGTGGAGAAGAAATCTCTACTGACGAGCTAAAAGCTGCAATTCGTAAGGGTGTTGTTAACGTTGAATTCTTCCCTGTAATTTGTGGATCTGCATTCAAAAACAAAGGTGTTCAAAAGATGCTTGATGCAGTAATTGCTTATCTTCCATCACCACTTGATGTACCAGCAATTAAAGGTACACTTCCTGATTCAGAAGAAGAAGTTACTCGTCCATCAAGCGACACTGAGCCATTCTCAGCTTTAGCGTTTAAAGTAATGACAGATCCATACGTTGGAAAGTTAACATTCTTCCGTGTGTATTCTGGTACATTAAGCTCTGGTTCATATGTACAAAACTCTACTAAAGGTAAGCGTGAGCGTGTAGGACGTATTCTACAAATGCATGCGAACAGCCGTGAAGAAATCTCAATGGTTTACGCGGGTGATATCGCAGCAGCAGTAGGTCTGAAAGACACGACTACTGGAGATACATTATGTGATGAAAAATCATTAGTTATCCTAGAGTCTATGAACTTCCCTGAGCCTGTAATTCAGTTGTCTGTTGAGCCTAAGTCTAAAGGTGACCAAGACAAGATGACAACAGCTTTACAAAAGCTTCAAGAAGAAGATCCTACTTTCAGAGCTCACACTGATCAAGAAACAGGTCAAACAATTATTGCTGGTATGGGTGAGCTTCACCTTGATATCCTAGTTGACCGTATGAAACGTGAGTTCAAAGTAGAAGCTAACGTAGGTGCCCCTCAGGTTGCTTACCGTGAAACTTTCCGTGGTTCTGCATCTGTAGAAGGAAAGTTTGCACGTCAATCAGGTGGACGTGGACAATACGGACACGTTTGGATTGAGTTTGCTCCTAACGAAGAAGGAAAAGGCTTCGAATTTGAAAATGCAGTTGTAGGTGGTACAGTTCCACGTGAATATATCCCTGCAGTACAAGCTGGTCTAGAAGATGCACTACAAAATGGTGTATTAGCTGGATTCCCACTTGTAGACATCAAAGCGAAGTTATTTGATGGTTCTTACCATGATGTTGACTCATCTGAAATGGCGTTTAAGATTGCTGCTTCAATGGCACTTAAAGCAGCTGCTTCAAAATGTAGTCCAGTCGTATTAGAACCAATCATGAAGGTAGAAGTTGTAATCCCAGAAGAATACATGGGAGATATCATGGGTGGTATCACTTCACGTCGTGGACGTGTAGAAGGTATGGAAGCTCGTGGTAACGCACAAGTGGTGCGTGCAATGGTTCCACTTTCTGAAATGTTTGGATATGCAACAGCACTTCGTTCTAACACTCAAGGTCGCGGAGTATTTACAATGCACTTTGATCACTATGAAGATGTGCCAAAGTCAATCCAAGAAGAGATTATCAAAAAAAATAAAGGTGAATAATTGATTTTCACCTCATTCTAAAGTATAACTACTTATGTAAGTCTTGGGAGTGGTCTTCTAGTTAATAGGCCCTTTCAAGCATTACATACTAATAAATTAGTAGTAAAATTTCATTTAATATCAAGGAGGATTTTCGAAATGGGTAAAGAGAAATTCGACCGTTCAAAACCGCATGCTAACATTGGTACAATCGGACACGTTGACCATGGTAAAACTACATTAACTGCAGCTATCACTGTTACTCTTCATAAGAAATACGGAAGAGGAACTGCAATGGCTTATGATCAAATCGACGCAGCTCCAGAAGAGAGAGAGCGTGGAATCACAATCTCAACTGCACACGTTGAGTACGAAACTGACAACCGTCACTATGCACACGTTGACTGCCCAGGACATGCTGACTACGTTAAGAACATGATCACTGGTGCTGCTCAAATGGATGGTGGGATCCTAGTAGTATCTGCTACTGATGGTCCAATGCCACAAACTCGTGAGCACATTCTATTATCTCGTCAAGTAGGTGTACCTTACCTTGTTGTATTCTTAAACAAGTGTGATATGGTAGACGACGAAGAATTATTAGAATTAGTTGAAATGGAAGTTCGTGATCTTTTATCTGAGTATGACTTCCCAGGAGATGACACTCCAGTTATCCGTGGATCTGCTCTTAAAGCTCTTGAAGGTGAAGAGTCTTGGATGGAAAAGATTTATGAATTAATGGATGCTGTTGATAGCTACATTCCAAACCCTGAGCGTGAAACTGATAAGCCATTCATGATGCCAGTTGAGGACGTATTCTCAATCACTGGTCGTGGTACAGTTGCTACAGGACGTGTAGAGCGTGGTCAAGTTAAAGTTGGTGACGTAGTTGAAATCGTTGGTATAACTGAAGAGCCAAAATCTACTACTGTAACTGGTGTAGAAATGTTCCGTAAGCTTCTTGATTATGCTGAAGCTGGAGACAACATTGGTGCATTACTTCGTGGTGTATCTCGTGAAGATATCGAGCGTGGCCAAGTACTTGCTAAGCCAGGTTCTGTTAAGCCTCACACAAAGTTCAAAGCGGAAGTTTATGTTCTTTCTAAAGAAGAAGGTGGACGTCATACTCCATTCTTCACAAACTACCGTCCACAGTTCTTCTTCCGTACTTCGGATGTAACTGGTGTTTGTAACCTTCCTGAAGGCGTAGAAATGGTTATGCCTGGTGACAACATCGAAATGACTGTTGAACTAATTGCTCCAATCGCAATCGAAGAAGGTACTAAGTTCTCTATCCGTGAGGGTGGACGTACTGTAGGTGCTGGAGTAGTTGCATCTATTCAAGAGTAATTAATAAATATAAAACAGATACACTTATGTGTATCTGTTTTTTTTGTGGTTCTCTAAGATTTGTGGAAGATGAAATTTTCACTGCAATTTTGATCTTCTAAAATATGTGGACACGTGGGAGTAAAGTATGTAAGTTCATCTCTTAATAAGAACTCACTATCTTCTATATTATAGAAAGAAATTCAGCACAGTACGATTTATGTTTCTAATCCAGTTAATAGAAAAAATAACTTTCTTCTATTATATATATTGGTTAGTTGAAGTAGGTTACGAATTGTATATCCTTACACTTATATAATCTATGTAAATAGGAGAATTACATGCTTTTGATATCTAAATAATCAGCAAGTTATCACTAGAAAAAACTGTTAGCATAGAAGTTTTCTCATCAACTTGCATCTACCTATATTTGAAGTTATAATAACGTAGTGCGTAAAAACAGAAATTATTCATGTTTTTCTTGCATTCATGGTTATATTTTAATATAATAGACAATGTTGGTCTTTGACTGCGATGATGTGGAAGGTTGCTGATACACCCGGCCGCTTTGCCATGGCGAGTGTAAGGAAATTTCCACTGAGAACTGTCTATTCCAAATAGGCGAAAAGGAGGGAAAATAATGGCAAAAGAAAAAATTCGTATCCGTTTAAAGGCGTATGATCACAGAATTCTTGACCAATCTGCTGAGAAGATTGTTGAAACTGCAAAACGTTCTGGTGCTGCTGTTTCTGGTCCGATCCCATTACCGACTGAAAAGTCTGTATACACGATCCTTCGTGCGGTCCATAAGTATAAAGATTCTCGTGAACAATTCGAAATGCGTACACATAAGCGCTTAATCGACATCGTTAATCCAACGCCACAAACGGTTGATTCTCTAATGAGATTAGATCTACCGTCTGGTGTAGACATCGAAATTAAACTTTAATAAACATAAATGAAAACAAATTAGGAGGTGTGACGAATGACCAAAGGAATCTTAGGTAGAAAACTCGGTATGACGCAAGTGTTTACTGAAAATGGTAACTTAATCCCTGTAACTGTAGTTGAGGCTGCACCAAACGTAGTGCTTCAAAAGAAGACTGCAGAAACTGATGGCTATGAAGCGGTACAATTAGGTTTTGATAACCTTAAGGAAAATCGTGCTAATAAGCCACAAAAGGGCCATGCTACGAAAGCAAACACTGCTCCTAAGCGCTTCGTTCGTGAATTACGTGGAACTTCTGAATTAGAAGTTGGTCAGGAAGTCAATGTTAGTATTTTCGCTGAAGGCGATGTAGTAGATGTAACTGGAATTTCAAAAGGTAAAGGTTTCCAAGGTACAATTAAGCGCCATGGACAATCTCGTGGACCAATGGCTCACGGTTCTCGTTACCATCGTCGTCCTGGATCAATGGGTCCTGTAGCTCCAAACCGTGTATTCAAAGGTAAAGCATTACCTGGACAAATGGGTGGAGAAAGAATTACTGTACAAAACTTAGAGATCGTTAAGGTAGATGTAGAACGTAACCTATTATTAATTAAAGGTAATGTTCCAGGTGCTAAGAGAGCTCTAGTTACTGTAAGAGGCGCAGTTAAGTCTAAATAATAAATATATATGAGAAAGGAGGAGTACAAATGCCGAAAGTTGCATTGTATAACCAAACAGGTTCAACAGTAGGTGAAATCGAATTAAACGAGACTGTATTCGGAATTGAGCCGAATGAGAGTGTTTTATTCGACGCTGTTATCATGCAAAGAGCTTCCTTACGTCAAGGATCTCATAAAGTAAAAAATCGTTCTGAAGTACGTGGTGGTGGACGTAAGCCATGGCGTCAAAAGGGAACAGGTCGTGCTCGTCAAGGGTCTATCCGTTCTCCACAATGGCGTGGTGGTGGTATCGTATTCGGTCCAACTCCAAGAAGCTATAGCTTCAAATTACCTAAAAAAGTACGCCGTTTAGCAATTAAATCAGCTTTATCAACAAAAGTACGTGAAGAGAACATCCTAGTACTTGATAACCTAGCACTTGGTGCTCCAAAAACAAAGGAAATGGTTACAGTATTAAAAGGATTAAACGTTGAAAGCAAAGCACTAATCGTTACAGGTGACTTTAACGAAGCGTTAAGCTTAGCTGCTCGTAACATTCCAGGAGTAACAGTAGTTGCTGCAGACGGAATTAACGTTCTTGATGTTCTAAATCACGAAAAGCTTTTATTAACTAAAGCTGCGGTGGAAAAAGTAGAGGAGGTACTTGCGTAATGAGAGATCCTCGTGATATTATTAAACGCCCCGTGATTACTGAACGTTCTGCTGATCTAATGGCAGAAAAGAAGTACACGTTTGAAGTAGATTTAAGAGCTAATAAAACTGAAGTTAAAGATGCTATCGAAGAAATCTTTAACGTAAAAGTTGAAAAAGTTAACGTTCAAAACTATAAAGGTAAGTTTAAGCGTATGGGTCGTCACAGTGGATATACTCCACGTCGTAAAAAGGCGATTGTTAAGCTAACTGCTGAAAGCAAAGAATTAGAATTCTTCGAAGTATAATCTTATAGATAAGGAGGGAAACGAAAATGGCGATTAAAAAGTATAAACCAACCTCTAACGGTCGCAGAGGAATGACAGCATCTGACTTCGCTGAGATTACTACAGATAAGCCGGAAAAGTCACTTCTTGCACCATTAAGCAAAAAGGCTGGTCGTAATAACCAAGGTAAAATCACTGTACGTCACCATGGTGGCGGACATAAGCGCCAATATCGTATCATCGATTTCAAGCGTGATAAAGATGGTATACCAGGACGCGTTGCTACAATCGAGTATGATCCAAACCGTTCGGCTAACATCGCATTAATTAACTATGTTGATGGAGAAAAGCGTTATATCCTAGCTCCTAAAGGACTTCAAGTAGGGATGGAAATCTCTTCTGGAACTGAAGCGGATATCAAGGTAGGTAACGCATTACCATTAGCAAATATTCCAGTTGGTACTGTTATTCACAATATCGAGCTTAAGCCTGGTAAAGGTGGACAATTAGTACGTTCTGCTGGTACTTCTGCACAAGTATTAGGTAAAGAAGGTAAATACGTACTTGTACGTTTAACTTCTGGTGAAGTTCGTATGATTCTTGCAACTTGCCGTGCATCTATCGGTCAAGTAGGTAACGAGCAACATGAACTAATCAAAATTGGTAAAGCAGGTCGTTCTCGTTGGTTAGGTAAGCGCCCAACTGTTCGTGGATCTGTAATGAACCCTAACGACCATCCACACGGTGGTGGTGAAGGACGTTCACCAATCGGACGTAAGTCTCCTATGACTCCATGGGGCAAACCAGCTCTTGGATTTAAGACTCGTAAGAAGAAAAACAAGTCTGATAAGTTTATTGTTCGTCGTCGTAAAAAATAACGGGTTTGTTCTACGGTTCACTAGAACCGTAGCTCGAATTCGAAGGGAGGGTCAAATATGGGCCGTAGCTTAAAAAAAGGACCATTCGTGGATGATCACTTAATGAGCAAAGTTGAGAAAATGACAGAAGCAGGACAAAAGCAAGTAATTAAAACTTGGTCTCGTCGTTCTACTATTTTCCCACAATTCATTGGTCACACAATCGCTGTTTATGATGGCCGTAAGCATGTACCAGTATATGTTACTGAAGACATGGTAGGACATAAATTAGGTGAATTTGCACCTACACGTTCGTACAAAGGTCACGATAGTGACGATAAGAAAACAAGACGTTAATGAGAGGAGGCATCTCGATGCAAGCGAAAGCAGTAGCTAGAACAGTTCGTATTGCTCCTCGTAAAGCACGCTTAGTAGTTGATCTAATTCGAGGAAAGCAAGTTGGCGAAGCAATTGCAATTCTACGCCATACACCAAAAGCTGCATCTCCAATTGTTGAGAAAGTATTAAACTCTGCAATGGCGAATGCTGAACATAATTATGAAATGGAAGTAAACAATTTAGTAGTTGCGCAAGCTTTTGTAGACGAAGGTCCTACATTGAAGCGTTTCCGTCCACGTGCGATGGGTCGTGCAAGTGCAATTAATAAACGTACGAGTCACATTACGATCGTATTATCAGAAAAGAAGGAGGGATAAGCTGTGGGTCAAAAGGTTAATCCGGTCGGTCTGCGTGTCGGTATCATTCGCGATTGGGAATCAAAATGGTACGCTGGTAAAGACTATGCAGATCTATTACATGAAGATATTAAAATCCGTGAATATGTATCAAAGCGTTTATCTGATGCGTCAGTTTCAAAGATTGAAATTGAGCGTGCGGCAAACCGTGTAAACATCACAGTTCACACAGCGAAGCCAGGTATGGTAATTGGTAAAGGTGGTACTGAAGTTGAAGCACTTCGTAAGTCACTTAACCAATTAACAGGTAAGAGAGTACACATTAACATTATGGAAATTAAGAGAGCGGACGTTGATGCGCAATTAGTAGCAGAAAACATTGCTCGCCAACTTGAAAACCGTGTTTCATTCCGTCGTGCACAAAAGCAAGCTATCCAACGTGCAATGAGAGCTGGAGCTCAAGGTATCAAAACAATGGTATCTGGTCGTCTTGGTGGTGCTGACATCGCTCGTTCTGAGTCTTACAGTGAAGGAACTGTTCCACTTCATACACTTCGCGCTGATATCGACTATGCAACAGCAGAAGCTGATACAACGTATGGTAAGTTAGGCGTAAAAGTATGGATCTACCGTGGTGAAGTCCTTCCTACAAGAAAGAAAGCAGCGGAAGGAGGAAAATAATATGTTATTACCTAAACGTGTGAAATACCGTAGAGAACACCGTGGAAAAATGCGCGGACGTGCAAAAGGTGGTACGGAAGTACACTTTGGTGAGTTTGGTTTACAAGCTCTAGAAGCATCTTGGATTACAAACCGTCAAATCGAAGCTGCTCGTATCGCGATGACTCGTTATATGAAGCGTGGTGGTAAGGTTTGGATCAAAATCTTCCCTTCTAAGCCTTATACAGCGAAGCCGTTAGAAGTACGTATGGGATCCGGTAAAGGGGCTCCAGAAGGATGGGTAGCGGTAGTAAAGCCAGGAAAAGTTATGTTTGAAATTGCGGGTGTATCTGAAGAGGTCGCACGCGAAGCGTTAAGACTAGCTGCACACAAGCTGCCAGTTAAGACTAAGTTCGTAAAACGTGAAGAAATTGGTGGTGAATCTAATGAAGGCTAATGAAATCCGTGATCTAACCACTGCCGAAATTGAACAAAAAGTGAAGTCACTTAAAGAGGAATTGTTTAATCTTCGATTCCAATTAGCTACTGGTCAATTAGAAAACACAGCTCGCATTCGCGAAGTACGCAAATCAATCGCTCGTATGAAAACTGTGGTACGTGAAAGAGAGCTAAGCGTTAAATAATCAACCCTGAGAGGAGGTTTGCTGAATGACTGAGCGCAACCAACGTAAGGTTTACACTGGACGTGTTGTATCTGACAAAATGGATAAAACAGTTACAGTTCTAGTTGAAACTTATAAAAAGCATACTCTATACGGTAAGCGTGTAAAATACTCAAAGAAGTTTAAGGCTCATGATGAGTTAAACACAGCAAAAGTGGGCGATATCGTTCGCATTATGGAAACACGTCCATTATCTGCGACTAAACGTTTCCGCCTAGTAGAGGTTGTAGAGAAAGCAGTAATTATCTAATTAATGTTCGGATCATGTTTATTCCGAAGGGAGGTTTCATAGTATGATTCAACAAGAGTCTCGTTTAAAAGTTGCTGACAATTCTGGTGCTCGTGAGGTATTAACGATTAAGGTACTTGGTGGTTCTGGAAGAAAGACTGCTGGTATTGGTGATGTGATCGTTGTTACAGTGAAACAAGCAACACCAGGAGGCGTTGTTAAAAAAGGTGACGTTGTTAAAGCGGTAGTAGTAAGAACGAAGAGTGCAGTTCGTCGTAAAGATGGTTCATACATTCGTTTTGACGAAAATGCATGCGTAATTATCCGTGACGACAAAAGTCCTCGTGGAACACGTATCTTCGGACCAGTTGCACGTGAATTACGTGATAACAACTTCATGAAGATTGTTTCTCTAGCTCCAGAAGTTCTATAATAATGATTCAAAAAAATAAGAATGCCTTGTAAGAGGAGGTGCACGATCGATGCATGTAAAAAAAGGCGATAAGGTACAGGTTATCTCCGGTAAAGACAAAGGCAAGCAAGGGGTTATCCTTGAAGCTTTCCCAAAAAAGAACCGCGTCCTAGTTGAAGGAGTAAACGTGGTTAAAAAACACTCAAAGCCATCACAAGCAAACCCTCAAGGTGGAATTATCAGCCAAGAGGCAGCGATTCATGTATCTAATGTTATGCCGTTAGATCCAAAGAGCGGTGAGCCAACAAGAGTTGGATATCAATTAGTTGATGGTAAAAAAGTTCGTGTTGCAAAAAAATCAGGTCAATCTTTAGATAAATAATGTGTGAAAGGAGGTCAATGGAATGAACCGCCTAAAAGAGAAATTTAATAAAGAAATTACTCCAGCTCTTATGAGCAAGTTCAACTATGAATCAGTAATGCAAGTTCCTAAACTTGAAAAGATTGTAATCAACATGGGTGTTGGTGATGCAGTAGCAAACGCTAAAGCATTAGATACTGCTGTTGAAGAATTAACAACAATTACTGGTCAAAAGCCAGTTGTAACTAGAGCGAAGAAATCTATCGCAGGTTTCCGTTTACGTGAAGGTATGCCAATCGGTACGAAGGTAACTCTTCGTGGAGAGAAGATGTATCAATTCCTTGATAAGCTAATCGCTGTATCTTTACCACGTGTACGTGACTTCCGTGGTATTTCTAAGAAATCATTCGATGGTCGTGGAAACTACACTTTAGGTGTTAAAGAACAATTAATCTTCCCTGAAATTGATTACGATAAAGTATCAAAAGTAAGAGGTATGGATATCGTTATCGTCACCACTGCTAATACAGATGAAGAAGCTCGTGAACTATTAACTCAATTTGGAATGCCGTTCCAAAAGTAATAAATGCCAACTAATGAAGAGGAGGCGAAACTGTGGCTAAAAAATCTATGATTGCAAAGCAAAAGCGTCAACAAAAGTTTAAAGTCCAAGAGTATACACGTTGCGAACGTTGCGGACGTCCACACTCTGTACTGCGTAAGTTTAAGCTTTGCCGTATTTGTTTCCGTGAACTTGCTTATAAAGGGCAAATTCCAGGTGTTAAGAAAGCTAGTTGGTAATACTTAAAGGTTGGGAAGGAGGTAAAATTCAATGGTCATGACAGATCCAATTGCAGATATGCTTACTCGCATTCGTAATGCGAACATGGTTCGTCACGAGAAATTAGAAATCCCTGCATCAAAATTAAAGAAAGAAATTGCTGAAATTTTGAAGCGTGAAGGTTTCGTTCGTGATGTTGAATTCGTAGAAGATAACAAACAAGGTATTTTACGTATTTTCCTAAAGTACGGTGCAAATAACGAGCGCGTTATTACTGGACTAAAGAAAATCAGTAAGCCAGGTCTACGCGTATATGCGAAGGCTGACGAAGTACCACGTGTACTTAATGGACTTGGTATTGCGATCGTTTCGACTTCTAACGGTGTTATCACTGATAAGGAAGCTCGTCAAAAGCAAGTAGGCGGAGAAGTTCTTGCTTACGTTTGGTAATCACTTGTAAGAAAAGAGAGGTGAAAACAAAATGTCTCGTATCGGTAAAAAACCAATTGAGATTCCAGCTGGTGTTACTGTAACTAACAACAACAACACAGTAACAGTTAAAGGACCTAAGGGTGAATTAACTCGTACGTTCCATCCAGATATGGAAATTAAACTTGAAGATAACGTGTTAACAGTAGTACGTCCTTCTGATAACAAAGAACATAGATCTCTACATGGTACAACTGCAAGTTTACTTGGTAACATGGTAGAGGGTGTAACAAAAGGATACGAAAGAGGACTTGAATTAGTTGGGGTTGGATACCGTGCTTCTAAGCAAGGTAACAAGCTTGTACTAAACGTTGGTTACTCACATCCTGTTGAAATCACACCAGAACAAGGAATTGAAATCGAAGTTCCTGCAAACACAAAGATCATGATTAAAGGTATTGATAAAGAGCGCGTAGGTGCGCTAGCAGCTAATATCCGCGACGTTCGTCCACCAGAGCCTTATAAAGGTAAAGGTATTCGCTATGAAGGTGAAACTGTACGTCGTAAAGAAGGTAAAACTGCGAAGTAATTACCACTAGGTAAGAGAAAGGAGTGACCTGAATGATTACGAAACCAGATAAAAATGCGACACGTAAGAAGCGTCATGCTCGTGTACGTTCTAAGCTAACAGGTACAGCTCAACGTCCGCGTCTTAATGTGTTCCGTTCTAATCAACATATTTATGCACAAGTAATTGATGATACTAATTCTGTAACACTTGCAAGTGCATCTACTTTAGATAAAGAGCTTACTCTTGAATCAAAAGGTAATGCTGATGCAGCAAAAGCTGTTGGTGAGCTTGTTGCAAAGCGTGCACTTGAAAAAGGTGTTAGCTCAGTAGTATTTGACCGCGGAGGATATTTATACCACGGACGTGTTAAAGCTTTAGCAGATGCTGCTCGTGAAGCAGGTCTTGAATTCTAATATAAAGGAGGGACATACATGCGTCGCATTGATCCAAACAAATTGGAACTTGAAGAACGTGTAGTTGCCGTAAACCGTGTAGCAAAGGTTGTAAAAGGTGGACGTCGTTTCCGCTTTGCAGCTCTTGTGGTTGTAGGTGATAAGAATGGTCATGTTGGTTTTGGAACTGGTAAAGCACAAGAGGTACCAGATGCAATCCGCAAGGCAATCGAAGATGCAAAGAAAAACTTAATTACTGTACCTATGGTTGGTACAACAATACCTCACCAAGTTATCGGACAATTCGGAGCTGGTAACATCCTATTAAAACCTGCTTCAGAAGGTACTGGGGTTATCGCTGGTGGTCCAGTTCGTGCGGTATTAGAATTAGCTGGTGTTGGTGATATTCTATCTAAATCATTAGGTACTAATACACCAATCAACATGGTTCGTGCTACAATTAATGGTTTAAAAGACCTTAAGCGTGCAGAAGATGTTGCTAAGCTACGTGGTAAAACTGTAGAAGAACTGTTAGGATAAGGAGGGAATTATCATGGCAAACAAATTAGAAATTACCCTCACTCGCAGTGTAATTGGTCGTCCTGAAGGTCAACGTGTTACTGTTAAGACGTTAGGACTTAATAAGATGCACCAAACAGTAGTTCACGAAGATAATGCTGCGATTCGCGGAATGATTAACAAAGTTTCTCACCTTGTTACTGTAAAAGAAGTTTAATTATATAAAATTGCTATAATAAGGAGGTGCCCAAATGAAACTTCATGAATTAAAACCGGCTGAGGGATCTCGTAAGGACCGTAAACGTCTAGGACGTGGTATCGGTACTGGTCAAGGTAAGACTGCTGGTAAGGGTCATAAAGGTCAAAATGCTCGTTCAGGTGGCGGTGTTCGTCCTGGATTTGAAGGTGGTCAAACACCATTATTCCGTCGTCTTCCTAAGCGTGGTTTCACAAACATCAACCGTAAAGAATTTACGATTGTTAACTTAGATACTCTTAATCGATTTGAAGAAGGAACTGAAGTAACACCAGAACTTTTAATAGAAACTGGTGTGATCAGCAAGTATACTGCTGGCGTTAAAATCCTTGGAAAAGGTAAGCTAGAAAAGAAACTTACTGTTAAGGCTCATAAATTCTCTTCTTCAGCACAGGAAGCGATTGAGGCGGCTGGCGGTAAAACTGAGGTGGTTTAATGTTTCAGACAATCTCCAATTTTATGCGCGTAAGTGATATTAGAAGTAAAATTATCTTTACACTACTGATGCTTGTTGTTTTCAGAATCGGAACTTTCATTCCGGTACCTGGAGTACAAGCGGATGTATTAAGGGTTCAAGATGAACTGAATGTATTTGGGATTCTAAATACATTTGGTGGAGGTGCTCTACAAAACTTCTCGATCTTTGCTATGGGGATCATGCCTTATATTACAGCATCCATCATTGTACAATTACTACAGATGGATGTTGTACCTAAGTTTACCGAATGGTCAAAGCAAGGAGAAGTTGGACGTCGTAAGCTAGCTCAGTTTACCCGCTATGGTACAATTGTTCTTGGATTTATCCAAGCAATTGGTATGTCGATTGGTTTTAACAATCTGGCAGGCGGTCAATTAATTGAGAATCCTGGTCCTTTAACCTATTTATTTATTGCAACTGTTTTAACGGCAGGAACTGCTTTCTTAATGTGGCTTGGTGAACAAATCACAACTAAGGGAGTAGGGAATGGGATTTCAATTTTGATCTTTGCAGGGATTGTGGCAGCTATTCCAACTACAGTTAACCAGATCTATGCACAGTATTTTGACAATCCAGGAGACCAACTTTTCCTAAACATAGTAACTGTTGTAATCCTGTTAATCGCAGTATTAGCAATTATTGTAGGTGTTATTTTTATTCAACAAGCAGTTCGTAAGATACCAGTTCAGTATGCGAAAAAGCTTGTGAATAATAGTCCAGTTGGAGGACAATCTTCGCATATTCCTTTAAAAGTTAATGCAGCAGGTGTTATTCCGGTAATCTTCGCTGTTTCATTTATCATTACACCACCAACGATTGCTTCGTTTTTTGGAACAAATGATGTGACAACATGGATTACAAACACTTTTGATTATACAAAACCGATCGGTATGATCGTTTATGTCGCACTAATCATTGCTTTCTCTTATTTCTACACATTTGTACAAGTAAATCCTGAACAGATGTCAGAAAACCTGAAAAAGCAAGGTGGTTATGTTCCGGGTATTCGTCCAGGAAGAAATACACAAGAATATTTCACAAGAATTTTATATCGTCTGATTTTTGTCGGTTCACTATTCTTGGCGGTAATATCTGTTTTACCTGTATTCTTTATTAACTTTGCAAACTTACCACCTTCAGCGCAAATTGGTGGAACTAGTTTACTAATTGTTGTAGGGGTAGCACTTGAGACAATGAAGCAGCTAGAGAGCCAACTTGTAAAGAGACACTATAAAGGCTTTATTAAGCAGTAGGAGTAAGGATCTTTTCCTACTGCCTTAAATGACTGAGGGGGAAAAGAAATGAATCTAATACTAATGGGTTTGCCTGGTGCTGGTAAAGGCACTCAAGCTGAACGAATAGTAGAACAATATCATATCCCTCATATTTCAACTGGTGATATGTTTCGTGCTGCTATTAAAGAAGGAACTGAATTAGGATTACAAGCAAAGTCATTCATGGATCAGGGACAGCTAGTGCCAGATGAAGTAACAATAGGTATTGTTCGTGAGCGCTTAGGCAAAGATGATTGTAACAAAGGTTTTCTTCTTGATGGCTTTCCACGTACTGTGGCTCAAGCTGAAGCATTAGAGAATCTATTAAGCCAACTAGAACGTACGTTAGATTATGTCATTCACATTCATGTCGACCAAGGTCTATTAATGGATCGTTTGACAGGAAGAAGAATCTGCAAAGATTGTGGATCTACGTATCATATGATCTTTAATCCACCAGCAGTTGAGGGTGTTTGTGATAAATGCGGTGGTGAATTGTATCAACGTGATGATGACAACGCAGAAACGGTTGGTAATCGTCTAGAAGTTAATACAAAGCAGATGAAGCCTCTACTTGATTTCTATCAAGATAAGGGTTATCTACGTACTATCAATGGTGAACAAGATATTAATGATGTGTATGCTGATATTAATGAGTTCCTCGGGAGCCTTAACAAATGATTATTTGTAAAACGCCTCGCGAGATTGATATAATGCGTGAAGCAGGCCGAATTGTAGCACTTACTCATCAAGAACTAAAAAAACATATACAACCTGGAATTTCTACACTGGAATTAGATTCTATTGCCGAGAAAATTATCCGTCAGTATGATGCGATTCCTTCCTTTAAGGGATACGGAGGCTTCCCTGGTAGTATATGTGCATCTGTGAATGAAGCACTCGTCCACGGAATTCCTGGTGATCGAGTACTACAAGACGGTGATATAATCAGCATTGATATCGGTGCGAAGTATAATGGTTATCACGGAGATTCCGCATGGACCTACGGTGTAGGAACCATTTCAGAAGAAGATCAGCGATTATTAGATGTAACTGAGGAATCACTTTACCTTGGGTTAAAGGAAGCTAAATCGGGAGTGCGCTTAACCAATATATCTCATGCTATCCAAGTATTTGTAGAACAGCATAACTTTTCAGTTGTTCGTGAATATGTAGGGCATGGGGTTGGTCAAGAGCTACATGAGGATCCTCAAATCCCGCATTATGGTCCTCCAGGTAAAGGTCCTAGACTAAAGCCAGGAATGGTTTTAGCTATTGAACCTATGGTGAACGCTGGTAGCCGCTATGTAAAAACATTACAAGATGACTGGACTGTTGTTACTGTTGATGGCAAGCGTTGTGCTCACTTCGAGCATACAATTGCAGTGACAGAAGACGGTTTTGAAATTTTAACAAAAGCCTAAGTGAAGGTGGTAAAGGATGAGTGATTCTGACTTTAGTCCACGAATAGGTCAGTATGTCTCTATTACACAAGGCAGAGATGCAGGGCAGTATGGCATAATAATACGAATTCTGGACGAACGGTTTGTATTAATCGCTGATGGTGATAAGCGAAAATACGATAAACCAAAAAAGAAGAATATCAACCATCTTGAATTATTTGATGACGTTTCTCCGGAAGTTCAGAGCAGTATAAGTGAATCAGGTCGTGTGACAAATGGAAAGCTGCGATATGCTTTAACAAAGTTTGTCAATGAACAGATTACTGATTTGGAGAAGGGAGAGCTTGTTGATGGCGAAAGACGATGTAATTGAAGTTGAAGGTACCATCATTGACACATTGCCAAATGCAATGTTTAAGGTAGAGTTAGAGAACGGTCACGTTGTCTTAGCTCATGTATCTGGTAAGATTAGAATGCACTTCATTCGTATCCTACCAGGTGATAAGGTAACAGTTGAACTGTCACCATATGATTTAACACGTGGTCGTATTACGTATCGCTTTAAATAAAATCTAGCACTCCGTACTATTAAGGAGGTTTAAAAGATGAAAGTAAGACCATCCGTAAAGCCGATCTGCGAAAAATGTAAAGTTATTCGCCGTAAAGGTAAAGTTATGGTTATTTGTGAAAACCCAAAACATAAGCAAAAACAAGGTTAATTTGAAGGAGGTGCACTAATGGCACGTATTGCAGGTGTAGATGTTCCACGTGATAAGCGTGTTGTAATTTCCTTAACGTATATTTTCGGAATCGGTAAAACAACAGCTGAGAAGGTACTTGCTGAAGCTGGTGTTTCTGAAGATACTCGTGTTCGTGATCTTACAGAAGATGAGTTAGGAAAGATTCGTGATGCAATCGACCGTTTAAAAGTTGAAGGAGATCTTCGTCGTGAAATCTCTTTAAACATTAAGCGTCTAATCGAAATTGGTTCATACCGCGGTCTTCGTCATCGTCGTAGCTTACCAGTTCGTGGTCAAAATACGAAGAATAACGCACGTACTCGTAAGGGTCCACGTCGTACTGTAGCAAATAAGAAGAAATAGTAAAGGAGGTTAACTAATCCATGGCTCGTAAAACGAATACTCGTAAGCGTCGTGTGAAAAAGAATATTGAAACTGGTATTGCACATATCCGTTCTACATTCAACAACACGATTGTAACTATCACTGATTCTCACGGTAATGCATTATCTTGGTCAAGTGCTGGTGCTCTAGGCTTCAAGGGTTCACGTAAATCTACTCCATTCGCATCTCAAATGGCTGCTGAAACAGCTGCAAAGGTTGCAATGGAACACGGTTTAAAAACTCTAGAAGTTACAGTTAAAGGACCAGGTGCAGGTCGTGAAGCAGCGATTCGTGCTCTACAAGCAGCAGGTCTTGAAGTAACAGCGATTAAGGACGTAACTCCAGTACCTCATAACGGTTGCCGTCCGCCAAAACGTCGTCGCGTTTAATTTTTTCTGTATATAATTTGAAACCCTGTCTATAATGGGATATGATACAATATTTTTTGTAGATAGATTCATTAGAAAACAATTGATCAAGTTGTTGTGCACAAAACGGGAACTGCCTAATGGGGAATTTCGGTTAGACGCATGTCTAGCCGGGGTTTCGACGTTTTGGAGGAGGGTTTATAAATGATCGAAATTGAAAAACCAAAAATCGAAACGGTTGAAATCAGCGATGATGCCAAGTATGGTAAATTTGTCGTGGAACCACTTGAGCGTGGATATGGTACAACTTTGGGTAACTCCTTACGTCGTATACTATTATCCTCACTACCTGGTGCTGCTGTATCTGCTATACAAATAGATGGTGTACAGCATGAGTTCTCAACTATTGAAGGTGTCGTGGAAGATGTTACTACGATTATCTTAAATCTTAAGAAATTAGCTCTCAAGATCTATTCTGATGATGAAAAGACACTTGAGATTGATGTGCAGGGTGATGGAACAGTCACTGCTGCTGACATTACTTATGATAGTGATGTAGAAATCTTAAACCCAGATCTTCATATTGCTACTCTTTCTAAAGACGCTACCCTTCGTATGCGTTTAACAGCTAGACGTGGTAGAGGATACACACCTGCTGATTTAAACAAGAGAGAAGATCAGCCAATTGGTGTCATTCCAATTGATTCAATTTACACACCAGTATCACGTGTGACGTATCAAGTTGAGAACACACGTGTAGGTCAAGTGACAAACTATGACAAACTGACTCTTGATGTATGGACAGATGGAAGCATTGGTCCAAAAGAGGCGGTTGCACTTGGTGCGAAGATTTTAACTGAACACTTGAATATCTTTGTTGGTCTTACTGATGAAGCACAAAATGCTGAAATCATGGTAGAAAAAGAAGAAGACCAAAAGGAAAAAGTGCTTGAAATGACAATCGAAGAGTTAGATCTCTCAGTTCGCTCTTATAATTGTTTAAAGCGTGCAGGAATTAATACTGTACAAGAACTAGCACATAAAACTGAAGAAGATATGATGAAAGTACGCAACCTCGGCCGTAAATCGCTAGAGGAAGTTAAACATAAGCTAGAGGAGTTAGGACTAGGTCTTCGTAAAGATGACTAATCTGACTAACCATTAGCTTAAATACTAGTTATTGCCTATATTCGAGGAACTTAGTTCTTCTAAAAGATACAGAGATTTCAACAAAAGGAGGGAACTTCCGATGGCATATCAGAAATTAGGACGCACAAGTGCTCAACGTAAAGCATTACTTCGTGACCTAGCTACTGACCTAATTATCAACGAGCGCATCGAAACAACTGAAGCAAGAGCAAAGGAATTAAAATCAGTTGTTGAAAAGATGATTACGTTAGGTAAGCGTGGAGACTTACATGCACGTCGTCAAGCAGCTGCTTACATCCGTCATGAAGTAGCGAACGAAGAAACAAACGAAGACGCTATTCAAAAGCTATTCGGTAACATCGCACCTCGTTACACAGATCGTCAAGGTGGATATACTCGTATCCTTAAACTTGGACCACGTCGTGGAGACGGTGCACCAATGGTGATTATTGAATTAGTGTAATTGTATAATACATCACTACTAAAGGGCGGGACAGTTCTATTTGTAACTGGATCTATGCCCTTTTTTGTTTTTTCAGGGTACGAAGTATGCTAGTGGAACTATGGCACTAGTGTTGAAATGAGATACATAGATTAACACAGACCAAAAATAGAAATAAGATCATATTAGGTAATTTGGCAGGAGGGGAAACTGTGAGGGAAAAGATATTAACCGTTGATGAAGTTTCATATGAATATCCGTACCAATCAGTTAAAGCATTAAAGAATATTAGTCTATCCATTTATAAAGGAGAATGGCTAGCTATCGTAGGTCACAATGGGTCTGGTAAATCTACGTTTGCAAAACTTCTAAATGGATTACTTCTTCCATCTAGTGGACAAGTTTTACTACAGGACATCCCTTTAACAGAAGAGACCATATGGGATTTCAGGGAAACCATCGGTATGGTATTTCAGAACCCAGACAATCAGTTTGTTGGTACTACGGTAAAGGATGATGTGGCTTTTGGGTTAGAAAATAGAGGGGTACCAAGAGAAGAAATGGTGAAAAGAATAGAAGAGTGCCTTTCTCTTGTAAACATGTATGATTTTCTGGATCAAGAACCACACCATCTTTCAGGTGGTCAGAAGCAGAGAGTGGCGATTGCTAGTGTAATAGCATTCCAGCCTGGAATCTTATTATTAGATGAAGCAACGTCTATGTTAGATCCTAAAGGAAGAACCGAGGTTATCCAAACCATTAATACATTAAGGAAGCAGAAGAATATAACGGTTGTTTCCATCACTCACGACCTTGAAGAGGCTGCCCTCGCAGATCGAATTATTGTGTTTAATGAAGGAACGATCTTTGCTGAGGGGACACCTTCTGAAATATTTACACTAAATCAAGAATTAGAAAAAATAGGATTAGATGTACCTTTTCCAGTCAAGGTAGGTCAAAAGCTTAAAGACAAAGGAATACAGCTCAACGAGGTACCATTTACTGTAGAAGGGTTGATAAAAGAGCTATGGACATAAAGATTGAGCATTTGACTCATTTCTATCAAGAAAAAACCCCCTTTGAAAGACTGGCTTTACATGACATTAGCTTAGAGATTCAAGCCGGATCCTTTTTAACCATAATTGGCCACACCGGTTCTGGGAAATCAACGATTATTCAACACTTAAATGGCCTACTTAAGCCTTCTTCTGGAACGGTAACGGTTGGTTCGCATACCATTACTTCAACCAAAAAGGAGAAGGACCTGAAATCACTTCGTAAAAAGGTAGGAATGGTCTTTCAATTTCCGGAAAACCAATTGTTTGAAGAGACGGTAGAGAAAGATATTTGCTTTGGCCCTATGAATTTTGGTGTACCTGAAGAGTTAGCGAAAAGGAAGGCTAAGGAGGCATTACATCTTGTCGGGTTAGATTCTACCTACTTAGAACGTTCTCCTTTTGATTTAAGCGGTGGTCAAATGAGAAGGGTGGCAATTGCCGGAGTACTAGCGATGAATCCAGATGTATTAGTGCTAGACGAGCCTACAGCTGGTCTTGATCCAAGAGGTAGAAAAGATATGATGACTTTATTCTCAACCTTGCATCATGAGAAGAACTTAACGACTATAATGATTACACATAATATGGAGGATGCCGCAGCTTATTCAGATGAGATTATTGTAATGGAAAAGGGTACATTGCTCATGAGAGGAAAACCGGAAGATATTTTCTCACAACGGGAGAAGCTCTCGCAGATTGGCCTAGATATTCCTATTACCTATCAATTTATTGAAAAGGTAGAAAAAGTAACGGGCTATAAGTTGGAAGGTAGCTTTTTAACCATTGATGAATTAGTTGAAGGATTACATCATTTTTTGAGTAAGGAGTCTATGAGATGAGTATAATGGATAGCATTATTATAGGAAGATATGTTCCTACAAACTCAATTGTTCATCGTATGGATCCTAGAGCTAAGCTTTTACTCGTGTTTATCTTTGTTTTCGTTATTTTCTTTGCTAATAATGCTAGTAGCTATGGACTTCTCGTTGCCTATACTATTTTAATTATTCAATTGACAAAAGTACCCACAACATATGTGTTAAAAGGTTTAAAGCCAGTAATGTGGATTGTACTGTTTACCTTTGCCTTACATATCTTTATGACACAAGAAGGTGAACTCCTGTTTGAATGGGGTTGGATTCATATTTATGAAGAAGGCTTAAGACAAGGTATTTTTATCTCTATCCGCTTTTTCTTACTGGTGGCTATGACATCTCTACTTACTTTAACAACGACGCCTCTAGAGGTAACAGATGGCATGGAGAAGCTCTTGCACCCTTTTAAAAGGTTCAAGGTGCCTGTCCATGAATTAGCGCTAATGATGTCTATTTCTTTACGTTTTATCCCTACGCTGATGCAGGAGACCGATAAGATTATGAAAGCTCAAGCAGCAAGAGGTGTTGAGTTTTCCAGTGGTCCCTTAAAAGACAGGGTGAAAGCAATTATTCCGTTATTAGTTCCTCTGTTTATTAACTCGTTTAGAAGAGCAGATGAGCTAGCCATTGCTATGGAAGCAAGAGGGTATAGAGGCGGAGAGGGAAGAACGAAGCTTAGGGAATTAAAGTGGAAGCGATCCGATACATTACTTCTTTCAAGTACTTTACTTCTTACAATCATCTTATTATTCTTACGTTCATGGTGATCTTATGAAAAGGTTAAATTGTATTATAGCTTATGATGGCTCAGCTTTCTCAGGGTATCAAATTCAGCCCAACCAACGAACGGTACAAGCTGAAATTGAGGGAGTTTTAAGAAAAATGCACAAAGGCAGCGATATTCGAGTCGTGGCTTCTGGAAGAACAGATGCAGGTGTTCACGCCGTAGGGCAAAGCATTCATTTTGATACCCACTTAAACATCCCAATTAACAAGTGGAAAACAGCCCTTAATTCCCTTCTACCAGAAGAGATTTCAGTCCTGTCTGTACATAAAGTTGATTCTGACTTTCATGCTCGTTTTGATGTAAATAAAAAGGAATATCGCTATCAGGTTAGTATTAAAAAAGATCGGGATGTGTTCATGAGGAACTATCAGTTTCATTATCCTTACCAACTTGACTATATTGCTTTGAAAGAGGCTATTAAGTATTTTATAGGAACCCATGATTTTACTTCTTTTTGTTCTGCAAAAACAGAAGTAGAAGATAAATACCGAACCATTTATGAGATTGAATTTATGGAACAAGATGATGTATTAACCTTTCGTTTTGTAGGAAATGGATTTTTATACAATATGGTTAGAATCATAGTTGGTACCTTACTAGAAGTGGGACAGGGTTACAGAAAACCTGAGGAAATTGTTTCTATATTAGAGCAACGAGATCGCACGAAAGCAGGGAAAACAGCACCTGGTAACGGGTTATATTTATGGAAAGTATATTATGACAACTAATCCTGGTGTAACATTTTCTTGACATTCGCATCTGCAAGATATATTATTGCATATGGTACTATTTTTAAACCCCACAAATAAGCCCCGGAACTTATTTGATGAAATAAAAATAGATTTAAAATGTTTGACAACTATTATTTAACGATTTGTAATGGAGGGAAAAAATATGCGTACTACTTATATGGCAAAGCCAAGTGAAGTTGAACGTAAATGGTACGTAGTGGACGCTGAAGGTAAGACTCTAGGTCGTCTATCTACAGAAGTAGCATCTATTCTACGTGGTAAGCACAAGCCAACTTTTACACCACATATCGACACTGGTGACAATGTAATTATCATCAATGCTGATAAGATTGAACTAACAGGTAAGAAGTTAACTGACAAAATCTACTACCGTCACAGCATGCATCCAGGTGGTCTAAAAACTAGAACTGCACTTGAAATGCGTACGAATTACCCAGTTCAAATGTTAGAACTTGCAATCAAAGGAATGCTTCCAAAAGGTCCACTAGGACGTCAACAAGGTAAGAAGTTATTCGTTTATGCAGGTAGCGAACATCCACATCAAGCACAAAAGCCAGAAGTTTACGAACTTCGCGGATAATTTAAGGAGGGTATTATATTGGCACAGGTACAATATTACGGTACTGGACGTCGTAAGAGCTCCGTAGCTCGTGTACGTTTAGTTCCTGGTAACGGACGTGTATTAATCAATGATCGTGAATTTGAAAACTATTTACCACTACCAGCATTAAGAGAAGTTGTTAAGCAACCTCTTGTTGCTACTGAAACACTTGGAAGCTACGATGTACTTGTAAGTGTTAAAGGTGGAGGCTACACTGGTCAAGCTGGAGCAATCCGTCATGGTATTTCTCGTGCTTTACTACAAGCTGACCCTGAATTCCGTACGACTTTAAAGCGTGCTGGATTCTTAACTCGTGACGCACGTATGAAAGAGCGTAAGAAATACGGTCTTAAAGGTGCTCGTCGTGCTCCTCAGTTCTCAAAGCGTTAATTTTTACGTTTGGAAGACTCTCAACCGTCTGGTTGGGGGTCTTTTTTATTGCCTAGATACACCTTTAATATAATCTATAGATCTTTTCAGCTCATACGTACAGCTAAATTTCTTTGAATCCTAATTGATAATGATTATCTTTATTTATAAATATTATTTATTTATAATTATTATAAATAAGTGTTGACCCTAAGCGAGTATATTGCATAAAATATAGATACAACTAGTTTTTATTGACTGTCATAAAGGCAGTCTTTTGTATCTATAGGGTTACTGAAGATGAATCTTATTCTCAATTAGGGATGGGTGATTAATAATGGAAGCAAATGTTGAAGCAAGAAATCAAAATATGTATGAAAGTAAACAGGCTAATTATTTATGGATTTCACAGCATATGGAGTTATTAGCCGCTATAACGAGTGGAATCTTTATTCTCATTGGTTGGCTCACAGCTGGGAATAATCATAGCCTTTCAATCACCGCATACCTAGTAGCTTTCGTAATAGGTGGGTTTGCAAAGGCGAAAGAAGGGGTCATTGATTCTATACAGGAACGAGATCTTAATGTTGAGTTGTTAATGATCTTTGCCGCAATTGGTTCGGCTCTCATTGGTTATTGGATGGAAGGCGCACTACTTATTTTTATCTTTTCATTAAGTGGAGCACTCGAAACTTATACGATGAATAAGAGTAAGAAAGAACTTTCTGCATTGATGAACCTACAACCAGAGGAAGCTGTTGTACTTATTCATGGACGTGAACAAAAAGTTAAGGTTTCCTGTTTAAAGATAGGAGATCATGTAGTTGTAAAAGCGGGGGAAAGAATACCAGCCGATGGAACGATCCTATCAGGGAGAACGACAATTGATCAATCAGCTATAACGGGTGAGTCAATACCCGTTTTAAAATCACTAAATGATGAAGTATATGCAGGAACAGTCAATCAAAATGGTGTCATTCATATTTATGTTTCCAAACTAGCGAGTGAGACACTTTTCAGCAAGATTATAAAGCTGGTGCAACAAGCAGAAAGCGAAAAGTCACCTTCTCAACAGTTTATAGAAAAGTTTGAAGGTCTGTATGTTAAGTTAGTCTTACTAGCTGTTGCTCTAACCATATTTGTACCAGCGCTTCTTCTAGATTGGACTTGGTCTGAATCATTCTATCGTGCCATGGTTTTAATGGTGGTTGCTTCTCCTTGTGCGCTCGTAGCTTCAGTTATGCCAGCTACCTTATCGGCTATATCACATAGTGCAAGGAAGGGAGTTTTGGTTAAAGGGGGCGTTCACTTAGAGAGATTGGCTAGTACGAAAATTATTGCCTTAGACAAAACAGGTACATTAACAAATGGAAAACCAGTTGTGACAGACTTTATTATGAAAGAAGAAGTTAATCAGGAAGAAATAAAGTCGGTCATGCTTTCACTAGAGGAACAATCTACTCATCCTTTAGCAAAATCAATCGTACAGTTTTTAACTGAATCAAAGGCAACTCGAATCTCTATATCTGAAATTGAAGAAGTTCCAGGCCAAGGCATGACTGGAAAATATGGTGATGCTTTATGGAAAATTGGAAAAGAAGATTATGTAGGGGAAGAGGCTGTTGCATTTTTCTTAGAAGAAAAGGGAGTTATTCCAGTAGGTGAAGGGAAAACAAATGTTTATATTAAAAAGGATAATGAGGTAGTAGGAGTAATTGCTTTACTTGATACAGTCCGAGAATCAACAAAAAAGGCCATTCATGAATTGAAGCAAGCGGGTATTCATACAGTTATGATTACAGGAGATAATGAAAAAACAGCAAATGCTATTGCAACCATGGCAGAGGTTCATCAGTATATTGCTAATTGCTTACCTGAGGATAAAGTAAAGCAAATAAAGGATCTTCAAAAAAAGTACGGAACGATTGCGATGACTGGAGACGGAATTAATGATGCACCAGCTCTTGCAAGTGCCAATATTGGAATTTCAATGGGTGAAGGGACAGATGTAGCGTTAGAAACAGCAGATATTGTGCTTATGAAAAATGACTTATTAAAGATTAATGAAACGATTCGACTATCTAAGAAGATGAACAGGATTATTAAGCAGAATGTATTCTTTTCGGTTACTGTAATTGGTTTGCTCATTTTCAGTAACTTTTTCCAGATAATTGACTTACCTTTTGGAGTAATTGGACACGAAGGAAGTACCATCTTAGTGATCCTAAACGGATTAAGACTCTTAAGATAAATTAAGAGTCTTTTTACATGGGCTTTTTAAATTGGATGTATGTGATAAAATTGCCATTCAAGCCTTTCTCTATTATGTGCATCCTAATTGTATAACCTTCAATCGAACCAATAAAAGTATTAGATGATTTATACTTTTAAATCCGTCGTAAAGGAAGGATGTATAAAATGACAGTTATTACATCATTCAAAGAGAAACGTAAAGAAAAACAAGTAAAATATGAGCGAAAGTTATTAAGAGAATTGACTTTAGAGAAATTAACAAAAGAAGTGAAAAATTATTTTCAACCTTTCTTTAAACATGCAAGGTTTTCACAAGCTATAGAAGATGGCAGTGTTGATGTGGCAATTGAAGCCTATTTGCTTGGAGCGAGCTTTGGCAGAGTAGGTCACTACGGAGAATCATTCGATTCCATAAAGAGACGATGCTACCAAGAAGAGAAGTATCTAATTGACACCCTATATGATTACTTACAATATTGGGGCAACATGGGTGATAATGATTTTATCAGTGAATCACTTTACTATGCTTGTGAGCAGTATGTTACAAAATGGATAAAGGAAGGGTTTGATAAAGGTATTATGAGGCATAAACTTCGCCTACATTAAAGCTTTCACCTATCTTTTAGTAATATCTAAAATTTAACTCTTCAGCCCGGATAAATCATATTTCTTTCACTTGTCCCATATAGTGAATATAGGACAATCAGGGAGGAGAAATGGAGGATGGGGAAGAGCAAGGCAAAGATTATTGGGATAGGTATAGGCATATTTGCATTAATCCTAATTATTCAGAATCAGTTAACAAGTAATGATTCATGGAACTCATGGAATCTCCCACTAAGTGGAGAAATCATTGTCTTAGATCCAGGTCATGGTGGGATTGATGGTGGTGCTTCATATGGAGACAATGTATTCGAGCGGGATATCGCTCTAAATATTGCGATAAAAGTGAAGGATTACTTGCAAGAACAAGGGGCTTTGGTTCTACTAACAAGAGAGGACGAAAAGGACTTAGCTGATTCTAATACTAAAGGAGTTCGTAACCGAAAAGTAGAAGATTTGAAAAACAGAGTCGAGTTTATTAATACGTCGGACGCTAGTAGCTTTATTACGATCCACTTAAATGCTATTCCATCAGAAAGATGGCGCGGTGCCCAAACTTTTTACTTTGGTTCACTAGAGGAAAATAAAAGATTAGCTACCTTTGTTCAGACGGAAATAAAGCGAAATTTAGAAAATACAAATCGATCTGCCAAGCCGATAAATGGGATTTACTTATTAAAAAAGGCACAAATACCAGGTGCTCTTGTAGAAGTAGGGTTTCTATCTAATCCACATGAACGAAACTTACTAACAACAGAGAGCTATCAAGAAAAGATGGCTGCTTCAATTTACAAAGGAATTTTACGCTATTATACGAATGAATCTGATCTCCCAAACTAGGGAGATTTTAATTTTTTCATCAGTGTAAACGTTTTTATAGATAAGTATTGTTATCAGTTATATTACAATATTTATGGTATACTAACTAAAAACAGAGTGTTAAGGGGTGGCAGCATGTTAACAGAAGAAAGAGTGAGGTCCATTCTTAATAAAATGGTGGATCCGTTTTTACATAAGACGTTAGAAGAAACGAATGGTGTACTTGAAGTATCAGTAAAAGAAGAGAAGCAACATGTAAGCGTTAAAGTGGCAATTGCTAAAACAGGTACTGCTGAACAAATGCATCTGCAAGGAAACATTGTACAAGCTTTAAAAAGTGCAGGGGCTGAGTCAGTGGGTCTAAGGTTCTCAGATCTTCCTGAAGAGGAACTAGCAAAACATGCATCAAATGATAGCGGAACGAAACAATCATTATTATCTCCAGGTAGTAAAACTACTTTCGTTGCCATTGCAAGTGGTAAAGGTGGAGTAGGTAAATCTACAGTTTCAGTCAACCTTGCTGTTGCCCTTGCAAGATTAGGGAAAAAGGTCGGAATCATTGATGCTGATATTTATGGTTTTAGTGTTCCAGACATGATGGGAATTACAAAACGACCAGTTGTAAGAGGGGAAATGATAATACCGGTTGAACGCTTTGGTGTAAAAGTCATCTCTATGGGGTTTTTCGTTGAAGATAACGCGCCAGTTATTTGGAGAGGACCAATGCTAGGAAAAATGTTACATAATTTCTTTAGTGATGTGGAGTGGGGAGATTTAGACTACTTATTATTAGACCTTCCTCCAGGAACAGGAGATGTTGCTCTCGATATTCATACGATGCTTCCTGCGTGTAAAGAAGTAATTGTCACTACTCCACATCCAACAGCAGCGTTCGTTGCAGCGAGAGCGGGTGCAATGGCTCTACGAACAGAACATGAAATTCTAGGTGTTATTGAGAATATGTCTTATTTCGAAAGTAAAGTAACAGGTGAAAAAGAGTACGTTTTTGGTAAAGGTGGAGGTAATAAGTTAGCGGACGAGCTACAAACCGAACTACTAGGCCAATTACCTCTTCAACAGCCTGATTGGAACGAGGATGACTTTGCACCTTCTATCTATGCTGAAGATCATCGATTAGGTAAGATATATTTAGAAATTGCAGAAAAGATTACAAGTCTTATTAATAAGTAACTAAAAAGCGCCCCCCGGGGCGCTTTTTTAGTTGTTCTATTGCATAAACACTGTCAACGATTATCTATACTGCAGCGTACTCTTTAGAAGGCATTGCTTAAAAGTGTTATGAATCGCCTTCTCCACCACCGCCACCTTCTTGTTTTGTTTTGGCAGCTTGTTCTTGTAACTGTTCAGCAGATTTAATAATAACGTCTACTAGTTTTGCTTTAAAGAGTGGGCTCTCAAACGTTTCGGTAATTACTTGCTGAAGATGTGCTCGGTATTCTGCACTTTTTAAAACAGTTAGCACTTGTTCCTCCGCTTCAGGATTCTGAAATAATTCAATAAGCATCTTCTGATACTCAGGATCTTTCATTAAACCTTTAATGAGCTTCTCGTGCTCTGGTTGCATACTCTTTGCAAATGTTTCAGCGAACTTTGGATCCTCAAAGGTCTTCTTCCAGAAAGCAATGCCTTGCTCAGAGGTCAATGTTTTTTGTATCGTATCAGTCACGATAGCTTGATCCATGACTAATGCCTGTTTCATACTATCATCTTTCATAACCTCTTGAATCGCTTTTTTTCCATCATCTGTTTTTAATATATCAACTACCATTTTTTTTGTTTCTTCATAATCAACTTGTCCACTACCTTGTTCACTAGCACCGGCACATGAAGTAAGAAACAATATACTTAAGAAAAGGAGAAGCAATTTATAATAGCCCATGAAGTTTACTCCCTTCTGCATTATGCTATTTTTTAATATGATTGAAATCTCGTCAAAATATGCACGAATCAAACAGATTTACTGGCAATTTCAATAGAGCGTTGGTAAAATCAAAAGGGATGTAAGAATGGAGGAAACAAAGTTGAAAAGCCGAGATTGGGTACGTTTATTTATATCAACACTTGTAGTCGGTGGAGTTAGTACAGTTATTTTAGGATTTATGATTCGTTGGTCTGAATATCAGCCATTGTTTATAGAGGGAAAATGGGGAGAAGTTCTATCAGTTATGTTTTGGCTGCTAGGTGTCGGATTTATTTTTAGTGTAATTAGTCAGATGGGGTTCTTTGCCTACCTAACCGTACATCGTTTTGGGCTTGGTATATTCAAAGGTTTGTGGAAAGCTGTTCAAGTTATTTTAATCGTATTTGTTCTATTCGATTTAGTTTATTTTCGCTACCTTTGGTTTGCAGAAGCGGATGATCGTATCTTTGCTTATCTTTCATATCCATTGATTCTCTTACTATTTGGATTGTTAGTAGCTTATATAAAAGCAACACAAACAAATCAGCAGGCGTTTATCCCTGCCTTGTTCTTTATGATAGTTGTCACTACAATTGAATGGGTCCCTGCTCTTCGGGCTAATGAGGAAAGTTGGTTAAGTTTTATGCTACTTCCACTTTTAATTTGTAATAGCTATCAATTACTAATCCTTCATAGATTAATTAAGAAAAGCTGACACTGGTGGTACTGCACCCCAGAAGTTAGAGTTAAAATCTAACCTCTGGGGTGTTTTTGTATGGAAAAGTATGGTGGGAAATTC
>NZ_JAJQKI010000019.1 GCF_023036475.1 Bacillus pinisoli
AGAAAATATGATGAAGTCGCAAGAAAAATTAGACTTGGCAAGAATATAGACTAAAGTCGCAAGAAAAAAGAAAAATTCGCAAGAAAGCATGAGAAAGTGGCAAGAAAAAGTAAGAACGGATAAGCAGTATCCACTTTCATATGTATACTCCTATCAAATTGAATCATACTAACGGAGATGATAAACGATTAGGAGTGAAGAGCATGGAATTCCGTAATTCAACTGAAGCTGCCCTACATGACTATAAGCTAGGTCTTGGTACTTTTACTCAAAAAATGCCGGATCTTGCTCACCACTACAATGCTTTTACAGAAGCTTGCTTCAAAGAGGGAGAACTAGATCAAAAACAAAAACAGCTAATTGCATTAGGCATTAGTTTATATTCACAGGATGAATATTGTATTATTTATCATACAAAAGGTTGCTTAGACCAAGGGGCAACAGAGCAAGAAATTTTAGAGTCGGTAGGTGTCGCAGCGGCATTTGGTGGAGGCGCTGCCATGAGCCAGGCTGTGACCTTAGTTCAAGAATGTATGACTGAATTAAATGAACTAAAACAATAAAGACTCCAATTTTGGAGTCTTTTCTACTTTAGAAGGAAGCGAGATGGTTTCATACATGTTGGATTTTGAGAGATATCAACGAGTTCTTTAAGGTTATCCACGAAACAGCAATTTTATCTAACAATTAATAACTTTTATCTACCAAATAAAAAATATTATCAACGAAACCTACACCTTTATCAACGTAATGTCTATTTCACCATAATCCCCAATCCAACGAAAACCCCATATATACCTGAAACAAGTAAATAAAGGAAGACATTATAAAGATGTGTCAGATAATCTAACGATACTCCCTCATACGAACGCTCACTGCTAAATACGAAACCACAGCACTTTTGAATGGACAACCCATCTCTTGTTAAGATAATAAAAAACAGAAGGGAATGGTTAACTATTCAACAGCTAGAACTTAATTATACGACCGAAATGGAAAAGGCGATGTATCTGTCCCACAGAATCGGCTATGAGGAGTATAGCTGCACACTAGCAAAACGACTAGAAATTGAGAAAAAAAGACAGCAAAACTATATTGCAAGCAGACAAATGATTTCTGAAATAGAGCGTAGAAGCTTTCATCATAACTAAATAGAGAGATGAAATACTTTAACACAGTAAAGGAGTGGGGGCCTGGCCCCCACTCCTTTACTGTGTTAAAGCAACATGCAGCCAACAAGCCAATTAACCTACCCAACCACTACATTCATGTTTATTTATCCATCTTGTATGACCGATCCTCAACAAGTAAAGAATAAGGCTGTACAGAAACTAGCTTAAAATATTCCATAAAAATGAAAATGTTGAGGTTGTCCACTTATCATGGGTGAATCTTTTTGTTACAATTAACAATGTCTCATTTTAAGCTTGGAACGTACATAAAAAGGTTTAAATTCCCATGCTTCTTTACATTTGATATTATTTTTTAAATAGTATAAGATTAGAATGAGAATAAAGTGAGAATGACCGTTAATTCATTCAAAACGACATAATATTGTTCAAAATAATGGAGGTATTGCACTATGGGTTCTACTTTAACAATTAAGGATCTACACGTATCTATTGATGGAAAAGAAATTTTAAAAGGTGTGAATCTTGAGATTAAAGGTGGAGAAATTCATGCCGTAATGGGTCCAAACGGTACTGGTAAGTCTACACTTTCTTCAGCTATCATGGGTCACCCGAAGTATGAAATTACACAAGGTAGCATCACACTTGATGGAGAAGATGTATTAGAAATGGAAGTAGATGAGCGTGCTCGTGCAGGTCTATTCCTTGCTATGCAATATCCAAGTGAAATTAGTGGAGTAACAAACGCTGACTTCTTACGTTCTGCTATTAATGCACGTCGTGAAGAAGGCGATGAAATATCTTTAATGAAGTTTATCCGTACTATGGATAAGAGCATGGAATTACTTGAAATGGATCCAAACATGGCACAGCGTTACTTAAACGAAGGATTCTCGGGTGGAGAAAAGAAGCGTAACGAAATTCTGCAATTAACGATGCTTGATCCAAAGATTGCGATTCTTGATGAGATTGACTCTGGTCTTGATATTGATGCACTTAAAATTGTATCAAACGGTATTAACAATATGCGTGGTGAAGACTTTGGTTGCTTAATCATCACTCACTATCAACGTCTTTTAAACTATATCACTCCGGATGTTGTTCACGTTATGATGCAAGGTCGTGTAGTGAAGACAGGTGGACCTGAGCTAGCTCACCGTCTAGAGGCAGAAGGATATGACTGGGTTAAGAAAGAGTTAGGTATCGAAGACGAAACAGTAGAAGCGTAAGCGTTAGGAGGATTCGAAATGACACTAGAGACGAAACTACCATTCGATCAGGAATATATCCGTAACTACTCCAAAGAATTAGGAGAACCGGAATGGCTGTTAGACCTTCGCTTACAAGCTCTTGCTAAAGTCGAAGATCTACCTTTACCAAAGCCTGATAAAACAAAAATTGATAACTGGAATTTCACTCAATTCCAAAACCATGTGATGAAAAGCGAAGCAGTAGGTACAATTGATGAGTTACCTGAAAATGTGAAAACATTAATTGATACAGAGCAAGCCAATCACAACCTGTTAGTTCAAAGAGACCAAGGTGTTGCTTTTAAGACACTGTCTGATGAACTAATTAAACAAGGTGTAATTTTTACTGATATTCATACAGCAGCTCGTGAACATTCAGAGCTTCTTCAGAAATATTTTATGAATGACGCTGTAAAGGTGAATGACCATAAGCTAACGGCTTTACATGCAGCCTTAGTTAACGGTGGAGCATTTGTTTATGTACCTAAAAATGTTGAAGTAGAAGTTCCGCTTCAAGCTATTTACGTACAAGACAACAAAGCAGCTAACCTTTTCAACCATGTTCTTGTAGTCGCAGATGATAACAGCTCTGTTACTTATGTAGAGAACTATGTTTCTTCAAATACTTCAAGTGATGCTTTAGTAAACATTGTTGCCGAAGTAATCGTTGGAACAAATGCTAAAGTAACATTTGGTGCAGTAGACAACTTAGCGGCTGGTATTACAACATATGTAAATCGTAAAGGTATTGTTGGTCGTGACGGTCGTTTAGAGTGGGCACTAGGTTTAATGAATGATGGAAATACAATTTCTGAAAACGTTACTCATCTAATTGGTGATGGATCTTCTGCAGACACGAAGACTGTAACAGTTGGTCGTGGTGAACAAAAGCAAAACTTTACGACAAGTGTCATCCATTTCGGAAAGCATTCTGACGGACAAATTCTAAAGCACGGTGTTGTAAAAGAGTCTGCATCTTCAATCTTTAATGGTATCGGTAAGATTGAGCATGGCGCTACGAAGTCAAATGCAGAACAATCTTCTCGTGTGTTAATGCTAAGTGAAAAAGCAAGAGGAGATGCAAACCCAATTCTACTAATCGATGAAGATGATGTAACAGCAGGACACGCGGCATCTGTAGGAAGAGTAGATCCACTTCAACTTTACTACCTAATGAGCCGTGGTATTCCGAAGACAGAAGCTGAGCGTCTTGTCATCCATGGATTCCTTGCTCCAGTTGTAAATGAACTTCCAATTGAAGGAGTTAAAAAGCAACTAGTTGAGGTAATCGAAAGGAAAGTACGATAATGGATATCAAAGATATTCGTAGTCAATTCCCTATTTTGGATCAACAAGTAAACGGTAGACCACTTGTATATCTAGATAGTGCGGCTACTTCTCAAAAGCCGATCAAGGTTATTGAAACACTTGAGAAATATTATAAAGAATATAACTCTAATGTTCATAGAGGTGTTCATACACTAGGGACACGTGCAACAGATGGCTATGAAGGTGCAAGAGAAAAGATAAGAAAATTCATTAATGCATCTTCAATGGAAGAAATTATCTTTACACGTGGGACGACTACAGCTCTAAATACCGTAGCAGCAAGCTACGCCCGCGAAAATGTAAAAAGCGGTGATGAGATTGTCATCAGTTATATGGAGCATCACAGTAATATCATTCCTTGGCAGCAGGTGGCAAAGAAGACCGGAGCTACATTAAAGTATCTCCCTCTTCAAGAGGATGGCAGCATATCATTAGACGATGCTAGAAATACAATCACATCCAATACGAAAATTGTTTCCATCATGCATGTTTCTAATGTTTTAGGTGTCATCAATCCTATTAAAGAATTGGCCCAAATTGCCCATCAAAATGGAGCAATCATGGTCGTGGATGGTGCGCAAAGTACACCACATATGAAAATTGATGTACAGGACTTAGACTGCGATTTCTTCGCATTCTCTGGTCATAAAATGTGTGGTCCAACCGGAATCGGAGTTCTTTATGGGAAAAAGAAGCTACTTAATAACATGGAACCAGTCGAATTTGGTGGAGAGATGATTGACTTTGTTGAGCTTCAGGACTCTACGTGGAAAGAGCTTCCATGGAAGTTTGAAGCTGGTACACCAATCATCGCTGGGGCAATTGGACTTGGTGCAGCGATTGATTTCCTAGAGGAGATTGGGTTAGACAATATCAATGCTCATGACCGTAAACTTGCTCAATATGCTTCTGAACGTATGTCAGAAATTGAGGGTCTTAAGATTTATGGTCCTAAGGAAAGAACAGGTCTTGTTACTTTTACAATGGATGATGTACATCCTCATGACGTAGCAACTGTTTTAGATGCAGATGGTATTGCTGTCCGAGCAGGGCATCATTGTGCACAACCATTAATGAAGTGGTTAAAAGTCTCTGCAACCGCTAGAGCAAGCTTTTATCTATACAATTCTGAGGAAGATATCGATGAGCTTGTAAAAGGGTTAATTAAGACAAAGGAGTATTTCAGTAATGTCTTTTAATAATTTAGATACTCTTTATCGACAAGTAATTATGGATCATTATAAGAATCCTAGAAATAAAGGTTCTCTAGAAGACGGGAATGTTACCATTGATATGAACAATCCTACTTGTGGAGACCGAATCCAAATCCAGATGAAAATCGTGGATGGTAAGGTCGAAGAGGTTAAGTTTGATGGAGAAGGCTGTTCTATTTCCCTTTCGTCTGCATCCATGATGACTCAGGCAATTAAAGGGCAACCTATTGAGACAGCTTTACAACTTTCCAAAACATTTTCGGACATCATGCAAAGTAAAGAATATGATGATAGTATAGACTTAGGCGATATAGAGGCCCTACAAGGTGTCTCTAAGTTCCCAGCCCGGATTAAATGTGCAACACTTGCATGGAAAGCCATGGAAAAAGGGATTCAGAGCCAAGAAAATGAATAGAGGTATAGGCTCAAAGAGCCTGTACCAATGAATGGAGGGAACGATTAATGGCTAAAAAAGCACCTGAAATCGGTGATTACAAATATGGCTTTGCGGATAAGGATGTTTCGATTTTCCGTTCAAAGCGTGGACTAACAAAAGAAATCGTTGAAGAAATTTCCCGCATGAAGAATGAACCACAATGGATGCTTGACTTCCGTTTAAAGTCTTTAGAGCAATTTTATAAAATGCCTATGCCACAATGGGGCGGAGATATGGCAAGCTTAAACTTTGATGAGATTACGTACTACGTAAAGCCATCTGAAAAGTCTGAGCGTTCATGGGATGAGGTTCCAGAGGAAATCAAGGCTACATTTGATAAGCTTGGTATTCCAGAAGCTGAGCAAAAATATCTTGCAGGGGTTTCTGCTCAATATGAGTCAGAGGTTGTATACCACAACATGCAAGAGGATTTAGAGAAGTTAGGTATCGTATTTAAGGACACGGATACAGCATTAAAGGAAAACGAAGATCTTTTCAGAGAACACTTCGGTAAAGTTATACCACCTGCAGATAACAAATTCTCTGCATTAAACTCAGCGGTTTGGTCTGGTGGATCATTTATCTACGTACCAAAAGGAATCAAAGTAGAGACGCCTTTACAAGCATACTTCCGTATTAACTCTGAAAACATGGGTCAATTCGAACGTACGCTAATCATTGTAGACGAGGGAGCACATGTACACTATGTAGAAGGTTGTACAGCACCAGTTTACACAACAAACTCTCTACACAGTGCGGTTGTAGAAATCATCATTAAAAAAGATGCATATTGCCGTTATACAACAATCCAAAACTGGGCAAACAATGTTTACAACCTAGTTACAAAGCGTGCAGTTTGTGAAGCAAACGCAACAATGGAATGGATTGATGGAAATATCGGTTCTAAGCTAACGATGAAGTACCCAGCTGTTATCCTTAAGGGTGAAGGCGCTCGTGGTATGACACTATCGATTGCATTAGCAGGAAAAGGGCAGCACCAAGATGCTGGAGCTAAAATGCTTCACTTAGCACCTAATACTTCTTCTACAATCGTGTCTAAATCTATCTCTAAGCAAGGCGGAAAAGTAACATACCGTGGTATCGTTCACTTCGGCCGTAATGCAGATGGAGCACGTTCAAATATTGAATGTGACACACTAATTATGGATAATGAGTCTACGTCAGACACCATTCCATACAATGAAATCTTTAACGACAACATTTCACTTGAGCACGAAGCAAAGGTTTCAAAGGTATCTGAAGAGCAATTGTTCTATCTGATGAGCCGTGGAATCTCTGAGCAAGAAGCTACTGAAATGATCGTAATGGGATTCATTGAGCCATTCACAAGAGAACTTCCAATGGAGTATGCGGTTGAAATGAACCGTTTAATCAAGTTCGAAATGGAAGGGTCTATCGGGTAGTTGTTTAGAAACAGCTCGCTTTCAAAATGAAGCGGGCTGTTTTTTTATATTGAAGGAACTGCTAGATATTATGCCTGTGCATAAATTTTGAAATTTGTGCAGAAAGTCTATAATTCGTGCATTAAGTTACAATAATGTGCAATAAGCCAAAAAAACGTGCATATATACCCAAAAACGTGCAAAAACCTAATCTTAGCCCCCAACCCCAATCTCAATTCTTTGAACTCTTTCCTCTTTACGATATGATATCAGTAATAAATCATCGCAACCAAACAAAAGGAGTTAACAAATCAATGATTTACATTGGTGTAACAGGGTGGGGGGATCAGGATTCGCTTTATGAATCATCAATTTCACCACGGGACAAGCTGCAAGCCTATGCTGGTCATTTTCCAATAGTGGAAGTTGACGCTTCTTTTTATGCGATTCAGCCTAAGCGGAATATTGAGCGTTGGTTGAAAGATACACCATCAACATTTCAGTTCATTGTAAAGGCGTATCAAGGGATGACAGGGCATCAGCGTGGGGATCTTCCTTTTAACTCGACAGACGAAATGTTTGATGTCTTTATTGAGACAGCCGAACTTTATCGACAACAAGGTAAATTAGCCATGATCCTGTTCCAATTTCCACCCTGGTTTGAATGCAATAAAGAAAATGTCCAATATTTGAGATATTGTAAAAAGAAGATGGCAGATTTTCCATGTGCTTTGGAGTTTAGGCACCAATCCTGGTTTAAAGATGCGATGCGGGCGAAAACAATAGCCTTTATGAAGGAAGAAGGGTGGATTCATAGTATTTGTGATGAACCACAATCTGGAACAGGCTCTATACCTATTGTGCTAGAAGCAACTACCTCAAATAAGACACTCTTACGCTTTCATGGCAGAAATGTGCATGGATGGACAAAACCAAATGAGGGTAATTGGCGTGAGGTCAGATACTTATATCGTTATAATGAAGAAGAATTAGCAGAATGGGTTGTTCGTATTCACAAGCTCCAAAAAGAAAGCAAAGATCTCTATGTACTATTTAACAATAATTCTGGTGGGGATGCTGCTGATAATGCCAAACAATTGATTCAGATGTTAGGTATTGATTACGAAGGATTAGCCCCTCGTCAGTTAAACTTATTTTAGGACGGATAATAGATGGAATGGTTCATATTATTTATAGTAGGTGTAGTCGGAGGAGTTATTGGTAGCTTAATGGGGCTTGGAGGAGGCGTCATTGTTGTTCCAGCACTTTTGTATTTAAGTGCATATGGACTTATTGGTGACATCTCGCCTCAACTTGCAGTAGGTACTTCTTTATTAGCAGTCATTGCTACTGGTCTTTCTTCGACACTTGCTTATTATAAAAAAGGAAATGTAGATATAAAGAGTGGGCTTTTATTCTTTATTGGAAGCGGTCCTGGTGGGGTTTTTGGTTCTTGGTTAAATGGCTTCTTAGATGCAGAAACGTTTACACTATACTTTGGTATCTTTATTATTCTAGTATCGTTACTTTTGTTTCTTCAGAACCGGTTAACACCGGTTGATTTACCGAAAGACAATCGTGTTATGATGACCTATGTAGATGCAAAAGGAATTGAACATCAATACGGTTATCACTTGCCTATCGCGGTTATCATTTCTTTTGTGGTCGGATGTACATCTGGTTTGTTTGGAATAGGTGGAGGCGCGTTAATGGTACCAGCCATGCTTCTGCTATTTCGATTTCCACCCCATATCGCGGTGGCAACTTCCATGTTTATGATTCTACTTTCATCCACGACTAGTTCTTTAACCCATTTATATTTGGGTAATATTGAGTGGATCCTAGCTTTATTATTGGTACCAGGAGCTTGGTTTGGAGCAAAGATGGGGGCTGCTATAAATACACGTCTGAAGCCGGTGACGGTTGTACTGTTGTTACGAATATTTTTACTTATTTTTGGTTTAAGGCTGATCATTGACGGTCTGCTTTAACGATTTTGGGGTGTCATGATGGAACAGATTCATATTTATCATATCAATGACTTGCACAGTCATTTTGAAAACTGGCCTAAAATTGCAGGCTTTGTTCGTGAGAAAAGAAAGCAGCATGATCAGAACCAACAGGACATGCTTCTCTTGGACGTAGGGGATCATATGGACCGCTTTCACCCAATAACGGAAGCTACATTAGGAAAAGCCAATGTACGACTGATGAATGAGCTTGGTTATGACTATGCAACGATTGGAAATAATGAAGGAATTACACTTTCTAACGAACAATTAAATGAGTTATATGAGGATGCTACCTTTTCTGTTTTAGTTGCAAATCTATTTAAACAGGATGGCTCCTATCCAGATTGGGTAAAGCCTTACTCTATATATGAAACGAAAACGGGATTTAAACTAGCGATAATCGGAGTGTCTGTCCCTTTTCAGAAATTTTATCAACTACTAGGATGGGACATAAAGAATCCTCAAGACATTTTACCTTCTCTTGTAAATCGGGTTAAGCAAGAGGGGGCTGATTTTGTTATGATATTGTCTCATTTAGGAATAAATGAAGATGAGCGAATGGCAAGAGAGTTAGATGGGGTGGACCTTATTTTAGGAGGCCATACTCACCATCTATTTGACGAAGGATTAGAGCATAATGGAACAATGCTCGGTGCTGCTGGTAAGTTTGGAATGAATGTTGGGTATGTAAAGCTGACAGTTGATCCCAAGACAAAAGTCGTTCAAAGTATTGAGCCTTCTGTGATTTCTATGGAAGGACAGCTAGATTGTTTAGAGACGAAAGCTCGAATAGAGAGAGAGACTGAATTAGCTTGTATTAAGCTGGGCCAAAAGATTACTCAAATTGACTCACCGCTAGAGGTGGAGTGGTATAAACCATCAATCTTACCAGACTTATTAGCGGATGCTATAAGAGAATGGTGTGAGGCAGAGATTGGCATGATTAATGCGGGTGTCCTGTTAGAGTCACTTCCAGAGGGGGATGTGACGTTCGGAGACTTACACCGAATTTGCCCTCATCCTATTAATCCTTGTAAAGTTGTATTAACAGGAGCTGAACTTAAGGAGGTTATTCTACAGGCAGCAACGCCTAGAATGGAACATCTTAAGATGAAGGGCTTTGGATTTAGAGGGAAGGTATTAGGCAGAATGGTTTATTCTGGTGTTATCGTTGAAACCACCATTCTTGATGATCAACTTCCTCATGTCCACTCAATCCTTATCAATAATCAACCTATTGATCCAGATCGTAATTATATTGTAGCTACGCTGGATATGTTTACTTTTGGAAATTTATATCCCGAGATCTCACATGCAAAGGAGAAGGAATACTATCTTCCAGAAATGCTTAGGGATATTCTTCAATGGAAATTACTAAAAAACGCCTGAGTTTATGAACGGTTTCCCTTTTCTCGTCATACTTTATAAAGGAGGAAAGGGGTGTGAAGATATGGTGACAATGACACCAATTATAATAGATGGACATCAATTTACTGCGATCACGGTGAAGCTACCTAAAACAAACTTTATGGCTGTTACAAATGAAAAAGGCTATATTATGTGTGGAGCTTTAGATGTCGGCTTATTAAATGAAAAGCTAAAAGATCGAGGTATTATTGCTGGAAGGGCAGTAGGCGTGCGAACAATTGATCAGCTTTTAGAAGCTCCTCTTGAATCAGTCACGTTCGAAGCAGAGAATTTGGGTATTACAGTTGGAACAATTGGTAAAGATGCCTTGTTAAAAATGCTATAATTGAAAAGCCAACATACAGCCTGCCAAATTACTGGCAGGTTTTACTATTTTTATAGGTCTTTATAATTAGTTCTCATAATTATGTTGCTACACCCCCTATTATTTGGTATATACTTATACTAAAATTTCATTGTAAAAATAAGGGGAGAACTATGCGTTTAGTAGCGACAAAATATCTACAACCAGGCATGACATTGCATAAAGCAGTCACGAATGATAAAGACCAAGTGTTATTAAACGAAGGTGTTCCTCTAACGAATAGAATGATTTTACGACTCCAGGAATTAGGGATTACTTTTGTATATATAGCGGATAGCCGGACAAGCGATATAAAGTCGAAGAACACGGTATCTGATCAAACCCAAAAACAGGCTATTAGAACGATAGAAAGTAACTTTAAGGAAATCAAAGATGGAAAAAATATAAATTATGCTAGTATCCTTCAGCAATCTACTAAAGGTTTTAGGAGTGTGGTCCAGTCCATCCTCTCAGAATTAAAGGGAAGTAAAGAACTACTATCCCTCTTGTCTGAGGTAATGATCTATGACCATTATATCTTCTCCCATTCCTTTAACGTCACTTTGTATTCTCTGTCAATCGGGATGGAATTGAAGTTAAAGGAGAAACAGCTTGAAGTACTAGGCCTTGGTGCTATGCTTCATGATGTTGGGAAAATGATGATTTCTACAGATATCTTGATGAAGCCCGGAAGGTTAACCGAAGAAGAGTTTACTGAGATGAAAAAACATACAGTGTATGGGTATAAACTTATTAAGGATCTCCCAAATGTGTCACTTCTTTCGGCTCATTGTGCCTTACAACATCATGAACGCTTAGATGGTTCAGGTTATCCTAGAGCGATAAAAGGCCCTGACATTCATTTGTTTGGAAAAATCCTTGCGGTAGCGGACGTGTTTGATGCGGTTACGTCAAATCGCTCTTACCGACCGGCTATGCTTCCCCATGAAGGGCTTGAAATGCTATACTCCGGTTCCGGGAAACATTTTGATGCGGATATTATCAAGGCCTTTAGAAAATCAATTGTGATATATCCAGAAGGACTATCTGTCACATTCCATGACGGTAGATCAGGAGTTGTGATTAGACAGAATCCAGGATTCTGCGATCGACCTGTCATTAGGATCCTTGAAAAAAATGATCAACCAATAGAGAACCCTTATGAAGTAGACTTATCAAAGGAACTAGATATGATGATCGTTAAATGCAGTACAACAGTTGGAGAAGACATGCAAAAACAAAAAGAGACAACGGTTTAAAGTTGTCTCTTTTTTCCTCCTTTTTGTAAGTACTACAGTTGTACATAATAAAACTTTTAAAAAGGATAAGGCTTATCTTGTACACCTCCTGCATAAAATGGCTTGTAAGGGGGGATCAGCTTGGCAAAATTCCGTGGAACAAGCCCACCGCGAAAGGGAAAAGGACCACTACCGTTTCGCTATGTGTTTTTGCTTACCTTTGTCATGTTTATGTTTTCTACTGCATTTGGTCTTTTTATTGTCAATCAAGGAATTGAACCAGCACTAAAGGAATATGCGAAGGTTGAAACAAGAGAAATTGCTACGTTGGCAATTAATAAAGCTGTTAATCAGAAAGTCGTTGAAGGTATTGATGTAGAAAAGTTGTGGATTACGAAGGAAAATAGCAATGGTGATATAACCATGGTTAGTGAAAATACAGCAATGGTGAACAGAATTGTTTCTGAGACAACAAATTTAGTTCAGCAAAATCTAGAGCTAGCAGAGCAAGGAAAATTAAAGGAACTAGGCATACTGTCAGATATAGAAATACAGGAAAATGAAGAAGCTTTGGCAAATGGAATTATTCGTGAAATCCCAGTTGGTTTAGCTACTAACATAGCCATTTTAGGTAACCTTGGGCCGAAAATTCCTGTTAAATTTACTACAGTTGGCTCAACAAGTACTAATATTATACAGAAAGAAGAAGAAGTTGGTATTAACAATGTATTTGTTAAGGTTTTTCTTGAAGTCACCGTTAATGTTCAGGTCATAGTACCGTTTGCCACGGATATGCACGAAGTAACAACTACTGTACCAATAGGAAGAGTTATGCTGCCAGGAGATGTTCCAGACTTTTTTAATGGTTCTGGTGGAGAAGGGTTAAATCCCTCTATTGAGATAGGTAATAACTAAGTAGATAAGGCAGACTCAAAATAGAGTCTGCCTTTATTTTTCTTCCTCTATACTCGCATTTACACCATCTTCTACAATAATGTGTAGCTCATTCCAGAAGTATCGGTCTTCCGAAATGGAGTCGCACACTTCGGGAGAGTCTCGATGAATGTCTTCTTCTTTCTTCATTCGGTTACCTCCTAATAGTCACCAAAATTTAGAATACAGTGCCTCTATCATTTAGTTTTTCCAATATAGTATCTAAAATATTTAATAGAATTTTATTAATTTGTACTAGCATATTGTCCGAGTTTTATGCTATAAATTAATAATCAGAAAAATTTAAAAATACCGATTTCCGTAAAATATAATGCGGAATTTTGGTGAAAACAGGAGGTTTTGTAGATGGATAATCGTCCTCAATGGGGAACGAGAGCGGGTTTTATTTTAGCAGCTGTCGGTTCTGCAATTGGTTTAGGGAACATTTGGAGATTTCCAGCAACTGCATATGAAAATGGTGGAGGCGCATTTTTTATTCCGTATTTGTTTGCACTCTTAACAGCCGGTATACCATTACTTATTTTAGAATTTACGATGGGACATAAGTACAAAGGTTCTGCACCATTAAGTTATGCAAGAATGAACAAGAAAACGGAATGGCTTGGTTGGTGGCAAGTGGCGATCTCATTCGTTATCTCCACGTATTATGCTGTTATCATTGCTTGGGCACTTTCTTATACCGTATTTTCATTTAACTTAAAGTGGGGAGAAGATACGCAAACCTTCTTATTAGCAGACTACCTTCAGGTTGGAGCTGCTGGTGAATTTGGTGGCATTGTGCCAAGTGTGTTCTTACCACTGTTAGTAGTTTGGGCTGTTACTTTAGGTGTTTTATTTAAAGGAGTTAAGAAGGGGATTGAGGTTGCTAACCGTATCTTCATCCCAACATTATGTGTTCTTTTCTTAATCATTGTCATCAGAGCATTAACGCTTGAAGGAGCAGCTGACGGATTAAATGCTTTCTTTACACCTAACTGGGATCGTATCGCTGACGGGTCCGTGTGGGTAGCGGCATATGGTCAAATCTTCTTCAGTTTATCAATTGCCTTTGCTATTATGATTACTTATTCGAGTTACTTACCGAAAAAGTCGGATATTACGAACAATGCATTTATTACTGGTTTTGGTAACTCAGCATTTGAATTACTTGCTGGTATTGGGGTATTTAGTGCATTAGGTTTCATGGCTATGCAACAAGGCCTTCCAGTTGATGAAGTTGTAAAAGGCGGAGTCATTTTAGCGTTTGTGGTATTCCCACAAATCATTAACGAATTCCCAGCCTTTAATCAATTCTTCGGATTCTTATTCTTTGGATCATTAGTGTTAGCAGGTTTAACATCGTTAATTTCTATTGTGGAAACTTTTGTAGCGGGTGTACAGGATAAGTTTAAGGTTTCTCGTACAAAGGCAGTAGCATTTGGTGGAGGACTATCTGCTTTAATCTCCATCATGTTTGCAACACGAGGAGGATTAAACTTCCTTGACGTAGCTGATTACTTCATCAATCAATTTGGAGTTGCTTTATCAGGACTAATTGAAGTAGTAGTCATTGTATGGGTAGCGAGAGAGTTAAAGAATCTACAATCTCACGCAAACAGCGTATCTGATATTGCTTTAGGTTCTTGGTGGAAAATCTGTTTAGGTTTCATTACTCCACTTGTTCTAGGATATATGATGATTGATAATATCATTAAGAACTTAACACCAGAAACATACTATGGTGATGGAGGTTACAGCTTATCATTCCTCGTTTCATCAGGATGGGTTGTTGCGGTCGGAGCACTTGTTGTTGGATTCCTATTTACTTTGAAAAAGTGGGAGCCGGGAGCTTTAAAAGTTCCAAGCGAAAAGGAGGTCTCTAAATAATGAGTGGTAGTGCAATTTTGATGATGGTAGTAGGTATCGTTATTATTTGGGGTGGCTTAGCAGCTAGCATTACACATGCGGTGAAAAAAGCGAAAGAAAATGGTTAATAATGTGTAAAAGACAGGCGAAACGCCTGTCTTTTTGTTCTTTTAGGTATTAAAAATTAGCTACTCTATCCCGCAAAAAGCACGTATGCGTCGATATCCCAATATATGCGTCTATCGCTTTCAGACGGAACAGTCTATCTCCGAGATCGCTCCTGTCGTTCCCAAGCTCGTAAATGTGGGTAGGGATCAAACGACCATTCTGTATAGCCGTTATCCTTGTACATACCATAGTGCAAGTGAGGAGGGAATTTACCAGCTGTACCCGGTGGGCCGTAACCAGAACTTCCGACAGAGCCGATAATGGTTCCAGGTTCAACAATTTGACCTACCTGAAGTTCCTTTGCAAATCCGTTAAGATGTGCATAATAATGATACGTGTTATTTAAATCACGTATTCCTACACGCCAGCCTCCAAACTTATTCCAACCCTTTATTTCAACAATTCCATAGCTGGTAGCTCGAACAGGCACGCCATAATTTGCAAAAATGTCTGTTCCCTCATGGGTTCTTCGACCACCCCAACCTCTTCGGTCACCCCAAGTATTCTTATAGCTATGATTACTTCTTAAAGGAACCGGAAAGGCATGTCTATCTAAATCGAGCGTGGCAAACTTTTTAAATATTTGCATATGACCTAGTATGATTGCAACTGTCTTATCACGTTGATAATAATCCCATAGTGCAATCTTTATGTTCTCATGATTGGTTCCGTATGTCTCAATAAAATGAGCCATTGTATAGATCACATCTTCGTCATCAAGACGGTCTGCCTTACCATCACCATTTCCATCAAGTCCAAAGCCACCGAATGAGTGAACGGTAAAAGGATTCGTATCCTCTTTATTCGGGTTAATAGGTCCGCTCCAGACTTCTGGGGAGAAATAAATCCCTATTGCTCCTTCAGGCTTCGGTAAATCTTTTCTAGAATAACGAAGGTTACGTTCATATTGATCAATCGCTGCCAGGTAGTACCATGGTATATGTGTACTGGCTTCTGTCTTTTTATATAGATCCATTCGTTTTTCATAAAGCTTTTGTTGATCTGTCTGTTCTGCTTTCGCCATTGATGGTAACATAATGGAAAAGATAAGTAGCATGATTAAAGACCTTTTCACTAGAAATACTCCTTTCTTTAATGCTCTAGAAATAACTAGAATATTGAACATTTTTTTTGAAGGCTTGTTAAATGTTTTTATACTAGAGCCTTTACGTTACGAAAAACTAAGACGTTACCTCTCTTAGGCTAATTGGCTAAGCTTTTCTTTCATGTGATAAAAAAGGATGTTTACTTCATTACTGGTCAAGTTTTTCTTACCTTAGTTTGTTGAACATTGCTAAAAAACATAAATGCGAATTAATGGTAAATTAGGTCGTCAATTGTTACAGTAGAGTAGAAGTGTATTGGATTAAATAGGCTTGTTATGGTAAAGTGAGTAAAGGTATTAATTAGCACTTAAAATGATTTACATACAGGAGTGATTATTATGGCCAAGAATGAGGAATACGTTCGAAAGCCTGACTGGTTAAAGATCAAACTGAATACTAATGAGAACTATACAGGCCTAAAAAAAATGATGAGGGAAAAGAATCTTCACACTGTTTGTGAAGAGGCAAGATGTCCTAATATTCATGAGTGTTGGGCAGTTCGTAAAACCGCTACTTTTATGATCCTAGGCGATGTTTGTACACGGGCCTGCCGTTTTTGTGCAGTAAAAACTGGTTTGCCAAATGAACTTGACTGGAAAGAGCCGGAACGTGTTGCGGATAGTGTTCAGCTAATGGGACTTAAGCATGCTGTTATTACGGCCGTGGCAAGAGATGATCTAAAAGATGGTGGAGCAGCTGTCTTTGCAGAAACAGTAAGAGCCGTAAGAAGAAAAAATCCATTTACAAGTATTGAGGTACTTCCTTCTGATATGAATGGTGTCTATGAGAATTTAAAGATGCTCATGGATGCAAAGCCTGATATATTAAACCATAATATTGAAACAGTTAGACGCTTATCTGACAGAGTCAGAGCAAGAGCTAAGTATGATCGTTCATTAGAATTCTTGCGTCGTGCTAAAGAAATGCAACCAGAAATTCCAACGAAATCAAGTATCATGGTAGGACTTGGAGAAACAAAAGAAGATATTATCGAAACGATGGATGATCTTCGTGCGAACAATGTTGATATCATGACAATTGGGCAATACTTGCAGCCTTCAAAGAAGCATCTGAAGGTACAAAAATACTACCATCCAGATGAGTTTTTAGAGTTGAAAGAAATTGCGTTAAGTAAAGGATTCAGTCATTGTGAATCAGGTCCTTTAGTAAGATCATCTTATCATGCAGATGAACAAGTAAATGCGGCAAAGCAACAAGCGTAAAATACAAAAGGTCCAACTCGTTTTAGAGTTGGACCTTATTTTTACATTTGATTGTGTAGGTAATTCGTATCGTTGTCTTGATCGGCGTTACTGTCATCGGTATTGTAATTTCTAATTCGGTTTGTGTCATTGTTTCTAATGCCGTTATGAGGATTATTCACGTTTGTACCGTTATTATAATCTTCATCACCCATACCGTCATTCATTTCATTAATGGCTTCACCATTCGCATTTTCCCCGTCGTTTAACTTACGGCCTTGAGGAGCTTTAAGCATTTCTTGAATGGTTACGTCCATAATACGGTCAATGTCTCGACTGTTAGAGTCAAGGTTTCCGTACTTTTCAATTTCGTCTATCATCTTAGGTTGGTCTGATACATAAACGTGAAAATATCTAGGAACAACAGATATAGCCGTTTTCTTTACTTGGTCTGCTGTTTCAAATCGATTCTCAGAATCGGTCTCATAAGCAATTAAAACTTCCTCATCAGTAACAAGAGTGGCCACATCATTAACATCTGGTAGTAATACTGCCATTTTTGTAATAATATCGGCAACTTGCCCTCTGTTAAACACAGGCATCTCATTTAACTGATTATTATCTTCGGCAACAGGACTTTTTTGATGACGAACATATCCAAATTTAGTCCCCACATCGTCGTCCATTCCGCTTAGATCCTTACTTTCATACACTTCTTTTTTTGCAGACATATGCACAGCTTTTCCAGATTCACTATAAAATTCTTTATCATCAGAAAATGCTTCATACTGACAAGCTGTAAGTAAAGATAAAGAAGCAACACCTGTTAATAGAAGTCGTTTATTCAATTTAGACACCCCCTTATGAACTAGCTTGACCTAAATACGTGTTTTTCATCTTAGAAATTGTTGGTGAACAGGTTGTAAACTATACAGTTTATTTTCAAGTTATGGTAATATTAAGGAAATAAGAGGTGAGATGATGGTTGAAATTAATAATATTGGCTATGAACTCATTGAAGAGTTTCGTGATGGCTTTAATGAGGAAGCGTTTCGTACTAGATATAGTGAGATTCTGAGTCGTTATGATTTTATTGTAGGTGACTGGGGTTACAATCAATTAAGGCTAAGAGGCTTCTTTGATGATCAAAATCAAAAGGCTACCTACGATACCAAAATCAGTACGTTGAAGGAATACCTTTATGAATACTGTAATTTTGGATGTGCATATTTTGTACTGAAGAAAGTAAAAAAATAGAAATCGGACAAGCCGATTTCTATTTTTTATGACTATTTCCTGGGTTGGTATAAGGTGGTTCCTCATTCACCTCAGGGTCAGCATGTACAGGATGGGAACCAGGATCTTGTCTTGGTATATCCTGATGGAGGTTTTTAAATTCATAATTAAAGGCACTATACGGTCTTTGTCTGTCTCCCCAAGGAGTTTGCTGTTTAGGGCCAACTGGTTCATCAGCTCCGATAGGACAGCCATAGGGACCTTCTGGTACATGGTTAGGAACCGTGTACATTCGCATAGTCTCAACATTTGAGAAATCTTTGTACATATCTTGGTCTTTATTATTTTTCATTGATATCACCTCTTTTGGGTTTTATCAATAAATAGGTTTCCCCTAAAACGAATTAAGATACGATTTCTTCTAGAAAAGAGCGTAGTTCTTCTGCATCCTCTTCATTTAAGTTGTATGCTTCTTCTATATACCCAGGTTCATCAAGATCATCTTGCCCGATAATAGCAAATCTTGAGCTTTGGATATCTAATACTAAATGTTTTCCATAATAACGGTCTGATGTAATAATAGCTAAATCAAAACGATGATTTTCCCCCATAAAACTGACGAATCTTGTCTTCGTTTGCACGGTATCATCATATAAGAACATCCGTTCATTCATCGTGTATTCCTCCTCACATTATATATTTCCTATCTTATCATTTATTCATAACAATTTGTATGGGAAAGAGAGTTGCTCTTTTCTAATCCAACCTCAGTTTGCTACTAAAACTGGTTGTACACCCAGAATAATTATATAGTCGCTCTGAAAAACAAAAGACGAAAATTGTAAAAATATGATAAGATTAACAATGTACATCATACATCGACGAACACAGACTAAGCTATCTCAGGTTCCAGATGGCTCTGGTTAATAATAACTAGGAAGGGGCAGCAATATGCCGTTTAAGCCTTGGGAATCATACAAAACCAGTATGAATAAATGGGGTAAACTTGCTTTACCACAAAAACATCTACGCTTTTATCCACCGACTTTTATTTTGAGAGACCCAATAGTTGAAGGTGTGGAATTATGCTTTAAACAAGGACATCAAGCAGCCATGATTGTCTTCAATCATGCTAATTTGGATGAGCTTTTACATAACCATGAAATTCAAAATATAAAATTATACAATAAAATGGTAAAAGATCTTTTTATCAAAGCTACGAAGGATGTTTTTCCAGATCAATTAATTATTTCAATGCACAATCACTTAGTAAATGGACATGCCATCATTGTGAAAGTAGAGCATGAAAATTGTGTTTCAGAAATTGAAAAGCTAATGAATGAAATAATGAGTATCGTTTTAACCCAACTTTCCCAACACTATAGAGAAGTATCTTTTCAGTTTGAGAGTGGCTATATTTTTATTGAAAGAGGGCAGACCACGATAAAAGAGGCCATACTAAAAGCATATCAGCAGGCAAATACGATGGCGGAAAAGAAAACGACTTCTACATTTAATGAGCTTAGGTTTGAGATGAATCGTATCATTCAACATAAGGACATTCGCTTAATGGCTCAACCAATTGTAGATGTTTCAACGAACCAAACGACTGCCTATGAGTTTTTAACGAGAGGACCATCAGGAACTCATCTAGAAAATCCATTACAGCTCTTTGCAGTAGCCAGGCAAATGAATCTACTCTTTGATTTAGAAACCATTGTTCTCGAAAGAGCGTTTGAGCAAATTCAGAAACAAAAGAACGATGAATTAGTTTTTATTAACTTTACTCCCATTACACTTGCTAATCCTGCTTTTATAAAGGTAGTGAGGAGAATGTTAATTAGATTTAGAGACGTAAATCCTTACCGAATTATCTTTGAAATTACGGAAAGAGATTCGATTGATGGTTATAAGCATTTTGGAGAGCATATTAAAGCATTAAGAAAAATGGGCTTTCAGATTGCTGTCGATGATACTGGTGCGGGTTACTCGAGTTTACATACAATTAGCGAGGTACTGCCTGATATCATAAAGATTGATCGTTCCGTTATTCAAGATATCGATACGAATAAAGTTAAGGAATCTATGCTGAAGGGCCTTCTTTTAATTGCAAAAGAGACTGGTTCCATCGTAGTGGCAGAAGGAATTGAGAAGGAAGAAGAAGCATCAGTCCTTTCTAAAAATAATGTTGATTTAGCGCAAGGTTATTTTTATGCCAAACCACAATTACTCCCAGGAATGGTATCTTCCTTGTAAAATGTGTATACTCAAAAGGGTTAGGAGGTATGAAATATGTATTTTATTGATCGTACAAAGATGGAGACAACTTTAACGTACTTAGAAACCATAACGGCTACCTATAAAAGTAATCAAGAGTGGACGACAGATTTACATAAACTATCCCTCGAAAGAATGGTTCACTTAATCATTGAATCAATTCTTGATGTGGGGAACGCCATGATTGATGGCTTTATTATGAGGGATCCGGGAAGCTATGAAGATATTATTGACATTCTAGAAGATGAAAAGGTTGTTCACGCCGAACAGGCTAAATCGTTAAAGAGGGTCATTGGGTTTCGAAAAGCAATTGTACAGGAATATGTATCGGTCGATCATACTGCGCTTATCGAAGTGTTAAATAAGGAACTTGAAGCAATTCAAGCTTTCCCAACTGCAATTAGAACGTATTTAGAAAATGAGCTAGGCCCCGTTAGTGCGTTTAAAAGCTAATCGCTTCTGCTATAGAGGCGATTTTTCGTATGACAAGATATCGAACAAAGGGTGGTAAAAAATGAAGAAGTATGAAGGATATTTAATTGATTTAGATGGTACTATGTATCGAGGAAAAGAAAGAATTTTAGAAGCATGCCACTTTGTGCAAGCTTTACATAAAAAAGGTATTCCTTATTTATTTGTTACGAATAATTCATCAAGAACACCAGCACAGGTAGCAGAAAAGTTACGTCAGTTTGATATCCCAACTAATGACGATCAGGTGTTTACGACTAGTCAAGCAACAGCAAACTATATTTATGATCAGAAGTCTGATGCATCTGTCTATATTGTGGGTGAAGAAGGAATTCAGCATGCTATTACAGAAAAGGGACTAACCATTAAGGAACAGAATCCTGATTTTGTTGTTATGGGAATTGACCGTTCCATTAATTATGAAAAACTGGCGCTTGCCTGCATCGCCGTCCGGAACGGAGCTACATTTATCTCAACGAATGGAGATATTGCCATTCCAACGGAGCGGGGATTATTACCTGGTAATGGCTCCTTAACTTCAGTAGTTGCAGTTTCAACAGAAACGCAACCTCTTTTCATTGGGAAGCCAGAAAAAATTATTATGGAACAAGCCTTAAAAGCAATTGGTACTTCGCCTGAGAAAACATTAATGATTGGAGATAATTACCAAACTGATATTTTAGCAGGCATAAATGCTGGACTTGATACTTTACTCGTTCATACAGGTGTTACGACAAAAGAACATTTAAAGAGTATTGATATACATCCGACATACGTAATCCACTCATTAGAAGAATGGATGGATAAGATTTAAAAAGCTTGAGGAGTAGTTTCCTCAAGCTTTCTTTTATTCCTTATGTGCTTCCTCTTCCTTTGCAGCTGCACCATGTGCAAGTCGGCTAGAAGCCGCCGCAGCAATAGCACCCACAATATCGTCAAGAAAAGTATTGCATTTACCAGTTGATTTATCATTTAGTTGTTGTAGGATACCTGGCTTTTGCTTATCAATGTAACCAAAATTAGTAAACCCAATCGACCCATAAATATTAACAATAGATAACGCAATAATTTCATCGATGCCATAGAGGCCTTCATCAATTTCAATCGTATGTTGTAACGGTTCCTCAAGCTGTTTTTTTTCTGCTAGGCGATCAAGCTGAATCCCTGTTAAAATGGCATTCTGAACCTCACGCTTAGATAAAACTTTCTCTACATTGTGTATGCAAAGTTCTTTTGTTAAATCAGGATGATATTTAACCTGTAAGAAATAAACAAGATCTGCGATATCTTCAACCGTTACGCCTCGGTCTTTTAGCCATTGTCTTGCTGTTTCTTCCAGCTTTGAAAGTTTTGGATTTTCCATATACTCACCTTTTCCAATAAGTTTTAGTTCCTTTTCATAATTTCCGTTGATTATTAATTTATTCTAAAAAACCTCAGTTTTATTACAAGTTTTCTTTATTTCCTTCATATAAATGACGGTAAAGGGGGCATCAATATGTATCAACAATTGCAAAGTCTCTATCAACTAAACGGGCAAAGGGCTGGAACCTATCGTTCCTACGATATAGTGAAAACGCAAGAAGCAAGCTATCTTTTAGTTCCGATTTCTCATCTTGACGGTCAAGAAATTGAGGAAATGGCACAGCTAGCAGAGTATTTCATTCATAAAGGAGATCAGCAAGTAGCAGGTATCCTTAAGAATAAACGAGGTGAAGTAGTAAGTAAAGCAGAAGATACCTTGTTCGTATTACTGAAATGTCCTTATGAACTGAGTACAAATAGAAATTCATCACTTGGTGTGGAATTAGCCAAATTCCATCGACGCGGTAAAAGGATACCATTCGCACTAAATAGCCTTGTCAGAATTGGGCAATGGAAGACCTTATGGGAGAAACGGTTAGATCAACTCGAACAGTTTTGGGCCATGAAAGTAAAGAATCAGCCAAGTGATGAGTTCGATCGATTATTTGCAGAATCCTTCCCTTATTACGTAGGGTTAACAGAAAACGCAATTCAATACTTAGTTGACACAGAACTTGATGAGCAACCAACATCACTTGATGCAGGTACGGTGTGTCATCATCGTTTTTTCAATAATTGTTGGGACTTTACACAATTCATGAAACTTCCAACAGACTGGGTATATGACCACCCGAGCCGAGATCTAGTAGAATGGGCAAGATCCTGTTATTGGAATAAACAACGCTCAATGGATAAATTTCATCAGATGATGAATGAATATGAATCCATTAATCCCTTGTCTGCATTCTCATGGAGGTTGTTTTATGCTCGTTTGCTTTTCCCTGTCCATTATTTTGAATGTATAGAAGGGTACTATAAGACTGGCGATGAGGAAGTGAAGGCTGAGCGTCTACATGAACTGCAAGTCATGCTGAAGGAATCAGATGCCTATGAAAAGTATAGTCATGATATCCATTTTTATATCGGTTATCGCTCTAAGAGAAACAATGTACCAAAGTTACACTGGATTAGTTAATTTTTTAGTATGAGACAAATACAAAGGCTCTTTTCTAACAATTATTCCTTCGGTTTAATAGTATGAGAAGGGGAAATTTATTTGAAAATTAGTTTTAAAAGCAACAAAGTTTTAGAAAAGAGCCAATACAAAAGGCGATCTTCTATTTGAAGATCGCCCTGAATATATAACAAAATTAGAATACTTGCTCTACTTCAACAACACCAGGTACTTCTTCAAGAAGTGCACGTTCAATCCCAGCTTTAAGTGTAATCGTTGAGCTTGGGCAGCTTCCGCATGCACCTAATAGACGTAACTTTACAATTCCCTCTTCTACATCTACTAACTCAACATCCCCACCATCACGAAGTAAGAATGGACGAAGTTTATCTAGTACTTCCATTACTTGCTCTTTCATTTCCATTTATATCGACTCCTTTCCTTACTTCTATTATAATGACTTTGATATAAAAAATCTATTCTGTAGTATTGGAAACTAATTTGTAGGTAATTTCCATTAAAATTTTCACCCAAATAGAAGGGGAGTGTAGAAATTGTCATTACAACCTGTTGAAATATGTGTTTATGGTGCAGAGGTATTATGTCCGAGTTGCGTAAATCTACCGTCTTCAAAGGAAACATATGATTGGCTTGATGCAGCGATTAGTCGTAAATTTCCTAATCAACCTTTTACTATTACATATATTGATATTTATAATCCTGTGGAGGATGAAGAAAAAAAGGAGTTTGCAACACGCGTCATTGAGGAAGATATGTTCTATCCAGTGGTTGTGATAAATGATGAAATAGTGGGAGAAGGAAACCCACGTTTAAAAACAATATATAGTGAACTTGAAAAATACGGGTATCAATCAGAGTAAAGATTCTTTATGAGAGGCTGTTTTGGTATAAATTGTTGCTTCCGTAGTACAAAATCTCTGCTTTAAATCTAAAGAGTTGCTCTTTTCTAACCTCAAATAACAGTTTAATCGTATTAAATATCGCGAAATTGCTGAATGATAAGATTGAAAAGTAACAAATTTTTAGAAAAGAGCCTTATGAGAGAGGAATTGCACAGTAGTTCGAGAAAATTGCACAGTACGGGAAGCTAATTGCACAGAACTTGAGTGGAATCGCACAGAACTCGAGGATAATTGCACAGAACGCTATTTCCAGTTAAGTTGAGCCCAAGCTTCACAGTAGTCAAGCTCCAAAGCTCCTAGCCCCGCACATTGGCGGGGCTTAGAACTTAACCACATTATAGTTCCGCAGCGTACTTGTTTAGTTCCTTACTCATTTTTTCAATCTCATCAATGAAAGTAGAGATTTCTTGTGTAGATAGGGCTTGTTGTCGTCCTACTGCTACGACCTTTTCAACGGATTCAGCCATCTCTTTCATTGACGTTTGAAGATTAGTTAAAATCGTGCGAACTTTTTCAGTGGAAATGACGGTTTCATTTGAAAGCTTTCGGATTTCCTTTGCGACTACATCAAATCCTCGTCCCATATCCCCAGCACGGGCTGCTTCAATGGATGCATTCAAACCAAGTAGATTCGTTTGATCTGCAATTTTCTTTATCACTCTAATGACTTCGTCTGTTTTAGTCATTTCTTCTGTGGCATGCTTAGACTTCTCAGCAAGAGTATGGCTAATCTCCGTTAGCCCATTAGCCCCTTTTTCAACATTTGATACACTTCCATTGGCCTGTTCTAAGGAGTGTACAATTTGATCAGAGATACGACGGAGCTTACGCTCATTTTGCTCTTGAAGTTGAATGGCAATTGCTCCAATGACCTTGCCTTCATGAATAATAGGATTAGCTAGACCTGTAAAAGAAAAGCCAAAAAACTCTGGAGGAATTTCGTCCTTAATCACTTTTCTAAATTTAATACAATCAGCCAAAGGTTCACTTGGGTTAATCTTCGAACCAGCTCTAACCCCGAGATCAATTTTCCTACTTGGGTAGTAGGCAATCCACTTCTCTGTATCTGTTACGCCAATTGCGATATCCTGCAACATGCTTGATACTACTGAGAGAACTGTTATATAGGAGTTCAGTATAGATTCTGCAGATTTTGTTTCAACGACCGTATTCATGGTGCACTCCTCATTTCTTCTTTATTTCAAGCGTTATTATACCATTCCAGTTCGACTTTGGTCATGGATTCTTATCCATTTTTGTGTATAGAAAAAGCTGCCAAATTAATAGCAGCTTTTCTTTTTCTTATTCATCATCCATTATGATAACGGTACATCCATAAAATACCGGATTTAAGTAGTCTAGGTACTCTTCCCATTAGAGGGCGGTCAGCAAGTAGACCAAAGCCTTGCTTCTTTCCAAGTGATCCAAGTACGCCTTTTAATTTAATAGGTGGGAATTCTGAAGGTGGTTCTTCTTGGTTCCAACGTGCAAGAAGTACCTCAACAATTTGTTCAGCTTGACCCTCAGCAAGTTGCGCACTCGGTGCGTGAGGTAAGCTAGCACAATCACCTACAACATACACATGCTCATCATTCGGAAGATTATGTTGCTTTGTTAAAACCACTCGACCTTGAGCATCTTTTTCAACATCTAGATCACGGACAACTTTAATAGGTTGAATACCAGCCGTCCAAACGATTGCATCACAATGTACAGGCTCGTCATGGTTATAAACCGTATTTTCTTCAAGCTTTGTAATATTAGCTTTATTGATGACTTCTACTCCATGTGAGTGGAACCAGTTCTCTACATAATTACTTAAACGTTCAGGGAACATAGAAAGAATATGCTCACCGCGATCAAACAACTTTACTCTTAAATCTGGTCGGCTTTCACTTAATTCACTCGCTAATTCAACGCCACTTAATCCACCGCCGATAATCCCAACGACTGCATTGGCACCTAAATTATTTAGTGCCTGATAGGCATTTCTAGATCGATCGATTGTCTGAATGCTATAAGAAAATTCTTGTGCTCCTGGTACATTATGATATTTATCTTCACAGCCAAGACCAATGACTAGATCATCATAAGTGACCATTTCTTGTTCATGAAGATGGATTTGTTTATTCTCGACATCAATTTTAACGACTTCACCGTATTTAAGGGAGAGTCTTGGGTGTTCGGGGAATGTTACACGAATATGTTGATCGGAAATCGTTCCTGCGGCTAAGGCATAATATTCGGTCTTTAAGCAGTGATAAGGGTTGCGGTCAATTAACGTAATTTGTACATCTTCTGGCAGTTGGTTGGGTAATAGGCGGAGTAATACTCTCATATTCCCGTATCCGCCTCCAAGTAAGACTAGATGTTTCATATTAATTCTCCTTTTATGGAAAGTTCATCTTTAGTTAGAATCAACAATGTATAAGAAAAAGCTATAATAAGAAAATATATACGCGATAAATACCATAGAAAAGTATAACGAAAATAAGCATTAATCACAATATATTTATTACAATATATTTCTTAGGAGCTCTTATTGAACTTTTTGGCTCCAAGGACCATTTCTACTAAGTTTAACCTATGAGCAGAGGTTTTAAAATAATTGACGAAACGGTAAAAAAAAGGTAGCCTTGAGACGTAGAGGTGAATATGGTTGAAGCCAATTATTGAATTTTGTATTAGTAACTTAGCCAGTGGAGCGCAAAAGGCCAGAGAGATTTTAGAGAAGGATCCAAACTTTGATATTGTGGAATACGGTTGCTTGTCTTACTGCGGTAAGTGTGATAACTCCCTATATGCTCTAGTAGAAGGGGAAGTTGTAACTGGTGAAACACCTGAACAGCTGGTAGAAAACATATATCAATTCATGGATGAAAATATGATATTTTAAAACGATAGATGCAGAAAAAGAGGGCGCTTGAATGCAGCCCTCTTATTTTATGCCTTGCTTTTGACGTTCTCTAATTTCTTGCCATGCTTCTTTCGCCATCTCAACCATTCTTTTTTCAAGTGTGCTAGTTTGTTGCTGGATGACTTTTGATAAGTAAACGGCAGCCTGCTTTTCCTCTCCCAACCTTCGATATAAGTCTCCAATTAAATAGAGAAGCTTTATTTCAGACATATCTGTAGATTGAAAGTCTTCATTAATATAGGACTGAGTATAGGCATTTACGGCTAGGTTCATAAAACGCATTTCCTGTTCATGGTCTTTCTCTTTTCGAAGAATCCAGGCCAATCTCATGTACACTCCTGCTAAGACAATTGCTTTTTCTTTTTTTAGTGTAGCACTGTAGCTGGCAAGCTTATATGCCTCAATCGCTTCTTTCACCGTTCTTTTATTTCCATAGTCCTTATAAGTCCAGTTAGCACTTATGGAGGTCTTAATCGTATGTAATGTTTGAGGTGGGAATTTGGATGAGAACTCATCCGATGTTGAGAATCCACACTCAGGACAGACGCTCACATAATATAATAATGGACTGTTCTCTTCATCCGCATAATAGGAACAGAAATCTGAATCTGAGCGAAGTGCTCGTACAAAACGAGAGCGTACTTTTTTTGTTGTATACGTGTTGGTGCATGCAGCACATGTAACCGTCTTGTCAAACAAAATATCCATGCTACTCATTTTGAATCCCTCATTTCTAGAACAATATACCTATATTAAATGTACTAAAAATTTCATATTTACTCAATCCTTTTTCCTATATTAGTTGATTGTTGTCTTACAAATAAAATGTATTTATACTTAACTATACATATTGAAAGTAGAGTAGGTGTATATTTATGGAAAAAATTCCTTTTACCAAAATGCATGCGTTAGGTAATAACTATATATATGTAAATCTTTTTAAGACGACTATTAAAGAAGAAAGTTTAGCTGATTTAGCAGTTAAGGTGTCCTCCGTTTATACAGGTATAGGTTCAGATGGTTTAATCCTAATCTGTCCTTCTAATAATGCCCCAGTCAAGATGCGTATCTTTAATAATGATGGATCTGAAGGTAAAAATTGTGGAAACGGCTTACGTTGTGTCGCAAAATATGCATATGAAAATGGAATAGTTGGAGCACAACAATTCAAAATTGAAACTTTGTCGGGATTAGTAGAGGCTACCGTACAGGAGAAAGAAGGAATAGTTGAATCTGTCACCATTAATATGGGAAAACCAAGGCTATCCCGTGAAGAGATTCCTATGGTTGGCTCCGCAGCCAAGCAAATTATTAATGAACCATTCCAAGTGAGCGATCATACCTACCATATTACTGCTGTATCAATGGGGAACCCTCATGCCATTATGTATGTAGACGATATTAACCAAGCACCAGTTTTAACGCTTGGTCCTATTATTGAAAAAGATGAACGCTTTCCTGAGAGTGTAAACGTTGAGTTTGTTGAAGTAGTAAATGAAAAAGAGATTCATTTTAGAGTGTGGGAAAGAGGTTCAGGTGTAACGCAAGCCTGTGGAACAGGAGCTTGTGCTGCGGTAGTTGCATCGGTGTTAAATGGAAAAACGGAAAGAGGAACAGAAACGACTGTCCATTTAGCAGGTGGAGATCTACAAATTACATGGACAGAGAGCGGAGAAGTCTTTATGACAGGACCTGCTGAGGTAATCTGTGAGGGTGTATATTTTTACGAGTAAGCTACTTATTTGAGACAAAATTAGATTGTCTGTATACTATATAGTAACTAGTTAGAAGAGGGAGGTTCTTTTAATGATCACCATTACTGAAGCAGCTGGCTTTCAAATTAAAGATATGATGAAAGAAGAAGGAAAAGAAATGTTCTTGCGTGTCGGTGTCAAAGGGGGAGGATGCAGCGGTCTCTCTTACGGAATTGGCTTTGAAGAAGAAAAGCAAGATGATGATACAGAACTTGAGCAACATGGCATTAAAGTCTTAATTGATAAAGAAAGTGCTCCCATCCTAAATGGAGTAATAATTGATTTCAAGCAATCCATGATGGGTGGCGGATTTACCATCGATAACCCTAATGCAATTGCAGGATGTGGCTGTGGATCATCGTTTAGAACGGCAACGAATGCTGGATCGCCAGAAGATTGCTAATACAATTGAGAACGACCTTAAAACAGGGTCGTTTTTTCTATCCTCTTTTAGTTTGTTATTGTCATTGAAGAACTAACAAAAGCCCTAGGGTTTGGGAACGATTTACCTATAAACAAAAACAGTATTTTTTCATGAAGATGAAGGTCAGTCACAAAATCGAGAGTACTCTGAACTTGATAAGAAAGTAATTGAACTACTCTATCCAGATGATATTTTAATTGGTTGGATAAAACAGAAGTATTAGATGAACGGATAGTTAACTGACTATACGGGGAAATAAAGTCCTCAAGTAATGCTGTCTCTAATTACCAAACTACCTCCTTAAATTTTGAGCAGAATAAAAATAGTCGATAATAGGAGGAGGGAGACCATGGCTAAAAAGGACAATAGTACACAACCACCTGATACAGGAAAGCTAACGAACTTCCACTATGCATCAAAAGAGGATCAACGTACAGAGCGTATTGAACAAGAAGCTAAAAAGCGTTAAGTATAGGCTCTTTTCTAAAACCGTGCTGCTTTTCAATCTTATAATTCAGTAATTTCGCCATATTTAATACGATTAAACTGACTTTAAAGGTTAGAAAAGAGCAACTCTCTAGATGTAAAGCAGAGACTTTATACTAACAAGTAAAAATCCGGCTTTTGGGATTTTTACGAAAGCAACAATCTATACGAAAACAACCTAAGTATAATAGGAAGAAGAGGTTGGGACATAAGTATTCCAGTTAATTAAAAACCCAAACTATTTAGTGGATTTTTCACATTATAGTTAGGGTCTTTTTTTTGTTAATGCAAACTATATTTAATAAATTAGTGAAATGAAGCGGAAGACACTCGACTCCTCGAAAATGCATCCGCATTTCCTTCGTGCGTGGGCCCATTCAGAGAAGAAAATTCAAAGTCCTGCGGGAAAAAGAGAAAGGGTCGAGACCCCGCAGGCGAAGCCGATGTCTAGCTTCAGTGCCCAACTCCGAAGAGTCAAATAACCCTACATTAAGCAAAGGGAAAGACCACCCTTTTCTTAATGCAGGAACATTTGCTTGTCGGAGTTAACCAGGGCACTTCCGCTTTTCAATGAGGAGGCTCGACTTTCTCCCCGCGGAAAGCGAGGGTCTGCAGCGCAATGGAACGCATTTGTTTTTCAAGGTAAGCAGATTAATAAGTAACAAAAGTATCCAAAAACAAATATATATGAACAATTAAATATTCGTGTTTGAGGCAGTCACAATTAGTTATGTCCCAACCTCTTTAAATTTGTAGAAAGGGTATATTTCTTCTTCAAATATACGAAAACAACCTTATAAATAATAATTTTCTGCATAATCTAAAAAAGTAGGTATGTAAAATCACCATCTTTACTGAATGTGAGCGGTATTAAGGGTTGAAAATTAAGTAGAAAAAGAATAATATGAGGGTAGATATTATAACAATATTTTATGACATTTTTCGCACAATTTTCTTATTTTTTGCAATACTTCGTGAAAAGTATCACAAAGAAACAAAACTATAACTTACTAAATGGATGTGATCAGTTTGAAAAAGCCAAAGGTAGTAATATTAGGCGCAGGCTATGGAGGAATAATGACAGCTGTTAACCTACAAAAAAAATTAGGGGTTAACGAAGCTGAGGTTACGTTAGTTAACAATAATGACTATCATTACCAAACAACATGGTTACATGAGAATGCGGCAGGTACTCTTCACCACGACCGTTCCCGTATTCAAATTGTAGATATTATTGACCGCAATAAAATCAACTTCGTTCAAGATACAGTTGTTACAATTGCACCTGAAGAACAAAAAGTTACTCTTAAAAATGGAGAACTTACATATGACTACTTAGTAGTTGGGCTTGGGTATGAGTCAGAGACATTCGGCATTAAAGGTCTTAAAGAGCATGCCTTTTCAATTGCAAATATTAACGCTGCTCGCCAAATTAAAGAGCATATTGAATATCAATTTGCTAAGTACTCAAACAGTAAAGAAAAGAAGGATGAGCTTCTAACGATTGTTGTTGGTGGAGCAGGATTTACAGGAATTGAGCTTGTTGGTGAGTTAGCAAACCGAATTCCAGAGCTTTGCCAAGAATTTGATGTTGACCGTGAAAAAGTAAGAGTACTTTGTGTAGAAGCAGCGCCAATGATTTTACCAGGATTCGATGAAGAACTTGTTGCTTATGCAAGAAACTACCTTGAAAGAAAAGGGATTGAATTCCATATTGGAACGGCAATCAAGGAATGTACACCAGAAGGTATTATCGTAGCAAAAGATGATCAAGTAGAAGAGATTAAAGCGGCTACTGTTATCTGGGCAGCGGGTGTACGTGGAAATGCAATCGTTGAAGAATCAGGATTCGAAGCGATGCGTGGACGTGTAAAGGTTGATCCTTATTTACGTGCTCCTGGTCATGACAACGTGTTTATCGTGGGCGACTCATCTTTAATTATTAACGAAGAAATTAACAGACCATACCCTCCTACAGCGCAAATTGCGATGCAGCAAGGGGTAACATGTGCACATAACTTAACAGTTTTAATTCGTGATCAAGGAAATCTTGAAGAATTCACGCCAGACCTAAAGGGAACAGTATGTTCACTAGGTCATGACGACGCGATCGGAACTGTATTTGGCAAAAAGTTAGTAGGTTGGAAAGCTGCCGCAATGAAGAAGGTTATTGATAACCGTGCTCTATTCTTAATTGGTGGACCAATGCTAGTGCTTAAAAAAGGTAAGTTTAACTTCATTTGATCAAAGAGTAAAAGGCGAGGATGTTGAATCCTTGTCTTTTTTTGTGGAAAAAATTCCAGCTATCTAGGAAAAAGGTGAAATGTTGATAAAGTAGATGATTTCGTTGATATAATACAATTATCGTCGATAAATTTAACATTTTCGTTGATAACAACATAGGGGTGTTAGATAAATTCCGTGAAACGCTGATAATTAAGAACTTGCTGCAAATTCAATTACTTTTATGGTGAAGATCTTACATAACTATATAAAAAAAAAGCATTTATTTCGATTGAGGTGAGAGGTATGACAAGTAAAAAGCGGGGAAATGTTTGGCTGGCGGTGGCTGGGTTAGTTGTGAATGAGACGGGAGATTGGCTCGTTGTTAAGAAGAAATATGGTGGACTAAAAGGGAAATGGTCAATTCCGGCTGGTTTCGTGCAGGAAAACGAGACAATTGATGAGGCTGTCATTAGAGAAGTAAAAGAAGAAACAGGTATCATGTGTAAAGTACAAGGGGTTCTAGGGATACGATCAGGTGTCATAAAGAATGAAATTAGTGATAATATGATTATTTTCTCTTTAAAGATGGTGGGGGAGCAAGAAATTATTACACAGGAAGAAGAGCTGTATGAGGCAGTTTTTAAGAGTCCAGAGCAGTTAAAGGTGGATGATCAAACATCTGTTCTCTTGCGATATTATATGGAGATGCAAGAGAACCAACTGACATCCATGAATGAGACCATTAATCCAGGAGATCAGTTCGGCTATACTTCCTATAAGCTATTTTACTAAGTCATAGATAGAAAATAAAAAGCTGTGAAATTAAATGAAAAACAACATAAAAAGAAGATTAAAGTAGATGTAATCGCTTTCTTCTACTAAATTTCAGAAAAATCAAATTTTATAACCTCTCGTAGTAATGGTATATTATCAGAAAATTACAATTACTATTTCGGGGGCGAGATGTATGGAGAACACAACTTATGAAAAACAAAAACAAGAATGTCCATATTGTTCTGGTAAGGGCTATTTTCAGCTAGTTTTAGGTGGATCTGAAACATGCTCTTGTTGTTCAGGTACAGGAAAAAATCAGCAGTAAATCCGACAATACCGTGAACATTGCGTGATCTGGTTGACCAACTTTTCACAATTCAGTACACTTATCAATATTAGTCTGTCTATTGGTGTGCTGGAGGTGAAGGACAATGAATATGAGTATACCTATATTACTGGTATCAGTATTACTATTTTTTGTTTTGTTTTTTGGTATTGGTTTCTTACTAAATATGCTTTTAAGACAAACTTGGATTATGGCAATTATTTACCCCATTATATTTGTTCTCATTGTTGATAATGTCCGTTTCATAGAATACATCACGAATCCTAAAAGTTCATTTACATTGTTAGGAAATAAAATGATTTCACTATCTGCTTTTGATATTATTATATTACTATTTGGTTTCTTTGGTGCCATCTGTTCGGGATTTGTTATTAAAACATTACGATCAAAAGGGTATCAAATGTTTTAAAAATTGATTAAAAGCTCCACGTTGTGTATACAACGTGGAGCTTTTTTGCATCTTAATAGAGATGTCATTTGATTTATTTACCACATTTTTCTAATAACTGAAAATTCCCTTATATTTACGATTCTATGAATAATAACAGGAACTATTGGAAATGAATAGATTCGTGAGAGGAGAGGAATATATAAATATGAATAAGTACACAACTTTAATTAAAAGGACTTTAATGACACTCTTATTTTTATTAGCGCTTTTTGCGACGTATACTTCAATATCCGGTGTGCAGGCCGCAGAGGTAACAGAAGAATGGGATATATACGATCATCCGTTTTATTCGGCCTTCTACGGGGCTCATCACGGGAATGTGAAGGATACGAAAGAGCGAGAAACAAATTTAGGATTTAAAACATTAAAAAAGGCTGAAGCAGTCACTACATCTATTTCGTCTAGTCATGCTGTATCGAATTCACTCACCTTAGAAGATGCGATTGATTGGTCACAGTATCCATCAACCGTTGTAACAGCAACTGGTTATACTGCAGGAGTAGAATCTACAGGTAAGTCTCCCAATCATCCTCAATATGGGATTACCTATTCAGGTGTGAAGGTCAAACGTGATTTATATTCGACGGTTGCAGCAGACCTAAACGTATTTCCGATTGGGACCATTCTATTTATTCCAGGTTACGGCTATGGTGTCGTAGCGGACAAGGGTGGAGCAATTAAAGGAAATAAGGTCGATTTATACTATGAAACAGTTGATGATGTTTATAAGCATTGGGGTAAAAAGAAGGTTGAAGTTTATATTGTGAGAAAAGGTAACGGAAAACTCACGGAGCAGGATTTATCTCTGTTAAATGAAGATGAAACGATGCAAGTGTTCCGTCAACAATACTTAAAAGATACGAAGAGTTAGAAAAAGCGCTCATGAAGAGCGCTTTTTTTCTAAATGGCTAAGAAGAGGGTCAACCCCATCATCAGCAGGAAACACCGAAGGGTGAAGGAGTGATGCTAGCTTCTTAAGACCGAGTAATAATCTTGGTGATGGACGACAATACAGAGGCTCATCTAATATATGAATTTGGTTATTGATCATGGCCTGCATCTTCTCGGCACCAGGGCGTTTTCTCACTAATGCTGGATTCATCTTTTTCTGTTCGACGCCAACCCATACGAGACAGATGTGATCTGGATCTAATGAGACAATTTCTTCCCAATTAGTTTGGTGACTAGCCACCTTAACGTGAGAAAAGACATTTTGTGCACCTGCTAAGGAACTGATTTCCGTTAACCAGTTGACTCCTCCAGGACTAAATATTGGTTTGGGCCACCACTCCCAGTAGAGTGAGGAAATTGTATTTACACGGTCTGTATACGCCTGGTAGTTAGAAATAAAGTGCCGGTAGTGCTTAACAATCTTTTCAGCTATTTCTGCAGTACCGGTCCTTTTCCCAACAAGAAGTAAATCCTCTGCAATATCGTCTAAGGATTGTGGATTTAGCACGATATGAGGTATGTTTCTTTTTTTCAACTCTTCAATATTCTTTTCCATCCCTGGAACACTTAGAGAAGCTAGCACTAAATCAGGCTTTAGCTCTTCTACTTTATCTATATTAATGGATAAATCAGGACCTAATCTCGGCAATGTTTGAATATGTGAAGGCCAATCAGAATAATCATCAATACCGACGAGCGATTGTTCTAGTCCTAAATAAGCAAGCAGTTCCGTATTACTAGGACATATCGAAATTAGTCTCATTTCATCCCCCTAGGCGATTAAGTAATAAAGTAAAAAAGTAAGAAGTATACCCGTTAGACCTCCAAAGAAGACCTCTATTGGTTGATGACCAAGTAACTCTTTCAGCTCTTTTCTCTTCTCTTGCTCTTCTTTTTCCTGCCAGTGAGTTACTTCATCCACGAACTTCTGAAAATCAGTTACTAATTTATTTAATACAGTCGCCTGTTCACCAGCGTGACGTCTTACCCCTGTTGCATCGAACATCACGATAATGGCAAAGACAGTGGATACCGCAAATATAGGGGAATCCATTCCTTGTTCAATCCCAATGGCTGTTGTTAAAGCAGTCACAGCAGCTGAATGAGAGCTGGGCATTCCACCAGTACTAGTAAGTAACGACCAATCAAGTTTTCTAGAGGCGATATATTGAATTGGGACTTTTACAAACTGCGCAAAACCAATTGCAGCTAGAGCGGCCCATAGAGGGAAATTCGATAATAAACTCATTTTTAAGATCATCCTTCCATCGTGTAAGTCATTTCTATGATAGTTTTTGTATAAATTGATAAGATAGTAGTACCATTAAATAATGGGGGAATGATAGATGGATTACCCAATGGAATACTATGATTTTTTTATAAAATTTAATGAGGGTGATTATTATACTTGTCACGATTTACTAGAAGATATCTGGATGACAGACAAGGATAATTTATTTCTTAAAGGGCTTCTTCAAATGACGGTTGCTATTTATCACTATGAATATGGCAATGTAAAAGGTGCTAGATTGATGATGCAAGCAGGACATCGCTACATCCAAAAATATCGTCCATTGTTTTGGGGAGTGGATTTAGAAAAAGTAAATACCTTTATTGAACAATGTTTAATTATTATACCACAAAATATAGATCGGCTCCCGTTTGAAATGGTGAATACATTACCACCATTACCTTCTCTTTATCTATATCTAGAAGATAATTAGATACTCGAAATATTTTTGTTGTTTCTTTATAATAGAATTAGAACGTTATTGGAGGTGCTTTGGAAATGTTTACAGTAAAAAATGATTTTCGTCTTTCTGATTCACGTGACACATTAGTGGTCGGGATGTTTGAAAAGACAACAGCTTTTGAAGGATTATTAGGTGAAGTAAATGCCGCATTAGGGGAAGTTTTAGCAGACCTGATCAAAGAAGGGGATGTATCTGCTAAAAAGGGAACTATCTCGAACGTACATACATTAGGAAAATTAGACACAAAAAGAATAGTATTTGTAGGGCTTGGTAAAGAAGGCGATTATAGCTTTGAGACTGCAAGAAGTGTATTTGGAAAACTGTGTAAAGCAGCCAATAAGGCAAAGTATACAACAATAGATATTGTGTTAGATAGTTTTGTCACAGAAAAGGTTGATTCACTAGATGTGGCTCATGCCTTAGGCGAAGCAGCGCCGCTTGCTACCTATAAATTCGCTGACTATAAGCAAAAATCAAATGAGCCTGAAAAGCTTCTTTCTACTGTTAATGTGTTTGCTTCAACCGAAGCAGAGGAAGTAGAAGCCGGGTTAACAGTTGGATTTGCGTATGGAACGGGTACTAATAGTGCTAGAACATTAGTGAACACTCCAAGTAATATGTTAACGGCTACAGACATGGCTAATTACGCTGTAGAGCTAGCAGGAAGACTCGAGCTCGAATACGAAGTGCTTGAAAAAGAAGAGATGGAGAAGTTAGGGATGGGTGCTTTACTAGCAGTAAATAAAGGCTCAGTAGAACCACCTAAAATGATTGTTCTGAAGTACCAAGGAAAAGATGAATGGACAGATGTCATCGGCCTTGTAGGAAAAGGAATTACGTATGATTCTGGTGGTTACTCAATCAAGCCAAAGGATGGCTTAGTGGGCATGAAGTCTGATATGGGCGGAGCTGCTGCTGTACTCGGCGCGATGGAGATTATCGGAACCTTAAAGCCAGAGCAAAACGTGGTTGCCGTTATTCCTGCCACCGATAACATGATTAGTGGTGAGGCGTTTAAGCCAGATGATGTCATCACTTCTATGAGCGGAAAGACAATTGAAATCTTAAATACAGATGCAGAGGGCCGTTTAGCATTAGCAGATGCGGTCACATACGCCAAGCATCATGGGGCTAATTATTTAGTGGATGTTGCCACTTTAACGGGTGGAGTCATTATAGCACTAGGTAATAAGATTACCGGAGCTATGACAAATGACGAAGCTTTATTTGAAAAAGTGTTAGAAGCATCTAACGAAGTAGGCGAAATGATTTGGAGGCTTCCAATTACTGATTATGTAAAAGAAAGAGTAAGAAAAAGTGATGTGGCAGATATGAATAACTCACCTGGTCGTGATGGGCATGCGATTTTTGCTGGTGCCTTTATCGGTGAATTTGTAGATCAAACACCGTGGGTTCATCTAGATATCGCTGGAACGGCAACGACTTCTTCTGCATACGACCTAGGACCAGCAGGTGCTACAGGGGTTATGGCGAGAACATTAGCAGTACTGGTGGAGCGATTTGGGGAAGAAGCATAAATAGGACAGGGACTGGATATGATTCCAGTCCTTTTTTAATGAGAGAATTTATTCATTCGCCAATATAAGAGAGAAGTTAGTTGATATACATAACTAATCGCCAACATAATAGGGAAAACGCCAATAAAACATAAATGTTGTCCGATATATCATGAAAAGCGCCATTAATGTTACTATCTCGTATACATAACGTCCATATGTTAACCAGAATAATAAATAAGTTGACAGAAACTTATGTTTTCATCTACCATATTTTTATAAAAGCTTCCAAAGGAGTGGTAGAAATGAACAAGAGTAGAAAGTTAAGAACAGTTGATTTGACGTATGTTAGTATATTCGTTGCTTTAATGGCAATTGGAGCTAACATTACATCCTGGTTACCGTTTATGCAAATTGGTGGAGTACCAATTACTCTACAAACCTTTTTCTGCGTGCTAGCGGGTGCTGTACTTGGAAGTAGATTAGGTGCTTTAGCGATGACGGTTTATGCACTACTTGGGCTAGCGGGTGCTCCGGTATTTGCAAAATTCGGTGGTGGATTAGCCACAATTGTAAGCCCGACATTTGGCTTTATTCTATCTTTTATACTAGCAGCTTATGTAACTGGTAAAATTATTGAGACAAAAACAACAGTTCCATTTTTCTTTGTAGCTGGAGTAGCAGGAATGGTCGTTAACTATTTTGTTGGAACAAATCTTATGTATGTAGCATACAAGTTTTATGCGGCAGCACCAGAAGGATTTACATATTCAATGGCTTGGTTATGGATGATGCTTCCACTACCAAAAGATATCATCCTTTCTCTATGTGCAGCAGGATTAGCACTTCGTTTACGTCGAGTTCTTTTTAAAGAGAAGACGGGCTTAAGCAATCATACTAAACTTGCTGGATAAGAGAGGGGTATGGCGATGAAGTGGAGAGAGTTAGCGAAAGCTGTATTAAGTGGGTCAGAACTATCAGATCAAGAAGCAATGAGCATCTTAACTTGTCCAGATGATGAGCTGTTAGCATTGTTGGATGGTGCCTACCAAATAAGAAAGCACTACTACGGGAATAAAGTAAAGCTTAATATGATCATTAATTCAAAATCTGGTGCATGTCCAGAAAACTGTGGCTATTGCTCACAATCCTCTATTTCGAATGCACCTGTCAACACATATAAAATGGTTGATAAGGATACCTTATTAGCGGGAGCTGAAGAGGCACATCGCTTACATGTAGGAACTTATTGTATTGTCGCAAGTGGTCGAGGACCTACTACTCGTGATGTAGAAACCGTTATATCAGCCGTTAAAGAAATTAAAGAAAAATATCCATTGAAAATATGTGCCTGTCTAGGGATTGTAAAACCTGAACAGGCTGTAAGATTAAAAGAAGCTGGCGTTGATCGATATAACCATAATGTGAATACATCAGAAAATCACCACGACTTCATTACAACTTCACATACATATCAAGATCGTGTGAATACAGTGAACACCATCAAAGAAGCAGGTATTTCACCATGCTCTGGAGTTATTGTAGGTATGAGGGAATCCTATGAGGACGTCATCCAAATGGCGAGAAGTCTCAAAGCACTAGATGCTGATTCCATCCCAGTCAACTTCTTACACGCAATCCCTGGTACACCGCTTGAAGGCACTAATGAATTAAATCCAAGATATTGCCTGAAAGTATTGTCTTTATTCCGTTACATCAATCCTTCAAAAGAAATTAGAATATCAGGTGGACGTGAAGTAAACTTAAGAAGCCTTCAGCCATTAGGACTATATCCAGCAAATTCAATCTTTTTAGGAGATTACCTAACAACGGCAGGTCAAGCAGGTAACGAAGACTTCAACATGTTAGAGGATTTAGGATTTGAAATTGATTATGTTTGTTCTGATGAGTCTGTAAAAGTATAATGACTAAAAAGAGGTACCGATTTGGTACCTCTTTTCTACTACTTATGATGTAAAAAATTGGAGGTGCATTCATGTATTTCGGTAAACCAAAAACGCAGCAGGATTCAACTCGTATCCCACCAAACCAGAATGTAACCACGACCTTTCCGGTTCTTCATCACGGTAATGTTCCTTACTACAAAAAAGATTTATCTGATTGGAGTCTTAAAGTCTTTGGTCTTGTGGACAAACCTGCTACATATACGTTTAATGAGTTATTAGAAATTGATTCTTTAACTGCTACTAGCGATATTCATTGTGTAACAGGTTGGTCTAAATTGGATAACGAGTGGCAAGGGATTTCGGTAAAGACAATTTTGGACCAAGTTGGTGTCAGACCAGAAGCTAAATATGTGTTACTGCATGCGGAGGAAGGTTGGACGACCAATATTCCCTTAGAAGATTTTGCAAAAGATACAAGCCTACTCGCCCACTCTCATAATGGAGAACCTTTAACTCCTGAGCATGGTTATCCGTTACGAGTGGTGATTCCTCACCTATATTTCTGGAAGAGTGCTAAATGGGTAAGAGCAATTGAATTAGTAAAGGAAGACCAGCCAGGATTTTGGGAGAAGAATGGTTATCATATGTACGGAGATCCGTGGAAGGAACAAAGGTTTACTTGGGATTAAGAAACTAGAGAGAATAGCAGGGAGTGGAAAAGGTGTATATTCCCAAACACTTTGAAATGTAAGATGAGCAGGAAATCTATACGTTTATGCGTGAAAACAGTTTTGCAACATTGATTCTCAACATCAAGGAGAAAAGTCGCTAGTCATTTGCCGCTCCTATTTGATGCTGAAAAGAAGATTGTAACTTAAGCAAAGCATAACAGAAAAGGAGGACTGACAACCAGTCCACCTTTTCAATGGCTTTTTTCTAAAACATTGTTGCTTTTTAATACTTATGGAACAACGCCTTAAAGCCTTTAAAAATAATGACGAATGCAAATACTAGTACGACAACAATTCCAATGAATACAATAATTGATGAAAATGCAGCGAGTGGGGTTCCGGCTAAAGGTAAAACAATTAAAGCGAAGCCAGCTAAAATAGTTGCTAAGAATAATAGGATCATATTCATGGCCATACCTCCTTTCCCTTTCAATATATGTAATGGAAGGGAAGAGAGAGTGAGCTGGACAAGCCTCTTTACATAGTAAAAAGGAACGATTTTTATCAGAAACTGAGAACGCTAGCCCGAAATCGTAAGTATAATAAAATAATCAAAATTTCCTTATATTGTACACACACATACATGTTAAAATAACTTATCATAGAAGTACTATTACACAAGCGGTGATGAAAATGAGAGTACTACTTGTAATAAAACCTAAACACGTTAAAACACTAATCATCAATTCTGTCTTATTGCTCTTATTTATTATCATTGTCATAACTGGTGCGTCCGTCTATGTCGGGTATAAGATTATGAGCCCTATTAAACTAGCCATCATGAACCTACCTACGGCTTATGAAATGGAATATGAGGACGTAACCTTTTCTAATGTACATGATGGAGTTGAGCTAAAAGGATGGTGGATTCCGAGCTCAAGGAAGGATTTTACGACACAAAAAGCTGTGATCTTTTCACATAGTTACGGGGATAATCGAGAACGAATGCCTATTGAAACATTAAAACTTGCAAAACGACTTTCAACAGAAGGTTTCCATGTATTTATGTATGATTTCCGAAATAGCGGAGAATCTGGTGGGAAGTTAACAACGATTGGATTAAAGGAAAAATCTGATTTGCTATCAGCCATTCACTATGTAAAAGAAGAAAAGGACATCCATGAAATTGGGTTGCTTGGTTGGTCCATGGGGGCATCAACTTCCATTATTGTAGGTAGTGAATCAGACGATATTCGAGCGGTTATTGCTGACAGCCCCTTTGCAGATCTAGAAACGTATTCAAGACAGAGCTTTTCTTATTGGACTGGTTTGCCAAGTCTAGTTGGAGACTATATGGTTAACATTGCAGAAAATGTCTTCATTGATCTGAATTTATCAGGAGTAAAACCTTATGTGGCTGCTAGGTTATATGAAGATAAAGGGTTGATGCTCATTCACAGTACGAAGGATGGAGCCATCTCCTACAAGCAAAGTGAGATGATTTATGATAATTCTCCTAATGCTGAAATCTGGATCACGAAAAAGGGTGGACATATTCGGAACTACAAGCATCAAAAAGAAAAATATGAAGAGAGAATTATTGAGTTCTTAAACAAATATCTTCAGTCGGATAAAATTGTTTTTAACGGTATATAAGAAGGTCTAACAATAGGCCTTCTTTTTCTACTTTAAAGAGATAAGAAACGATTCATTTATATTATTAGGAGATTTTTCTTTAGAAGGGTTATAATCTTATAAGTCATTACATAAAAAACATTAAGGGGAGTGCTACAATGGAAAAACTAACACTCAAACAGATAGAAGACAACTTAACAAAGCTAGAAAAGTGGAATGTAGTAGATGAAATTTGGTTAGAAAAGAAATATCGTTTTAAAGAATACCTAAACGGAATTGACTTTGTAAATAGGGTCGCAAATCTTTCAGAAGAAATGAATCATCATCCATTTATATCTATTGATTATAAGTTAATCACACTAAAAATGTCTTCATGGCAAGCAAGAGGTTTAACAGAACTTGATTTTAAACTAGCCCATGATTTTGATCGCGTTTACGCTGCAAGTAGAAAAGATATTGACAAATAGATAATAGTATAATATATTTTTTTACATCAATACTTTAACGCTTAAAAGCATAGTTGTAATAAAGTAATATTTTAAGATAATAATAGCCTAGTAATATAGTAGCATTCTTGGATACAGCACATAGAGACTGGAGCGTTGGTGAAAATCCAGGTACCAAGAAAGGTGAAATACCATTACAGATTGTAACAAGGCATTAGTCATGGAGAGGATAGAACAATCTATCAAGTAGGGTGGTACCGCGGAGAGTCTCTTCGTCCCTGTTTATAGGGAGGAGTGGCTCTTTTTTTACTAGGCTCTTTTCTAAAACTTTGTTGCTCTTCAAACTAATTTTCGAATAAGTACTGTACTACCGAGTAAAAATCCGGATTTAGGGATTTTTACGCAAGCAACAATCTATACGAAAAGAGCCTTTTACTATTTATAGGGGGGAATTAGGATGGAAACAAAGGTTCAAGATAGAAAAGTCCCAAAGCATTTACAAAAATTTGTGGTAGATCAACAATATGAAAAATACACGCCGATTGATCATGCTGTATGGCGCTATGTCATGAGACAAAATCATCACTTCTTAAAAGATACAGCTCATGAAGCTTATGTGGATGGTCTAAAAGCTTCTGGAATAAAAATAGAGAGTATTCCTAATGTAGATGAAATGAATGAATCATTATCTCCGTTCAACTGGGGAGCAGTAAACATAGATGGTTTTATCCCAGGCGTCATTTTCTTTGACTTCCAAGCTTATGGCTTTTTACCAATTGCGTCTGACATAAGAAAGCTTGAAAATATTCAATATACTCCAGCACCAGATATTATTCACGAAGCAGCGGGTCATGCTCCCATTTTGCTAGATGAAAAATTTTCTGAGTATGTAAAACTTTTTGGTTCTATTGGTTCGAAAGCGCTTGCAACGAAAGAAGAACATGAATTATTTGAGGCGATCCGTACGTATTCAAATCTACTAGAAAGTGGAACGGGTACGGCAGAGGAAATTGAGAAGTCAAAAGAAAACTTTGAACAAAAACAAAAAGAAATTAAAGGATTATCGGAAGCAGAGAAAATCTCAAGATTATATTGGTGGACAGTAGAGTACGGGCTAGTTGGCACAGTAGATGAGCCGAAGATTTATGGTGCTGGATTATTGTCATCTGTTTCTGAAGGAAGAAATAGTTTAACAGCGGCGGTCAAAAAGATTCCATTTGATCTTCATGAAGTCATTCATACTGGGTTCGACATTACTAAACCACAGCCTCAGTTATTTGTGTGTAGAGATTTTGAGGAACTCATTGACGCTGTAAACGAATTAGCAAGTACGATGGCCTATTCAGTAGGTGGCACGGAGAGTTTGGAAAAAGCTCTAAAGTCCAATCATACAGCGACAATTGTGTACAGCTCAGGTCTTCAAGTTACGGGAACGCTAGCTAATCTTGTAAAGGATCAAAATGGCGAAGTAACTTATATAGGGTTTGCAGGACCTACAGCGCTTGCTTTCGAAGACGTGCAATTACGAGGTCATGGTAAAGACACTCATACTGAAGGATATAGTTCACCTGTTGGGAAAATTAAAGGTAAACATACGCCACTTGAAGATTGGTCAGATAAAGAGCTAGCAGAACATGGTGTAGTGTTGAACTCGGTGACCACGCTTGAATTTGAAGGTGGTATAACGATTACGGGAGAAGTATCAAATATTGTTCAAGAAAAGGGCAAGATCCTTTTAATTAGCTTTAAAAAAGTGCGAGTGATTGGACAAAACCTTGAACAACAATTTGAGGAATATGATATGGCGGTTGGTGCATCCATAGTATCGGTATACGCAGGAGCAGCAGATTCTGAGGAATTTTATGCTGATTTAGAAGAGGTAGAGCAGAAGCCACTAGTTCAGGAAGAATTAACTCACTTAGAAAAGCTCTATGGAACGGTAAGAGATATTCGTGAAAATGAATTAGATGTGAATAAAGCCGAACAGAGACTCGAAGAAGTGATAGCAGATCTTTCTCTGCATTTCCCTAATGATTGGCTTCTTAGAGTAGAGGTTCTAGAACTATTAACTCAACATAACATTCTTGCTAGTCTCCGACCTCTGATAGGAAAAGAACTAGAGATTTTACAATCATCTGATGAGGAGATTAACGTGCTTGTTGAGCGTGGATTAAAAATTATCCATCATTAGATTAGGAGTTTCCATGAAGATTGTTGAGTTGTAGTACAAAGTCTCTGCTTTACATCTAGAAAGTTGCGCTTTGAGTGAGATTTTAAAACATCTCCTTCATTTTGGCTTCGGTACGATAGGCTTAAATTGGATTGTTAGAGATCTATTTGCAGGTAATAAAGGTTCAGAAAAACTCCTCTTGAAATACGGCTTCAAGAGGATGGACAATTAAGACAAACTTATTTTGATGGTGTAACTTTTCATGATACCGTAGTTTACTCGCTGCTAAAATATGAATATCAGTATTAAACGATAAAAAAGGATGTATAGAAAAAAGCAAGCTTGGAGTGGCTTGCTTTTTTCATATCTTGAATTCCTAACGACGGTGTTCAACGAGGTCAATGGCACCAAGCACAACATGCGCAAGGCCAAAACCAAAGATGGTATTGGACACCATTGGACTTACTTTATGTGTTTGTTTTAAGGCATAACCTGTTGCAGTCACAGCCGTCCCTAACACAGTTGGTATGAATCCTTCACGAATATCCATTCGAAAGACCTCCTTGGTTGTTGGAATTCTTTATTATGATGTCCATCTACAAATGGGTTATAGTTGGGAATATTTTAATTTCGTAAGGAAGGATAATACCGGTAAGTGTAGAAATCAACAAGTACATGAAAATAAAGGGGTTGTCGGTATGCTTGAGCGTAAAACACTGCTTGATTCTTTAGGAATTACCATTACTTTGCTAGAAGAAGGACATGTAATAGCAACAATGCCAGTAGATGAAAGAACACATCAACCATTTGGAGTCCTTCACGGAGGAGCCTCTGTAGCGTTAGCAGAAACAGTAGCGAGTGTTGGTTCCTATCATCTAGTTGATCATGCAACAGAAGGATGCGTTGGATTAGAGATTAATGCAAACCACATTAAATCTAAAAGTGAGGGAGTCGTAACCGCACATGGCACAATCCTCCATCGAGGACGATCTACCATGGTGTGGGACATTAAAATAGTCGATGAAGAAGAGAAGCTCATATGTGTTTCTCGATGTACAGTAGCTGTTATAAAGCTAAAAAAGTAAGGTTCTTCTCTAATAATTTGCTTTTCAAGTAAATTGTTAGCAAAGAGCCAAAAATGAAAAGAAAAACCTGTTATTTCAGCTAATGTTTAGCCGAAGTAACAGGTTTTTATGCTGAAAAAGACTGTTGTTCAGCTGTCGTTTCTCGTCTTAACATCAACCAGAGAACGAGGGCAGCTACAAGAAACAATGATCCACTCATGATAAACACACTGGCAATACCGAAAACTCCCGATAGTATACCTCCGAGTGAAGGACCAATGACATTTCCTAAAAAACGAAAACTAACGTTATAGCCCAGCACCTCACCTTGTACAGAAGATGGAGCCAGTTCCCGTACATAAGCAGTCATGCAAGGAATCATTCCACCAAGAGCAATTCCAAAGAAAAAGCGAAGGATGATTAGTTGCCATAGTTGAGTAACAAAGGACTGAGGGATGAAGAATATAGCTGCCATTAACAGTAATAGTAAGAGTACTTTTTCATATCCAATTCGATCCCCAAGCTGCCCCCATTTTCTTGTTGCCACTAAGTTTCCAAGTCCTGTAATGGAGAAAGCTAATCCAGCTAATAAGGCAATGTTTGCGCCATTACTTAGATCATTGACGTATAGTGCTAGTACGGGCTGAATGCTAAAGTTAGCTACTTGAATGATTAACGACACAATCATAGTCATGAATAAAAGGGGTGACTGTAACACTTGAAAAAATACTTCTTTTCGGGAGTATACTTTCTTCGTGCTAGCTTCGTCTTTTTTTATCTCTTTTACGCCAAACGTTACTAAAACAGCTGCGGCGAAGATAAAGAAGGATGTTAGTATAAAAGTGTACTGAAAGCCGACCAAGTCCACGATTAGTCCTCCTAATAAAGGACCAAGTAAAGAACCTGAAACCGTACCCGTTTGAAGGGTTGCAAGCGTTTTTCCTGCTGATTCTTTAGAAGCCTGTGAAGAGATGAACGCAATAGATGTAGGGATAAAGCCTGTCACGATCCCCATAATGAGTCGCAGTAAGAAGAGTTGCTCTACCGAATTGACAAATCCCATAAAGAACACACTGACTGAAATTCCAAATCCTGTAATCATTAGAATTCTTTTATAGCCATGTTTGTCGCTGACTCTACCCCATATTGGAGAAAAGAAGAGGGCACTTAAAAAGGTAATACTAAAAACAAATCCAGACCATTTTTGCACATAATCATCGGTAAACGTACCGAATGTCTCAATATAGAGTGATAAAAAAGGGAGAACCATGGTGGCACTTGCAGCTACAAAAAAGTTTGCAATCCACATGATGACAAGGTTCTTTTTAACAAGTTGGATGATATTCACCTTCTGTCTAAATATTTCGTCTCCCTAAATATTATAGAAAAATCTCACTTTTTTCAAGGGATAATACATAAGAAAAACCTCCAATGAGGAGGTTTTCATTAAAAAGCTAAGATTTGATATTTCAAATTTCATCATTAGAAGTATTCTTTTTCAAGCTGGTTGAGCTTTTCTATAGAGAGTAATGCCCACTCACTGCCATCCTCTACTAAATCTGATCGAAGTCGGTCTAGTGCTTCTCTAAGTGAATCTTTATAAGAAGGAATCTCTCCTTCAAACTTTTTAACCATAGCCTTAGGAATATTTGTTTGCTCACGCTCTGCTAGTGCACGTCTTTCATGAAATAAAGGTACATTTACTTGTTTATGGCTATGTAAATCGCCTTGTGTCGGATGCTTTACGACAGCCATCACTTTTACGAGGTAATGCTCGGGTCTAATATTAGTAATCTCTCCAATATAAACACCTGTTTTATAAGGGGCTCTTACAATATCGCCCATTTGTAATTCTTCTGTCATGATTTTCTCCTCACTTCTACAAAGAGTCTATACTGTTAATACTACCATATTGGACAAGGTTAGATTAAAATGATGATATGAGTAAATGGAGGGTGATGACAGAATGAAAAAATTTACGGTTTTATTTTTGAGTTTAATCCTTTTAGCTGCTTGCGGAACCGCGGAGGAACAGCAAGGAACTTCAGAAGAACAGCAAACATCTGAGCAAGGAAGTACGTTTGCTGCTGAATGTACGAATGTACAAGATAAGGCTTTACGTCAACTTGAGTCAGATAATGGATGTCCGACAGTTGAAATGGTTACCTCTATGGGTACAATTACAATAGAGTTATACCCTGATATTGCCCCAAAGGCTGTAGAAAACTTTATGACGCATAGCAAAAACGGTTATTATGATGGTCTTACGTTCCACCGAGTTATGAATGAGTTTATGATTCAAGGTGGGGACCCGTTAGGAACAGGTACAGGCGGGGAAAGTATTTATGGTGAGTCGTTTGAAGATGAATTCTCAGATAAAGTGATGCATCTCAGAGGAGCTTTATCCATGGCAAACTCAGGCCCCAATTCAAATGGTAGCCAATTCTTCATTGTACAAAAGACAGGTATTGAAGCAGAACTTTTAGCACAAATGAAGGATGCGAAATTCCCAGAAGATCTATCAAAGGCTTATGAAGAAAATGGCGGAACACCATGGTTGGATAACCGTCACACAGTATTTGGACAGGTAATAGAAGGCTTAGATGTGGTAGATGCTATTGCTGCCGTTGAAGTAGATGCTCAGTCCAGTAAACCTTTAGAAACCGTTACAATTGAATCAATAAATGTGAAAGAATAACATTCATTAACACCATAGGAGTGTTGAACATGAACTTAGTTGCAGGACTATTTTTATATTTTCCTCAGGATAAAACAGAGTACATTCCAGCAGCGTTTTCTTTTCTTATTTTTATGATTATGGCCGTTTTTGTTTTTAGATTAATCATTAAAGTGTCACGAAAAGAGTTAAACAAACAAAAAGAAGCAGAAGAACGTATGAAGAAATGGAATGAAGAAAATCAGAGAGAGAAATAAAAGTTATGACACACGATTTCTAGATGAGATCGTGTGTTTTTTTGTTTTTGATTGGAAAGCTCTTACCGACTAAAGTGGATATTAATGGTAAGATACATATATCAAAAAATAGTTATCCGTTATTTAAAACTATTAAAGGGGGATAAAAACCTTGATTCGTTATCCAGTACTGAGAGAGGATATAACAATTGGCGTTACTGCTCCATCTTCTGGGGTACCAAATGAATTACATGAATTATTAAATACGACACTAACAAGCTTGGAAAAGAAGGGTTTTCACATTGTATGTGGCGAAACCCCTTGGACTCAGGTTCAGGCAAAGTCCGCCCCTGCTAAAAAGCGCGCTGAAGAGTTGATGCAGATGATGCAAAATGAGAAGATTGACCTCATTATACCTCCATGGGGTGGAGAACTTCTGATTGAAATCCTTGAACATCTCGACTTTGACCAGATACAGAATAAGTGGATATTAGGTTACTCGGATACAAGTTTATTATTGTTAGCTATTACTTTGAAGACAGGTTTAGCAACTGCCCATGGAACCAACTTGGTTGATTTAAGAGGAGAATATTCAGATGATACGACCGGCATGTGGCAGACTGTATTGAAAACAAGGATAAATGAATCGGTTATTCAGCAATCGTCAGAGAAATATCAAAAGAAATGGAAGCATGACCAACCTACTCCTCACATATTTCATTTAACAGAACAAACTTATTGGAAGTCCATAGATACCAAAAAAGTAAAAATAGAAGGAAGATTGCTTGGTGGATGCATTGATGTAATTAGACACTTAGTAGGTACACCATTTGGGGATGTTCAGAGGTTTAGAGAGAGCTATATTAAGGGTGATCCTATCATCTGGTTCCTTGAAAATTGTGAGCTTTCTATTACTGACTTACGTAGGTCCCTGGTACAAATGAAATTAGCTGGTTGGTTTAAAGGTTGTGAAGCTATTATGTTCGGTAGAAGCCCAGCTAATAAACCTGTTCAAGATTATACCGTGGAAGATGTATATAAAGAGCTTTCTGAAGAACTTCAAATCCCTATTCTTTATGATATTGATTGCGGTCATGTTCCTCCACAGGTCACATTGATCAATGGGGCATATGCTAAAATTGAAGTAGAAGATGGACATGGGACGGTTCTACAAACCTTTATATAAGCATGTGAATAAAGAGCTTTAGCTAAAGCTAAGAGGTAAAGCAGACTTAGAGACATACTCTAAGTCTTTTTGTTGCGTGTTTAGGATCAAATCTAAATTGCGAAAGTAAGCAGGGTTTTCAGCTTAATTCCCTCTAATATCGTTTAAACGCTTTCTGAAATGGACAAGATACGAAAAAAAGGACTTTTGGGGGTAACTAGGATGAAGAAATGGATTTTACTTATTGGGTCTGCCATGCTTTTAAGTGGATGTGCGGAAACAAGGCCATCTAAGATTGATATTGAATTGAAGAACGCAGACGGAGACAGTCATGGTTACGCAACTTTAACAGAGAAGGCGGATGGCTTACAAGTTACAGTTGCATTAACCGGCCTAGAGCCTGGTCCCCATGCCATACATTTTCATGAAAAAGGGGTTTGTGAGGGACCAAATTTTGAATCAGCTGGAGGACATTATAACCCAGACGACAAGGATCATGGTCTACTTAATCCTGACGGAGCTCATGCAGGGGACTTGCCGAACATAGTGGCAGAGCCAGATGGTACTGTAAAGGCTGAGTTTATGGCAAATGGAGTGACATTAAAGGAAGGTAGAACAACGTTATTTATTAAAGAGGGAACGTCTTTAATTGTTCATGAAAAGGCAGATGACGGAATGAGTCAACCAGCGGGCGATGCTGGAAAACGAATAGCCTGTGGAGTAATAAACCTAGAAGAGCAAAAGAAAAATAAAGACAAGCCAGGTAAAGCAGAAGAGATGAAAGAAGAAGAGGAAAGTAAGTAAGAGCGTCGAATAAAAAGAGAAGGCTGTTTTCATTAATAACTCTAGAAAAGAGCCTAGAATACATACTATGGGGAGGGCTCAACCATGAAAGTGATTAAAGAAAACAGAGACTATGGCCTTTTTTTATTAGACGATGGGGTAACTATCTTTCACCCAGCTTGACCTACATCCGTTTGGAACATCGGGGATGTTCGTGATATTAATACAAGAAGAAGATTAACGGATGATGAAGTCAGAACCTATCTAGAAATCATCGCACCAGAGTTACCATGGCAGCAAGCAAAAGAAGAGCTATGGAAAGACTGTAGCTTGTTAGGAAGTCCAGGTACAAAAGAAAAAGAAAAGAATATTCAAAAGGCAATATTAGAAGACGGGAAAGAAATTAGTTGAAATCAGGGCCTAGGGTCCTGGTTTTTTTCTATACTTACAAGCTGTGCAAGAAAGAGGTTGATTTTATTGAATTGTGGTATGATAAGAAAAAAACTGTAAGGTGAGTATGATGGACAATATAAATGTAAGGCTCTATGAGGCTCTCTTAGAATGGGATCCCTTTCAAATTGGTACAGGTAATTATGACCCTGAATTTGCAGATATCATTCAGGCTGTGCACGAATACGATGAAGTATATAAACTAGTTGAGCGAATTCAAGAGATATTTGAATTCTCTTTTGATCAGGTACCACCTAAAAAAGAATCTGTAAAAATGGCAACCATTCTTATTAATATGAAGAATGATGAGTCATGTACACTAAACTAAACTAAAGAACACTGAAAATTTCAGTGTTCTTTAGTTTGTATCTAGTATTCTGAATTGCCTCATTTAATAAGAGAGTGATTCGGTAGAGCTATCTACTAAAAACCTTTTGATATAAGAGTAAATCTGATCTGGTCGTTCCTCAGGGATTAAATGGCCCGTTCTGTCTAGAACGATTAATTTTGATCTTCGTAGATCCTTGTTCAATCTTTTGCCTACCTGTAACGGTACTACCCGGTCTTCACTTCCCCATATTAATAAACATTCCGTATTGATCTGCTGCAATTGCTCTGGACTTAAATCCGCTTCTCGATGTCGTATAAGTCTTGCTAGACCTGGGAAAATCCGTGAATTAGTAAACGGTTGTTCATATCCGTTCATCATCTCTTCGTCAATCATTGAGGAATCATACACTACGTTTAATAGGTTCTCCTTAACACCTTTTTTTGCGAGCCAGCGCTTTAAATATGAAGGAAAGAATGGCATGTACGTGAACATGCGGATCGTCCATTTTGAGCGATCTAAGTATGAAGAGCTACATAGTAAAACACCTTTCTCTACAAGTTCAGGTCGTTGCTTCATAATGTGTAAACACAGCTGTCCTCCCATAGAATGACCAGCGAGGATACATTTTCGTATTTGTAAATGCTCTAATAGTTTCACTACAATCGTTGCAATATTTTCATACGTGTACACAAATTTTTTGGATTTTCCACTTTTACCGAAGGGAGGAAAATCAATAGCGATTACATTAAAGTTTTGGGTTAACAATGGGATAAGCCTTCTAAAACTAAAGGTCGAAGAGAGAAAACCGTGTATAAGAACAATGGTCGGAGAATCTGGTGTTGCGTTGGTCGTGTATTTCTCATAATACATCTGGAGTCCGTCAACCGTGATGGTGAAATGTTGAGGGTCGTTTGCGGTCATGTTCTTCACCCTATCTGTTTTTATAGGTATTTTTCTCAAATACTGGATATTTAAAAATAAAAAAGGACAAGTTTACTTAAAAACTTGTCCAATAAAAGGGGGGAATACTAGAAAACCTTATCAACAATATAGCCAAGATTCCTAAAATTTAAACGTAGTTCACATTTTTTTGCAACAATTGCTTGGCATCTTTCGTTATATTTATGAAAGGGCAGAGATCAAAGGTAAATCGTCCAAACGCCATAGTATTGAACTATTGAATAAAGCCTTACTAAATAAATATTTTCAGAGAAATGGGGGGAAATCCGATGAATGAAGAAGAGTTAATACTAAAAGCAAAGCAAGGAAACAACATGGCTTTTCAACAATTAATTGAGTTGTATTATCCTATTGTTGAACGCTTTGCCTACCAGTTAGGTAATCGTAGAGATGAAATAGATGACATTACTCAGGAAGTGTTTATACGGGTCTATCGATTTTTAGACCAGTTTTCAAAAGCAAAGTTTACAACCTGGTTGTACAAAATCACGCTAAATGTTACGAGGGATATGGCTCGAAAGAAAACGCAAAATGAACGTAAACTTTTTAAAATTCAACTTCAGCCTGTGGATGATTATCCCGAGGTGGAGGCATCACTTTTACAGAATGAAGAAGACCGACTGCTTCATATTAGCATTCAACGGTTAAATGAAAAGTATCGAGTACCGATTATCTTATTTTATTTCCATGATAAAAAATATGAGGAAATTGCCGAGATTCTCTCTATTAGTCTATCTTCCGTGAAAACAAGACTACTGAGAGGAAAAACCATGTTAAAGAAACTAATGGAAGAGGAAGAAAGAAAGGGTGGTGAAAGATAATGGATCCATTAGAAAAGCGATTACGTCAACTTAAAGATTCTTATGAAGAGATTCCTACAATCAATAAGGCAAGTCAAATTATGGATCGCATCCAAAAGACAGAATTGCAAAAGAAGCGTAAAGGCTGGAAGACCCAGCTACCATATGTAGCGAGCTTTATGGGTGTATTACTAATAGGTGGAATCCTCGTCGTGCAATTACTCGCTAGTCCTGAATCTAGTCCTAGTCCAGGTGACTCACCTAACACAGAAGAGGAATCCTCTAATGTAGAACCTAATGAAAAAGTGACAGCAGAAGAGATTGCAAAGAAGCATGAAGAGCTTGAAGCCTATTATAACGAGCAGAAACTAGCATTTGAAAAGATAGAATTTATATCTATTTCTAATGCAGAAGAAATAGAGCATATCCTTAAAGCGAAAACACTTGTCGAACAATCGGCTTCTCTTGACCCCAAGAATTTTGAAGATAGTACCGATCTCGAGAAGACCTTTAGTGATTTAAAAAGTATAGTTCAAGATAGCTTTGAACTTCCGAAGCAAGACTTCCAACAAATCAATGAAAATACAGATTTTCTGATAATCATGGAGAAACAGGAGAATTTCTTGAGTTACTTAGATGAGCAACTACGAAACTATAGTGTAGAGTTCTCACAGAAGTTGAGTCAGGATTTCTTTGAAGGATTGGATATGTTAAATCAATTAAATGTTAAGGACCCTGAAATACGAGCCTTCGCCGAAGAAGTCATTCAAAACGGATATATTTTTATTAATTCTGGTGGTGAAGGTCAATACGGTACAAGAATTAACTATCAATACTATCTGAATGAATTTGGAACAATGTTAGATCCAGTTGTTAAAGAATTTGCAGAGTTAATGATTAAAAGAACAGCCATGGATGGAGCAATTATTCCAACTTGGGAGGAACTAGGGAATAGACTTATCCAACTCGAGGAACTAAAGAATAGTTATGAAGGTTCTAGTAGCGTAATCAATGATGCATATCAATTTGACCTAAATCTTTATCTAAACGGTGCAGATAGTTCTCGGGCCTTTATTAATGGTAAACTAGACCCTGAACTACAAAAGAGCTATGAATACATCTTGGCTAATCATAAAGATACAGAAACCTATACTATTGTAAAAGAATATTATGATCTCTTGGAAAAGGGTAATTTTAAAGAAGAAGCAGTCGCTGACTATAATAAGTAATCTCATGCTTTTTTGATAAACATCCCCTCCTATGGTATAATTTTATATTGCGTATATAAGACAGATTAAAATATAACAATAGGAGTGTTTCGGATGTCTGAGAAAATTGAAGTGGGAAGCGTATTAAGTGGGAAGGTAACAGGCATTCAGCCCTATGGTGCGTTTGTTGCTCTAGATGAAAATACACAAGGACTTGTGCATATTTCAGAAATTAAGCATGGTTTTGTAAAGGATGTTAGCGAACATTTAACAGTAGGGGACGAAGTAAAGGTAAAGGTTCTTTCAATCGATGAAGAAGCGGGGAAAATTAGTCTTTCCATTCGCGCAACAGAGAAGGCTCCAGAAAAAGCACCGTTACAAAAGATTATTAAACGTAATAGTGAGAAGCTGAACACAGAGGCTCATGGATTTAATACGCTTAAAGATAAGTTAGAAGAATGGATTGAGAAATCCGACGATCGTGAAAACTTATTAAAGAAATAAATTAAAACAGGTAAGAAGCGAATGGCTTCTTACCTGTTTTATTTATTCTTCCAGAATTTATCTAGTTGGTCTAGCTTCTGGACTTGTTTCAACTTCTTTCCATGGTTTGAATAGAAGGCCAAGATTGATTAATCCAGAGATTCCTACAAGACCATATACGATTCTTGATAGGGCAGCATCTTGTCCACCGAAGATGGCAGCAACTAGGTCAAATTGGAAAAATCCAATTAATCCCCAGTTTATTGCACCGATTATTGTAAGAGCTAAAGCAAGGCGTTGAATTGTACTCATCATGTTACCTCCTTAGTGTATGGTTAAAATAACTTCAAGATTATGATGAGTATTATTGAATATTTTTATACATACTTAAGAGAGTCACTTTCCTTTACAAGGTTATGTACTGTCATACATAATAAAAGTATGAAAGAAATGGGGAGGTAGTTTAACGATGGAACAATTTACTTTTCACAATCCAACTAAGCTGATTTTTGGTAAAGATACATTATCTCAGCTTAAAAAAGAAATTCCTACATATGGAAAAAAGGTACTTCTTGTTTATGGTGGAGGAAGTATTAAAAGAAACGGACTTTATGACCGTGTTCTTGCCGCTTTAGAAGAAGTCGGTGCTGAAGTACATGAGCTTTCAGGAGTAGAACCAAACCCACGTCTAACAACTGCAAAAAAAGGAATTGAAATTTGTAAAAATGAAGGTATAGATGTGTTGCTTGCAGTGGGTGGAGGCAGTGTTATCGATTGCACGAAACTTATCGCTGCTGGCGCAAAATATGACGGAGATGCATGGGATCTCGTAACAAGAAAAGCTGTTGCCAATGAAGCATTACCATTTGGAACAGTATTAACTCTTGCTGCAACAGGTTCAGAAATGAACGCTGGATCTGTTATTACAAATTGGGAAACAAATGAGAAATATGGTTGGGGTAGCGCTGAAACGTTCCCAAGATTCTCGATCCTTGATCCAGTACATACATTCACAGTTCCACAAGATCAAACGGTGTATGGAATCGTAGATATGATGTCTCACGTTTTTGAGCATTACTTCCATAACGCGACAAACACTCCATTACAAGATCGTCTGTGCGAATCAATTTTAACTACGGTCATGGAAGCTGGACCTAAATTAGTAAATGATTTAGAAAATTATGAGCTACGTGAAACGATTCTTTACTGTGGAACAATGGCACTAAACGGTATGGTTTCAATGGGATATCGTGGAGACTGGGCTTCGCATGGTATTGAGCACGCCGTATCAGCCGTATATGACATTCCTCATGCAGGCGGATTAGCGATTCTTTTCCCTAACTGGATGAAACATACATTAGATAAGGATGTCAGCCGAAATGCGCAACTAGCCGTTCGAGTATTTGGTGTAAATCCTGAAGGGAAAACAGACCGCGAAGTAGCTTTAGAAGGGATCGATAAGCTAAGAGAGTTCTGGAATAGCATTGGTGCTCCATCAAGATTAGCTGATTACGAAATCGGTGATGACCAGCTAGACCTTGTAGCAGATAAAGCAATGTCTAGAGGACCATTCGGTGGGTATCAAACACTACAAAAAGAAGACGTATTATCAATTTTACGAGCATCTTTATAAGAAATAATGGGCCTAATACAATTATTGAACTGTATTAGGCTTTTTCTATGGAGAGCAACAGGTTATTTCAATAAGAATATTGAGTATTCCACGATTTTTTTCCTTATTTCACGAAAAATAAAGTTATTCCACGATTTTTTCCATAAATCCACGAAAAAAAGAATTATTTCACAATCTCTCATTTAATAGAAAGCAACGCAAAAAAATTAATACTAAACCAAATAAAGAAATTGTATCCGTTTCCAATATATCCATGCTATTGCTTTAATGAGAGGGTTTCGGGTAAAGTGAAAGAGGAAATACTGATACATATAAAGGAGGTTTTCTAATTGACACATATTAAGTTTGATTATTCCAAAGCGTTATCCTTTTTTGGAGAACATGAACTTACATATTTAAGTGATGCCGTAAAGGTAGCTCACCATTCTTTACATGAAAAAACAGGTGCAGGTAATGATTATGTAGGGTGGATTGACCTACCTACGCAATATGACCGCGAGGAATTCTCAAGAATTTTAGCGAGTGCAGAGAAGATTAAGTCTGATTCAGATGTACTACTTGTTGTAGGAATTGGTGGATCTTATTTAGGGGCACGTGCTGCCATTGAAATGCTAAACCACTCTTTCTATAACGCGTTAACAAAAGAGCAGAGAAAGACACCACAGGTCCTATTTGTTGGTAACAATATTAGCTCTACTTACTTAAAAGATGTAATGGATCTACTAGAAGATAAAGATTTCTCAGTAAATGTTATCTCTAAATCAGGAACAACGACAGAACCAGCGATTGCGTTCCGTATTTTCCGTAAGCTTCTAGAAGAAAAGTATGGTAAAGAGGAAGCAAGAAAAAGAATTTATGCGACAACTGATCAAGCGCGTGGAGCACTAAAGACGTTAGCCATGGAAGAGGGCTATGAGTCGTTCATTATACCTGACGATGTGGGTGGAAGATATTCAGTATTGACTGCAGTTGGATTACTTCCTATTGCTGTTAGTGGAGCGAATATTGAAGAGATGATGAAAGGCGCGGCTCAAGCTAGTGAAGATTTTGGTCACTCTGAGCTTACTGAAAATGCTGCCTATCAATATGCTGCTGTTCGAAATGTTCTATATAACAAAGGCAAAACCATTGAAATGCTTATTAATTATGAGCCAGGCCTTCAGTATTTTGCCGAGTGGTGGAAGCAGTTATTTGGGGAGAGTGAAGGAAAAGATCAAAAAGGAATTTTCCCTTCATCGGCTAACTTCTCAACAGATCTTCATTCACTAGGACAATATGTTCAAGAAGGTCGTCGTGATTTATTTGAAACAATTCTTTACGTTGAAAAATCTCGTCATGAACTGATTATTGAAGAAGAGGCTCAGGACTTAGATGGTCTTAACTACCTTGCGGGTAAATCAGTAGATTTTGTTAATAAGAAGGCGTTTGAAGGTACATTACTAGCCCATACAGACGGTGGAGTTCCAAATCTTATTGTAGAACTTCCTGAACTTAATGAATACACGTTTGGCTATTTAGTATACTTCTTTGAAAAGGCTTGTGCGATGAGTGGCTATTTATTAGGAGTCAATCCATTCGATCAACCTGGTGTAGAAGCTTATAAAGTAAATATGTTTGCTTTACTTGGTAAAGAAGGCTTTGAAGAAAAACGTGCTGAGCTAGAAAAAAGATTAAAATAATTATGTTAAAAAGGACTCGGATTCGAGTCCTTTTTGTCTATACAAAATTCCCCATTTTATGTCGCCATCATAATTTCTACTCTACCTGGTTAACCTAAAATTAGTCTGAATAGAGGAGATGGTTTTCATGATAGAGGTACCTTCTCGCTTAGAGGGTCAGTCTTTTAGTTTATATAGATTGGAACAAGAGCTTAAACCACTTGGGTATGATATCGGTGGTAATTGGGATTATGATCATGGTTATTTTGATTACAAAATTGATGACGAGGTAGGTTATCAATTCTTGCGAGTTCCATTTAAGGCAATTGATGGGCAGTTAGATTCCCAAAATGCTACTGTCCAATTACAAAGACCTTTCTTACTTTCACACAAGTACCAGATTGGACTGGATGATTATGTATCTGTTTGGAATAAATCAGCTACGTTTAATCAATTCTCAGAACCACAAGATCCCGATGCAACGTTTCCAGAAAAATATATTGACTTAGGTCAATCACTTGTAAAAGAGTTAGAAGATCTATTATTACAAGATTAATGTTTGATGACTAAAAGCTCATCATCTTCTTGAATAATAAAAGTAGGGGATGGATTAATGTAAGATTCATCTCCTCTTTTTATACCGATCGGCAAAATATGTACCACTATTAATTGGTTGATAATGTCATGGTAACTTTGTCCAACTTCTTTCGTTGTAGCCTTTATGTATTCAATCTTATTTCCAGCCAAATGATCTAGCATAACAAGCAGGGTTTCTGAAATACCGTGAGAGACAATACTGTTAGTAATAACAAAACTTGAAAGTCTGTTTGTTTCTACAACTTCCTCTGCTCCGGCACGTTTGGCGTTAATGATCTGCTTTTGGGTTAAAATCTCGACAATTGTATAAATGCTAGGATTTAGGCCCTTTGCAGTGACTAATGTTAAAATAGTCGCCATATCCGCATGTACTTCATTCTTACTTTGATCTGCAGAAATAACAATCATCTCAGCATCCGCGATATTAGCACGTTGGAGAGTATCGTCATGTGTAGGATTACCTTTAATAAAGGTGACATTCCCGAATGAAACCGGATTTCTTGTAAGGCTTTCATCAATTAAGACAATCGAAAGCTGTCCTTTTGTATGACATAACTGATGAAGCGTTTCTTTTATACGCTCATTCCACCCAACTAAAACGATATGATTCTTGCCCTTGAATGTAGTTGCTCCCTCCAGATACGAGTTCTGTTTCGTTACAGTTGCTTTGGATAAAGAAGCAAAATATAAAGTCATAAAGCCAGTGCCTACAAGTATCAGCATAATCCCAACAATCCTACCAATTTTGGTTTCTGGTGAATAATCTCCATATCCCACGGTCGATACCGTCACGATTGCCCACCAAACTCCTTCAAAGATAGTTGGAAATTTTAATGGTTCAACAAAATGAATAATAGAACCAAACACAAAGATAGATGATAATGCCAAAAGAACAAGTCTCGCAACAAGAGGTAGCCTTAAATAAGAGATAAATATCGATTGTAGTCTCATCATCCGTACCTCTTATTTAGACTTTTCTTTTGTCTTTTCAATCTGATCGAGGGGGAGAAGTGAGAGGATCTCTTTAATAATTTTGTTAATTCGTTCATCAATTTCCTTTTCACCATATACACCTTTTGCTTTTTCAATAATCTCGATGGTGTCATCTTCAAAAGCAATGAGGCTTTTATCTGCTTCTGCATCATTATAAAGTTGAATGATTACATCAAGGCCTTCATTTAATTTGTCAATTGAGTCACTAAGAGACTGCTTCTCCTGATCGTTAACCTTCATATTCTCACCTCAGTTTATATTGTTTCCATATCTTGTGACCCTCATAACCTCGATTAATTTGAATACCTCGTATGAAAGTAAAAATTAGAAACATAATAAATGTTGTTAATGGAAAATGAAGGGAAGATTAACACTCTTCCTATTAAAAGCTTAGGAGTGAGCATAATGGAATTAAACCGAGTTAAACAAATTGTATCTTCTCCTGCAGAAATCACAGTAAGGTATCATGGGGTGCCAGTATGGATTCAAAGTGTTGATGAAAATGCAAACACAGCAAGAGTTCATACACATTCTAAGCCAGAAGAGGAAATGGATATACCTGTTGGAGAATTAGTAGAGGAATAAGGCAGAGAAAAGATAACAGCAGCGGCTACTGTTATCTTTTCTTATTAATAGAACAAAAAATAAGCTTCACTCCTCCAACTCATAGAAGAAAAGTAAGGTTACATAATCACATATTAGTGCCTGGAAAAGCCTTTTCAATCTACTAACTATTCTAATTTTTCATATCCATAAGAATGATTTTATATTATGATAGGAATGGAAGAAATAATTAACGAGTAAGGCGGGAATATAAATGGAGGTTTATGTTGCAAAACAGCCCATTTTTAATGATAAAGAGAACGTAATTGCATATGAACTGCTACATAGAAACAGTCAGTACAATCAATATTCCCATACCGATGGAGATCAAGCTACTACTGACGTCATTGTAAACAGCTTCTTGAATATTGGCTTAGGTGAACTTTCAAATGGTAAGCCTTGCTTTATTAACTTTACAGAGAATCTTTTAAAGCTAAAGGTACCGACCTACTTTACACCACTTTCCATCGTAGTGGAAATATTAGAGAATGTAAAAGCGACTGATGAAGTGATTCAGATTTGCAAAGAACTAAAATCACTTGGCTATACTATTGCTCTAGACGACTTTTTCCTTCTACATGGTGATGATAAAATCCTTTCACTCTTGCATTATGTGGATATCGTAAAAATTGATTTCCGCTCTACAACTAGAGCTGCTAGAAATCAATTGATGGAATACTTACATCCGTACAAACTGCAATATCTTGCGGAAAAAGTTGAGACAAGAGAAGAATACGAGGAAGCGAAGCAGGACGGATACAGTTACTTCCAAGGCTACTTCTTTAGTAAGCCGATTATACTTCAGAGTCATGATATCCCTTCATACTATTATTCTTATTTACTAGTGCTTGAAGAATTGGATATGCCTGTCCCAGATATCGATCATATAACAGAAGTAATAGAAAAGGATTTATCCATTTCCTATAAACTGTTAAAGCTAATTAAATCTCCAACCATTCGACCTAAGTATGAGATTAGTTCCATCAAGCAAGCGGTGGTGTTACTTGGACTTATTGAGATTAAGAAGTGGATTTATGTTTTAGCGATTAAAGGTGCAAACAATAATGGTCAAGACGTGACATCTAAAGAAATCATCCACTTGAGTTTAACAAGAGCGAAACTCGGTGAGTTGATTGCTAATTTTCAGGGCGACCGCATGAACAGTTCTAAATATTTCCTACTCGGGATGTTCTCATTGGTTGATTCAATCCTTCATGTTCCGATTGATAAAATCTTATCAGAACTTCCTCTAGCTACAGACATTAGAGAAGCTCTACTAGGAGAAGAGAATGAGCTGAAAGTTGTGCTGGATACAATTAAGTCGGTGGAAAGAATGCAACTGGATAGTGACGCGGTTATGCAAATAGCTCCCACTCTTAAGGAAGACGACTTATTCTCTTTATATGCAGAAGCAAATGTATGGGCAAATAAGTTAATAAAAGAAGTAGATGACCAAGAAGAGAAGAATACCCAGTAGATGC